>NZ_BJKB01000061.1 GCF_010725055.1 Gelidibacter japonicus | reverse complement strand
ATAAATCTCCACAATAACAAGCATCTATCTTAAATAACTGTTGTAAAATAGCCACTCTGGCAGGATGTCCAAAAACTTTTGCAATTAACGCAATTTCTTTTTGCTGATCTGTGTACATATTTTTATCTACTCATTGTTTAATTGCAATAATACGATTAATGTTTGAGTTAGCAAATCTTTTTTAAAGTGTTGATAGAAATTGATAATATTTTATTGGAAATGGTTTTTTGGAAAAGGTTTTTTGGAAAAGGAAATATTTTTGGTGTAGGGGTCGTTATTTTAGCTTGTGGGTAACGTTTATGTGTATGAAAAGTAAGGGATTTCTTGCAATTACTTTTCGGGTTAAACATTGTGTTTTGTTTTGTGCGCCAATTTTGGGCTGGCAACTTCGCCATTATTTTTTATATACGGTGTGTGTGCCCAGTATGGGCATCTTTACCTTACTGCAAAGTAAGGTATTAATTTAGAGGGTGCAAGTCCCTTATGCGCTGGAGTAACGTCTGGAAGCATTAGTAAGTCGCAAGGGTGTT
>NZ_BJKB01000060.1 GCF_010725055.1 Gelidibacter japonicus | reverse complement strand
AACGACCCCTACACCAAAAATATTTCCTTTTCCAAAAAACCTTTTCCAAAAAACCATTTCCAATAAAATATTATCAATTTCTATCAACACTTTAAAAAAGATTTGCTAACTCAAACATTAATCGTATTATTGCAATTAAACAATGAGTAGATAAAACTATGTACACAGATCAGCAAAAAGAAATTGCGTTAATTGCAAAAGTTTTTGGACATCCTGCCAGAGTGGCTATTTTACAACAGTTATTTAAGATAGATGCTTGTTATTGTGGAGATTTATCCGAAGAAATTGGTCTTGCCCAGCCTACTATATCACAACATTTAAAAGAATTAAAAACCTTAGGACTAATTAAAGGAACAGTGGAAGGTGTCAAAGTCTGCTATTGTATAGACATTGAAAACTGGACTAAAATGAAAATGTTAATGCATCAATTTTTAGATCAGGACATTCCTAAAGCAGATTGTTGCTAAATTTTTTCATCTAATTCATCGTTAAATCGCAATAAACAAATCATAAAGAAATGAAGTTATCAGAAATTAAAAACAAATTGAATAAACTGGACAGAATTGCATTCCAATTGCCAAATGGGGAACTAGTACCCAGCCACTTTCACGTAACAGAAGTTGGAAAAATCACAAAGCATTTCATTGATTGTGGCGGAACCGTGAGAAACGAGGAGGTAGTAAACTTTCAACTTTGGAATGCCAATGACTATGACCATAGATTGCATCCGGAAAAA
>NZ_BJKB01000059.1 GCF_010725055.1 Gelidibacter japonicus | reverse complement strand
AAGGCGCAGGTTCAAAAGGCGCAGGTACTTTTGCATCTTTTTGGAAGTGGAGGCACTGGAGTGGATCAGGTTCGACCTGTGCCTGCAATATGTCCTTAACTGTTCTGTCTCCCCGTCGGGCAGAAAGCTTCCCGATAACAGTCCGAGACTGTGCAGTTTTTGGATCCATTGGCAATCCTTTACGTCTGTTTTTTTGCCCTTGATGTTCTTGGTGAACTTGCCATTGCAAAGTATCACATGAAAACCTCTGGACAACAGAACGGCATAGAGGCTTTGCCAATAGGTCCCTGTGCTCTCCATGGCAATGGTCTTGATCCCGTGCAGATCGAACCAGTCCGCCAGTGCAAAAAGGTCTTCGTTGAAGACCCCGTACTCTTTGATGTCCTGTTCGGACTGTCCCACGGCCGCCCAATGGGAACGGCTGCCCACATCAATGCCCGCAGCTTTGGGATTGATGATTTCCATTGAAATTACATCTTGTTCCATACCTCTAAGTTTTTTAAAAAAACACTCTAAGGAGATGTGCTTTTGGCAGAGTAAATATTCTGAACGGGGTTGCCGATAAATCGGCACCGCCACTGAAGTCATCGCAAACATCTCAACCAGGATTGCGCCCGTGCTTTTATGCAACAGTTTGAAAATCGGCCTTGCATAGAGCTATACAAGTTTACGGAATTTTCAGGATTTTTTCGCTAACGTTAGCGGGAGAAGTCAATGCTTCGGAATAGGGAGGATT
>NZ_BJKB01000058.1 GCF_010725055.1 Gelidibacter japonicus | reverse complement strand
CCCCGCACTACTCAGGATACCACTATCTATGCAGTCCTTACCCATACCGGGCTATCACCGTCTATGGCCCCTCTTTCCAAAGGGTTCTGGTTCATCCTGCTTCGAATGATGTGGTCCTATAACCCCGACATTGCCGTAACAATGCCGGTTTGGGCTACTCCGCGTTCGCTCGCCACTACTTACGGAATCACTTTTGTTTTCTTCTCCTCCGGGTACTTAGATGTTTCAGTTCTCCGGGTTTGCCCCCGCCAATGGCGGGTACCATATCTTCAATATGGTGGGTTGCCCCATTCGGATATCTGCGGATCGATCTGTATGTGCCAGTCCCCGCAGCTTTTCGCAGCTTATCACGTCCTTCATCGCCTCTGAGAGCCTAGGCATTCCCCATACGCTCTTATGTAGCTTATTGTACTTTTTGTCTTTTAATGAGTTTGCAGCCATCCCCTAGCTCGTAAACCGGGAACGACTACGTGTTACTTGATATATTCCGAAGAATATACCCGTAATATTTTTTTATGTATCTTTTTTCAATATGTCAATGAACGTTTTCCTTGAGAGAAAAGAACAGAGAGAATAGAGGATAGACCAAGTCTATTGTCTTTTTTCTTTGTTCTATCTTCTCAGAGATAGTGGAGAATATCGGAGTCGAACCGATGACCTCCTGCGTGCAAGGCAGGCGCTCTAGCCAGCTGAGCTAATCCCCCAAAGTATCTTTTGGCAGTCCACAGTCTGCAGTTTGCAGTCGCTT
>NZ_BJKB01000057.1 GCF_010725055.1 Gelidibacter japonicus | reverse complement strand
ATATCATCCGACATCTCGATGAAGAAAAAGAACGCTATAGCCTGACGGGGATTAAAAAATCGATTAACACAGTGGTCTACGAGGGAAGTGCCGAAGTTTCAAGTGCTATTCTTACTGCAGTATTAACAACCATCATCAGTTTTGTTCCAGTGTTCACAATGATCGGTGCGGAAGGCAAATTATTCAGACCCTTGGCCTTTACCAAAACCATGGCTATCGCCGCATCATTTATCGTGGCGCTATTTCTGATTCCTCCGTTTGCGGCCTACTTGTTCCGAAGAACAAGTTTAAAAAAGGTAACTGCCACTATAATCAGTGGATTATTGGTCATCATAGGCCTTGCAGCCATAGTTTTTGGGTTTTGGTTGGGCCTGATCTTAATAGGATTCGGTATCACTGCGCTGTTAAAGGATGAAGGGACTGCTTCTAAAATATCTAACAGGTTAACACTAACTGACGAGCGGGCCAATAGCATCAATATATTTATTTCGGCCTTGGCTGTAGTCTTCCTTTTGGCAGAATTCTGGCGCCCACTTGGCGTGGATAAAAGCATCTTCTGGAACCTTATATTTGTTGGATTGATCTGTTTTGGTCTTTTGGGCGTATTCTGGTTGTTTATGCATTACTATACGCGTATCCTCGGTTGGGCACTTCGCAACAAGTTAGTGTTCCTGTCTATACCAGCTCTTATCGTTGTTTTTGGAATTATGATTTGGCAAAATACAGGTAAGGAATTTATGCCTTCCTTAAATGAAGGTTCCTTTTTGTTGATGCCTACCTCCATGCCCCACTCTGGCGTGGAAGAAAACAAACGGGTACTTCAGCAATTGGATAT
>NZ_BJKB01000056.1 GCF_010725055.1 Gelidibacter japonicus | reverse complement strand
AACCTGAGTTCGATTGATAATATTTGATTTTTTTGTATAAAAAAAGATAGATTTTTAGTAAATTAAAGTGTTGAAATTTAATTCGTTAATCTAAAAACCTATCCATGATAATCTACTCTAAAGTTACTGAAATTTTTTGTATCGTCGATGAATTTTGCAGGGAATATTCCGAAGTGATCGATAGATCCCTAATCGGCAACAAGCCCAAACGCCCTCCCGTTATGTCCCAGAGCGAGATAATAACGATAGCGGTTGTTTTCCAGTTGAGCGGTTTCAGGTGTTTCAAGCACTTTTATCTTTTCTACGTGAAGACCCATATGAAAGATGATTTTCCCGACACGGTCTCCTACAATAGGTTTACTGAGCTTATGCAACAGAACTTGATGGCCATGACCCTGTTCCTTAAGTCCTGTTGCTTGGGCGAATGCTCGGGCATCTCCTTTATCGACTCGACCCCGGTAAGGGTGTGCAAGAACAAGCGCATCCCCAACCATAGGGTCTTCAAGGGCATCGCCACTACGGGGCGTTCCACCATGGGCTGGTTCCACGGTTTCAAGCTGCACATCATCATAAACGATCGCGGGGAAATACTGAACTTTACCATAACCCAGGCGAACGTGGACGACAGGGAACCGCTCAAAAATGAACGTTTTCTGGACAAGATCTATGGAAAGCTCTTCGCCGACAAGGGCTACATTGGAAAGAGCCTGATGGAAATGCTATTCATCGATGGCGTACAGCTGATCACATCCATCAGGAACAACATGAAGAACTCGCTGATGACAATGTCGGACAAGATATTGCTGAGAAAACGATCGGTCATAGAAACGGTCAACGACGAACTAAAGAACATCTGCCAAATTGAGCACTCGAGGCACAGGAGCTTCGGGAACTTTTTGGTAAATATCATCACAGGACTGATTGCCTATAGTTTCTTGCCAAAAAAGCCAAGTATTAAATATCATACCGTAAAAACAGATCAACTCGTGCTTTTTTAATCGAACTCAGGTTA
>NZ_BJKB01000055.1 GCF_010725055.1 Gelidibacter japonicus | reverse complement strand
TTGCCGCCAGTTTCCTTCAGATTCCACCTCGCGATGGACACCCTTACCTTAAGCTAACACTTCCCACTGCTTGGGCGTGTTCGGGACTTGCACCCTATAGTTATCGATCATGCTAGGCGCACACACAATATTCAGCTCTGGCCTATCGGCGAGCCGAATACTTAGTTATTGTACATAGTTTTTTATCCATAAATATTTGGGTTTGTCAAAATTCCAGCAACAATATTTGTAGCTACGTCGGATCCAAACTTTTTTAATTTATCTACAATTTTATTTTTCTTGTTTTCAGTATTCTCTTCACTTTGAATGATTTCTTGTATTTCTTTCAGTTGCTTACCATTTAATTCATCTTGTATAGTTTCAATGATAAGACTTAAGTTTATTTTCGTTGATTGATTTGTATTTTGAGTAATATTGATATTCATTTTATCATTATCCAATATCATTTTTTCAGGAAGTCCAAATCGATTTATTTCTTTAATTAGTCCATCCATAAGATTAAACGCTTGGGTTTTTCTTTTAGAAGTGTTGTCACCGCCATCCATATACCAAGTGTAGCTTAAAGCATTAATCTGTTTTTCAGGTTTGCTATCTATTCCGTACACTCGCACAATTATATTCACAGCTTTATTTTTCCAATCAGTTAGGGTTTCTTCAGAGTGTATTTTTTGTGTTTCCGCTTTGAGCTCCTCAAAAGCTTCTAATATTGTTTCTTGCATTTTTTTCAAATTATGTACAACGTGATTGTGTATGGCTCGTTGCGGAAAATCAGCTATGATTTTCCGCCGTAATCTAAAGATAGCAAATTGCAATGAATTCCGATTAGGAATTCAGCCGCAATGAGCTATACACGGCTTAAGTTTGATTTTTAATAAATCAGTTAACTTTAAGTATTAATTAGAAAGAACAAAAGAGCGGAGTAAGGTTACTATACACGGTGAAGCTTTTAGACTTCGGCAACATTGATAATCCCCGCTCTTTTACTACTTAAATCACGTTCAGTTCTGTGAGACCTAGATCTCGTTT
>NZ_BJKB01000054.1 GCF_010725055.1 Gelidibacter japonicus | reverse complement strand
TGATTTGGCAAAATACAGGTAAGGAATTTATGCCTTCCTTAAATGAAGGTTCCTTTTTGTTGATGCCTACCTCCATGCCCCACTCTGGCGTGGAAGAAAACAAACGGGTACTTCAGCAATTGGATATGGCCGTGGCGAGCATTCCAGAGATTGAAACCGTTGTTGGAAAGGCAGGTCGGACCGAGTCGGCACTTGACCCAGCGCCATTGGCAATGTATGAGAATATCATTCTCTATAAGTCGGAATACGCTCTAAATGAAGATGGTAAGCGCCAAAGGTTTAAAGTGAATAATGATGGGCTATTTATTCTTAAGGACGGCAGACTTGCTCTCAATCCAAATAGTGAAGCCGCTAAAGATAGGTCTACTGAGAATTCAGAAACTCAGGATGCGTTTTTCGTGAAAGATCAAGATCTTATTCCGGATGATGATGGTGAATTTTATAGAAACTGGCGACCTGAAATAAAATCCCCTGATGATATATGGAATGAAATCGTTCGGGTAACTAAAATCCCTGGTGTCACCTCCGCTCCAAAATTGCAGCCTATTGAAACCCGATTGGTCATGTTGCAAACTGGAATGCGAGCGCCGATGGGGATTAAAGTGAAAGGACAAGATCTTAGGCAAATTGAAGCCTTTGGAATTGAACTGGAGGAGATTTTGAAACATGCCGAAGGCGTAAAAGTAGAAGCTGTTTTTGCTGATCGTATTGTTGGGAAACCCTATCTATTAATAGATATTAAAAGAGACCGTTTAGCGCGATATGGAGTGTCTATAGAAGATGTACAGCAAATTTTACAAGTTGCAGTCGGAGGGATGCCATTGACCCAAACGGTAGAAGGAAGAGAACGTTATGACGTTCGGGTTCGCTATCCACGAGAGTTACGGGCAAACCCAGACGATCTTAAGAATATCTATGTGCCGGTAGAAAAAGGCAATCCAGTACCATTGGGAGAACTTGTAGAAATACGCTACGAGCAGGGGCCGCAGATGATCAAAAGTGAGGACACATTTTTGGTGGGTTATGT
>NZ_BJKB01000053.1 GCF_010725055.1 Gelidibacter japonicus | reverse complement strand
TTGATTGTTGGATTGGAAATAAAACGACGAAGGAGCTTTATTCCACTTCAACAATGCCAGGACCGCATTTGTCAAATTTAATGGAGAAAAGCCTTGTTTTTTGCCTCAGTTCTTTGTTGTAGGTAGGCTTTATTCCGCTATTATTTTTTTCAACGCTTTAATTGCCTCCTTTTTTATATTTTTATTTTTGTCAGTTGTTAATTCAGTTAGTCGTTCAATCGAATTTGACAATTTCAATTTTCCAAGAGCAATTACTGCGTGTAAAGCTACTTGATTTTCAAATGTCAATTCAAGCAACAACTTTTCTGATTCTGCCTTGTGTTTTTTTGTCTTTCCAAGTGCAAGAACAAACATTTGTCTCGATATTCCATTATTCTTGTCAGCCGAAATTTTCTTTATTTGGTCAAAGTATGAATCCGAATATAAGTATTCAAACCAATTTCCAACACTCCAACCAATTAGTTCTTTTTCCTTTTCAGTTTTAAGACCTTGGTAATATTCTAACAATTTCTCTTCTGCAATACCTTTGGCTTTTCTTACAGTTACTGCTCTTATAATTCCGTCTTTGATAATTGGGTCAGTAACTTTTTCAGAGTCCAACAGGTCGAGCAATAGATTTATATATCCGAAGTCAGTTTGTTTGAAATTAATAAGGTCAAATAAGTCAGAAACTTTAAAACCAGCGTTTCTTAATTCCATTACGACGAATTCATTTTCCTTTTTTCTGACACGTTGAGTTTCGTAAAATTCTTTAGTATTTCTTTTCTTGTGTTCTTTTATCACATACTCAAGAAATTCATCACTATTTAATTTGCTTAAATCCATAGTTTTGTCAGCTTACCTACAACGTTTCGTGTATGAGCAGTGGCGTGGTTCGTCACGGACAATTGCAAACAGGTACTTGCCATTGGAAAATCCGCAGGATTTTCCAAGTAGGCAAGGACAAGCCATTGCTTATACACACTGTGTGTGCCCAGTATGGGCATCTTTACCTTGAGGCATTTATGCAAGGGTAAGCAACCACATCATTGTAACGCCCTAAGATTACAAAAGTGCATGGGTGTAGATACGGCAGGGATCGAGGGAAAGAAGATGCCATTACCTGGGGAGGTCT
>NZ_BJKB01000052.1 GCF_010725055.1 Gelidibacter japonicus | reverse complement strand
CACTAGTGTCCCATTAAAATCGGGACGTTTTAAAAATTAAATAAATTTGGCCCATTAAGGCTATCTCGTTCTTTGTCATTTTGAAATTTAGTTTTGCTGAAAAGTTCTCTGAGATTCGTTTTATCAGTTAGGGAAATACTTAGTATCTGTAGCACTTCATACGTGCTTCTACCCAGTTTCATGTCGTGCTGAACAATTGCCACGAGGCAATAGGTACATATGGCGGCATAGATTTGAATCCGGACAGCATTTTCGGTAGTACCCCAGAATTTCTTGATCTTAAGATGTTGCTTTAGCCATTTAAAAAAGAGTTCTACCTGCCAGCGGTTTTTATAAAGTTCCGCCACCTGTAGTG
This sequence comes from Gelidibacter japonicus, assembly GCF_010725055.1. Classification (GTDB taxonomy): domain Bacteria; phylum Bacteroidota; class Bacteroidia; order Flavobacteriales; family Flavobacteriaceae; genus Gelidibacter; species Gelidibacter japonicus. The sequence continues at coordinate 962 of NZ_BJKB01000052.1, read as the reverse complement.
CTGAAATGTGAATGGCATTGGTCAAAAAGATAAATTCACGTTGTTGCTCCTCATCCCAGTATCTCACCAAGCGAAGTGACCCGGGATAATACTGTTTTGGATAAAATCCTGTCAATTCGATCGTTTGGTCAGAAAGCACGTTCTTGGGCAATCTGCGTTTCCATTTGAGGGGTTTATACTTAAGATTTCTCTTTGCTCTGATCACAAAATAAGCTCCTATTTGATGGATCTTATATAGCATCTTAAAATTATTGTAGGCTCGATCATATATATAGTAAGAATCTGGCTCATAAGGGATCTCTTTCATCGCTTTTGAATCGTGCATAGAAGCTTCAGTGATGTGAAAGAATGTAGGAATCTGTGTTTCCACATCATACAGTGTGTGTATTTTGATACCGCCTTTATTCCTACGGAACTTTGCCCACCAAAACACGGAAAGACATAAGTCGATCGTTGTCGAATCGAAAGCATAAACGTTACCGCCAAGATTGAAGATACTTACAGCTTTCTTCTCTCTTGCTTGGTTGACCAGATAATAGGCATACTCTTCAAAGATATGATAGTCCCTGTCCTGATTTGCCCTTGCCAAAGATGATCTTGAGACATTCTTCCCCATTCCCAAATGATAGCATTTGGAGTAATGGGCATCTAAGGCGACAATCAGGCTCCTTAAACTTTCACGATTGGAGAGCTGACCGAACATTAAAACAAGCAGCTGGTTCCAGCAGCTAAAATGCTTGACGTATTTGTCTCCTTTATACTTGGATACAATCCGATTGAACTTGCTCCGGTTGAGAAAGGAGACCAATTGAGCGAAAACATATTTATCTTGGAACATAGGTTGGCAGATTCATCTGGCAACAAAGCTATGTTTTCAAGTCCGTTCGGCTGACAAACCTCTATAACCAACTAAATTTCAAATATTTCAAAGAACAATTTTAAGTTTTAATGGGACAGTAATG
>NZ_BJKB01000051.1 GCF_010725055.1 Gelidibacter japonicus | reverse complement strand
TCATTGACCGATGTTTACTTAGAACTCAACCCATCTTTTTGCGAACCGCCGTATACGAGACCCGTACGTACGGTGGTGTGAGAGGCGCAGTGGCGACCGGTAGGTCGTCACCCGTCTACTCGATTGTGTGCAGTGATTTACGCACTTTGTTTCAGTTTAACGTTTTTCCGCAAGTATGATTTAATGTCAGTTTCGTTTTGTAATTCCTTTTTTTTAAAGACAATTATTTTATTAGCGTTCTCAATATAGTTAAAATTAATGTTAGCATATTTCAAAATCGAAATCCTAATTTTCTTTTTTCTGTCTTCTGAAAGAAATTTGTAACGTCTCAAGTTCATAAAAGCTCTTTCGTACTTAATATAAAGAACTGTAAAATAAATCAGCGGTAGAAATAGAATTGTGAAAATCGGTGGAAGTAGAAAAGATTTTAGATTACTCAATGTGAAGAAATCAGTATAGTTAGTTATCAATTGATAAATGCCATAAATTAAAATCCCAAACCCAATAATTGTAAGTATGCCTTTTAAAATATTAGCTACAACTTTTGTATTTGGGTCATCTTTTTTCATTTCCGCAACTAATGATAATAGAGAAATAAAAGTTACAATTGGAATTAATATCAGTTCCCAAATAAGCGAAAAGTTGTAAAATCCAACAATAAATTCAAGTATGATGGTTAATGAAGTTGCTGTCAATATAACTTTGACAAAATCTTTGATGGTATTCAGATTATTGGCATTGAAAAAGAGAACTATTCCAGTTGTTAAAAACCAATAAATAAAATCCTTATAAAGCGAAAATTCCCATATTGAGAATTTATTTAATAGTAAAATGATTATGAAAAAGTAAACGAGGAATGTGATGTAAAACGGAATAAATTTCTTGGAAAATAAGGCTTTAATTACATCTAATAATTTTCCAAAACTACCTTTTGAACTTATAATCAAAACTGCGAAAATCACAAAAGACCAAATCAGTATGGAAATTTCTCTATTCGATAGTAGGTTATAAAATTCGATCATTTATTATTTTCAATTCCAATTTTTAATGATAGCACAATGTTTTTTTTCATTGCACACAACGGTTAGTATATGAAAAGTAGGCGATTTCGAAGCACTAAACTTTCGGTAAAGCACAAAGTTTGATACGAGCCAAAAGCCTTGATTTTACTACTGTTTCGCCTATTTTTTATATACATTGTGTGTGCCCAGTATGGGCATCTTTACCTTACTGCAAAGTAAGGTATTAATTTAGAGGGTGCAAGTCCCTTATGCGCTGGAGTAACGTCTGGAAGCATTAGTAAGTCGCAAGGGTGTTGACCGTGA
>NZ_BJKB01000050.1 GCF_010725055.1 Gelidibacter japonicus | reverse complement strand
GAGGCCACTGAAAAAGTCCCCTTAAAAATATTGGGGTAAAAAGAGATAAAAAGGAGTGTAAACCGTAGTGTTTTCACTCCTTTTTTCGTATCTTTTTTACTGATTAACAAACACTTGGATATGTTATTACAGCAGCAAAAGATTCAATTGAGTGCGTATTCCGATATATATGACTTGGTTGTTCCCAAAGATAATCTTCTCAGGAAAATTAACGAATTAATTGATTTTACCTTTATCTATGATGAGCTGGTAAACAAATATTGCCTGGACAACGGACGCAACGCAGAAAGTCCGATACGCATGTTCAAGTATTTGTTGCTGAAAACAATCTATACAGTCTCAGATGTCGACGTTGTTGAGCGTTCCCGCTATGATATGTCCTTCAAGTATTTTCTTGGAATGACTCCGGAGGAAGGTGTGATCAACCCCAGTTCCCTGACAAAATTCAGAAAGTTGCGTTTGAAGGATACAGATCTGTTGAACCTATTGATAGGAAAAACAGTGTCCATAGCTGTCGAGAAAGGAATTGTCCGCTCAAGATCAATCATAGTGGATGCTACGCATTCTTTATCAAGGTCCAATCCATTTTCGGCAGTTCAAGTATTGAAAGAACGTTCAAAAATCCTGCGCAAAGCAGTTTACACTATAGATAAGGATTGGAAAGAGCGAATGCCGGCCAAAAATGTGGATGACGATCTGCAAAAGGAAATAGCGTACTGTAAAGAGCTCGAGAAAGTCATTGAATCCGATCAGGCCCTGAGTGCGGTCCCTACGGTAAAAGAGAAGTTGAACCTGTTAAGGGAAACGGTAGCGGACACCAGGGACAATCTTATCTTCTCCAAAGATGCAGATGCCAAGACCGGGCATAAATCGTCCGATAGTTCGTTTTTCGGATACAAAACACACATTGCGATGACCGAGGAACGTATAATTACGGCAGCCGTAGTAACTTCCGGAGAAAAGGGAGATGGACCGGAGCTGCCAGAACTTTTACGGATCAGTCAGGAAAACGGGATTGAGGTAGATGCCATTATCGGCGATGCCGCTTACTCGGGAAAAGACAATCTGCTATTGGCCAAGGAACAGGATATAAAAATTGTGGCCAGATTGAATCCTTCGATCACGCAAGGTGTTAGAAAAAACGAAGATAAATTTTATTACAATAAGGACGCTGACAGATTTGTATGTCCCGCGGGCCACATGGCCATACGAAAGGCACGCCAAGGCAAAAGGAATGTTGGACAGAACCAGGTGGACACCTACTATTTTGATGTCGAAAAATGTAAGCACTGCCCCTTAAGAGATGGTTGTTATAAGCCTGGAGCGAGAACTAAAACGTATTCCGTGTCCATAAAATCAGATATGCACCAAGAACAAATGACTTTTCAAGAAACTGAGTATTATCGAGAAAAGGCAAAACACAGATATAAAATAGAGGCTAAAAACAGCGAATTGAAAAATGTACATGGATATGGAAGGGCCTGTGCATATGGTATTGAAAACATGCAAATGCAAGGGGCAATTGCAATATTTACGGTGAACCTGAAAAGAATCCTTAGATTGGCCGTATAAAAAGGAGAATCGTGCAATAATAGCTGGATACGGTGCAATAATGCCTTTTAAGGTTGTGGTAAAGCCTAATCAGCTTCGTCAAAACAGATCCAAAAAAAGAAGCGATAAAATAAATTT
>NZ_BJKB01000049.1 GCF_010725055.1 Gelidibacter japonicus | reverse complement strand
TCTGAAAAGGCAGTCTTTTTTTTGCAATTTTTCTAGTAAATTCTTAACTTTAAGAATGAGCAGAAAAATAGTTTTTAAGACCTATGACCAAGACCAGTTAAGTCTTTTACCACCAAGTTATGATGATCTAGTTCCTGTCAATCATCCCGTTCGCATTGTAAATATGATTATTGACAATGTAGATATCAGTGCATTGGAAAAAACCTATAAAGGTGGTGGCACCTCCAGCTACCATCCACGCATGTTACTCAAGGTTATTATTTATGCGTATTTACGCAACCTTTATTCTTCGCGAAAAATAGAACAGGCCTTGCACGAGAACATTCACTTTATGTGGCTCAGTGGACAAAGCAAGCCCGACCATAATACCATAAATGATTTTAGGGGGAAACGCCTACAGGGGCATCTAAAGAAGATATTCCATCAAGTCGTATTGCTTTTGGTAGAACAAGGCGTTGTGAGCCTAAAAGATATCTTTGTAGATGGCACCAAGATTGAGGCCAATGCCAATCGTTATACTTTTGTTTGGGGCAAGTCCATAAAAACAAGTAAAGAGCGTATTAAAAAGCAGTTAAAGGAGTTATGGTCTTATGTGGAAAAGGTTTATAAAGACGAGCAGCACATCCCGAACACACCAGACTTTGAAGCTATTGATGCTGATAGAATAGAAGCCACAATCAACCAAATAAACGAAGCTCTGCAAGGTAGGGAAATAGACAAAAAAGTAAAACAAAAGCTAAATTACGCCAAGAAAAATTGGCCAGTAAATATGGCCAAATATGAAAAACAGGAAGCCATTTTAAAAGAAAGGAACAGCTACAGTAAAACAGATCCGGATGCCACTTTTATGCGCATGAAGGATGATCACATGCAAAACGGACAGCTCAAGCCAGCTTATAACATTCAAGCTTCCACAAACAATCAGTACCTCACCAATTATACCTTGGCACAGACCACGGCAGACACTACAACATTAAAAGACCACCTCAATGACCATATTGAGAATTACAACGAAAAACCGGAGACACTTACAGCTGACGCAGGCTATGGAAGCGAAGAAAACTATACCGACCTGGAAGACAAAGAAATAACAGCTTATGTAAAATATAATTACTTCCATAAAGAACAGCAGGACAAAAAGAAAGGGAAAACCAACCCTTTTCATCCAGACCAATTGCACTACAACATAGAAACGGACACCTATTATTGCCCCATGGGACAGGCGATGACCAATATTGGCAGTTATAAAAAGAAAACAAAAAATGGTTTTGGGCAAGAACTTCATAGGTATCAAGCCCAAAACTGTAATGGATGCCCATTAAGAAGTCTTTGCCATAAATCTAAATATAATCGAATTATCGAACGTAACTATAACCTGATACGATTGAAATCCCAAGCTAGGACACTTTTAACAAGTGAACAGGGCATTGCTAAAAGAAAACAACGTTGTTGGGATGTTGAAGCTGTTTTTGGCAATATAAAACAGAACATGAACTTTAAACGGTTTATGTTAAGGGGAATCGACAAGGTAAATGTCGAAATAGGTCTAATTGCAATGGCTCATAACCTTAAAAAGTATAGCTTGACCATATAAGCCAACTTTTTCAATTTTTTATTGACGCTATTTTAACCTAGTATATTAAACTATCATACAAAGTTAAACTTAACCAAAAAGAAAATCGTCTAAAAATTACTTTTTAGACGACCTCTTT
>NZ_BJKB01000048.1:317-2107 GCF_010725055.1 Gelidibacter japonicus | reverse complement strand
AATCCCGAAGGCTATCTCTTTTTGGACCAAAAGAGAAAACTAGGTTTGGTTAAGAGAATTAAAAAACAAATCGATAAATTCGCTTTGACCAATGAAGACCTTGGAATTGAAATTAATTGATTCTTAGTACATTACAAAAACGTTAGTCAGAGTATAAAACAACGTCCTACCACAAAACAACGTCAGCAAAAAAAGACGATTTAACTAAAATAATTCTTTCAAAAAAGGTAATTTTGAAAACTCGAAATAAGAAAAGAAAATGTAATGATTGAACAAAAAAATTATCCTATTGACAAACTCAACAAACCACTTCAAAAATTTATACAAAACGAAAAAGCTGGAGGAATTGTACTCGGAATAAGTGTAATAATTGCCTTGATTTTAGCAAATTCGCCATTATCCCACGCATATCATCAATTCTTTGAACACAAAATTGGTTTTCAATTTAATGGCAAAAGCTTTTTAGAATATAGCATACACCATTGGATAAACGATGGATTAATGGCTATCTTCTTTTTCGTTGTTGGACTTGAATTAAAAAGAGAAATTGTTGGAGGAGAACTTTCCAATCCAAGAAAAGCATTATTGCCAATTGGAGCCGCAATTGGAGGATTGCTTGTTCCTGCAATTATATATTTTGTTTTAAATCCAACTGGAGAAGCTCAAAACGGTTGGGGAATTCCAATGGCAACAGACATCGCTTTTGCTTTGGGAGTTCTATATTTGTTAGGGAATAAAATACCACTTTCATTAAAAGTCTTTTTGACAGCATTAGCCATTGTTGATGATTTAGGTGCAGTTTTAGTAATTGCATTTTTCTACACTTCCGACATTTCAACTTTAAGTCTTTTAATCGGTTTAGGATTTGTATTAATAATGTACATCGGAAATAAAATGGGTGTGCGAAATGTTTTGTTTTACGCAATTATAGGTATTGTAGGTGTTTGGACTGCATTTTTATTATCAGGAGTTCACGCAACTATCGCTTCTGTTTTAGCGGCATTTACAATTCCTGCTGATATGAAGATAAAAGAAAATCTTTACATCACGAAAATCCAAAACTATCTCACAAAGTTTAAATCTATTGACCCAAAAGACAAAATTCCGACTTTGACAAACGAACAATTACATATTTTAGATGAAGTTAAAAAAGACACTAACGATATAATTCCACCATTGCAACGATTAGAACACGCAATGCATCCATTCGTTACGTTTCTTATTATTCCTATTTTTGCTTTAGCCAATGCAGGAGTTTCTGTTGCTATTGATTTTGAACAACTTTTTAGTACAAATGTTACTTTAGGTGTCTCACTTGGTTTGTTGGTCGGAAAAGTTGTTGGAGTAGTTGGCTTCACTTTGTTGTTTGTAAAACTAAAAATTGCACCATTTCCAAACGGAATGAATATCAGAAATCTTTTGGGATTAGCATTATTAGCTGGTATAGGATTTACAATGTCTTTGTTCATAACTTCTTTAGCTTTTACAAACGAAGAGCATATTATTCAAGCAAAAATCGGAATTTTCTTTGCTTCTATAGTTGCAGGAATTTTGGGATATTTGATTTTAAACAAACAACCGAAAAAGTAATACCTGCACACAACATCGGTTTTGCAAAAGAGCGGGTTAAGTGTTTAATTCAAGGTTAGTTCATTTAATTCACAAAACCATTTTTTATTTGCTTTTAAAATGTAAATTAGCAAATAAAAAAATGGTTTTGCTACGTCCGTGCTAAATTGCAAGTTTAGGCTTTCTAATCCGCTCCTTCGCAAAGCCGTTTTCCGTTGTAG
>NZ_BJKB01000048.1:0-307 GCF_010725055.1 Gelidibacter japonicus | reverse complement strand
TCCTGAAAATTCCGTAAACTTGTATAGCTCTATGCAAGGCCGATTTTCAAACTGTTGCATAAAAGCACGGGCGCAATCCTGGTTGAGATGTTTGCGATGACTTCAGTGGCGGTGCCGATTTATCGGCAACCCCGTTCAGAATATTTACTCTGCCAAAAGCACATCTCCTTAGAGTGTTTTTTTTTTTTAAAACTTAGAGGTATGGAACAAGATGTAATTTCAATGGAAATCATCAATCCCAAAGCTGCGGGCATTGATGTGGGCAGCCGTTCCCATTGGGCGGCCGTGGGACAGTCCGAACAGGACA
>NZ_BJKB01000047.1 GCF_010725055.1 Gelidibacter japonicus | reverse complement strand
ACGATTTGCCAACTTGAGAGAGGATGAGCTTATATTTGTGGATTAAATTAGAAGAGCCGTATGATGGGAGACTATCACGTACGGTTCTGTGAGAGGGAAAGGGTGAAACTCCCTTTTCCTACTCGACTACTTGACCGTTATGCGGCACTCTAAGAAACACCGTGCATAGATGAACTATCAGACATATAAACCACATAAAGACTTAGAATCCATAGTCAAATTTTATTGGACTATGGAAGTGCCATTTGACCCAAAAAATCAAAAACAAAAAATCGTACCAGACGGCTGCATAGAAATGACTTTCAATTTTGGCGACAAGATTAAAAGATACATTTCAGAAACTGACTTTATTCTTCATCCCAATGCAATGGTAATGGGACAGAGAACTAAATCATTTGACATTTTGCCAGTTGGTAATGTTGACACTTTCGCAATCTGTTTCTATCCTATCGGCTTTGCAAACTTTGTGAAAACGCCTCTTGAAAACTTGGTTGACAAAGAAACGCCCATTTCAGAACTTTTCGGACAAGCAGAAGCCTATGAATTAGAGCAACAAATGATTCAAGCTATTAATACCCGACAGAGAATTGAAATTGTTGAAACCTTTCTATTAAAAATACTTAGCGAAAAGAATACGATAAGTAACATCGTAAAAACAACCGTTGAAGCTCTTCTCAAAACGAATGGAACAACACCCATAAATGTTCTTTTGAATGATGACATTTCAAAAAGAAGACAGCTTGAAAGACATTTTAAAAAACAAATTGGCATTAGTCCAAAACAGTTAGGCAAAGCTATTCGACTGCAAACAACTTTAAACTTGTTGCTCAATAAAAAATCAGAAACTTTGACAGAAATTGCTTACGAAAGTGACTATTTCGACCAAAACCATTTTATAAAAGATTTTAAAGACCTTGTTGGAGTTACACCAAAGGAATTTTTAGCCAATGAGCATATGGCTCTATCTGCACTTTTCTACAAATAAATTTGTAGTGTCGCATTTCTACTATTTCAGGAGTTCCAAACATTTTAACTTTGCACCAAAACCATAAGATGAAAAGAACGATAATAAGTGCAATAGTGCTAATCGCAATCGGTTTTTCGGCTTGTACGGACACAAAGACCGAAGAAGAAAAAACAGAAAATATTCAAACTCAAAAAACAAATAATATGAACAACTTAATTTCAATTGTCGAAATTCCGACAACTGACTTCGCAAGAGCGTTAAAATTTTATCAAACCATTTTAGGTGTTACCATAGAAGAAGTTGATATGGACGGAATGCTAATGGGCGTTTTACCAAGTGATGGCGAAACCGTAAATGTGGTTTTAGTAAATGGCAACGACTACAAACCGACAACTGACGGAGCGGTACTTTACCTAAACGCAGGTAACGACCTACAACCAATGCTTGACAAAGTAGAACAAAATGGTGGACAGGTAATCTTACCGAAAACCGAAATTAGCCCTGAAATGGGTTTCTTTGCTCTATTCATTGACACCGAAGGAAATAAATTAGGACTGCATTCGAGCAACTAAAGGACAACGAACAAAAAAAAGAGCGACCGCATAACACGGGTTTTGCGTAATGGGGGCTGACGTGCTTAATTGAACGTCAGTTCTTTTTATTTACCTTTGTGCAAGGTTGAAAGGTAGTGCTTCTAAAGCCCCCACTACGCAAAGCCCGAAACCGTTAGCGGTAATTTTACAAAACGACACTGAATGAAAATGAAATCAAAATTGACCTATAAAACATAAAAAAATTGCAGGAAAAAATAGTTAAACCATTATTTTTTTTCTGACAATATAACTATAAATTGGACTGACAAAAACAAAATGAAAACATATAAAATTCTTAAAGAATACAAGACACAATATGAAAATCCAATTGTTTTAAATGTTGGAGAAAAAGTTATCTTAGGAGAAGAAGAAAAGGAAGAAAAATGGAAAGGTTGGATTTGGGCGGAAAGTAAAATCAATAAAGGTTGGATTCCTATACAAATACTTGAAATCTCTGACGACAAAAAAACAGGAACAATATTGGAATTTTATTCAGCAAAGGAATTGAACGTGGACAAAGACGACTTAGTTGAAAAAAATAAAATCTTTGAATGGTTGGACTTGGTCGAGAAATTTAAGAACAGAAAATGAAGGTTGGATACCCGATGAAATTATTGAATAAAAACTACCGCTAATAACTAAGTATTCGGCTCGCCGATAGGCCAGAGCTGAATACTGTGTGTGCGCCTAGCATGATCGATAACTATAGGGTGCAAGTCCCGAACACGCCCAAGCAGTGGGAAGTGTTAGCTTAAGGTAAGGGTGTCCATCGCGAGGTGGAATCTGAAGGAAACTGGCGGCAA
>NZ_BJKB01000046.1 GCF_010725055.1 Gelidibacter japonicus | reverse complement strand
TGCAAAAAACGGGCATAGTATACCACCTCCAGCGGATTAAACTGAACATAGCGCAGCGGGCGAAAGTGAACCACCTTGAGCGGATGAAAGTGAACCACTAAAAATCGATTCTATTTGTACAGCTTTAAATATCTTTTTATAAAAAGATATTATGGCAAACACACAAATAGATATGCGAAAAATAAAACAGATTTTTAAACTCTACAGCGAAGGCATAAGCAAGCGCAAAATAAGCCTGGTCACAGGGCTATCGCGCAATACGATCACCAAGTATATTGACTTTTTTAAGCGTTATCAGCTTACCAACTACGAAGTGTCTGCCATGACACTTGAAGAACTGAATAATCTCTTTAAAACCGACCAGAAAGACAAGAGTCCACAGTTACTGACCTTAGAAACATACTTCCCCTATTTTGATAAAGAGCTCCGCAAAACGGGGGTTACAAAAGAGCTGCTCTGGCAAGAATACTATGCCAAACATCCAGATGGTTACAAAATCTCCCAGTTTAGGTATTGGTATCGGGAATGGGCGAAAGAGGTGTCTCCCGTGATGCACTTTACCCATAAAGCTGGCGACAAGCTTTTCATCGACTTTACAGGAAAAAAGCTCTCCATTGTAGATCGTCATACAGGAGAAATACAAGACCTGGAGGTCTTTGTCTGTGTTCTGGGCAGTAGTCAATACACCTATGTAGAAGCCTGTGAGAGCCAAAAGAAAGAAGATTTTATGGCCTGCGTTGAAAATGCAATTTGGTTTTACGGTGGCGTGCCCGAGGCTTTGGTCCCCGATAATTTAAGGGCTGCCGTAACCAAGAGCAGTCGATATGAGCCCAAGGTAAATGAAGACTTTGCCGACTTTGCAGCGTATTACGAAACAGCTGTATTGCCCACCAGGGCGTATAAACCCAGGGACAAGGCCATTGTTGAAAATGCTGTGCGCATTATATATACCCGTGTATTTGCACCACTGCGCAACCAGACCTTCCATACCAAGTCTGAACTTAACAAAGCCATCTTAGAACAACTTAAATTGCATAACAACATGTCTTTTAGAGGGCGGGAATACTCACGCTATTCTTTGTTTGAAGAGATTGAAAAACACCAACTCAAAGCACTCCCTTCAAAACGCTATGAGATCAAACGTTCTGCAAATGCAACGGTTCATAAAAATAGCCATATCTACTTCGGAAAAGATAAGCACTACTATAGCGTGCCCTATCAGCATATAGGCAAACGGGTCAAGGTTATTTACTCAGATAGTACTGTCGAAGTTTATCATCAGCAAGAGCTGCTTACGGTCCATACAAGAGCCAAACAAAAATATGGGTATACCTCCATAAAGGAGCATATGCCTTCCCATCATCGTTTTGTCAGTGAATGGAGCAGTGAAAAATTCATTGCCTGGGCCGCTCAGGTAGGAGACCACTGCAAGGTACTGATCATTAAAATACTCGATAAAAAACAACATCCCGAGCAATCTTATAAATCATGCCTGGGCATATTGCACCTTACCAAAAAAGTGGGCAATGTACGACTGGACAATGCCTGTAAACGGGCTCTGGATTATGGTGCGCACAACTACAACATTATAGAGCGCATCCTTAAAAACGGATGGGACACTTTAGATGAAGATGTCGAAGAGCAACCTAACATCCCCAGTCACAACAATATCAGAGGCAGTAATTATTATAAATAAATTTAAAACCATAAACAATGAACACACAAACATTAGAACACATGAAACAGTTGAGGCTATACGGCATGTACAGGGCCTTCGATGGAAGCTTATCCCCACAAAACATTACCTACACCAATGATGAACTGGTAGCGTATCTCATACAAAGTGAGTGGGATGATCGGCAGAACCGAAAGATAGAGCGATTAACAAAAGCAGCACATTTTAGGTACAGTGCCGTTATGGAAGCTATCGATTATGATGCCTCAAGATGCTTGGATAAAAATCAAATACAACGTTTTTCCAGTTGTGATTTTATAACACAAAAACAGAACATACTCATTACTGGAAGTACAGGCGCAGGGAAAAGCTACATGGCATCAGCGATTGGCCATCAAGCTTGTTCATTGGGCTACAAAGTGATGTATTTTAATACCAATAAACTCTTTACCATGCTAAAAACATCAAAAGCCGATGGTTCTTATCTAAAGCAAATCAATAAACTGGAAAAACAAGATCTGCTCATCTTGGATGACTTTGGACTTAAAGCTTTGGATAGTATCAACAGGCATTCTTTTATGGAAATTATAGAGGACAGACATGGCAAACACAGTATTATCATTGCCTCTCAATTACCAGTTGAAGCATGGCACGAAATTATTGGAGAGCAGACCATTGCAGATGCTATTTTGGATCGCCTGGTGCACACAGCTCATAGAATAGATATTAAAGGAGAATCCATGCGTAAAAAACTAAAAAATAATCACTAAATTTAACCACAGATGAATCGATTTTGAGCACTTACTTTGCTATGCTCACTTTCATCCGCTGCGAGTGGCTCACTTTATCCGTCCTATCCA
>NZ_BJKB01000045.1:319-2665 GCF_010725055.1 Gelidibacter japonicus | reverse complement strand
ATAACATATCCAAGTGTTTGTTAATCAGTAAAAAAGATACGAAAAAAGGAGTGAAAACACTACGGTTTACACTCCTTTTTATCTCTTTTTACCCCAATATTTTTAAGGGGACTTTTTCAGTGGCCTCTGAATTCGGGATGCCCAAGTGTTTGTTAATCAGTAAAAAAGATACGAAAAAAGGAGTGAAAACACTACGGTTTACACTCCTTTTTATCTCTTTTTACCCCAATATTTTTAAGGGGACTTTTTCAGTGGCCTCTGAATTCGGGATGCTTTTTTTATGGAGAGCTATTGTAATAGTTACTGTTTAATAAAGTCAACGATTCGAGTTATCAATTCTTCTGAGACTTTCCCTCTTGAATCATTATAGGATTTGGCGTTTTCTTGGGCATCGCCGTGTATTATAAATAATACATGGTTCATTTTATCGATAACGACCAATTCGGATGTTTTGGAGGCTTCATGCAATAGCTGGGCTTCTGCAACGCTTACCTGTAAATCTTTGGTCCCATTGACAATTAAAACCGGAAGGTCTAATTTTTTTATGACTACGGCGGGATCGTATTTCATCCAACTCATCATAAACTCCTGTAAACTACTGTCAAAAATAGACGTAAGTGCTTGTGGATAGTCGGTGGTGGTTTTTCCGGATCTTAATAGGTCAAAAACACGTTTGGTATCTTCAGTAAACATGGGAGCCGTTTTTTCAACCTGTTCAATGATAACCGCATCAATAGATTGGCCTGCACCTGCAATAGAAATAAAGCCGTTTACGTCCTGCTGGGAAGCCAACATACCTATTAAGCTTCCTTGACTGTGACCTATTATATAGATGTTTTTGAATTTTTGCTTTGATTTGAAATATTGGACCACATCCATAGCGTCCGATACAAAATCATCAAACTTGATGTTCGGGTCCACAGAATTCATTTTGATCTGTTTTACAATTCGCTTGTCATATCTAAAAGTGGCAATGCCATTTAGGGCAAGTTCTTGTGCGAGTTTTTTAAGGTTATAGGTTTTTAAAAAGTTCTGATTGCCATCTCTATCTGTGGGACCAGAGCCACCAATAATAATGGCAAGTCGATCTGAGCCAGAATTTGGAGTTATCAAACTGCCATCTATCCAATTGGAAACCCTAATCTGTGTTTCCGAATACGTGGAATCTTGCCCAAAAGCCAGCGATGACATGAAGCTAAAAAGAATAATGAAGGTCCTCATAAGTTGAATATTTGCTTTGCGAAGATACATCTCGTAACTTAATTTTAATAATTAACGTTCAAATACCAAAAATCTGATAGTCTTGTGGATCAATATTTATGAATTCGATCACGTATCTTGTCGATGAAATACATCTTTTAGTCGTTAAATGTTAAAGTTTGATGTATTTCGTCGATTTAATACGTATTTAAACTGATTATTTAAATATTAATTTTACATTTGAAGTGTACTGAAATTTAGGTTTTAGTTCAATGGATTAATTAATTAATATTTGCATATGTTGTTGACTTAGTGACCCTAAATCTACGCAATATAAAAAACGCAAATTAGGAGAACCGAGGTTGAGGGACCTCGGTTCTTTCTTTTTATAAGGTTCTGATATTTATCCCACTGATATCTTAATTTTTATTTATTTGTAACGCATTGATATCGTGTGGATAGCCAATATATTCTTCTTAATATTCCTTGTAAGTAATCTTTTTCATTTTTTAGAAGCAACCTTTTGATTGATCCAGCATCTTACTTAATGAACTCAAAAACTACAAAAAAACATGAAAAAATCAATTTTAATTATTAAATCTTTATTCCTAGTTGTTGCTCTGTCTATTTTTAGTTGCAATACTGATGATGACATCAAATGTCCAGAACCGTTAACAGGTGAATTAAGTGAGGCAGAAACAGGGTTTTCCGGCTCTTGGAAACTTGTTGCTATGGAAGCAGATGAGGCCATCGATCTTACGGACGACAATGCAGATAACGCAAGCACAGATCTTTTTGCTCAATATAAAGCGTGCGACCGTGATTTGGTGTATAACTTTATGAATGATCGAAGTTTGGTTTATAGACAAGGATATTTGGCTGCTGATTGTGCCAATAAGCTAACTTTTAGCGGAACATGGAATTTAATCGGAAATGATTTGACGATAGTAGCTAATTGCGCTTCTCAAAGAATTACCATTGAGACAAATGCAGAGGAGGATCAATACTCTTATGACGTCACTTTGGAATTCCGAGATGTAAACGGTTCAGTGAAGTCAAGTAAAGTGAAATTTACATTTGAAAAAATGGTGGACGAACAGTCAGTATAATTTTAAATACTCTATAAAATATAAAAAGCGGATCGTA
>NZ_BJKB01000045.1:0-309 GCF_010725055.1 Gelidibacter japonicus | reverse complement strand
TCCTTTTTTCGTATCTTTTTTACTGATTAACAAACACTTGGATATGTTATTACAGCAGCAAAAGATTCAATTGAGTGCGTATTCCGATATATATGACTTGGTTGTTCCCAAAGATAATCTTCTCAGGAAAATTAACGAATTAATTGATTTTACCTTTATCTATGATAAGCTGGTAAACAAATATTGCCTTGACAACGGACGCAACGCAGAAAGTCCGATACGCATGTTCAAGTATTTGTTGCTGAAAACAATCTATACAGTCTCAGATGTCGACGTTGTTGAGCGTTCCCGCTATGATATGTCCTTCAA
>NZ_BJKB01000044.1 GCF_010725055.1 Gelidibacter japonicus | reverse complement strand
AATCCCGAAGGCTATCTCTTTTTGGACCAAAAGAGAAAACTAGGTTTGGTTAAGAGAATTAAAAAACAAATCGATAAATTCGCTTTGACCAATGAAGACCTTGGAATTGAAATTAATTGATTCTTAGCGTATTACAAAAACGTTAGTCAGAATGAAAAACAACCCGATTTAAATGGACATATTTGTTTTTTACATTCTGATTTTGATAGTTTTATTACTATTGACAATTGGAATAATTTACTTGAGTTATTGGATTCCTAAAAAGTACGGAAAGAAAAAACTCGGAATTATTATTTCAAGTATGTTAATAGTCGGAACGGTACTTTTTATTTTAGCTTCAGTTTTCGACGACAGTTTGTTTTTTAAATCTGATGCCAAGAAATATTTGATTGAACAGAAAGTGGAATTGAATCATGATTTTAAAATAATAAATAATAAAAGCGGTGGGCTAAGAGATTACTATCACAAATTTGAATTGGAAATTTCGAACGCGGATAAACAGAAAATAATTAGTCAGATCAAGTCAACAGAGAATTATCAGAATGAAATTAATAATGAAATCTATCTTCCAGAATTAGCTAAAAACAGATACGAAGGAGATACCATTTATGCGAATTATCAAACTGATTGGGAATACAAAAAAGCAGTGTTTTATCCAAACGGAAAAGGATATACGCCAACTTATAGAGTAATTAGTATCTCAAAAGAAAAGAACAAATTGACCTTTGAGGAACTTTTGGACTGATGAAATACTGCACACAACAGTATGTATAAGCAATGGCTTGTCTTCGCCTACTTGGAAATTCCTGCGGAATTTCCAATGGCAAGTACCTGTTTGCAATTGTCCGTGACGAACCACGCCACTGCTCATACACGAAACGTTGCCAACCATTTGAGAAACATAACGATAAAAAATAAACATTATGAGTGATAAAAACGAAGACAACAACAATTCATCGTCAAATGATTCAGGAAATAATTCGCATAATTATGAAATCCCTGAAAGAGACACTAACACCAGAATCGACAAAGAAGAAAAAAGATAATTATTAGTAAGGATATAAGGAATCCAAAAACTAATATTCTATTTGCTTTTTTGTACGAGTTCAGTCGACTGATATAACTTGAAATAGATATATCAATAGCATCTTGTATGCATAATATTCTATTACCTAAAATTCTTAATTCATCATAATCATCACCTTTTATCATATCTGATTGAATTAATTTATTAGGTTGAGAACCTAACAATCTGTTTTCTAAAGGAAATATTGAATTAAATAAAACAATAATCACTAAAGCAAAAACAACGGACAAAGAGACGGATAAAATAAACAACAAATCAAAGTTTTTATCCGAAATACATTTTATTGAATATCCGACAACGGCTATAAAAACAGCAAATGAAAATGATAAAAAATTATTGATTTTACCAGTCATTATGTCTTCTGACTTATGTATATCTTCTAAATTTTTTTCAGCTTCTGACTTTATTAATAATTGAGTTTCTTTTTTTGCTTTGTATAATATATTTGTATTCATAATCTGATTTTTAAAATGTTAAAGTTAAATAAAAAACGGTTGGCAACAACGGCTATAATTCAGCGTGGGTTAGTTACTTACCAAAATATAATTCTTACATTTAGCTTGATTTCTCTGCGGACAAATCCTGCGGATTTATCCACGCCGAAATCATAGCCAAACCGTTACCCACAATTATGGAGAACTTAAACCCAAAATGGAAATGCGAAGACGAAGTTTTAGAAATACGACAACAATTCCTAAATAAACCTACTGAATTTGGAGAAGAACTCGCCGAAACAACGACGATACATTTTAGAAATATATTAGCTAATTATTTTGACCTGCTTCACGAAAAACACAAAGGAGTAGATGTTGAAAAAAAGCTTGAAATAGGTAAAAAATACATTTTAGAAAAGGCGGAACAACTGGCGGACATCTATGAAGAGATGTTAAGACAAAAAGAAGAGCATAAGAAGTATGGAACGACAAGAGTATTCTAATTAATAATTTCTATCACTGTCAACTACACCTTTATCCAGATAACATATTACAATAACATAAGGCTTCTTACCATCTGTAGTTTCAATTATATCAAGACCTTTATGATAATCACAACGTTCTTTTCCAAGCGAATTTATTAATGACGCCCTAAAGAACAACTTAAGTTTTTCAGACTCTGATAACTGAAGATTGTTTTCGATACTATCAGTATCTATATCGTTGAAAGTAACTTGTGGTTTCATAAAAAAATTAATTATCTGAGCCTTCACTCTGAGATTTAATCAAAACATTAATCTTTTCATCAACAACAGACTTCAACCAATTTGAATAGTCCATTGAAAGTTGAAAAAATATCAAGGATATCATAAAACTAACGGAAATTACAAAAACCTTGTCAAAAGGACTGTTCACAATGAATAGAATCAGAAAGAAAATATTAGCCACATACTTGGAAATGAAGAAAAGTGCTTTCTTGATTCCAGAGGCTCTAACTACCTTTTTACTTTTAGTTGGCTTACAATATCTATTTATCAAGAAATATATCCCACCTGGAACAAAAGGGTACAATATTCTGAACCAAGCACTATCCATATCAAACATATTATACCTTACTTTTTTAGTAGTATTCTATTTTTTTACAAAAAGATTCCTAATTTGGCTAATGAACGAAGATACAGAAAATTAAAACACAGAGTGCAAAAATAAACAGTGGGTAATCGAGTAGACGGGTGACGACCTACCGGTCGCCACTGCGCCTCTCACACCACCGTACGTACGGGTCTCGTATACGGCGGTTCGCAAAAAGATGGGTTGAGTTCTAAGTAAACATCGGTCAATGATT
>NZ_BJKB01000043.1 GCF_010725055.1 Gelidibacter japonicus | reverse complement strand
AATCATTGACCGATGTTTACTTAGAACTCAACCCATCTTTTTGCGAACCGCCGTATACGAGACCCGTACGTACGGTGGTGTGAGAGGCGCAGTGGCGACCGGTAGGTCGTCACCCGTCTACTCGATTAGCACCTGTTATTTATTCAATTTCAGTCCTGTTGGTCTGTTTGTTAGTTCAAATATTTCTGTATTTCCAAGAATTAAAACAATCCCTGAAGAAGCTCTGTCTTTGTATTCTTCATTTATGTAAGACCGAGTTATCTCTCCGTTTTTGAGTAGGTGGTTAATTGTCTTTTTAAATATCTCAATCTTTATTTTTTGAGGTTTTCCGTTTGATGTAATTCGTTGAATTCCTGACCAATCGACTTTTACAATTTTGTTTGTTTTTCCATCTGGTCTTTTGATTGTTTTACCTTCTAATGGCATTACATACTTTTCCCAAATGTTTTCAAACGAGTTTGATTTAGTCGTCCTTTTGGTTTTGTTGGAAGTCCGAATTGCAGGTATGTTTAAAATCTCAATTTTCAACTTGTTGGCGACTTCAAGTGCATTGTCTATTATTCTTCCGTTTGTTGCTATGATTGCTTTTGTGCAGTCGAAATAGTCTTTTGCTCCGTGAAGTTCCATAACCATTTGTCTGTTTATTGGACGAGTTGAAGCACCAAACATTTTTGCTTGAATTGCTATTTTTTCTTTGCCTTTAGTCGCAAATACGTCAACACCGTAATCATTTGAGTATTGAGAAACGGTCGTTTTGTAACCTTTAGTTTCAAAGTGTTCTGCTACAATATGTTCATATTCATCAGGTCTCATCCGGTCAAGTTTGCAAATGGTCTTACACCAAATTGTTTAATGTATTCACTTAATAAGTGCTTTTCAATTTCTCTGGGGTCGTCTTTTGGTGTTGGCTTCCAACAAAATATTAAGTCACTATGGTTTTTAAGTTGCCAAATTAGTCTGCCGCCCCAATGACCAACATTTTTAGTTTCTCCAAATCTCAAATACTGTCCAAGTCTTGAGTTTAAAGTAGCTTGTCCTGTTGGACTTCCTGCTTTTCCAATGTAAACGACTTGTGAGTTGTCAACGTGATTGATTTTCAATTCAGCGATTGATACATTTGGGTCTTTCCCTTTAAAAAATCCTCCTACTCCTGGATTAATAAATTCGGTTTTCTTGAAAGTCGGGTTAACTACGAGGTAAACACCTTTGACTTTAGGAATACTCGATTTGTAAGTCCAAAGTTCTCTGACAGTTTTAAATCCTGTGAAACCATTTTTCTTTATGTCGTCAATATCATTGAAATTCACGGTCGTCTTTTTTAATAGGTGCTAACGGTCTCGGCTATGATTTCGTTGTGGAATCATCCGCAGGATTATTCCGCCGAAATCCGAACCTTAAATTTATAAATTAAACTTCGTTTTAACTCGTTGCCACAATGAATTATAGCCATTGTTGTAACCAGTATTTTTTCTTAAATTTTTTAGTGGAACATTCACATCACACTTGTTTTTTTCCAAGTCCGAGTAATAGCTGTCTTGAAATAATTTCAGGTTATCCCAATTCGAAAAGCTTTGATAATGTCTCGAAGATGAATAATACTTGTCAACTTCTAATTGTCCGATTTTCTCTATTTCAATTTCTGCTTTTTTGTAATGTTGAGCGTAATACCAACTTATTCTTTCTTTTGGTCTGTATTCGGTTTTAGAATGTTGTTGCATACCAAAAAGAATTTTGGCATTTTCAAAATCTTGTTCAGTTGGTTTGTCAGATTTTTTTATGTCAGTAACCGCAACCAAATTAAGTCCAAATTCCGATTCTTTTTCTGATTCAAGTACGAATGCTCCACAGAAGTCACCGTCACTTAATTTGAATATTAAACAATCTCCTTTTTGGAAAATCGCACCTCTTTTCTTCTTAACCTTTCTTTTTCGAGCGGTTTTCTTTTCGGTTGATATTTTTTCCAGAAAGTTTTCTAATACTTTTCTCCGTTTTGTCAAATCCGATTTTGAGGCGTCAAGTTCTTTCCACAATTCAATGTCCTTTTCAGATTCCACAATGTCTTTAATTCGACTGTGGATTTTCGGGTCAAGAGCTTTACATTCCCATTGAGATTTTGCTATGGTAATCCAAAAATTATTTTGGTCTTCGTGAGAGTCAATCAATTCTTTATTTTCCTTGATTAACTTTTCGGTTATGGCAGAAACTTCCATTCCTTGATTGTA
Organism: Gelidibacter japonicus; assembly: GCF_010725055.1. Lineage (GTDB taxonomy): Bacteria > Bacteroidota > Bacteroidia > Flavobacteriales > Flavobacteriaceae > Gelidibacter > Gelidibacter japonicus. The sequence goes on along the minus strand of NZ_BJKB01000043.1, from coordinate 1,035 downwards.
CAATTCAAAGAATTCATAATTGATGTCTTCGTAAACGTCATTTGAAGAAATTCCTGTTCCCCAAGTTCCCATAGGCTTTTTTCAATATTGGTTACGTTTGGTGTAAGAATAGTTGCGTGGGTTAAGCACCTAAAATAACAAAAATAAACCGAGCCTGTGGAAATTCCGCAGGAATTTCCAAGTAGGCGAGAACCAGCAATTATTTTTACACAGTGTTACCTGCTGGCTTTTAATTTTTCCATTTCAATTTTTTGTTTTTCAGAAAGTTCAATGTTATATAAAGAGATAGACATTGTGAGATCCGTTGTTTTCTCCCATTCAACATTTTTAATTTTCTCTTTTTTCATTAATCGGACTACTTTTTCTGTGCAAAATTTAAAAATATTCGCTTGACCTATTTCATTAGGATTGCACATAAACAAATCAGAACCATCCCAAAAGTCATCTTTAAAATAAAAACCACTCAAATGGGGTTCAGTAGTTATTCCGATGGTGTCCATTATGATTGGACTTGTCGAATAATCTCTAAATCCGCAACGTCCTGTTATAATCAGTACATAATATTTCTGGTCAATTAATTTGTTCTCTTTTGAATAGATTTCAACGTCATAAGTTTTCCATCCAGTAATTGCATTGGATTTAAAAATTTCAATTACTCTTTCACTTACTATTAGAGGGAATCCGATTGTTGTCCAAATAAAATCGCAAGGTTTTTTTTCGCCCATAGAATGTTTGACAAGAACAATTTCATTTAACGTTTTTTCTCCTCTTGTAATTTCAAATTCATCCAAGTCAGAATTTTCGATTACACCTCTAAATGGTCTATTCAAACAAGGGTCACTAATCAGAAATATTTTATCGTAGTTTAGCATCTTTTTTTAGCTTCTGACTAACGTTTTTGTAATACGCTAAGAATCAATTAATTTCAATTCCAAGGTCTTCATTGGTCAAAGCGAATTTATCGATTTGTTTTTTAATTCTCTTAACCAAACCTAGTTTTCTCTTTTGGTCCAAAAAGAGATAGCCTTCGGGATT
>NZ_BJKB01000042.1 GCF_010725055.1 Gelidibacter japonicus | reverse complement strand
GATGTTTACTTAGAACTCAACCCATCTTTTTGCGAACCGCCGTATACGAGACCCGTACGTACGGTGGTGTGAGAGGCGCAGTGGCGACCGGTAGGTCGTCACCCGTCTACTCGATTGTGCGTTCGCCCTTTATTTTTAGTCGGTTTAGTCAATTTTCAAAGGTAGGATTTTTTAGGGTAGGGAAGGCACTCTCTCTTGCAAGTTTTGGTCAAGAGTAGGCTGGTGCGACTTGCAAGAGTGTGTGCCTTTGTGTCGGATTAACTTGCACAGCAACTTAATTTCGATACGTCTTTTCCGAAAGTTATTGCTGCTAATTTGATGCCTTCTCCCAAAGTCAAATAAGGGTAAAAACTGTCTGCCAAGTCTTTTACAGTTATTCCGTATTTGATTGCCATACTTAATTGTTGGATAAGCTCTCCACCTTCGGGTGCGACTACTCTTGCACCTATCAATTTATCCGTTTCGGTGTTGCGAATAAGTTTGATAAATCCCCTTGTGTCATTTGCTGCAATGGCTCTCGGTACGTCTTTCAATTCCAATTTTGAAACTTCAAACGGAATGCCTTTGGATTCTGCCTGTGCTTCGTCCAAACCTGCACCTGCAATTTGTGGGTCAGTAAAAACCACCCAAGGTAAAGAAGAATAATCGGCTTTGTTTTCTGTTCCTGAGAAAGCATTTTCAACGGCAATTTTACCTTCAAAGGCTGCTGTATAAACAAATGCGGGGGTGTTAGCTACGTCTCCTGCTGCGTAAATGTTGGATAGATTGGTCTCCATCTTCTCATTTACTGCAATATGACCACTTTGGGTGAGTTTCAAACCAATGTTATCTAATCCCAATTGACTTGTATGGGGTTTTGTTCCTGTGGCAATTACTACCTTTCCTTTCTCTACAATTTGCGTAAATGAACCATCAGGGCATTTGCAATGAATTATCGTTTCGTTTCCGTTCTTCTCGAATTTCACGGCTCTGAAATTGGGTAATATTTCAATGCCTTCTTTTCGCATTTGGATTTCCAATGCTTCGCTGATGTCAGGTGTTTGTGTTCGCAATACACGGTCTGTAAATTCAATAATGCGGACTTTTACGCCTAAACGATTGTACGCCATTGCAATTTCCAAACCTATATAACCTGCTCCCATAATGGTCAGGCTTTTGGGTTTTTCTTCCAAGTCGAAAAGAGAAACATTGGTCAAGTAGTCAATTTTGTCCAATCCTTCAATAGTCGGAATATTGGTAGTAGCTCCCGTTACGATTAAAAATTTGATTGCTTTGTATTCCTTGCCGTCAACTTCAATGATTTTATTGTCTTTGAAAGTTGCCCAACCTTTTAGCATAGTCAAGTTTTCAAAATCGCTTACAACATCCATATATTTTTTTTCTTGAAGTGTGGCTACCAATTTTTTCTTATCCTTAATGATTTGCGCAAAATCAATGTCAGCGCCTTTTGGTTTGATGCCTTCAAAGTTGGAATGTGTAGCGTGATAAGCCGTTTCACCCGCACGAATAAGATTTTTAGAAGGTACACAACCCACATTGACGCAAGTCCCGCCAAAGTCCAACCCACCGTTTACCATTAAAGTCGATAGACCTAAACTTTCCGCTTTGATAGCTGCCGAAAATGCAGCCGAACCGCCACCGATAATAATTAAATCAAATTGATTATTTCCACTGTTTCCATTATCAGGGATTTCACCTTTTACACGATAATTTTTCGTACCGTTGATGGTGCTGATGATTTCTTCTTTGCTTGTTTTGGCAGGGTCAAAAGAACATTCACAAGTGGCTTTTGAATAGCTCACATTGGCTTCTTTTACGCCTTCTTTTTTGGTAAGCAGTTTTTCAATTCCTGTGGCACAATGGTCGCAGGTCATACCTGTGATGTCAAATTTTACGGTTTCTTTATTCATTTTGTAATTATTTAATTAAATACTTAAATACAAAAGGCAAAAAAATACTATTTCTTGCCAACCACTTTGTAACCTGTGCCGTTGATTGCTTCTTCAATTTGAGCTAAACTCACTTTGGTTTGGTCAAATTCTACTTTGGCAGTCGCTTCTTCATAAATCGCATCTACCTTAATAATACCTGGCAATTTGTTCACGTCATTTTCTACGTGTGAAGCACATCCATTGCAAGTCATTCCTTTTACATCAAAAGTTACCGCTTGAATGTCAGAGGCATTGACGATTACCACTTCCTTATTGTCGTTTGAAGGATAGAAAATGTGTGCGTATTTTGGAAATGCAAGCATCAAGGCTGCAAAAACGGTTACAATTCCCAAAAATGTTTTTGTCTGCATAAACGGTTTCTTTTCGTCTTCTTCGCAATCACATTGGATTTCTTCGGCTGTTTGTGGTTTGAGTTTCTGATACCAAGCAAAGCCCAATACCAAAACGGTGATACCGATAAGATAAGGTCTTGCTGGTTCCATCCACGAAAAGGTAGATGCCACTCCTGAAGCTCCTGAAATAAGAGCCAATACAGGTGTTATGCAGCAAAGTGATGCTGCTACTGCCGAAAGAACTCCCGCTCCGACAAGTTTGTTGTTTTTCTTGTTCATACTGTTTCCTTTTTTGAATTGTTAATGATATGCTTAAAAAATGGGCGAAGTAAAGTCAATTGCTCTTGTTTTAAAGAGTAGAAAATGGTTTGCCCTTCTCTTCTTCCTTCAATGACGTTTCCGTCTTTTAGCTTTCTGAGGTGTTGCGAAACCGCAGGGATGCTCATTCCGAGAATGTCTGAAAGGTCGCAAGGGCATAATTCGTTTTCTTCTTCTAATAGAAATAAGATTTTCAATCTTACTTCGTTTCCTGCCAATGCTAAAAGTCCACTCAGTTGGGTGAATGCCTTGTCGTTGGTTTGAAGTATTTCTCTACAATTGTCTATTTGAACCTTGTCGGCAAACACTCTGATACACGATTGGTTGTTTTCCATAATTTTCTTGTTTAGGATTAATAACGCAACATAGATACAAATAGTTTTCTTATTTAAGCAAATTCTTAAATAAAGTTTCCAACAAGTCTTTTGTCAGCGGTGGGTGATTTAGCTCTTTTGGTTTTTTTAGGGTTGGCTTTTGTGTCGGCAAAAACCAAATGTGCTAAATGTGCGGTGGGTTTTAGGGTGACGCACAACGGCCCGGCTATGCGGAGTGCGGGATTTGAACCCACAAACCTTTCAGCATGCAGTAAATTTTATTAAATGCTGTTACTTTCAAATTACCACTAAACCCCGCATTACGTATAGCCATTGTGTGTGCCCAGTATGGGCATCTTTACCTTACTGCAAAGTAAGGTATTAATTTAGAGGGTGCAAGTCCCTTATGCGCTGGAGTAACGTCTGGAAGCATTAGTAAGTCGCAAGGGTGTTGTCCGTGA
>NZ_BJKB01000041.1 GCF_010725055.1 Gelidibacter japonicus | reverse complement strand
TACGATGATGCCCATGTGTCAGTGTTAAAGATTAATTAATCGGACTCATCAACTTTGGTGCTGATTATTGATTGTTGGATTGGAAATAAAACGACGAAGGAGCTTTATTCCACTTCAACAATGCCAGGACCGCATTTGTCAAATTTAATGGAGAAAAGCCTTGTTTTTTGCCTCAGTTCTTTGTTGGGCAACGTATTTATTATTCAATTAATTTTTGTGGATAAACTTTTTTGATTTCCGATTGTTGCTCTTCTGTCAGTTTGTCCAATTCCGTTTTGTATTTTTCTTTTGCTAATTTATTTCTCAAATGTTGTATCTCTCCGACTATTGCATTCTGTACGTCAATATAAGTTCGATACATTGTTCTTCGGTCTGCTTTCAAGGAAATTATTGATTCCGATTTAAATTCAGATTCGTAATCTCGGACGAACGTTTTTAAATCCTCCAAACTTACTTTTTTAGCATTTACGAAGATTTGATTTTTATCGTCAAGAGTTATTTTTAAAGCATTTGTCAAATCAATTTCTGATTCGTCGTTTTCAAAATCTGGTAATTTTCTGCTAATTCCAGTATTAGTGTCAATTATACTGAATAAAAGAAAAGTCCTTAATTTATAAAAATCAAGTTCAAAGTCCTTTTCTGTGAGTACTTTTAAGATGTCTTCCGCAATCAAAGCAGGTTGTAAATCGCCCGAATATTGAGCGTTGTCAATTGCTTGCTCTAAACCTTTAAGTTTAGTCATATCATACTTTGCAGAATCCTTAACTATTATTTCTTGGCATTTTTGTGCCTTTTCTAAATTAGGTTTTTCTATTTTTTGTAATTCCTCTGCAAAGAACTTGGATGGAACTTTGTCAAATTCCTTTTCGCTGGCTATGTCCTTTAAAACTTGTCGATAGCTTTTTCCACTATTGTTCGCCAATATTTTCTCGTTTATCAGTAAGCTTTCGTAATCGGAAATAAGTTTTTTAAAAGCGATTCCATTGTCAGCAAAAGATTGATAAGAACAATCCATTATTATATTCTCAATCCGTTCATTTTGTGCAACACAAGATGTGAATAGAAATCCAATTATGATATTTAGCAAAAAGTTCGTTTTCATATGTTGCCCAACGGTTAGTATATAAAAAGTAGGCGATTTCGAAGTAGCAAGCTTTTAATTAAGCACAAACTTTTATACGAACCACAAGCCTTGATTTTATTACTGCTCCGCCTATTTTTTATATACATTGTTACCTGCTGGCTATTATTTTGGTATTCCTTTTTTATTGGGATTTTCAACCCATTTTTTTACTTCCCCTATAAAGTCCCAAACATCTCCGTTATTTGGTTTTGTGTAGTTGGCATCTTCTGGATTATCACCCATTTTTGAAAAGATATCAATTAGCCAATTTGAACCATGCCCACTTGCATTTAAATGTTTTAACCAACTTTCTAATTCTCCTTTTTGAATTACAAATACACCATAGTCGGTTAGTTGATTTAAAAAATTTGAACAAGCTTCTTTATCTCCACCGTTAAGTAAATCAATCCCGCCATTTATTTTCCAATTTTGTCTTGTTGCATTTAATGCGTCATATAAGCTTTTCCTTTGATTATGATATGGTTGGTGATTTAATTGAGGAATAAATGCTCCGTCCAAAAGTTTTGTAAAAACTTGTCCTCCTTCTTTTAATACATCTATATCTACTATACCTACGGCTGGTATTCCAAGTTCTCTTAAAGGCTTTACAATTTCCCAAACCGTTTGTTTATTCTGTGCATTTATAAATAAGCAATTGCTAATTCCTCTACTGTCACTTTCAGATAAAAGCCTCTCATTTATTTCCTGATAAAATGCTCTGTCCGAGTCAGCTTCGGTAACTATTACAGTTTCATAAAATAACCCGTTTAAAACACCTGTCGACCGTAATAATGGATGTCTCATTAAATGAAGAATCTTTTCTTTTGGAAGAATCCTTGAGGTAGGGACACCATTTTTATAAGTCAGTCTTACAATATTAAGAGGTGCTGCTGATTGAATACACCCCATAAGAAAAGATGAACTATGAGTTGCAACTAATAATCTTTTATGGGAATTTCTTAATGATTTTCCAATTTCTTTACCTAGTTTATTTGATAAGGCAGGGTGGAGGAATGCTTCTGGTTCATCAATTAAAGTTATTTTTGGGTCACCCGCCAATAGAGTAGTTAATATACCAGAAAAGGCTTTAACTCCATCACTAGCTTCGTCAATTAAAAGAGCTTTTTTATGAAAATTTATTGCTTCATTTTCCCAACCTTTCTCTTCTCTTTCAGATTTTGGCTCTTCGTCAGAAAGACGTACTCTTAATTTTCCAATATTTGTTGGGTCTATAACATAATACTTACCAAAAGCCTCATAAATTATTCGTCTTAATTCTTTTCTTAAATCATTATCTATGAATAAATGTGATAAATGATTTGTTGGAGTAGATTGTAAATCACCTGCATTTTGTTCGTTTAGTAGATTTAAGCGGTTAGTTCCATCTAGTCGAAGAGTATATAAATTTATGTATCGGGAATACCAAACATTTTTTGATGGGTTTTGAGCAACTCGTACAACCTCATCTTTATTTACCTTAACTCTAACAGCACTATTCTCTTGCGAACTAACTTTTCCAATGATTATTTGACCAGCATCTATTGTCTCATTAAATTTAGGTTTTTGAGTTATTTTATCTAATTCCGTTTCAATTTCATTTTTAGTCAACGATTTAAAAACTAAATTTTGAAGTATCAGGTCATTGGGTTGTCCAGATGTATTTCTAGAAAACTTTTCAATTTCAATAAGAATTCTACTTTTTCCAGAGTTGTTAGGTCCTACAAAAACAGTAATAGGGGTCAATTCAATTTCAAGATTCGGTTGTCCTTGAGATGAACCTGATTTTAATTTTATTTTTTCAATCATTATTTATTTGATGTTTCAGCTTGCAGGTAACGTTTAGTATAAAAGAAGTAGGGCTGAAAATAAGCAATTACTTTTCGGATTATCCACAAGCCAAATCTTTTGCATTTTGTTTTAATTTTTGTTCTAAAAGCCAAATCAAAAGATTTGGCGTCCTCGCAAATAAGCTTGAAACATTGGGTTTAGCACTTAATTGCCCTATTTTTTTTATACAGTGTTAGCGGTTCGGGTTTCTATCTTTATGACCATTTCACTTAATTAATTTCAAATTCCGCATAAATATTAAAATCCTCTTTCGTTTTTCGATAATCAGATTTTAAGTAAGATTTTGCGATTCTGTATTTTCCCAGTTTATAATCGATTTGATTTTTAAATAAATTCTCATTAAAGGTTTTGGCGCCATTAGGATTTAGGTCATAACCGATATCTCTAAATGCTATATCCTTTGGAGTAAAATCTATCCATTCGTTATGTTCAAACTTTTCAACACGAAAATGTTCTCCCGTTGTTATTGTGTCATTTGTATTGTTTGTCATTGTTACTTTTATGGCGTCTGGGAGTTCGGATAATTTCAGTTCTGCGAATTCTAAAGAAAGTATTACAGTTTGATTATTAGAATCTGACTTTTGTTCGCTGATATTGTTAGTCGGATTTACTGATTTGTCCGTTTTTGTTTGGTTGCAACTTAATAAAACGATTGCAAAAATTACTAATATGATATTTTTTTTCATTTTCATTTTAAGTTCTGGCTTTTGTTTTTACCTGACCGCTAACGGTCTCGGCTATACGTAGTGCGGGACTTCAAGGCAATTACCTTTCAGTTTAGCACGACCGGTAGCTTTGGCGGATTAGAAGCACTGACTTTTCGGTTGGCACTTCCGCCCGCATTACGTATAGCCAATGTGTGTGCCCAGTATGGGCATCTTTACCTTACTGCAAAGTAAGGTATTAATTTAGAGGGTGCAAGTCCCTTATGCGCTGGAGTAACGTCTGGAAGCATTAGTAAGTCGCAAGGGTGTTGACCGTGA
>NZ_BJKB01000040.1 GCF_010725055.1 Gelidibacter japonicus | reverse complement strand
AATCCCGAAGGCTATCTCTTTTTGGACCAAAAGAGAAAACTAGGTTTGGTTAAGAGAATTAAAAAACAAATCGATAAATTCGCTTTGACCAATGAAGACCTTGGAATTGAAATTAATTGATTCTTAGTACATTACAAAAACGTTAGTCAGAATTTAAACCAACCTTTGTGGTAAAAAAGAAAGACATCGAAAAATTAATTGTTCAGAACAAAAAAAGTAATCTGACAAACCATTGGAATGATGCATTTCACTACAATACAACAAAGTACAGTGGAGAAATTAAACGTAATGAACTTTTGATTTGGCGTTCATCTCATTTTTTGCGTGGTGCTTACCCAATATTCCATCTGACTTTTAACCAAAATGATGAACTGAACGGAATAAGGACAGAGAAAAACCCTTATCACAAACTGCTAAATAAAATAACAATCGGATTTTTAATTGTGTTGATTTCAGGTTTGTTCCTCTCAACTGACTTTAAAATGGCTGTAATTGGAACAATTGGACTTTTAGTCATTGGACTTTTATTACGTTTGGTTTTGGGAAAGTCCAAAAAATACGAAACCAAACTTCTGACTGACGAACTGAAAGAAGCCATTGAAAATATTGAGCAAAAAAATAACTCTGAATTGACCAACAAACCAAAATCTGAATTAAAACAGGATAAGGTTAAAGAATGGACTTTTACGAAAATCTTGACAAGAATTATACTATATCCATTCTGTCTATTTATTCTTTATCTATGTATTCAAATGATTTTAAATCCTGACCCAAATCACCCAAGACAAAGACCTTTAAGGATTTTTGGAATTATAGTTGTTGGTGGATATTTAGTAGCTGACATAATGATTATTGTAAGAAACTTAATGAAAAATAAAAACTACAGCTAACAACGTGTAAGCGCAATAACGGCTGAATTTCCTAATCGGAAATTCAACTCGTTTTGCTAAATTCGGTGCGTCAGCGGAAAGTAATCGCGCACTTTCCCGTTACTGACGCTTACACAAAACCGTTGTGCGTCATTTTGAAAACCAAATCGTGAAACATATAAAACTGATTTTATTACTTACTTTTTTAAGCTCGTGTTCAGCTATAAAATCAATTGTTGGTTTGTATGGAAAATGCGAAAACGGATACCTCGCCTGCACTCAAATTGAACTGAAATCGGATAAAACCTTTGAATATTTCAATTTTATGGACGTTGGTGGTGGAACAGTAGTTAAGGGTAATTGGGAACAGATATCAAATGACAGTATAAAACTGAATACATTCGAACAACCAAAAAATCCGAGTACGACTTTTAAAGGAAAAATAAACCTTAACAGAACTAATATTCAAGTAAAAATTGCTGACTTGGAATTACCTTTAGCTGGAGCGTTTATTGTTTTAAACAATCAAAGTTTTGGAAAACCAGCAGACGTGAATGGAATTACAGAATTGAACTCTCAAAAAGTTGAGACAATTACTTATCATTATTTAGGTCAAAAAGAAACTATTCAAATCGATAATCCAAATTATAACGAAATAGAAATAACTGTTAGAGATTTGGATTTAAATGCAGTTCCGAGATTTTTGACTGATAAAATAATGACTTTAGATAAGGGAAAATTGTTTTTTAACGATGGATATTCATTAAAGAAAACCAACCTGAAAAACAGACAATGGAAATAAAAAACGAACGCACAACAATGGCTATAAGTAATTGCTTGTTCTCGCCTACTTCTGAAAATCCTCGCGGATTTTCAGTTTGGTGTGTACTTGCAAAGTTAAGTGCTAAACTACGCAACTACTCATAGCCGAGACCGTTGTAAAACATTCCCCACACAAAAAATTTCTATTAATTTCTTGAGCTAACGATAAGAACTCCCGACCTTTATGTCGATCCTATGCAAGGCCGATTTTAAAACTGGTGCATCATAGCCCGGTACACATTCTGGTTGAAATGTAAAAGCCCTCGAAGTACCAATTCAAGGGCTTGTTGATAATTTCAGTGGTGGTCCGTGATAGTGGAACCCCGTTCAGAATAATTTTCTATATCAAAGTTACGTTTCCTTAGGGTCATTTTTTACTAAACCATAAACTTTTTTTATCATGGAAAGAAAAATGAAACTTGGAATGGACGTTGTAAATTTCAATGCCTCCGGAATCGACGTGGGCAGTCGCTCACACTATGTGGCCATTGGCCAAGAATTAGAGGATGTCAGGGAGTTTGGGGTCTATGCCGAAAATCTCACAGAACTTTGCCAGTGGCTCTTGGACTCTGGCGTGACCACAGTGGCAATGGAGTCCACAGGAGATTATTGGCAAAATCTGTATGTAGAGCTTATCTCCTTCGGTTTTGAGGTCGTGCTGGCCAATGGAAAGTTCACAAAGAATGCCAAAGGCAAAAAGACGGACGTTAAGGACTGTCGATGGATACAGAAGCTCCACACCTTGGGGCTGCTCACAGGCAGCTTTCTACCTGATCTTACAACAGAACAGTTGAGGACATTTTGTCGCCAAAGGGGGAACTGGATAGATCTGGCCGCTTCGGCCACGCATAAAATGCAGAAGTACCTTAAACTATTGAACTTTAGGTTGGACGTTGTGGTCAAGGACGTGTGCGGGCTTACAGGAATGAAAATAATAGACGATATCTGTAAGGGCAACCTTGATCCCCAAAGTTTGGCCGAGCACCGGCACTACAATTGCAGAAAACCAAAAGAGGAAATTGCCAGGGCGCTCCACGGCAACAACCGATCGGACTATCTCTTTGGGCTGCAACAGGAGTTCGACAGCTATAAATTCTTTCAAAAAAAGATTGCTGACTGCGACAAAGAAATCGAGCACTTTATAAAACGAGAGCTGAAAGAGCATCCCGAGCGCAGCAAAATGAAAACAACCGAAAAGCCCTATAAGAGAATCAATAAAAATGCACCGCAGATCAAAGATCTGAACCAAATAGCCTTCCGCTATTTTGACGGGGTTGATCTCTTTGCCATCGAGGGACTGAGTCATTCCACGGTACTGACCATAATGAGCGAGATAGGTCCCCAGGGCTTCAAAAAATTCGGATCATCAAAACAGTTTTCTTCTTGGCTCAGGCTTGCACCCAATAATAAAATATCAGGAGGAAAAACACTCAGCAACCGCGTGCCAAAGGGAAGCAACCGGTTGAAAATCGCCCTGCGCCAAGCGGCCAATGCCATAGGGAACCTAAAGGATACACACCTTTCAGATTTTTTCCGAAGGGTCGCCTACCGAAAAGGAAGACATTCAGCAGTCAGTGCAACGGCACGAAAACTCGCAGTGATCATATGGAACATGGTCACAAAAAAGAACGGATATCAACCTCCTACAAAATACTTATTCCTGGACCAAAAAAGAAAACTTGGGCTCATTAACCGTATTAAAAAACAAATCGATAAATTTGAATTGAAACCCGAAGATTTCGGTTTTACAAAGAACCTGAATATCAACAACTTAATTTGACGTTAGTCAGAATTTGAATGAAACGATTTCTAACAATCATATCCTTATTTCTGATTTGCAATTTTTCTAATGCTCAACATTCTGACAGATTCAAAAAAATAGTGAGTGAACTTGAGGAAATTGAATCTAAACCCGACACAATTTTTTACGGAAATGGAAAAATTTGGTGGATAAGCACAATTACCACTTATAAATACAACTCCGAAAACTATTCAACTCATTCAGGAAAGCAAACTCAATATTACAAAAACGGACAAATCGCAAGTGAAGTTCTTTTAGGAAAATACGGAAATATAATATCTTGGAATTCTTATGACCGAGATGGAAATAAAACGTCCGAATCGATAACAACTGAAATCGACTCAGATGCAAATAATCTGACTGAATTTTTCGAATCCGACGAACATATCAGTTTTAAAAGAAATGAGAAATATTATAAATGCTCATATAAACTACAAGTCTGTTATTTGTTCAAAGAAGGACAAACAGTAAACGGAAAAAAGGTCGGACTATGGAAAACTTTTAACGAAAACGGAGAACTGAAAAAAGAAAAAAACTATTGAATAAAAAAAACGTTTTACAACAATGTATAACCGCAATTACGGCGGATTCGACTACGTCCGAATCCACTCGGAATTGCTAACGTCAGTTCTTAACCGAAAAATTTGCGTACTTTAACCCGTAACTGACGGTTATACGAGACCGTTGTACGCAATAAAAATTACTGCATCATATCCATAAATATAGCAAGTGCATCGTCATTAAAAAAAGAAGAAGTTTTGCCATTATATTCAACAGTTCTCTTTACACCAGTTAGCTTCATTATTCCAACAGGCTCTTCAATTGTTATGGTTATTCCATTTCCTTTATGTTCTGTAAAGTAGCTTCCTACATCCATTGTTCCACCGCCTTTTACCAAAACTTCTTTTACTGTGTTCCATTTTCTCGTTTCCATATCCGTAATTTTAAAAGCGTACAATCGAGTAGACGGGTGACGACCTACCGGTCGCCACTGCGCCTCTCACACCACCGTACGTACGGGTCTCGTATACGGCGGTTCGCAAAAAGATGGGTTGAGTTCTAAGTAAACATCGGTCAATG
>NZ_BJKB01000039.1 GCF_010725055.1 Gelidibacter japonicus | reverse complement strand
GGATTCTCCAAAAAAGGCGGCGACCTACTCTCCCACGGGATGCAGTACCATCGGCGCAAACGGGCTTAACTTCTCTGTTCGGAATGGTAAGAGGTGAGCCCCGTCGCTATAACCACCTTAAGCTCTATCCCGCACCTGATGCGGGATCTCTTTCTTTGAAAGAAAGACTAATATCGTGACATACTGAAAAAAGCACACTGGGTGTGGACATACATAAAAAACTGTTGTACTCTACTAAAAAACAGGCGTACAATAAGCCTATGGGCTATTAGTACCACTCGGCTGTGACATTGCTGCCTTTACACCTATGGCCTATCGACGTGGTAATCTCCCACGGCCCTTTAAAGAAATCTCATCTTGTGGTGGGTTTCGCGCTTATATGCTTTCAGCGCTTATCCCTTCCGAACGTAGCTACCCAGCAATGCCACTGGCGTGACAACTGGTGCACCAGAGGTTCGTCCAACTCGGTCCTCTCGTACTAGAGTCAGATCCACTCAAATTTCTAACGCCCACAGTAGATAGAGACCGAACTGTCTCACGACGTTCTGAACCCAGCTCGCGTGCCACTTTAATGGGCGAACAGCCCAACCCTTGGGACCTTCTCCAGCCCCAGGATGTGACGAGCCGACATCGAGGTGCCAAACCCCCCCGTCGATATGAGCTCTTGGGGGAGATCAGCCTGTTATCCCCGGCGTACCTTTTATCCTTTGAGCGATGGCCCTTCCATGCGGAACCACCGGATCACTATGCTCTACTTTCGTACCTGATCGACCTGTTTGTCTCTCAGTCAAGCTCCCTTATGCCATTGCACTCTGCGCACGGTTACCAAGCGTGCTGAGGGAACCTTTAGAAGCCTCCGTTACTCTTTTGGAGGCGACCACCCCAGTCAAACTACCCACCAAGCACTGTCCCCTTTGTACAAGGGTTAGACTCTAGACAAGCAAAGGGTGGTATTTCAACAATGACTAACCTACGCCTGGCGACGCAGGATCGAAGTCTCCCACCTATCCTACACATTACTTATCCAAAACCAATACTAAGCTATAGTAAAGGTGCACGGGGTCTTTTCGTCCCACTGCGGGTAATCGGCATCTTCACCGATACTACAATTTCACCGAGCTCATGGCTGAGACAGTGTCCAGATCGTTGCACCATTCGTGCAGGTCGGAACTTACCCGACAAGGAATTTCGCTACCTTAGGACCGTTATAGTTACGGCCGCCGTTTACTGGGGCTTCAATTCAGATCTTCTGCGCCGAGGCGCATAAACCCTCCTCTTAACCTTCCAGCACCGGGCAGGTGTCAGGCCATATACGTCATCTTTCGATTTAGCATAGCCCTGTGTTTTTGATAAACAGTCGCCTGGACTCTTTCACTGCGGCCCCCCCGGAGGGGGGCGACGCTTCTCCCGAAGTTACGCGTCTATTTTGCCTAGTTCCTTAGCCATGAATCTCTCGAGCACCTTAGAATTCTCATCCCAACTACCTGTGTCGGTTTGCGGTACGGGCTGCTTCACTCGCTTTTCTTGGAAGTCGCTTCTCTGGATTATCACCTCGGCCGTAGCCTCGGTGTACTATCGCGGCATTGCTGCTCGCTTCAACGTGCTATTCCGTCAGCACGCACCAAATATACGCCTCCGTCACTTTTAACGTGAGCAGGTACGGGAATATTAACCCGTTGTCCATCCACTACCCCTTTCGGGTTCGCGTTAGGCCCCGACTGACCCTCAGCTGATTAGCATAGCTGAGGAAACCTTAGTCTTTCGGTGTGCGGGTTTCTCGCCCGCATTATCGTTACTTATGCCTACATTTTCTTTTGTAGCTTCTCCAGCATGGCTCGCACCACACCTTCGACGACACTACAATGCTCCCCTACCACTTATAATAAATTACAAGTCCATAGCTTCGGTAATATGTTTATGCCCGATTATTATCCATGCCGAACCGCTCGACTAGTGAGCTGTTACGCACTCTTTAAATGAATGGCTGCTTCCAAGCCAACATCCTAGCTGTCTGTGCAGTTCAACCGCGTTATTTCAACTTAACATATATTTGGGGACCTTAGCTGATGGTCTGGGTTCTTTCCCTCTCGGACTTGGACCTTAGCACCCAAGCCCTCACTGCTGATAAACATTCTGTAGCATTCGGAGTTTGTCAGGAATTGGTAGGCGGTGAAGCCCCCGCATCCAATCAGTAGCTCTACCTCTACAGAACTATAAATCAACGCTGCACCTAAATGCATTTCGGGGAGTACGAGCTATTTCCGAGTTTGATTGGCCTTTCACCCCTACCCACAGGTCATCCGAAGACTTTTCAACGTCTGGCGGTTCGGTCCTCCATTTAGTGTTACCTAAACTTCAACCTGCCCATGGGTAGATCACACGGTTTCGCGTCTACCACTACCAACTAAACGTATAAATACGCTTTCATTCCCGAAGAATGAATCTCGCCCTGTTCAGACTCGCTTTCGCTACGGATCCGTGGCTTAACCACTTAACCTCGCTGGCAACGGTAACTCGTAGGCTCATTATGCAAAAGGCACGCCGTCATTCGCCGAGGCGAACTCCGACCGCTTGTAAGCGTATGGTTTCAGGTTCTCTTTCACTCCCTTATTCAGGGTTCTTTTCACCTTTCCCTCACGGTACTGGTTCACTATCGGTCTCTCAGGAGTATTTAGCCTTAACGGATGGTCCCGCCAAATTCATACAGGGTTTCACGTGCCCCGCACTACTCAGGATACCACTATCTATGCAGTCCTTACCCATACCGGGCTATCACCGTCTATGGCCCCTCTTTCCAAAGGGTTCTGGTTCATCCTGCTTCGAATGATGTGGTCCTACAACCCCGACATTGCCGTAACAATGCCGGTTTGGGCTAATCCGCGTTCGCTCGCCACTACTTACGGAATCACTTTTGTTTTCTTCTCCTCCGGGTACTTAGATGTTTCAGTTCTCCGGGTTTGCCCCCGCCAATGGCGGGTACCATATCTTCAATATGGTGGGTTGCCCCATTCGGATATCTGCGGATCGATCTGTATGTGCCAGTCCCCGCAGCTTTTCGCAGCTTATCACGTCCTTCATCGCCTCTGAGAGCCTAGGCATCCCCCATACGCTCTTATGTAGCTTATTGTACTTTTTGTCTTTTAATGAGTTTGCAGCCATCCCCTAGCTCGTAAACCGGGAACGACTACGTGTTACTTGATATATTCCGAAGAATATACCCGTAATATTTTTTTATGTATCTTTTTTCAATATGTCAATGAACGTTGCAATACCCAGCTTGACCGGGCATCTCTCAGAAAATGACTACTTGATTCGTCAGTTCCCTCGAGATCCCCGCTTCCGCGGGGACTTCCGTGGAGAATATCGGAGTCGAACCGATGACCTCCTGCGTGCAAGGCAGGCGCTCTAGCCAGCTGAGCTAATCCCCCAAAGTATCTTTTGGCAGTCCACAGTCTGCAGTTTGCAGTCGCTTGTGCCGACTTCTTGGTGGACCTCTGCTTCCAGAATTTCCTTTTCCATAGTAGTTAGTAGTCTCAGGCAGACTCGAACTGCCGACCTCTACATTATCAGTGTAGCGCTCTAACCAGCTGAGCTATGAGACTCTACTATAGTATATGATTAAATCAACAGCGGGAGAACAAAACATCCCTTTTCCAATACTCTTACTTCCATGGCCGTCTTTCTCTAGAAAGGAGGTGTTCCAGCCGCACCTTCCGGTACGGCTACCTTGTTACGACTTAGCCCTAGTTACCAATTTTACCCTAGGCCGCTCCTTGCGGTGACGGACTTCAGGTACTCCCAGCTTCCATGGCTTGACGGGCGGTGTGTACAAGGCCCGGGAACGTATTCACCGCAGCATGGCTGATCTGCGATTACTAGCGATTCCAGCTTCACGGAGTCGAGTTGCAGACTCCGATCCGAACTGTGATGGGGTTTGTAGATTCGCTCCTGGTCACCCAGTGGCTGCTCTCTGTCCCCACCATTGTAGCACGTGTGTAGCCCAGGACGTAAGGGCCGTGATGATTTGACGTCATCCCCACCTTCCTCACAGTTTGCACTGGCAGTCTTGCTAGAGTTCCCGACATTACTCGCTGGCAACTAACAACAGGGGTTGCGCTCGTTATAGGACTTAACCTGACACCTCACGGCACGAGCTGACGACAACCATGCAGCACCTTGTGGATCGCCCGAAGGAGGGACCGTCTCTGGTCCTGTCAATCCACATTTAAGCCCTGGTAAGGTTCCTCGCGTATCATCGAATTAAACCACATGCTCCACCGCTTGTGCGGGCCCCCGTCAATTCCTTTGAGTTTCATTCTTGCGAACGTACTCCCCAGGTGGGATACTTATCACTTTCGCTTAGCCACCCATCCGCCAGGCGGACGGACAGCTAGTATCCATCGTTTACGGCGTGGACTACCGGGGTATCTAATCCCGTTCGCTCCCCACGCTTTCGTCCATCAGTGTCAATGCATTGTTAGTGATCTGCCTTCGCAATCGGTATTCTATGTGATATCTATGCATTTCACCGCTACACCACATATTCTAACCACTTCACAATGATTCAAGACAACCAGTATCAAAGGCAATTCTACAGTTGAGCTGCAGGATTTCACCTCTGACTTAATCGTCCACCTACGGACCCTTTAAACCCAATGATTCCGGATAACGCTTGGATCCTCCGTATTACCGCGGCTGCTGGCACGGAGTTAGCCGATCCTTATTCCTACAGTACCGTCAAGCCCCCACACGTGGGGGTGTTTCTTCCTGTATAAAAGCAGTTTACAACCCATAGGGCCGTCTTCCTGCACGCGGCATGGCTGGATCAGGCTTGCGCCCATTGTCCAATATTCCTCACTGCTGCCTCCCGTAGGAGTCTGGTCCGTGTCTCAGTACCAGTGTGGGGGATCCCCCTCTCAGGGCCCCTATCTATCGCTGTCTTGGGGTGCCGTTACCACTCCAACTAACTAATAGAACGCATGCCCATCTCTTACCCATAAATGTTTAATACACAACCGATGCCGATCGTGCATACTATGCGGTATTAATCCAAATTTCTCTGGGCTATCCCACTGTAAAAGGTAGGTTGCATACGCGTTACTCACCCGTGCGCCACTCTCATTATCAGCAAGCTGATAAATCCCGTTCGACTTGCATGTGTTAGGCCTGCCGCTAGCGTTCATCCTGAGCCAGGATCAAACTCTTCATCGTTGTTCTTTTAGAGTGCCAATGGCACTCAGTACTTTTCAACGACCAAAGGAAATCAATTCTTGGTACTCAAAATGGTCTGTTCTCTTTTTTGTTGCGAAATGCTGTTTCCGGCACTTCGCTACGCTGTCAATCCAATATGTTAATGAACTTGTTTCTCTTTTTCCTCGGCGAACCCAATCGCTAAGCGGGTGCAAATATACAACCCTTTTTTAGATCCACACAATGTTTTTGAAAGTTTTTT
>NZ_BJKB01000038.1 GCF_010725055.1 Gelidibacter japonicus | reverse complement strand
GGCAACGAGCTATCACCAAAAAGGTAGAGGTCTCACAAGCAAGGAAGGACAGAACGTAAAGAGGTTCTTAATCTTTGAAGGAATGGTGCGAGCCATAGCCCCAGAGAACAAGGACAGGTTACAAAAACTCAACCCATCTTTTTGCGAACCGCCGTATACGAGACCCGTACGTACGGTGGTGTGAGAGGCGCAGTGGCGACCGGTAGGTCGTCACCCGTCTACTCGATTGTGCATAGTGCTTTTTAC
The DNA here is from genome assembly GCF_010725055.1 of Gelidibacter japonicus. Taxonomy (GTDB): domain Bacteria; phylum Bacteroidota; class Bacteroidia; order Flavobacteriales; family Flavobacteriaceae; genus Gelidibacter; species Gelidibacter japonicus. Next base: position 6,451 of record NZ_BJKB01000038.1, on the reverse strand, counting down.
GTTCAGCTTGGTTTTCCGATGTTTGCTATTTAGTTCAAATGTGAGCGTTGGCAAGACATACTCTTTTACAGTTTTGGTGGTGCGATGGCTTGAGCGACTGTAAATGTGTATGGCTTTCAGCGTTGGCAATTCTGTTTACTTGCTTAATTTCAAAATCCGAAATGCACCTTGTATTACCACTATAAAAACGATTGTTCCAACAACTAAATCAGGTTTGTTGGAATTTAGCCAATTCACTAAAATTCCTGCGATTATTACTCCCAAATTGATAATCACGTCATTGGAAGTAAAAATCATACTTGCTTTCATATGTGCCTCTTCTTTGCTCTTTGACTTTTGTAAAATGTAAAGACAAATTCCGTTTGCGATAAGTGCTAAAATCGACACGATAATCATCGTTGAAAAATCGGGAAGTTTCTCGGCTCCAAAAAATCTTCTCAACACTTCAACAAATCCGATAATCGCGAGGGTTATCTGAAAATAGCCAGCAATTTTTGCAATCCGTTTTTTCTTAATCAACGTTCCGCCAACAGCAAACAAGCTAATCCCGTACACGAAACTGTCCGCAAGCATATCTAAACTGTCGGCAACCAATCCCATTGATTTCGAGATGAGTCCTGTTGTCATTTCGATAATGAAGAAGACAAAATTTATTGCCAATACAATCCAAAGTAGCTTTTTTTGGTTGGTGTTTTCTTCAAAATCTTTTTCGTTGGTTTCTTCGGTCGAAATTTTCTTTCCGCCTAATTTTAATTCGATTATCGAATTTTCGATTTGGTCTGCCTGTCCGTTGTGAAAAACGGTCAGATTTCGGTTTGGAATGTCAAAATCAAGATTTTTGATTTCTTGAATTCCGTCCAATTTCATTCGTATAAGATTTTCCTCGGAAGGACAATCCATTTGATTGATTTTAAATATCGTTTTGTTCATTTTAGTCGTCATCTTCGTTTCCAAAAGGTTTGATTATTACTCCAACGCTAAATATAAAACCGTCTGTTGGTGCATAAATTTCGGGGAATTCTGGATTGTCGTGTGGTGGCAAAACTAAAGGCGAGAACCTGCTTTGTCTTCTGTCCGTAAAGTTTTCAAAATTCACAAACGTTGTTCCCCATTTAAAATTTCGCATTGCCACAAAACCCATTGTTATGAAGTCGGTTGTTTCAGTTCCATTGGACAAAAATTGTTTTCCTGTGTAAAACGTTTCATAACCGATTCGCCATTTTTCAGATTCGTACATCAAAACACTTCCTGCGTTGTGTTTTGCAGTTAGCGGTTTTTGTGGATTTCCAGCCAAATAATTCAATTTTGTGTCAATGAGTGCATAATTCAAGAACCAACGAAAATCTTTATAGGTAAACTTGATGTTTGTTTCAGCACCTTTGCTCAAAATTTCATCTGTTGCATTCTCAAATTGGAAAAATCCATTATCAGTTGAATTTAACAGTAATGCATCATTAATCGCAGTTACATAAAACAGTTGATTAATAGAAAAACCAATGGTTTCAAATAACCGTGTTTGATAGTTGAAGTCAAGATTTACACCGTAAGAACGTTCCGCATTTAGTGAAGATTTATCAATACCAAGTACATTTTCAAAATTGATAAATTCCGCCTCTTCTGTAAAAATATCTGGAATTTTGTAACCTAAACCACCACCAATTCTGCTGGAAAATCCGCTATCGTTTTTGTATAGCAATGAAACTCGTGGAAGCGGGAAAAAGCCAAAATCGGTATTGTAATCTGTTCTGAATCCTGTTTCCAAAATCCAATTATCCGAAATGTCATAAATGTTATTTACAAATGCTCCATAAGTTATATCCGTTTGGTCGCGTTGCAAAGTTGCATTATCATTTTCATCAAAATCAGAAGTATATAGGTTTGCACCAAAAATCCAATCAGTTTTATTGGCTGACTTTTGATAGTTTAATTCCGTGAATGTATTGGTTTGTTTACCGTCAAATGTAAAATCGGGAATGGTCAGTTCTCTGTCGAAGAACGAGATACTATTTTTGATAGTTAATGAACTGACGGAATCTATTTGAGTTTCGTAAACCGCTTGACTGCTCAATCTTTTCGATACGTTTTCTTCGGTATATTGATGGACGCCATTTTCGCCACTTTCAATTTTTGTGATGTCGCCACCAATTCTGTCGTCATACGTTCCGTTTAAGCCAAACCAAAATGTTGTTTTTTCCGATGGATAATAAAAGAACTTTGGGTTGAATGAAATCGAAGTTGTTTTTGGCAAGTTACTAAAGTCATCATCTTCTGGGTCATACGCTTTTTGATAATGACCTGAACCATAAAGTGAAACACCAAATTTTTCATTCCGTTTGCTGTAAAATACATTTGCTGTACTTCCCAGAGCTTGGGTTTGTGTCAACATAATATCCAAAGCAGGTTCTTCGTCTGGTGTTTTGGAAACCATATTTATCAAACCTGCAATCGCTCCACCACCATAAAGCGTTGATGAACTTCCTTTTATTATTTCAAATTGTTTTAAGTCCAATGGCGGAATTTGTAAAATACTCAAACCGCTGGAAAAACCGCCATAAAGTGGAAATCCATCTCTCAAAAGTTGTGTATAGCGTCCATCGAGACCTTGAATTCTAATGTTGGTATTTCCGCTACTTAACGAAGTTTGTTGCATCTGTATGCCTGTACTTTCCCGAAGTACCATTGAAATATTCGTTGGGTTCATTACTGCTTTTTCGCTTAATTCCTCCGCTCCGATAAATTCTATTCTCGTCGGTATTTTTCTTACTGTCCGTGTACTTCTTGAAGATTGTATGACAACTTCGTCAAGTTCATTTCCTCCCGATTCGAGCTTGAAAGCGAACTCCTTTTTTGTTCCAACATCAATAGTAGTTTCTATGGTTTTAAAGCCTATGAATGAAATTTTTATAATGTGGTTTCCATTTGGGATTTCTGTAAATGTGGCAATTCCGTAAAAATCTGTTACTGCTCCTTTTTCTAATTCTTCAAAATAGACCGTAGCACCCAATAATGGTTCGTTGGTTTCTGCATCGCTAACAGAAATGGAAATATCGCTCGTCTGTGCGAACGATATAATTGATACGAATAGAAATAATGTGTTTAAAAATATGTTTTTCATCTGCTTATTCTGGTTTAAAAGAATAATGCAAATGTATTTAGGATTTACTGCAACTCGATTGCAAAGATTACTTGTTACAGTTGTCGCATAGACCTTTTACGACCATATTTGCCTGTTGTAACTTGAAGTTTTCGGGAAGTTGAATTTTGGGAATAGGAACATCAAAAAGGCAGAATGTTTTATCGCAGTTTGTGCAATAAAAATGATAGTGCAAATCCTTTGGGTCGCAGTTACAGCCTTTGGCACAAACCGCATATTTGGTCATTCCAGAACCATCTTCAATGCTGTGGATGACTTTGTTTTCCTCAAATGTTTTCAGCGTTCTGAAAATCGAACTTCTGTCCGTATATGCCAATGCGTTTTCAATATCTTTCAACGATTGTGCTTTTTCTTGGCTCAAAAGATGACGTAAAACCACAGTTCTGACTGCGGTGTTTTTTACTTTTTTTATTTTTAGGATTTCTTCTTCGGTTTGCATTTTCCTAATGTATCATTTTTTTCGAGCGTTGGCGAAAAACAGCTCTTTTATTTTTTTAGCGTTGGCATTTCGCGTTGGCAAAAAAAATAAATGTGCTGTTTGTGCGGTTGGCTTTTTTAGTTCAAATGTTGAATTTTAGAACGATTTTTTGCATTATGCACAACGGTCAAGTATAAGCGTAGTGCGGGTTTTCGAAGATGATACTTTCATTTTATACGAATTTTTATTACGTGGCGAAATGTTCAATTTAGCAATAAATCCCGCATTACGCTTATACAATGTTACCCACTGGCTTTCTTTCTATTTATTATGACATCTTATACTTTCATTGGGATAATATTTTTTCTTTAACCAAAATGAAACTCGAACTAAAAAGATAAGAACTGGAACTTCAACTAATGGTCCAACTACACCCGCAAAAGCCTGTCCGGAATTTAGTCCAAATACTGCTATAGCAACAGCAATCGCCAATTCAAAGTTATTTCCTGCTGCCGTAAATGAGACGGCTGCATTTTCCTTATAGGAAGCTCCCAGTGCTTTAGTAAAGAAAAAACTGATGACAAACATTAAACTAAAATACAAAATTAAAGGAACTGCAATAATTAAAACGTCCATTGGAATTTCAACAATTAACTCTCCTTTGAGCGAGAACATAATGACAATGGTAAATAATAACGCAATTAGCGTTATTGGTGAAATGGCAGGTATAAACTTTTCTGTGTACCACTTATCTCCTTTTAACCTTACCAAAATCACTCTACTTAAAATTCCCATTAAAAAGGGTAGTCCCAAATAGATTGCTACACTTTCTGCCACCGTACCAATTGAGATATCGACAATAGCTCCTTCAAATCCGAAATATGGTGGAAGCACCGTTATAAAAATCCAAGCATAGAAACTATAGGCAAAAACTTGGAAAATACTATTTAAAGCGACCAAACCTGCTCCATATTCGCTATCTCCTTCAGCAAGGTCGTTCCAAACTAAAACCATTGCGATACAGCGAGCCAATCCGATTAAAATAACGCCTACCATATATTCTGGATAATCACGTAAAAAAGTAATTGCCAAAACAAACATTAAAACAGGGGCAATTATCCAGTTTAAAAAAAGTGAAATGGAAAGAATTTTAGTGTTTCTAAAAACTTTTGGCAAAAGAGCATAATTCACTTTAGCCAAAGGTGGATACATCATTAAGATTAATCCTATGGCTATGGGAATGTTAGTGGTACCTCGGCTCATTGAATCAATAATGCTTGGAAAAGATGGGATGAAATATCCGATTCCTACGCCTACAAGCATAGCAATGAATATCCATAGCGTTAAATAATTATTGAGAAAACTTATTTTTTTCATATATTTCTTGTGTTCAATTATTTAAAATGTCTTTTTGCTGCTCAATTACGCCGTTTATATTGCACGATAACTTTACGGTATTGTAGATTGTGCCAAATTTTTCGATATTCTTTTTTAGTAATGGGATATTTAAATTTTCATCAGAACTGTAAATAGTTAGTCTGTAATCTATGTTATCCATTTTCAAAGGTTTTTCCATTCGTTTAGCTGACACATTTACTGTGGCTTTTGAATAAGTAAACTTCATCATAGCAGAAAATCGCTCGACATTTTTTAGCATACACGAAGCAAAAGCTCCTAAAAAAAGCTCGGCAGGATTAGGTAAAGTTTCAGCAGATTTTGAAGTTGTTCCAAAAGCTATGTCATTTTGCTTTATTTGAATAGCAGCGTCTTTATTTGAAATTGATGATGCCCTAATTTGGTATTCCATAATTATATCTATTTTATATTAGTCGTTTTGAAAATAGTTAAGAAGCTTTTATCTGAGAGAAAACGTAAAACAGTTCTGTTGCAATTTGCAGACTTCTTTCATTATACTTTTCTGCCTGTTGTGGTGTATTGTCAAATGCTTTTGGGTCTTCAAAAGTTATAGGAATTCGTTTTTCTGCTCCGCTAACAAATGGACAGGCTTCGTTTGCTGAATCGCAAGTCATAATTGCAGCAAATTCAGATTTCGGGTTAAAATCATCATTCAATCTTTTTGAAAATCCGATTATTGGATGCTGGTTGTACGCATATTTAATACTGTAAATTGAGTTCTCGTTTTTTGAAATAGTTTTAATCTGAAAACCTGAATTTTGCAAAGTTTCTGCAACGATTGGAAAAAGTGCCGTACTTTCTGTTCCACCTGAATAACAGAATACATTTTTGATATTGAAATGATAAGCTAAAGTTTGTGCCCAAACCTGTGATAAATGACTTCTTCGTGAATTGTGAGTACAGATGAAGTTGATTCTGATATCTTGCTGATTTGAAACTTTAGACTGTATAAATTCCGTTAGTGGTTGTAAAATTGCCTTACGTTCAGTTGAAATTGTTTGAGGATTTAAGGCCTTGATTACTTGTTCAATTTCTGAAAACATTGTTGATTTTGTTATTGACATTTTCTTAATGTTAAATTATTATTTTAGCAACAGCCACTGCCTGGTGTACAAGAAGATCCATTATTAAATTCAGATAATTTAACTTTTGGTTTTTCACTTGGTATGCCGCATTTATCTTTCGCCAAACAATCGGTTTGTTTATTAGTCAACAAAAAGTTTTTACCGTCAAAATCAAGTCCGAATTTCCCAATCGTATCGCCTTGATATTCCACTTCGATTTCCAAATCTTCAATTCCTAAAACGCGTTCGGATAGTTCAATGATGCTTACTAATTTTTCCGGATGCAATCTATGGTCATAGTCATTGGCATTCCAAAGTTGAAAGTTTACTACCTCCTCGTTTCTCACGGTTCCGCCACAATCAATGAAATGCTTTGTGATTTTTCCAACTTCTGTTACG
>NZ_BJKB01000037.1 GCF_010725055.1 Gelidibacter japonicus | reverse complement strand
ATAAATCTCCACAATAACAAGCATCTATCTTAAATAACTGTTGTAAAATAGCCACTCTGGCAGGATGTCCAAAAACTTTTGCAATTAACGCAATTTCTTTTTGCTGATCTGTGTACATAGTTTTATCTACTCATTGTTTAATTGCAATAATACGATTAATGTTTGAGTTAGCAAATCTTTTTTAAAGTGTTGATAGAAATTGATAATATTTTATTGGAAATGGTTTTTTGGAAAAGGTTTTTTGGAAAAGGAAATATTTTTGGTGTAGGGGTCGTTTTTTTAGCTTGTGGGTAACGGTTTGGCGCTTGGCGCAGTGGCGGATTTCGGAGCACAAAACTGTCAATACACCACAAAAGTTGATGCGAGGTAGAATGTTCAATTAACCGCGTTACCCGCCATTGAGCCAAACGCCTGTTAGTGGCTGGCTCTTTTCTGTCGTCTGTTTGTTAGCATAATTGTCAATTCGTTTGTTACGTGCTTTAATGAAGTCCATTACTCTTTTTTTGTAAGTCAAATATTCTTCAACGTCCGAAAATGTTGGTCTTGTTTTGAAATTGTCAAACGGTAAGTAAAACTTAATATTCTCGTTCTCGTCAACAAGGTCGTTGAGTAAGAAAAAGTCAATGTAACCTTTGAAGTTGTCAAACAAGTCGAAGAAGTTTTTGTAACGCTTAAATGTGTCGTAAAGTGGGCTTTGTTGCCCTGCGTAAAAAAGTCTGATACATTCCAAAGTCAAGTCGAACCTGTCGTCAATTAAGCTGTTTACTCCACGAGATTGATTTATTGTGTGTTGTTTGTCAACCCGATTGTTTGGAAAAAGAGTGTATGCTCCAATTGTCGAACCTGTGTCAAACAGTTCTTGAACTTCGTCTTTAATTTGTTGTGTCAGCCAAGTTTTGCGTTTGTGATTTCTGTATGAATGTGTAATTGCGTCACTTCCTAGATAATATTCTCCAAGTCTTGAACTATGATATAAATACGTTCCACTTTTTTTGTCGGTCAGCTCAAATTGTTCTCCGTTTGGCAATTTCTTACTCCATAACATTTTATGGTATGAGCGAAGTGTCGGACTTGTGCTGTCCGGGTCGCCACCGTTTGCGTCTGTATAAACGTTAAATGTTATGTCAATTTTCATTACTTTATTTTTTATTGTCAGAATGCAGTAATGTTAGTGTTGCAAGTAAAATTGTCAAAAATGAATTGAACCAAAACTGCCAATTACTAAAATTTAATAATGTCAGCAAAGCGGTTAAGAATGAGCCTAAACACAAAATTGCAACGATTGGGTTTGTTCGTGTTAGTAAGAAGTCAAATCGTTTTGAAGATAGTGTCCGTTGATTTAGTCTATTTTCTTTCCTTCTTTCTTGTCTTGAAATCTGTCTTTCATTGTTCAATGATTTTGGAAACACTTTTACTCCCAAGTCAATAAACTTGTCTGTATTGGTGTCAATAATTGCCCAACCGATTGAATTTGTCCCGAGGTCAAGTCCTAATATTCTGCTCATATATTTTCGTTTTTGTCAATGTTTAGTTGTCGTCATTTATGCTTGCCACTAACGATTTTGTGTCGAGTAGGAAAAGGGAGTTTCACCCTTCCCCTCTCACAGAACCGTACGTGATAGTCTCCCATCATACGGCTCTTCTAATTTAATCTACAAATATAAGCTCATCCTCTTTCAAGTTGGCAAATCGTATTTTAAATTAGCTAACCCCTTTGCTCCACTCCCATTACAGGAGCTTCATCACTACTACGGGTTGTTAGTCCGCCACCTTACACTACATTGGTAATCATCTTGCAGTTGCTCTACTTGATTTTTCCCTTTTGCATTAATGTAAGGCTTCCTGCGTTCCATCCATAAGCCCAGATAAAAGTCATGCCCCCTATACGACGGTTGCCGAATAGCCAGTAAATAGGTTTCCGCTATCCTTGTCCCTGAGAACTCGACTTTTCTCGGTTTTGGCAACATGTGCTTCCTTCTCGACGCTTCATCGGAAGGTTCGCTTTCGCTCATCTCTTTTATCAATACCTGACAGATCAAGTCTGCCTTTTCTTTTCTCGCTTCACACAAACAAATTACTTTGGATGCATTAGAAAAGTGGTTTAGAACCAGCTCCTATAAGCAGATTCTGGTGGGTCGGATCCACCATCTTATAAATAGTTACGTGAAGCTTATGCTTCACTCACAGCACACGTCGAGTAGACCAGGGGAGTTTCACCCCAAGCCTCTCACAGAACCGTACGTGATAGTCTCCCATCATACGGCTCTTCTAAAGTGGTATACAGAAATAGCTCATCCTTTTTCAAGTTGGCAGGCTGTATATCAAATTAGCTCATCCCTTTGCTCCATTTCCATTACAGAAACTTCATCACTACTACGGATGAGTCCGCCCCTGTTCCAAACATCGCTATTCTGCCTCTAGTTTGCGCTATTGTACATTTCACTTTGCATTTTGGCTCAGGTTCCCGAGTTCCGTAAATAAGCCCAAATAATGGTCATGCCTCCTAAATGACGCCTGCCGCCCAGCCAATAAACAGGTGACCGCTGGACTTATAATGTTTGTCATACTTCAAACACTTTTGACAGAGGGTTGCACTTTCTCAGCCTGCCCCGCCCTTCAGCGGGGACACTTCATCAGAGGTTCATTTGCATTCATCTCCATTATTCATACCTGACCAGCTCTTGGCGTAGCCTTTTCCATAACGCTCAATACCTTGGCTCTTTACCAAAGCACCTTATGGTGGTTTGATGCTCTCCCCTGTAGGACAACACCGGTGGGTCGGTTCCACCATCTTATAAACAGTTACGTAACGACTTTCAGCCGGTCGTTACTCTCGGCACACATAAGAGCAGTAGCGGATTAAAATGCATTTACTTTTAGATTTCAATATACTTAATTAAACGCAAAAACGGTTCGAGTTTGCACCTTAACCGCTATTGCTTTTATACATTGTTAGCGGGTCGTTGTTTTTTCATCATCTATATTTTCAATAAATTTTGTTAATTCCTCTTGATTAATGTTATCATTAACAGTATGTAAATTCCCGACATATTTAATTCCAAGGTAATTTGAGGTTTTAACAAACGGCAGCCAAAAATCGTCACCTAAATTATCACCAATCGAGGAAGTTATTACAGCCATTTTCTTTCTTCTTAATTCCCGTCCAAGTTCTATTTCGTTATCCAAAAGGTCAGTAAATCTGTCAAAGAAAACTTTCATAATTCCGCTCATTGCGTACCAATAAACAGGTGTTACAAATATAAATGTTTCATATTTAGCAATTAGGTTCTTCATTAAAAGGATGTAATCGTCATTAAGGTTCTTATGCTCATAATCATAATAAGAAATGTTATAATCGTTTAAGTCTATTTTGTCATAGTCCGAAAGCGCGATAATCTTTTTCACAAGGTTATAGGTATCTCCGTCATTTCTCGAACTCCCAAATATTAAAACCGTCTTCTTTTCCATTTGTGGAATTTTTCATTTTTACAGAAACTACTTATTTTTAAAAACTGCCTTAAAAGCACCATTGGGTTGCACCGAAATAAATCCTTTTGGTTTATCTCCGTCCATTTCGAAAGTAACTTTATAACCTTGTTTTCCCTTTACGGTAAAAACGTTTTCTGATTGAAGTTGAAACTCATCATCTTCTTGTCCTGGTACTTTTGCAAATAATTTGTTGTCTCGAATTTCTAATACTATCGAAATGTTATAGGTTTCTAAAACATAAACGCCTGCATATTTTCGTAAATCAGTTGCAGACTTTATAGTTCCTTTATTAGTTAATGCGTTTAACTTGCTTCGGGTTTCTGTATTGTCCTTAATTTGTAATGCTTTTTGATAATTCGTGACAGCATTTGCGGTATCTTTTTGTGCTAAATAATAGTCCGCATACGAATCATAAACATTACTGCTTTCAGGATACCATTCAATGTTTAGTTCAAATAATGCTTTTGCTTTATTGTACTGTTTTTTACCCAATGCTTCGTAAGCAAAATAGTTGATGAAAGCTTCAGGTGCTGCATTCATATAGCCCATTTTTTCGGTTACTTTTGCATAGTGTGTTTTTAATTTTGACGCAATTAAGTCAGTTGAGTCAGTAAAGTCTTTTTCTGTTGCATCTAAAAGGTAAAAGTCAAAAATAAAACGCAAACCATCATATTCACTTATCAAGGGTACAGTATTATGAGTTTCGTTTTCATAATAGTTTGAGCCATAGATTAATCCATTAGTATTAGCTTTCAAAAACTCATCTAACTTAAAAATGGAACGAATATGTTGGGTTTCAAATGACTTGTCATTTTTGAGTTGTGAAAGTTCCATTCCTTTGGGTAGGGTGTTAGCTGTTCCGATGAATAGGCGTTTACCATTCATATTTTGTTTTGGAAGTTCAGTAATTGTGTTGGTTAAATACTTTTCGTTGTTGTACCACATACTTGGGTCAATAGCGATATGTGCATTAAATAGTTCAGGAAAATTAGTGAGAATGTCAATAACTGTAAGTCCACCTAATGAATGACCAACCACTATTTTATATGGTGCAGTTTTATAATTCCTGTCTATGTATGGAATTAATTCGGATGACAAAAAGTCAATAAAAGGATTTGGTTTGTCTAAATCATTAGATGGAACAAAATCTCTTATTCTATTTGTGTTTTCAATGGCAACCACAATCATTTCTGGCAGCGTGCCATTTCCGTTGGCTTGACTATGTTGTTGAATAATACCAACGGTCGAATAAAAATGTGCACTACCATCTAATAAGTACAAAACAGGATATAGCTTATCAGGGTTTGGTTGTTGTGAAGTAATGTTTGGCGTATAAATCCAAAGTGTCCTGTTTTCATTTAAAGCTTTGGAAGTAATTACTTCCTTTTTACCTATGCTTATATTTTGGCCATTTTGTGCTTTTAAGCAAAACGAGAAGAGTAATAAAGAGAGTGTTATAAATATTGTTTTCATAATTGTTTTAATTTTCGGTTTCTTCAACATATTCAAGAATGTCAGCAGGCTGGCAATCTAAAGCTTTACAAATAGCTTCTAAAGTGCTAAAACGTATGGCTTTTGCCTTTCCTGTTTTTAAAATGGAAAGATTTGAAAGGGTTAGCCCTACTTTATCGGATAGCTCATTAAGCGACATTTTTCGCTTTGCCATCATCACATCAAGGTTTACAATGATTGGCATAGCTTATACAGTTAAGTCGTTTTCGTTTTGTAATTCAATACCTTTCTTGAAAATGAAAGCAATCGCAAATAGTATTGCCGTCATTAGCAAATAAGCTCCACCGTCACTCCAATATCTTTCAACAGTTCCAACATTATACCCTTTATCAGATAGTTGGCTGACAACTTCTTGTGCTATGATGCTGATAATTCCAATTGAAAGCGTGTAATAAGTGATTTTTGTAATAATTCCGCTTACATTTTCACTAAATGGCTTTGTGATGTTTAGTGTGTTGAAAAGCTTAAGTACAACAAAGAAGAGGTAAGCTTTTAATACTGAAACTGCTACAATTAGAGCAAATACCAATGTGTAGATTGGCTTACTTTTTAAGTAGAGTTCCGAAAGGTCAAGTCCAAGATGAAGATTATGGGTTGCAATGGGTTTAAACAAACTGAAAACGTAGTTGAATATCAATGCACCTGTTTGGATGCAGTACCCGAAGAAAATCAGCCAACAAATGACTTGAATTCCTTTCCAAATGAAGTTGTTTCTTTTTGACATATCTTTTAATGAGTTAAAATTGATGTCGCAAAGATAAAACTTATTTATTGAAAAACAATAAATATTTATTGATGATGAAAATATATTTTTTGAACTTCGCAATGAAGCGGTAAGAAACCCTTGATTTTCAAAGCTTTTTTAATTAGCAGTTCTGAACAAGTTAGTCTTTCTTAAACGTGTTGTCTTTTCGTGTACGGATGTTTTTTTTCAATGCCCGCTAACGTTTTGGGGCTTTGCGATGGTGGGGCAATCGAAGCACAAATCTTCAATTTTGCACAGAAGTTCAATCGAAGAAATACCGTTGAACTTTGTACTTTTGCCCCACTATTGCAAAACCCTTGTTGTAGGCAGTGCCATTTTAGTATCTTGTTTTCAGCACTATCTTTCCAAGGTCTTTTATTTCATCTTGTGTGGTGAAAAACACTTCCCCTTTTTTAGAAATTACTTCCCACGCTATGTTACTCGTAATGTCGTCTATTGCGTTAGGCGCTGTTGCATCGTCTATAATGTCAAATGTTCTTTCGTCTTTCATCAACACAGCTTTTGAAAAGTCTTGGTGAACAATCAAAAGTTCGCCACGTCCGTCAATAGATGCTTGATAAATTTCTTGTAAATCTGTAAGTACTTTACCTTGTGCTACTGCTTCTTTCATTTCTTCAATAGCATTTTTCCTACGTTGTTGTTGCAAACCTTCAATGGTATTCCACGATTGCTTTACTATTTGATGTGTAGCGGTGTTGTTATAATCAATGGCTGTGTAACCAAGATATACCGATGGCTTGTCTGCCACTTGTTGTAGTCTGCTGTAATTGTCTTCTGTGCAAATAACTACACAATTTAAGTCAGTTTCATTGTGAACTTTTACCAAAGCTTTATCTACTTTGTTTAAAAATTCTCGAACCAAATCGTCTAAATGTTTTGGGTCGCTTCCTTTGTCGGAATGGGTGTTGTAATGACGATTTTCTGAAAATGGAAAATCATCATTTCTAACTTCTGCAATAATTTCATCATTTATAGCTTCATACAATTGTACACCACTTTGAGAAAGTAACATTACTAAATAGCCTACGCTTCTGTTGAATGATTTGATGATGGGACGAACCGCAAAGCTGTCAGAAATATGTACTCCTTCGTTGTTAGTTTTCCAGCTTGATTTTACAATTTCTTTTGTATCGTTTGATAGAAATAGGTGTAAACTATCTAAGTTATAATTTACATCGATTTCTGCGGAAACATTTTCTAATTTTTCTAAAAGTGAAGCTACTGGTCGTTTTCCAAATTCTGCAATTACTCTATCTTCTGCTTCTTTTAGAAGATTTTTTAAAAGTACTTCATCTTTTGCATTGTCTGGATGTGCACGATGTGTGTTTAAAGAAATGGTTACACAAGGTGTGTTTTTTTCGGTTGCTAATTTTTGTAGCTGTTCTTTTAATGCCATACTATTGTTTATTTTATTTGTTTTTGTTAAATGCTTTTGCGGTGTAATATCCAATGAAAAATACGATGGCTATGAGAATGACTAAGGGCATTTCAAAGCCAAATGCAATAAATTTTACCTTTACACTTTCAAGATTTTGACCAATGAAAATGAGTAGTAAAATCAATAAAACGATGTCAATAATTTGACGAGTTGAGATATTTTTCATTTGAGTTATTTTTTAAGTTCAATAATTTGCACATTGTTTGTACCATCAGTTGATTTCCATTTTTGATATTTCTTTTTGTTGGTCATAATAATCCACGTTTTAGAAAAATCAGAACCATTACTTTCTATGGAAATATACTTTCCGTCGTTCCAAGTCCATTTAAATGGAAGTTTATCATCTCTTTGGATGCCAAGAACGGAATAGTTTAGATTTTTTTCGCCACTTCCGTTTCCTTGAAACTGCATAGTTCCAATGTTGCTTAATGCCACGCCTTGTTGTCCTGGTGTTGTGGTTTCGTATCGTTGTACTGTCCAAGTTCCCACCATTCTGTGCGAACAAGAAGTTAATAATGTCGTTGCAATAACGAATGCCGATAATTTTAATGTTTTTAATGTCATACTTTTTGTCCTTTTTATGTTGTAAGTTAGTTATTTTATTTTTAAGGTTTGTTGTGGAAGCATTCTGACTAACGTTTTTGTAATACGCTAAGAATCAATTAATTTCAATTCCAAGGTCTTCATTGGTCAAAGCGAATTTATCGATTTGTTTTTTAATTCTCTTAACCAAACCTAGTTTTCTCTTTTGGTCCAAAAAGAGATAGCCTTCGGGATT
>NZ_BJKB01000036.1 GCF_010725055.1 Gelidibacter japonicus | reverse complement strand
TGCGCCCGTGCTTTTATGCAACAGTTTGAAAATCGGCCTTGCATAGAGCTATACAAGTTTACGGAATTTTCAGGATTTTTTCGCTAACGTTAGCGGGAGAAGTCAATGCTTCGGAATAGGGAGGATTGCACACAACGTTTAAGTATAAAAGCAGTAGCGGCATAAAAGCAATACACTTTCAAACCGCTACCAAGATACAACATTGCAGTAAGTTTTCGGTTGGCACTTCACTCGCTATTGCTTTTATGCAATGTTGCCAGCTGTTACTTTTACTCCGCCCTTTAAATCCATTCCAATTTTCCCACAGTTTGTGGTACTTTAATTTCTCCTGTATGCCGTGTGGTTTTGGGTTCGATAAGCATTACCATTACTACCTCTCCATTTGTCCAAGGTCTGTGTTCTACACCTTTTGGTACTATTAATATTTCTCCTGATTCTGTAGAAATTGTTTTTCCATCTCTAAAGTCCATCATCAATGTGCCACTAAGTACAACAAACATTTCATCTTCTTCCTGATGACTGTGCCAAACCAATTCGCCTTTAAGCTTTGCTAATTTAACGAAGTTTTCATTTAGCTCACCTATGATATATGGATGCCAATGATTGTTTATTTTAGTAAATTTTTCTTTCAAGTTAATTTTCATAGCACTGATTATTTGGTTTGTGTTAGAATCCAAGTACTAATTTTTTCTAAAGCTTGTGGGGCAAAGGTTTGTTCAATTTGAGAATATTCAGAAATAAGGCCTGTTTTGCTTTCTTGAAATAGGTGATTTAAGCCTTCCAATAAAACTACTTCGTATTTCTTAGATTTACTCAAAGCTAATGCATCTTTTACTGGCTGTAAATGATATTTTGGTGGAACTTGGGTATCATTGCTACCATATAATACCAATGCTGGGACACTTATTTTTCTGATTTCGGTGGCAGGGTTATAATTGTAGAAATATCTGACCCAAGGAGTGGTTCTGGTAGATACAAGGTTTTCAATAAATTCATCTTTCTCCACATTTGGTGGCAGGAGTGATGCGAGTAATTCTGAATTTTTATAAAATGCTGTTAACTCACTCTTTACAATGTCTATTTCCATTGCAGAGGATGCAATATCGATAGCTTTTTTCACATAAGCTTCATATTCCTTCTCGTCCGGTACAGGGAAATTGCGATAATCAATAGCCTGAGTCAAAGATACTTCTTTCCCCTTTGTTCCAGTGCCTGCCAGTAATACAATGAACGCTAAATCTTTAGATTGGTTGGCTACCATTGGAGCAATTATGGCTCCTTCACTATGGCCTATCAAACCAATTTTATTGATGTCAATGTCTTGTCTTTTTTTCAAATATTCGATGGCACTCAATACATCTGTGGCAAAATCAACTGTGGTGCCTTCCGCAAAATTACCTGTTGATTCACCAAACCCTCTGTCATCGTATCTCAAGACAGCAATTCCGTTTCTGGTAAGATAATCCGAAAGCACTAAGAAGGTTTTGTGACTGGCAAAGGACTGGTTCCTGTCTTGTGGGCCACTGCCAGAAATTAATACTACCACTGGCGGCTTTCTGCCTGTTCGTTTTGGAAGGGTGAGTGTTCCTACCAGTGTGATATTGTCTTTTTCATTATGAAATGTAACCTCTTCTTCGTAATAAGGGTATGGTTTTGTGGGTTCTTGTGGCCTGTTCAGTTTTATTACCTCAACTGCCTCTTTTGTGAGAACCAGTGGAACAGCATTAACCCCCTCTTGGAAAGTACCTTCAATTGTCCCTGTAGAGGCATTCCATTTTCCGCTATATTTAAAACCTACATTTGAAGCATCAATTAGAAGATGGCCGTCTTCATAAGTAGTGCTTGCAGCTTTTATACCTTTTACCCCTTGACTTGGAATGGCAATTTCCGATTCAAGCTTGTCAGCTGTTTTTGTGATTTGGAAAACAAATAGTAGTTTTCTTCCTGATTGGACTTCCAGATTTCCATTCCAGTTTCCCGCCAAATCCTGTGAGTAACCGGAAGAAGCGATTAATAGAATGATTAAGATTGTAGTAATTTTTTTCATAATTCAATTGTTTTGGGGCATAGCTATCCTGTTACAGATATTTTCTGCCGTTATAAAAAGTGTATATGTCTTTAGAATGTTATTTTTAAATATCGGAAAGCAGTTTTTCCGTTGAAGTATGTTTCAAAGGTCAGGTGTCTATTTCATTTAAAACCTTTTCTGCTGAATTTGTAGCACTTTTATAACCTTTGAATACCCATCTGGAGAGAACGAACAGGAAGGCCAACAGTATAGGGAGGTAGAACCATAGATTATTGATGTATTCCGCTTCAAAAAGATTTTTATCATTAAAGATTTTTGAAGTAACAGGCAAAATAATAACGGCTAATAAGATGCTTATATAGAGCGTTATTTTTTGATTAACCAATAATGCTTTTTTTGCTTTATGAAACTCAATTAATACATCTGTGTGGCTACTGTTGGCGATGTTTAATCTTTTCATTGTATGTAGTTTTCTTAATGTAATCACCGGAAGCACCAGTAATGATATTAAGGTAATTAGGCCAAATGCCATCAAATACCAAGTGTCTAACTTTTCGAAATTAATCATTAAGAATATTGCAGAGGTATAACATACTACAGTGCCAATTATTTCATAAGTCAGCAATTTGCTGAATTTGCTTTTATATTTTTTTTGAGTCATATTTTCTATAAGTTGACTTGTTAAAATTTCTTGTTTTTCCAATCTTTTACTCATTGCTTGCCAGGTATTTTTCATTTCTTCCAGTTCCATAATTACTTTTGTATAATGATTTGTGATTTCAGTTTCTCTTTTATTCGCGAAATTTTAGTTCCTACGTTACTGGTAGTAATACCAATGATTTTAGCGATTTCCTGATGGCTTTTTCCTTCCAAGTAAAGTAGTATGATACCTCTTTCAAGTAAGTTTAGTTTTTGGATGCTTTCGTAAAGAAGCTTTATCCTTTCCTCCTCCGACTTGTCCAACACTTCTGAAAACCGTTCTGTCTCTAGGTGAATAGGAATAGTGTTTAATTGCTTTTTGCTATTCTTCAAATTGTAGATAGCTGTGTTCATAGCCACTCTGTACATCCAGGTACTTAATTTTGACTGCTCATTGAATGTGTCAAATGATTTCCAAAGTTGAAAAACGATTTCCTGAAACAGGTCTTCCTTGTCTTGAGGACTGTTTGTATACATAGTGGCTACTTTAAAAATCAGCCCTTCGTTCTTTTTAATAACTTTTGTAAATCGGTCTTTTTTATCCATCGAAAATCAAACTTCAACTTATTAGTGTATGAAGTTCCGAAAAAATCACAGGACGGTAGAATTTATTTTTCTTGATGATGGTGTTCTGGTCGGTGATAGGGTTTTCTGTAATTGCTGGCAACGGGTTGCGGCATCGAGTAGGCAAAGGGAGTTTCACCCTAAGCCTCTCACAGAACCGTGCTTGAAAGTCTCCCCTCACACGGCTCTTGTTGTACAAATCTAAGCAATACAATTTATTTGATTGAAGTTCCAATGATAAAACAGTGTTGGATATTGTTTCCTAACTTCTGATAACCATTGGTATCCTTTCTTAATACTGGTTTTATATCGCTTATACCTTTTCCTTGCCCACCTAACCAATCTTTTACTGAGTAACCGAAATACTTTTGTAAGTTCATACATCTTAAATTTACCATAGTACCGCACCCATCCCCTAATCATTGGATTAAGATATTGGGCTACTCCTACGATGCTTTTAAAAGTAAGTTTGTTAACGCCGAGTTCTTCCAGCTTGTCAGCGATTCGTTTTCTTGAACCTATACTTATGGCACAATCATACCCTAAAAACAGCTTCCCCTTTTTCTTAGAGAAGGCAGTCCTGGGCTGAAAAGAATATCCCAGGAAATCAAATTTGATTGTTGGGTATTTTTCTTTTCTTCTGTAGTCTCGGCAATAGACAATTTTGGTCTTTTGTGGATGTAATTCCAATCCTACCGAAGCCATTCTTTGATGCACTAGATTAAGTACTTTTTCTGCGTGGGCTTTTGTATCACAGTGTAGTATCACGTCATCGGCATAACGTGTGAAGACTACATTTTTATCTATCCGTTCAAACCATTTGTCAAAAGCATAATGTAGAAATAGGTTTGCCAGTAATGGGCTGATCACTCCGCCCTGTGGCGTTCCTTTTCCTTGCTTTTGGATTTGTTTTCCAGATATTGTAATAACGGGTGCTTCCAGCCATCGTTTGATATAGAGTCTCACCCAATTTTCGGGCACGTGTTTCTCTACGGCAAGCATCAGTTTGTTATGGTCAATATTGTCGAAGAAACCTTTGATGTCCAAGTCAATGACCCAGTTTTGTTTCCAACAGTTTTCTCTTACCTTTGATAATGCCTGATGGGCATTTCTCTTTGGTCGATAGCCGAAAGAATTTGGACTGAATACTGCCTCTAATCTTGGTTCAACAAACATTTTGACCACCATTTGACCAACTCTGTCGCTAATGGTAGGTATCCCTAGTTTACGGATTGAACCATCTTTCTTAGGTATTCCTACTTCTTTGACAGGTGGTGGAAAATAACTCCCTGATGCCATACGATTCCAAAGTTTGTAAAGGTGTCTTTTGCGATCGGCATCAAATTCTTGCATATCTATCGCATCTATTCCAGCACTTCCTTTGTTGGATCGCACTTTTTGATAAGCCTCCCAAACCATTTGGCGGCTTATCGGTATTGATTTTGTTTCATTCCATAAATTCATCCTCACTTTTGTAAGTTGATTTGTAAAATGCAACTGTACAACTTAACCCCTTTGCTCCATTTCTATTACAGAAACTTCATCACTACTACGGGTTAATCTGTCTCTGCATACAACTTCGGTATTCTGCCTCTAAGTTGTTCTTATTGTGCATTTCCCTTGGCATTTGTATGCAGTTTCCCAAGTTCCGTAAATAAGCCTGAATAAAGTTCTTGCCATCTGAATGACGCCAGCCTTACAGAAAATAAATAGGTTTCCTCTGTAATTAATGTTATTGCTAACATTACTTTTCACTCCGTATCATACTTCGTAGCTTTTGACTGGGGGTAGCAACTTCTCGACACCTCTCCGATGGTTCACTTTCGTTCAACTCCTTTATTCGTACCTGCTAATCTCTTTGGACTAGATTCTCCTAAACGCTCAGCACCACAACTGTTAATTGCAGCACCTTTAGGTGGTTTAGAGCCATCGCCTATACAACGACTCTGATGGACCTACCATCATCTTATTTACAGCATTCAACCTTTTATTGCCGTGGTTGATTCTTGGCACACTATGAGCCGTTGCGGGGTTTTGGCTCTAAAGTTAGCAAATACAAACCAAACTTTACCTTATCCTAATATTTTCCAAGTAGGTACTTGCTCCGCAATGGATTATAGCCGCTGTTATAGCCTTTGCTTTTCTCGGGATTGGTGTTTATTCTGTCGTAATTTCGATTGTCAATTCCACGTCTTTGTCCACAAGGGTTTTATCAGCCCAACTTCCCTCGTAGGCAATGTTCCAATCAAGTCGGTTAAACGTGAAAGTTGTTCTAAAAGCGCCATTTTTATGATAGGCAAAAAAATCTATATTCTTGGTTACTTCACGTATTGTTAGGTTTCCTGTGATTTTAAGACTGTCGTTTTTGGTTTTTTGAACTTTTGTCAATTCAAGTGTTGATATGGGGTAGTGGGACACATTAAAAAAATCATTACCTTTCAAATGGTCAAGAAGATTTTTTCGAGCAACTTTCTCGTGAGTTGGAACATCTGTAACGTCCATTGTTTCCATATCGACCGTAAAATTTCCACCGACTATTTCGCCCTCTTTTCCAAGGAATAAACCGTTTTTAAATGATATGATTCCTGTTCGTCTTTTTGTTCCCCCCATTTCGGTTGCCACCCATTCTATTTTTGATTTTTCAAGGTTCATTATTAGCGTATCGGCTTCTATTTCAACGCTATGTTCAACAGTTGGGTTTATTATTACTTTTGGGGCATCCGATTTATGCTTGCCGATACAAGAGAGTGCCAACAAGGGAAGAAGGAAATAATACAACCTATTCATAGTTCGGAATGTTTTTGCCTAAAATGATGTTCCGCTCGATAGTGAGCATTCCGTTTTCCTCGATTGGTTTCATAATTCCGGAACCACCTCGGTTATTTAATTTATCTCTTGTGCTTTGGGTGAGTATTGGGTCATCGTCAAAGAGATAGTCATCAAGATAGTATTCATTTTTGTAAGGTTCTTTTACTGTGATATGAATGTGTTCGGGTTCACTACCGTCTGGATATGCCGCAGGTCTAAATGTGTAAAACGTATATTTTCCGTCTTTCCCTGTTTTGACCCATCCTCGGATAAACCCGTGTCTTTTTGCCCAACCTGTTTCATTGCCTTTGGTTTCATAAATGCCTTGTCTGTTGGTATGGTAGATGTAGATAATGACATTTTCTGCTGGCGTTTTGCCGTCCTTTTTAAAAACTGTACCCGTAATTTTCAATTTGGCTTCGTTGTTTTGAAATTCGGGTAGTGTGTCAATTGGGATTAATTTTTTATCCACATACTCATATATTGCTTCGCAACCCTCGCATCCGCCACCAACAAGTTTGGTAGTTGTATTTTTTGTTTGGGCATTGCAAGATGTACACATCCACAAAACCAATAAAAAGCATAACCGAAATGTTCTGAATTTAATATCCATAGCTTGACGTATTTTAAATTTAGTGTTTCGACAAAACTATGGACAGAAAAAGAGACGAAAAAATTGAATGGTCTAAGCTGATGAGTTTATACGTTGACCCGCTGACTTGCGTTGAAGTGATTTTTGAAATCGGTTGCATAAGTTCTGCTTAGCCTTACCAATTCCCCACTTTTCAATAGCAAATCGTAGTCGCCATTGAGGCGGGATTTGAATGAGTTGGTTTTTAAAATATTGACCACGGTAGATTTATGTACCCGAACAAAGACATTGCTGTCCAATTGTTTGCAGATGGATTTCAGGGTTTCGGAATGAAGATACCTCTTGCTTTCGAGATGGATGGATATATAAGGTGTGGCGGAAGTGATTTGTACGATATCTTCAACATTGACAATTACATTTTCTTTTCCATTATTGATAACTATGGTATTCAATTTAGGTTTAATTTCCTTAATGTCTATTCTTTGTGTACGGTTTGAAAAATACTTGTATCCCAACACAAAGCTTGTATAGACGATAACCAATTTATACAAGTCGTGTGCCAATGTATATGAAAAGAATTTGTACAGGTCATACCTGCCTTCGTAGAAAAGTACAGAAAAAACCACGGCAACAAAGGGCAAGATGAGAAGATGAATTGCGATGGCAAAAACAATAAATATTGTTGTTTTGGTATAACTGTCTAACCTCTCATTTTTCAGTTTTTGGTACAAAATGACTAATATCGGTATGAACACAAACCAAACGGTTTTAAAGAGTATCGACTCGTTAAAGTTGAAATCAAAACCACTTCTCCTTGATTCCAAGAAATCCTGAAAGACATTCAAGGCTGCAATGAATAAAAATATCCCTGATAGCACAAAAAGCACTTTTCCAATGTTCTCAGTAAAATTCGGCTTGGTTTTGTTGTTTACAATTGTGTTTACCATTATTTGTTTTTTGTTAATTTCATCTTCTAGGGGTTTCTTAGCATTGGCTATAACGGGTTTGGCTATGGTTTCGTTGCGTGAAAATCCGCGAGGATTTTCCGCCGTAAACCGAAGATAGCAAATTTGCGAGGACTTTCCGAGAGGAAAGTCAGAAGCAATGAACTATAGCCGGTGTTGTAGCAAGTATTTTTTTATCCAGGATATAGTCCGTGTTCTAACATTATTGCTTGAGCTCTTTCAATAACATTGTCTATTTGGTCAATTGTTGGTTCGTTCAAATCCGCTTTACAGTTCTCCAATTCGTTTTGTTGTTCTTCTGTCAGTTGATTTTCTAAATCGGATTGGACTTTTTCAATTGCAATTCTGATAAATGTTGAAATTTCTCCAGCATTTTTACCGTAATTAAAAGCTAAATCTTTGATGTCAGCGTTCCACGTTCTCGGTAAATTGTTTTCTATTTCATTCAGCGCAGTTGAGTAAAGTCCGCTACTTCTTTCCAAAGCTCGGTATTCGTCCGCATTTGCTCCTTCAACTCCGTATCTTCCACAATGATGCGCTCTTCTAATTAAATATTCATATTCTAATGCTCCCATATTTTTCTTTATTTTGGTTTTTCAATATTTGCTACAACGGTATCGGCTATGATTTCGTTGTGGAATCATCCGCAGGATTATTCCGCCGAAATCCAGCCGTTTGATTTATACTTTTATTTTGGTGTGGCACAAAACCACAATGAATTATAGCCATTGTTAGCCACTGTAATTTTATATTTTTTCAAACTTTTTTCCATTCCACTTATAAAAATTGGTCGAAATAGAATGATTTCCAGTTTCAAAACTTTCTTTGACAGTCCCTTTTAGTTTTTCAATTGCTTCTTTGTCATTTGAGCCTGTGATGAAAACTAAATCACGATTCGGAATTGCGATTACAATTTCTCCGTTCACATCAAAGTTCTCTTTAGTCCAAATGTCAGTCATTAACATTAAACTAACTTCATAATCTCCACCTGCAATCAGTCCGAAATTTCCATTCTCTCCAATTTTCTCAATTTTTGGTAATACATTGTTTAGGTGGATAGGACGGATAAAGTGAGCCACTCGCAGCGGATGAAAGTGAGCATAGCAAAGTAAGTGCTCAAAATCGATTCATCTGTGGTTAAATTTAGTGATTATTTTTTAGTTTTTTACGCATGGATTCT
>NZ_BJKB01000035.1 GCF_010725055.1 Gelidibacter japonicus | reverse complement strand
TGTGTGTGCGCCTAGCATGATCGATAACTATAGGGTGCAAGTCCCGAACACGCCCAAGCAGTGGGAAGTGTTAGCTTAAGGTAAGGGTGTCCATCGCGAGGTGGAATCTGAAGGAAACTGGCGGCAAAGTCCTGGCCTGACGGACAGAAACTACATATAAGGCCAAAGTTGTCTGGATAAGGTTGCACACCAAACCAAAGTCCAATACTGCTCGGAGACAACATGGTAAATGTAGCAGGTAGATGGGATGAAAGTTATCGTTCTTACCTAGGGAGATCTCATGGACGTGTGGAAACAATGTATGAAACACGGAGTAAAGCTTACCATGAGAAGTCAGCCGAGCCCATAGTACCAAGACAATGACTCATATTGGGAAGGGATGAACTTTAAGGAGTGAGCAGTAAATGAATGTTACCGTATGAACGGAAGAACGCAGAAAATCTCGAAAGAAGAGACCTGCCCACAGAAGAATAGGACAGTATCCGAAGGCTATGTGGGAGGGCAGACGTTTTTATGGATAACTGAAAATAACCTCACGGATACTAATCAATTAGGAGATGGACTATTAGAGATGATTGTGTCACCTTCCAACCTTAATAGGGCTTACCAACAGGTAAAGCGAAACAAAGGATCTGGGGGAGTAGACAAGATGGAAGTCGAATCGTTAAAAGATTATCTTGTCATACACAAAGACGAACTAATAACGTCCATTTTACAGGGAAATTACCGCCCTAACCCTGTACGCAGGGTACTTATTCCCAAGGATAACGGACATCGCAAATTAGGGATACCTACCGTAGTGGATAGGTGTATCCAACAAGCGATTGCCCAAGTTCTCTCGCCAATGTATGAACCCCAATTTAGCGACAATAGCTACGGGTTCAGACCAAGGCGCAACGCTCACGGAGCATTAAGAAAATGTCAAGCGTATATCACAGAAGGCTACAAGTATGCAGTAGATCTGGATTTAGAAAAATTCTTTGACACGGTAAACCATAGCAAGCTGATAGAGATACTCTCTCGTAGTGTAAAAGACGCTCGAGTGGTATCACTGATACATAAATATCTTAATGCGGGAGTGCAAGTAGGATCCAAAATACGAACTAGTGAAGTGGGGGTTCCGCAAGGAGGTCCACTAAGTCCAATTTTTAAGCAACATTATGTTGAATGAAATGGACAAAGAGCTAGAGAGTAGGGAGCATAAATTTGTACGCTATGCTGATGACCTTCTGATACTATGCAGAAGTAAACGCAGTGCAGAACGGACAATGAGCTCAATGATCCACTTTATAGAGGACAAACTGTTCTTAAAAGTGAATAGGGAGAAAAGCCAAAGTGCCCACATAAGGAAGGTCAAATTCCTTGGATACTCCTTTTACAAAAGCAAAGGAGAAGGGCGCCTACGGATACACCGAAAGAGTGTAGCCAAAATGAAAGCTAAAATAAAAGAGCTGACATCCCGTAGTAATGGCTGGGGTAATTCCCGAAGAAAAGAAGTCCTTCGCCAGTACATCATTGGTTGGGTGAACTACTTCAAATTGGCAGACATGAAGAATCGGCTTCTTAGGATAGACGAGTGGTACCGAAGACGAATCAGGATGGTGATATGGAAACAATGGAAACGGATACGAACCAGAGTGAAGAACCTTATCAAGCTAGGGGTTAAGAAATCCAAGGCTTGGGAATGGGCAAATACAAGGAAAAGCTATTGGCATACAGCTGATAGTTTTATCCTTAAGACCACAATCACCACGGAAAATCTGAGAAAAGCAGGCTATATTATGCTGTCAGACCAATATCGAAAGGTTAGTATCAAAACTTAAGGAAGCGCCCAGTACGGATCCGTACGCTGGGTGCTGTGGAAGGTCGGAGCGGGAATTAATCCCGTTCCTCCTATCCGATTGACGAATCCGGTTGATTTGCCGTCTTATGGGTAAAACGTTCGTTTTAGGGAAGGCTATTTGGAGGTTGTGCTGTAATTGCTATGGCCAAAATGCGTGGTGTTCAATTATTTTCTAACAGTTTTCAAGGTTTTTTAGTGATTCTGATTCACTCGCCCTGGCTTTTATCGTTTAATTTTAAAGTCAAGGCATAGCAGAGCCAGTCCGCTTATGCAGAATAATTTTTAGCTGCTCAAATTCAATTTTCTATCTTTTAGTAAAACGCGCCAATTCTCGGGAGGCCCACGGTCATCGAACAAGAGTATCGTGTGCAGTCTCCCTTTTTTACAGACAGGACACCGACGGTGCAAAAGCGGCTCTTTTGATCTGACAGGCTCCATCTCAACTGAAGCCAGTTCACTTTGCAGTTTTGGCAACTTCTCCTTTTTCCAGCTGCTGCTCAAAATACCATAATGCCGTATTCGGGTAAAGCCCTTAGGTAAAACATGCAGCGCAAAACGCCTGATAAACTCAGCACTCGATACCGTTAAACTGACTTTCTTTCCTGCGCGGCGGTAATCCTTGGCAGTAAAAGTCACCTTTTTATTTACGCGGTCAATATCAACGATCCGATGGTTGCTAACTGCTATTTTATGGGTATATCTGCCCAAATACTCAATCACATATTTCGGACTCCTGAAAGGCTCTTTGGCATAGACCACCCACTTCTTGCCGAACACCGCATCGTAAACATTTCGAGGGATTTTTAACCCGCTCTTCCTGAGCTCAGCAACATACTTTCGCCTGAAAACCTTGCTCATGGATTTCACATTGAACAGGTATTTGCCGTTGTTCCTTGCCTTTTTCCATTGCCCCGATCTGCCCAGGCCACCACCCGGAACAATGCAGTGCAAATGGGGGTGCAGACTCATATTCTGGCCCCAGGTATGCAGCACCGCAATCATGCCCATCCTGCCGCCCAGGTGTTTCGGGTTGTCCCCGAACTGCTGCAAGGTCTGCCAGGCGGCCCTGAACAGGCTGCCGTACACTATTTTCCCATGGCTCAGGGCACAACTGTTAAACTCGCTCGGAAGGGTAAACACCACATGAAAATAGGGAACGTTCAAAAGCTCATCCTCCCGTGCACGGATCCACTCCTCGCGTTTGTGTCCCTGACAGGTTGGGCAATGTCTGTTCCTGCAACTATTATAGCTGATGTGCAACGCGTGGCAACAATCGCATTTATCTATATGGCCGCCCATGGCTTTTGTTCGGCACCTCCTTATGGCCTGCAGGGCACGGTAATGCCACGAGGCCGGGCTCAAGTTTTTGAGCTGTAGCTGTTCCATTTCCAAAATGTCAGCGACCGTATGTTTGGGACGCATCAGTCGTAGAGCTTGTCCAGTGGAGAAAACTTTGAGCCACTGGGCAGATTGGCCACATGCAGATAGGTCAGGGTCATCTCGATATGCGCATGGCCCAAAAGCTCCTTAAGACTGACAATGTCAACGCCGTATTCCAACAAATGCGTGGCGAAGGTGTGCCTCAGGGTGTGGGCGGTTATCTTTTTGGAGCTGCCTATCTTACTGCGGTTTTCCTTGATGATCCAACGGATGCCATTGGTCGTCAGCCCACGTGGTTCACCATCCTTGGTCACCTGGCTGTTGAAAAGATAGCATTGGGGATTTTCCGTTTTGATGTACTCCTTCAGTCCTCTGGCCAAATACCTGCTCAAGGGGACATAGCGGTCGATCTTCCCTTTCTTCTTGGGTACAAGGACCGTTCTGCGGTCAAAGTCGATGTCCGCCAGTTTCAGGTTGCACAGTTCGTAGCTGCGGAGTCCACAGCCGTAGAGCATCCCGATAATCAAACGGTGCTTTAGGTACTTGGGCGCCTTTAAAAGCCGCCTGACTTCTTCCTGGCTCAGGACCGTAGGAAGTTTCAGGTCCCGTTTGATCTGAGGCAAGGCCACGCGTTTGGCCTCCATGCCCATGACCTTGTAGGCCGCCCTGAGTCCGAAAACAGTATGCTTGAAGAAACTTTCGGAAGGCGTCCTGTGGAGTTTTTGGCAATGGTAAAGATAGTCCTCGATGTTCTCGACCGAGAGCCTTTCCGGGCTTTGTTTGCAGTGCAGGGCAAGGTGGGCAAGGCACCGGAGGTAATTGTTCAGGGTGCTTTTGGCCTTGCCGTTGATGGAAAAGCTCTGCTCCAGTTTGTCCTGGAGCGTACCGAAACCCGGCACTTCCTCGAAAGCGCGCTGGGCAATGGTCTTACTTTTTTTTAAACATGATATTGGATTTAAAATTGTAGCTACAAATTAATAAATCTATTATATTTACGAAAGAAAGCGAGTATGAGCTATTCAGGAGGGCTTCCGACCGGTAGGGAGGATTCGTTCAACACCGGCTATAGTTCATTGCTTCTGACTTTCCTCGCGGAAAGTCCTCGCAAATTTGCTATCTTCGGTTCTCGGCGGAAAATCCTCGCGGATTTTCACGCAACGAAACCATAGCCAAACACGTTACCAGCCATTTTAAACAAACAACATTGAGAATAAAACTGAAACTAATTTTAACTTTGTGTATTTCAACCTCTGTTTTTGGACAGAAAACGGATACATTGAAATTCTATTCAAAGGCATTTAACAGCGAAAGAACCGTTTATGTAACCACTCCTGAATTTTATAAATATCAATCCAAAGACGTAAAACTGCCTGTTATATACTTATTGGACGGTCAGCACGAATGGTTTGTTAATCCAGTTCAGAATACAATTCGCTATTTACAATACACACATCAAATACCACAAGCAATTGTAGTAACTATTCCTTTGGTAAACAGAAATAAGGAGTGTGGCATAAAAACATTAGAGGAAGATGAATTGCCACTTTATAAATTTATTACTGATGAAGTAGATGAAAAAATTCAGCAATACAATCCAAACAAATATAAAATCCTAATTGGTCATTCGTTTTCTGCATCATTTTCACTTTATTCTTACCTTAAAAATCCAACTTATTTTTCAGCAGCATTAGCCAACACTCCCTTGGACAGCTTTAAAGAATTGATATTGGCTTTTGAAAAAAATGAAAAAACAGACAAACGAAATATTTTTATTTCTGTCGGAGGCAATGCCAAACACGAAGACTTTTATCACAGAAAAACATTTGATACACTCGAAAAGGAGTTTCCGACATTTTTCAGTTCAATCAATACCTTTGTTTCAGAAAATGCAGGGCACAACGCTGTTCCGATACTGGCAACTCCTAATTTACTGACAAAGTTATTTTCTAAATTTAATGAAAGGTATTCCAGAATTGCACCAGTTGACAATGACTATAAAATAATCACCAAGCCAAATTCAATTGAGGATGAAATAAACAAGATAGAAAATGCTTCGAAAATTGACGATAACTTTTATCCACCCGAATTAGCAGAATTAAATGGTTTGGCTTCCCGATATTGGAATAGTGATTTAATCGATTATGTGCTAGCTATATATAAAATGGGGATCACGTACTATCCTAATTATTATGATTTTCATCTTCAATTGTATGAGTTACTATTGCCAACTGACAAGGAAAGTGCAAAAAAGCATTTAAACAAAGCGTACGAACTTTTAAATACGATAGAAGCTGATCACCAAACAACGAATGACATCATTGAAGAAATTAATAAGGAAAAAATCAAAAACGGCTGGTAACAAGGTATTGCCAAAAGCGGGGCAGAACGCCTTCGATTGAACATTTGTGCAATGTTCAACATTCGTTCTTTAATTGAACTTTTGTGCTAAAAATCCCCGCCTTCGGCAATACCCAAAACGTTGGCAACAAGCTTGACCCATCCTGAATAAAGGCTATGTATTTTCATTATAAAAGAACTTATCTTAATTAGCGTACCACAAATCATTACTAACACACACCTTATGATAAGTTCAAGCATTATACTTTTTATTTATATTAAAATAATTGTTTGAACTTAGTTCTGTAATTATAAATATTTACTAGAAAATTTTTGTGTAATAAATATTTATTTTTAGTTCTTTATTTACAGAACAAAAAAACTTATTATATTTGCACGGAAACAATACATATTTTAATATGGATAATTTAAAACAACGTGTAGAAGATATTGGAGTTGTATATGAGCAATTTGGAAAAACACCCATTGCAAGCAGAGTATTTAGTTTCTTGTTATTAGCCGAACCTTCTTATAAAACATTTGATGAAATTAGAGAGTTTTTAAACGCAAGTAAAAGTGCAGTAAGCAATGCAATTAATAGTCATTTACAAGATGGTACAATTAATTACAAAACATTTAGTGGTGATAGAAAAAGATACTTTTATCTAGATTTAGAAAATTGGAAAAAGAGAGTTGAGGAATATGCTAAAAAACTATATGATTTTAACAATGTAATGGAAGATGTTTTAAAACATCGAAGCAATAACGACATAGAATTTAACAACAAGCTGAAAGATGTCATTGATTTTCAGAACTTTTTAAATCAAAAAATTGATGAAGCAATTATAAAGTGGAAAGAAAAATAAAAAATTTACACAATAAGTTCTTTTTGTTAAGAACTAAAACAACTATAATACCTATGCATTTTTTAAAAAAAACAGTAAGCCTATTACTCATATTTGTTTATGGCTTTTGCTTTTCGCAAGAAGCTGTTCCTAAACAATATACCATAGACCAAATTGTACGATTGGCTTTGGAAAACAATCAAAAACTAAAAGTCTCTAAAAAATCGGTTGATATTGCCAAACAGCAAACCGAAGTCTATAAGCAACTACAATTGCCAAACCTATCTGTTGG
The DNA here is from genome assembly GCF_010725055.1 of Gelidibacter japonicus. Taxonomy (GTDB): domain Bacteria; phylum Bacteroidota; class Bacteroidia; order Flavobacteriales; family Flavobacteriaceae; genus Gelidibacter; species Gelidibacter japonicus. The sequence continues at coordinate 5,753 of NZ_BJKB01000035.1, read as the reverse complement.
TGCAACAGCAATGTATTTGGGTGATATTGAAATTTTGGACACCGATTTTTCAAACCTGCAAACCGTAGATATGCCACATTTTGGTAATAACTTTTCCTTACAGGCGCAACAATTGCTTTACAAAGGAAACGCTATTAATAATACCATTAAGGTTGGAAATCTTCAAGAAGAATTGGCAAATTTAAGTTTAGAAAACGATGAAATTGATATTAAATCTTTGGTGATATCCAATTATTTAAACCTTTACAAATTATACAACCAAAAGCAAGTATTTCAAGAAAACATTAAACTTGCCCAAAGACGAATTGATAACGTAACTAGTTTCTACAATCAAGGAATGGTAACACGTAACGAAGTAATCCGTGGTGATTTATTATTAGCATCTTTAAACCAAGCCATAGTAACGATAGACAATAATATTTCAATTTTAAACAACCAATTGGTTATTGCATTAGGATTACCAGCAAATACTAAAATTATTCCTGATGAAGAAACGCTAAAACTTAATCCTGCGTTACAAAATATAGAAACATATCAAGATGAAGTAGCTACCAACCATCCACTCATAAGAACTATGGATACACAAAAGGAGCTAGCCGAAACAAGCTTAAATATTACCAAAGCAGATAAACTACCTATTTTGGCAGGTTTTGCCGGCTACAATATGCAACGGCCATTAACCAATTCCTTTCCAATAAACGATGTGTATTTTAATAGTTGGCAAGTTGGTGTATCGTTAACCTATAATATTGAATCGCTTTACAAAAACAAAGCAAAAGAGTCATTAAACAAGCTAAAAGTAGAGCAAGTAACCGAAGCCAAAACGCTTACCCAACAAAATTTGCAAGTGGCTACACAAGCAGCTTATTTAAAATACAACGAAGCAATTTCACAAAAAGCAACCTATTTAGAAAGCAAACGTTTGGCTGAAGAAAACTACAAGATTATTGAAAAGAAATATTTAAATCAGTTAGCACTTATTACTGAAATGTTGGATGCTAGCAACTCTAAATTAGAAGCCGAATTACAATATGTAAATTCAGAAATTAATATCCTTCAGGCATACTATAATGTATTAAAAACTGTAGGAACACTATAACCATTACAAAAAGAATAAAAATGTCAGATAACAATTCAAAAACCGAAAAGAAAGTAGGTAAAAACAAAAAAACGGTGTTTTTTATCAATTTACTTATATTTTTAGTAGCATTAGTTGCCTTGATTTTTGTATTAAAACACTATTTCCATATTGGCGATAAAAACTTTACAAACGATGCACAAGTAGAAGCTTATATCAATCCAATAAACACAAGAGTTTCAGCTTATATTAAAGAAATTCGTTTTGAAGAAAACCAAAGAGTTAAAAAAGGCGATACGTTGGTAATTTTAGATGATAGCGAAATTAAAGCTAAAGTTTTACAAGCCGAAGCTGCTTATTTAAATGCCTTGGCTGGTGAAAAAACAGCAAAATCAACAATTAATACAGTTGCTAACAACACGTCTATTATTGAAGCCAATATCGCAGGAGCAAAATCCAATTTAGAAAATTCTGAAAGAGACTTAAATCGTTTTGCTGCTTTGTTAAAAGATGAAGCGGTAACCCAACAACAATACGATGGTATAAAAACCAAGTACGATGCTGCAAAAGCAAAATACAACGCCTTATTAGGACAACGCAAATCGGTAGATTATTCGCTTCGTGAAATGGATGGTAGAATTGAAATGAGCCAAGCAGGAATCAAGCAAGCCGAAGCGGCTTTAGACTTGGCAAAACTCAATTTATCTTATACTGTAATTACTGCACCTTACGATGGTTTTATGGGAAGACGTAAAGTAAACGAAGGTCAATTGTTAAACCCTAGTCAGCAAGTAGCCAGTATTGTAACCGATGATAAAAAATGGGTCATTGCTAACTTTAGAGAAACCCAAATGGAAGACATTACAGTTGGAAAAGAATTGACTATCGAAGTAGATGCTTTGGGAGGAAAAGCCTTTAAAGGCAAAGTAAGTTCTATTTCGGCAGCTACAGGCTCTAAATTATCGACCATTCCTGTAGATAATTCTACCGGAAATTTTGTGAAAGTACAGCAACGTATTCCGGTTCGTATTGATTTTACCGAAGATAATTCAGAAGAAGATTTAAACAGTTTACGTGTAGGAATGAATGTAAATATTACCGTAGATTAATTATATGTACAACCAAGGCCTTTTTAAAGATTGGGTACCCAAACCCGCAATGCTATTGCTCATTATTCTATACCTATTTCCGTTATTGGTTGTAGGTGGAATTTACACACCAAATTTTAGCGATATGATGAGTGATTTGGCACTTTATTCTGAGTATCTATCGTTTGCTAACTATGCTTCTTTTATTGGTATGGGTACGGCCTTACCGTATTTATTGCGTTTTAAAATGCGATTTAGAAGCAAAGAGTTGATGATTACCAGTTTGTCGATGATCGCATTGTGTTCAATAGCCATTATAACCACAGATAGCCCGTATGTTATTATTGTAGCAAATTTTGTCATTGGTTTTTTTAAAATCATTGCGATTATTGAGTTTGTTTTGCCGCTATTATTTATTCTAAGTCCAGATGGCGACCGAACCAAATTTTATACGGTATTTTATCCTTTAAGTATTTCAACCGCACAAATAGGAAGTTATTTCTTTGCAAAAATTGCCTATAACTTACAATGGGAATCGGTCTATTTAGTAATGACTATTATAATGCTTGTATTGGTACTTATCTCGGTTATTTTTATGCACGACTTACGGTTTTCAAGAAAGCTACCTTTATATCAAATTGATTTATTGAGTATGTTTCTTTTTGTAGTATCCTTTTTCCTATTAACCTATACCTTAGTATTTGCCAAACAACAAGATTGGTTTGCTTCAAGCTATATACAAGCTTCAACCCTTGGCTTTATCATCACTATTATTCTTTTTCTATGGCGACAAAAAGGATTAAAACGACCTTATGTTCCGTTAAGTGTTTTTAAAAAGAAAAACTTTATTCAAGGCTTTATTTTATTGATGTGTTTGGGTATGTTTTTAGCTTCAGGTGTTATTCAAAACACCTTTACGGTTGGTATTCTTGGCTATGATTCGCTCACCAACAACCTATTGAATTATGCAATGGTTCCTGGAATTATTATAGGTGCTATTTATGCTCGAAAGTGGTATGCTAAAAAATTGCCTACCAAATTTTTAATTATTTCAGGAATGATTTTTTACACCTTACATTTTGTAATGATGTATTTTTTAATCAGTCCAGAAGTTGACATCAACTATTTAATTGTTCCTTCTATATTAAGAGGAATGGGAATGGTCATTCTTTTTATAAGTATTTGGTTTTATGCCTTAGATGGTTTTGATATGGCTGAAACCTTAGCAGTAGCATCCTTGTCAATTGTAGTCCGTTCATTGATAAGCGTTGCATTTGCTGGAGCCATTTACTCTTGGTTGTTTTACAAATTACAGTTACAAGGGTTGGAAAACATAGCACATCATTTGGATGCCGTAGATTTGTCACAATACAGAGGTGGTGGATTGGCAGTATATGGACGTTCGCGAATACAAGCTGTATTAACAGCATCCAAAGCATTGTATGGTTATTCCATTATTGCAGGAATAATTATAATACTATTCACCTTGGCAATACGTTTTGAAAACACCTATTACCGAAGATTAATATTAGTACGAAAACTGCTTAAAGGCGAATCGATTAAAGGATATAATTTTAGAGTAAGAAAAAATACCACAGAAACTATAGCCGCTGGAGCAGGTGCTGTCGCGGTTTAGAAAATAAAGCCAGTTGCCAACAACGTGTAAGCGCAATAACGGCTGAATTTCCCATTCGGAAATTCAACTCGTTTTGCTATCTTTAGTGCGTCAACGGAAAATACTCGCGCATTTTCCCGTTACTGACGCTTACACAAAACCGTCAGACTGTCTCAAAACTTAATAACCTTGTTGAAAACCCTTTTCACCATCTTCAAATCCAGCCCTGGTTTTTTGTAACTTAAGGTATGGAATATCAACAGGGACAAGACCGGGAGCAGTTAACACTTTATAGCACTTGTTTGGACGACATGGTGCCGCCGGCCAATTCAGTACGTTTTATCGATCAGTTCGTGGAAAGCATGGATCTGCGAGAATTGGGCTTTGATCCATTGCCCGCCCAGGGAAGACCGCCATACAATCCGGCAGACTTATTGAAACTCTATATCTACGGTTATATGAACCGCATGCGGTCCTCCAGACAATTGGAGAAGGAATGCCACCGTAACCTGGAAGTCATCTGGCTCTTAAAAAACTTAAAGCCTGACCACAATACCATCGCCAGGTTCAGGAAGGACAACCCCAAGGCCATCAAACGTGTCTTCCGCCACAGCGTTGAGATTGCCAGGAACTTCAACCTCATTGGAGGGTTGCTGATTGCCGGGGACTCCACAAAATTCCGTGCCCAAAATTCCAAGAAGAACAATTACAACAAAAAGAAAATCCAGAGGCACCTCGAGTATATTGACAATAAGTTGAAAGAACACAATAAGGCCCTGGCCACGGCAGATGGTGACAAAAGGGAATCATTGGAAAAACAGGTCCGACACCGCAAAGAGCAGCGCAAAAAGTATGAACAGCTCCAAAGGGAACTGGACGGCGACCGGTCCTCTGAGAACCCACAGATCTCCACCTCCGATCCGGACAGCCGACATCAGATTGTACGGGGAATGATTACCGAGGTGTGCTATACCGGACAGACCACTGTGGACGGAATGCACAAAATCCTGATCGACTGTAAGCTCACCAACCAAAACGACAAAAAAGCCATGGGAATGATGCTCAGAAGGGCAAAATCCATTTTGAGGACCAACAGGTTTACCGCCCTTTATGACAAGGGATACCATACGGGCAGTGAGTTCCATACTGCAGATCAGTTGGGCATTGAGACCCTTGTGGCCATCCCCGCCATAGGCCGCAAAAGCCAGGCTCCCAATCCCATGTACAATGCGGAGAACTTTAGATATGACAGGGAGAACGATACCTACACCTGCCCACAGGACCAAACCTTAACCTCCAACCAAACCCACTACAAAACACGGAACTATACCTTTAAGCAGTATAAGACCAAGGCCTGCAAGCTCTGCAGGGTTCGCAGCCAATGTACAACGGCCAAGACCAATGGCAAGATCATACAGCGGAGCCAGTATGCCCAGGGCATCCGCGACAACGCCAAAAGAGTAAGGCAGAACGAAGATCTTTACAGACTGCGACAGGCATTGGTGGAACACCCTTATGGGACCATAAAGCGACAGTGGGGCTTCGACCATATAATGACCAAGAAAGGAATTGGTGCAGCAAGTGCAGATTTCGGGCTTATGGCACTGGCCTACAATCTAAGAAGGCTGTACAACCTGGGAATAGTCCCAAAAACCCTTCTGACCGTGCAAAACAACTGTTACGTGTTGTTAACTTCGCTCCTAATCGCCTGTCTAAACCTATTTGGGTCACAAGGTCAACACTCTGTAAAAAATCGCTCCTTCAACTTTATTTTCACCTAACCAAAAAATTCGTGTATTTTTAAACAGAAATAACGGAGTTTTGAGACAAACTGCCGTTGTATGCAATCCTCCCTATTCCGAAGCATTGACTTCTCCCGCTAACGTTAGCGAAAAAATCCTGAAAATTCCGTAAACTTGTATAGCTCTATGCAAGGCCGATTTTCAAACTGTTGCATAAAAGCACGGGCGCA
>NZ_BJKB01000034.1 GCF_010725055.1 Gelidibacter japonicus | reverse complement strand
GTAACTTTAGAGTAGATTATCATGGATAGGTTTTTAGATTAACGAATTAAATTTCAACACTTTAATTTACTAAAAATCTATCTTTTTTTATACAAAAAAATCAAATATTATCAATCGAACTCAGGTTTGTAGATAGGGGAGAGACATGAGCCACAATGAGAATCGGTGTTAAGGTTTGATTGAATTGGCAGTCTGGGTAAATCTGTGAGATTTTCGGGAAAGGAAACAGATAACCAATAAATTGAAGGTAATCCATATTCGGGAAAAACTATGACCTAAATAACATGTTTACAGATTTGATGCGTTTTTAGATATAAGTTTTGAATTCTAAAAATTGTGGTTATGGTTTCAAGGTCTTTTATCTCTGGGTACCGATCTATCGATTTTTAGTATCAACGTCTAAATCAAAATTATAATGGAAGATTGTACTTAGGATGCTCCCTAAAATAAAATTATTAATTGCCACTTTTATGTTCAATCTTTGGCACTGCCTTGTTCTCGACTTTTGGCAAAGCTTTGTTTTCAACTTTTGGCAAAGCTTTGTTTTCAATCTTAGGTAAAGCTTTGTTCTCAACCTTCGGCAAAGCCTTATTTTCTACCTTTGGGAAAGTTTTGTTTTCAACTTTTGGGACTGCCTTGTTTTCTATCTTAGGTAAAGCTTTGTTCTCAACCTTCGGCAAAGCCTTGTTTTCAACCTTTGGCATAGCTTTGTTTTCAACCTTTGGGGCAGTTTTGTTTTCTACCTTAGGGACCTCTTTTTTTCCAACTTTTGGAAAAGTCTTTTTTTCGACCTTAGGCAATTCCTTGGTTTTAGATTGTTCGACTGGTGCTTTCTGGGTTTCCTTTTTTACCGGAACCTGAGCTTTTAATCCCAATATTATTAACATGGAACCAATAGTGGTGAAAATTCTTTTCATATTTTCTGTAATTTTGTAACTTGATGTAAGTTAGTATTTTAAGATGAATTAGAAAAACAAATGAAACTTTCTCTTTTAAAAAAAAGTCGTTCGTTCATCATACACCAACCTGTGGAATTATACCTTTCACCTAGCTCAATTCATGGCTTAGGGGTGTTCAGTCATGTGCCTATAAAAAAGGGAGAAGTGATTGAAATAGCTCCACTCCTTATTGGTTCTGCGGAAGACTATGACTTACTTTCAAAAACAGCATTGCGCGATTATTATTTTATTATCGCAGATCCAACAGCGCCTATCGCAGTTGGATTGGGCTTTGCATCTTGGTATAATCATATGTGTCCTGCAAACGCCACCTATTCTATTCATAAAAAAAAGAAGACAATAAGAATTAAGGCAAAGGTAGACATTGAAGTAGGCAAAGAAATAACGATCAATTATCACGGAACTTTTAATGATAATTCTCCTATTGAGTTTTAATATCATCATAAATCCATTCATTCAAAAAAAGCTTAAATTAGTTGATTCGATTGCGATTGAAATTATGTTTTTGATTAACTATCTTATACAATCCTAGAAAAAATCAGACCATGAAGGGTGCATTATACATTAAGGAAGTCCAAGGAAAAGGCAGGGGTGTTTTCAGTTCTGCACCAATTGTTGCCGGTGATATTGTGGAATCTTGTAAGATGGTGGTTTTTAATCCTGAGGACTATGATCTTTCAACGGCAAGCTTTCTGATAAATTATAGTTTTTTTATAGACAGAGACAAAAATATTGTTGGTCTTGCCTCAGGCTTTGGCTCATTGTATAACCATGCTGCACCTGCCAATGCAACACACAAAATCTATAAAGGTGATAATAGGGTCGATATAGTGGCCCTGCGTGATATTGCTAATGATGAAGAAATATGTATTAATTATCTTGGTGCTTTTGATGATACATCAACAAGCTGGTTCGATAACAGAGGACTGGAATATCACCCGTGATAACATATAGTTTTTGTTGATTTCGCTTCAAATTCATTCTGATTCGGTTTTGTGTTCCTGTTCTCCCGATAGGTTTCATTTGTAGACCTAAATTTTACTGGCTTGTTCCATTCATCTTTTTTCTTTGCTTTTTCAGGGTTGGAGTAAATGCCCTTCAATTCTTCATATCTGTCCAAGAGGTATTTGCACCTTTTATATTAATTATTTATCTTTAAATCAATAAAAACATCCCATTTTCGGCATACTTTACAGCTTTGGTTCCTTTTGAAAGATGTATTCAATTGGACCACTCTCAGCTTAATCCATAACCAAATCTGTTGGTCCCAAATTGCACTGGTATTGAACAACCAATAAAAAATAGATACGAATATTAATAAAAAATTATTCCAATAACAATGTAGGGATTGGACACCATACTGAGGAAACAAGTCAACTTTGTTGCATGACGGAATGAGTCAACTTGCAACAAGGGACGGATATTCTCCTTGGAATATATTTTAAGTGGTAACCTTTTTGTAAAAAATATCAACCAAAAAGAGTAGATTCCTTCGATGATTAACTTGTACAATATACCATAAAGGGCACACGGAAATCAGCATTGGCTGCATTATATGACCAGCACTTTCTATACAAAAACAAAACATATGGAAAACTTGATATTAAAGCGTAGAGTTAAATAAAAATATATCAAATTTTAGGTACGTACATATTCCTTGGTCTGAATATAACTTGATACAATTACTTTATATGTGAAGGAACCTGTAGTTTCAAGTAGCGTTTGTATTATCAAAAACGGTCGAGACTCCCCAGTTTCTCGAGAAATATTATGATTACATTTTTTCGGAAAATAAGAAAAAATCTACTGTCGGAAGGTAAATCAATTCGATATCTCAAATATGCTATCGGTGAAATTATTCTGGTGGTGATCGGAATATTGATTGCCCTGCAAATCAATAATTGGAATCAAAATCGAATGGATAATAAGGTAGAACACATCTATTTGCATGGGTTAAAAGTAGAGTTTCAAATAAGTAAATTAAAGTTAGAAGAATTAATATCCGTAATTCATAAAAATTATTCTGGCGCCCAGGAGATTTTAAAATATATCCATTCGAAAAACGAATTGCCTTCCGAATCTGAGTTTTCAAAATTATTGTACCAAACATTTTCAGAGGACGTTGCATTTAATCCGAATACTTCGCTCATTTATGAAATGATTAATTCTGGTAATCTTAAAAATCTTAAAAACACCAATTTAAGAAAACATTTGACCAATTGGATTTCCACTTTAGAAGATGTTTCCAAGCAGGAGGAAGAACTTGCAAGCCAAAGAATAAAAGTAATAGACATGTTTAGGACAAATGAGGCAAGTTTAAGCGTTGTTTTTAAACAGGCAGGTGTATATAGTGATCTCGGCTTGCCAAAGTCGAAAAATGAGATGAGTAATTTAGGCCTATTGGAATCCACAGCATTTGAGAACAATGTATTGATTTTTATCCTTACATGCTATGCCACAGAAAAAGCACATTTTCAGCCATTGATGCGAGACCTTGACACTATCTTAGACCTTATAAGAAAAGAAATAGAGCAGCAATAGAAACATGTCATGATGAAACTCTAGAAAAAATGTCGACAAAAAATATCATTAGAATACTACTCGTTGTTGGGACCATAACCTCCTTGTATTTTGTACCATGGCCTATTGTTAAAGCATGGGCAAAGCCATTGCCCGATACGGTCCAAGAGCAAGTGAATGAAGCGATAGATATGGGTTTTGACGGAATTATTGTATATATAGATTTAGGGCGTAAACAACCAGCTTACTTTGCTGCCGGTTATAAAAACAGAGAAAATAAAATCCCTGCCGATCCGCATGCATTATTCAAGATAGCTAGCCTGGGAAAACTCTATAATGCCTTGACCATTGCTAAATTAGTGAGAAACCATAAACTCTCATTGGATAAAACCCTCGCGGATTATTTACCTGATTTGGTAGGCCGAATTGAATATGCTGATGAGATTACTTTAAGGATGATGGTGCAGCATCGTAGTGGCATTCCTAATTACACAGATACATTTAATTATTGGGTTGCTCCCAAAGAAACCAATGTCGAGAAACTCACTTTGGTGCTTGACCTACCTGCAAGTTTTAAACCTGATAAGGATTATGAATATTCAAACACCAATTATTTGTTGCTGTCAAGAATAATGGACACTGTGCTCGGTTACAATTCATTTCAATATATAATGGAAGACATTTTAATGCCCTTAAACTTGGCTAATACGTTTGGCTCAATAAACGATGTCATCGTAGATGATGTTATGAGTGGTTACTATGTTGGATATGATTCCGATTTAAAAACAGACAATATCGGCTTGATATTGGCTACTGCCGAAGATTTGGGGATTTTCATAAGAGCCTTAAATGATGGTTCGGTATTTAAAGATAAAGAAGAACAGGAAATTTACTCTTCTATTTATAAATATGGACATACTGGATTAATTCCTGGCTACCAGACAATTGCTAAATATCATAAAGACATCGATGCAGTAGTCATTCAATTCACAAATACGGTCAATTTTGACGGATACAATTGGAATTTGTCCGAAGTTGAGTACAACCGAATCTTAAAGATATTGAGAAAGAAAGGACTTCATTAAATTGTGTATTAAAGCACTCGTCTTTCAAATAAAACTAACTTCACCTAGTACCCAAGAGTAGGTAAACCATTCCTTTTAGTCTATTTTGAATAGTTCTGTTTTGACTAAAACAATTGGTTTCCTTGCTTACGAAAGTCTTTTAGCATAATTTTAGAGACTCTCGTGATGTCTTGTTAATTGTATAAAGATGAAAAGAATCGTATATATCCTCAGTTGTTTCATTGTTTTCAGCTCCTGTAAATTCAAACAAGAGCAATCTATTGATCTTAAAATCATGTCGTATAATATCCGACACGGAAAAGGATTAGATACTATTTTGGACTTATCCCGAGCAGCTGCTCTCATAAAATCGCAAGCCCCAGATTTATGCGGATTGCAGGAAGTGGATCAATACTGTTTACGTTCAGAAAGTGTAAACCAAACAGAATATTTGGCTAAAGAAACAAATATGGAAGGCACTTTTGGTAAATTCATGGATTATCAAAATGGCGAATACGGCCTGGCAACTTTATCTGCCAAACCATTGGTTTCTACAAAAGTGTTGCAGTTGCCCGATGGAAAGCATGAGCCAAGATCTTCAATCATTCAGGAAGTAGCTCTAAGCAAAGATTGCAACATTGTATTTGCAAACGTTCATTTTGATTGGATCAGTGGCAACGAAGGAAGTGCCAACCGATTAAATCAGGCAAAAGCTTTGATGGCCTATATAGATAGCTTGGATAAGGCAACGATTATTACGGGCGATTTTAATTGTACACCCGATTCGCCAACGATGCAGTATTTTGCTGAACAAGGTTTTGTTTTTGTAGAAAAGGGCGATGATAATTTAAGTTTTCAAGGAGAAGATACAGCTGAAATTGACCATTTGATTTACAGAAATTCTGAACTTGTAAAATTTAAAACCAAAAGCATTCAACTATTAAACGAACCTATAACTTCCGACCATCGACCTCTGATCGTAGACTTAGAAGTGGTTTTTTAAGTACCGATATAAATTATTGATCCATTTCAGGGCATGATACCTTAGATCGGATTCATCCCTAATTCTCCTTAGCCTATCCGATTTTTTCCTGTATTCATTGTTTTGTTCTTGAACTTAAAACACCTCTGATGTAGTTTTACACCAATAAAATTTAAAACAACATTTAATTATGAACAGAGAATTAATATTTTTAAGAACATTTGCTGTGGCAACAGTAATTGGAATGGTTGGGCTTACGAGTTTAGCATTTAAAACAAGCGGAAATCAAAAATTTAGTGAGATCGATGTGGAACGCATCAATGTGGTTGAAAAAGATGGCACCGTTAAAATGATTATTACCAACGTGGATCGTTTTCCAAACGGAAAAGACAACATCAACGGAAGGCCCACAAACGAGACTAGAAAAAAACGCTCGGGAATGCTGTTTTTCAATGAAGATGGAATTGAATGTGGAGGTTTTATCTATGACGGACAGAAAAACGAAAACGGGCATAGCTCTGGATTGTCCTTGACCTACGACCAATTCGACGGAGACCAGGTTATGCAATTAATTACTCAAGATCATATGGAAGGTGATAAGAGATTTGTAACTAGCAATCTGGTGTTCAACGATCAGACCGGTAAGACCTCCTCTCAGATGGTTCCGCGTATGATGCTCGGAAAAACAGGGTCTGGAAGCAATGGATTGTTTATTTTGGCTGATGATGGGAGTCCAAGAGCTATGTTTTACGTAGATAAAGAAAACAATGCCAAGCTTGACTTTTATGATGAAAAAGGAAATGTTATATCTTCATTTCCCGAAAAATAAAAATAACTATCTAATTAAAAAAGGTCCTGTAGAAATGCAGGACTATTTTGTAAATTGTACGGCAAATTGGTAATGAAAAAACTCCTTAACAGACTTTACGCAAATCGATACTTTCTTCTGTTCATTATGTTGTTTGCTTATGTAAGCTCCATCTATGATCGGATCAGTGCAGAAGGAGAATTGAATGTGTATACCTTTACTCCCGATGCCTTTATTTACAGCCTGATTAATGTCGCCATCCTATTTCCGATCATCCTATTTTTCATCAGACGCTGGCAAAAGTCTGATGTTTTCAGTACACAGGAAATATTGAAGATATTCGGTTCGTCTATCGTGTCTTTTGTCCTGATAATGCTAATGTTAGGATTAGTGATGGCTCTTGTCTATGGTGGCGTGGAAAGAAATTTTGGTGGAAAACGGCTCCCCCTTGAAATCATTAGCAGCGGGTTAGACGGTTTGATCTATGGCAGTTTTTTTCTCGCCTATTACTATTACCAAAAAGATAAAAAACATCAAATACAACTGGCAACGTATCATCATGCGCTTGCAGAAAGCAAGATCAATCAACTTAAGACACAGCTTAATCCGCATTTTCTTTTTAACAATCTCAATATTTTAGACCAGCTGATTGAAGAGGACAAGGACAAAGCATCAGAGTTTCTCAATAAATTTGCCGAAATTTACCGCTATGTGTTACAGGCATCAGATAAGGAAATCGTCCCACTTGAAGAAGAATTGGTCTTTGCAAAACAATATTTCAACCTTATTCAACATAAATATGGAAACGCTTACCAATTGAATATCGAAAGCAAAAACGGTATTGGTTTCATTGCACCTTTAACCTTGCAATTGCTGATTGAAAATGCCGTAAAACATAATTTAGGAACAGCAGAACATCCGGTTGTCATTGCTATAAGCGTTGCAGATAAAATCACGGTTTCAAATACCCTCAACTTAAAAAAGAATAGTAAAACCTTATCAGGTCGAGCATTGAACAATTTAAAAGAACAATACCGATTGCTGACCAAAAAGACGATTGGGATACATCAATCTGCGGACGCCTTCTGGGTCACTATTCCCTTTATTCATCCATCTCATAAATGATACGAATCCTCATCATAGAAGACGAAATTCCCGCAAGAAAAAAACTGAAAAGATTTATTGCGGAATTGGATACACCAACCCAAATTAAGGACGAAATCGATACTGTTGATCGTTCTGTGGAATTTCTTAAAAACAATCAGGTGGATTTGATTTTTTCAGACATCGAATTATTGGACGGCAATGCTTTTGAAATTTATCATCAGGTCTCAATTTCCTGCCCCATTATTTTCACTACGGCCTATGACCAATTCTGGATGGATGCTTTTGAGAGTAACGGCATCGCCTATCTCTTGAAACCGTTTTCTAAGGATCGGTTCCAAAAAGCTTGGGATAAATTTCTGTTGTTTCACGCCAAAAGCGTGACAGGTCGGGATCAAGAATCTGAGGAGAACAATTGGATGGCCAATATTAAAGCCCTTATTAAACAAAACATCGTAGAAAAATCCTACAAAAAAAGATTTTCTATAAACACCAATCAAGGGATTTACTTTTTAGATACCGAAAATATTATTTTTTTCGCTGCTAGTGAAGGCGTCGTTTTCGCCTATGATACCAAAGGTAAAAACCACTTGCTTACAGAATCTACTTTGAAAGAAATAGAAGAACAGCTCAATCCTTCAGATTTTTTCAGAATCAACCGTAGCCAACTGGTCAATAAACCACACATCGAAAAAATAGAGCGCTATTCTAAAAACGTACTGGCCATAAAATTGAAAGATCATAAAAATCATCTCAAAACCAGTCAGAGCAACACAGCGGCGTTTCGGGAGTGGGTCGAAAAATAAAAGCGATAACACAATTCTATAACTGACCTGAATTTGTTAGAGCTAAAGTCCAGCTGGGTGCCTGGCTTTATTTTCTATTCGGTTTGTTTTCACTAAATTAGTTGATTACCCGCTTAACGAAACCCTTAACATCGTCATTAATACGATGAAAACGTGGGGTGTAATGGTAAAAGGTATAAAACAATAACTCACATTAAATCATTAGAATGAAAAAATTGGCATTATTACTCGCGCTTGGATGTATTTTTACCCTGACTGCACAAACCGAAATTGAAAAAGTATCAGAAACCATTAGCAAGTCTGAGATTGAAGGTCATATTTATTTTTTGGCTGATGATCTTTTAAAAGGACGAGAAACGGGTTCTCCTGAGCTCAAAATTGCAGCTTCATATTTAGCCAATAGCTTTCGTCGTTATGGTGTAAAACCTAACCCAAAAACCGGAACCTATTATCAAGAAGTAAAACTTAAACGCAAATTCCCTCCAAAGGATGTATCCATAGTAATAAATGACCAAGTTATTACTGACTACGTAGTTATTCATGCTGCTGCAATGGCATCAAACCAAGATGCTATTTTTTTAAACTATGGTTTAATTGATGATTATAAAGGAAAGGATGTCAAAGGTAAGGTGGTTATTGTAAAGGCGGGGAGTCCTGAAACAAACGATGGAAGAGCGGCATTTAGATTGCGTCCCACCAAAGAAAAATTGGCCAATGAACATGGCGTGGCCGCTATTATTGAGTTGATGAATGTTGACGATGGGACCTGGAGATTTATTGATCACAATTTTAATGAGCCGACCCTGAGCGTTGATATGGATGATAATGATAAAAACAGCAATAGCGATATCGTCTATGTTTGGGTTTTAGATAAAGATGGGAAAAAGGCTGAACAGTTAAGTGCAGCCAGAACAATCAGTTCTGCAATTGCTATTGGCGAAAAACATGAGGAAGCGGTGATCTCCCAAAATGTTATAGGTGTAGTTGAAGGTACCGATGCAAAGCTTAAAAATGAATACATCATTTATTCTGCACATTATGATCATATAGGAATTGGTCGGCCGGACGCAACTGGAGATTCTATTTATAACGGTGCAAGAGACAATGCTGTTGGTACAACTACCGTGTTGAGCATGGCCAAAAACTTAGCCAAATATCCAACAAAACGCTCGGCATTGTTTATTCTTTTTACTGGAGAAGAAAGAGGTCTTCTGGGAAGCAGTTATTATGTTGAAAACCCAGTATTACCCTTAAACCAAATGGTGTATTGCTTTAATAGTGATAATGCAGGTTATAACGATACTTCAGTGATATCTGTAGTAGGTCTGACCCGAACTACAGCCGAAGACAATATCGTGAGTGCCGCTAAAGCCTTTGGGTTAAGAGCCATTGAGGATCCCGCCGAAGAGCAAGGCCTATTTGATAGAAGTGATAACGTCAATTTCGCTCAAAAGGGAATTCCAGCGCCTACATTCTCTCTAGGCTTTACCTCGTTTGATGGTGACGTGACCAAATACTATCATCAAGCAGGAGACGAGGCAGATACCTTAGATTATGATTATTTGCTAAAATTCTTTCAAGCTTATGTACTGGCAGGTCGCAATATTGCTAATGACAGACAGACCCCCGTATGGAACAAAGGTGATAAATATGAACAGGCTTCCAAAGAACTGTATAAAGTACAAACGAATTAGATAAAACCAGGGGTTCATCACATTTGATGACAGGGTAACGTGTTTTATCATAACACCCACAGCTCATCTGTCTATTCTGCAGCCACGATAAAACTGTATGGAAGATTGGATGTGGGATTGTTTTTTTTATGGTAAATGGCTCTGTCTGGAAAAAATCACACTACAACCCCAATCGGACTTATCCATGTCGGAAAAAACATTATCTCAGTTGAAAATCGTCGTTAGACTTAATCCTGAAAAATTATTCATAACGCAATTTCAAAGCACTATGCGTTTTGACTTTTTTCAACTTAAATTTATTATTTCGAAAAGCACTGTATGTCTTATTTTTCGATAATTCGCTCTATTTTTAGTATGTTAGCCTCTTGTGCTTATAATTTACCTTAGGCAAAATGTGTTGCTTACATGACCTATGGGCAAAATAAAATCTAATCAATCAACCTATGACAGCAGCTGAAATCATAAGCAACATATTTTTACCATTATCTCTTGCCATCATTATGCTGGGCATGGGAATGACCTTGATGCTTACCGATTTCAGTAGGATCCTAAAAAATCCGAAAGCCATTTTAATTGGTCTTGGCAATCAGCTTATATTTTTGCCAATAATAGGATTTTCGTTAGCTCTAGCTTTTAATCTACATCCTGTAATGGCAGTAGGTTTAATGATTTTGGCCACTTGTCCCGGAGGCCCAACGAGCAATCTGATCACACAGGTTTGTAGAGGAAATATCGCATTATCAGTGACGTTAACTGCTATTTCAAGTATTATCTGTGTCTTTACAATTCCGTTTGTTTTGTCTTTTGCCTTAGCTTATTTTGGCACTGACACCGGTGTCACCATCAAGCTCCCTATATTAAATACCATCATTCAAATAATGGGAATCACCATCATTCCAATTTCAATTGGCATGTTCATTCGCAGATTGAAGCCAGACTTTGCCAGACGAATGGAAAAACCAATGCGTATTGCTTCGACTGTAATTTTCATTATCGTCTTTTTTGCTGTATTGGCTGCAAATTTCAACATCTTGGGCACAGCAATGAAAGAAGTGGGACTGCCTACTTTATTGTTAAATATCCTTACTATGGGATTGGGATATCTAACGGCTCGATTGTTCAAATTGGATTTAAAGAGTGCCATTTCCATCTCAGTGGAAAGTGGTATTCAAAATGGAACCTTGGCCATCGTGATTGCTACATCGATATTAAACAATTTTGAAATGAGCATTCCAACTGCAGCCTATGCCATATGGATGTTTATAACTGGTGGTATTCTTATGTGGTTACTAGGCACTAGGGTTGACGTACAATCTAACGAAGTATAGCACTCAGTAGAGATCTCCCTAAATCTGGAAGGGACAATGTTTGCAGGTTTTTAAGTGTTCTTTGCAGAATCTTATATATACAGACGAGATAATCCCCTCTGGTTTACTTGATAAGCACATTAATATTCATTATCTTGATTCTCATATGAATCAGTTACTATCAACATACTTTTTAGGGTTTTTATTAGTGTTTGGCAGTATGCTTTCTTCAGCACAAGATATGAGACAAAAAGCTATTCCTCTTGAAGGAGATCAAAGTTTGGACAGACTAATTGCTGCAGCTGCCGATAAGGAATTGGTGTTATTGGGTGAAGCAAGTCACGGCACCCATGAATACTATTTATGGCGAGATAAAATCAGTCGACGATTGATATCAGAACAAGGCTTCAGTTTTATTGCGGTAGAAGGTGATTTTGCTAGTTTATACCATCTCAATCTCTATGTGAAAAATTTGGATGGAGCTGCGAAATCTGCCAAAGAAGTTTTATTAAAACTCAACCGATGGCCAACTTGGATGTGGTCCAATGAAGAGGTTGTAGCATTGGCCGAATGGCTCCGCAATCATAACGACAAATTGCCTCAAGATAGGAAAGTAGGCTTTTACGGGATGGATGTTTATGATGAATGGAATTCCAAAAAAGAAGTTTTGGATTTGCTTAAAACAACTGACCAGACTACCTATCACTATGTGAAAGATCAATATAAATGCTTTGAGCCGCACAAGGGAGATAGTTGGAGTTATGCCCATGCGGTGAACGCTGGGAAGGATGCATGTACAACGGCTACAAAAAATGTGGTGGATTACATAAGGAACAATCGAAAGAAGTTATCAGAACTTTCAGATGACGCTTATTTTTATTTGCTGCAAAATGCGATTGTCGTACAGAATGCTGAGGAATTCTACAGGGAAAGTGTTGCTTCAAGAGGACCCGGTTCATGGAATTCACGAGTTCATCACATGCATGGCACCGTCAATGAATTATTGAATCTTTATGGTGAACATTCCAAGGGCATTGTTTGGGCGCACAATACGCATATTGGCGATGCGGAATATACCAACATGCGAAGTGCAGGCCAAAAGAACATTGGTCAACTTACCCGAGAAGGATTGGGAGATGCTAATGTGTTCTTGATCGGTTTTACCACTTATGAGGGAAAGGTGATGGCAGGTTCGAGCTGGGGAGCTCCAATGAAGGAAATGACCATTCCACCTGCTATTCCCAATAGTATAGAATACAAGTTGAATCAAGTTGATCAGGACAGCTTTTATATCATTTTTGATGAAGAAGATCGAAAGGAAAAAAATCTAAAAACAATGGGCAATAGAGCTGTGGGCGTGGTCTATAATCCGCGAGGTGATAGACTGGATAGGACGGATAAAGTGAGCCACTCGCAGCGGATGAAAGTGAGCATAGCAAAGTAAGTGCTCAAAATCGATTCATCTGTGGTTAAATTTAGTGATTATTTTTTAGTTTTTTACGCATGGATTCT
>NZ_BJKB01000033.1 GCF_010725055.1 Gelidibacter japonicus | reverse complement strand
GTAACTTTAGAGTAGATTATCATGGATAGGTTTTTAGATTAACGAATTAAATTTCAACACTTTAATTTACTAAAAATCTATCTTTTTTTATACAAAAAAATCAAATATTATCAATCGAACTCAGGTTATTAGATTCCACAATAATTATCCACTTATACAAGTAGTGCAAGGATATCAATTTTCCGGCGGTAAATAATAAAGGTTTAGGATAGACTCTTCACGATCGGTTCAGTAGTAATTATTCAACTCACTTTACCTCCTCCATCCCTTAATCAGTCAGCATAAACATCTCATTGCTATTTATCAAATACAAAGTGACAGATCATTAAATGGCAAAAAAACAAAATGACGACGCTTTAATATAATGGGATTTATGCGAATCCAAAGATAACCAATCGCAAATAGGTTTTTAGGGCAAAATGAGGTATTTTGGTGGGTTGTAATAAGACATTCTATAATGACATTAAGCTCGGTGCGCATATGCATAACTGCACATTTACAGCACAAATAAAAAAACAATATGGAAGATTTTTGGAATAACAGATACAAGGAAAAAGAATTCGCATACGGAACCAGTCCCAATGTGTTTTTTAAAAACACTATCAACAAACTAAATTTAGATGGCACCCTACTCTTACCAGCTGAGGGCGAAGGGAGGAACGCTGTTTATGCCGCCAAAAAGGGCCTTAATGTACTGGCCTTTGATATCAGCGAAGAAGGCAGAAATAAAGCAGTGGAATTAGCCCGTTCAGAAGACGTGAAAATCGAATATAAAGTCGGAGAGCTAAACCAACTAGATCTAAAAAAGAACAGCTTTGACGCTCTCGCGCTAATTTACGCTCATTTTGCGGC
Source organism: Gelidibacter japonicus (assembly GCF_010725055.1). Taxonomy (GTDB): domain Bacteria; phylum Bacteroidota; class Bacteroidia; order Flavobacteriales; family Flavobacteriaceae; genus Gelidibacter; species Gelidibacter japonicus. Next base: position 13,888 of record NZ_BJKB01000033.1, on the reverse strand, counting down.
TAACGAAAAAGAGCAATTACACAAGGATTTAGCCGAATTGATAAAACCAAATGGCTATCTCATTTTGGAAGGTTTTAGCGTTAACAATCTCGAACTTCGCGAAAAAAACCCAAAAGTGGGCGGCCCAGCGAATAGAGATATGCTATATTCAAAACAGGAAATTAAAGATACCTTTAATAATTTTGAAATCATTGAACTTGAAGAAGCTCAAATAGAGTTAAAGGAAGGTAGTTTTCACAATGGAATAGCAAGAGTGATTCGGTTTATTGGGAAAAAAATGGCGTAGATCATATACCATGACCAACTTTCCAAATTGAATGCAAAATAAAAACCTATGAAATATAACGAACACGATTATGTCCCCGATATACTTGGTAATGGCTTTGAACAACTGACCTTAACTTTCAAAAGAGATTATGAAGGCATGGTCATTGCGACACTGATCCGCAAGCAACCTATAACACCTTCATCAAAGGCCATTTTATACATCCATGGTTTTAGCGATTACTTCTTTCAAGAGCAAATGGCCAAACGATTTAATAAAGAAGGCTATACATTTTATGCTTTAGACCTAAGAAAGTATGGTCGGTCGTACATGAGTCATCAAATAATAAATAATGTCCGTTCGCTTATAGAATATGATGAAGACATTGCTGAAGCTTTAAATATCATTAAAACAGAAAAGCATTCCGAAGTGCTATTAATGGGCCATTCTACTGGAGGACTCATTATCACCTATTATGCAAGCCGGCATTTAAAAAGCGGTTTATTCCATGGAGTCATTTGCAACAGCCCATTTTATGAATTTAATCTCAGCCCTTTTAAAAGGAAAATAGGGATCCCTATACTTTCCTTTTTAAGCAAATATCTACCTAACACATTAATCTCAGGTGGCTTTTCAAGACTCTATGGTTACAGTCTTCATCATGAGAAATATGGGGAATGGGATTATAATCTTGCATGGAAACCTCACGACCTTCCAAAAGTGACGCTGAGTTTTATCAACGCCATCCATAAGGCTCACAAAAACGTACAGAACAATCTAAGATTGGACGTGCCTACCCTAGTGCTGTATAGCAATCAAACTATTAAGGATAAAAAATGGTCAGAACGATTCATGGAGGGAGACGCTGTATTAAATGTGGACCACATAAGCCAATATGCCAATCAACTCAAAGGAGAAGTGACCACCTGTGAAATTGAGAATGGCGTGCACGATTTAGTTCTCTCAAAAAAGCCGGTAAGAGATCGTGTTTATAAAATAATATTTGAATGGATTAAAATCAATTTCATAGAAGAAATTGATGACGACAAATTTTAAATCTTATAACAATGACCGAATTCTGGGAAGAAGCATTTAAAAAAAAGCAGGAAATGTGGGGGTTTGAGACTGCAAAATCCACGGTATTGGCATGTGATTTCTTTATTCAACAGAAAGTAAAAAATGTCCTTATTCCTGGCATAGGCTATGGACGAAACGCTCAAATATTCATGGATAATGGAATGACCGTTACCGGAATTGAAATTTCCAAGACCGCCATTGATTTAGCTCATAAACATTTTGGAAACGACTTGCATATTCATCACGGTTCTGTTACCGAAATGCCATTTGATGACATGCAATATGACGGCATATATTGCTATGCGTTAATTCACCTGTTAAACAAAAAAGACAGAGAAAAACTAATTCGAGACTGCTTCAACCAACTAACAGAAAACGGATTTATGATTTTCACGACGGTGACTAAGCAGGTACAGATTTACGGTCACGGCACCTGCATCGACAAAGACAGATTTGAATTGTTTGGTGGGGTAAAAATGTTTTTCTACGATAGGGAGTCCATACAAGAAGAATTTGGCAAAGCAGGCCTATTTGAAATAAAGGATGTAATGGACATTTATCCCTTCTATTTTATAAAATGTAAAAAGTAAAACAAAGCACGCTCATAACAAGCACTATGCTAAAAACCAAGAACAGGAATATTACTTTGACATCCCGAATCCACGACTTGCCCTTTTTAATAAGTTGGTATGTACATCCGCCAGCAAGTACCAGCAATGCTGAGTTAAAAATCCATGCAACAAGCTGTAAAAACATCCTCCACAGAATAATTTCATCAGGTAACCTCACAACACTATTTTTTAATTATCTTTAAAAATCCTACAAAAGCCATTAAAAAATTGTCATGACCAAAAAACTGACCATACTATTCTTAGTTATTTTCCAGCTTAGTGTCGCCCAACATTATGATACGGTGGTTTTGGATACGGGTAATATTGATGCCACCAATGAAGTCTATAAGGTGGGAAATACCTATGTTTTTAATTACGAAATCATCAGGAATGGCAAGGTATTGAAACTCAAAACCAACAAAGGCATGTATGCGAGCACAGTTTTTGAGTTGGTACCATTAGTTTCCCCAGCCATTGAGGTGGACAGAATCCGCTTGATTGTGCAACAGGTTTCCGATGCGGAAAGAACCAATGAAGGTCAAACTGAAATATCCTATATCCAGGAACCGCTTTCAAGAGGCATGAGTTTAACGGGCTTGGTGGACAATGCCGACAATATCTGGCTCCATCCTATCAGAACCGGATTTTTCAATGCTTTGCAAACCGCGCCCTTTCCATTTGTAAAAAAACCCTTAAAAGTTGGCAATGAATGGTCAGACAAAATGGCAATTGGAAAAAACTGGGGAAATGTGCTTTGGGGAACCTGGGAAGAACCTTTGCTCCTATCTTACCATTATAAAGTAACCACAATGGAAATGGTTAAAACTGCTTTTGGAACAATAGAATGTTATGTTATTGAAAGTAATGCCAAATCTGATATTGGGGAGACCAAACTGAAAAGCTATTTTTCGGAAATCTATGGGTTTGTGCGATTGGAATACGAATTATTAAACGGTATTAAAGTCAATTTTTGGTTAATGGACTTTAAGAAAGGCTAAACCAATAAAAGAAAAGAACCTTATCCCAAAAATCAATTCAAACTAAGTATATGTCCAAAATCGTTCGAGTTTTCTAAGGAGCATCATATGACATCATCGTTATTGTTTGTAATTCCCACTAAGATCTGACAGATTACAAACATCCTTCACCGTGCAAATTATATATCAAATCCTTCAGGAAAGCCAATTTTCAAAATCAGCAACCAAAGCGCCATCTATGAGCTTGTTAGACAAGAAATAATTAGGCAATTTTCGAGATTCCCCAAAACCGATTTGAACATCATAAAATTAAAATATCTTGCTGGGCATAAGCTTTTAAAAGCTTATCATCGCGATCAAGATCGCTGACGATGACATCAATTTCTGAAAGTGGACATACGGAGTAGTTGTGCCTAATATTTAGTTTATTTGAGGTTATTAGGGAAACCGTCTTATCTGAAGAATCTATCATTGCTTTTTTAATCAAGGCAATTTCATAACCTTCATCGGTAATTCCCTTATTTAGAGTAATCCCACTGGCACCTACAAAGCAAATGTCAGCATGTATTTTGGACAGTATTTGAAAGACGTCGATACCTATGGTAACCATAGATTTTTTCTGAATCTTTCCTCCTATAAAAATGGTTTCAATATGTGGATGATCAGTGAGCTGTAGGGCAATTTCCAGACTATAAGTATAAATTGTGGCTTTTAAACTTTTAGGCAAGGCACTCACAAATACTAAATTTGTCGTACCTCCACTTAAGATGGCTACCATCCCGTCCTCTAATAAAGGAATTGCCTTCGCGGCAATGATTTTCTTTTCCTCTCTATTAAAAACCGCATTTTCATTATAGTAAAATAGTTTTTGAATTGAAGAAACTGCACCTCCATGAACTTTGGTCAACAATCCCTTTTCATCCAATTCATTTAAATCCCTTCTAATGGTATCATCAGAAACATTCAGTTCAAGCGCCAATTGATCGGAAAGAACTTTGCGATGTAACATGACCTTATCAACGATTAAACGCTGTCTCTCATTCTTTTTCATTAGGAGAATAATTTACTGGATTATTTCAGAAAAGTAATAATAAAATTTAAATTTTATTGATTTTGAGACCATTAATGCATTAACCTGCCTTTGAAAAGAAGGATCATTACACAATAATGCGTTTTATTTGCATAATTTATACATTTATAATGCGCTTTTTATGCGCTTTTTAAAATATTAAACTATATTTGATATATAACTTTATCAAAATTAACTTATTATGAAAGGCAAATTACTACTGCATTTCCTGTTTGTTTTATGCTTTGCGCACAGCTCATTTGCACAAAACATAAAAATTACCGGAACTGTAAAATCAAGCGAAGACAATACACCTTTGCTCGGAGCCAGTGTACTTGTTAAAGGTACATCTGTTGGCACCATGACAGATTTTGATGGGAACTATGAAATTGAAGCCCCATTGAATTCAATCCTCGTTTTTTCTTACATTGGTTATCAAACCAAAGAAATCAAGGCAACCTCTGCCGGACCACTTGACATAACATTGGAAGCTGGTGATCTTTTGGACGAAGTCATCATTACCGCTCTTGGTATCAAAAAAGAGAAGCGCGCTCTGGGTTATGCAGTTCAAGCTGTAGAAGCTGAAGCACTTATGGAAGGTAATCAGAACAACATGGTCAATGGGCTACAAGGTAAAGTATCCGGGGTTACCGTAGTCAATTCTGGTGGTGCACCTGGCTCTTCTTCCATTATTCTAATCCGTGGGGGTTCTTCTATCACAGGAAATAACCAACCGTTGTTTGTGGTTGACGGGATTCCAATTGACAACTCTACGAGTTCAAGTTTGGAAGTAGCAAGCACAAACAGAGCCTCAGACATCAATCCGGCAGACATTGAAAGCGTATCTGTACTTAAAGGGCCTGCCGCTGCCGCATTATACGGGATTCAAGCTGCTGGTGGCGCCGTAATTATCACCACAAAAAGGGGGAAATCTGGTGTGAGCACAGTGACCTATTCAGGCTCGATCTCATCAGATAAAGTTATCGGAACACCTAAGGTCCAAACCATGTACGGTAAAGGCGCTCAAATCAGAACGTCTGGAGGTATCACTTACGATCCTGAATCGTCTTTATCCTTTGGACAAGCCATAGGCGCAGGCACTCCAATTTTTAATAATATCGAAGAATTTTATGATACTGCCAACACACAAAATCATAATGTGAGTTACTCTTCAGGTACTGATAAAAGCAATATTTATATGTCCATTGGTGATCTGTCACAAAAAGGGGTCATACAAGGGACAAGTTATGATAAAACGTCATTTAAGGTAAATGCTAATTCGAATATTACTGACAATTTCACGGTCGGTATTTCCGCAAACTATATCACTACCGATATTTCAAGCAGTAAACAAGGTAACGCGTCAGGGAGTAGCTTTGGAAGTTTATTGGCTTACCCAGGTGATGTCAATGCCAAGGATTATTTAAATGCCGATGGATCACAAAAAGCATTTTTCTTGGACCAACAATTTGACAACCCTTACTGGAGTGTCCACAACAGTCCCAACACCGATGAAACAAAAAGATTGATAGGCATAATAAGTCTTAACTACAACTTCCTAAATGATTTCAACTTATCCTATAAAATAGGAACGGATAATTACACAGAGTTCAATAAGAAAATTACCGGAGACGGATCATTAATTGACACGAGAGAAGATGGGTATATCACTCAATTTGAGAAAGACCACACCCGATTGACTTCCAATCTCTTTTTAAACTATCAAAAAGATATTACCGAAGATCTCTCTTTTGATGGGATGATCGGTAATTCCGTTGAAGAATTGGATGTCAGAACCACTTTCACTTCCGGTAGATCTTTCCTGGCCCCTGGAATTCACAGTATCGGAAATATCCTTAAAGAAAACCAAGAGATTTCTGAGTTAATCACAAGAAAGCGTATTGTGGGTGTTTTTGGAGAACTTAAATTTGGTTGGAAAAATGCCGTATTCTTAAACTTAACAGGACGTAATGACTGGTCAAGTACACTTCCTAAAGACAAGAGATCATTCTTTTATCCATCAGTGGGAATGTCTGCCGTAGTCAGTGACTTATTCAAAGTTTACGGAAATGATATCACTTCTGAGAATGGTTTGACCTACTTTAAACTCAGAGCAACATGGGCTCAGGTTGGAAAAGATGCACCTATCGGAGCATTGGAAAGTTCATTGGGGACAAACATTAATGGTTTAGCCAGTTCGGCCTACACTTGGAATGGCGTGAATGTTGGAAATCCGAATTTAGAACCAGAATTCACCAATAGTTTTGAAATTGGAACCGATATACGTTTTCTGCAAAACCGAATTGGATTGGATCTCACCTATTATACAAGCACCTCTGACAACCAGATTTTAAGAGACATAAGAGTACCACCAACAACAGGTACTTTTTATGCCACCCTCAACGGAGGCTCTATCAAAAACAGTGGTGTTGAAGCCATGTTGAGATTGCAAATGCTGCCTAGCACTTCAAAAGTATCATGGAATTTAGATTTTAACTTTGGCACCAATAAAAGCAAGGTCAAAGAATTGCCTGGTTTCTTGTCTGAAGTTTATCTCTCTGATTCTTGGACCTTTAGAAATTCTGCAGCTGGTGCGGCAATCCTTGATGGATCATTATTTGGATTACGCGGGAAACGACCTGTAAGAAACGAAAATGGCGATGTCATTATTAATTCGAACGGCCTGCCAACATTAACAGATCAAACCTATGACGATGTCAATAGAATTCCTGATTGGACTTTAGGTATTTCCAATTCTATAGGATATAAGAACTTCAACTTATCGTTTTTGTTGGACATCGTCCAAGGTGGAGACGTTTACAACGCCACGGAGTCTGCTTTAGTTTACTATGGACTTAGTACCAACACCATTGCTGATAGAAACCAAACGGTTGTGCTACCTGGGGTTGATGCCGCCGGAAATCCAAATACTGTTGCCGTGGAAAAAGATCAGAACTTTTACCAGAATTACTATTCCCAAAATTCAGAGAATTTCATTGAAGATGGTTCATTTGCCAGATTGAGATATGTTACCTTATCCTATAAATTCCCATCACAAGTTTTAGATAAATTATCTATAACAGGCTTAGAACTTTACGTAACTGGTCGTAACCTGTTTACGATTACCAATTACAGCGGCGTAGATCCTGAAGTGAACACATTTGGTGCTGGTATTGCGGGTGCAGGTTCCATGAATATCGACAACCTTGGTACTCCAAATGTAAAAGGATTCGATTTAGGCTTAAAATTTAGATTTTAAAAATTATAATTATGAAGATTTTAAAATATACATGTATTGCATTGGCAGTAATTGCGACATCTTGTAGTGATGACTACTTTGATGTCAACAGTTCAGTAACTGCCCCTACAACAAGTTCATTGGCACCACAATTTAGAATACAAGGCGCCATTGAGAACACGACGGGTACCGCCCAATATAGAGGCGCAAGAGAAATAATAGGAGTCACACAATATGCGGCACACCATACGAGAGCCTATGAGTCCAACTCCTGGACCAACGGCTTTACGACAGGACGTTACTTTTTATGGCAAAACGCCTATGTGTATGCGCTACCTAATACGGCCGATTTAATTGTATTGGGCAAAAAGCATAACGCTCCAAATTATACAGCAGTCGGTAAAATTCTTAGAGCCTATATATTTGGGATGACCACCGATCAATATGGCGACATTGTAACAGAAGACACTTATGATGGTGAGTCAAATATGAATATCACCCCAAAATTTGTGACTCAAAAAGAAGCCTATAAAACAATCTTCAGATTGTTGGATGAAGCTATTGCAGAACTTCAACTACCAAGTCCTATAGGACTGAATGTTGAAGGCGGCGATGTACTTTATGACGGAGATCAACAAAAATGGATTCGATTTGCCCAATCCATAAAAGCGCGATACTTAAATCATTTAAGTAAAAAAACTTCTGGAGACATGGCCTATGATGCTGATGCCATTATTGCAGCTTGCGAGGCGGGTATCAACTCCAATGCTTTAAATGCACAGCAGGACTTTGTCGGTGGAGAAGCTGAGAATCAAAGACAACCCTTCGCCGAAGGCGGATATGGCTCTTCAAGATTTAGATACTTTTCGACGTTTTTTGTCAATCTCCTAAAAAACCCTTTGAATTTAGCAGTTCCTATAGAAGACCCAAGGTTAACAATTATCGTTCCTGAAGCTGTGGACGGAGGCTATGTGGGGTTGGATGTAGGCCGTGGGTTGGATGGCGATCCTCCAACCAAATATTCAGCTGGGAATGGCGGATTTTATACAAGTCCAACCGCACCAACTTATATGCTTACCTACAGTGAAGTTAAATTTATTGAGGCCGAAGCCCGTTTTAGAAAGAATGATTTGCCAGGTGCATACGCTGCTTTCAAACAGGGTGTTCAAGCTGATTTAGAAAAATTGAACGTACCAACTGTAGAAATGACCGCATATTTGGAATTATTAGATATAGAAATTGGACCAACTAATATTGATTTATCTGCTATTATGATCCAAAAGTATATCGCGAATATGCTCAATCCAGAGACTTGGGTCGATATGCGACGAATGGATTACAGTGCTAATATTTATCCTGGATTACAAAGACCAGTTAATGTTAATCTTGACATATTCCCTGGTAATGATGAATGGATCCAAGCGATGATGTATGAATACAATGAAGAAGATCGTAATTATGTCAACATGCCAACCAATGACCCTCTTATCCGTTTAAAAACTCCAGTGTGGTGGAATACTTCTGATCAATAACAGATCAATAATTGAGACAAAGCCAACTTTTAATAGAGTTGGCTTTTTTTATTGGCTCTACTTCCCATCACTGGTCAAAACTGCCAAGTCAAAGGCTCTCCTCAGCAGTATGATAAGCAACTCCTGTTCTTAAACAGGATTAATTAAAAAAACTGACCAAGCTTTAAAACATACTGTAACTATAAGCCTATTTTTGCAATGATCCTGTTTTAACAGTACAAAAATTGATCATTTAAAAAGACCACTGCCGATGTCCAAACTTGAAATAGTACACGAAAACAACGATTATATAGTTGTCAATAAAACAGCTGGACTCATAAGCGAAAAAAGCCCATACGAGAATACTACCGTCGAGGATCAAGTGTTCAATCATTTTTCGAAAAATAAACAAAAGCCTTATGTCGGCGTCATACATCGGTTGGATCGTGTGACCAGTGGGGTATTGGTATTTGCCAAGAAAAAAAGTGTTCTTGTGGAATTCAACGAGCTTTTCAGCAGTCGAAAAGTTGAAAAAACCTATTTGGCCATTGTTAAAAACAAACCCATCAAAGACAAGGATTACTTAACTAATTTTCTGGTTAAAAACACGTTAGAAAAAAGAGCAGATATCATTCCATCAAAATCCAAGGATTCTCAAAAGTGTATGCTATCCTATGAAGTTATAGGCAAGAATGATTTTGGTTATCTCCTGGAAGTAAAGCCGAAAACGGGTCGCTTCCATCAGATAAGAGCACAATTGGCACATATAGGGCTACCAATTATTGGCGATGACAAATACGGCTCAGACGAAAACTACTTTCCATTAGCTATTTGTCTTCATGCTTGGAAATTAATCTATCAAGTACCTATATCTAATGAATCTATCACCTTCGAGGCACCGGCACCAAAAAATGCTTTTTGGTCATTCAATTCGCTTCGACTTTCGTAATTTTAAAAGAGAATTTTTAGCTCATAAAAAAACATGCGCACACCAATCCACATCACCAAAAAATTAGAAAAACTGATTAAAAAAATGGTTAAGTCACGAAGCACCGACGAAGTCTGCGGGATATTGGGAAAATGGAATGCCATGATTTTTTATGTCGATCGCAAAAAGTGTTGGCTTATTTCAAATGCTAAAACACAGTATGTCATTGTTTTGATAGATATAAAAGCAGCAGACTTACGAAATATCGAAGATATTTTCAAGAACGCATTTTATGGGCAATTAGTTTATGACGGGATGATCACCGATTTTGAAAGAATTGAAACACTCATTGGTGGATTGGATTTTTTACCAACGGATAACGATAGAAAAACCACAGGTTTTCAAAATCATAGACTTGAGGATTTAAAAATATGGCAATATCAAGATGGAAGTTTAGAATATATGCCGATGAAAGAATTGAGCAGTCGCATGAATAGTATGCCCATTCATCTTGGCGTAGGAAAAAAGATGTCTGACTACACCACGCCTACAGACGCTATGAAATTACTTTTAAATTTTTAAGATATAAATGAATCTACCTCGATCCGTTATATAAAAATTCCTATGAAAATAAGCTTAGGTATCGGAATTATATTTTGCGTCACCCTATTGGGGTGTCTTACAGAGACCGAAGACCGCTACATCTTCTTCCTTCACAACCGGTTTTTAGAAACCCATGATCTGAACGAATCACATCCCGAATACGGCAAAACGGCATATTTGGAAATCATCGAAGAATTTAAAGACAATGGATTCATCGTGATCAGCGAACAAAGAAATGGAAACGTCAATGCCCATGAGTATGCTACTTTAGTAACTGCGCTAATTGATAGTTTAATTCAAAAAGGAGTTTCCCCTAAAGATATTACGGTCGTAGGCACTTCAAAAGGTGCCTATATTGCCCAATATGTTTCGACCCTCGTCAATAATAAAGATTTAAATTTTGTATTTATCGCGAGTTTCAGGGAAAGTGACCTCCAAGATATTCCTAACATCAACTATTGCGGCCATATTTTAAACATATACGAAGCCTCTGATCCCTTTGGTGTTTCGGCAGTGAAACGTAAGGAAAACTCCACTTGTTATATTGAATATTTCAAAGAAGTTGAATTGCATACAGGTTTGGGTCATGGATTTTTGTTTCAACCGATGAAAGAATGGATGCAACCTACAATGAGATGGGCAAAAGGGAATTATAATTTAGAGGACTGATTTCCACACACGACATTCTAAGATTGTTAGGTGTTAAAAATAAGGCTATCTTTGCCCCGTGAAAATAAACCTCCACATAAAAAAAGCATTGACATTGGTCTCTTTAATCGGGCTGATTACACTGTTGCTCCTTGCGCCTTGTAAGGTTAGGAAGTCTGTGCAAACGGCTCTTGAAATGCCACCTACCGAGGTTTCCAACAAGAGTGTCTGTCAGGCATATCAAGATGTAGAATCGGCAGTTTCGGCTACAAAGACCGTACAGCAAACTGCTCCAGCTATTCTTGGCACAAATCCACAACTCCTTATTGTTGCTGACTTATCGCAACATCCAGTCACACAGTTTACGGATAAAAGTGAATCCGTGGCACGTATTCCCTACTACATTCTCTACCAGAATCTAAAAGTTCATCTCTAACTAATTTCTTATTTAACAAGGCTATCATCTAACTATAGCCGACAGAAATTAGTAACCACATTAGAGATAAACACAATGAAAACACATATTAAAAACGATGCAGGGCTTTTAGCGCTTGCAGTACGAATGGTCATAGGCTGGACCTACTTTTCAGCCTTCTACCGAAGAGTCATTTTAGCCAATAAATTAGATCCAGAAGTTGCCGGCTATATCGGCGAGAAGTTCAATCATTTCCTTCCTAATGCTTTAGGAACCAAACCCATCATTCAGTATTTAGTTGAAAATCCGGATAGCCTTTATTGGGCTATGGTGAGTTTTACCATTATTGAAGGTATTGTAGGCCTGTTAATGATTTTTGGGTTTTTCACTCGACTTATGAGTATTGGCGTCTTCGGATTGGCGATGGGCATTCTGTTAGGTTCAGGATGGATTGGCACTACCTGCTTGGATGAATGGCAAATTGGCGTTCTGGGGATTGCCACAGGCTTCATGCTCTTCTTAACAGGCAGTGGCAAATATTCAATGGATAATTACTTCATGAAAAAGAATTATGCCTTTACCAAAAAGAAATGGTTTGCATGGTTGGGATCTGGCGTGTTGCCAATTAAAGACCGTTTATTCCCCAAAATAGTCTTGGCGGGAGCACTCTTTATTTTTGGATTGACACTTTACACCAATCAGGTGTTCCATGGCGGGGTTTGGGGAACATTGCACAATAAGTCTGTCAAACCAAAACTTGAAATCACCGAAGGTAAAATTGATCATAACGGACTTTCCTTTGACGTTTACCGAACGGAAGGTGTAGATGTTTACGGTGCATGGATGATTGACATTACCCTGACAGATGCACAAGGTGATACAGTCATCAATTACCAACAAGATGATTTGGCAAGCATGGACAAGAACCTTATTGACAATTATTATATTGCCAAGGTAAAACCAGGCGCTCACAGCCTTATCATTCCATTAGGCGCCAAGGCCAATATCAACTTTAAAGATGAAGTGCTTATGAACCTTCCAAAAGGTGAATACACTTTAAAAATTACAGATATCAGTGGTGCCAATTGGGATCATTCGATTACTAAGTAATACTATATAATCAGCCTTCTAAGATCTAAGTCTATTTTATGTTTTGGGAGGCTTTTTTTAATAGACAAACTAAATTTAGGTGTCATCTAAAGGTCTTGAAACTTCAATTCTTGATGACTATGTTGTTGAATTCGATATCACAACGACTAAACCCCTTGCTTTAGAAGGACATTGATACAGCTACTTTGCTATCGTTCCTCCCTTCAATTACACTCCTATTTCTTAACGTCCAAAAATATAAATTCATTATTCTTGGCGGTGTATAGCTAACTATTTCCACGAAATACGTAACTTTTACAGACATAAGATTACTGATAGAGAAATCATCCAAACCAATATGTCATGAAAAAATTCATTTGTCTTTTCTTTTGCATTGCCCTTTTCACTACTTCCTACGCACAAATGGACAAACGCCTTAAAGGTCTTGACAAAGATCTCAATGCCATTTTAGAAGCCACGAAAGCACCTGGTTTTGCAGTGGCGGTCGTTGATGGTGATAAAGTTATTTACTCCAAAGGCTTTGGTTATAGCGATTATGAAAATAAAGTGCCAGTAGATGCAAACACGCTTTTCGCTATTGGTTCTTCCACAAAAGCATTTACCTCAGCCCTTCTTGGCCAATTAAGAGCGGAAGACAAATTATCATTTGATGACAGTCCCATAAAATATATTCCCGAATTAAAATTCTATAATGATAATTTAAATAATAAGGTCATCATCAAAGATTTGATGCGGCATAGTACAGGTCTACCACGCCATGACTTGAGTTGGTATTTATTTCCTTCGGCAGATAAGGATAGTCTAATTGCACGGATTGCCTATCAAGAACCTTTTACAGGTCTCAGACAGGAATGGCATTATAATAATTTTATGTTTTTGGCACAAGGTGTCATTGCAGAAAAGATAACTGGTCAATCTTGGGAAGAGAATATCAAGACACGATTTTTTGAACCTTTGGGGATGTCTCGCTCACAAACCATGTTGAGTGAATTACAAAAAACTGACAATGCTGCCTTCGGTTACGAACTCAAAAAAGACGATAAAATCAGCAAAATGGATTACTATGACATTTCTGGCATGAGCCCCGCAGGTAGTATTTACAGCAGCGCCAATGACATGGTTAAATGGTTAAAGCTATGGATCAACAAGGGAAAACACAACGATCAGGAGATTTTGACAGAAATGTATATTAATGAAGCGATGAGTTCTCAAATGGTGATGCGTGCGGCTTTACCTGAAGAAGAAAGTCCCGATCTGTTTTTTGCGAATTATGGCTATGGTTGGATGACATCGTCATACAGAGGACATTGTCGAGTAGGAAAAGGGAGTTTCACCCTTTCCCTCTCACAGAACCGTACGTGATAGTCTCCCATCATACGGCTCTTCTAATTTAATCCACAAATATAAGCTCATCCTCTCTCAAGTTGGCAAATCGT
>NZ_BJKB01000032.1 GCF_010725055.1 Gelidibacter japonicus | reverse complement strand
TAAAGCTGTACAAATAGAATCGATTTTTAGTGGTTCACTTTCATCCGCTCAAGGTGGTTCACTTTCGCCCGCTGCGCTATGTTCAGTTTAATCCGCTGGAGGTGGTATACTATGCCCGTTTTTTGCAGATAGACGTCAATTTGTGCCTACCATAATTCCCTTACGCTACGATGCACTGTTCTTTTTTAAAAAGACGACGGCATTGCGAGTTTTGAAAAAGTAGAGGTTATTGACCATGAAATTCAAGCATAATATAATCAGTCGATAAACTTAAGTCAGTTGATCATATAATTGGAGATTATAATGATTTTATGTCCATTTTTTTACCATGATGCCAACTACATAGCCAAAAATTGCGTGGGCAATAGTCCAGTAGATCCAAGCCATAACGTCATTTGCTGCAGGAGGTTGTTCTGACAGAGCCGTTAAAAAGAACAATCCTCCCCCACCTACGGAATAAACAAGAATATAAGGCCATATGGTATATTGTAAAGTCCAGGTTTTTAAAATAAAGAACAGTGCAATCACACTCACTATACAGGTCAAATAATGAAATAGCTGGCCAAAAAGCCATACAGGTTCCAAGTCCTTAACAATAGGAATATAATCAAAATTAAATAGGAGAATATAGGCCGTATTATTGGTGAACTCCATCACTAATTTTAATACCATCATCAACACAAAACCTGCAATTAAGCCAATTGATGTAAGTTTCAAAAGTTGTTTCATATAGCCAGAATGTTTAAGAATTGTTTTTGGAGAGAGTAAAATGAGTGTCAGATCGATGAGATGGCATCTTTTCACTTAAATAATATCTGCCTTTATATTGCGGATTTTCAGAGGATTTTTTTAGGAAAGATTTATAGAATTTCAACTGGGCTTCTAACATTCAAAATTATTTATTACAAACGAAAATACATTATTATGGTTTTAAAAAGTAATAAATTATCATTTTATATTGTCAAATATCCTTCATAATTAAAGGAAAACTTAGTGTCCTTTCTCAAGTGCAATCAGCCTATCTTGAGGAAATGGATCTTAGGTACGTTTATTTAAGTCCGTATTTGGTAAATTAGGTGTTTAAAAATCACCAGATGATAAGAGCATATTCAGAGAAGGACAAAATTAAGGTCATCGGCCTACTCAAAAAAAACACGCCTAAGTATTTTGATCCTTCAGAGGAACCTGAGCTTGAAAAATATCTTGACAATCAAATGGAAGACTATTTCGTATATGCGGAAGGGTCTGAAATTTTAGGAGCAGGGGGCATAAATTATTTTCCGGAAGAAAA
Source organism: Gelidibacter japonicus (assembly GCF_010725055.1). Lineage (GTDB taxonomy): Bacteria > Bacteroidota > Bacteroidia > Flavobacteriales > Flavobacteriaceae > Gelidibacter > Gelidibacter japonicus. The sequence goes on along the minus strand of NZ_BJKB01000032.1, from coordinate 14,006 downwards.
ACTCGCTCGGATCTCATGGGATATCGTTGAACCTAATGCTCAGGGAAAAGGCATTGGGAGAAAACTAATGCAGTACAGAATAAATCAGTTAAAGGAAAATAAAAATATTGAGACCATAATCGTCCGAACAAGTCAACATACCTTTAAATTTTACGAGAAAATGGGATTCCAACTTGAGACAGTTGAGAAGGATTTTTGGGCCAAAGGCTTTCATCTTTATCAAATGACAATGAAGAACATTTAATATTTGACTTGTTGTGACTGGATAAGCTAATTATAGATATCAATGACCATATTATAATTCCATCAACTATAACATATAAAATCAACAATGAAAATGGAAACTACTTTTCCTCCAATAATTCAAGCCTCAGAATTGCTCAAATTATACACTTCAGCATCTATAATTATTATCGATGCCAGAAGTGGAAAAGAGGCGAAATCAAATTATGAATCAAAACATCTGGAAGGTGCATTATTTCTTGATCTGGATAAGGATCTTGCTGAGGTTAATAATGATCCGTCAATTGGAGGCAGGCATCCACTTCCGAAAATTGAAGATTTTGCTAAAACATTGTCTACTATTGGATTGTCAAAAAAAAGTCATGTGGTAATTTACGATGATAAAAATGGTTCAAATGCTGCGGCCAGATTATGGTGGATGCTAAAGTCAATTGGTCATGAAAAAGTCCAAGTCTTAAATGGCGGAATTCAAGAAGCGGAGAAAGTCAACTTTCCAATGAGCTCAAAATCGGAAGTTATCAAGAAAACGGAAGGATATGAATTCTATGATTGGAAGCTCCCATTGGCAGATCTTGATGAGGTTGAAAAGGTTGCACAAATGGAAAATCGTACCGTGATTGACGTTCGAGATGCTGATCGTTATCATGGGAAAGTTGAACCCATAGATTTGATTGCAGGGCATATTCCAGGGGCTATCAATATCCCTTATTCAGAAAATTTAAGCGAAAACGGTCTTTTTTTATCTCCAAGCGACTTAAAAGATAAATATGAAGACATATTTAAAAAGACTGAAAGCAAAAACATAATTGTTCATTGTGGATCTGGGGTTACAGCTTGTCATACTCTTTTGGCAATGGCTTACGCTGGATTGGAAATACCGAAGCTATATGTGGGCTCATGGAGTGAATGGAGCAGAAATGACAAACCAATCGCAACGCTAAATTCGAGAAAATAATACTGATTGCCAGCAGGACTCATGGAACATCACTATCGCTATAGTTATGGTCTGAGCCCATAAATTGAGAGTCATTTTATCCTTCTATCAAATATTCTGGGATGTATTCCAAAATAAAGTTCTCGATGGCTTTGCTTTTCAAACTTATCAAACGCGCCTAAGTTCCTTGATTTTTCAAACCAAGCAGGCACCTAAAAAACCAAGATTTTTGACCCATCTGATTTTAGCGCAAGGCTCCTTCAGGAAACTTTACCTTTTCAGGCTCTGCATTCAACATTGGCAATACCGCTCTTAAAATTCGATTACGTCGGCCGGTAGTATCAAGTGGTTCAACCGGATAAGAGATTACGGCTTCCATCCAAGCATAGGTATTGTTCCTAAAATAGACGGCAGGTTCCCATTGCTTGTTCTTATCAATTGTAAGCTCAGGATAACGCTCTTTAAAGTCGCTGCTGGCAGCTTTCAAAAGACACTCCTCAACAAACTGTAAGTCGCTGGTATAGGCTATTTGAATCGCCGTTTCATTCCATATGAATGGAAATTGGGGACCAGAATAATTGATAATCTCCTCTCTTAAGATCAAACTGTTGGGAAATCTAATCACCCGTCCACTTGCTCTGTCATTACCCAAATAATCGCCACTACACTCTAAAATAGAAGTGTCCAAATAACTGATTTCCACGACATCTCCACGGAGGCCGTTTATCTGAATGCGGTCACCTACAAGGTAAGAACGTCGGAAAATCAAATAGACCCAAGCTATAAATGAAGCAATGGGAGCCTGTAACGCAAAGCCTAAAACCAATGAGATTAATCCGAAACTGACCGCAGCCGCATAGATATTCTGAAACAAAAAGGCCACGACAACAATTAGATTCAATACAATGGTCAAAAATCTTATGATCCGTAATAGATTATAACGATCGCCTTCAAGATAGTTTTGGTTATCAACTATCCGTGAAATGATTTTGCTTATTAAGAGAATCAATGAAATCAAAAATAGGCTAATGCTCAACTTCTTGAATACAGGGACGTAATCTGCCCATGGCTCAAAAATATCCAACTCTAACAAGTAATGTACGGCTATTAATAATATTGCCATTATCGAATAAATGACAATCCAAGGTTTGTCTTTCTGAATTTTCATGAAAAATTTTTCTTTGACAGGTGAAATTAACACTTCTATTTTAAATTACCACTGCCTTTCCATCAGAAAAACCTTTGCGGCCCTTGTAAGTATTGAATCCAGTCCGAACATGGGATTCCTGTTTGGATTTATAAAAATCCAAACCTAAAATTGACAAGCTAGGTTCTTAAATACAATATGTCTTTGAATTCATGATATCAGCCAAAGTCCAAAATCTTCGATTCATTTTCAATGGTGATGACGATGCGGTATTTCAAAAGAGTAAAACTTATCCTATATTTGTTGATTGGGTAAGTTAGGGAAACGTGCTGACCGAGTGTTATTTATCCCTTTTGGCCGTCTCCTTTACATCCCAGAAGAACTAACCAAAAAAACTATAATTATGTCAGATCAAAAAGTATTTGAAGCGAGTCCTGAAAGCAAAGGAAAAGCAAAACAATTGCGTCTTTTCGCATTTTTAGCCTGGTTCATAGCCATTGCAGGACAGATCTTTGCCATTTTTAAATTAATCAACAATGAGGACTTAATTTGGCTGATCGTTGTTATCGTGGTCATTTTGGGCCTATCCATCACAGGATCGATACTTTGGAAAAAAGCAAATCGATTGGATCCTGCATCTGAAAAGGACAAGACACGTTTTTTTGTTCAAAATCAGTTGGGTGCCATTATGGGAGTATTGGCATTCTTACCATTGGTGATCCTTATTTTCATGAACAAAGATCTCGACGGAAAAACCAAAGGGATCGCGGGTGGTATTGCCGTAGTGGCTATGTTGATTGCAGGTATTTCTGGGGTTGATTTCAATCCGCCTTCTGTTGAGCAATACACCAAGGAGATCAATGAACAAACAACGACATTAAAAGAGTTGAATTTTGACAACGACAATGTCTATTGGACTTCAGCCGGAAACAAATACCATATTTTTGAAGACTGCCAACACATCAGAGGCAGAGAGAATATATCCAACGGGACAGTAAAAGAATCCTGGGAGCAGAAAGGCATTTCGGAACTTTGTAAAACTTGTGAAAAGAACGCGTTAAAAAACAAAGGGACTTCCGAAGAGGTTAATGTTGACCCGTCATAAATTTTGGCATCGATAATCAAATTGATTAAATCATACAATAGGAATCCGTTTTTGATGGCATCGAAGACGGATTTCTTATTGATATGATGGCTTCTAATGATTTTAGGATTAATACCGACAATGATTTTAAATGTCGCATAAGTGCTCTTAAAACCTATACTGAAATTACCGAATCAGATATGGCCCAAATTTTGAAATTTGCGGTTTATATCTATTATATGAGATAGAGAATATTGAGAAAATCAATCTCCCTACCAATTATACATTAGAAAAATACTATGAGCTCAATAAAAATAAGAAAAGCAGACAGAGAAGATTCAGCAGCAATAGCCACCTACTTACTGTTGGCCATGGAAGATATTGTGTGTGAATTTATAGGTCAAAGGGATCCAAACAAAGCAAAAGAATTTTTACTCCATTTCATTGAGCGAGAGCACAATCAATATTCGTATCAAAACTGCTTTGTGGCGGAAGACGATCATCAGGTTATTGCTGCCGTCAACATTTACGATGGATCACAATTAAATCCATTGAGAGTCCCGATCAGTCAATATATAAAAACACATTTTAAGACGGACTTTAATCCAGAAGATGAAACACAACCAGGTGAGTACTATATTGACTCATTAGGTGTGAATCCCAACCAGCAAGGTAAAGGGATTGGAGCAACAGTTCTAAAGTTTTTAATCAATTACTTTGTCATCCAAAATGGAAAGACCATCGGTCTGTTGGTAGATGAAGAGAATCCAAAAGCCAAAAAATTATATTTGAAATTGGGCTTTAAGTCCGTTGGACAAAAAATATTGGTAGGCAAGCGTATGGAACACTTTCAAATAAAACCGAGAGCCGAAAGTTTTTAAAACTCTTGTGTAGATACATTAATTATATCTCCTAATTTCATTATTTACAGTGATTTGTCGAGGACAATGCCTTCTCTAAAAAGTTTTGTCCTGAGCTTAACGGTCCACATTAATTTGCTAAATTAGTCGCCCTAACGGCATTGATCATCGTATCTAAAATGTTGGTATATATGAACTCACTTTCCAATGATAAAAACACGAATAGGACATACGAATGATATCCCCGGCATTCTTTCACTTCAAGAAAAGTATCTGTATAGAAATCTCAATGAACTTGAACGACAAAAAGGCTTTGTGACGACTCCTTTTACGACTTCTCAAATTGAAGATATCATTCATGAAAACGGTATATTTGTCGCGGAAAACGAAAGCGATGATATTGTCGCCTACGCCTTTGCGGGCAGCTGGAAGTATTTTGAACAATGGGAAATTTTTAACTATATGGTCTCTCGCTTTCCGAAATTATCTTTTCATGGGGGCCCCATTACTACAGAGAACAGTTTTCAGTATGGTCCTGTTTGTATTGATGAAAAATATAGAGGTAGGGGACTTCTTAACCAACTTTTTGAGGAAATGAGAATTGAATTCCGTCAGAAATATCCAATCTCAATAACCTTTATAAATCAAGTCAATGCTATTTCTGAAAGGGCGCATACTAAAAAGTTGGGATGGGAAAAAATTGATGAATTCGAATTTAATAACAATTCCTATATTGGATTGGTTTTCGACATGAAAAACTCAGTCCTAAAATAATGGTGTTTCAATATAAAGTCGTAAGTTATCACCAACCATAGAAATTTGAATGTTTAAACATCAAGGAAAAAAGAGAACAGTAAAGCACAATCTTCGGATTGCCATAGTCCTATCTTTTGTTGCCGGAATTGTAAACGTATCTGGTATATTGGCATTCAACGAATTGACCACGAACGTGACCGGTCATTTTGCGCTATTTATTAAGGATGTGGCAGACTTTAAATTTTGGAAGGGAACCATTTATTTTCTATATATATTCTCATTCCTTTTTGGCTCTTTTTCATCAAACATACTCATTGAGACTTTTAAGGAAAATAAGAAACTCAATGTTTTTGTTATCCCTACATTGATTGAATGTGTGATATTATCCGGAGTTGCCATTATGAGCAATTCTTCACAATTTAATGCTGAACTGATGGTTTGTTTATTGCTTTTCGCCATGGGATTACAAAACTCTTTCGTCACCAAACTGTCAAATGCCGTAGTGAGAACAACGCATCTTACAGGCTTATTTACTGATTTAGGTATTGAGCTGTCGCAATTACTGTTTCCAAAAACCCACCCGAACAGAAAAGAATTAAAATCGACCATAAAACTCCGATTGTATATTATTGCCTTCTTCTTCCTTGGCGGATTAAGCGCAGGATTTTTTTATTCCACATTGGAATTGAAATTGAACACCCTGATTATAGGTGTCATCATTTTAATCATAAGCCTTTTTTATGACGATATGAGGCTGAAATACATAAGAGTAAAACGAAGACAAAAACGCCTACGGGCCTATTCCAATAAATTACGAAAGCGCGCTGTACTTAAGTTCTACAGTAAGAAACCTTAGTTTTCCATTGCATTGGAAACATTCAGGAGTTATACTTCTTAAGGAGAAGTAACTGATCAGTATCTCATTTTCGTTTTAGAGTACAGGTCTAATTCTAAATCTTAACCGCAATGCAAAATTTTAAAAATTAAATGGAATAACGTATTGCGACCCTGGCGTAACCCTTTGCTCGAGATAGCTATCGGGACTGCAGTAAAAATATAGCCTATTAACTTTTAGACTTTTGACATTATATTTGATACCGATTAATTATGATGGGTGATTTCTGCACCATCTTTAAAATAAAATAAAAAATATCTTTGATAAGAAATTGATTCATCGTAATATTGCAATGAAGTAATTGATTGAATTATGGGCATCTCCAAAACGGAAATTTTTACAGCACAGCAAAACGAAATCGCACTTTTCGCCAAAGCCTTTGGGCATCCTGCTCGAGTGGCCATTTTGCAACATCTATTCAAAATTGACACGTGTGTTTGCGGCGATCTGGTGAATGAAATTGGTCTTGCACAACCTACTATTTCACAACATCTTAAAGAGTTAAAAAATTTAGGTTTAATACAGGGAAGTGTCGAAGGCACTCGGGTTTGCTATTGTATAGATCCCGGAAATTGGACAAAAATGAAACAGATTCTTTCTGAATTCTTAAATCAAGATGTTTCCATTAAGAAAGATTGCTGCTAATATCACTGATTATATAATCAATATAAAATTTCATTAACATGAAAAAGGAACAAGAATTAAAAGACATCGTCAAAGAACGCTATACGCGAATTGCCGAACAAGGAAAAGCAGAAAATGCAGCCTCGTGTTGTGGTGCTACCACACCTTCCAACAAGATTTACAATATCATGATGGACGACTATTCTGAAACTGAAGGCTACAATGAAGATGCTGACTTGGGTTTGGGATGTGGCCTTCCAACCCAATTCGCTAAAATAAATAAAGGCGATACCGTGATCGATTTAGGTTCGGGAGCTGGTAACGACTGCTTTGTAGCACGACACGAAACAGGCCCGGAAGGAAAAGTTATTGGTATTGATTTCACGCCAATCATGATAGAAAAAGCGCGTCATAATGCCGAAAAATTAGGCTATAATAATGTAGAATTTAGAGAAGGCGATATTGACGCCATGCCAGTAGGCGATAATGTTGCCGATGTGATTGTCAGTAATTGTGTACTCAACCTTGTGCCAAATAAGCAAAAGGTGATTGGAGAAATCCACAGGGTTTTAAAACCGGGAGGTCACTTAAGTATTTCAGATATTGTATTGGTAGGTAATCTTCCTGCTGCTTTAAAAGAAGATGCTGAAATGTATGCGGGATGTGTTGCCGGTGCCATTCAAAAATCAGAATATCTGCAATTGATTACGGATAGAGGTTTTCAAAACGTCACCATCCAAAAAGAAAAACCGATTACGATTCCTGATGATATTTTAGCAAAATATCTTACAACAGATGAGATGAAGGCTTTTAATAAAGACGCTACAGGAATTTTCAGTATTACTGTATACGCCGAAAAAGAAGGCATCGCCTCAGAAAAACCTAAAATAAAACTATCTGAGATTTCAGAGGGCACTACCTGTTCGCCAGCGACCGGCTGTTGTTAAATGAACTACCTCGACCCAAAGGTACGAGGTATCAAATTAAAAATACTTTTGTAACTTCGACTCAGAGCGTCGGGGAATAAAACCCAAAGACCTCGCTGAAAAGCGGGATTGGTTGAATTATCAATTTTTAAAAATTGAGTTTCACTAATTTAAAATAATCAAATTGCTCGGGTGATTAAAAACCATATCTGATCTTAATAATGTGTTTTTTGATACCTGAGCAATTTACTTTTTTAGTACCTTCGTTACTATGAATACACTCGATATTCGCACTGTTGACGTGGTGCAATATGTTAGCCCTTTACGCGAAGGAGGCTCACTTCCAGCAATTGTAAAAGCTGACGATGGATTTATGTACGTCCTCAAATTCAGAGGGGCAGGACAGGGTAAAAAAGCACTCATTGCCGAATTCATAGGTGGCGAATTGGCAAGAGCCATTGGCCTAAAAGTTCCGGAAATGGTTTTTATGAACCTCGATGATTCCTTCAGTAAAACCGAGCCTGACGAGGAAATCCAAGATCTCTTAAAGTTTAGCGTTGGCCTGAATCTTGGTTTACATTTCTTATCGGGAGCCATCACTTTTGACCCCTTGGTGAATCAGGTGGATGGGCTGCTTGCATCTAAATTGGTATTATTGGACAGTATTATCAGTAATATTGACCGGACAGCAAAAAACCCGAACCTGTTGGTTTGGAACAAAGAATTATGGGTAATTGATAACGGTGCCAGTTTTTACTTCCACCACAATTGGTCAACATGGGAAAACCATCTCACCCGATCCTTTCCTCTTATAAAAGAACACGTTTTGTTGGCGCAAGCCACCCAATTGCCTGCAGCAGCAAAGAGTATTGAATTGTCACTTCCGCCCTCAAAAATTGTTGATATAATAGCAAGCATTCCAGAAGATTGGTTATTCAATGAAGGCGATACGATCTCTCCTGATGAGATGAGAGCTGCTTATATCCTATATCTGACCACAAAACTTTCAATGATTGATGTTTTGGCAAAAGAAGCTCAAGATGCAAGATAAAGTGACTTACGAATATGCCATTATCAGGATTGTTCCGAAAGTAGAGCGGGAGGAATTCTTTAACGCTGGTGTGCTTCTTTTTTCCAAACGAAAAAATTTTTTGGAAATCAAATATAAAATCGACCAAAATAAACTGGAAGCCTTTTCAGGCGATTTGGACCTCACAATGTTGAACAATCACTTAAAAGCCTGGGAAGATATCTGCAAAGGAAGTCCGAAAGGAGGCTGCATTGGGGAATTTGAAGTGTCAGACCGATTTCGATGGTTGGCAGCTCCAAGAAGTACCATCATCCAAAGTTCCAAAACACACTCTGGATTGTGTTCTGATCCACAAGAGGAATTGGAACTTCTGTTTAAGGCATTCGTTTTATAAATTATAAATACCATCCACTGCTGCCCCTTATTCTATTTATAAACACAAAAACTGAGCTTGGCTTGTAGTAAGGGTTTTGTGCCGTCACAGACAATGGTTAAGAGGTGCTTATTATTGAAAGTCCATTCTGCAACGCTTATAGGTGTTGAGGGTCTTCCATGTCGATGGGAACCAGGCATCCGCCCGAACGATTCTTTCGGGATGATTAGTTTTCCACCTTTAGACGTAGTTTTACTGATTTTAAACGCATTACTGTTCATTTCGGAATCTCATCACTATTTTATAAGATTCGGCAATTTTTTTATGATAATAAATGATTTTTTTATCTACAGTCAAAGTAGGAGCCTCTATTAAATTCGAAATAGTCTCTGAAAATAAAACTTTGGGAACTGAAAAACTTGACATAGGATGACTTCTTACTGCAACGCATATTTCAAAAACAGTATTTGATGTAATTTCTCCTTTTAAGAATCTTGTGAAATAAAATTCAAGGTTATCACTACTTATACAAGGCGCATAATAAATATAATTAGGATCATTAATGTTTTGTAAGATTGAAGTAGAATTTGGGAGTGTACTAAATGTGGACGCATTAATTCTTTTTGCGACACCTATTGTAGTTTCGCAAGGTCCAAGGCAATTCACCTCATCAAACCTTGCATTATTGAAGTATAAATATTGACCATCTAGGCTTATTCCATGATCCATTACTAACCAGCCTGGAGTATTCCTATTAAAGTCTCCCTGAACTCTTCCAATAGCATTGATATTTCCAGAACTAAAAGTGCCATGGAAGAGGTTATTTAATTCTGTCGGATAATTCCTTGTTGATGTCCAATAGAAATTACCGTTAGCATCCATATCAGCAACTGCATCCAAATGGGGTGCTTCTGATTGATTTGCACCTGTTAATTCTCCAACAAAATTAAAAGTTGAATCATTGACTTTAGTTGCATAATGTAACTTTGTGTTTATACCATCATTTAAATTATTGAAGAATAAATAATTTCCATTCGGTGATATAAATGGCTCCATTGCATCAAAGGTCAATCCATTAATTGTTACTTCAATTTCTGAACCGAATTCAGGATATGTGGTCCGCGAATTATTATTTTCATTAGCATCGGATGTACATGAGAATGTAACTAATAATATGGATGAAACTAGAAAAATGAATTTTATTCTCATTTGTATATTTTAAAATGACTGCTGACGATTCGTATATGAGCTGAGGCTTTTCTCGGCACGAATCTCTCCAGGCCTGCCAGCAGGTTGGTGAAAACTGGCTTTAGAAAATCTAACGGATTTTCCAAGTGAGGATTAACCAAGCTGTAGCTTATTTACGATTTTGTTTAGTGTTTGTTTCAGTTGATTTTCTTTATTACATTATATGGCAAAAGATCGACAATTATTTTTCCGTTCTCATCTTTTATAATAATTCTTTCGGGCTGGTTGGTTAAACACCCTGTTGAACTAAACCTAAAGGTAGCTTCACGGGACGGTTAGATCACGATTCACTACCTTTAGGATAGGATTTATCTAATACTCAATATTATGAAAAAAAAATGACACCCTTATCTAAAGGGCCTTTATTTCAGTTCCGGAATTCGCAAGCCTCTACCAAAAACTAAAGCGTTCCGTTGAGCTTGCCGGCAAGAGCCAGAGCACCCTTACCAACTATGCCCGCTGTCTGGCGCACATCGGATTCCATTTCAACTGTAGTCCACTTGATCTGGATCAGGAGCAGATCCTGGATTATCTGCACGTTTTAAAGTCACAGCACAAGACTCCATCCGACAGTTTTTTCAAGCACACCGTTTATGGACTTCGCTATGCCTACCGCATCTTTGGGATGAAAGAAATGCGGGTCATACTTCCTTCCATTGAACGCCCCAAGAAACTCCCCGTGGTATTGAACCAAAGGGAGATAAAACAACTGCTGAAGACCCCAAAATTGCTTAAGCATCGATTGGTTCTTGCCATGCTCTATGGTTGTGGGCTCCGCAATTTTGAGCTTCGCAACCTTCAGCGTAAGGACTTGGATTTCGACAGGAAGATGCTGCACGTGCGCCAAGGCAAGGGTCGCAAGGATCGCTACGTTCCCTTGTCCGAGATGCAGATCCGTGGCCTAAAGACGTACTTCTTGGCAGAAAACCCGGTCACTTGGTGCTTTACTGGCAATGACAGGACAGGTAATCCAGTTAAAATTTCCTCACAAGGGGTACAATGGATCGTCCGAGAGGCTCGCAAGCGCAGCGGAATCCCAAAGGAAATTACCGCCCATATTCTGCGCCATAGCTATGCTACCCATCTTTTGGAGATGGGCCTGGACATCATGAGCATAAAAGACCTCTTGGGGCACGCAGATATCCAAACGACCCTTATCTACCTCCATGTGGCACAATCGGGTAGGCAAAAGCCGTTCAGTCCGTTGGATAGGCTTTATGGCCGATAGAGATGTCCTATCCCGATTATGAAGTAGCGCACGTACTGGAGCGCAACAGGGAGCACCTTGCCCATTATTGTGCCAACAGTTGGCAGGTTCGCACCCTTCACGCCTTGCGCAAGTGCCGCACTGCCGCCTTGGGCGGCCATATAGATCGTTGCGACAATGTGAGGTGCCATAAGCTTCATCTTAGCTACAACAGTTGCCGCAACCGCCATTGTCCCAAGTGCCAGGGACACAAGAAGGAAGAATGGATCCGGGCAAGGGAGGCAGATTTACTAAAGGTCTCTTACTTCCACGTGGTCTTTACCCTGCCCAGTGGGCTGAACCGGTTATGTCTATACGAGCCAAAATTGGTGTACAACCTTTTGTTCAAAACAGCCTGGAGTATCATTGGAGATTTTGGTGCCAACCCCAAGTTCCTGGGCGCCAAGATGGGAATGATCGCCATCCTGCACACCTGGGGGCAGAACCTCTCGTTGCACCCACACCTGCACTGCATTGTTCCAGGGGGCGGTATTGCTAAATCTGGCAAATGGAAACCCACCAAGGGCAAGGGAAAGTACTTGTTTCCTGTAAGGGCGATGAGCAAGGTGTTCAGGGCCCGTTTTGTAGCTGGCCTACGCAAGGAGTTGGGGAAATCGAAGTCCCGTTCTTTTTACGAAAGTCTGTTCAAAAACCAGTGGGTCGTCTATTGCAAACGTCCATTCTTTGGACCCTCGCAGGTAATAGAATATCTAGGGCGCTATACCCATAAGATCGCGATAAGCAACCATCGGATAAAAAGTCTTGAAAGTGGAAACGTTCGATTTATGGTAAAGGACTATCGACACGGAGGTAAAAGAACGATACTCGAACTGCCCGATGCTGAATTTATAAGGCGTTTTTCGCTGCATATCCTGTCTAAAGGCTTTACCCGTATCAGGCACTACGGCATCTTGAGCAGCTATTATAAAAGAACGATCATCCCAGGATTACAGGAAGAGCTCGGTAAACCAGAATTTAAAGCAACGGAGCCTTTAATGCACCGCAGGTGCCCGGTCTGCAAGCAAGGAAACCTCGTTACCATCGCGACCTTCCCTGCCCGTGGGCCACCGCAACACTGGCAAGAACAAATCAAAAAACAGTTAAACAGACCTAATGAAAAAACGTGAATCCCGACGTAATGGGACTTCTATGGCCAAAACGTAAGAAAACGACCAGATAAAACTAAAAAATAGAGAAGAGAAACTACAACATGTAAAGTGCGCTTTGATTCCTTGGCAAAAACAGAAGCCAACGACCCCGAATCACGAAAGACCAACTACTGAAAATCCATTCCAAATTAGACCAATCCCCATAGAGGCAAACCGAAAAGCTCCGGTTCAGTCAACACTGCATTCATGTTGGGTCGTACCGACCACACGAATGCTTAGTTATTGTGCTTTCGGCTTTTTATTTACGAACGTTTATTATATTCAGTTTAAAATTCGGTCATAAAATTCAATTTGGCAATTTCATATCCGATGTCATTTTTATAACCTTTTATTTTATTTCCGTTCACTTTTATTCGTTTCGTCCCGTCATTTTTTGTTACAAACTCAATATAATAATCTGGTTTAAATTTAATCATTCCGAATTCGTTTGCATTTTTAATAGCAGCAAGTAATTCCGCAATTTCATTCTTTTCGAGATATTTTATTTCCGCAAGCTTTCCGTTTGACTTTTCGTCTGGTCTCAATAAGTTTACGCTTTCAATTTCGTTTATGTTTTTTGGGTAATCAATTCCGTTGTTTTTCTCTTTACAAGAAACAAAAATTAAGATGAAAACTATAAATATTAATCTCATTTCGCTTTTTTTTAGCTGAAGCACAACGTTTATGTGTACGAGCTGTTGCGGGTTTATTAACCTAATGTTCTAAGTCTATCCAGAGTTTCAAAATCCGCAAGGATTTTGTGAACTGGATGGGTTTGAGCAATGGCTTGTACACGGCTTTTAACTTTTCAGTCCGAGTATAAGTTCGGACGTAATGTTGTTTAAAAGACTAATTTAAACAATTAAGATGGATTGTTGTTAAGGATTTTCCGCGCGCAACATTTATTTTGATTTTTCGGTCAGATTGGATTCGGTCGAGAAGCCCAAACTTTTGATTTTACTATTAAACAGCAAAAAAAAATCCGATTCGGTCGACAAGATTTTTATTCGTCAGATTGGCGTCAACGTTCTGCAACGTTTTTTGGGAGCGTACTGTTTGTCGGTTCCGTTATTCAGCCTGATCTTTGGCATTCACTGATTTTCGGATTTTAAGCGACTTAACATTGGACCTCAAGAAGTTTTATAATCCGACCTGTCACGCTTTTGGCGTGAAACAGTGGTAAATTCTGCGTTGTGCTTTTTTAATTTTTTTCTACGTTTTTAAAAACCAAAAAATTTTTGATTTAATAATGGTTTTTCAGGGTTTGCTCAGCTGTGTACTAACGGCAAAGTATAAGGTTAGTACGCTTTGCACAAACGATTGAATTAAAGTACTAACCATCATAAGCGTATTAACTTTATACAATGTGTGTGCCCAGTATGGGCATCTTTACCTTACTGCAAAGTAAGGTATTAATTTAGAGGGTGCAAGTCCCTTATGCGCTGGAGTAACGTCTGGAAGCATTAGTAAGTCGCAAGGGTGTTGACCGTGA
>NZ_BJKB01000031.1 GCF_010725055.1 Gelidibacter japonicus | reverse complement strand
ATCTTAAGAATATCTATGTGCCGGTAGAAAAAGGCAATCCAGTACCATTGGGAGAACTTGTAGAAATACGCTACGAGCAGGGGCCGCAGATGATCAAAAGTGAGGACACATTTTTGGTGGGTTATGTATTGTTCGATAAATTGGAGGGCTACGCAGAAGTCAATGTCGTTGAGAATGCACAGGCCTTGATCAAAGAAAAGATCGCCAGTGGAGAACTCACTGTTCCAAAAGGGATCAATTATCAATTTACGGGAACTTATGAAAACCAATTGCGCGCCGAAAAAACACTTTCCGTAATTGTGCCTCTGGCCTTGGGGATCATCTTTTTAATCCTTTATTTCCAGTTCCGTTCTGTATTTACTTCACTGATAGTATTTTCAGGAATCACCGTTGCTTTTGCCGGCGGATTTTTGCTGATCTGGTTTTACGGTCAGGATTGGTTTCTAAATTTCACCTTTTTTGGAGAAAACTTGCGGGACATGTTCCAAATGCATCCCATTAATCTAAGTGTCGCCGTCTGGGTAGGATTTATTGCCCTCTTTGGGATTGCTACGGATGATGGTGTGGTAATGGCAACGTATCTCACCCAAACTTTTGATAAAAACGACCCTGAAGATGTCAAGGAAATCCGTGCTTCAGTGGTAGAAGCAGGAAATAAAAGGATACGTCCCGCTTTGATGACTACGGCCACCACTATTTTGGCCTTGTTGCCAATTTTGACCTCTACCGGCCGGGGAAGTGATATCATGATCCCGATGGCCATTCCGAGTTTTGGTGGCATGTTGATTGCGCTGATTACGCTTTTTGTTGTTCCTGTACTCTTCAGTTGGAGACGCGAAGCAAAATTGAAAAGACGGCTAAGAATCCTTAAAAAACAATAGAAATAATGAATCTAAATTTAAATACAACTATTCGTTTGCGTTTTCAGCAGTTCCGCTTTGGAGATATATGTCTTGTTGCGCTGCTATTTTTTGGTTGGTCTTCTCAAGGTCAGCAATTGGAAACCTATATTGAAGAGGCTATAAATAACAATCCGAATATTCAGGCCGTAGAAAAGCAACATGCTATTTCTACTGAAAAGATCATAGAGACCAACACACTTCCCAACACCGAGTTTTCAGGAGGTTATATGATAGGCACCGAGATGCCCATGATGCAACAAGCGGAATTTTCGGTGATGCAAATGCTGCCTTGGTTTGGGACGATTTCGGCTCGTGGCGACTATGCTTCGGCAATGGCCGATGCGGATTTTTTGGAGATCGAAATCGCCAAAAGAAAAATCGCCATGGTTTTGTCGCAATCCTATTACCGCTTATATAAAATAGAAAAAAAGCAAGAGGTTTTGGATTCAAATATTCAACTTCTACAGGTTTATGAGCGGATGGCATTAACCTCGGTGGAGGTGGGACAAACTTCTGCGGTTTCGGTGTTGCGACTGCAGATGAGACAAAATGAGCTGATGGAACGAAAATTAGTGTTGGAGCAGGATTACGCCGCAGAACTGACGGCTTTCAATAAAATAATGAACCGTGACGAAATAGTCCAGATCTCAATTGTAGATAGCTTATTCATGCCCGAAAAGGATAGCGACATAGATTTTGCCAGTCTTAGTTTGCATCCCGAATTGCGAAAATTTGAGGAACTGAACAAGGTGGTTTCCCAAGCCGATGCACTCAATAAAAAAGAAAGTGCACCGGGGTTTGGGGTAGGGATGGAGTATATGTTGTACAACGAAGCACCTAATATGTTGATGCCGATGGTATCGGTTTCAATACCAATTTTCAATAAGAAATATAAGTCCATTGCGAAGCAGAACAAAATCCAACATGAAGCCTTGGAGGTTCAAAAGCAAGCTTCCCAAAATTCCTTGATTGCAGAATTGCAGACTGCTGTGAGAAGCAGGAATGCAGCGCGTATCAGTTTGGAAACTCAGGACAAGAATTTGAAACAAGCAGAGAATGCGACTGAAATTTTGTTTAAAAACTATGAGACGGGCACTATAGATTTTAGAGAGGTTTTAGATGTGCAGGAATTGCAGTTGAATTTTCAATTGAATCGTATCGATGCGATCGGTGCATATTTTCATCAAGTGAGCATCATTGATTATTTTACTAAAAACTGAAGTATTTTTAATTTTGAATAGCACTTTTTGAATAGGATGGGAATCCTAATAAATCCAATTAAAACCAAGTATTAATTTAAATCAAAACAAAATGAACAATCTAAGAGTTACAACAACAACACTAATGGCCATGGCTTTTGTAGGCCTAACAGCAATGTCCTGTAAAGACGGTAAAGAAGATTCAAGTGCTACAACCGAGACTGAAATGATCAAATTGGAGCCAAGTGCATCGACTGCCAATAATGAGTCGAAGGTTCAGAATCCAGATTCGGAAAAGGTATTGGCAGATTATATGGCGCTTAAGGACGCTTTGGTAGAAACCGACGAAAAAGCTGCTGCTGAGGCGGGAAAGAAACTTGAAACCACACTAAAAAGCTTTAAATTAGATAGCTATTCGGCTGAACAACAAAATGAGTTACAGCAACTTGTTGATTCTGCCATTGAGCATTCAGGAAAAATTGTCAATAGCGACATGGAAGAACAGCGTGCACATTTTCAGAAATTGAACGATGCAGTCACCAGTATGGTAACCATCACAGGAACGGCGAGTACACTTTACCAACAATTTTGCCCAATGTATGCGAGTGATACGGGTGGTGCTTGGTTAAGCATGGAGAAAAATATAAGAAATCCATATTTCGGCAGTAAGATGATGAAATGTGGTGTCGTGCAAAAGGAGATCAATTAATCATAACCTGAAGACCTAACAGGTTTTTGAAACCTGTTAGGTCTAAAATATAAGCAATCATGAAATATCAACCGTTTGAATCAGGACATTTTTTTCATCTATACAATAGGGGAAGTAATAATGAAAATCTTTTTTTAGAGCAAGACAATTACAATTATTTCTTGGTCTTGATGAAAAAATATCTGCTTCAGGTGGCTGATGTCTATAGTTATTGTTTGCTTCCAAATCATTTTCATGTTATCTTAAGATTTTATGAAGTGTTGCAATACACAGAAGATATTAAAAAGAGAAAAAACAGTTTGGACCAACCCATTTCCAATATGCTGAATGCTTATACCAAGGCTATTAATAAAAGGTATAAAAGAAGAGGAAGTTTGTTTCAGGAACATTTAAAGCGAATAAAAATTACAGAAGAAACCTATTCGAGGAACCTTATTGTATATGTAAATACAAATTCAACCCATCATCAAATTGAAGATTATAGAACATATAAACATTCATCTTACGAAGCTCTCATTAGCGAGCAAGAAACAGCTTTAAAACGAGATGAAGTCATTGAACTATTTGGCGATTTGAATAATTTTAAGCATGTACTACATTCCAATAAGTTGAAAATAGAAGCACTGCAAGAATTAATTTTAGAGTAATAAAAAAATCCAGACCTAACAGTCCCGATAGCCATCGGGATGAAACCTGTTAGGTCTAAAATACAAGAAAAATGAAACATACGTATCACATACAAGGAATGACTTGCAATGGTTGTCGAAGTCATGTAGAGGAAACGCTATCAAAAGTCAAAGGTGTTTTAAATGTCGAAGTTGATTTGGAAAAGTCTGAAGCTATAATTGTTATGGATTCTCACATTCCGATTGATACATTTCAAAAGGTTTTAATAGATGATGGCGGGACTTATAGTATTCATAATTTGGGAGAGGATTTCAAATTGAAAGATACGGATGAGGAGATTCCTGCCTACGCAGGAATTCTGAAACATACCTACAGCATAGAGGGAATGACCTGCAATGGTTGTAGAAGTCACGTCGAAAAAACACTTTCCAATGTAGAAGGCGTCTCAAGTGCCTCAGTCAATTTAGAGAAAAAAGAGGCGACCATCGAAATGGAGAACCATATTCCACTTGAAAAGTTTCAAAAGGCTTTAAAAGATGATGGCGGGACTTATAGCATTTATAATTTGGGGGAAGTGCCTCACAAGAGCCATACCTACAGCATAGAAGGAATGACCTGCGACGGTTGCAGAAGCCATGTTGAAAAAGCGCTTTCCAATGTAGAAGGCGTCTCAAGTGCTTCTGTAAATTTGGAGAAAAAGGAAGCGACTATCGAAATGGAAAATCATATTCCACTCGAAAAATTCCAGGAAGTTTTGAAAGATGATGGTGGAACTTATAGTATATATAACTTAGGCGAAGCGCCTGATCCCTCCGAAATCAAGAAAGAAAAACCACCAAAAGGTGTCGGAACGGGGGTCTTTTATTGTCCAATGCATTGCGAAGGCGACAAAACCTACGATAAACCTGGCGATTGCCCTGTCTGTGGTATGGATTTGGTCGAAGAGCAAAATTTATCAGCTATTGCTTCAGAGCAATGGACCTGTCCGATGCATCCTGAAGTTGTACAAGATGAAGCTGGCTCGTGTCCTATATGTGGCATGGATTTAGTCCCGATGGAACCTGATCTTTCTTCAGAAGAGAAAACCTATAGAAAACTGTTGAAGAAGTTTTGGATCGCTATGGCGTTTACGTTGCCAATCTTTATTATTGCGATGAGCGAAATGCTCATGACGAATCCATTGTACGATATCATGGAGCAGAAGAGTTGGAATTGGGTTCAATTTGCACTTTCTATTCCAGTAGTTTTTTATGCCACTTGGATGTTCTTTGAACGTGCTTATAGAAGTATCAAAACATGGAATCTCAATATGTTTACGCTTATTGGCATTGGTGCTGGAGTCGCTTGGTTGTTCAGTGTGGTAGCGCTGTTTTTTCCAGATGTTTTTCCTGATCAGTTTAGATCAGATTCTGGTGCGGTTCACGTCTATTTTGAAGCGGCAACCGTTATTTTAACCTTGGTGCTTTTAGGACAGCTTTTGGAAGCACGTGCCCATAGCAAAACCAATTCGGCGGTAAAGGAGTTATTGAAATTGGCACCAAATAAAGCCGTCAAAATGGAAGATGGCGAAGAGGTCGTAGTGAGCATCGATAAAATTGAGTTGGGTGATATTCTAAAGGTAAAACCTGGAGATAAGATTCCTGTAGATGGTGTCATTACTGAAGGCGAATCGAGTATTGACGAATCGATGTTCACCGGAGAGCCAATTCCTGTCAGCAAATCTATAGACGATAAAGTCAGCAGTGGAACGATTAATGGGAATCAAACCTTCTTAATGAAGGCTGAAAAAGTGGGGAGTGATACCTTACTGTCCCAAATCATCCATATGGTGAATGATGCCAGTAGAAGTCGCGCGCCAATCCAAAATTTAGCCGATAAGATTTCTGGTTATTTTGTGCCGGTAGTAGTCATTATATCTGTAATAACGTTCGCAGTTTGGGCTATTTGGGGGCCGGAACCAGCTTATGTCTATGCCTTGGTCAATGGTATTGCCGTATTGATTATTGCCTGTCCGTGTGCCTTAGGTTTGGCAACACCAATGTCAGTAATGGTCGGAGTTGGTAAAGGTGCTCAAAATGGAGTCTTGATCAAAAATGCCGAGGCTCTTGAGCGTATGGATAAAGTAGATGTGTTGATTATTGATAAAACCGGAACCATTACCGAAGGCAAGCCAACGGTAGAAAAAATAGGTTCTTTTAAACCAGAGTTTCCTGACAAAAAGGTATTGGACTACATCGTTTCACTAAATAGCAACAGTGAGCATCCGCTGGCGGACGCCACTGTAAAATATGGGAAAGAACAAAAAGCCGATCCCGAAGCATCGGGACTAAAATCGGAGGCCTTTAGTGCAGTTACCGGTAAGGGTGTTGAAGCGACGATTAACAATCAAAAAGTAGCTTTAGGAAATCCTAAAATGATGGAGCATGCCAATGCAGAGATCAGTTCAGAAATGGAGAATGAAGCAAAATCTTTTCAGCAACAAGGTAAAACGGTTTCATACTTGGCCATTGATAAAGTAGTTGTTGGCTATGTGGTGATCGGTGATAAAATAAAGCCTACAAGTGCAAAAGCCATTAAGGAGCTTCAAGAAAGAGGCATTGAAGTCATCATGTTGACTGGAGATAATCACAATACCGCACAAGCGGTGGCCACAGAGTTGCATCTTACCGATTTTAAAGCGAGCATGCTACCAGAAGATAAACTCAAGGAAGTTGAAAAACTGCAAAAACAAGGTAAAGTCGTTGCCATGGCTGGTGACGGTATTAATGATGCACCAGCTTTAGCGAAAAGTGACGTGGGAATTGCCATGGGTACAGGGACGGATGTTGCTATTGAAAGTGCCATGATTACTTTGGTGAAAGGCGATTTACATGGGATTGTTAAAGCTCGAAAGTTGAGTCATGCCGTGATGAAAAATATCAAACAAAACCTCTTTTTTGCACTGGTTTATAACACCTTAGGGGTGCCGATTGCAGCAGGTGTGTTATTTCCTGTATTCGGAATTTTATTATCACCAATGATTGCTGCTTTGGCTATGAGTTTTAGTTCGGTATCCGTGATTGGGAATGCCTTGAGATTAAGAGCCGCCAAGATTTAACTAAAAACAAATTATTATGGAAACAAATAAAGAACACTCGAAAAATGATAACTATACAAAATTCATTCTGATGCTGGTGGCATCGTTTATTGCCATGTATATCACTATGTATTTAAATACCTATGTTATAGATCATGTCTATTTTAGCTTGACCAGGTTTTATATGACTTGTTTGGGGATTTCAGCTATGGCAGTCATCATGTGGGTTGCCATGCGCAAAATGTATCAAAACAGGAAAAAGAATATTGCTATCCTTTTGGGTAGTTTGATATTATTCGTCGGTGCACTTGGTTTAGTAAGAGCTCAAAGTCCTGTTGTTGGTGATTTACTGTGGTTGAAAGCCATGATTCCGCATCACTCTATTGCTATTTTGACCAGTTCAAGAGCCGATATTGAAGATCCTGAAGTAAGAAAATTAGCGGATGAGATTATTGAAGCTCAAGAACGAGAAATTGCCGAGATGAAAGCCATAATAAAACGCTTAGAGAACAAAAAATAAAACATTAATTAAATGAAAAAGAATATTATTTATACGGTTGTTGCCTTGATTGTAGGCGTGTTGGTTGGTTTTCTGCTCTTCGGTGGAGATTCTGGAAACAAGACCGCAAATTCAGACAACCACGAGCATTCAGAAGAGGTTGCCCAAATGTGGACCTGTTCCATGCACCCACAAATCATGCAGCCCGAACCTGGAGATTGTCCAATTTGTGGTATGGACTTAATACCGGCAGATGCTGGTGGTGAAGGGCTTGCATTGAATGAGATAAAAATGACCAACAACGCCATGGCTTTGGCCAATATCCATACGATGGTGGTGGGCAATGACTCGGAGTCGGAAGGAAACTCAATGATGCTTTCTGGAAAAATCATGCCTAATGAAGAAGCCAATGCGGTGCAGGCCAGTTATTTTGAAGGGCGAATAGAGAAATTAAACGTCAATTTTACCGGTGAAAACGTTCGTAAAGGTCAATTGTTAGCTACTATTTACGCTCCAGAACTGGTGGCGGCACAGCAGGAATTGTTGACCGCAGCTAGAATGAAAGAATCACAACCTGCACTGTACAATGCTGTTCGAAATAAATTAAAACTCTGGAAACTGTCCGAAGATCAGATCAGCCAAATTGAGACTTCAGGAAAAGTTAGGGAAAACTTCCCAATTTATGCGACGGTTTCCGGTACGGTTTCAGAGAAAATGGCAGAAGAAGGCGACTATGTCAAACAAGGACAGCCGATAGTAAGAGTTAGTAATTTAGCAACGGTCTGGGCAATGTTTGATGCTTATGAAAATCAGATTTCGCAGTTAAAAGTCGGTCAAAAAATAACGGTGACTTCCAATGCGTATCCAAATAAGGAATTTGATGCTACGATTTCATTTATCGACCCAAGTTTAAATACCCAATCCCGAACCATTTCAGTAAGAGCAACCTTAAATAATAAAGAGGGAATTTTAAAACCAGGAATGTTCGTCACCTCAAAAGTTCAGGTAGTAAAAAGTGGAGATAAACAAGCGTTAATCAGTGTTCCTGCATCTGCGGTCCTTTGGACGGGAAATCGATCTCTGGTATATGTAAAAACAAATCCAGATGAACCGATTTTTGAAATGCGCGAGGTCACCTTGGGGTCCAAAAATGGTGATAATTATACAATTGTTGAGGGTTTGTCAAATGGTGAGGAGATAGTGGTCAATGGTACTTTTACTGTTGACGCGGCAGCACAGTTACAGGGGAAAAGAAGCATGATGAACACCGTGGGAGAGCCGGAAATGGATCCTACAGATCATCTTGCAAGTATTGAAAGACTGGAAGTGCCGTCAAAGTTCCAAGGCCAATTAAAAGCTGTGTTTGATGATTATATGGTTATAGAGAAAGCTTTGGTCAATGACAATGCGGAAACCCCAAAGAAGGCAGCTGGCGACTTACTTAAAAATCTTCAAAAAGTGGATATGAAATTGGTAAAGGATGAGCCAGCTCATAGCCGATGGATGTTGTTAGAAAAGGAACTTCAAGAATCTGCTCTTGCAATTTCAAAAACCTCTGATATTGATGAGCAAAGAGATCATTTCATCCATCTTTCGGCACATTTAATCAATGCGGTGAAAACCTTCGGCATCAATCAAAAAGTATATGTGGATTATTGTCCTATGGTGAAGGGTGATCTTGGTGCATTTTGGATGAGCACAGAGGAAGAAATCTTGAATCCGTATTTTGGCGCGAGTATGTTGCGATGTGGAGAGATCACGGATGAAATAAACTAACTTAAGGGGTCTCTATAAATGAAAATTGTGGTTTTGACTTAATTTAAGATTTCTTTTCCTTAACTATAATAATGCTTTGAGATACTTCTTTTCGTTAATTTAGAGTTATGGATTAATTCTTAAGTATTGATATGGGACTTGAATAAGTAAATGAGAAACGAAAAAACTGCCATAAGAACTGTTTATTTCAGTATCATTGGGAACATCTGTTTGGCCATCATAAAGGGCTTAGCGGGTTTTTTAGGAAATTCCTATGCGCTCATTGCCGATGCCATCGAATCGACCACAGATGTTTTTGCTTCGTTTTTGGTTTTATTGGGATTTAAATATGCCAAACGTCCAGCAGATGAAAATCATCCGTATGGCCATGGAAAAATTGAACCTTTGATCACGTTTGCAGTGGTTGCCTTTTTGGTTATTTCTGCTACCGTTATTGCTTACACGAGTATTCAAAATATCCAAACGCCTCAGGAAACCCCTAAAGGTTGGACCTTAATTGTGTTAGGTCTGATCATAATTTGGAAAGAAACTTCCTTTCAGATTGTCATTCGGAAAAGCAAGCAAACCAATAGCTCTTCGCTTAAAGCGGATGCTTGGCACCATCGGAGTGATGCCATTACTTCGGTTATGGCATTTATAGGAATCTCTATTGCCCTTTTATTTGGAGAAGGCTATGAAAATGCTGATGATTGGGCAGCTTTATTTGCATCCGCTTTTATTTTATACAATAGCTACATGATTTTCAGGCCGGCTTTAGGTGAAATCATGGACGAGCAACTTTACGGCGATCTCATATCGGAAATCAGGAAACGATCCATAGAAGTACCAGGAGTTCTTGGAACTGAGAAATGCATGGTCCGAAAATCAGGTATGAAGTTTCATGTCGATTTACACGCGATTGTCGATGGTGAGATTCCGGTGAAAGTCGGACATCAAATATCACATGAATTAAAAGACTACTTACAAGAGCAAATCCCAAATTTAGCGGAGGTTCTTATTCATATTGAACCTAATCATTATGATTGATATCAAATAGTCAAGAGATCAGACTAACCTCATTATAAGCATATGACATACCATTCAAATTAGTATCTTCGTAAACTTATTCTAATTAAATAATTTCAATTATGACGTACTTTAAAAGCAGCATCTTAGGGCTGTTTGCTTTCCTTCTTCCGTTTTCAATTCTTGCGCAAGAAGCAAATTATGGCAATCAACATTTATTTGATGATTTTACTTATCGCCAAGGAAATGTCTATCGGACAGCCTCCGGGAAACCTGGGCCTGAATATTGGCAAAACGCTGCCGATTATAATTTGGAAGTGGCTTTAGACGAAAAAAATCACACCGTTTCAGGAAATGTCACCATACATTATACCAATAACAGTCCAGAAACCTTAGATTTTATTTGGATTTATTTGGAGCAAAATCGCTTTACTGAAAACTCTCGTGGCACATTAACTACTCCAGTTCTTGGTAATCGTTATAGCGGCGACGTTGAAGGTGGTTTCGAATTGTCAAATATTTCAGCAAAAACAGAAACAGGTACATCGTCAAAACATATTATTACTGATACCAGAATGCAGCTTTTCTTGGATAAACCATTAGCCGCAAAAGGTGGTAAGGTGACCATACAAATGAATTTTAAATTCAAGGTTCCTTTAGAAGGCATGGACCGGATGGGACGATTGGAAACTGAAGCAGGAACTATTTACGCCATTGCGCAATGGTATCCACGGGTGGCTGTGTTTGATGATGTGGTAGGGTGGAATACAGAGCCTTATTTAGGTGCAGGTGAGTTTTATTGCGAATATGGAACATTCGATGTAAAAATAACAGCTGCGGCAGATCAAACAGTGGTTTGTTCTGGAATTTTACAGAATCCGAAAGAAGTACTTACCAAAACCCAACAAGACCGTTTTGCAAAAGCTGAAAAAAGTGACAAAACAGTTTATATCATCACACCAGATGAAGTTGGAAAGCCAGTATCACAAGTTAAAACGACTGGAACTTTGACCTGGCATTTTAAAATGGAAAACACACGCGATGTGGCGTGGGCTTCATCAAAAGCATTTATTTGGGATGCCGCCCGTATGAATCTTGGAGATGGAAAAACAGGAGTGGCACAATCAGTGTATCCTAAAGAAAGTGATGGCACTGGTGCTTGGTCACGTTCTACTGAGTATAGCAAAGCATCCGTAGAGTTTTATTCTAACACCTATTACCCTTATCCTTATCATAATGCGATAAATGTAGCCGCAAACGTGGGTGGAATGGAATATCCTGGGGTGAGCTTTTGCCATTATAAAAGCAGAGGTGAAGACTTATGGGGCGTTACCGACCACGAATTTGGACATAATTGGTTCCCAATGATCGTTGGATCTAATGAACGCCGTTACCCATGGATGGACGAAGGCTTTAATACCTTTATAAATCACTACAGTACGGTGGCTTTCAACAATGGTGAATATCCGTCTTCCACTGACAAACCACGTACGTTGGTGAGATATCTTACCTTTGAAAAACGTGAAGGTATTGATACCTCTCCAGAGGTGGCTAATGCAAGAAATTTAGCCTACACGGCCTACTACAAACCTGCGGCAGGTCTTTTTATGCTTCGCGAGTACATCTTGGGCACGGAGCGTTTTGACAATGCTTTTAACAGCTATATCCGTCACTGGGCATACAAACACCCCCAACCGAATGATTTTTTCAATCATATGGAGAATGTTGCAGGCGAAGATCTGTCCTATTTCTGGAAGGGTTGGTTCTTTGGCAATGGAAATATAGATATGGGTATTACATCCGTTGAACCTTTTCAGGGAAATTATCTGGTCACTGTTGAAAATAATGGACAAATCCCGATGCCCGTCGAGCTCCAGGTGATTTACGCGGATGATACCACCGAAAACGTAAGGCTTCCTGTGGAAATCTGGCAGCGTGGCAATAGCTGGACCCATCTATTGAAAACAACAAAAGAAGTGAAACGAGTGGTCTTGGATCCAAATAGGATGTTGGCAGATGTCAATATGTTGAATGATACGTGGAATAAAATGTAATCACCTCAATAAAGCCTCTAAATTCTCTGCTATTTGGAGGCTTTTTTATTTAAGGACTGATTATTTTTGAAAGGCTAATTAAATGAATATATCTTTCAAATTTCAATTAAGTTCTAATGGCAATTAAAATTAAAAAGTTGGAATATTAGATGACAACACAAATATTATGGATATGAGCAATACAAACAACAGAAGGAATTTTTTAAAACTGAGTGGTCTTGCTGGACTTGGTATTGCCACTGGTGGATTGGTAAGTTGCAGTACGACTTCAAAAATTGTGGCTCCACCTAATTATGGGACCTCCCGATTTAACATGTCGGGATACGCTGCACCCAAAATAGATACGGTTAAAATTGGTTTCATTGGTTTGGGGATGCGTGGTCCGGGTGCAGTCAAACGAATGAGCTATATAGAAGGAGTAGAAATTAAAGCCTTATGTGATTTACGACCAAAGCAAGCCGAAAGCGCCAAGAAATTATTGGATGGCACCTCGCACAATCCAAAACTATATAGTGGCAGAGAAGATGCTTGGAAAGACATGATTGATACGGAAGATTTAGATCTGATTTATATTGCAACACCTTGGGCTTTACATGTACCAATGGCGATTTATGCCATGAATGCCGGAGGACATGTGGCCGTTGAGGTTCCGGCAGCTAAAACAATTGACGAATGCTGGGAGTTGGTTGAAACTTCTGAAAAAACCAAAATGCATTGCATGATGCTCGAAAATTGTTGTTATGACTTTTTTGAATTGCTGACTCTGAACATGGCTCGACAGGGTTATTTTGGCGATATCATCCACGGTGAAGGTGCCTACATCCATGATCTTGTAGATTTGAATTTTAATAAGGACGCCTATCAGGACATGTGGCGACTCAAGGAAAACATTGGTCGCAATGGAAATCTCTATGCGACTCATGGTTTAGGTCCAATTTGTCAGGTCATGAATGTGAACCGAGGGGATCAGATGGATTACTTGACTTCACTTTCAAGTGCGGATTTCTCCATGAACCCGATGGCCAAAAGTTTGGCGGAAAAGGACGATTTCTTCAAGCCATACGTAGATGCCGATTATAGGGGAAATATGAACACGACCATGATCAAAACCAAAAACGGACGAAGCATCATGGTTCAGCACGACGTCAGTTCGCCAAGACCTTATTCTCGCATCCATTTGGTAAGTGGCACCAAGGCTATTGCTCGAAAGTGGCCAGAAGCCAAAATTGGGAAAGGGCATTCTTGGTTAAATGGCGACGAATTTAAGGCTGTAGAAGAAAAATATACCCCAGAAATTGTTCAAAAAGTGGGCGACTTGGCCAAACAGGTGGGGGGCCATGGTGGCATGGATTTTATGATGGATTGGCGATTGATCGACTGTCTACGCAACGGACTACCGTTAGATCAAGATGTTTATGATGCCGCTTTATGGAGTGCCATTTCACCATTGAGTGAACAGTCCGTAGCAAACCGTTCAGCGTCCATTGATGTTCCTGATTTTACGCGTGGAAATTGGAAATCCAATAAACCTGTAGATGTGAGTTTGGCAGGTGGCGGTACAACCAATGTGCTTTATGGTAAATAAAATTCGCTAATTAAGGTTCTTAAATCCAGTGCTTGGTTGTTGTTGGATCTTGGAATATATAAAGGAAATCCTTCCCATTTCAGATGAATTGGGAAGGATTTTTGAATTTAAACCATGGTGAGCCATTTTAAAAAAAACAATAAATGTTCTTCTATTTAAGAATGTCACGTTTTAGAAGGTACAACTGTGTAAAAAGATGTGTAAAATCTCCTAATGCGTGTAAATCTTACACACTTTAAATTCCATAAAATGCAATAATGGCCCTAAAACCACTGAATTTTGAGATGGCATAGGTGTTGCTAAGTATAAGATGATGTCGAATAAAAAAACAACAATAATTCGGGACTATTTTATATGAACACTAAAATGACAAATTCAAATCGAGTGCTAATTTCAAACGATCAAAACCGATCCTTCAAAAAGAAAGGATCTTTTTTCAGTAATTTATCTCCAGTAAAATCAATCAATCCATGGGGCGTAGTGGTACTGGCAAGTACTTTCTTGTTGATGATTGGTTCTGTATTTTTAGTTTTTGATCTTCAAAACGATTTTCATCAGTTTAGAGAAGATCGAATCAATTCTACTATTGGACTTATATTTTTAGTTGTAGCTACTGGCTTGTTTATTTTCAAAGCAGGCTTCTTTATTTACAACTTATTTCTTTATTTCAGATATAAAGCTGTTAAGTCAGTATCAAACGAGGAACTACCAACCTGTACCGTAATTGTACCAGCCTATAATGAAGGCAAACAGGTTTGGGATACTTTGATGAGTTTGGCAGATAGTGATTATCCAGACGGCAAATTGGAATTGTTGGCTATTGATGATGGCAGTAAAGACGATACTTGGTATTGGATGCAACAGGCTAAAAAGAAACTTGGAGATCGTTTATCAATTTTACAACAACCGAAAAATAAAGGCAAACGTCATGCGCTTTACCGTGGTTTTAATATTGGCAAAGGCGAGGTTTTTGTAACTGTTGATAGTGATTCGGTGGTGAAACCTGATACTTTAAGAAATTTGGTGAGCCCATTTGTAGTCAACGAAAACTGTGGTGCAGTGGCTGGGAATATCCGAGTGCTAAATAATGAAAGAGCATTATTGCCTAAGATGTTGAATGTGAGTTTTGTATTGAGTTTTGAATTTGTGCGATCGGCAGAAAGTAGCTTAAACTCTGTACTTTGTACTCCGGGAGCTTTGGCAGCATACCGTAGATCGGCAGTTTTTGCTTGTCTTGAAGATTGGATCAACCAAACCTTTATGGGACAACCGTCAGATATTGGAGAAGATCGTGCCATGACCAATATGATTTTAAAACAAGGTAAGCATGTGCTTTTCCAAAGAAATGCCTACTGTTATACCAATGTACCTGAACAATACAAGGGCTTGTATAAAATGTTTATCAGATGGGGCAGAAGTAACGTGCGTGAAAATATACAGATGTCGAAATATGTATTCACAAATTTCAGAGAAGGTTCTAAATTGGGGACTCGACTATTGTTTATCAGTCAATCTTCAAAAATAATTATGAGCTACCCATTCTTGGTGTTTATGTTGTTTTTCATCGTGATGCACCCAGTACTTTTTATAAGTTCTACATTTTTCAGCATCTTAATACTATCAAGTTTCCCGGTGTTGTTTTATGCAAAACGTTATAAGCTGTCAGAATCTTTCTGGGCCTATTCCTATAGTGTGCTTTATACTTTCGGCTTATTCTGGATTACGCCTTACGCTATTGCAACAGCAAGTAGAAGAGGATGGTTGACACGTGAATTGACAGAAAAGAAATAAAGGAACTCTTCTTCAGAAAGTAATACATATGTTAGGGGATTGCGGCTTATGAATGTAAGTCGTGATCCTTTTTCATTTTAGGAGCAAATATTGATTGACGATTAACGAGTTATGAATAACGAATAACGAATAACGAATAACGAATAACGAATAACGAAGTTTGATTCATGTACCAATGATTGCTATACTCTGTCTGCCTATCCGGAGCCTTTGCAAAGACGGGAACACTGAACATATACCTTGTAACCTGAGTTCGATTAAAAAAGCACGAGTTGATCTGTTTTTACGGTATGATATTTAATACTTGGCTTTTTTGGCAAGAAACTATAGGCAATCAGTCCTGTGATGATATTTACCAAAAA
>NZ_BJKB01000030.1 GCF_010725055.1 Gelidibacter japonicus | reverse complement strand
TATCGGACTTTCTGCGTTGCGTCCGTTGTCCAGGCAATATTTGTTTACCAGCTCATCATAGATAAAGGTAAAATCAATTAATTCGTTAATTTTCCTGAGAAGATTATCTTTGGGAACAACCAAGTCAGATATATCGGAATACGCACTCAATTGAATCTTTTGCTGCTGTAATAACATATACAAGTGTTTGTTAATCAGTAAAAAAGATACGAAAAAAGGAGTGAAAACACTACGGTTTACACTCCTTTTTATCTCTTTTTACCCCAATATTTTTAAGGGGACTTTTTCAGTGGCCTCCCATTAAAGTCGTGTTTTTTTGTTATCCTAGTAATGTTATTACAGAATTTAATTTATCTTGAATAGTTAGGAGATTCTTCAGTAATGGTCACATCATGCGGATGGCTTTCATTGATTCCCGAAGCTGTGATTTTCACAAATTGTCCGGTTTCCTTCAAGGTCGCTACATCCTTGGCACCACAATAGCCCATTCCGGCACGCAATCCGCCAACAAATTGGTGAATGCTTTCAATAACTTCGCCCTTATAAGGTACACGACCAACAATGCCTTCTGGTACCAATTTTTTGATATCATCTTCAACATCCTGAAAATATCGGTCCTTACTGCCTTGTTTCATGGCATCTATAGATCCCATTCCGCGGTAGGATTTAAACTTTCGACCTTCATAAATAATGGTTTCTCCTGGAGCCTCTTTTGTTCCCGCCAATAAAGATCCCAACATCACGGTGTCTGCTCCTGCAGCAAGTGCTTTGGGGATATCACCCGTATAACGAATACCACCATCTGCAATCACTGGAACTCCAGAGCCCTTTATGGCTGCTGCAACCTCCAAAACTGCAGAAAACTGTGGATATCCAACGCCGGCAATCACACGTGTTGTGCAAATAGATCCAGGTCCTATACCTACTTTAATGCCATCAGCACCGGCCTCTACCAAATATTTAGCGGCTTCAGCGGTAGCAATATTACCTACAATGACCTCAAGATCTGGGAATCGTTTTTTGATTGTTTTTAGCATGGTCACCACGCCTTTTGTATGTCCGTGAGCTGTATCAATTATTACCGCATCTACGCCAGATTTCACCAAGGCTTCTGCCCTATCCACGGCGTCTGCAGTGACACCAATAGCAGCTGCAACACGCAAACGACCATAAGTATCCTTGTTAGAAATTGGCTTGGTCGTCAATTTAGTAATGTCCCTAAAGGTAATCAACCCCGCAAGTTTATAATTTTCGTCAACGATAAGTAGCTTTTCAATCTTGTTCTTTTGAAGAATCCCTTCGGCATCCTGTAATGAGGTCCCAATTGGGGCGGTTACCAAATTATCTTTGGTCATCACTTCCACAATTGGCCGGGATCCATCTTTTTCAAAACGTAAATCGCGGTTGGTCACGATACCTTTTAAAACACCGTTGTCATCAATAATAGGAATACCACCAATACTATGTTCTGCCATATTTCGAGTAGCATCTATAACCTTTGCCGTCAAAGGTAAAGTGACAGGATCTATGATCATCCCACTTTCAGCGCGCTTCACCTTGCGAACTTCATTGGCTTGTTGATCAATACTCATGTTTTTGTGCAACACACCAATACCTCCTTCTCGAGCCATGGCAATAGCCATAGCGCTTTCAGTAACCGTATCCATGGCTGCTGATATTATTGGAATATTGATCTTGATATTACGAGTAAACTGAGTTTGTATATTGACCTCTCGAGGAAGGACTTCAGAATAGGCAGGAATTAGTAGGACGTCATCATAGGTCAATCCCTCACCTACTATTTTGCTTTCGTGTGCTTTCATTGCAATTACGGTTTAATTGCGTGCAAATCTACGGAAAATTTATTTAAATTTAGTGCAAAAGTTTGCTAACATTGATACCTTCTGTGCGAATTAATCCATCACAAATACATAGATATTGTTGTTCAGTCATCCTTGGATTACAATACATTAACTCCACGTTAGAAATGATTAAGCGCATCAGAACAGATTTTCCCTAAAAAAGACCGTCTGATTATATTTTGATTTGTAGTGTCATATACCAATTACGAGGCGCGGAAGGAATGATTCCTGGACCAGGATAACCTGTGGCGCGTCGTGTAAAGTATGCATTATCTAAGATATTATTGATGCCAGTCTCCAATTTAAAGCGCTTGTAAGTATATGACAAGGACACATCCATAACATCATAGCTCGGGATCTCACCAATGACACCACTGATGTTCGCCGATTGCGAATTTGTGGCATCAGTAAACTGCTGGGAGAGGTAGGTATATTGGACATTTGCCAACAGGTTTCTATATCCAAACTTCAGTCCTGTCTTGATATTCACATCAGGTACAAATTCCACTTGATTGCCTTTGACGTTTGCTTGTTCAGAAGCTGTATATTCCGAATTGATGAACGACGAATTGATATAATAATTCATGCTAAACTCATTGTTGAACTTTAAAATTTTCTTCAGATTAAAATCGAATAAAGATTCGACTCCATATAAAACGGCATCACCTACATTCCCACGCTCACTGATGACACGACCATCAGAAAGACCTTTTTGAACAAAACCAATGCGTCCGTTATAGAACAATCCAAAAACGCCCAAATCATAGGACACCATATTTTTGAAATTGCCACGAATGCCCAAATCTGTGGTAAATCCCTTCTCGTCCGTGATATTTGGATTGATGGCGAATGCTGGATTGTTGATATGGATATCAGAATAGGTTACCGACCGGTAGTTTTGCGACACGTTGCCATAGATTTCAAAAGCAGTGTTGGGCTTATAGCTCAAACCTAATCCCAAAAGCACGAACGACCGCTCAAAATCCCGATTGTCTTCCACAGTTTCTTCAAATATAACGTTGCCCGCAGCATCCGTGTTGATACGTTTATAAAACCCTTCACTTTGGGTTTTTATATATTCAAAACGAAACCCTGGGGTGATCGAAAATTGATCGGTAGCATACAGAATGTTTTCTCCAAAAACAGCTAGATTCAGATTTGGAAAATCGAAGTTGGACTGATTTGGATAATTTGGAAATCGCTCCGATTGGATATCGAAATCAGGACCGATACTATCGCTCCCCGGACCTTGTTGTTCAGCATTGTTGGCGCGGTAGAATTTTGTGCCCAGCAGAAATGTGGAAGCTTTATCAAATATTTCATATTTGCTCAAAACCCGAGCTTCAAAACCATAGTTCTTAAAATCTCCCTTAATCAAATCACGTTCACCCATTGGATCAATCTGATCCACCCGATTGGTCCTGAAGCCAAGGGCATATCGCGAAGCATTTAAACCAAAAGCATTAAAACTAAAATTAGTGTTCTCGGTAAATTTGTGATCAAATTTCAAATTATACAATAGCCAATCCACCTGGAACCAGTTTCTTGATCTGTTGCTCTGGTACGGATCGTTATCAAACATTTGGTCGGTAAGTCCACCGCCTTGCTGTGCCAAATAGCGCATATAGGTCAATTCTCCCCTTAGTGACGTGTTTTCATTGAACTGATAGCCGATATGGGCGTAAGCATTTTTCGATTCAAATTCAGAATTTGCACGGAAGCCATCACCCTTCTTATAGTTGAAAAAAGTATAATAACTCCACTTGTTTTTTGTACCACTGATGCTGGTGAAATTGGTATATAATCCAAAACTACCTAAAGTGTTTCTAGTAATCAGTTCAAAGACTTTATTAGGATTGGGCGATTTCATTTTAAAGTTGATCAAGCCACCAAACTGTGTTCCGTATTGCAGCGATGCCGCACCTCGGATGATCTGAATTTCACTTAAACCTTCAGCTGCGGGCGTGTAATAACTTTCGGGATAGCCCAGAACATCAGCACTAATATCGTAGCCATTCTGCCTCGTATTGAAATTTGCCGTTCGATTTGGATCCAATCCCCGTCCTCCAACATTGAGCTGCAGACCGGCATCATCATTCTGATAAATATTCAATCCAGCCACCTGACTGTAAATTTGCCGTGCGTTGTTGGAGGCCAAATTCGCCATGGACTGGTCCACCAAAACGACTTCGGTTTTTTTACCAGCAAATATGGAAGTGCCTTCCACATCTTTCAAACGTGATAATTCGAATATTTTTGCCTTTCGAGCGGTGATTTCCACTTCTGACAAGGCAATACCCAATTCGTTTATGGATACATTTAAAGTGGTATTGCCAGTGACCTCCAACGGCAATTCCTTGGTATCAAATTCATAAGAAAAAAAGACCAGCGTGAGATTATTTTTGGTGGTGGCAAACTCATATAATCCGGTAGCATCTGTACTGGTCAGCAAGCCCGAAACCTTGTCGTATACATCTACGTTGGCAACAGGCTGTTGGGTTCGCGAATTGGTAACAATTCCTGAAACCAAATTTTGTGACAGCGCCGAATAGCCTATCAAACACATTATAAATACACTAAAATCCTTTAATTTCATCATGAAATGGTAAAATCCAGTTTTTAGGCCGGAATGATTCTTTCTCTTTATATAAATCAATGGTTCTGTCAATATATGGCTGACTCAATCGGCCGTTGAGCGCCACATAACTATCCGCGAACACTTGAACATTTTTATGACCTTGACTTCTGAAGTGGTCTCCCAAATAGTGGGCATATTCCAGAATAAAATCAGGCTGAAAACTCATTTGTTTCTCCTGAAATGAAGTTAAAAAGTCGGAGTTATCGACCAAAAAACCTTGTCCCGTTTCTGCATCCACAATTTTAAAGGTCGTATTGCCCATTTTCTCCATGAGCATCACCCGCCATGAAAACCTATAGCCCTCTTCAGTCCAAAACAATTCATTGGGATATAAAAGGTGACGAAAAGGAAAGGTGATCTGAAAAACAAAAAACAGAGTTATGATTGGCAGTACCAGGGTTTGTTTTTTGTAGTGATATGATTGTGCTTTCAACTGGGCCGATTGGACTCTAAAAAATTTTAATATCCTTTTGAAGCCATCCAAAATTCGAAGGTGGAAATCCGCATCAAAAAATATCAGTGCCGTAACAATCATAATATATGGAAACATGCCGATGGGAAACAAAACCCGTGTAAACACATGAAAGAAGACCACGAGACCAAAGGCAAACCAACGGGTTCGTTTGGTGATCAATAAAAACGGAATGATCAAATCATAGATCATTCCAGACCAACTCATAGCATAATGGAACCATTCTTGTTGCATAAATGAATTTCCTATAAAAGGAAGGTCATATTTAGAAGGTAGCCAAATTTTTAAGGGCATGGCTTTAAATAACCAATCGGAATTTATTTTGGCGAGACCTGCATAGATATAAACAATACCCACCAGTAGTTTAATACTGTCAATTGTCCATTTGGGGATGGCAGTAAATGTTTTCTTCCTGATCAGGTTATCTACTGAGAAATACGCGTTTGCCGGCAAAAAAATCATCAGGAAACTCAACACACTTATAAAATAGTAATGGTTAAGATAAGCGGTTTTGTCCATGAGTTCGATATAAGTGAAACTCAAAAAGAACATGATGATGGCCATCCGATATTTCAATCCGATGGCTATCAAAAATGCTGAAATGCCACACACTGTAAAAATAAGATAGGTATAGTCGCCAATAGGTTTGATCCATTCAAAACCATAATATGAAAAATGAAACTTAGGCAGGATATAAAGTGTTTCAATCCAACCATTCCACCAAAAGCGCACAATACTGAGCAACATCATCACACCAAAGCCTATCCTAAATACTGCCAAAGGCGCCGGATGGGTAGATTTGTTCAGATATGTTTTAAAACTCGTATTCATAAAACCAAAAAGAAGACCCTTTAAGTCATTTAAAGAATCTTCTTTGTCATATAACAATTTAAAAATTAATCGCCATCAGCATCTACATAATCCACGCTAATATTAAAGGCCTGTACCATATCGACCTTTAAATACACAACAGCTCTTTGTAAAGCATCATAAGCAATGGTCATCTTGGCATTATCCGAGACAATCTGCTGACTGAAATTCGAATCTAATCCTTCTATTTTAGATCTCGCATCATTGAATTGTGCATTGATAATGGCACTCAAATTCTGTCCGCCACTATCGACCTTCAAATATTCCAGATAGGTTTTAAAACTTGCACCTGTTCCAGACCCATTAAATGATTTTCCATTGAAAACATCCTGTACTGCTTTTAAGGCTTCAAGAGCTAATTCCTTCGAAACTTCACCATTATAATAGGCTTCCACTTTATTAGGAAGAGGCGATGTTGAAAAGACACCTGCAGGAATTCCGATTTTATTGGCACGCAAGCCCTTTTCGTAATAAAAAATAAAATCATTGACAAATTTGTTCAAGGAACTTGTTGCAGTGTTTTTCGAGGAATTCACAAATTGGTCGCGATAGCCAGAGTTCCAATCGGTGATGACTTGCTGCGTCAATCGGTCCATTTGATTGATTACCGCTGTCAGATAATCTTTGTAGCCCTGTGATTTAGGGTCGGAAGTGAATTTTGCCACAATTGCAGCATCGTCTTCAGCAACACCGTATAAGAAGTAATCTAAAGCTGGAAATCCTTGTGCATCATGGTAATTGGGCGTGTTTAAATCGTAGTTTCCACTGCTTACGCCATTCTCAATATCCAAAACCGTCACTGGATAAATATTCATAAAAAAGTAATACTCATTTAAAGCTTCCGCCTTTCCGATATTGAACATTTCCACATACTGCCATGCTTTATAGGCAATAAGCCAATGATTCCTTGCTGCCTCCAAAGTGCTTTGATTTGGCGTTGCTACGAAACTTTCAATTGATCCTTTTAAAGTGGTGAGCTTTGATCCAAAATCTTGATAGGAAGGAATGATAATATTATCTGCCAAGTTTTTCAATAATGCCGAACGGTCAAAATTGTCCGAGGTGCTACCTCCATTGCCCGAATCATCCGAGGAGCTACAGCCCATCATAAGTGCCAAACCAAGAATTAATGCTATATGTTTAATCATGTGAATTGATTTTCTGAATAATTATGCAAATTTAGAGAAGAAGTCTTTGGCATCCAATTAATGCACCAACGAGGTCCTAAATTATTTGAATTAATTTGTTGCCGCTGCTACCGTAAATCCAAACTTTGCCGCAATAGTTTGAGACATATCGTCCAAGGTTTCATCCGTAACATCCCAAAAGCCGTTTCCCTCCATTAAAGTATCCATGAATCCGGTTACTTCTTCATGTGTAAAATATGGTGTACTTGCATTTGGCTGTCTTGTAAATTGCAAGCTATTGATAAATCCGTAAGCTTCAGATAAGGCATGAAATGCACTTGCCATATCTCCTGTTGCCAGTTTTTCTTTCCCGACTTGCAAATAATGAACCGCACGAACCGCTGGAACTTTCGAAATATTTTCTCTAATAATCGCCACTTGTGCATCTCTCACCTCATAGTTTTTAGCTACAATTGCAGCTCTACCCAATTTCAGGGCATCATATACCGCTGACGCTGTTCCTGCAAAATCTGGATCTGAATCAACTTGCTTCAAGTAGGTGTTTAAAAAACTGTCAGCTCCTAAGACAGGAACCGAAGGATCATCTTCATTTCCGTATAAGTATCCATAAGCTTCGTCCCATTTGTGCTCCATGGTGGTGTAAGGCTTTCCTTCCTCAAGAACTGAATTATCATTATTTTGAATATTTGAAGCCTCATCCAATACGGAAGTACTTAAATAATGATTCAGCATCTGGTCAGTCATCAAACCGCCAATTAGAGTTTTTGCGATAGCTTGATCCAACTCAAGACCTTTACCATTCACGTATCTTACTGATCCACCACCGGCTTGTTGTAATTGACCAGCAGTTCCTGCAGTTGCGATATTCTCCCAATTCTCAAACACTGTGGTGGCTTGTTGCTCAATCCAAGAATCCATCAAGCTTTTAATTTGATTGGAAACGGTAGTATTGGCAGAAAAATACTCTTTTGAAGCGGCCACCTTACTGCGGATGTTTTTTCCGGAAGCATTCAGATCAGCCTCAGAAAAATCGTTTCCACCTTCAACGTGAGCAAACATTCCGTATAAATCGGAAGCAGATTTAGTGGTGTTCTTTAAGGCAGAGCGAAATTCCATAGCCATTTTAATTCGGGTCGTTTGACCGTTAAAATCGACGGTAGACTTACCATCTCGCATGAATTTGTAGGTTAAAGGCGCCTCAACCTGAGGATTTAAATTGATGTCATCATCATTTGAACATGATGTAAATAGCACTGAAGTTATGGCTATTCCTAATAAAATTTTTCTCATTTTTATTTGGTCTTAATATAAATTGTTGATTGATTTCGAGTACAAAAATAAGCTAGGAATTGAAATCGCCAAAGCTTATTTAGATTAATTTAAAATAAGGAAGAAATAAAAAGATAGAAATATTGAGAATCAGAAAGTTGGAAAATAAAAAAAATACCGTGTTATTGAAATCAAGAATTACTGTATCAAAAATAGCTTAATGATATACTGTAAAAATCTTTGTCGCTTCATTATAGGCACTTTCGAAACTCAAGGCATCGAGGTTATTACGCTGTTTTGAAGTAAAATAGGACAGTAATTTTTCGGTAGGCATATTTCCAGTCAGTTCATCTTTGGCCATTGGACAGCCCCCAAATCCTTGAATGGCACCATCAAACCGAAGACACCCAGCTTTGTAGGCAGCATCTACTTTTTCATGCCAAGTGGTAGGCGTAGTATGAAGATGTGCACCAAATTCGATATGTGGATATTTTGGAATCAGGTTAGAAAAAAGATAATTTATATTTTCCGGATTGGACGTGCCAACTGTATCGCTCAATGACAGAATCTTGACGCCCATGTTCGCCAAACGTTCAGTCCAATCGCCCACAATATCCACATTCCAAGGATCACCATAAGGGTTGCCAAAGCCCATGGATATATAAACCACCACTTCCTTTCTTGTTTTATCGGCAATTTCTAAAGTCTCTTGCAAGGTCACTACTGATTCCGCAATAGTTTTATGGGTGTTCCGCATTTGAAAGTTTTCTGAAATAGAAAATGGATAGCCCAAATAATGTATTTCAGGATGTTGAGAGGCATCTTCCGCTCCTCGGGTATTGGCGATAATCGCTAGAAGTTTGCTCTTGGTTTTTGATAGATCGAGTTTGGAAAGCACCTCTGCAGTATCCACCATTTGCGGAATAGCTTTTGGGGAAACGAAGCTGCCAAAGTCAATGGTGTCAAAACCAACACGCAACAACGACTGTATATACTGGACTTTTTTTTCAGTTGGAATAAAATCCTTAATGCCTTGCATGGCATCACGTGGACATTCGATTATCTTAACCTGTTGCATGGCATCAAAGATATGAATTCCTACGTATGAAGGAATCTTTCGAATCAAAAAAAAGAGGGTTTGATTATCTAAAGTTTTATATAAGCGAAGAACTACGGACTTTTAAGGAAATTACAAATTTAAAAGTCCGAAGTTCAATTACTTACATTTTGCCAAGACTTTTTCAGCCAACTCTATTGCCAATCTCCTATTCTCATCTGGATCAGCGCTCAATTTTGTAAGAATTGTAAAATTGGCCCTTCCAGCGAGGACCACCAATTCCCCACCCCATTGGTCATTCCATTTGTACCAAGCACTTGAGCCCAAGCCGTCAACAGCATTCCAACTCATTTTAGCCCTCACTTTCATGAGATCTTCGCCCGTCTTTTTGACTTCATCCTCTGCTTTATCGAGATTGCTCTGAATCTGCTCTAGTTCTTTATCAGACAATTCTTTATAGCCCATGTCAAAGGTTCCAATCGCCGACTTTAAATCGCTTTTATCTGAATAGAAAGACAGATTTTTTATTCCTAGGGTATTTTGATCCGGAACCTCCATTTTCATATTGCTCACCTCCATTGTAAAAGAAGGCCGATCACTTTCCCATCTATAGATATGCTCTCCATAGCTGCCAGATCGTAATTCTACTTCAGCCTTATCACTTATGGAATGAACAGAAGCCATTTCTTCTTTTGTAAGTAGTGCTTCATACTCGTCCTTATAATCTTTTAAGCAATCGTAAGATTTGCCATCACTTTTAGAGCTGGCCTTCTCCGACCTACTTTCTGATTTAGATTCTGAAGATTCTTTTTTTCCACCAGAGTTGCAAGAAAAAAGCACAATAACTAATCCCGCAAGAAATACCTTTTTTTTCATAATAAGATTGATTTTGATTAACTGCTAAAATACATGTATTACTGTAATTTACATCGTCAAAAAAGAGCAAATCATCTATGAATCAAACAAATATACACTAAGGAAGCCCGAAAGATATAATTAAAAAAAACTTGATTTAAACGGCAATTATATAAAGTGCAATCCCGACAAAAACAACAATCTGAAGCCATTTTAAGAAAATGCCCACACCTCTTCCTTTCAATATGATTTCAGAAATACGACCCGCCAATAAAGCGATGCTGCTAAAGGTGAGGAATGAAATTACCATAAATATAATCCCTAATGTATAGAATTGTACAACCGTATTTCCTTCTTTATCCCATAGAAAACCAGGAAAAAACGCCAAGAAGAAAATCATGACTTTCGGATTTACCAAATTCATGATCACCCCTGTTTTAAAAAGTTGTAAATGAGATTTCTTAGGGGCATCCTCTTTCCATGAAATGTGGTCATCGCTCCTATAAACTTTATAAGCCAAGTAGAGTAAATAACAGGCACCCAAAACCTTGATTCCATAAAATAGTTCTTCAGAAGCAGTAATAATTGCCGAAACACCGAATGCCAAAAGTGTCGTATGTACAATGCAGCCACTGATAAGACCCGCTGTGGTGGCAATACCGCTTTTGGTGCCATTAACCAAAGATTGGGTCAGCACATAGATATTATCTGGTCCAGGAGTAATGGCCAAGGCAAGTGTGGCTATTGAAAAAGAGAGGAGAGTTTCTATCATAAATAAAGAGGTGACACTGTTGTGCTATCAGCCATATTTCTTTCTGGTTTAGAGCCTCTTGAATTTTTTGCTATTTGGTTAAGATGGCTTGATTAATATCTTTTATCAACTTGGGACCTTCATAAATAAAACCGGTGTAGAGCTGAATCAAATCTGCACCTGCATCCAATTTCTCCAAGGCATCTTTAGCAGAATGAATCCCTCCTACACCAATTATCGGAAATGCCTTATGGCTTTTTTCTGCCAAAAAACGAATAACCTCCGTGGCCCTCTTCGTTAAAGGTCGTCCACTTAAACCTCCCATTTCATCTTTGTTATCACTTTTTAATCCGTCGCGGGAAATGGTGGTATTGGTAGCAATAACGCCATCAATTTTAGTTTCTGAAACAATGTCAATAATGTCCAACAACTGTTCATTGGTCAAATCTGGCGCGATTTTAAGAAGTATTGGTTTACGCTTTTCCCTCAAATTATTTTTATCCTGAAGAGTTTGCAGTAAATCGGTCAATGGTTGCTTTTCCTGTAATGCCCTGAGATTTGGTGTATTTGGGGAGCTCACATTGACGACAAAATAATCGACATAATCAAAAAGTGCTTCAAAACAGATGATATAATCGTTTACAGCATTTTCATTAAGGGTGATTTTGTTCTTACCAATATTTCCTCCAATCAACACATGTTTTTTTCCTGTTTTAGGGTTTGCCTTCAATCGTTCAACGGCTTCTTCAACACCACCGTTATTGAACCCCATCCTGTTGATAATTGCAGCATCCTCTTTCAAACGAAACAAGCGCGGCTGGTCATTGCCTGGTTGTGCCTTTGGTGTGACCGTTCCGATTTCAATAAAACCAAAACCCATATTAGAAAGCTCTTTGAACAACATGGCGTTTTTATCAAAACCAGCCGCCAACCCAACGGGATTGGGAAAGGTCAACCCAAAAAGCTGACGTTCAAGCGATTTATTTTTGACTTGATATAGGTTTCTAAAAAGTCCCCCAAAACCCAAGCTATGAGTGAATCTTATAAGTTTGAAAGTAAAATGATGGACAGCTTCAGGATCAAATAAAAAAAGAAGAGGACGAAGTAAAATTTTATACATAGATGTCAAAATAAAAAAACTACCCAAAGATAGGGTAGTTTTTTTATTCATTTAATGAATTCCTATTATTTAAAATAAGACTGAAAAGAAGACCTTTATAATATTGCAACTCCATAAAATTATGAAACTATTAAAAATTACATTTTACGCCATTGTTGTTAGTATTAATATGTCTTATTTTGCATAATAAACGAAAAAGTTATGATTGACAAACAACGCCTCATTGATAGATTTATA
Organism: Gelidibacter japonicus; assembly: GCF_010725055.1. GTDB lineage: Bacteria > Bacteroidota > Bacteroidia > Flavobacteriales > Flavobacteriaceae > Gelidibacter > Gelidibacter japonicus. The sequence continues at coordinate 7,625 of NZ_BJKB01000030.1, read as the reverse complement.
AGCTACGTTACTATTGACACGGAGTCTGACCCCAATTCAGAAACCACACCAAGTACCGAAAAACAATGGGATTTGGCACATGCACTCGTTAAGGAACTCACGGCGATTGGCCTGAAAGACGTTTCCATTGATCAACATGCTTATATCATGGCAACGCTGCCTAGTAATGTTGACCATGACGTTCCGGTGATTGGATTTATATCCCATTTTGATACCTCTCCAGATTTTACAGGGGCTAACGTCAAGCCTCAAATCATTAAAAATTATGATGGGAAGGATATAGTTTTAAATGCCGAAGAAAATATTATTCTGTCGCCCGATCTGTTTGATGATTTGCTACAATATAAAGGACAAACACTGATCACAACCGACGGAACGACATTGTTGGGAGCCGACGATAAAACAGGAATCACGGAAATTGTCTCCGCTATGGAGTACTTGATTCAGCATCCTGAAATCAAGCATGGTGAAATCCGTATCGGTTTTACCCCTGATGAAGAAATTGGTCGCGGAGCCCATAAATTTGACGTTGAGAAATTTGGTGCCGAATGGGCCTATACAATGGATGGCAGCCAAATTGGTGAATTGGAATATGAGAATTTCAATGCGGCAAGCGCCACTGTAAAAGTGAAAGGAAAAATTGTGCATCCCGGGTACGCCAAAGGCAAGATGATCAACTCCATGTACATTGCTACCGAGTTTATCAACTCCTTACCCATGCTGGAAACTCCAGAACATACGGAAAACTACCAAGGGTTTTTCCATTTATCCAGCATTCAAGGCACTGTCGAGGAAACTGTTTTGAATTATATAATTAGAGACCATAATATGGCTCATTTTGAGGCTCGAAAGGAAGCCATGCTTCAAGTAACCTTCGATTTGAATACCCAATACGAACGTGAAGTTGTGACCATTGATATCAAGGATCAATATTTCAATATGAAGGAGAAAATTGAACCGGTCATGCACATTGTGGATATTGCAGAAAAAGCCATGAAAGCACTTAATATCAAACCGATCATCAAACCCATAAGAGGTGGAACCGATGGCTCCCAATTAAGCTATATGGGCTTGCCATGTCCGAATATATTTGCAGGAGGCCATAATTTCCATGGACGTTATGAATATGTTCCTGTAGAAAGTATGATCAAAGCCACTGAAGTCATTTGTAAGATAGCGGAGTTGGTGGCTTTGAAGAAGTAGACTGCTTTTTGTGTTTTCCTTGTCTATTAATTTAGTCAGGGATTCAAAAGTTAACAACGAATAGCATTTTAAAGCAAAAAATATGATGCAAAAAGTAAATTCCATTGAGGAGTATCTCGAAGTCAATTCACATTTTGCTGAAGCATTGGACGTTTTAAGGCAAATTATTAATTCAACAGAATTGGTTGAAACCCTGAAATGGAACGCCCCAGTTTATACCTTAAACGGAAAAAACGTTTTGGGATTGGGTGCCTTTAAAAATCATTTCAGTATATGGTTTTTCAATGGTGTCTTTTTGAAAGATGAAAGGAAGGTTTTGGTAAGCGCTAATAAAAAGACCAAGGCTTTGCGTCAAATGCGTTTTGAATCGCTTTATGATATTGATAAGGCGATAGTCTTGGCCTATGTGAAAGAAGCGATAGAAAATCAAAATCTTGGAAAAGAATTACAAGTTAGCCGTAAAGATAAAGTTGTAAGTATCCCTTCAATTTTAAATGAAGCGTTTGCCACCGACCCGTCGTTTAAAGTAAGTTTCCGACAACTCACTTCAGGGAAACAAAGGGAATACGTAGAGTATATGGAAAGCGCAAAACGCGACGCCACAAAAGTTTCCAGATTGGATAAAATCAAACCTATGATTTTGAAAGGCATCGGGCTTCATGATAAATATAGAAATTCTTAAAAACAAAAAAAACCACTTCAAATGAAGTGGCTTTTTAAACTTGTAAACAAAGATTTATTTTGTGGTTGTAGTTGCAGAATCTGCATTGAGCTTATTACTCAATTCCATTGAAATGGCAGAACGATCAAACTTGATTTTTCCTGCCATGGTTTCAATAACACAACTACTATCCTTGTCATTTAAGTCGACTATTTTACCGTGCATTCCGCTTTTGGTAATCACTCTGTCGCCTCTTTTTAATTCACTTGCAAACTTTTTTTCCTTTTTGGCACGTTTCATCTGCGGTGCGATCATAAAAAAATACACTACAGCGAACATCGCTATAAAAGGTAAAAATGAACTTATTCCTTCTCCCATTAATTCTTAATTATAATTAGTTAGTCGTGATTATGGCCTTCGTGACCTGGTTGTGTGCTATATTTACGAACAGGCTGTTGCATAATAGACTGTGCGCCTCCTGCTTGCTGTGGTTGCATTGGTCCATCTCCTTCAACCATTGCTTTGATTCTCACCGTTTCAGCACCCTTTTCCGTATTGGTGGTCATGGTGATGGATTTAGTAACCACACCGTTTCCTTTCCCGTCAAATTTCACTTTAAATTCGCCTGTTTCTCCTGGAGCAACCTGTTTGGTCCAATCTGAAGGGACAGTACATCCACAAGTACTTTTAATGTCACTCACCACTAAAGGAGAGCTTCCTGTGTTTGTATATTTAAAAGTAGTCTCTACTGGTGTGCCATTTTTAATGGTACCAAAATCATGCTCTGTCTCATTAAATGAAATGGCCGCAAAATTTCCTGAATTGGCATCTCTCTGCGCTGCTTCAGCAACATTTTCTGATTTGATTTTTGCTGTAGCATCTTCTTTACATGACGTAAAGGCAACCAAGCAAAGTGCACTAACACCTAACATTATTTTTTTCATGGTCTTATTTAATTTGATTAAAATGTTTAGTTTAAAATAAATTTGAGGGTGTAAAAGTAGTGATAATTTCTTATTACATCAACCCTCGCCCTATTTTATTTAATTCGCCATTCTGCTTATATTCCTTCACAATCTTGTCCAAAATGCCATTAATAAAAAAACTGCTCTTGGGCGTGGAGTATTCCTTGGCAATATCAATGTATTCGTTAATAGTTACCTTGACAGGGATGGATGGGAATTTTTGGAACTCACAAATGGCCATTTGAAGCAAAACTGCATCTAAATTAGCAATACGTTCGGCATCCCAGTTTTGGGTCTTGGCGGCGATTTCTTTGTTGAATTTTGATTTGTTCAATAATGTTTTTTGGAATAACGCCGTGGCAAATTCTTTATCCTCAGTATCTTTAAAAAGTTTCGGAGTAAAAAAACGGGCTTTATTTTCTTTCTTCAATTTGCGCAGCATCTTTTGAATTCCTGTATTAACCACAGGCAAATCATCCAACCAAGTCAGTTTCTTATCTTCAATGTACTCGTAAAGCTTGTCATTTGGTGCAATAATCTCAGTAAAGACGTCAATAATGAAATTTTTATCTTCTTTAAAATCAGATACTTTGCTGGACATATAATCCTTATAAAGCTCGCTCTCTATGATGCTTTTAAAAATAATATCCACATATTCAAAATCCAGATACCAATGATCAATCTTGCGTTTTTCAATCTCAATCTGAAGTGCAACGTCCTCAATCAAGATTTGTAAAACCTGATTATTGATGAATTTTCTATTCGGATTTTTCTCTTCTTGGGTTGCTAAAATTTTTCTTTGCGACTTGTCCTGGTAATCTTCGGCTCTCTTTTGGACTTCGATTAAAAGTGAGAGCATCAAGAGATGCAAATCGTACATATCGTCAAGACTTTGATGTAGAAATTTTTCGTCTTTTTTAAAATCGTCACCTTCATCACCATCAAACGCATAAAGCGTTTGCATCACTTTTATACGAATATGTCTTCTGTTTAGCATTTGTAAGAACCTATTAAATTAAAAAAGACGAAAAGCTTAGATGCTGTTTCGCCGTGCAAAAATAGTATTAATTTATAACTTCAAAAAAAAATGACTAAAATATCTCAAGCTTATTTCAATTGTTCGTTTTTTCGTTTTTGAATACGCTCTTTAGCCATTTTCAAAGCAGCAACATTTGGTGTCACACCGTTTTGGGCCGCCCTTTCCAAAATCTCCAAGGTTGTGTTGTAAATATTTTCGGTTTTTCGGATGGTTTCTTGCTTATCACAATGCTCAATTTCGGCATACACATTAATGAGGCCTCCAGCGTTGATCAAAAAGTCAGGGGCATAAACAATTCCCTTTTCCTGCAACATCACACCGTGCCTGTCTTCAGCCAATTGATTATTGGCAGATCCAGCAATAATTTGAGCTTTTATCTTGTTGATAGTGTCATCATTTATCGTAGCTCCCAATGCACAAGGGGCATAAATATCCATATTTTGACTGTATATATCATTGCCTTCATAAAGGGCAACTTTATATTTATTTCCCACAGTTTCCAAATGCTCCCGATTGATATCCGCTATCGTCACCTTAGCGCCTTCCTTCAACAAATGTTTGATCAATGCTTCACCGACGTTTCCAACACCTTGCACAAACACTGACTTTCCTTTCAGGTCATCAGATCCATACTTGAATTTCGCGGCAGCTTTCATCCCCATAAATACACCGAAAGCTGTATTTGGAGCTGGATTTCCAGAACCGCCATGTCCTTCAGAAACCCCTACAACATGAGGTGTCACCTCTCTTACTATATCCATATCACTGGTGGTCATGCCAACGTCTTCAGCTGTAATATATTTTCCACTCAAAGAATTGACAAACTCACCAAATTTACGCATCAATTCAGGAGTCTTATGGGTCTTAGCATTGCCAATAATGACCGCTTTACCGCCCCCTAAATTTAATCCAGTAATTGCCGATTTAAAAGTCATCCCCCTTGACAGCCTCAAAACATCATTTAATGCTTCCCATTCATTCTCATAATTCCACATTCTTGTGCCGCCAAGAGCTGGTCCTAAAACCGTATTATGAATACCAATTATTGCTTTTAAACTAGTATCTTTGTCGTGGCAAAAAATAATTTGCTCGTGATTATCGAAAGATTGTTGACCAAATACAGGGTCTGCTTTTGAAAGCTTGTTAGAACTTATGATTTTTAAATCCATATGATTAGAATTAGTTCAGCGTTTTTATAAGATATTTCAAAAATAAACCAATAGTCGACTAATAGCAAAAATATAGCCGCAATTTAGGTGATTGTTAAATCACAAGCGTCCAATCATTATAAATGAGAGAATTACAACACGTCAATAAATACTTTTATAAGTATAGATATAAATTATTAGCAGGGATTTTAATAACGATTATTGCTCGAATTTTTCTTCTTTTTACTCCTGAGCTGGTAGGTAATTCAGTAGATGTCATTGATAATTACAGAAAAGGCATCACTACAGATATTGATGTTGTTAAAAGTGAACTGCTCATCAACATCCTATATATTATTGGGGCAGCAATTATTGGGGGCATTTTCACCTTCGCCATGCGCCAGACCATTATTTACGTCTCACGGGAGATCGAATATGATCTTAAAAATGAAGTCTATCAACAATACCAGCGGTTATCTTTGGATTTTTACAAATCCAACCGAACAGGCGACCTGATGAGCCGAATCAGTGAAGATGTTGGCAAGGTCAGAGAATATGCAGGACCTGCACTGATGTACAGCATCAATACCGTAACGCTTTTTATCATCGCGATTATTTTAATGTTCAGGTCAGCACCTACGCTCACGCTCTACACCATTATCCCACTACCCATACTTTCCTATTTTATTTATATTTTAAGTAAAGCCATCCATAAACGCAGTACGATAGTCCAACAATGGCTTGCAAAGCTTTCTACATTTACACAGGAAACATTTAGTGGAATTAGCGTGATCAAATCTTACGGTATTGAAGGTAGTATCAATGCTGATTTTGAAGAGCTTTCCGCAGAAAGCAGACAAAAAAATATTGATCTGGCTAAAATCCAAGCCCTGTTTTTTCCGCTGATGATCTTTTTAATTGGATTAAGCAACATCATTGTTATTTATATTGGAGGCAAACAATATATAGACGGCGAAATTGAAAGCTTAGGTGTGATTGCGAAATTTATTATTTACGTCAACCTTTTAACTTGGCCCGTAGCTACCGTAGGATGGGTAACGTCAGTTGTCCAACAAGCCGAAGCCTCGCAAAAACGTATCAATGAATTTCTAAAGCAGGAACCTACCATTAAAAACAATGCCACAGAATCGTCCAATATTGAAGGAACTATTGAATTTAACAAGGTGTCCTTCGTTTATCCTGACACGAATATTCAAGCCTTGAACAATGTGAGCTTTAAGCTCGACAAAGGAGAAACAATGGCTATTATCGGCAAAACAGGATCTGGAAAATCGACCGTCTTAGATCTCATTGGACGCTTATATGATGTGACTTCTGGCCAGATAAAAATAGATGACATTCCTATTGAGAACCTTAATTTAACCAGTTTAAGAGATCATATTGGCTATGTGCCACAGGATGCATTTTTATTTTCGGATAGTATCAAAAACAACATCATGTTTGGAAAGGAGGACGCGACCCAGGAAGAAGTTATTGCTGCGGCCAAAAATGCCGACGTGCATAAGAATATTAAAGGCTTTACAAAAGGCTATGATACTGTTTTAGGTGAAAGAGGCATTACCTTATCTGGCGGGCAAAAGCAACGAATCTCTATTGCAAGAGCAATCATCAAGTCGCCACAAATTTTGCTGTTTGACGACTGTCTCTCGGCTGTAGATACGGAGACAGAAGAAAAAATACTGAACAACCTCAGAACAATTACTAAGGGCAAGACCACCATTATTGTCAGCCATCGCGTCTCTTCTGCAAAAAGTGCTGATAAAATAATTGTTCTTGACGATGGTAAAATCATACAAAAAGGAACCCATAACACCTTGATTGATGTGGATGGATATTACAGAGAACTCTATTTAAAACAGCTTACCGAAAACCAATAACCCTACTTATGTAAATTACTTTTCCTCAATCCTGCCACAAATTTTATCAGATGGATGTGGGACGATTCTTTAGCATTAGTTAAAAGAAATATCAGAAATTGTTGGTTACTAATCTTTTTTTTTAGATTTTTGGTTCGTAAACTGTTACTAATTAAAATAAAAAAATATGAGTGATCACGAAATGATGGAGAAAGAGGAAATATTCTCTAAAGTATTGCGCGCAGGAAGAAGAACCTATTTCTTTGACGTTAGAGCCACAAAAGCTGGAGATTATTACCTCACTATCACAGAAAGTAAGAAATTCACGAATGATGATGGGTCTTTTCACTACAAAAAGCATAAAATCTACCTTTACAAAGAAGATTTCAGTGAATTTAATGAAATATTAAAAGAAATGACAGACTATGTCATTGATGAGAAAGGAGATGAAGTCATCAGTGAACGTCATCAAAAAGATTTCAAAAAGGAGGATACCATAGACAATCCATCAAATTCAGAACCAATTCAATCTGCTGAGAGGTTTACTGATGTAAGATTTGAGGATATTTAAGCAAACAAATGACAAAATTATTATAAGGAGGCTGTCTGAAAAGGCAGTCTTTTTTTTGCAATTTTTCTAGTAAATTCTTAACTTTAAGAATGAGCAGAAAAATAGTTTTTAAGACCTATGACCAAGACCAGTTAAGTCTTTTACCACCAAGTTATGATGAT
>NZ_BJKB01000029.1 GCF_010725055.1 Gelidibacter japonicus | reverse complement strand
AGAATCCATGCGTAAAAAACTAAAAAATAATCACTAAATTTAACCACAGATGAATCGATTTTGAGCACTTACTTTGCTATGCTCACTTTCATCCGCTGCGAGTGGCTCACTTTATCCGTCCTATCCAATTTTAGATTCAATCCCTGCTTTAATATCTAATTTATTATTACTTAAAAGCTTATACGTTCCTATATTGTTGAACGCAGAGAAGTTTTCAGAATTCACATCTTTACCAGTAGTAACTTGTTCCCAAATTTCAACTGCCTTTTCTTCATTACCCCTTTTTAAATACTCGATAGCAGTATTATCAACGGAACTTACATTTAAAAACCAAAACAATGAATAGTGTACCTTGTCTTGGTTTTGTTCAATTTTTGAGAATGCTTTATTTACATCTTCAAGTTCTTTTCGAGAAATTTTAGGTAAAAACTGAAAATCGAATTTTGAATCAGTCTCTTTTCCAACTCTCGCAAATGCTCTGATTTTTCCACTTTGCTTTTCAAGTTCCTTTGCAGTAGCATTCGACAGAATTCCCGCAATTCGATAGGGGTTATTTAGTATTAACTCCATATTTTTCGGTTGTTTTTGTATTTTCCAATAATGCAATTCATTTTAATTTGATTGTTGCGCTTCCCTTAATTTGTTCAATTTCTGCTCGAACGATAAAAAAACAGCTTCTCTATTTTTTATGTGTTCGCTTTCGTGCTAAAAAACCAAAAGTATTTGAAGGTGCAACTCTTCTTATTTAAAGACGCTTAAAACAAATGTTAGCGAATTTCATTTACAGATGTGACTCTTATTTTGTGCCTATTTAAGCTCAATTATCTTCAAACATATTATATTTTAACACAAACTCCTACATTTTATATTAACAAATTTTTAAGAACCTATATTTCTTGTCATGACCTCTTATCTAAACTCCTCTAATGGAGCATTCTTTTTAAGTTACTAATCTGATTTCATTCTTAATAATCAGAATTAACCTGTATTTCCTCTCTACCTACCTAAGGCACCATATTCACAATTGGTAATATCACTCCAGTAAATTAAAACCTCTCTCATTCTGAAACGTACACATAAGTGGTAAGAAATAGATATTTGCGGTCATTTGCCTGAGCGGTTTTCAACATTCGGGTTTAAAGGTTACAATGTATTGCGATGGAAATAGAATTTTTGGTAAAAAAGGTATCTAAAAATAGTTGTAGACCACATGTTTAATCCTTAAATTCATAATAAAATTCATGTGTTACGATATCAAAGCAACCATAGAAACACAACTAAAAAGAGCGCAAAGAAAGGGAGATGCACAAGCAGTGGACGAGATTATGGAAACTTTAATTCCATTAACGCATTTACCTATTTATCATAGCTCGGGTTTTTCACGCCCTGAGTTATTAATTTATACAGATCGTTCTCCTGATTTCCCTGAGGTGGCCAAATGGGGCCTGGTACCACATTGGGTAAGGAAAAAAGCGGATATGAAGAAGCAATGGAACAATACTTTAAATGCCAGAGGAGAAACCATTTTTAAATTAAACTCATTTAGAAAGGCAGCAAATGAAAGTCGTTGCCTTATTTATATCGATGGATTATATGAACACCATAATTTTGAGAAGCAGACCTATCCTTTTTATATTTTTAATAAAGACCACTCTCCTATCATATTAGCTGGTTTGTTTAATGAATGGATCAATCCTGAAACCATGGGGAAATTGCTCACCTTCTCAATAGTAACTACAACAGGAAATTAGCTTTTGTCCAAAATTCATAATAACCCAAAACTGAAAGAACCAATATAAACATTAACCGGAATAAAATTAAGATGAAGACTTCCTGCACGTATCAAGTTTGGTGCTTAGCGGAAACATAATTTAAAACATGTGACTTTAACTTTTCAAACTCTGTGCCTTAACGAACAGGAAAAACATAACACACCTAGCAATAAATATGAGTAAAATAGCATCAAAGACCTCTTGGAAAACCTATCCTATCATTAACCCAAAACGGATTGAAATAGATCTAGGTTTTACAGATGAGCATTTTTCAAAACTAATAAAAGGACTCATTCCTCAACAAATGGAAGACAAATGGTTTATTTATTATGAAAATGAATGGATTTACCTTCATCGCTCTTGGACAGGCTACGGAGTATACAAAACAAAGCTCAACAAAGAAGCTAATGGCTATTCAATAAAAGAGTTTTGGGCAGAAAGAAATCAGGAACGATATAGAAATGAAAACGATAATTCTGATATTGAAACTTTCTCATTTCTTATTGCAATGGGGCTGTTAGGAGTTGACGTAGGTGACATTTATTCAAACAGGAATACAAATTCGGAATCCAATATCATAGAAATTCGGCATTTTACAGAGTCAAAAGTTGATACTACTTATACAATTCAATCTGCTCTCTTTGGGGTTGCTATAGGAGATGCCCTTGGGGTTCCCTTTGAATTTAGTTCACGAGATAAAATGAAAACTAATCCCGCACAAGGAATGATTGGGTTTGGAACTTATAACCAGCCCAAAGGTACCTGGTCAGATGATAGTTCATTAACTTTTTGCTTAGCGGAGTCATTAATTGGTGGCTATAATCTTGAAGATATCTCCAAAAAATTCATCAAATGGAAACATGAGGCTTACTGGTCAGCAAGAGGAGAAGTATTCGATATCGGGACGACAACATCCATAGCGATTTCTCGGTTAAAACAAATAATTGAAACTGGAGATTTAGAAGAATTAAAGAGACAAAAATATTATGGGGATGAATTCGATAATGGCAATGGTTCATTGATGAGAATTATTCCCTTGTTATTTTACATAAAGGGAAAACCAATCAAGGAACAATTTGAAATAGTTTGGGAAATTTCAGCTTTAACACATAGACATATCAGAGCGGCTATGAGCTGCACAATATATTTGAAATTAGCAGAAAAACTACTGGAAGGAAAAGATAAAGAAACAGCTTATTCAGAAATGAGGATTGACATTTCAAAACTTTGGGATGAAATCGATTTTTCCGAATGTGAAAGGGAGCATTTTAAAAAACTCATCCAAAATGACATCAGAGAAACGGAATATGATGACCTAAAATCAGGAGGCTACGTCATAGAAGTACTTGAGTCAAGCATTTGGTTCTTTCTTAACTGCAAGACATTTGAAGAAACAATTTTGTCAATCATAAATATTGGTCATGATACCGATACATCTGCAGCAATAGCTGGTGGACTTGCTGGTTTATATTATGGCTATAAAGGAATCCCTTCAAGATGGATAGATCACATAGCTCGGAAAAATGATATTGACAACTTAGCAAAAGGACTCGCAATTAAATTGGATAGACGTTAATCCTGAATGGCAAAACCCGAAACGTCATAGGTTTATGGCACACTGACAAAAATGGCACAGTTTGAACCGAAATGCCTGGCACCATGAAACCGAAATCACTGGCACAAATCGAACCGAAGTAACCAGATAATTCTTATTTTTTTAAAATACGTAGAAATACGTATATGAATTCATACAAATTTTGTGTTAATTGTCCAGTAAAATGTTTATTAAAAATAATCCCATATTAAGTTAGGTTTTGGATCTTAAAAGATTATTTAATTAAAATAATATTGGATTTATGTATATATGTGAAGTAATACGTAAAAACAACAACCAGAAATGAAATTTAGAAACGAAATAGAAGTTTTTATAAAAGACTATGTTAAGGATTTAAATGAAGGAACTGCTTCCATTTTTGCAGGTGCTGGACTTTCCATTCCTGCTGGTTTTGTCAATTGGTCAGAATTAATGAGTGAAATTACTCAAGATTTAGGCTTGGATATTAATCAAGAAAAAGACCTTGTTTCGATTGCTCAATATCACGTCAATGAAAATCTTACGCGGTCAAAACTTAATAGAAAAATTTTAGAGGAATTTATTGAAGACGCAGAAGAAACGGAAAATCATAGAATTATTGCTCGCTTGCCAGTCTCATCTGTTTGGACGACAAATTATGATGAGCTAATTGAAAAAACATTTTTGAAAGAAAATAAGGTTGTTGATGTAAAATACAGAAACAATCAATTATTAACTACAAAGCCAAAAAGAGATTTGGTGATTTATAAAATGCACGGAGATGTTAATCATCCAGACCAAGCTATTTTAACCAAGCAAGAGTATGAGCAATATCATCAAACACACGAACCATTCATAAATGCTTTAAGTGGCGAATTAACAACTAAAACATTCTTGTTCATTGGTTTTAGCTTTACTGACCCAAATCTTGATTATGTTTTAAGCCGCTTGAATTTCAGATTCAGTAAAGATAAAAGACAACATTATTGTTTTATCAAAAAACACGAATTAGGAGATTCTATAAATCCAGACCAAGCTACTTTAGACTATAATAACAGGAGACAATCGCTTACTATAAATGATTTAAAACGATATGGTATAAAATCATTACTTATAGACAAATACAGCGACATTACAGATGTTTTAAAAGAAATAGAAAATAGGTATAAAAAACGAACAGTTTTTATTTCAGGAAGTGCGGTGACTTACTTACCACATAGTAAAAATGATGCTATTGGATTTGTACATAATTTATCAAAAATAATCATTGAAAATGATTATAGAATTGTTAATGGCTTTGGTTGGGGAATAGGTAGTTCAGTTATAAATGGTGCGTTGGAATCAATCCATAGTAATCCAAATAAATACTCTGAAAGTCAACTAATATTAAAGCCATTTCCTCAATTTGAAACTGGTTCAAAAAACTTGAAAGAGTTGTGGATCGATTATAGAGAAAAAATGATTTCTCAATGTGGTATTACTTTCTTCGTTTTTGGAAATAAGTTAGTTGAAGGTGAAATCGTTGAAGCCAATGGAGTAATTAGCGAATTTGAAATTGCTCATAAGAATGGATGTGTTTGTATTCCTATTGGATTGACAAAATCTGCATCTGAAACCATATTCTATATTATTTCGAAAGAACCTGAAAAATATTACGAAAACCCAGATTTAATAATGCCGATTCTTGAAGAATTAGCGGATGAAAAAACAACATTCGCTCAAGCTATCAAAACGATTAAAGCCTTATTAAAGACCTTGAAAAAATAACTATGGCGAGAGAAACATTTATCGCTTACAAATATAGCGAGGCTCAAGATTTAAGAGATGAAATAATTGAAAAACTAGGGGCAGATGCTAGTTACTATCAAGGAGAAACAGCTGAATCACCTGATATGACTGGGGAAACAATTGATAGAATCAAAAACGGATTAAAAGATATGATTTTTGGCACATCCGTAACCATTGTAATTATTTCACCAAATCTTAAACAAAGCAAATGGGTTGATTGGGAAATAGAATACTCATTAAAGGAATATAAAAGACAAACAACAACATCTAGGACAAATGGCATAGTTGGTGTAATTATGAAGTATAATGGAAGTTATGATTGGTTAATTAGTCGTAGTCAAAATTCAGATGGATGTACGACTAGATATATAGATAGTTCAAAATTATACGATATAGTGAATGGCAATCGATATAACTTAGAAACTGATGATAAATACTCTTGCAAAAATTGCAAATCATTTGACCAGTTAAATGGTTCATATATCGCATTAGTAGAAGAAGAAAGCTTTTTGGTTAATCCTTCTCACTACATAGAAAACGCATACGACAAAAGAAATGCGACAGAAAACTACAATTTAAAAAAGCAAAGATAGAATTACTCCTGCGAACAATGTGCCTTAACGAACATGTAAAAAAAATCCATTAACTAAATGAAAATCGAAATAAACAATCAAATTATTGAATTCGACAAAATTGAATTGAATATTCGAGAACGCAATCTTGAAAATGTTTTTAAAGTCAATAAAAAAACTTTAGGATACAAATTAGATAAGGCGATAGATAATCCTAAAAATTGTTTACATAGAATTGCTATCGACCAAAAAGAAAAATATGTAGATCTTTTAAATCTTAATTTTGGAGAATTTCTTATAAAACTAAAAAATAATAGAAATCAAGATTATTTACTCTATCTTAATAAATATGGCGATAAAAAATATTGTTTCTTCAAAATCGACAAACATTTAAAAGAAAAAGGAATTTATTGTTTTATAGTTGACGACGAAATAGTTTATTTAAGAAGAAGCAAAAAAACATTTAAGGAAAGAATTAATGAATATGGCAGAATTACGGCTTACAATTGTTTAAAGGACGGTCAAGCAACTAATTGTAATATTAATACAAAAATAAATGACTACAAACAAGTATTCGTCGGATTTCATTTAATGAGTCGAGCTTCAAATGAAGAAATTACCGAATTAGAAAGATCGATAATTAGAAATCAATTGGAAAACACCGATTTATGGAATATTCAAAGAAATTAAACACTACTGTCAACAAAGATGTGTATAATTAATGGCTAGTTCTCGCCTACTTACTAAAAACCTCGCGGATTTTTCTATACGGTTTATATATGTTAAATTAGGTGCTTAATTATACAACAGACCATAAGCAAGACCACTAGTTATATTTCCGGAAAAGACATTTAAAGATACTACCAACTATAATGGAATGACACCAACACCCGAACAAGAAAAGATCTACAATTTCATTAAGTTGGATTCGAATCACGGTATTATCGATGCAGTTGCTGGTTCTGGAAAAACGACAACTATTATTGAAAGTATAGGATTTGTCGAAAAAGATAAAACATTACTATTTTGTGCATTTAATAAAAGCATAAGAGATGAAATTCAAGACAGAATTTCAAAAAAAGGGAATGACAATGTTGTAGTGAAAAACTTACACCAACTTGGGTATGAGATACTAAAATCAAACACGGAGCTTCCTTATAATGTCAAACCTCTAAAGTACAAGTATCTGATTGCCAGATCAGTTGAAAGTTACAATAAGAAGGCATTCTTCCAATATTTGAAATTATATGACATAAGTACTGATCCAGAAAACAGTTTTGAAAAAGGCCAACTGAATAATTATTTTAACTCGTTTAAAAGTAAACTTCTTGATTCACTTGACAAGTTTAGGCTCACATTAGCAAAAAATGATTTTCTAAAATTTAAAGAAATGGTAATCCATTTTAATATCATTGATGCAAGTAAAACCAACGAAAAAATACTTGATGAAGTTATTGGTATACTTTTTAAGGCAACAGAACAGCTTTTAGAAGAAGGGAATAAAATCGCAAAGAGTCATAATTATATAGACTTAACGGATATGTTATACTTACCCAAAGTATTCGAACTTTACCCAATCAAGAAATATGATTTACTCTTTGTAGACGAATGCCAAGACTTGTCAAAAGCTCAATTGGCTGTCGCTTTAAAATATGTGAAAAAATCTGGTCGTGTTATTGCCGTTGGCGACCCTTACCAATCAATATATGGATTTACTGGAGCAGACATTGAATCTTTCAGTCGTTTTGAAAACTTACTAAAAAACCATAACAAACTAACATTATCATTTTGCTTCAGGTGCCCAAATAATGTTATCGAATATGCACAAAATTTTAGATCAGATATAAAACCTTATAAGGACAAAGAAGGAGTAATTGAAAAGCTAGAATTTAATCAAGTTATTAGAACTGCCAAAGACGGAGATTTGATAATCAGTCGGACTAAAGCACCTTTAACGACACTACTATTTAGTTTACTTGAAAATAATAGAAAAGTTAATATCCATCAAGATGACGTGAAAGACTTATTCAATGAACTTCGTTTTCTATTTTCTAAACAAGAATTAAATACGCGAAATGTTTTTAAAAATGGTTATGATTTCTTTGAAAAAGTCAAAGAAAGAAACATCTATTTTGTTGAGAAAAAGGCAAGTAAAATGTCTAATAACTCATCAAAAGAAGAATTTATCAAAGAAGAAACGGAATATATTGAAAGAAGAATTAACTTTTTACAAAGACAGGCTTCTATTCATTTAGACGTGTTAACAATGAATGAATTAGTCAAACGAATTGAAGGTTTAGTAACAGAAAGTGAAGATGCGATTAAACTTTCCACAATTCACAAAGCCAAAGGACTTGAAAACAACAGGGTTTTCATTTTAGATTACGATAAATTACCAATGAAAAAAGATAATCATAAACCTTGGGAAACTGTTCA
Source organism: Gelidibacter japonicus (assembly GCF_010725055.1). Taxonomy (GTDB): domain Bacteria; phylum Bacteroidota; class Bacteroidia; order Flavobacteriales; family Flavobacteriaceae; genus Gelidibacter; species Gelidibacter japonicus. Next base: position 12,137 of record NZ_BJKB01000029.1, on the reverse strand, counting down.
AGAAAACAACTTAAAGTATGTTGCACTAACCAGAGCAAAAGAATCTTTATTTTTAGTCAATTCAATTAAAGAAGATGTTGAAAAAGATGAAGGAAATTTATTTGACGAATTAGATGATATCTGGTAAAGAACCATGGCTAACATACTAAGTACTGTGCTAAAAAACAAGTAAATATCCATTAACTTTTCACTTAAGTGCTTGCGTGAGCATCATCATAAATTAGTCCTGATTCTGCAATAGCACTAGCCTATTTTAGCAACTTAATAAAGATTGATTTAAGCAGATTTTAGGACGATATGACAAAAAACCCCTCCCTCTCAAAACTCCGCAAGATCCGCTCCCCTATTCCCTGATCCAATTTATTATCTGCATCCAAAACATTCATTTTTAAAATACCACAAGAATGGTCAGGAAAATGAAATTCCCGATGGAATACATTAGTTTGATGGGTACCAGGATATAAAAGAATTGAGAATTTAGATTCCCAATGATCGTTGTAGACGTACATCTGTCTCAGATCGTTGGTTGAGGGCTTATTACCTTCAATTTGCTTCCATTTGGTATCAATTACAATTTGGGTTTCATTGTTTTGTTTAATGACGATATCTGGGCGTAAGCTTATGCTACCCCAAAAGGTCTTAGATTGTTGCCCTTCTACTTTGTATGGCGTGTTTACGCAGGCTTTCCTCAATTGAATAAGAATATACTCCTCCCATAGACTATTCATGTCGAAGAGCAGTGCTATCATCCGTTCAGAACCAGAGGAAATATTGGGCGCATAATTCAAAATGATCAAGCGTGCAATTTCCAAAGCCTTTTTGTAGGGTTCACTTTTACGGTTGAGTTTTAGTTTATCAAAAGTACTTGCCGTGCACCGCATATCGGAGACCTCTGGGAAGTCCAATTGGACCCGTTTACATTTATGATAGAGATAGCTGCCTTTAGAAAGTTGTTCGATAATGAGGAGCGCTTGATCTAAAATTTGATGTAATTGATGGTTCTTATCATAGATCTGATGGGTGGTATAAAATCGTTCCTTGTGAATCAAATTCTTGGAGATGTGACCTGCGAATTCCATTTTTCCTTTTAAGGCGGTGACGTTTTTGGTTTCTTTATAATATTTTTTGATTAAGCCTTGACGGATGAGTGTTTCCACTTCTCGAAGAAACCAATCGAAGTAAATATCCAACAGATGGATATTCTGCTTATTCACATTGGCCTCTCCTACTTGATTAACCCGAAGTTTTTTTGTAGCCCGGAGCATATCGATAAGCACATTGCGCCAGACTGTGGAATCTGCGGAAGTTTTGTCTGCTTTTGGCAAAATTTCTATGGTCAAGGTATCCATCTGTACCACCCCCACATATTGTGAAAACTTAATGCCTTTGTGAACTAAAGTAAAATACTTATTGTCATGCAGCATATTGAGCTTTGCCAAAGCTTCAAAATGCTTTTGGGTAAAAGCCACGCCATCCGACTTCTTACCATAGTAAAGCGTTTGATGTTCATAAACTTGGATGACCTTAGTTTGCATTTCGATTTAAAAGAATGGTGATGGCGTCTTCAATATTATCAATAACGTCAATTAATTTGCAGAGTGTTACGTTGTCAGGCTCAACTATACCGTCAAACGCTGGGAACTCTATAGCGTGATTGGTTTTAACCTCTACGAACCCAGCACCTAAAATCAGAGCAATTTTTTCGTAGTCATGATAAAAGTACTCCTGTAATAAGGGAATTACTTTATTCTTAAAGACATCTTCCAGTGCTTTGGTATCGCCACTCTTTACATTCATAAAATACGAATGGCCAATGGTATGGTCTCTATCCAATAATAACTCAACACGTTCATTAATGGTCTGTAAAACTTCTTTCAAATTGAAACCGTTAAACTCAATATCTTCAAGCAAGGAAGGATTTGGCATAATTTCCTTAAAGCTAAAGCGTCGTCGTAACGCAGTATCTAACGCTTCCACAGAGCGATCAGCTGTATTCATCGTGCCATAAATGTCCACATTGCTCGGCACTCCAAAATCGGTTTTAGAATATGGCAACCTCACTTTAATTTCGTTATCAGCACCGAGACGTTTATCTGGTTCTATTAGCGTTATCAATTCTCCAAATATGGCAGACACATTGCCTCTATTGATTTCGTCTATAAAAATTGCATAGCGATTAGTAGGGTCATTTTGTGCCCTTAAACACAGGTCTTTAAATACACCATTTTCAATTTGATAACTCAATTCGTTGTTTTCAGCTTCAGTATTTAATTTAGGTTTGATACCTTCCACAAAGTCTTCGTATGAAAATGATTGATGAAAAGTAGTAAACACATAATGCTTTATCTCTTTCTGTGGATTTGCCTCAAAATTATTAACTGATTCTAAAATATCATAGAGTTCAGGCGATTGTTCCTGGAGTTCGCTTTCCATTAAACTCCATGATTTATCTTCGTTTTTATCAAAAATAAGAGGTACCTGCCTTTGTGCGTAAGCCACAGTCGTCGATTCATGAACAGTATGCATCTGTAGATTTCCCCAGAGCGTAGCTCTCACGTTTTTAGATTCAGACATGTTAGCTTTTGCTGCCACCCACCTGTTTTTCAAAAGATCATTCACCCTTGAAGTTCCTCCTTCAATTAAAGCCAAGGCTATGACTTGCCACCACGTTAATTCCCTTACCGTTTCTTCAAAAAAGGTCTCTTTTGTAACAGATGATTCTTCCAATGTATAACTTGGAAAATACGCCTTCCTTAACTCGTATGTTTTTCCTGTTCCAGGAGGACCATACAAGATTTTATTAATGGAAAATTGTGGATTAAATACATTCATTTCCGTAGTAATATTTAAGTTGTATTCTGAAGTATTTAAAATATGATTTCGGTATTCCTTGTCGAATATCGCTTTTCTATAAGCTAAATTATTATGCTCGGTAAAACTGGATTTCTTTGTTCGATTCAGCTCGTTTTCTATGGCATCAATGGCACTGTTTTGATTTTCGAGTGCAAAGGCGTAGTCATCGAAATAATTATAAAATGGCTGTTCTCCTTTACCTTCATAAGCTTCAGATGTTTTTGAAGTGCGAAGTTTCGTTATTAGTCCATATCTACCCCTATTCGATTTTAAGTTATATAAATTCCAGCAATAACGTTGACCAATCGTAAGGTTTAACTGTTTATTGGATGTCCCTGTAACTACACGGGCATCGTCTGGTTGGATGTCAAAATTTGTTATAATCAAATCCAAAAACTCAAAAAAGTTTAGGACGTCTTGTTTCTCGTGGGATTGAATAACTTCAAGGAATTCTTTCTCACCTTCCAGTTTAAGATTTTTACGTGAGCCTATTATTTTCAGTAAGCTGTTATATTCTTCTTCAGTCGCGCTAAAGTTTGTACCCTGATTTCCTGCTTTAAAATTTGAAAAAATTGGGTTGTTTTTTAATTCCTTCCATAAAATAGGATGGTCTGCAAGGTTTTCTTCGATCTTTATTTTAACTCTCTCAGTTTTATTACCGCCATTGTTATTTACATAATATTGTTGTTCAAATCGCTCCTCCTCAAACACATCAACATCTGAAGTCACTTCGGCGAGAGCGTAACAGCCTGCCTCATCACCGGTTTGCCAAATAATTATCTTGTCGCCAATTTCTATCTTTTCTCTATGTGCAGCGATTTTCCAACTTTTCAAATGATCATTATTTAAAGCATTGGTTATGTTGTAGATAGTAGGATTGCCTTGGAATATCCAATAGTTAGGGGATCTTTCTTGTTCTAACGTTTGATATAAAATATCCTGTGCTACCAACAAGTTATTGCCACCATCATAATACTCTGGAATCAAAGTATTAACCAATTCTATTAATTCCTTATCCTGGGTTATAAAATCGTCTACTAACATGTGGACCAAGTCCATATAATGATTGTACTTTTCGCCCTTTCCTTTCGCTTTTAATCCTAAAAGCTTACAAAATTTTTGATAATAACTATCTTTGTAAAAAGTATATTCATCAGGATATTGGAGGGTTAAATAAACAGAAGTTGCACGTTCGTCTTGGTGGTGTCCATGCTCACCATTTAATTCACGGTAAAGCCTCAAAACATCTTGATCCCACAATTGAATCCGCTGATTCAAACTAACCGATTTATCAAATAGAGCTATAAATAATTTCCTTAACGCTTCAGGTCTTTCAGTAACTATATGATTTAATACAGCTCCAGATAACCGATACATCAAATTGTTCCATTTGATATTTTTTATTTCCTCTTGAAAATTGGTAGCATTGACATTGGGCCTACCTTGATATTCTGAAATATATTCCCACTTATACCTCTCATCGTTTAACTTGTTAGTTTTTATTTTATTTTTATAGGAGGCAATTAAGGCGTATATGATCTTATTCTTATTTGTTGATTTTTCAAAAAGTGATTCCAAAAATTTAAAGTAGTGATTCTTTCCAATAACTGCCTTTGGAATACCATTGCTATGAAAGGTGTCGTATTTCACAAAGTCTGGGTTATTCGCCCTTTCTTTTTTACTTGTTTTATGTCTCAGAAAATCAATAATTTGTTTTGTGTTTCCATTTTCTACAACAAAAATATTACGTTCAGGAAAGAACTCATTGATCTCTCTTAAACGTTCTCGGGTTTGAGAAACAGACCTACCAAGATATTGCCTATAAGAATCCGGCACTGTTTTTTGTAGCCATGTTGCAAATGATTCTTCTACGTTTTTGATTTGATTCATGGGTTAGATATATTTTTTGTGAACTATATTTATTCTTTGAACAACCTTATAATCCTGTATCATTATTTAATTCCAATAATCTTGAGTATATTTTCGACTTACATGGCCAATGTTACAGTTTCTAACCTTTTAATGTATTTTCAACCCTACCTTTCTTAATTTCGATTCTAAATTCTCATCTAAATTTTCTATATCTTCATCATTAAGTTCAATTAAAGTAAAATCATTCTCAGCATATATCTCAAGTTTTCTTTGTTTCCGTTTTAAATATTTTTCATCATTTTCCATTCCCCAATATTCCACATAAATCTTATTTGCTGGCAAATAGAAATCACAATACATTACCTCATCAATATTTAATTTCTTTTCATAGGCATGCACAATGCCATTTCTATAAAAGAAGTTGTCAATTAATAATTCTGCCCTAGACCTAACATAATGGCCGTCCGAGGTTCGTTTATCTGCTGGGAATTTTTTGCGAATATCAATGACTTCGTTGGTGGTCTCTATTATTTCTTTATCTTCATCTAACTCACCCTCACCAATACTTATAATTCTAACCAAGTGTTTATTTTGGAGAACTTCATTCTTCCATAGTGCATAAGGAACGCCATTATTCATCTCCATTTGATGACCTCCATTTTTTTTGCCAGAACTCGTGAGGATCCAGCCATCCCTGTCTCTCTCAATCCATCCTAAATCGGAAAAATATAAGTTAACTTTTCGATTGGATATTTTAAAAGCCTCTCCAATCTTAGTGGCATTCAGTAAGGTTTTAGAATCGATTTCTTGTTCAATATTTAAGTTTGAAGGCCAAACAACATATTCTCCAAACTTCGGATTATACTTTGTGTCTCCTCCGGCCATTCTGCCATCTTTAGTTAGTAGCCACTGGTTATCTTTCCTATAGATCCAACCTTTGGTTTTCAGTGTTTCAAATAATTCTTTTGATTCCAATCCTTTAGCTCTAGATAAAGCTGATGTAGATAAATACTTCATTCTAAAAATTTAAATTTGGGGGTAATAATTTTTATTAATAATACTCTTTTATATAAGCATAAGCCCTGTCAAACAAGATCTGATCCTTATGCAGTTTGTACTTTAAAAGTGCCTTACGTAACGACTTTTGAACTTCACGCTCTCCAGAACTTGTTATTTGCCAACCCGGAAAACGAACAATCCGCACAATGGCATCTATATCTGAAACAATACGTTCTACTACGGCTGGTGTTTGGTCGGTTTTAAGCTCTAAGAACAATTCGGTCAATGCTGCTTTTGGTGTTCTTTCTACAAGAAGTTCTTCAAGCTCCTTCTCTGCCTCTACAGTTTGTTTGGCCAGTTTACAAAGTTCCTTAATAAATTCTATTGAAGTAATTAAGCCTTGTTCGGCTTGATTTCTTAAATCTTCAAGACGTTCACTTAGTGATTTAAATTTTGGATTTCCCGCGAATTTCTTGAAACGCTTTATTAATATCTTTTCAAGTTTTTTAACGCTCTGTGGATCTGGGTTGTTAAATATATCTTCAATAATATCTGCATCTAACCTGAATTCTTCAAGCTGATGCACCTCTCCCACATGAATGTTATCGTGAATCAACTTTGTGGTTTGTGCACCCAATGAAAACCAAAGCAATTTTCCTATATTATCCGAAGCAGGTCTTACGGATTCAAAGACTTGACTTAGCCATTTATAATCCTCCTGATAGCTATTTAAAACCTTATCCGGTGATAGTGACTCCCATAAATTGGAAAGAAATTTATAATCACTGGCAAAAGCATCCTTCTTTTTGTTATCACCTATTGCATTCTGCGCAAGTTCCAATCCTTCAAAGCCACCTATGGTCTTATCAACACCTTCAAAATGTGACAAAGCATCTTTCATGGCATTAGGTAATTTCTCTCTTAATTCTGATAGATTCGTAATAACAGTTTTAATACTTTCCTCATCAAATTGTAAAGCTTTGGCTGCATCATCAAACACTCCAAAATAATCTACGATGCGACCAAAAGACTTCCCTTTGTACAGACGGTTCGTTCTACAGATGGCTTGTAATAGCGTATGGTCCTTAATTGATTTATCTAAATACATGGTCTGCAAAATAGGCGCATCAAAACCTGTCAATAATTTTGCGGTAACGATTATAAACTTTAAATCACCCAATGAGTTATTAAATTCGTCTACAATTTTTTCTTGTTGCCCTTTATCTACAGCCCACTTTTGTTTAAACTCTAAAGGATCATTTGCTGACGTTGAAATCACGACGCGACTGGCTTCTACCGGGAAGTAGTTATCCAATTCCTCTTTGTATTGCACGCAAGCATATCTATCTGGTGTAACAATCATGGCTTTAAAACCATGTGGTCCCACTTTTTCCTTGAAATGAATAGCGATGTCCTTGACGATTTTAGCAACGCGTTCTGGCGACTTTAAGAACGCCGACATCTTTGCCGATTTCTTATTTAAGGCATCCGCTTCTTCATCTGTTAATGCTGATGCTTCTTTAAATTCCTCAAAAGCTTTATCGATCGTTTCTTTATCCACATGCACATCTACCAAGCGCGGTTCAAAATGTAATGGTAAAGTAGCATTATCTCTAATAGAGTCATGAAAGGTATAGCGCGACATATAACCACCTTTGTCCTCTTCAGCACCAAATGCCCAAAAGGTGTTCTTATCTGCTTTGTTGACTGGTGTTCCTGTTAATCCAAATAGAAAGGCATTCGGTAATGCAGCCCTCATTTGTCGACCTAAATCTCCTTCTTGCGTTCTATGAGCTTCATCCACTAAAACAATAATGTTATCTCTGGTGTTCATATTAGGTTTTGCGTCCCTGAACTTATGAATCATAGAAATGATAATCTTTCTAGTATCATTTTCTAAAAGTTTCTGAAGTTCTTTAATACTTTCTGTTGTTTCTACATTAGAAATATCAGCTGCATTAAATGTTCCTGTAATTTGGGTATCTAAGTCTGTCCGATCTACTAAGACAATAACCGTAGGACTTTTCAAGTCTTTTTCGCGCCTCAATTTTTGAGCGGCAAAAACCATTAATAACGATTTACCAGATCCTTGAAAATGCCAAATCAAACCTTTTTTAATTTTACCCTCTTTAACACGTTCGACAATTTTGTTGGCACCTTCATATTGTTGAAAACGTGGAATGATTTTAATACGTTGCTTCTTATTATCAGTGGTGAAAAGTGAAAAATTCAAGAGTATATCCAACAAACGTCTGGGATGCATTAAATCTGATAGCTCTTTGCCGATCTCGCCAAGGCCTAAACGTTTGGCAATGGCATCCTCATCATTCTCTAAGCGCCATGGTGCCCAAAACTCTAAAGGCGTTCTAATACCTCCATAATACAGTTCTTTGCCTTCTGTAGCAAAGGATAAGATGTTAGGAACAAATACTTGCGACACAGCATTCTCATAAATATGGTGGACTTCATGAGCACCATCCATCCAACTCACAGAAGGTCTAATAGGTGTTTTTGCTTCTCCTATAACTACTGGGATTCCGTTTATAAATAAGACAATATCCGGAATTTTAGTCTCTCTGTGATGAATTCTTAGTTGAGAAGTGGCAACAAAACTATTGTTCTTTAATTCTTCAAAATCGATTAACCTTACTGGCACATGCCGGTTGTTTTCTCCAAAAGGCATAGTTTTATCGCCTTGTAGCCATTTAAAAAACTCTTCATTGGCACGCACCAATCCAACTTGATGCACGGAAATTAAAATAGCACGTAACTTGTAAATCACTTCATCAGCTAAGTCTGGGTTTTGTATGATTTCAGGATTTAGCCGAATTAAGGCTTCTTTTAATTCTGATTCAATCAATACCTCATTTACAGAGCGTTGTAATTCTTGGGCAGATTTATAGTTCCAAAACCTCGGATACGATGTTGCATCTTCTGATACGACATTAGAATTTAAATTAACACCCGTAAGTTGTTTGATGATGTAGTTTTCTACACTGTTTAGTTCGTTGAAGGCCATTCTTTAAATCTTTAATGTATAAATTTATCCTTTACATATTTTGAAAAATCAAACCCATTCCCACCAGACTTCACATCTTTTAAATATTTAAAACTTGGATCTGCAGAAATCTCCAAGTCTACGGCGTTTTTATCTTCTCGTATCCTGAATGGAAGTCCATTGGCAAACCCTTTTGGTAATTTTATCCAAATGGTGCTATCCGTCATATTTAATAAAAGATGGACATCATTGACAAATTTTGATACATGAACATTAAACCACCAGACCTCTTTAGATTTATTAATCTTGGAATATGACGTATTTGAGTTGTTGAGCCCCGCATTAAAACGTTCGTTAATTATTGCAATACCTTGAGATTTTGTTTTCATAGATTATTCCATTTATTCCATATTGAAATTACCCTCCTTTTCGATATAAAACTTTTTCCCTATTTTTCTATTATTTGCATCACCAGCTAATAGTATTTTATATTTATATGGACCTCTATACATAACTAAAATACCTGATTAATTAAACTCTTTTGTAAGGCTTTGGAGCTGGAGATTTTTGATTTAGCTTGTTCTATATTAAAATCCTGAAGTTCGCATTTTTTCAATAAATAACTTTGTTCAGAAGGCTCTATTAAGGGGATTTTTATTTGTTCAATTATTGGTTTACGCAATGAGTTTACAGTTGAACCAACAGATTTTTGAATTAACTCTGCAACTTTATCTTGAATAATATCTCGATAAAGTTTTAAATTAATATTGAATTTATTTTTATTGGACAAAATATATGTTCTCTGGTGTACATTAAATTTACCTTTAAAATATTTTATTTGAAAATTACCTTCACCTGGTAAAATGAGAGCTTCTTGGTCATAATCAAAAGTGTCAATTCGTTGAGTTTCAATTGAACGAGTAAAAAAAGGATATTGTCCTTTTTCAATTGAATCTTGAGCATTCTTACTTCCTGTTTTAATATCAAATAATTCACCAATTGATACAATAACATAGTTCTCCTCTATTGATTTTTCAAAAATCTCACTTTTGATAAATGATAGTTTAAAAGTTTCCAAATTTTCCAAAACATTATTCTCCCCCTCAATCACCTCATCCATAGCCCAAAGTAATTCAGCAAGTTTGGCTTGTTGGTCTTTTGGTGGGAGGAGGAATTTGTAGTTGGCCTGATCTTTAAACTTTACACGTGGTGACAAACCACCTGCTGAATGTTTAATGGCATAATCGAAAAATTTGTCGTTTTGAACTATAAATGGTAGTAATTCTGGAATTAAATTATCCTTTGCTCTCAAAACAGTTATATCTCCTGAGCAAATACCACTAAACTTAGCTTGTGCCGCTTTTTTTAAATATGCTCTACGCCTTCCAAATAATACATCACCTGCCGCAAATCGTTTTGAAAATGTTGTAGAAGTATCAAGATTTGCCGAATGACGTAAATGGATATCTTCAGATTCAATATGCTCAAGTCCAACTACATGCTTAATGCCATCTGCTTTTGGGTCTTTAGATGATTCTTTAGGCTCAAAGACTATATCGCCAAATTTAACTGGAGTCCAATCACTCTTATCTATTGATATTTGTTCACTTATCATCGTCTCCATTAATTTTGCAATATTTTAAATAATTCATCCATCGATGATTTCAGATTACTTCCTGATTTGTTCCAATTATCATATGCTTGCTCAAAGGATAAAATTTCGCTTCCTTCTTCTTTTTCAGGTTGTACATAAAGACTAATATTCATATTACCTTTATAAGCAAGTACATCTTCCGCACTTACCAAGACTGAAAAGTTCTTTTGGCTTTCATAGTTTTTAAAGGCATTAAATATTTTATTGATATGCTTTTCTTCTAAGAAAGAAATAGCCTTGTCCTGTTTCACTTCGTTAACAGCATTGATAAATAATATTTTACCTTTTCTGTCTTCACTTTTATTAGTTCTTGTAATTAACAAACACGCTTCCATAGGGGAGTTGTAAAACAAATTTGGACCTAAACCAATGACACATTCTACCAAATCTTCCTGAATCATTTTTCTTCGCATGTCGGCTTCAGCATCTCTAAACAAAATACCGTGAGGCCATAATGAAATGGAACGTCCATTTTCAGCATCCAAACTCTTTTGGATGTGTTGCTGAAACGCATAATCGGCACAACCTTGTGGTGGCGTTCCCCAAAGATTACGTCCAAAAGGATCGTTGGTAAATGCTTTTTGATCCCAAGCTTTTATAGAGTATGGTGGATTAGCTAATATGACATTAAAGGTTTTCAACGTATCGTTTTCTAAAAAGGCTGGTTGTGACAAGGTATCACCACGTACAATACTAAACTCCTCGATGCCGTGCATAAACATGTTCATACGTGCAATGGCAGAGGTGATCAGGTTTATTTCTTGTCCGTATAATTTTAAAGTGCGGTATTCCTTGCCTTCATCACGTAAATGCAAAGCGCAGTTTAATAATAAACCCCCAGAACCACAGGTAGGGTCGTACACGCTTTCTCCTGGTTGTGGGTCCATAATCATGGTCATCAACTTCACAACCGTTCTGTTGGTATAAAACTCTGCTGCAGTATGGCCAGAATCGTCCGCAAATTCTTTTATGAGGTATTCGTAAGCGTTTCCTAATTGGTCATCAGGAACATTGGCTTGATTAAGTTTGTGTTGCGAGTAATGTTCTATAAGGTTGGTCAATGTTTCATCACTCAATCTGTTTTTATTGGTCCAAGACGCATCACCAAAAATACCATAGAGGGTTTCTGGGTTTGCTTTTTCGATGTCTCGCATGGCATCTTGGATAGCAATACCCACATTTACTGTGGTTTCTCGAACTTTATTCCAATGTGCATTTTCTGGAACCACAAAATGATGATTTTCAGCAAAGGCGGCGTATTCCAAATCGCCATCACTCACTTCAAGTGCTTTTTCAAATTCCTCATCATACACATCGCAGATGCGTTTAAAAAACAATAACGGGAAGATGTATTGTTTATAATCGCCTGCATCTATCGTTCCACGTAGTTGGGTTGCTGCTCCCCAGAGGTATTTTTCTAATTCTTTTTGGGTCATTTTTTATAGTCGATCGGTTAAATACTGTTTGCCTTTTTCTGTCAATATATATTTTTGGTTGGGTGAACTTGGTGTCTCTGGTAGTGTCATGTTTACAAACCCTACTTCCTGCAATGGCAGTAGGTAATTTTCTCTAAACGTCTGTCTCTTGGAATAGTTCATTCTTCCCATTAAATCTTCTAATGTTATAGGTTCAATCACTAGTGTCCCATTAAAATCGGGACGTTTTAAAAATTAAATAAATTTGGCCCATTAAGGCTATCTCGTTCTTTGTCATTTTGAAATTTAGTTTTGCTGAAAAGTTCTCTGAGATTCGTTTTATCAG
>NZ_BJKB01000028.1 GCF_010725055.1 Gelidibacter japonicus | reverse complement strand
TTGTGGTAAAGCCTAATCAGCTTCGTCAAAACAGATCCAAAAAAAGAAGCGATAAAATAAATTTTGGTTTATTTTATCGCTTCTTTAAAGTAATCACTAAAAATGAGATGCTTTTTCAGTGGCCTCCTTTAATGGGTCGTGTTTTTTTGTGTAGCTCTATATATTTTTATGTAGGATACACAATGTCCATAATTTCAAAAGTCCGATCTTCTTTGGCTAATTTCAATACGACGGTGTCGCCAACTTTCTTATCGGTCAAGAGCCGTGCAATTGGCGAAATGAAAGAAATTTTTCCTTTAGAGATATCGGCTTCATCGACGCCGACTATCTGATAGTGTTGTAATTTTTTATCGTTTCCAATTTTTAGGCTTACCAAAGCCCCAAATCGCACTTCATCTTGTGGCTGCTTGCTGAGGTCAACAATTTTTGCAGACAGAATACGATTATTCAACAATTGTAATCTTGCGTTGATATGATTGGTTGCAATACGTTTTTCCTTTTCGTCGGTGATATCCAAGTTATCTCGTTCTGCAATCAGTTGCTCATTTTCTGATAGCAGTGCGTCCATGCCAACTTGGGTCACGTAATTGGTGACACCTTCGGGTAAATCGGCTCGTGGTGCTACAAAAGGCACCTCTTCCTGATCATCTTCTCTTACAAATCCTCTGCTCATGGTTTATTTAATTTTTTAGTAGTCATAGTCAATATTCTTAAAATTAAGGAATTTAAGAGGATTTCCAAAGTTGGAATCGCTCTTAAATATGGGGTTCAGGCTAATCAAATCAGTGTTAATTTTAAAAGGCTCTTATTCAAAATGAAATATCAAGGGTCTAAAAAAAAGATCATTATAAATCTGATCTTCTCTGACATTGACAGTATATTAGCAAACTCAATATTATCTACAAGGAGACCGCCTCAAAGGTCTAAAAGTAATATGCATGTGTTATGAAGCGATTATTTTCAAATTTACTGTTTAAAGTGTTTGTGGCCATAGTCTTAGGGACGGTTTTTGGACTGTACTTACCTGAATCCATCAATAGAATATTCACGACCTTTAATGCCTTTTTTGGACAATTTTTAAGTTTCTCCATTCCATTAATTATCATGGGATTGATTATGCCGGCTATTTCTGATTTGGGGAAAGGCGCAGGTAAATTATTATTGATAACAGCGGCCATTGCTTATGGATCGACCTTGTTTTCTGGGTTTATGACCTACTTTGCAACATCTGGGATTTTTCCGCAACTTTTGGAATCGAGTGTTAAGAATACATCTGAAATCGCCGATTCCGGCCCAGAATTAATGCCATACTTCAGTCTCACCATCCCACCGGTTATAGACGTCATGACAGCATTGGTTTTAGCATTTGTGATTGGATTAGGCTTATCACATCAAGAAAATTCCAGTTTACAGTTGGTTGTCAAAGATTTCGAAAAAATCATCATGCAGTTGATCACTTATGTTATTGTACCGCTTTTGCCACTTTTTATATTGGGCATCTTTGTAAGTATGGCCTTTAGTGGTCAGGTGTTTTCAATATTCTCCGTATTCCTGAGTATTATTGGGGTCATTTTTGCCTTGCACATTTTGCTGCTTTTACTGCAATACACCGTCGCTGGACTCTTTACAAAAAGAAACCCGATAAAGTTATTGGCCACAATGATGCCCGCTTACTTCACGGCATTAGGGACTCAATCTTCGGCGGCTACCATTCCGGTGACCTTGGAGCAGGCGATAAAAAATGGCGTTTCAGAAAAAATTGCAGGTTTTGTCATTCCGCTTTGTGCGACCATTCATTTATCCGGAAGCATGATGAAAATTACCGCTTGTGCCATGGCATTGATGATTTTACAAGGAGTGCCTTTTACTTTCACGCTTTTTGCTGGATTTATATTTGTCTTGGCAATTGCTATGATTGCAGCACCTGGAGTGCCTGGGGGCGCGATTATGGCAGCTGTTGGTATTTTACAGTCCATGTTAGGATTTAACGAGGAGATGATGGGCTTAATGATTGCTTTATATATTGCAATGGATAGCTTCGGCACCGCCTGTAATGTTACCGGTGATGGCGCTATTGCTCTTGTCGTAAACAGGATAACAAAAGAGAAATTAATAGCTTAAACTTTGTGAATTTCCAATCTCCAATTTTTTGCCAACTTCGTTGTTAATGAAAGAGGATAACTAGACTATAATTACCCTCTACATATCTTTAATGCTTCTGCTTTTAGATGCTTGTCGCTCCGGCTTCTGCAACGGCATGATCATTTTCAACAGCACTTCCACTAACGCCTATGGCACCAATGATTTCGTCTTTTGAGTTTTTAATTGGGATACCGCCTGGGAAGGTGATCAATCCGTTATTGGAATGCTCAATATTATAAAGCGAACCTCCTGGTTGTGATAATTCGCCAACAACTCCAGTATTCATATCGAAAAAACGTGCCGTTTTTGCTTTTTTGATAGAAATGTCAAGAGAACCTAACCATGCGCCGTCCATTCTGGCAAATGCCACTAAATTTGCACCCGCATCTACAATGGCGATGTTCATTTTTGTATCAATGGCAACAGCTTTCTTTTTTGCAGCTGCAATGGCCTTTTCTGCTTGATCTAATGTAATATTCATAATGTCTTTGTTTTATTAGTGTTATTGTTCAAATGCAAATTTACGATCAAGGTTGAGGTATATAGTTACCATATGAGTTCAATAGCTTATGAAAACGGGTCAGATTTAAAGTGGAAGATGAAGAGCTAAACTTATGAAGAGGTTTCGCTCGGGCTAAAGCCGAATTTATTTTTAAAGGCAATACTGAAGTTGGACAAATTGTTGTATCCAAAATCCAAGTAAATTTCAGAAGGTTTTAAAACACCTTCTTCCAAAGTCTCTTTTGCTTTTTGAAGCCGTTTGTCCTGTAGCCATTTCCCGGGAGACACGTTATATTCACGGATAAAATGACGTTTAAAAGTGGACAGGCTCATATGGCATAAAAAAGCAATTTCTTCCAATCTCAGATTGGAGTGTATCTTACTTTCAACAATTTTTTTAAAGGGCGAACTTCCATCCGCAATTAAGGATTGCAAATAGTGTTCAAATTTTTGACCATATTTCTGGATGAGATAGAGCATCAATTCTTCAAATTTCACAGAAAGTAGGTTCTCCATAAACATTGCGGGAGCATTGCCAATCGTGTTTAAAGAATTCAAATAGGAGGTTATATAGCTGTCATTCCGAATGATAAAATAAGGACTGTCTTCCTTTGCCATGACGGCATGATCGGTATGTTTTTCTAAAAACTCTTTCAGTATTTTTTCCGAAAAGAATAAGAGTTTACAATAATAAATGGCTTCTGTTTCGAGTAATTCTGTCCATAACCAATTCCCTTTTTTCAGCAGTAAGGATTGGTCTTTGTTTACGGCTACGGAGGTGCCTGCAAAGTGGACTTGTTTTTTGCCTATTTGAAGAAAACTGAACATATTCATGCTTAAGTTGACCTTGCTTTTAACCACGTCACTAGTCATTTTAAAGTCATGGACGAATAAATCTGGTTTCTCTGCTGACTTCGGAAGGTAGATTTCAGGGATGTTTTCTATTGGCATTTATAACTGTTTTCAGTTTCGTAAAATACGATTTTAAAAGTTATAACTGTAGGTATTAGAGCCATCTTACCGCCTTCTTAACACTATTTTGCTCCAATACCTTAGATTTTCATCTCAAATAAACTAAACGGACCTGTCTTATAATGTTCAGGTAAATCACTGGTCCACTCAATGTCTCGGATGCCTTTATGAACAAATCCAGAGCGGATATAATAGTTGTTTAATCTGTCATTTCCACTATGGGTATCCATTCTGATAAAATCGATATCTCTTTCTTTTGCTAAGGATTTGGACCATTCTATAATCTTTTTCACATAAGAGCGGCCTCTATAATTTGGGTGTGTCGCAATGCGATGCAAATAGATGGCCTTATCCTGATCTGAGTTGTCCCAAATGACGGGGTCTTCAAAAGTAACAACAAAAGTGGAAGCCATTTCATTGCCTTCCATAATCTTAAAATGCCGATTCTCATTGATTTCCTTTTCAATGAGTGCGCGATCAAATCCCCTCCAACTTTTGTTATTTACCGTTTTTTGATAGGCAGTTGCGGCATCGTATAAAGTGAATATGTCGTTGATATCTGCAAGTGTGCTAAGTGTAATGTTCATTGAAAAATAGATGTTTATAAGTTGTTCTAAACAGAGTTTCATGGTTAATCTATAAACGATTTTGTGATACCGATGAAGACCTGTCGTAATGATTGAATCGAGTGCTTCATTTAGCAGATTCCGTCTTTTATACCCTTACTTTTTATGTCTTGCTAACAATGTATCCACCTCCAAATATTTTTCTTTTAAAAGACTTAAGGCGAAGGCCGCTGCGGAGGCGCTAAGTACTGAGTAGTCAAAAACGCTCTTAATTCCGATGGTGAAGGTCATTGAAAGAGCAAAGATCAAGAGTAGAAACCCACTCAATTTTGCAAACAGTTCCGTTTTAAATCCGATGATCAGGAAGATGGCAAAGATTATTTCTGCCGCTGTGGCCATAGTTCCCACCGCTGGTATTAAGGCTTCGGGAACCCACGGATTCAATACTTGTGTATATTCCAAAAAACTATCCCAATCTCCCCAAGCAGAATTTTCTTTGGGCCACATGCCCAATCGGTCTGCAGAAGCCGATAAAAACCCGATAGCAATGGCAAGTCTCAAAAAGAGCTTGATTATTTTCATGATATTCAATTTCACTTAGACTTTTTTTAATCCACCCCATATGTTTAAAATGTACTTCTGCGTTTAGCTGGTGGGTGAATTCCCATGTTTGCCAAAGGAAAAAACCTGTCCGGCATTAACTTTTAAAAATACGAAATTCGGTAGTGAAATCCTACTTAAAAGCATGAAGTCAAAATGAAGAAACCAAAGTGGCAAGGCTCAACAATTGATCAGTCAAATAGGTAAAAGGGATTTTTTTTTTGTTCTTAATTAACTAAAACAGCAAGTTGTTTCTTCCTATCCAATCAAAGGAGACCATTTATTAAGTAAACTACTCGCTATAGGCTTTCTCTAAAGCTTCCAAGAAAATTTCTTCCGGTTGTGCTCCAGAAAGAGCATGTTTATTATTGAAAACAAAAAAGGGAACTCCAGTAACGCCTATCTGTTTGGCTTGGATCTGATCAGCAGCGACATTTTTATCCAAAGCCGGATCTTTTAGTTGCTTTTCTATGTCTTCTGCCTCAAATCCTAAGCTTGTTCCAATAGTAACCAAGACATCCATATCATCAATGTTTTTTCCATCAGTAAAATGTGCTTTCAATAACAGCTCTTTTGCCTCGTTTTGCTTATTGATTTTTTTGGCAGCATGCATTAATTTATGTGCATTAAAGGAATTGGCGACTACAGCTTCATCCAAGTTAAACTCTATCCCCACTTCTTTGGCCATGGCTGTGGCATTAGCAAACATTTGGGATATCTGATCCTTGTTGGCTCCTTTGTTTACGAAATAATCTAATGTATTGATCGACGTATCGGTGCGTAGGTTGGGATCTAACTCAAAACTTTTCCATTCCACTATAATGTCGTCCTTATGCTTAAATTGCGACATGGCGTTTTCTAATTTTCGTTTTCCGATATAGCAAAAAGGACATCTGATATCCGACCAAATTGTAATTGTCATATTCTTTAAATTATTGATTAATGTTAGTAATTATTGTTTATTGTAACCGTATGATGGATGTTTTGAACCTTGATTTGCCAAAATGAATAGCTGCATTGTCCATCATACATTGCTATCCTACCGTAAAATTAGTCTTGAATCTGTTAATGCTTACCAAAATCAGATGTTTTCAACAAAGTCTCTAAAGACCTTTTTATGACCTTCAAGATCTACTTCTGGCGCTAATGAAACTCGTACAATATAATCTTTGTCGCCTTCTTTGGTCGTTCCTTGCGTAGAGGTGGCGGGAATGGTCCAGTAGCAACCTTTAAGCTGCCCATAGCTGACACAGAACTTACTTTCATGGGGGATTTCGGTAATCATTAAATTGATTAATTTCAAGTTCAGGGCCCTTTTATATGCTTCCCGTTCTTCGTCAGAAGCTCCTTTGGTGGGAAGATCTAACGAAAACACCGATGGGGTAAAACCTTGTTCGGCCAATTCTTCCGATACAAAATTGATTTTTGCTGTAGGTAAGACGTCATGGATAAAGTTGACAAAGTCTCGTGTGTTCTTATAGGCATCCTTAATTCGCTGATTCATGGAAGGCAGTTGCTTGGCCAATATTTCCATTTGAAGGTCCGTAGCCTCATTATCACATAGGCCTAAATGCAACTCTATCTTGTCCATCAACGCTCCCGTTTTTTTATTTCCTACACAGTAGCCCGCCGTACACAGCCCGCCACTTGGGAATTTTGATCCGCTGGCGTAAGAGATGGTCCGCACGGTGGAGAGGATGTCCTCATCGCCTAAAAAGTGGACATTTGGACAAAATGTCTGATCTAAAATAAACACAGGATCGATAGCCAAGTCTCCACTTTTGGTGTGGCGTTCTTGACTTAAAACCTCTTTTAATTTTGTGAGATCTGGAACTTCAACCCTTGGGTTTGTTGGGATTTCAGCAATGATGTAAGGAATGGCGTCTTCCGTGGCAAGCTTATCCAAAACCGTGGCGATGCTTTCCACCATATTGTTGTCACCATCCACCAATAAGTCAACTACATCGACCTTATCAAGGCAAGCAGCAACGCGTCTGGCTTGATCATTGGTGCCACCGTAACAGTTGGGAGGCACAACAAATTTGATGTCTTTTCCTGGATGTTGTTCTTGGGCATCGTGAATAAGTCCCATCATAATCGCATACTGCATAGATAGTCCGCTTGAGGCCACTAATACTTTTGAATTACTGTTCGTAATTTGATTAATGGTCTTTACAACCTCTGATTTGTTGGCTTCAACATCAGTGTTTTGAGGAATTACAAACGATTTGTCAAGAAGCAAATTTAAGGCCGAAAGACAATTGTCGGGTGTCATGGCAATGGTCTCTCTTCTTCTCACATGCTGAATCTCTGAAACATAACTGTCGTTTTGCTCCCCATTGACCAAGATCACACTGCCAAGCTGTGGATGTGAAGAAATGTAAAAGTCAATAGTAGGGGAGAGCTTCACGTTAAGAAATTGGTCGTGTTGTGAAATAAAAACCGAACTGCCCTCAAAAGGCGTGATGTCCTCTGTCCTTTTTACCTGTTTCAACTCGAATTGATAGCCATAAATACGTCGAAGGAGTTCAACTTCAAAATGGTCGGGTAATGCATCGGTATAAAGAATCTGAGTGTTTTTACCTGCTAATAAGTTTTTTCTTAGAATGGCTAAAATCGGTGCCGTCCTTGATGAAAAACTGATGACGTTCTCTGGCTGTAGATTATTTGAGTGGGCAATTTTCCATTCCAGAATACAAGATAAAGGATGGCCAAGCCGAATATAGTCGTAAGCAGTAGGAAGATTATTTAGTGCGGATGTTTCATAATTATTAGCTTGAAATAAATTCTCAAATTCATTCAGGAACTGAGTTTTCGCCAGTGCTTCATCATATATATCAAGGCGATGTGTGGTGATCGTCAACCAGCCAGATGGCATGTTTTTTAGGACGTTTTTTATATAATCACCTCTTTTTTTGTCTTCCATAAATTTGTCTTTTGATAGGGCGAGAATATACAATAATTCGATGGGTTTTGAAAAGCCTCATCGGCGGATTTTTATTTGTATTTCTAAAGGTTTTATTGAGTGTTTGGTGGTGTTGGTTGCGCTATTAAAAGCGAAAAAAATCCTTCCATTCCCAAATCCGGGCAGGAAGGACTCTTCGTGTTTTGATCATATTAGCCTGGCTGATAGGACAGACCATGGGTAAAACAGTTTTAGTTCTTAAATACGGTCTTGCCGTCTTTGGTCAATTCAAGATTGTCACCTTTTCCTCTAAGCTCATAACGGTCATTTTTGTACCAAATTCCTGAGGCAGCTTTTTCACCAACCAAATCAATTTGTTCGCCGCCATCCAAATATACTTTTACTTCATTAGTGGTATTGTTAAAGGTCATATCCAGTGTTTGTCCTTTTTCGTTTTTTAGTGAAGTTTTTACAATATCATCGTTATGCTTAAAAACTACCTCGCCGTCTTTTTTCAACTCTATATCGTTGCCTTTTCCTCTCAGTTCATAAAGGTCGTTGGTGTACCAAATTCCCGACGCCGATTTTTCTGCAACCAATTCGATGGTTTCTCCTTTGAAATCTAAAGTGGCAGTGCCTTTTGTATTATTAAATGTCATTTCTAAGTGGTTACCGTCTGCGTCGGTCGACGTACTTTTTACGATATCGTCAGCAACTTGTTCTGTGGTGGTTGTGTCAGTGTTTTCTTGTTTTGGTGATTCTTTACAAGAGCTAAACCAGAATGCTGCTAGCATGGTCATTGTTAAAATTGTTTTTGTCATTTTGTTCTAATGGTTTTTTGGGTTTTTGTTTTTTTCCCTTGGGAAACTTATAATTCAACTCTGTCCCGTTTGTACAAAATCTATGCCATTGAACCCATTTTTTTGTAGTGATTTTCATTGTTTTGGTTGATGTCTTTTAGCCTCTCATCTTGTGGGATTTACGACTAATGGAAGCAGAGGATTGCTCAAATAAGCGACAGGATGGTTTCTAATTTAATTTAATAGAAGTCGAATAAATTTTACTCAGGCCGTTTGGATTGTTTTGAATGTAGCTTTTAAAATCGTTGATGTCCTTAAATTTCTTTGAGGTGATTGTTTCTCGTCTGCTTGTAAAATATAAAAGCTGATTATCCTCATCGTAAAAAGGACAGTATTCCATATATTTTGAATTTATGGGAAGGCCCATATTTGTCGCTTTCTGCCATTCGCCGTTCTGGTCTTTTTTCGAAATGTATAAATCCCCACTGCCATGGCCATCTTTTTCATTGTATTTTGTGAAAATTAGAAAATCCTCCTTTTTAGAGATGAAGGCGTTAAATTCATAGCCATCACTGTTGATATTTTCGTTTAAAAGCACAGGCTCTATATATTGTCCATCTTCCCACTTCGAAAAATAGATGTCGTCTTTTCCAAGGCCTTCGGGAGCGTCCATCGTAAAATACAGATTGTTATTGTCGCTTAAGGTTGGATAAAATTCGTCTAAATCTGAATTGACCGGCTTTCCCATATTCTTAGGCTCTGACCATTGGGCTTCTTGATGAGGTCTATCGACATACCAAATGTCAAAATCCTTTTTCTCCTTGGAGGAATCATCCAAAGGTCTATCAGAAGCAAAATATAAGCGATTGCCATCACTTGACAAAAATGGTTCCAAATACGTAAATGCATCACAAAAAGGTAATAATTCAGGGTCTAACCAGTCGTTGCTCTCTTTTTTAATGACCGCTATTTGTGAAATGGCTGTACTTGGACTCTGTAAAGTGAAAAATGCTTCGTCCCCATCTCTTGAAATACAAAAATCCCGCACATTAAGAAACTCATTCAATTTGTTATCAAAATGTACCAGCTCAGGGTCAGTTTGCGCTGATAAAGAATTTAGAAAAAGAAGGGTTACGATAACGATGTTGTATCTGACCATGAGTAAAGCGATTTAAATAGTAGTTTTTTTATGTCACCTACCGACGAGGTGGGCCTTTTTGATTTTTGAAGGCTAAAGATAAAAGTAATCTTATTCTGTCAAATGTTTTTTATTGAATTTTCAGATAATTTTTTGCGAGCGCGGCATAGAGCTACCTCTACAATCTGCCAGAATTGGTATGTGTGGAGGTCAGTAGTCGAGTGTTTGGCAGAGTCGGTCAGAAGTGCTTCAATATTTCGGCTGTTCCCGATCCCAATTCATGTCTATGTCCAGAATTCTTTAATACGGTTTCAATAGCGCCTATGGTGGCCAATAAATCACCTTTGTTGACTGATCCCATATGTCCAATTCTAAAATATTTGGATTTCAATTCGGGCAAGAGACCTCCAGCCAGTACAACGCCTTCCTTGTTGACTCCTTGAAGGAAAGTTGCAGGATCTATTTGGCTTGGGTAATAGGGAGCGGATAACGTATTTGAAGCGATGTCCTCGTTTTTTGACAGCACTTCCAAACCAATGGCTTTGAGTGCAGCCCGCATGGCTTTTCCTGCTCTTTGGTGTCGGTCAACACGCTGGTCCAAGCCTTCCTTTACAATAGCTTGTAAACTTTTTTCCAACGCCATGATGAGATTGACCGGCGGGGTGCCAAAATATGAAGCCTGTTTGTTTTCGTAGGCTTTCATGATTGGCAACCAATTGGCCCAATCGCCATAATAATTGGCCACAGGGCTTTTACGTTGTTCCAAGGCTCGCATCGCATTTTGGGAGGCCACCAAAAGAGCCAGTCCCGGAGGAACACCTATGGCTTTTTGTGAGGCAGTAAGAACTACATCAATGCCCCATTCATCTTGTTTGATGTCCTCACCGGCAACTGAACATACGCCATCAAGCACCGTCAGCACCTTATGCTTTTTACCTAAGGCACCAATCCGTTTGGCATCATTCAATACGGCGGTGGACGTATCCACATGGGTAAAGGCTAACAATTTATAAGTTTTGGATTGGAGTTGTTGCTCGATCTGTTCCATAGGGACAATGTCGCCCACTTGAGCTTCTAATATATCTACTTCAGCACCATAACGCTTTAAGATTTCAGCAAAGCGCAACCCGAAGTAGCCCGTAGAGACCACAAGAGCCTTATCGCCCGATTCTATGAGGTTAGCTGCTGCCATATCCATGGCAAATGTTCCTGTTCCTGCCACGATGAATGCTTGACCAGATGGACTTTGGCAAACGTCTTTCAACAGTTTTAGGCAATTCGAAAAAGCAGCAATAAAATCTGGGTCCACGTGGCTTGGAGTGGGGATTGCCATGCGTTGTAGCACATCGTTTTCAAATTCTATTGGCCCCGGTATCATTAGTAATTTTCTCGATTTCATATATACTGATTGGATTATTAACTATGGTTGGATCGTTGAAACGTAGGGAATTTCAATACTGAATCTCTTGGCCATTGAGAAAGTAATGGCTATCACAAGAAGACTTGTTTTTTTATTTTATAGGTTCAAAGCCCTGATTGCTTGAAGGTGGCGTATCGGGTGTCTTTATGAAAATAAACTCCATTTCTACGGCACGATGACACTCGTTGCATGCGTTGGTGAGCGAAGTGTAACTATTATTGAATAAGGCGGCGTTTTTTTGGTCAATGGCCTTGCTGATACTATCTAACGGCGGCATGATTATGCCCATCAATTCGGTTTCCTTTCGTCCTTTATGAAACTCCTCGATATCTTCAATGGCTTCCATGATTTCGTGTACTTCAAAGTCGGCAAGATCCCAGTTTTCGTTTTGCCCAGCAAACCATAGTTTGGCGTGATGTGCCTGTATGCTCCCCATAAAATCTCCGAAGCCAGGTTTGTATGTGTTGGCCAGTTTGATTTCCAAACTGTTGATTTGGTCTTGTAATTCTTTGGTGTTGTCGGTCTGCTGATTACAGGATACAAGACCTAATGACAATAGGATTAAAAGTGTTTTTTTCATTTTAGTGTTTGTTTGATGTTTGCTAGTAGGTTATTGTATGGCCTCTGGCGGCTTGGGTGTAATACATTCAGGAGTAAAACACCTAATTTAACAAATATAAACTGAAAAGAGAAGTCCTGTCTGCCGAAATACAGACATACAAGATTTGCAGGTAGGCTCGCGCATTGAATTTAATTGATACTTACCATTGGGTTTTAACACTCAGATGCTTGTCTCAACCTGAAAAGACAATACCATATTCAAATCTCATGGGTGTGTCCGCCTTTGTCGGTCGAGTGGGGCCCTAAGTTCTTGATTTGAAGTTGTTTTAAAACATGGATCCAAACGTATTAGAGGCTAAAATTACTTTTGATTCTGATTGGAGATTTTATAATATAAACTCTTATTTAAATTCCGACTAGTCTGTAGGGATATGGAAACAATAAAATCACCTTCCTTCAGATGAGGTGATAACATAAATAATTTTAATTTGTGACTTAAACATTTAAAACCATCAGACATCTTTTGTTCATCAGGATGATTCTTCTAATTCAGATGCTTTAGATCTAACGGAAAAACCGATGACAATTAGTATTAATACCGTCAAAATAGCGGGCAAGGCGATAAATAGAAGGCCCAATCCAAGTTTGTTCTTTCCTGTTTTCGGATCGTAATTAAAGCAAGAGAACAATACATTTTTATTAGGTAAGCGATAGGTTGGCGAAAAAACATTATTAACGCTTGCGATCAATAAATCCAAGTCGTGACCTCCCCTCATTCCTATTAATTTTTTTGTGATATATCCCTCATTATTTACTCCGACCAATAGGGCATCATGATCATATTGATTTCTTATACTATCCCAAACGGGATAAAAACTGATGGATTGGTTTAATTTTGGAATACTGTCCGTTACTGCGAAAATCCATTGGTTATTATCTTCCAAAGCAAATCGTCGAGCCAGTAAATTCATATCCTTTATGCTATCCCTAGGATCAAAACTCATCACCAAAACATTGAATGAGTCTTTCTTGGCTTTAAACTGTAAACTTTCCTTTAACCGCAACAAAAATGGATTGCATACTCCCGTACAGCGCGTAAAAATAAGTACCACTAAAAGGGGCTTTGTGTTATAAAGTTCGTGTAATGGTGTTGGTTGAGTTTCATCTAAAATTAAAGGGGCATCATATATTTTTTCATAGATGTCACTTTCCTCTTTCAGACTTGGAGAAACCGTTTGGGCAGATGTTGTCTTGAGAAAGCTGATGGTCAGGATGATGAAAACAATATTTTTAAACATCTTTTAGAAATATTAAAGAAAAAAATTAAAATTGCGATAAAATAGATGGAAGCAAAAGCCGCCCCAATAGTAGCCAAAGACGCTCCAATAGAAAGTTCGGAAGGATAGATACTGTACCTGCGCGGTATTGATTCCGCTCCACCAATATAAAAGGCAAGCAGAAATCCGATGCCACCTATTAAAAGTAGGGCCAAGGTCAACGTCGTACTTTTCTTTACTTTGGTTTTGTCTGAAAACTGAATGGAAAACCAGTAGAAAAACCCGAGACTAAATAAAACATTCCCCATAGCATTATAGGTATGAAAATGTGCAGGAACCCAAAGGGTGTTGTGCAGGACGATATTGTTGGAGATGGTGGAATCGATTACTGCTGCCAAACCACCGATGACCCATCCTATAACGCCAATAAAAAACAACAGATTGGTAAGCGACCATTTTATTCTAGTTCGATATACGGCAATAAAAATGCTGAATACCGTAACTCCTGCAGCTGGCAAACTTGCAAAATAGGATGCTAGTTGTCCAATAATTTGAAATCCTTGGGGTTGTACAAAATCCATATATAGATGATGGAAGAAAGCGGTAAGGATAAATACCAATGTACAGTTCCAGGCTAAGGCGACATACCATGTTGTTTTCCATTTTGGTCTTCCGCTTACTTCTGAAAACAATTCATAAATAACCGCCAACCCTAAATAGAGCATTTCATTGGCGATGGTATGTCCAAAAAAATAAGTAAGGTTTTTCATCAATAAAGCATCATTTACAAAATTGCCATTAGAAAAGTATTCAGCATAAAACAGGACAAGCAATACCACTGCCGCTAGTAGACAAGCTATGACCCCAATGAGCGTAATCATGGAAATGAGTATAAAGGGAGGTGTTTCAACTGTAGGGTTCTTTCTTAAATGCTGCCATGCCAAGGCTTGTGGAATGGAATATTTTTTGAGTATCTGAGTCATTAAGCTGATGCTCCAGATCAGCCAACCAATGCCCAATACTGTTAAGGAGCCTAAGAACATGAGGGTTGCCCATGTTTCAGATCCCATTTCTTTAAAGGGTAATGGGTAGAGAAAAGTCCACGCCGAATGAAAATGACCTATAAATGTGGAAGCCCAAAACATGAGTATTCCAATCACTGTTAATACCAAGGCAAGAACATTTACGGTATAACTTGTTTTTACATAGCGCTCCATAATATAATTGACTGCTGCCATGCCTGCCACAAACCAAATACCAATCATGGTCAAGCCATGTGTAGTCATATTTGAATAAAAGGTAATTGGGGATTGACTAATCACTTCACCTTGATTGAGTCGCATAAGAATACCTAATACAATACTGACAATAAACAAAAGGAGTACGGAAATAATCCAAACAGATGTGATTTTATTTAATTTTATTGATGCCATTACTATATATGTTTTACTGATTTTTAGTTAACCATAAAAGATGATCTCATGACCTGATGGGCCATACCACAATATTCCAGACATAAGATTTTGTATTCTCCAGGATCTTTAAATTTATATCGGAGGCGATTAACATAGCCGGGCATGGCCTGTACTTGCGTAATTAATCTGTTTGAGCTATCATAAAGGGCAAAACCATGGTTGACATCCAAGCTGGTCACTCTGAACTCGACCAGTTCATTAATCGGTAATTCGATATGGCTTTCTCCTGAGGGATTTTCGGGGTCAATAGCTTTCTCGGATAATATAAACTGGAATTGAATTGCAGACACATGGATTACCCTTGCCGGTGTTTCATCTGCAAAAAGATAATAGGGCGATTTTGGAATGGTAGCCGTAATGAAAATACAAAGGATTACAAATAGGATGAGTGAAAACCAAAACCTCTTTTTTAATGGATTGGACATGCCTTTTTCTTCTGCTGCTGCCTTCTTTGAAGAAATAAATATATAAGTAAAGACAATAGTAGCTATGCCAGCTAAGACCAAGAACAATACAAAGATTGATTGTTGTTGCATAATAGATATGTTTAATGTTAGTGTGTAGTTTTTATTCCCACCAGCGGATTTATTTTCTGGTGTTATAGTTTCCACCTCCTCAACAACCAACCAGAAGGAAGATTGTGATTAAACCGTTAGGTTATCTTTCATTAAATAGTATAGAGCTAATTTGCATTATCTGTGGTGTAGATATTCAAACAATAGGCACATCCACGTGTTGAAGAAGCTCTTGTTTTTAAAAGAGTAAAAAAGTATTTTAAATTCTGAGTTTAAATCTGTTCAGTAGTAGGTTCAATTTATGATCGAAGGGAGCCAAGGTTATGGCTGTGACATTCATGAAATTCCAAGCTGCATTTCTCTGTTACTTGAATCACGGTCTCTGACGGTATTTTGGTCAACTTAGTCTTGTCTGCTTTATTTTTACTAATTCTATTATTATTGGCAGAATCTTTAACGAAACTATCAGGTCGTGTCTGTTGTATTGCTACAACCGCTTATATGCAGAACTGTGGTGGAATTCAGGTTTAAATTCTCTTTATTAAAGTTCATCTGGTGTTATCGATGAAAATTACTGGCAATTAGTGTGGTCTATATACACGCTTTTAAAAACAGCTTTACTGCGATATAAATATAACCAAATTTTTTATATCGGATAATTTTATCCGATATTATTTTTATAAAAAAACAAAGATTAAATATCGGTCCCCATCTGAAAATTGGCGATAGGAAATAAATAAGCTTTTGTTTATGATGAACTCGGCTGCCAAAGTTTAGATGTCCCGTAAGGAAACCATGAAATAGACTTTGATTTTATGAGACTTTTAATGGATTTCAATATTCAAACTGTACTTAAATAAAATTGCTATAAACGATAAAGCGATGGACAAAAAAAACAAGAAATCATTAAGTTGATTTATCATGATTATCGAATGGAAGCTGGTGGATTTAATTTCAAGAGGGGATATTGGTTAGCATTTCACCCACTTCCCATAACTGGGTGGCTAACTTTTGGTCGTAAGAGTCTTCAGATGACTTGACTTCTTTCTCATCTTTAAAATAGCTTCCTGTTATGTTGGCGACATCAGGTGAAGTGGCAAGATAAATGGAAGTGGTTGAACCTTCTGATGCGTTTATTTCATTTCTCATCACCAACCGTCTGATATAAAAACGGAGCCAGCCATTGTTTTTTCCAAAATTTGTAGCGACCAACCCCGGGTGCAAGGCGTTGACGGTGATGTTTGTGCCTTTAAGTCGCCGAGCAAGCTCATAGGTGAAAAGGACAAGCGCCAATTTCGATTGTGCATAGGCATTAAAGCCATTGTACTCTTGTTTTGATTGGAGATCATCCAATTGGATTGTACCCTTATAATGTGCGTCGGAAGACACATTAATAATACGGCCTTGGTCACTTTCCTTCAGTAGGTCGATCAGTAAGGATGTTAATAAAAACGGACTGAGATAATTCAGGGCAAAAGTCATTTCATAGCCATCCACACTTTCATATCGTTGGGATTTGAAATAGGCCCCCGCATTATTTACCAACACATCAATACGGTCATATTTTTCTTTAAGGATTTTGGCCAGATGATAGACCTGTTTTAAATCCGAAAGATCAGCACAAACATAATCAACAAGTGACGCCTCTGTTAGTTGCCTTATTTGCTTAACGGTGGCACTACATTTTTTTTTGTTGCGACCAACAACAATAACAAATGCGCCTTTTAACGCTAAGGACTTAGCAGTTTCCAGACCAATGCCTGAGGTTGCCCCAGTTACAACACAAATTTTATTCATCATGGATTTAGTCGAATCACTCATAGATACATCAGATTAATATAGTTTATCCACCTTAAATGATACTGTTTTTAAGGCATGGGTAAATTTAGTAATATTTGATGATTACCAAGAATTTAAAAGGACCGGTTCCAAACTAAAATTATATTTCAATAGCAGGAATTGAAAAATCTATATTGTTTACCCTTATATACAATTGAAAATGGTAAAAGCCTACGTTTACGGCAACAGTAATGATGTGATTTATTGGGAATGGAACATTGGAAGCAGCTGCTATGCCAAACCAAATGATACCAGGGTTATTTTCTTGCCTCCATCTTGCAGTAATGTAACCGCGAATGTTAGAGCTTGTTATGACGATGCCGAATTTGATATAACGGAAAAATTTCTATTGAGTGCAGCGGCACGTTTTGAAAACTTTAGCGATTTTGGAGGTACCATCAATGGGAAATTAGCTGCGCGTTTGAAAGCTTCCGACCATATCAATATTCGAGGCTCTGTCAGTACAGGCTTTAGGGCTCCATCTTTGGCCCAAATCTATTATAACCTCAGGTTTACTAACTTTATTGGCGGCGTTGCCAGTGATCAGTTATTATCGCCAAATAATAGCCCTGTGACCGCATCCTTCGGAATCGGGCCTCTTACAGAAGAAAAAGCCTTTAACGCGGCTTTGGGTTTTACGGCATCCTTCGGGGAGTTCAGTGCAACTGTGGATGGCTATTATATCAATGTTAAAGACCGAATTGTTTTGACGGGCAATTTTGCCTCTACCGACATTCCAGGAGTAGATTCTGCGCAGTTTTTCACTAATGGTGTCGATACCAAAACCACAGGATTGGATGTCATCTTGTCTTGGAAGACCAATATTGGAGAGGAAAGCAACTTTGGAGCCACATTTCTTGGAAACTTCAACGACATGAAAATTGATAAAATTCTCAACGGCACTTTAGACGAACAAACCTTTTTTGGAGAGCGTGATAAAGCATTTTTATTGGCTTCTGCGCCCGACAGTAAATTGAGTTTATTATTGACCTACAATAAAAGTTGGTTTGATGCTGGCCTGACCATGACACGATTTAGTGAAGTCAAGTTGTTGGATTGGCAAGCCGAAGAAGATTCTGCCGATTACGGCGGATTTGCCGCTAAAATACTTGCCGCAACAGATACCTATGGGGCAAAAATGGTGACCGACCTTAATTTAGGTTTTAAGCTATCAAATAATTTAAAATTGAATGTGGGCAGTAATAACCTGTTCAATGTCTATCCAGATCAACAGGACGACTGGACTGAAGGTGGCGGGTATTGGGATGCTGTACAGATGGGATTTGGCGGCGCCTATTACTATGCCAAAATGAATTACAGGTTTTAATTCCTCAATCGGGATTTAATTCTCAAGATTT
Organism: Gelidibacter japonicus; assembly: GCF_010725055.1. Taxonomy (GTDB): domain Bacteria; phylum Bacteroidota; class Bacteroidia; order Flavobacteriales; family Flavobacteriaceae; genus Gelidibacter; species Gelidibacter japonicus. The sequence continues at coordinate 7,145 of NZ_BJKB01000028.1, read as the reverse complement.
TAAACATTTATAATTTAAAGAAAGCCGAGCACACTGCACGGCTATTTTTGTTGAGCCTCCTGTCAAAAGACCATGTTTACTTTTCCAAAATGGCGATTGTTTCAAACGACAATTAGCGCGGTTTTGAAGACGGATTTAAAGTCGTATTTGGAACCACTGGGTTTAATGTTTGGGCATCAATTTCAATACCTAATAATTTGGCTGGAACCTTTATTTTTATGGGACCAAGGGAAGCACTGAATTTTTCGTTGGAAAGATATATACGATCCGTGGTTGGCGTCATTTCAAAAAGCGCAATCCCTTCCACTTGATATCCTAAAGAGACAATATCCACTATTTTATCAGATATTTTACCTGAGAATATATCCAAACTATTTACGGGTATATCGTGGATCGTGTACATAAATGGTGCTTCAGAAGTGCTGTATCCAATAAGATAAATGACCTCTTCATCAGGAGAACTATCGGCGCCTGTAATAAGTCCGTTGGTATTGTAGCTACTCACTAAAACAGCGCTATGGGTGCCACTGGTTTTCGGAATGGCATAAACATTCGTTTTAAGATCTACCCAGTTTTTGGTGAATATGAGAAGTCGATCACCATAGGAAATAAGACCTTCAGCATCCCAATTGGTCATGTTTGGGCTACGCGTAAAATCAAGTTGATCGGCATAGGAATAGCTTATAATTTCGGCGGTAACCTTACCATCAGAAGTGTTGTAATCTGCTTTGGATATTTTATAGATCTTCAGATCTGTCCTGTTGCCTGAATTATTGCCAATGTCGCCAATATAGATATAAGCCGCGTCTTGGGCAATATCTTCCCAATCGACGTTGGTAGCATTGGTTATGTCAACCGTTCTTGTGATGGCGCCGGTGGTGGCGTTTATTTCATATAATTGTGCTTTGCCGCCACTGTCGGTATGTGTAATGAGGGTGTTGTTATAAAAGAGAAGACCGGAAGTTTCGTCCAAAGCAGGTGTTTCTAAGGTGGTGATATCTTTGGCAATTTGTGGGCTGGCCGTTAATATGCCAAACCAAAGGAGTAGGAGTGTTGCTATAGGCTTCATTTAATTTAAGGTCTGTTTAGTGACTACTTAGCTCAGTGTTCTCAAGTATATAACTCAATTATTACGCTCGAATTGCAGGCGCTCGGGATTTTAAATGCTGTGCAAAGGTATTTTACTTCAGATCAAATCAACTATAGCACTCATTGCAAACCAGCGACAGCGATGACCAAGCCATGCCTTATCCTCGGTTTTATTCTAAATTATCTTTGTTTATCGCACAAGTTATAGACTTCATCATCGTATTATATAAATCGTTTGATAACTTATTATACGTTTCTTCTGTCTCTTTTTTATCAAACGACAGATCATTCCATGAACCCATTCCACCAAACACAAAGGCTTTGCTCGCCGACATCAACAGTTGTTTGTTCTTTAAATCATAATTGTTCCAAATGATTAAGTCATAATGGTAGAAGTCAGATTCTGGATTTTCATTTTCAAGAGTTTCTTTGGCGTTTTTAAATAGTCTCACCCAATTTTCTGTGGTTTCTTGATGAGCAAACTCAATGATATTTTGGAGACAGGTTTTTAAATCTTCTCTTGTTTGGTTTACGTCAAATTGTTGATTTAAGATTGGGCGTTTTTCCATGGCTTTTAGATAGGTGACTTGCCAAGGTTTTCCGCCTAAATTCTTATCGTGATTCCATCTGCTTATCCAAAAATCGGAATGTGTCGGATAAATTGTTTCTATGTACCAGTTTCCGCCACCTCCAACCATCCCAGCCATTTTATATTCATCTTCTTTAACTTTTTGATAGTAAAGACGGAGTTTATTACAATTATTGGATTTTAAATGCTCGAACCATTCCATTGGATTTTTGGAAACAATAATTTCTTTTTTAGAACTGAAAAAATTCTTTTTTTTCAGTTCTCTGAAGTCAACAAAATTGCAATGTTGGAACGTAGAGTTTTTGGGATAAAAGCTTACCGTTTTACCATGTTTTAAATAATCATTCCCGAAAGAGGTCATTGCAATAGTTTGGGCTAATATTCCTGTCATTTGCGATTATATTTAGCTTGTGTAAAACAAAGAAAATGATTTCTCATTGTTTTATAAGATGATATTATCAGTGTTTAGGTGGTCTTCAAATTTGCGTCTAATAGTGATGGTGTGGTTTGTTGCAGACAATTGTAATCAATGACAATAACAATCCGTAGCTTATCCCATCATTGTAAGTCGACATTGTTTTTTTCCAACACGATGGTTTTTACATCTTTTAGGGTCAGATTTTTTATGTCTTCTTCAGAAAGTGAAAGCCCTAATATCTCGTTGATGTTTTTTCGGGACAACAATTTCCAATCTGAGTTTGAATGTCCAAATCCGTGTTTAAGTTCTAAGTTACTTGTATCAGTAATCAGGAGTTTTACTTTTTTGCCGTCCTCTGAGATCCAGTTTTTACCCCATTTTTCCGTTTCCTTTATTAGTACACCCGTTAAACCGCCACCATAATTCGCGCCTCCACTTGAAATTATTGGACTCGTATCCTGATCAATGATAAGGGCGCAAAATTTACCAATAATATCTGCTTTTAAATACACTTCTGGGTTTTGTAAATCTCGGCTATATCGTAAATTGAAATAATAGGTCGTATCGAGTTTAACCGCCCAGGGAAAATTGGCGGGTTTATTTCGTTTCCCAGTCTGTTCGTCCACCAATTTGGATATTTTGATATAGTCTTTCTCATGCTTTTTAATAACAGGCACAATTTTTTCTTGTCCACTAACCCTATTTTGAAAATCAGATGTGGATAAATAATATTGAAAATCAGTTGTATCCGCCTGTGCTATTGCTTGGCTGAAGGTTAACAGTATTAAAAATGATAGAATTGTTTTCATAGGTTTTATAGTCTCGACAAAAGTCAAATTTAGTTAATTATGGCATGTCAAATCTATCAATTTAATCAATAACTAAATTTATTTTTTTCGTCGGATTGAGGAATTGGGGGGCAATAAAAATAGAACCATTATGAGTATTAATATACAGACGAAAATGGCACAGTTTGAACCGAAATGCCTGGCACTATGATACCGAAATCAGTGGCACAAATCGAACCGAAGTAACCTAAACTTTCCTATAAGTAGAACTACGTATTTTTAAAGCCAGGCCATAGGCTATAGTGGCCGATAGTGTTGGCGGACACGGGCGGGACGCTTGCCCAAGCGAGGTTACAAATTGTGTTGTTTTTAAATCTCAAAGGAGAGTAGGTGGTTTCTAATCACAATTGTCATTGAAATAAGAAACAATCTCATACACCTCTCTTTTTTTAAATTCTTTGTTTTCGATTTTTTGAGTCAATGATGGACAAGAACTGAAAAGTTCTAAATGTTTATTTTTCAATTTTGCACCAATTCTTGTGAGTTCATCGTTTATTTTGATAAAATAAATCGTAGAGCTTCCACCTCCAAAAGACATTCCTCCACCAGCAAAACCATTAGGAATTGTATGGCCTGGATTGTACACTTCATTGCTATATAGACTTATTTTACCTTTAATGTTCTCGTTAAGAAGTCGAGGAGTAATTTCATTAGTGTTCTTTACATACCTATAACTTTTTCCATTGAGATCAAATCCATCAACTTTATTATAATCATAATCAATTGATTCCGAATCATTATCTGATTTGAATTTTATACCGCCAAATGTTTTTATTTTAATCAGCCCTCTTAAAGAAGTACTATCTTTAAGAAATAGTGTTCCATTATTATATTGGGCATTAGCAAAAAAGAAAGAAAATATGAGAAGTAGGGTAAGGGCTTTTTTCATTGATTTAGTCATTAAGATTTTTAATAATTCGATTATTGTCGTCAAACCATTGGCCCTGATTAAACTTTATCACCCCTAATTTTGAATGATAAAAGATGTTGCCTAGGTCTGAATGTTGTTCTATCCCTACAACATAATCAGGGACACAAACGCCATTGTCGAGTTGTGTATATCCTTTGTCACAGAGGTCACTATCACAGCTTATAAGAGCGATGCCAGCTATCGAAGTAGCTAACAAATAATTCTTTTTTTTCATATTTTTAGATTTTTGGTTGGTGTTAATTGTAATTTATATTCATAAGAACTAAGAGCGCTGACCTCTGCCATTTCAGCGCCAATAGAAGCAAATATCGTTACTCGGTTTTATCGTTATCTCATTTACGGATACAAATTTCCGACCGCCAATCTACTGCCTTTCCCTCAACTATCCTATCATTGGAGCTACGAATTTTTAAAGCCATTCAATGGGTTATAGGGACCGATAGTATTGTTAAGCACAAATGGGACGCTCGCATTTGCCGAGACAAAATCGTTTTATTTAAAAAATTTTTCGATATTTTCAGCTGTTGGCGCTCGTTTGCAACGAGTGCCCGCAACCCATTCCCGCAACCTATTCTCACAATGCAAACAAGTTGTATATTAGATACATGAGTAGAAAATATAAATTCCATAACAAAGCAGGTCTCTATTTTGTGTCATTTGCTACCGTTTATTGGTTAGATATATTCACAAGACAGGTCTATTTTAACGTATTGGCAAACAGTGTGACTTATTGTAGGGCACACAAGGGTATGCAGCTTTACGCTTATTGTTTCATGCCAAGCCATGTGCATATGGTATTCCGATCATCTAATGAACGACCTATGGAATTATTGAGAGACTTTAAAAAATACACGTCTAAAAAGCTTGTTGAAACTATAGCCAATAATTCCCAAGAAAGTCGAAAAGAATGGTTATTATGGCTATTGGAGCGTGCAGGAAAGAAATCAAGTAATGTTTCTCAGTATCAGCTTTGGCAACATCATAACCAGCCTATCGAGCTTTGGACTGACAAAGTCATAAAGCAAAAGATCAATTACATTCACAATAATCCGGTCGTCGTCGGTTTGGTCACGGATCCGGTACATTATAAATACTCAAGCGCAAGGAATTATCAGGATGATTATAGCGTACTTGAAATTGATGATCCTGGGTTTATGGGTTAAGATTAGGATTTAGTGTGGATAAGCTTCTCAGAAATATAGGCTATGGCACTCGTTGCAAACGAGCGCCAACGGGGGGAAAGAGACGTATGAAAAATCCAGCGGATTTGTTCATTTCTCAGATAATATTTTAAGAGCTTCTAATCTTGGAGACCCTTCAGCCATGACGCTTAGCCATTCGATTAAGGTAGGCAGTGATTTCATAAATGATTTTGATAAAAAAGTTGCTTGTGTGCAAATGATTAAAATTACAGAAGGAATCTTAGGATTTATCAATAAATGGATTGAGCAAAGAGAGCAAGGGCATTAGCTTAAACATCTTCAATTATGCCTTTGGATGACACAAACTTATTATATCCGTATAGATTCATTAAATAAAAGCAATCTTTTAAAATCTCTACATCTATTAAAGCATTATGCATTCCCTTGGGCGGTTCATCCTTAAATAAGGATTCATACATCTCAGTGAGCTTAGGATATTTTCCTCCAAAAAATTGGGAATATTTTTTCATGGTACAATAAATTTGGCAACCATTTCTGAAAGGGTTGCCCCACCTTGCAGCTAAGGGGTCCTTTGATGCTTTTTCCATAAATCTTAGATGTTCAACATCCAAAACGGATATATCAAAATCTGCGTTATGGCAGACAATTGGTATGTTCTCTCCTCTAAATAAAAGTTTCAATAGTGCTTTGTCGAAGGTCACTCCTTCCTTTAAAAGTATGTCTTGTGAGATGCCTGTTAAATTTTCAATTTCTTTAGGTATTGAGAAACCATCGGGTTTTATATAGTATGAAAAGATTTCTGAATTTCGACCATAAGTATAAGAAATCTGGATTACGTGCGGATAAGATTTATAATCGAGGTAATCTTTTATTAAGCCAGTAGTTTCTATATCAATAAATAATGGCGAAATATTTTGATAATAACGTGACCCATCAAATTCAGATAACAATTTATCTTCATTATAGCCAATTACTGTGCGAATAGTCTTCCCTGAATCGCATTCGGCAATTAATCTATCTTCAATTTGTGAGGCGTCGAAAACTGAAATTTCTGGGTAGTATGAATGTGAAGCATATATGCACTCAAATAGCAATTTATTTATTTTGACTTTTCCTATTTCTCCGTGAATGTCCTTATGATAGGTTCCACAATATTTTGTTATCAAAAGAAAAATATTGTAAACGGATACAGTTGAAGGAGCTTTTGAAGGGAAATCAACGTTTATGAAAGAATAAGAATAACCGTTGAGTTTAGTTGGAGGTAAAACAGAATGGTTCGCCCAACGTAATTCTATTCTGCTGAGTTTATTTTTAAATTCTTCATTCGATTTAAGTGAAAGAACGCCTTCGTTTAGTTCTTTATTTGTAATAAATGGCAAAGCCCAGTTAGATTCAATATGAATGTGATAACCTTTAGGCGTTTTTACTGCCCATTCATAATCTTTTGGTAGTCCAAGAATATTTAAGGCATCACTTAAAATATTTTCATCACTACAATTGTCTATGTCAATACACCTATTTGTAAACCCTAAAGCAGTCCCGATTCCGATAGCAGTTTTCCAAGGCAAGTCAATTATTTCCTCCTTCAAAGGGTTTCTGACTTGCCAACGTCTCCACGAATGACATGGTGATTTTTCTGGATTCTTTTCTGATATATTATACTTCGTTTTTAAATACGATATACACGTTGGCTTTAGTCCCAATTCGAAATACTGTTCTGCAAAATATTGGTAGCTCATATAGCACTAAGTTCAATTATTTATATTAAAAAGCTTGGATTTTGCTATGAAGGATTGATTCTTGTTCTGTCCAAGATTGTATGCTTAAATTGTTATTAGGGTGTGTCCAAAGGGTTACCCATAACGGTCTCGGCTATGAGTAGTTGCGTGGGTTAGCACTTAGCTTTGCAAGTACACACCAAACTGAAAATCCGCGAGGATTTTCAGAAGTAGGCGAGAACCAGCAATTACTTATAGCCATTGTGTGTGCCCAGTATGGGCATCTTTACCTTACTGCAAAGTAAGGTATTAATTTAGAGGGTGCAAGTCCCTTATGCGCTGGAGTAACGTCTGGAAGCATTAGTAAGTCGCAAGGGTGTTGACCGTGA
>NZ_BJKB01000027.1 GCF_010725055.1 Gelidibacter japonicus | reverse complement strand
AGAATCCATGCGTAAAAAACTAAAAAATAATCACTAAATTTAACCACAGATGAATCGATTTTGAGCACTTACTTTGCTATGCTCACTTTCATCCGCTGCGAGTGGCTCACTTTATCCGTCCTATCCACCAAAACGGACAGCCACGCCGATGATATCATAAAAATTATTCGTGAAGAATTTGACGAAGGCAATGACTTTTGTAAAAAGGTAACCTATAAAATCGAAGAAGATCCTAAATCGGTATTGAACCGCTTTAGAAACTCCTATTATCCACGGATTGCGGTAACGGTCGATATGATTGCTACTGGAACGGACGTAAAACCTTTGGAAGTGCTGTTGTTTATGCGAGATGTTAAAAGCATCAACTATTTTGAACAAATGAAAGGGCGTGGTACGCGAACCATTAATACTGATTCCTTACAATTAGTGACAAGAACGGCGAAAAGCAAAACACACTTCGTTATTGTAGATGCAGTAGGTGCTACCAAATCCAAAAAGACAGATAGCAGACCTCTGGAACGTAAACCGACGGTGCCAATGAAAGATTTATTGGGAGCGGTAGCCATGGGCGTGGTTGATGAAGATTTATTTTTGTCCTTAGCCAACCGACTCATCCGATTGGAAAAACAGATTACAGAAAAGGAAAAGGACAAAATCCTGGAGTTTTCTGGAGGTAAAAACTTAAAACAGATTACCAAGGAGTTGATTACGGCTTTCGACCAGGATGACATTGAAGCCAAAGCGCAAATTGAGATAGATAAAATCCCTATTCAAGACAGAACACCAGATCTGATTGAGGAAGCCAAAGAGAAAGCTCAGGGGCAGTTAATTTTAGAAGCCAGTAGAACGTTTAATGGCGCCTTTAACGACTATGTGGAAAATGTGCGTAAACAGCACGAACAAATTATAGACAGTCATAATATAGACACTATTATTAAAAGCGAATGGGATACCACATCGGTAGATAAAGCCACCCAAGTGGTAAAAGATTTTACCGAATACCTTGAAGCCAACAAAGACGAGATTAAAGCCCTGAGTATTTTTTACGACCAACCGTACAATCGTAGAGACATCACATTTAAAATGATCAAAGAGGTGATGGAGAAACTCAAACTTGAAAAGCCACTCTTGGCACCAGATTACGTGTGGGATGCCTATTCAGCATTGGAAGAGGTGAAAAGCAAACAACCTCAAGATGAATTAACCGCATTGGTCTCCTTGATTAGAAGAGCATGTGGTATTGACAGCGAATTAAAAGCCTACGATAAAACCATTGACGAAAATTTCAGAAAGTGGATTTTTAAACAAAACGCAGGACAGCATAACCGTTTTACAACTGAACAATTGGACTGGCTACGCATGATCAAAGATCACGTGGTAAGTAGTTACCATATTGAAATAGACGATTTGGATTATACACCTTTTGATTCCCAAGGCGGAAAAGGAAAAATGTATCAGCTATTTGGCAACCAAATGAACGAGATTATTGATGAACTTAATGAAGTGTTGGCCGCATAATGTTAATTTGTACGAATGAACAAGGAAAATCTCGTAAATTTGAACTATACTTCAAACCAAATGAACTTCGAGAATAAACCAAAATTAGGATTAGGGATTTATACTGCAACAGAAATTGCACAGATTCTTCGTGTGCCTTACGGAAAGGTTTATACTTGGATGAACAAATACTGGGATGGTAAATTAGGCAGGGAATATGACACCCAATATTCTTGGCAGATGAATGGTACTAGAGCAGTAAGCTTTCATACATTCATCGAGTTTTATATAATGATGAGATTTTCTGAAGCTGGGGTTCCTACTAAAAATGTATTAAAAGCCCATTCCGAATTGTCGCAAATGTATAATACGGCATTCCCCTTTGCTCTGAAAGAAGTTATAGAGGGAATTCATAGCGATGGAAAGCAAATCTATCTAAAATCGAAACATGGGATTATTATATTGAATGGTACAAAGCAGCTTAATCTTGAAATCATTCAAATGTTCTTTGTGAATCTCGAGTTTGACAAAGACAATTTAGCGTCACGCTTTTGGCCTATCGGAAAAGATAAATCCATTTTGGTTGATCCCAATCGAAAATTTGGTCACCCTATTATTGATGGTAAAAATATTGAGCCTGAAATAATTCACAATCATTATAAAGCCGGAGATCCAATCAAATATATTGCACATGTTTATCAATTATCTGAAGAAGAGGTGACTCATGCTTTAGAATATTGTAATGCGGCATGATTTTATACTTGGACGAAAATATGCCACCTCATTTAGCCAGGGGATTCCAAATCATTCAATTTCCTGAAGGCTTTAAAACCAATCTAAATATAGAAGTTAAATTCTTACCAGATACATTTGGACGCGGATCGAAGGATACGGAATGGGTTCCAAAAATCGGAAAAGAAGGAAGTTGTGTTATCACCCAAGATATTAAAATTTCGAAAAGAAAAAATGAGTTAGATTTATTTAAGAAGAATAACGTTGGCATTTTTTTCTTAAAAGGACCGAGTAAAAAAAATGGATTAAGCATTTGGGAAATGACACAAGCTTTAGCTAAAAATTGGGATGAAATTTGTAAAATCGCAACTACTCACAAAAAGCCATTTGGTTATGAGTTTAGTTTAAATAGAAAAATGAAGCGGATTATATAAATATGAGAAAAGATTGGATTGAAAGTCCGTTGGGAGAAGTTTGCTTTACCACGTCCGGAGGAACACCAAGTAGAGCAAATAAATCGTATTATACAGGCGACATTCCTTGGGTGAAATCAGGTGAATTAGACAGAGGTGTGATTTATGATTCAGAAGAACATATCACTGAAGAAGCAATAAAAAATTCGAGTGCCAAGGTGTTTCCAAAAGGCACTTTACTTTTTGCTCTATATGGCGCAACTATTGGAAAAATGGCCACCTTAGGTGTTGATGCAGCTACTAATCAAGCAATTTGTGGGATTTATAAAAGTTCGGTTTTTAAATCGGAATATTTATATCACTTTTTATTCTTTCAGAAAAATTTTTTAATACAACAAGGAATTGGCGGTGCGCAACCAAACATTAGTCAAACAATATTAAAGAAACTTATTATACCTGTTGCACCATTAGTCGAACAAAAGTTCATCGTCAACAAAATAGAAGAACTCTTCAGCAGTTTAGATAGCGGTATTGCCGACCTTAAAAAAGCACAAGAGCAATTGGTGATTTATAGACAGGCGGTGTTGAAAAAAGCGTTTGAGGGAGATTATACTACAAAAAAGATAAATGAAATAGCTGATGTGAATACTGGTGCAACTCCAAAAAGAGGGAATTCAAAATTTTGGGAAAATGGAACAATTTCTTGGGTTACAAGTACAGTTGTTAACAACGAATTTGTAAATGAGCCGTCAGAATTAATTACTGAAGAAGCCATTAAACAGACAAATTGTAAATTAATTCCGAAAGGGTCTTTATTAATTGCAATGTATGGTGAAGGAAAAACACGTGGAAAATGCTCAGAGTTAAATATTGATACCGCCACTAATCAAGCACTCGCAGGCATTACATTATTTGAAGAATATCAAGATTCAAAGAAATTTGTAAAGTGGTTTTTTGTCAAAAATTATGAAGAGATAAGATTGCTGTCAAGTGGAGGGGTACAACCGAATTTAAACTTATCAATCATAAAAAATACGTTAATACCATTTCCAGAACGTAAACAACAAATAAATATCATCCGAGAAATCGAATCCCGCTTATCCGTCTGCGATAAAGTAGAAGAAAGCATTAAAGAAGGCTTGTTAAAAGCAGAAGCGCTTCGTCAAAGTATTCTTAAAAAAGCATTTGAAGGCACCTTGTTAAGTGAAGAAGAAATAGCAACCTGCAAAGCAGATAGAGACTATGAGCCGGCAAGTGTGTTGTTGGAGAAAATTAAAGCAGGGAATAAGAATTAAAAATTTGTAACTCATTTGTGAATCACAAAACAATTTGTGAATCATATTTCACTATATTTGGGTCGCAAAGATTATTGTTGCTCATACATAAGTCACAAAAATGAAACCCTACATACCGCATACATTACCGATTGAGGATATAGAATGGCATAAGCTCATAGACCTTATGGGCAAAGCGAACAGATATATAGCCCGTTATGACGGTCTTCTACAATCAGTTATCAACCCCGATGTGCTTTTAGCACCATTACGCACACAAGAAGCTGTACACTCATCAAAAATTGAAGGGACTCAAGCCTCTTTAAGAGATGTTTTGCAGTTTGAAGGAGAACAAGATGTTGAAGAATACAAGAAAGACGATATTTATGAAGTTATAAATTATCGTATTGCCTTAAAGGAAGGAAGAGAGCAGATGCAAAGTATCCCACTTACGCTAAACCTAATTCGTAAAATGCACGAAACTTTAATGCGTGACGTTAGAGGTAGCAGTGCTGATCCAGGTAATTTTAGACGTATTCAAAACTTTATTGGCACACCAGGGTCTACTATAGATGATGCCAGATTTGTACCGCCAACAGTTCCAGTTATGATGGAGGCACTGGGCAACTGGGAAAAATATATGCATCATGAAGAATTGGATGTGATTGTTCAATTGGCGATTGTACATGCACAGTTTGAGATAATTCATCCATTTTTGGACGGAAACGGTAGAATGGGACGGATCCTAATTCCCTTATTCTTGTATCATAAAAAAATAATACATGAACCTGTTTTTTATCTCAGTGATTATTTGGAAAATCACAGGTCTGAGTATTATGATGCCTTAAAAAATATTACAGATAGTGGGGTTTGGACAAATTGGATTCGGTTTTTTCTAAATGCTATTATTGTTCAGGCGGAAAAGAATATAAACAAAACAAGAGCAATTATCAATCTATACGAGGAGGTTAAAAAAGAAATAATAGAAAGCACCCATAGCCAATATGCGGTTCATTGTTTGGATACTATTTTTATTCAACCCATATTTTCCTCCAACTATTTTTCGAAAAATTCTGGTATTCCAAAATCGAGTACAACACGGCTTTTAGATATTTTAGTGAAAGAAAATATTCTTGTTATTGCAGAAGCGGGCGCAGGTAGGAGACCAACTATTTATGCTTTTAAAAGATTACTGTCTATAGTAAATGATTAGCAAATGAGGTTGCAAATCATCTATGAGCCACAAAACAATTTGCAACTTACATTATTAAAAATATAAGTTACAAAACTATAAGGTTAAATGGCTGGTAGCCCAGCAGTTTTTTGGTTCGGAAATAGGAAATACTGGACAAGGTTGTGAAGGAGTGAAATCTATAAAGGAAACTTTTGTTCCATTTCCAGACCTTCATGAACAACACCAGATCGTCCAAGAAATAGAATCCCGTTTATCCGTCAACGATAAAATAGAAGAAAGCATAAAAGAAAGTTTATTAGAAGTAGAAGCGCTTCGTCAAAGCATTCTTAAAAAAATTGGAAGGCACCTTGTTAAGTGAAGAAGAAATTGTAACCTGTAAAGAAGATAAAAATCACGAACCTGCAAGTGTGTTGTTGGAAAAAATTAAAGCAGAAAAAAAATAAAAAATAATAAATGACAGATTCAAGTATCATTTCAAAAATATGGAACCTCGCCAACGTACTGCGTGACGATGGTGTAGGTTATGGTGATTATTTAGAACAAATCACTTATTTGCTATTCCTTAAAATGGCAGATGAGCTCAATAAACCACCTTATAATAAAGGCTTGCTCTTCCCAAAGCTAAAGGATGTTGATGGCAATGAAATTGAAGATGGTGAGACCGCCAATTGGGAAACACTATCAGGGAAGAGAGGTGCAGAATTAGAATCTTTTTATAGTCAGCTTTTGCGAACGCTGTCCACGGAAAAAGGCACATTGGGTCAGATTTTCACCAAGAGTCAGAATAAAATCCAAGATCCAGCCAAACTGCTTAAAGTCATCAACCTCATTGACAAAGAAGATTGGTCCCTGATGGGTGCCGATATCAAAGGTAAAATCTACGAAGGTCTTTTGGAGAAAAACGCAGAAGACACAAAAAGTGGTGCTGGACAGTATTTTACACCGAGGGCGTTGATCAAAACCATGGTGGCCTGTGTGCAGCCCAAACCCATGAAAACCATTGTAGATCCAGCCTGTGGTACGGGGGGCTTCTTTTTGGCTGCCTACGACTGGATTGTAGACAATAACGCATTAGACAGAGAAGAGAAGGAGTTTTTAAAAAATAAAACCTTTCATGGCAACGAGATTGTAGCCAACACCCGTAGAATGTGTTTAATGAATATGTACTTGCATAATATAGGGGAAATTGACGGCGAATCGTTCATCAATCCAAATGATGCCCTTATAGCCGACGATGGCAACAGATATGATTATGTATTGGCAAACCCGCCGTTTGGTAAAAAAAGCAGCATGACCTTTACCAATGAGCAGGGTGATATCGTCAAGGAGGATCTGAGTTATAACCGTCAGGACTTTTGGGAAACAACCTCCAATAAGCAGTTAAACTTTCTGCAGCATATAAAAACGCAATTAAAAATAGATGGTCAGGCAGCAGTCGTACTTCCTGACAATGTGTTGTTTGAAGGTGGCGCAGGTGAGGAGGTTAGAAAACAATTGCTAAAAACCACAGAGCTCCACACAATTCTGAGATTGCCAACAGGTATCTTTTACGCACAAGGTGTCAAAGCAAACGTTTTGTTTTTCAATAACAAACCAGCAAGTAAAGAGGCCTGGACCAAAGATATTTGGTTTTATGATTACAGGACCAATGTGCATCATACGCCTAAAAAGAATCCGATGCGCCAGGAAAACTTGGAAGAGTTTATCGAGCTTTATAATGGTAAAAACATTCACAAACGTGAAGAAACCTGGAGTGAGGACAATGAAGACGGAAGATGGCGTAAATATAGCTATGATGATATTATTACAAGGGATAAAACCAGTTTGGACATCTTCTGGCTAAAGGACAAAAGCCTAACCGATTTGGACAACCTTCCAGACCCGGATATCCTTGCCGCCGAGATCATCGAGAATATTGAAGCTGGACTGAACAGTTTTAGGGAAATCATGGAAACGATTAATGGGGAGGCGGAATGAGGCTGACTATTTAAAACTATAGAATATCAAATATATTATAAAACCCCTCCAAGGTTGAAGGGGTTTTTGATTTAATTGGGTTATTATAAGCATTAAACTATAACCGTTTTGAGTAGAATTCCTACTGGATACTTAATGGTTATTTCTTTGATTCCGCAATTGAAACCTTACGGAATTCCTTCAATAATTTCTCTAAGGCCAATGACGCTTTTCTCGCTCTTGTTCCCGCTGATTTATTTCCGCTTTCCAATTGTAATTTAGCGTCACTTTCAAACGATTCGTAAGTGCTTTGCATGTTTTCAATAAGTTCTTTCATAAGATTTGAGTTTTAAATTTTTAGAAGGACGAAAATATAGTTTTTCAGCTTTAATATCTACAATTGTGCCGAAAATAATTGATACTGGCACTTGTTTGCAATCAGTGTGCACAAAGAATGAGGAGTAAATTAAAATAACTACAAGTTTTATGTTCTTTTTTTTATATAAAATCACTTCTAAAGAAGAGGACTGAGTTCTTGGCTAAATATTAGCCCTTTGACCTTAACTGATATCCGAATACTAAAAAAAACAATAGTATGATGCTTTGCAATACAATTTTTTCTGAGGGTGGAATAAGCCATAGTGATTTGAGCTTCTACAGCTTTTATAGAAATACCCATATGAGTGGCGATTTCAGGATTTGTAAGTCCTTCTGTTTTGCTTATCAAAAACACCTCTCTACACTTTGGTTGAAGTTTATGTATTTCTTAAAAGACAATAGCTTTTTTCTTTTCCATAATCTCTTCATTTTCTTCTGAAGTCATACTATCAATAGCTTCAATGAATTTGGATTCAACTTTAGAAATGGCTAAGTTTTTATGATACAGATTTACAAACTCATTGTAAGCCGCTTTGTAAAGAAAACTTTTAATGGGGTAGATTGGATTTAACTTGTTTAGGTGTTCCCAGGTTTTTAAAAAAACATTCTGAATCAAATCTTGGGTTAGAGCATAGTTATTAGTTAACGATAATGCGTAGTTGAAAATCCTATCATGGTAATTTTCCACTAGAAAATTATAGGCATTCCTATTGCCTTCCATTAATGTGGAGATCAAGTGTTCATTGCCCACCTTTGCTTCTCTATTTGATGTAGGTATTTTGAATAATTTGGGTTCAATACCCAAAATATTCAGCGGATATAGATTTAAAAGAAGGCAGAATGTTTTTGCACAATAAACTCGCGGTCAACTTCTTTTTTATAGATTTGTCAAATACTAAAACTTTATTAAACTGATGAATCTAATCATTGATGAAATAAAAAAAGGAAACCGACAGGTTTTCAAAAACTTTTTCAACAAGAATTATGAGGATTTGGTTATTTACGCCAATGGATATCTATTTGATAAACAATCAAGCGAGGATGTCGTTCAAGAAGTCTTTATTTATATTTGGGAAAAACCGGATAAGATTAACATCACCTCGTCGTTACAGGCTTATGTTTATCGAATGGTTAGAAATCGTTGTCTAAATTTCTTAAAATCCTTAAAGATAACTGGCAACTTTGAGATTTTAGAATTCAATATTAGTCTAATCACTGAACATGTTTTTGATTCGGCTTCAGAAGACGACAAGGAAATTGTTTATCATCAAATTCTTAAAATTGTAGATTCACTTCCTGATAAAATGCAACAAATTGTAAGACTTAAATTTCTACATGATTATAAATACAAGGACATTGCTGCAGAACTTGACATTTCTGTGAATACCGTAAAGACACAGTTAAAAAGAGCAAAGATAAAAATTACTGACTCATTAACTTGCATCCTTATTCTATTAGAATTGTATCAATAATTCTCACACTTAGCTGAGGATTTTCATGAAATCTTTTCTTTTTTCTAAAAATTTGTCACCCATTCTTAATGTTCCGTTGTCTATTTAATAAAGACCTGGCAAAAGGATCATTATGGACTTTAAAATTTTAATTAAAAAACTCAACGGTAAGCTTACTAAAAAAGAAGCTATAATCTTTAATCAATGGTATCACGAATCCGCTGTTCATAGATCCTATTTTAATCGTCTTAAAGATAATTATTCCCAAGAGCTAGATAACATTGATGTTGAAAAAGCATGGCAAAAGTTATCTCAGAAAATATCTAAAAGAAAGAAATCCCAAGCTTATTGGAAATTTGGCGTTGCTGCATCCATTGCGCTTTTGGTCGCACTTACCATTATGTTTAATAGAGATTCGCTTCAGAACTCTGAACCAACCGTTGTACATAGTGACATTTCAGTTGGTACCGACAAGGCTACTTTGACATTAGAAGATGGCTCCGTGGTGGTATTGGAAAAGGGGAAAAAATATGAAACACAGAATGCAAGTAGTAATGGTGAAGAAATAATCTACAATAAAACCACAAACACACGCAAAAGTCTCACTTATAATTATATAACTGTTCCAATAGGTGGACAGTATAATGTTGTTTTGTCCGATGGTACACAAGTATGGTTGAATTCCGATTCACAACTAAAATATCCTGTAAGTTTTGTGGAAGGAGAAACCCGACAAGTTGAACTTGTATATGGAGAGGCTTATTTTGATGTTTCTTCAAGTATTGAACATGCCGGAAGTGGATTCAGAGTCAACAATAAATCTCAGATTATAGAGGTGTTGGGGACGGAGTTTAATGTTAAAGCCTATAAGGATGAGGAACATATCTATACCACTTTAGTTGAGGGTGAAGTTTTGTTTATTGCTGGGGCTGTTGAAGAAAAATTAGCGCCGAGCCAACAAATGGTTCTCAATATTTCAAATGGCAATATGTCGGTTATGGAGGTGAACGTTTACAATGAAATATCATGGAAGGATGGTATTTTTAGTTTCCGTAGAAAACCATTGGGAGAGATTATGAAAGTGTTATCACGTTGGTATGATATTGAGGTGATTTTTGAAAATAAGAAGCTTGAAAATGCGGGCTTCAATGGAGTTTTGGGAAGAGATCAGAATATAGAAGAAATTATAGAAGCTATCAAAAACTTTGGAATTATCGAAAATTATGAAATCAATAATAAAACAGTGATTTTAAAATAAAATAAATAATAAAAAGAGAGAGCGAAGCGAAACATTTTGCGGTGACTCGGCTTCGTCCCTCTATAGTGTAGTAATCAAACTAATGTCTAACTAATACAAAGCAAATTTATGAAAATTAAATTAACCAAGCTGGGTTTTAACGTACCAAAGCGGCTGCTATTTCTAATTATGAGAACATTCATCCTCTTATTATGTACAACGGTATTTAGCTTCACAACAACAGATTCGTTTTCTCAAGAACAGGTAACTATAGACATGGACAAGGAGGTTTCTGTGGACGAGGTTTTTAATATCATTCAGAATCAAACCAAGTATCGCTTCCTCTACCCACAAGATTTATTTACCTACGCACCAAAAGTGCAATTAAAAAAAGGGATTATTCCGATCTCTCGGTTATTAAAACAAAGTTTTGCCCATAGTGATGTCAAGTTTGAAGTATCACAAAACAACACCATTGTGATAACTGAAATTCCCAAAATGATATTGCCTGGGCCAATGGCGACTCAGAACTACAAGGTGTCCGGCACTGTAACCGATCATCAAGGGGAACCGATGATAGGAGCCAATATTATTGAAAAGGGAACAACAAATGGAACACAAACTGATTTTGATGGGAATTTCTCAATAAGCTTGACAGATGATAATGCGATATTGGTCATATCCTATTTGGGCTATGTCACTAAAGAGATGAGCGTAAAAGGAATGTCACAAATTACTATTGTATTGAACGAAAGTGCTGCGGATCTTGATGAAGTCATCATCGTAGCTTATGATAGGCAAAGCAAGTCATCTTATACTGGTGCAGCTGTTGAGGTTGATCTTAAGGCGGTAGAAGAAACACCTTTGGCATCTTTTCAGGAAAGCTTACAAGGAAATGTGGCTGGATTGCAAATGTCAACTAAAAGTGGACAACCAGGCTCTGCGCCCGATATCAGAATCAGAGGGATTGGCTCCATCAACGCAAGTTCTGATCCCTTATATGTTATTGATGGAATTCCAGTGGTTTCGGGGAATATTGCCAATATTGGTACTAACTCCAATACTATTGCAGGTCTTAACCCCAATGATATTGCTAATATTACGGTTTTAAAGGATGCATCGGCAACTGCTATATATGGATCGCGAGGTGGTAACGGAGTTATATTGATCACCACCAAAAAAGGTAAAGAAGGCAAAACCCGATTTGACGTGAACGTTCAAAGTGGAATCAGTAATGTGATTTTGCCAGATAGAATGCGCCCGTTAAATTCTAAGCAACATATTGAATTGTTGATTGAAAGTAGGGTAAATACCGGTGAATCAATGGCAGATGCTACTGATTTTATCTTAAATAATGTAGATCCTAATGTTGATACGGATTGGGTAGATGTAATTACCCGACAAGGCTTGTACCAACAATATAATTTGAGTGCAAATGGAGGAAACGAAAACACCAAATTTTATGCCTCCGTGGGATACTATGACCAGGAAGCTGTGGTCATTGGTATTGACTATAAAAAGTTCAATTCGCGGGTCAATATTAACCATCAAGCTACCGATAAGTTTAATATCGATTTCGGCGTTGGGTTAAGTCATCAAATTCTTCACTCTAATAGTGATGCAGGTAATGCAGCCAACCCGGTTAGAGCTATGTTAAGGACTGTTCCGTGGGAACCAGTCTATAATGAAGATGGTTCTTATAATACAGATATATTATTAACCTATAATCCTGTGGGATTGGTTGAGAAGAATATAAGAGAAACAAAATTATATGGCGTATTGGCCAATTTAAGTTTAAAGTATGATTTGACTAAAAACTTGAGTTTTGAGACAAAAGGCAATTTTGATTTTAATCTTGCGGATGAATTTCGATTTGACAATCCTGATTTTGGAGAAGGTAGAAACGATGGTGGTCGCGGTAGGGCATTTGACAACAAAATACTGAATTATAATATTACCAACCTTTTGAAATATAACTTAAGGCTTAACAACGATCATAATTTTAATTTTCTATTAGGGCAGGAAGCTCAGAAAATCAATGAAAGTTCACTGTTTGCCTTTGCCAGTAATTATGGTGCGCCTGGATTGACCACATTAAGCAATGCCTCTGTATACAGAGAGGCATCCAGTACAAAAACAGCTTCTTCCATTTCCTCCTACTTCTTTAATGTCAGCTACGCCTTAATGAATAAATATTATTTTAATGCGACGGCGCGGAGAGATGGATCTTCCCGATTTGGATCTGACGTTCGGTATGCCAATTTTGGATCGGTGGGATTAGCATGGAATATTACTAAAGAGAAGTTTTTGGAAGATTCTAATGTCATAACGAATTTAAAATTGAGAACGAGTTATGGAATTAACGGGAATCAAGAAATTGGGGATTTTGCTTCCCGAGGACTTTATTCAACAGGTGCTGATTATGATGGTGAGCCAGGCTATATTTATAGCCAGCAGATTAATAAAAATCTTACTTGGGAAAAAAACAAACCGTTTAACGTAGGAATCGACTTTAATCTTATTAATAGAATTAGTGGAACCGTTGAGTATTATCACCGTACCACTACCGATTTGTTATTTAGAGTTCCAATTTCAGCTACAAACGGTCTCACGACCTATTTTGATAATATCGGTGAGATGACAAATTCAGGAATCGAACTGGCCTTAAATACAATCAATTTTGATAATCAGGATGGGTTCAGTTGGTTGACGAATTTTAATTTTACTTCCAATTCCAATGAAATTACCAAGTTAAAAGATGGACAAGCGATAGTTGACGATAATTATATCCGAGAGATAGGTGGTGATTTTTATACTTTCTATATGCCAGGCTTTGCTGGTGCAGATCCTGACAATGGCGACGCTCTTTGGTATGTTGACAGTTCGGAATCTCAGACAACAAATCAATACAGTGAGGCGCAGCCTTATAATCAGGGGAGCGCCTTACCGGATTTCTTTGCAGGACTTACCAATACGTTTACCTATAAGAATTTAAGTTTTTCCTTCTTATTATATCTAAATTATGGCAATAAAGTATATGATCCTTGGGGCCGATATACCAGCAGTGATGGTAGTGCACGTTTAAATGATCGAGGGAATATGACCAGAAACATTTATAATAATCGCTGGCAAAAACCAGGTGATGTGACCAATGTTCCAAAAGTGGTTTATGGAAACAAACAATCAGGGCTTTCAAGTCAGCATTCTACGCGATTTTTATATGACGGTACCTATTTGCGTTTAAGAGATGTCAGTTTAGGGTATTCACTGTCTGATGCCATAACTAAAAAGATGGCTGTTAACGAATTTAAAATCTATTTAAAAGCCAGTAATTTGTTGACTTGGGTAAAAGACAAAAACATTGAAGTTGATCCAGAGGTCGGCATTGGAGGCCAATCCGATTTAAGGATTCCTGTATCGAGCCAGTTTTTAATAGGGTTGAATATTTCATTATAAAATTAAAAGTATGTATAAGAAACTAAAATATATAGCACTAAGCATCCTAATGAGTATTACAATATTTTCTTGTAGTGATAACTTTTTAGAAATAGATCCGGAACAGAATGTACCGGCAGAGAATGCGGTAATTGACGAGAACACACTAAAAACAGCATTAAATGGTGTCTATAGCGAATTGCAAAGTAGCAATTATTATGGACGGAGTATTTATGTAATTCCCGAGTTAATGGCGGATAACTTATTTTTGAGCTCGCGAAATACGGGTCGATATCTTGACTTTGACAACTTTGTCGTAAGTGAACGAGATTCGTATGTCGAAGGCTTGTGGATCAAATTGTATTCTGTATTGGCAAACGCATCACGTGTAATTGAAGGAGGAGAGAAATTGAAATCGGGTTCAACCGAGCAACAAGCGTTATTTGATCAATTGGTAGGTGAAGCCTATGCCTTAAGAGCGCTTGCACATTTTGACTTGGTGAGGCTATTTGCACAACCTTATAATTTCACCTCTGATGCAAGCCATTTAGGCATTCCAATAATTAACCAGGTTTATAACGAACGAATTTCTCCTCCAAGAGATAATGTAAAAAATGTTTATAAGCAAATTAATAGTGACATAGAGACGGCTATAAATAAAATGTCAGCGTCTAAAAAGAATGGTAAATTTTCGGTGGGCGGAGCAAAAGCCTTGGCTGCAAGAGTTGCTTTGTATCAAGAGGATTATGATGCGGCAATAACATATAGTACCCAAGTCATTAACAGTGGAACATTTCAACTCATTGATCACGATCAATATGCCGACTTATGGGCAAACGACTTTAATTCGGAATCGATTTTTGAAATTGTAAATACGGTTTCAGATAATTCGGGTACCAATGGATTGGGACATTTTTTCCACGTCAAAGGTTATGCTGATGCTTTGGTGCCTCTGGATATAATTAATACCTACGATCCAGATGACATCAGGTTAAATGCGATTATCCAAGGAGCCAAACCTGGTGCGGAGCAAGATGCCAATTTTGTGGGTAAATTTCCAAAGGGAACTGAACATGATGATAACCTCAGGATTTTTCGTTTGGCTGAGCAATACCTTATCCGTGCAGAAGCATATGCTAAAACTGAACAGCCTACATTGGCTCAAGAGGATTTACTCACCGTCATGAAAAGAGCAAAACCTACTGCTGTACCAGTCACCGAAACGGGAGAGGATTTAATGGATTTGATATTATTGGAAAGAAGAAAGGAACTTGCCTTTGAAGGACATAGACTTTTTGACCTTAACAGAAATAAGCGCAATGTCACGATGATTCAGAGTGACAACAAAACTGAAGAGAGCTATCCAAATGATAAATTTATTTTACCTATTCCTTTGAGCGAATTAAATGCAAATCCTGACATGAAACAGAACCCAGGATATTAATGTTTACCTTAAGCTTTAAACCTTACATCTTAATAAAAAAACATAGGTTTAGAATTGCCGGGGGCGTTAGAAGCTCGACCCCGGTTGTTCTTATAAAAATAGATTTCGATGCCTATAGCGGATATGGCGAAGCGTCAATGCCTCCCGTTTATGGAGAAAGTGTGATAAGCGCGACTAAATTTATAACGCGTATTGATATGTCGCAATTCAAGGATCCGTTTGACTTAGAACACATCTTGCAGACTATCGATGGGATAGCCCCTGGTAACACGGCCATTAAAGCTGCAATTGATATTGCTTTGCATGATTTGATTGGAAAAATGATCCAATTGCCTATTCATTCTTATTTTGGATTGCCAGCTAAAGATCTTTTGACCAGTAAAACCATAGGAATCGATACGCCAGATATTATTTTTAAAAGGGTAAAAGAGGCCGAGAGTTTTCAGATTTTAAAAATAAAATTGGGTGCGGACAATGATGAAGATATTATTTCCACCGTCCGCAGCACTACCCAAAAGCCTTTGTTTATTGATGCAAATCAAGGATGGACGGATAAATACCTTGCCTTAGATAAAATTCAGTGGTTGAAAAATGAGAACGTTCAGCTTATTGAACAACCTATGCCAAAGGCTGCTTATAAGGACATGGAATGGCTCGCTGCCCACTCCCCATTGCCAATTATTGGGGATGAAGGCCTCCAGCGCTTGTCTGACTTAAAATCCGCAAGTAACTATTATCACGGTGTAAATATTAAATTGATGAAAGCAACGGGATTAAGGGAAGCCTATCATATGGCGGTTATGGCTAAGACTATTGGTTTAAAGGTGATGTTAGGCTGTATGTCTGAAACCTCTTGTGCTATTGCGGCAGCATGCCAATTGGGTGATTTAGCAGAATGGATTGATCTTGACGGTAATTTGGGAGTGACCAATGATCCGTATCAGGCCCATAAAGTTGAAAATGGAACGATTCAATTAAATAATGAACCAGGAATAGGTCTAATAAAGCCTAACTGGTCAAGTATCTAAAATTATGAACAACACGATAGTTAGATTTTCTTTAGTATTGATGTTTTTGGGATTTATTATCGGATGCGGTGACACAAAAAAGAAAGAAATACCACAATCCGTTGAGATCAAAACTGATATTGTTCTTGACTCTTTTTTTAAAGCGTTACATGACAAAGGTATGTTCAATGGTGCCGTCGGGGTAAAGAAGGAGGGTAAGTTAATCTTGAAAAAGGGTTATGGAACAGCAAATTTTTCAATGGAAACGCCTTTCCTTGCTGAAACCGCTATGGAGGTTGCATCGGTATCTAAACAGTTTACTGCCTTCGCCATTCTTCTTCTGGAACAGGAGAAAAAATTATCTTTAGAGGATCATCTTCAAAAATATCTCGGAGACGATTTTCCATACGCTAACATTACCATTAAACATATTCTTACACATACCTCGGGACTTCCTGATTACGAAAGCCATTTCCGAAAAACTTGGGATACCACCAAAATTGCCACAAATAGCGATATTGTTAGATATTTTAAACTTGATAAGCCGCAGTTGATAAGTCAACCTGGTACAAAATACCATTATTCCAATTCTGGTTATATATTACTGGCAGAAATCGTCCATGCCGTTAGTGGAAAACCATTAGATGAGTACTTAAAGGATCAGGTTTTTGATGTGGCCGAGATGAAGAATACCGCCTTTTATGATCGTGATGAGATTTGGAAATTGACCGATTATGCCCCTGGTTATTTAATCAATCCTGAGACCTGTCAATATGATAGACCTGAGGATCAAGCAGGCAAATACTATTACCATTTTTTAAGTGGAAGATTGGGATCGGGCCGATTGTCATCCAGTGTGGACGATCTTATCAAATGGGATAGTATTTTATATACAAATCGTTTGTTGCACGATAAAGGGAAAGAGTTGACGTTTCAAGCTTATCCACCAAAAGAAGACCCATCAGATTATGGATTTGGCTGGCATATTGTTGAAAACGATAGTCTTGGAAAAGTGGTGTATCACACCGGGAGTTGGGCTGGAAATTTGGCATATATTAAAAGGTATTTGGATGACAAAAGTTTAGTGGTTATCTTAAATAATACGTATTCGCCGTATATCAAAAAAATCAGAAAAGCTGTTGATGATTATTTAAATGGCAAGCCATTACAATTCCCTCAGCAAATAGGGATTGATATCTTGAAAAAGGAAATTTGTCATTTGAATAAAGAAAAAATGAAGTCCTGGTATGAAAAATCCCTGGACGCACAATGGCATGTTACCGATTTAGAATCTCTTTCCAAACAGTACACAAAGCTTGGTTTGGAGGATAAGGCAGCATTGGTCGATATCATTACTAATTTTGTTAAATCTGATAATCAGTAATACTTATGATCTCATTTAAAACATGTTTTTTCTTAATATTAATATCCTTGGTTTCCAAACTAAGTGCCCAAGATTATGACCTTCTTATTAAGAACGGAATGGTCTATGACGGCTCAGGAAGTGTCCCCATAAAAACAGATGTTGGGGTTATTGGGGATAAAATTGAAGCTATAGGAGATTTGAATGGTGCGAAAGCAAAAAGAGTTATTGATGCCAAAGGTTTAGCGGTTGCACCCGGCTTTATAGATCTTCATGCCCATATTTCAGATTTGCCTCAGATGCCGACTGCGGAAAGTGCCTTAAGACAGGGCGTCACTTTGTTGCTTGGAGGCCCAGATGGAGGAGGACCAACCCATTTTATAAGTTATTTGGATTCTCTTGCTCAACTTTCACTTGGTCCTAATATCGGCTACCAAATTGGACACAATACTATCCGAAAGAAGGTTATGGGATTGGAGAATAGAATACCGAGCCCAGAGGAACTAGAGCAAATGAAATCCTTGGTTGATGAGGCCATGGATTACGGAGCGTTTGGGCTAAGTACTGGACTTACTTATCTACCAGGAACCTTTTCCAAGACTGATGAAATTATAGAACTTGCCAAAGTGGCATCTACACATCGAGGCTTTTACACCTCGCATATTCGTGATGAAAGTTTACATCTTATTGAAGCTGTACAGGAGGTCATAACGATTGCTGATCAAGCAGATATTACAGTTGTTTTAACGCATCATAAAGCGTTGGGCGCTCCTATGTGGGGTGCGAGTGAAAGAACTCTTCAAATGATTGATTCGGCAAATTCTACCGGACTCGATGTGCGGCTCGATCAATATCCATATACTGCAAGCTCTACCTCTTTGGCAGCTCTAGTTCCTTCTTGGGCAAAAGCCGGAGGAACTGAAGCTTTTAAAGATCGAATTGCTAATCCCAAATTGAGGGATAGTATTAAGCAAGGAATAATTTACAACATCATTCACGTTAGAGTGGGGCATGAAATTGAGCGGTTACAATTTCGAAATTTTCCGTTGAAAAGAGAATTGGAGGGTCAAACCATGCTGACCTGGACTGAAATGGAAGGTCTTGAACCTACACCGGAAAATGCCGCAGAACTGGTAATTGAAGCAGAGCTCAATGGAGGCGCTCAAATGATTTATCATGTTATGGATGAGAAAGACGTAGATCGTATAATGATTCATCCAAAAACAATGATTGCTTCTGATGGGAAATTATCCCAAATCGGGGTCAGTCATCCACATCCGAGATCGTATGGAACATTTCCACGTGTTTTGGGCGTTTATGTACGAGATCGAGGCTTATTAAAATTGGAAGAAGCCATCAAGAAAATGACCTCTATGCCTGCTGATCTTTTAGGGCTAAAACGCAGGGGTAGTATCGCGATTAATTACTATGCGGATTTGGTGCTGTTTGATCCTAAAACTGTTAAAGATATGGCCACTTTTGAGGACCCCCATCAATATCCTGCGGGCATAAACTATGTAATCGTCAATGGAGTAGTCACTATTGATAATGGTCAATTAACCAATAATCGAAACGGCCGCTTGTTGTTAAAAGCTCAAGAGAAATAAGTTTTAGGATAAAAAAATGACTCTTTAATACAATACATCATTATGAAAATTAGAAAATTAATAGTTGCTCTTATAGTGGTATCTGGTATCAGAAGCTACGGACAACAAGTTTTACAAGATTCTATATTATACAATAAAAATAGCTTTTACTACCTCGATGTAAAAAACTATCCCAAATCGGACCGCTCACTTCCTATCGGTATTTTTGATTCGGGAATTGGAGGCCTCACTGTTTTGGATGCTATTGTGAACTACGACAAGAACAATAATGAAACCATGCAACCGGGAAAAGATGGCATTATTGATTTTGAAAAAGAGGAGTTCATTTACTTGGCCGACCAAGCAAATATGCCTTATGGAAATTATTCAGCTGAAAATAAAAATGAATTATTAAAAGAGCATATTATTAAGGATGTTCAATTTATGCTTGGAAATAAATATTATAAATCAGATCACGCGATTGCTCCTAATAAAGATAAATCGCATATTAAGGCCTTGGTCATTGCATGCAATACCGCAACTGCTTATGGCAAGGAAAGTATTGAAGCCTTTATAAAAAATGCAGGTCTCAACATTAAAGTGATCGGAGTCATCGATGCTGGCGTACGGGGAGCATTGGAACATTTGGAAAAAGACGAAAATGCCACCATCGCGGTGATGGCGACCGTAGGAACCGTAACCTCTAAAGGGTATGTGAATACCTTAAATAAACAACTTAAAAACTTAGGTTATGAAGGTGATGTTCAGGTCTTTCAACAGGGCGGATTGGGAATTGCAGAGGCCGTTGATGAGGATACAGCTTATTTTAATACGACCTTAAATGCTCCAAGAGAGAGTTATAAAGGACCGAGTATTAATGGTAATACCAAAATAGATAAAACCTTAATGGAGATTTACAACTTTGATTTCAGCAATAATCGAATGCTTTGCGATACTCAGAATACCGATGAATGTCAGGTTCTTCAAATTAATGATGCAGAGAATTATGTACGTTATCATCTGGTTTCGCTTTTGGAAGATATTCGTAAATCGAAGGTGACATCGCCTCTAAAGTCTATAATTTTAGGCTGTACCCATTATCCTTATCTCTCAAATGAAATCAAGACCGTTTTGAATGAACTGTATAATTATAAGGAACAGGATGGTTCTTTTAGATATCAACCATATATGATGGAAAATATTATTCTTGTTGATCCTGCCCAGAATACTGCCAAGGAACTTTTTGAACATCTCAAGGAGTCAGATCTTTTCGGGCAGGAAGGTGATATTTATAATAGCAAATTCTATATAAGCGTTCCGAACAAGAACAATCCCAAAATCAAGATAGACGAGACTGGCGATTTTACCTATGATTATAAATATGGTAGAATTGAGGGTGAAATACAGGAATATATTAAAGTTGTGCCTTTTAGTGATAAGAATATATCGCAAGACATTTATTTAAGATTGGAAAACCAACTTCCTTTCACTTTTCGGCTCATTAAACAGTTTAAATCTCAGGATTAACCGAATTTTATAGGCCATTCTAAGTACAAATAAAATCATTTGCAACCATGAAAAATAGATTATATTTCATTTTTTTCCTCATAACCTTCAGTGTTACTTCTCAGAAAAAGGATTTACCAATCATTTTAATAAAGAATGTGGAGATATTTGATGGCATTAATCAAAAAACCATTAATGGAAATATTCTTATTGAAGGGAATAAGATTTCTAAAATTTCTAAAAGTAATATTTCTTCCACTTCTAAAAATGTTTTGGTTATCGACGGAGAGGGGAAGTTTGTGATGCCTGGTTTGATTGATGCTCACACTCATATTAGTATGGAAGGAATACCAATTGGTTCTGCTATGGTAGATTGGGGAACAGTCAATATTATTTCCACTCAGGCTGCAAAACATCGTCTATTACATGGGTTTACGACTCTCAGAAATATGGGGGGAAATGCTATTCCATTAGCCAAACAGATTGATAAAGGGACAGTTCCAGGCCCAAGGATCTATCCCAGTGGAGCTTTTATATCTCAGTCTGGGGGACATGGTGATTTTGACGATATAACAGCGGTGCCTCGAACTTCAGATAATTTGTCATATTCAGAAAGACAAGGTATTTCGGCAATTGCCGATGGGGCAGATGAAGTATTAAAACGTACACGCGAACAATTAAGACAGGGGGCAACCCAAATAAAACTCATGGCAGGTGGTGGAATCGGTTCTTCTTATGATCCCATTGATGTGACACAATACTCATTAAAGGAATTCGAGGCCGCAGTTTTAGCTGCTGAAAATTTTGGAACCTACGTAGGTGTTCATGCCTATACACCACAGGCAATACAAATAGCAATAGAAGCTGGCGTTAGAACTATAGAGCACGGACACTTATTGGATGAAGAGACCGCTAAAATAATGGCAGAAAAAGGAGTTTGGTTAAGTATTCAACCTTTCATGATTGAAGAACAAAATGATTATCCCATAGATTCCCCAAGCAGGGAAAAACGTGATTATGTATATGGACATACCGATGAGGTCTATAAAATAGCTAAAAAATATAAAGTAAAAACTGCATGGGTACTGACCTTACGGGAAAACAGAAGATTGATAGTAGAAATGATTTAACGCGATTGGTCGGATTGAAAAAATGGTTCTCACCCTATGAAGCCCTTAAGATGGTTACTTCCACAAACGCCGAAATGCTGCGCTTGAGTGGACCACGTAATCCTTATCAACAAGGAAAGTTGGGGGAACTAACTGAAGGTGCTTATGCCGATTTAATTATTGTGAAAGGTAATCCATTAAGAGACTTTGATTTACTTAATAACCCAGAAGATAATTTACTCTTGATAATGAAAGACGGCAAAGTATATAAGAACTTATTAAATGATATAAAGTTCGATACCACACTATAGATTTTTTGTTGCTATACATACAAGGTTTAAAATAAATGTTAAGCTCAAAATTGCCATATCATTTCGCGAAAGACTTCATTTGGAGTGAGATGCTCGATTTGTAACGGCCTCGATACTTTTCCAAAGTTTAGGATTTGCTGAGTAAAGAATTCGTGAATGTTTTTTAATATTCTATCTCAAGATTTAGAATGGTCAGCTTTGGAATAGTGTCCACATAAATAGGCAATTAAAATTCCATTTCTCCATAGAGATCAAAATTTAGCTCAAGGTAGACTACATACATAATCTGTCGTTTCTGACTTCTCATAATTAATAGTTGGCTCTTTCTATGTTTGCCTTAACTATGAGAGAAAAGAAATGTAAGTTGTTGTTTTATTAGAGCTCCTTAAATAGAAGAAAGAGACTTGTGATAAACTCCTTACCTGTTTGATGTGTAAGAATTGAGTTGTCCTGAATATTTGACAAAATCGAATAAACATCATGAGCCTTGTGTGACAAGAATATTGGCCATGTTTTAAGTTTGTTTAAATTTATAAAGATTGTATTCTTTTGCGCAGACTCAATCATGAAAATGCGTTAGAGATGCAAATTACAGCTGTTGTGAAAACTAAGTTTTTCAATAAAAGAAAGTTTTCTGCGGAGAAAGAGGTTTTCCGAATTTAATACAACAAATTCGTTAATTCTTATAACTTTGTTAGGATAAATTAAAGTTCATGTCCTCAGAAATTAGTTTAAAAGAGAGAGAATTAATACAGCGACTTAACAATAATGATGAATTAGCCTTAGCTTCTATTTATAATGAATACTGGGAAATAATGTACCTTGGGGCATATAATCTTGTCAAAAACAAACAGGTCAGTGAGGATATTGTTCAAGATGTGTTTGTGAATATATGGAAAAAGAGGGGAGACCTTGAAATTAAGGTGTCATTACGGAGTTATCTGTATACCAGTACTATTTATAAAACATATGACTATTTTCGAAAAAACAAATCTGCTATAAGGGTTGATCTATTGGAAAATTTCAATGAACGTGTGCAGAATTCCAATCCAGAGACAAAGCTAATGGATAAGGAATTGCAGGATTATCTTGAAGCGGTTATTAATGAATTACCGGAAAAATGCCGTGTTGTTTATAACTTAAGTAGGAATGAACAGCTCAGCCATAAGGAAATTGCCGTTAAATTAAACATTTCAACACGTACAGTTGAAGGTCATATTACCAAAGCCCTTAAAGTTTTGAGAAAATCATTGAGTTCTATCTCCACTATTTTTTTTATCATTTTCGTCATATACTATATCCATCTATAATTTTTTTTTTTCTAAGCAGGTGTTCGAGTCTTTTTTTACGTCATTGTTGTAAATGACCCTACTTAAAGAACAAAATGAATACAAATAATAAAAAAAAGCTGCTGACTCTTATCGAAAACCTATTCTCTGGAAAAGCCAGTGTAAAGGAGATTACCAAGCTTTTTAATTTCTTCCAAAGCCATCAGAGCATGACTACTTGGGAAGAGGAATTAGGAGATAGAAAAACGGTAGAAAAAAGAATATTCCACAATATACAAAATGAAATACGTGATAAAGGTTCAGTACGAAATACGAAGTCGATTTTCTTAAAAAATAATTTACTGAAATATGCTGCGGTGATCCTATTGGGAGGTTTAATTAGCTATGTCTATTTTAAGAATGAAGTACCATCTCCAATTCAAGATATAGAAGTTGTCAAAAACAATATTGAAACAGGCACGAATAAGGCAACATTGACCTTAAAGGATGGTTCCCAAATTTTATTGGAGAAGGGGAAAGTGTACAAAAGCCCTAATGTGAACAGTGATGGTGTTGAAATTGTTTATGCTGACCAACAGGGCAAAGAGATGGACAGTGAGATTGAATTTAACTATTTAACAATCCCTCGAGGAGGACAATTCGTGGTCAAATTGTCAGATGGTACAACCGTGTGGCTCAATTCAGAAAGCCAGTTAAAATATCCCACACACTTTATGGCAGGACAACCACGTAAGGTTGAGCTTATGTATGGAGAAGCATATTTTGATGTTACGCCGAGCTCCTTGCACGATGGAAGGGCGTTTCAAGTGCATTCGAAGGATCAAAATATTGAGGTTATTGGAACCCAATTTAATTTAAAGGCCTATAAGGACGAAGCAACAATGTACACGACCTTAGTTGAAGGCAAGGTGCTTGTTTCACATCAGGACAAAAGTCAGGTTTTACTGCCCGAACAACAATATGCTTATAACATAATTGACAAAACCTCGACCATAGCCAATGTTAATGTATATAATGAGGTCTCTTGGAGGAATGGCGTATTTAGTTTTGAAAATAAATCGTTAAAAGAAATTATGACGGTGCTATCCAGATGGTATGATATGACCGTAAAATTTGAAAATAAGGATATCGAAAACGAAGAGTTTATTGGTGTGCTTTATAAAGATCGAAGCATTGAGAGTATTCTAAAGAATATCCAAAGTGTGGGAACAATTGAAAGTTATGAAATAAATGATAGAAATGTGATTTTAAAATAAAAAAAGAGAGAACGAAGCCAATCATTTCCCGATGTCTCAGCTCCGTCCCTCTATCCTGTTAATTAAACTTATGTCTAACTAAACTTTGCAAATTTATGAAAATTAAATTAACGACGATTTGTTTGTCCTTAAAAAGGCCGCTATGTCTTACAATTATGAAAACCTTTATTTTCTTACTGTGTACTACTGTTTTTAGCTTTACATCAGAAAACACATTCTCACAGGAAAAAGTGAGAATCTCTAAGGATCAAATTGCAACAATTGATCAAGTATTTAAAATAATTAAAAACCAGACAGATTTTGAATTTATTTATCCTCGAAGTCTGTTTAAAGACGCTCCTAAAATCCACTTAAATAAGGGTGAAATCCTAGTTTCTGAATTATTGAAACAAAGTCTTTCGAACAATCACTTCAAATTCGAAATTTCAGATACAAATACTATAATCATAGGCGGTAAAAAAAATGTATCCCGTGTTCAACAATCGATAGAAGGCAAGGTCACAGACGAAAATGGCATGCCTTTGACAGGTGTCACCATCTTAGTTGAAAACACTACCAAAGGAACCTTCACTGATTTTGATGGAAATTACTCCATTAGTGCGAAAAATGGAGACTATCTTGTTTTTTCTTCAATAGGCTTTGAAACCCAGCGCGTA
This sequence comes from Gelidibacter japonicus, assembly GCF_010725055.1. Lineage (GTDB taxonomy): Bacteria > Bacteroidota > Bacteroidia > Flavobacteriales > Flavobacteriaceae > Gelidibacter > Gelidibacter japonicus. The sequence continues at coordinate 9,491 of NZ_BJKB01000027.1, read as the reverse complement.
TTGGTAGGTGATGAAACACAAATCAATATTCAGATGGTATCTGATGTAGCCTCCTTGACTGAGGTTATTTTAACTGGTTATAACACTATTATTGAGAAAAAAAGTACTGGGGCTATTAGCACTGTTAAGACCAAGGACATTCCTGCATGGAATCCTCAAATTGACAATTTAATCCAAGGCCAGATTCCAGGATTATCAGTAGTGAAAAGCTCTGGTGAGGTGGGTTCCGTTCCCATAGTGAAAATTAGAGGGACCTCTACCTTAACAGGAAACACATCTCCCTTATGGGTTGTTGATGGGGTTGTGTTGGAAGACCCAGTTCCATTGACGCCTGCAGAATTAAATACTCCGGATTTGGTAAACAGGATTGGGAATTCAATTTCGGGCATTAATCCCCAGGATATAGAATCAATAACCGTTCTAAAGGATGCCTCCGCATCTGCCATCTATGGCGTACGTGCGGCAGGAGGCGTTATTGTACTGACAACCAAGAGAGGTGTGGAAGGAAAGCCTATTATAAATATCAATGTTGGAACTAGTGTAACCCAAAGACCGAGATACAGCGATTTTAACCTGATGAATTCAAAAGAGAGAATTGAAATTGAACAATTTTATTTTGATTCTGGGCTGCAGTATTACAATGCCGATGCAAATGTTAATTCGGTTGGGCTTGCGGGGGCTTATGCACGCTATAAAAATAGAGACTTGCAAAATTGGCAACAATTTGAGGATGAGGTGAGATTGGCACAATCCTATAATACAGATTGGTTTGATGAACTCTTTAGGGATGCCGTTGGTACAACAACGAGCTTCAACGTCTCAGGAGGTAGTAAGCATGTAAATTACTATGCTAGTTTATCATACTTACATCAAGACGGTACAGATATTCTTACTAAAAATCAAAGATATAATGGTTCCGTAAAGTTAAATACTCAGCTATCGGATAAATTTAATTTGGAATTTTATCTTTCAACATTCACCACCAATAGAAATTCTTACCCTTACAGTTATGTGCCTGCTGGCATATCCAATTTCACAAGGGCTACACCGACACCTTTTGATTACGCGATCAATACAAGTAGGACTTTCCCAATATATAATATGGATGGGAGCCCTAACATGTACCGTGGACATAGTGACTTTTATTTATTCAACATTATGAATGAATACACAAACTCCAATCAAGAAACAAATACCAATAGTACAAGTTCTAGAGTTTCATTGGATTTTGATGTTTTAGATAATTTGAAAGTTTTTGGAGTTGTCAATTATACAAAGAGTAGTCAACTTAACGAGACCTATTATACTGAAAACACCAATCAAGTTGCCGGAATTAGACGATCAAATTATGGTGAACCAGCTCCGGCCGATAGTAATTTGCCGAGAGGAGGGGTAATTTTTTCAAACTCCAATTTCCAAGAGTATTATATGACACGTATGGCATTGGAATATACGCCATTGGATACCGATGTTCATTATTTGAAATTTTACAGCGGAGGTGAATACCGTTTAAATAGTTACCGAGGTGATAATGTTGTCGGATGGGGTTATCTTCATGAGAGGGGAAGGGTAATATCTACAAGCGAGAATATTGGCGAGGAATTAGCTGGTGCTCCCTATTTGACCATTCGTGATTATAAGACTAAATCGGCTTCGTATTTTGGTGTATTAACGTATTCCCTATTCAATAAATATGTGATTAATGGGAATATACGATATGACGGATCGAATCTGTTTGGGTCGAGCCCTAAATATAGATGGGAGCCGGCCTGGTCAGTTTCAGGAAGATGGAACCTAATGGAAGAGGAGTTTATGGAGAAGAGTGTATTCAATAATTTAGCCCTACGTGCTTCCTATGGATTACAGGGCTCTACCAATTCACAAAACACGCCGCAGATTGTGGCTTCATTTCTGAATCCTGCTTATTGGTCAGATTTAGATCTATTAACCATTTCTTCTCCAGCCAATCCTAACTTAAGATGGGAAAAAACGTATAGTACGAATTTTGGATTGGACTTTGCTTTATTTAATAGCAGAATTCAAGGAGCTGTAGATGTTTACAACAGATTTAGTGAAGATTTAATTACAAACACGAGAATTTCTGAAGTTAATGGCTTTTCTACCCTGCCAATTAATTTTGCTGATGTTTCCAATAAGGGTGTCGAATTTGGATTGACGACAAGAAATATAAGAGCGCCGAAACCTAATTTCAATTGGAGCACAACAATAAACTTTGCTTATAATAAGAATGAAGTAGAGAAGGTTAATATTGACCCTAACGTATCGAGAATGTTGTCTCCGTTCCCATATAAGCCAGATGCTGCAATTGTTGGTAAACCATTAAATTCATTGTATTCTGTAGGCTTCAGCCATCTCGATGATGAGGGTGTGGCACACTTCAATTTGGCAAATGGGGAAACTACCGTGGGCCCTAGGAATTTGGAGTTTGGAGTTGAAGATCTTATATATAATGGACCTATTGAAGCGCCCTATCAAGGTGGGATTAGCAACTTATTTGAATATGGAAACTTCAAACTTTCTGCACTTTTAACCTATGGTTTTGGAAATTATTTTAGAAAAGAAGAAATTTTGGCTTCATGGATGTACTCTCCTGATCAAAATTTAAATAAAGAATTACTAAATGCATGGAAGGAGCCTGGTGATGAGAACACTACAAATATTCCACATCTTAAAAATGAGACAGGCGCAAATAACCACAAGTTTTATTGGAACAAAAGTGATTTACGAGTTGTTAAAGGTGACTTCTTGAGATTGAGCAATGTGACATTGCAATACAATTTATCAGAAAATATTCTCAAAGCACTCAAGTTGTCCCGAGCTTATGTACAACTGGAAGGTAATAACTTACTGTTGTTTGCGGATAAGGACTTAAATGGCTATGACCCTGAAACATTTCCTTATAAATCATTACCGCTTCCAACATCGTTTATGTTGAGCTTTAATGTGACTTTTTAATCTAAATACTGAATATTATGAAATCTATATATATAAAACTTTCTTTTTTGTTATTGCTGTTTGTTTCATCATGTGATAAAGCCTTAGAAGAAGAGCCACAGAATAAACTAAAACCTCAAACAATTAGTGATTATGTTGAATTGCTAAATTATGGATATCCTACTACTAAGGATTATGGAACTATTGTAGCGTTGGATTATTATGTTGAGATGATGACAGATGATCAAGATATCAGATACCTTAATGTAGATCGAGGTGAATATCCGTTACATCCTTATACATTTGAAGATACCCATGAACACAGCTCTATGTTTAATGGCTACGATCAGGCGTGGAAAAACCTTTATAAAGCTATTTATTATGCCAATGTGGTTGTTGAGAACGTTGATGAGGCGGATGGTAATGCGGCGGCTATTGCGTATACTAAGGGTGAAGCTATGGTGCTTAGGGCATTCTCATATTTTAAACTCGTAAATTTATATGCAGCTCCTTATAATGAAAACACTGCCAGCAGCGATTTGGGAGTTCCTTTAAAACTTGATCCAACCGTCCAATCTGAATCCTATACCCGTCAGTCTGTACAGGAAATTTATGATCAAATCAATGCAGATTTGGAAATGGGTATCAAATTAATGACTGAAAATGACCAAAGAGTTACCTCGAAGTTTAAATTAACCCCAATATCTGCCAATTTGTTGGCTTCTAGGGTTGCCTTGTATCAAAAAAGATATCAGGATGTCATAACCTATGCTGACCGAACTATTGGTTTGAACAATAGCTTATTTGATATATCAAATAACACAATGGAATTTGCGATGACTAGATGGGGCTATGGACAGGGTATTCACTATTTCAATGATGTTAATGACAATGTCATATTCAAATATGGTTCTAATGAAATGTACTACTATGTGCATATCCCAGGTGCTTTGGCTATATCTGACGATCTAATCGATCTCTATGAACCGGGAGATTTGAGGTTGTATTACTTCACCTACATCAAAGGCTCTTTGGGAAGGGTTTATTTTAAATTCAGACCTCACCCTAACCGTTTGGGTGAGCCTATAAGAGGTTTTAGAGTTGAGGAGGCCTTCCTCAATAGGGCGGAAGCATATGCGTTTTTAGACCAGCCTTCAAAAGCTTTGGAGGATTTAAACACTATTAGGAAAACAAAGTTTGACGCTAGCTATAATGTTAATCCTGATTATTATAAATACGCCACACTTACTTATGATACAAAAGATAAAGTGATTCAAGTGGTAAGGGACGAACGACGAAGAGAACTCTTCGGAGAGTTTCATAGATGGTATGATTTAAGGCGTTATGGGATGCCTGAAATTAATCATGTATATGATAACCAGACTTATACCCTAACTGAAAATGATCCTCGTTATATCCTTCAGATTCCTCAAATAGAATTAGATTATAATCCTTTGATGCAAAGAAATCAAAGATAAAATATAAGATTATGAAAAATACTATAAAAATAACCCGTTTAGCTATACTCGTCGTTTTTACTATTTACTTGGCATCCTGTAGCAGTGAGTCCACTCTTGAGGCGGACTATGTGGCTCCAAATGAGCTTCCTGATAATATAGTTGCAGGTACACCATTGACGGATCGAATTCTTCAACTATATAATGACTTTGGCATTGTAGTTTACACCGACGTCACAGATCCTAGAATGTATAAAGATTTAGTTTCTGAAGAAGCTCTAAATATTGCTTCGGAAAGAATGCCGGCCGATACTGTTGCGGCACTGATTTATATGGACATGATTGAAAAGGAATTTATCAGCAGTTTGCCTTCTGATAAAGCCCATGTTATTCCTCGAAATTTCTATTTGTTTAAAAATGATTTAGTTGCCGGGACAAGTGCATCGAATAGTTATGAGTATATTTCAAAACTTTGGTACAACTCCAATGGTGACCTAACGGTTGGAAGCTTAAAAAATGTTGGTCTGGACAGTGTGAAAATGAAACAAACATTTTACTACGGACTTTCTAATATATTAAGAAATGATCCCGTTAATAATAGTTCATTCTATAGTCCATTTGTAGATATCAAAACAGATGCAGCGGTTTATTATTGGCAAGTTAATTCTCTTGAACAAGCCTATGAGAAAGGCTTTTTAAGCGCCAATCAAAATTTAATTAAATCAGATCAACAAGACTTCGATTTATTCGCTGCGTGGGCGGCAACTACACCCCCACATATCAAAGACAGCGTGTTTAATGTTTCCTCTTTGGTAAAACGTAAGTATGATCTAGTTAAGTCCATGTTCAAACAAGAAGGGATTGATCTCGATGTCGTGAACCAGAACTGGCAAGAGAGTATGTTTAACCCCAAAAATCATTAAGTGATATGAAGTACTTGCAATTTAGAAATTATATATTATTTGCTCTGCTCTTGAGTTTTGCTTTAAGCTGTAAAGAAAATGCGGTGTCTATCGACAACAATATAAATGGTAATAAGAATGAAGTTGTCGTTACAGGTAAAGTTGAAAACATTAAGGACACAACAATAAATTTTTCTTATTATGAATATAGGTTCCTGAAGGATCTGACGAATCATTCTGTTGAATTTGATTCCGTGGGGAATTTTAAAATGAAATTACAAGTTGAGAACCCTTTAAAAGGATGGTTTTCTTTTGGAAAAGAGCCTATCGTTGAAGAGTTTAGCTATACAACCGTTAATGGTACCGATACCATCATGAAAACGGGAACTTTTGACTTTAAGATGGTATACCTTTTTCTAAAACCAGGAGATAGTATCTCAATGAGCTTGGATGCACAGGATATTAAAAATTCATTGTCATTTAAAGGAACTTCAGATGATGATATCCAGTTTGTTATTGAAGAAGAACAAACCTTTAACGATTACAAGCATAAATATTTAAAAAATTGGTATGACGTCAGTCAAAGAGAGCCAAATGATTTTAAGCAAAATGCAGATAAACTGTATCAAGAAAAAATGGCTTTTTTGAAGGATTATAAATCCTCTCATCAGTTGAGCCCTGTTTTAGTGAGTTTTTATGAAACAAATAATTATTCTTCTTGGATAAGTTCGAAAGTCAATTACCCTAAGATTCATGAATTATACAATAAAGATAAGGAACTAAGCCTTCCTGATGATTATTATGATTTTTTAAACGGGGTTTCTTTGGATTATTCGATTGGAGATCATGGAATGGGATATTTTTATAATCTAAGTGCCATTTTGAAGAAAAAATATGAATTGGCCTTTGCTGATGATTCCAACCCTGTGGAATTCTATGATTGGTTGGAACGAGAGCTTTCAGAAAAGGTTAGATACGAGTATATGGCTTATTCTTTAAGTAGTGATTTTTCCAACCGCCTCTATTCTCAATTTGATACGGCAAGTAAGTATCCAGAAATGTCTAAAGTGGTTAGAGAAAAATATGGACATCTCGAAGCCATGCTTGAAGGAAGTGAAGCTCCAAATGTGCAATTTGAAAATACTCAAGGTGATATCGTCAACTTAAGTGATTTTAAAGGAAAGTACACTTACATTGATCTTTGGGCAACGTGGTGCGGCCCCTGTATTAAGGAAATCCCAAGCCTTCAAAAGCTTGAAAAAGAATATCATGGTAAAAACATACAATTTGTGAGTGTTTCATTTGATAAGGAGAAAGACCACCAAAAGTGGCTGGATTTTGTTAAAGAAAAAAATCTAACGGGCCATCAATTATTTGCCAGTGAAGAAACCAATAATATACTTTCCAAAACTTATAATATTAAAATGATTCCACGATTTATTTTTTTAGATCCAGAGGGTAAGATTATTGATGCGACAGCGCCTTATCCTTCGGATCCAATGTTGGTGAATTTATTTAAAAAGCATAACCTATAGTCCATGCGCATTCAAATTTTAGTAAGTATCTTATATTTTTTCACACTTGGTGAGGGTCAGGCTCAAGACAGTATCAGAATAAGTAATCAAAACTATTTTGATTCCTTTTTTGATCAGGAAGGACAAAACTTATTGTTGCTTGGTGAAAATCATGCATCATCAGTGGCTTCAACCATTTATCCGGATTTGATAAAATCCTTTAATAAAAAAGCTGGACTTACAACTTTGATAATCGAATTTGGGCCTGCAGAAGCATACTTCTATAATAAATATTTAGCCACAGGGGATGAATCTTTGCTTGGCTATACGATTTATGGGGGCTTCTATTCCGATTGGAAGGAAGCCTGGAAAGAGATATATGAGTATAATCAGACTTTGGATCATCCTTTAGAAGTTGTAGGTGTAGATTTTGACAGAACTCGAACATTTGGTTATACCCTGTATAGCATACTTCAGCCCTATCAAAAGGAAGGGCTAACATCTTCTATCGATTCTTTATTAAATGTCATCCGGAGTGATAAGTTTTTTAAAACATACACAATAGATCACCCATCGGAAGAGGGTCGAAGCTTTGTGAGGCATACCAAGAAACTCTTGGAAAAGGAGATGTTAAAGATTACTGCCACAGTTTCAGAAAGGGACTTAAAGGTCATTTCCCTACTTATGAACAATAAGGCAACTGGTTTTGGAGGGACGCGAGAGGAAGATATCACAGAAAACATCGTCAATTATATCGACTCCTCCGATCAGAGGAACTTTCTAATGCTCGTTGGAAGAGACCATGCTTATATACAACCCATTTACGATGACAGAACTAGATTGGCCAAATTACTGAAGAGAGAACACGATTTTACAACTTTGAGTGGTTTGATATTGCATGAAAACTCCGAACAATGGGGCAAAGGTTTTAAAGAAACCATTACGCTTTTTGAGGTTAAGGATAAAAAGCCATGGAAGAATTATCATAAATTAATCTATGATAAAATGGATTCTGATTTTAGCCTCATAGAACTCAATAGAGAGTTGAAAAACTTGGCAATTTATACGGATTATATCTTGGTTGCAAGAAATCAGGAAGCTATAAAAATTTAACAAACACCTATTATTTTTTATGAAATAGAAATAATTGTTGTGTACTATTTATAAAACTTTTATTTTTTTGAGTTAGTCTTCAAGCCTTAAAAGGTTGTCCATAATTGGATGACCTTTTTTATCATTTCATTTTAAGGTTTTTATGAGAACCTAGGAATGCGAAAGAGTCAAAATCTTAGTGTAAATTTCTTACGGACAAGACTTAAAACCACTCAATAGATCTATTTCTTATCCTTAGGTTGCCCTGGAGATATAGTTTTAGGCTCAGGCTTTGTAGTTTTTAGATGCAGTCTACTTGGTGGCTATTTCGGAGTGATGGTGCCACCTGTTTCGGTCAAACCGTGCCACTTTGAAAGATACTGCAATGATATAAAAAATTAATGTTATTCGTTCTTCAAAGCTCCTTTTCTTAAGGATTCGCCCTTGAGGTCGATCCTGTGGGAGGAGTTTACGATCCGATCGAGGATAGCATCGGCAATAGTCCCCTCTCCAATGATATCATACCATGCCGAGACCGGTATCTGGGACAGGATGATGGTCGAGGATCGGTTGTAGCGGTCATCGATTATATCCATAAGCGATTCTCTTGCATGGCCGTCAAAGCCCTGCAGTCCAAAGTCATCCAAGATGAGCAGATCTGCCTTTAAGAGTTTTGCCAGTTCCTTTAGATAGGTTCCATCGGCCTTGCTGAGCTTCAGTCTTTTTAGCAAACGAGCGGTGTTGGCATAGATGGTACGATATTCCATCATGCACGCCTGGTGCCCAAGGGCCTGGGCCAGGTAACTTTTTCCAACTCCGGAAGCACCTGTCATGATGATGTTTTCCTTTCGTTTTATAAAATCAAGGCACCCCAGGCGCAGGAACATATTTTTGTCAAGGTTGCGCTGTTGGGCATAATCCACTTCCGCCAGGGCTGCCTGTCCCCGGAAAGTTGCCTGCTTGAGGAGCCTTTGGATCTTTCGGTTCTTATGGTCCTCCCACTGATGGTCCGTGAGCAGTGCCAGATATTCATCGGCCGTAAGGTCCGTGGTGCGGTTTTCCCTGATCTGCTGGAGGTGCAGGTCTGCCATGGCGCCCAGGCGCATTTGTTTTAGTTTTTCAACAGTTTGATTGTTGTTCATAATTATAGTGATATAAGTTATCGGATCTAGGTCTATTTTATATATTAGCAAATGTCCTCTCAGTTAGCTGTTTAGAATCAGGTTTTTATGAATTGGTTTTGTTATTAGTAGTTCGAATGTTATCTTTACCTTAAGATTGAAGTCAAATAACAGCAAATGCTATTAATAAAAAAGGTAGTTATTCGGTTAGTAATACGTCTTCCAATCATAAAAACTCAACAAATATGCGGCTTGCCGGAATGGGTTTGAATCCTGTCGAGGTCACGAATAAATCATTAAATAAGAAAAAACGCCAAGTTTACTTGAGGCCACTGAAAAAGCATCTCATTTTTAGTGATTACTTTAAAGAAGCGATAAAATAAACCGAAATTTATTTTATCGCTTCTTTTTTTGGATCTGTTTTGACGAAGCTGATTAGGCTTTACCACA
>NZ_BJKB01000026.1:3654-43501 GCF_010725055.1 Gelidibacter japonicus | reverse complement strand
ATCTTAAGAATATCTATGTGCCGGTAGAAAAAGGCAATCCAGTACCATTGGGAGAACTTGTAGAAATACGCTACGAGCAGGGGCCGCAGATGATCAAAAGTGAGGACACATTTTTGGTGGGTTATGTCTTGTTCGATAAATTGGAAGGTTACGCAGAAGTCAATGTCGTGGAGAATGCACAGGCCTTAATTCAAAAAAAGATTGAAAATGGAGAACTCACTGTTCCAAAAGGGATCAATTATCAATTTACGGGAACTTATGAAAACCAATTGCGCGCCGAGAAAACACTTTCCGTGATCGTGCCTCTGGCCTTGGGGATCATCTTTTTAATCCTTTATTTCCAGTTCCGTTCTGTATTTACTTCACTGATAGTATTTTCAGGAATCACCGTTGCTTTTGCCGGAGGATTTTTGCTGATCTGGTTTTACGGTCAGGATTGGTTCCTAAATTTCACCTTTTTTGGAGAAAACTTGCGGGAGATGTTCCAAATGCATCCCATAAACCTGAGTGTGGCCGTCTGGGTAGGATTTATTGCCCTCTTCGGGATTGCTACGGATGATGGTGTGGTGATGGCAACGTATCTCACCCAAACCTTTGATAAAAACGACCCTGAAGATGTCAAGGAAATCCGTGCTTCAGTGGTAGAAGCAGGAAATAAAAGGATACGTCCCGCTTTGATGACTACGGCCACCACTATTTTGGCCTTGTTGCCAGTTTTGACCTCTACCGGCCGGGGAAGTGATATCATGATCCCGATGGCCATTCCGAGTTTTGGCGGCATGTTGATTGCGCTGATTACGCTTTTTGTAGTTCCTGTACTCTTCAGTTGGAGACGCGAAGCAAAATTGAAAAGACGGCTAAGAATTCTTAAAAAACAATAGAAATAATGAATCTAAATTTAAATACAACCATTCGTTTGCGTTTTCAGCAGTTCCGCTTTGGAGGATTATGTCTTGTTGCGCTGCTATTTTTTGGTTGGTCTTCTCAAGGTCAGCAATTGGAAACCTATATTGAAGAGGCTATAAATAACAATCCGAATATTCAGGCCGTAGAAAAGCAATATGCAATTTCTACGGAAAAGATATCGGAGACCAACACACTTCCCGATACCGAGTTTTCAGGAGGGTATATGATCGGAAGCGAGATGCCCATGATGCAACAAGGACAGTTTTCAGTGATGCAAATGCTGCCTTGGTTTGGAACTGTTTCTGCTCGTGGCGACTATGCCGCGGCAATGGCCGATGCGGATTTTTTGGAGATCGAAATCGCCAAAAGAAAAATCGCCATGGTTTTGTCACAATCCTATTACCGCTTATATAAAATAACTAAAAAGCAAGAGGTTTTGGATTCAAATATTCAACTTCTACAGGTTTATGAGCGGATGGCATTAACCTCGGTGGAGGTGGGACAAACTTCTGCGGTTTCGGTGTTGCGACTGCAGATGCGACAAAATGAGCTGATGGAACGAAAATTAGTGTTGGAGCAGGATTACGCCGCAGAACTGACGGCTTTCAATAAAATAATGAACCGCGATGAAATAGCCCAGATCTCAATTGTAGATAGCTTAATCATGCCCGAAAAGGATAGTGACATTGATTTTGCCAGTCTTAGTTTGCATCCAGAATTGCGAAAATTTGAGGAACTGAACAAGGTGGTTTCCCAGGCCGATGCGCTCAATAAAAAAGAGAGTGCGCCGGGGTTTGGTGTAGGGATGGAGTATATGCTATACAACGAAGCGCCAAATATGTTGATGCCAATGGTAACACTTTCGATACCAATATTCAATAAGAAATATAAATCCATCGCAAAACAGAACAAAATCCAACATGAAGCCTTGGAGGTTCAAAAGCAAGCTTCCCAAAATTCCTTGATTGCACAATTGCAAACCGCGGTTAGAGGCAGGAATGCAGCGCGTATCAGTTTGGAAACTCAGGACAAGAATTTGAAACAAGCAGATAACGCGACCGAAATATTGTTTAAAAACTATGAGACGGGCACTATAGATTTTAGAGAGGTTTTGGATGTGCAGGAATTGCAGTTGAATTTTCAATTGAATCGTATCGATGCGATCGGTGCATATTTTCATCAAGTGAGCATCATTGATTATTTTACGGGAACGAATTGATAACTATTTATCAATGAAATCGGTTACCTAATAATTTTAAAAAACAGAACAATGAACCATCTAAAATTCTTTACAATACTGCTTTTAATAGGTTGTAGCCAATTATCTGCACAAATAGTAGAAGGCAATCGTGATAATCTACCGGTTCGTGAATATACCTTGGTGATCAAAGACGAATTGATCAATAAAACCGGAAAACAGGTTAAGGGAATGACCGTCAATGGAACCATTCCAGGACCAACCTTGGAATTTACCGAAGGCGAATATGCGGTGATTTACGTGAAAAATGAAATGAGCGTTGAAACCTCAATTCACTGGCACGGACTCTTGTTACCCAATTTTTTTGACGGTGTACCTTATTTGACAACACCTCCAATTAAAGCTGGAACCACATTTAAATATGAATTTCCTATCAGACAGTCGGGAACGTATTGGTACCACTCCCACACCATGCTCCAAGAGCAAAGTGGCGTTTTTGGTTCCTTGCTGATCCATCCAAAGGAAAAAACCTTGGATTATGACCATGATTTAATTGTCATGTTATCTGATTGGACCAATGAAAATCCGCACCGCATCATGCAAAATCTTAAGCGCGGTAACGAATGGTATCAAATGAAGAAGGGAACGGCAACACCTTTGAATAAGGTCATTGCCCGTGGTGCGTTCAGTGCACAGCTCGATTTCTGGAGACAACGGATGGGTGGCGCAGACATTGCCGACGTGTATTATCCCGCATTTTTGGTCAATGGAGAGAAAACTCAAGAATATCCTAATTATAAACCAGGTGAGAAGGTACGATTACGAGTCATAAACGGTTCTGCTTCCTCTCAGTTTTGGATGACCATTGGAGGGGAAAAGCCTTTATTAGTATCTGCTGATGGGGTTGATGTTGTTCCCGTTGAACATCCTAAAACTTTCATAGCTACAGCCGAAACCTATGATTTTATAATCACTATTCCTCATCATGGGAAGATTGAGTTACGGGCAATGGCACAGGATGGTTCTGGGATAGCTACAGCGTATTTTGGAAAAGGAGAGGTGCTTCCTGCAGAAATTATAGCAAAACCTGATAAGATTGAGATGATGCAGGAGATGGCAAAAATGGATATGAAAATGGGGGCCCACGCTTTGAAATTCCGTCCAAAAAAGGATGAGCGCTATGAAATGAAGGAAGAATACGGAATGCAAATGGATGAAATGAAGATGGAAACTTCCAAAGAGGCTGCTATGGATGAGAAAATGGATCATTCCAAAATGGATCATTCCAAAATGGCAATGAAAAAGGATTCCACTGAAGCTGAAAAGGGAATGGCAATGGACCATTCAGGAATGGAAGGTATGAGTATGTTTTCAGAATACAATTATGACTATCTGAAATCGCCAGAACCAACGACCTATGATAAAGAACTTCCTGTTAAGGAAATCCTTTTGAACCTCACAGGAAATATGAACCGATATATCTGGAGTATGAACGGCGTTCCATTAAGTGAGACAGATGATATTAAAATAAGTGGAAAAGAGATAACTCGGATAACTTTTAATAACCTTACCATGATGCATCATCCCATGCACTTGCACGGTCATTTTTTCAGAGTTGTCAATGAAAATGGGGAATACTCCCCTTTAAAACATACCGTTAATGTTGCGCCGATGCAAGAAGTGACCATCGAATTCAGCGGAAACGAAGGCGACGAACATGGTGATTGGTTTTTTCACTGTCATATCTTATATCATATGATGAGTGGAATGGCACGAGTGGTGAGTTATGAGACGCCACGTGACCCAAGAATGGAAGAACATCCAGTAAAGCATTTAATCAAGGAAGCAGACGAGTTTTATGCTTGGTCGATGCTTGAGGCAGCCTCACATATGGCTTCATTTAAGTTTGTTACATCCAATATTCGAAACCAATTCAATATTTCCGCAGAATACGGCTGGAACCAAAATTTGGAAGCCGAAGTGACCTATGAGCGTTATCTACATGATTATTTTAGAGTGTTCGGTGGGGTGAAAGCTGAAAATGAAATGGCAGACAGTATGGATGATATTTCGACCACCGCTATCGCCGGGATTCGATTTTTAACACCGTATCTGTTCAATCTTGATGTCCGTATCGACAGCAAATTGAGACCACAAATTAGCTTGACCCGTGAACTATTGATTTTTCCAAGAACAGCCATTTTTGGAAGGTATGAATATCAGGCAGATTTTGGATGGGTTGATAGCCTTCCCTTCGGAAATAATTACGCAAAGGAAATTGTCTGGAATGCGGGAGTGGAATATTATTTATCACGAGACTTTTCATTGATGGCAAGCTACGACAACCGTTTTGGTGCAGGTGGTGGGCTAACGGTGAGATTTTAATAATTAAAAAATAAAATTATGGACTACAATTGGGATTTTTTAATCGTTTTTGGTGTTATAGTTATAGGTGTTCTTATTTATGCAAGAGGCAAGAAAATAAATAAAAGCTCAAAGGCTATGGACGTATTGAATGAGAGGTACGCAAAAGGAGAAATAACCAAAGAGGAATATGAAGAAATTAAGCAAAACATAGAATCAAAATAGATAGGAACAAGAAGATAATTAAGTTGCCTGTAGCGTTACAACAAAATTTAAATCAAATATCAATAATTAAAATCAAAAACAAAATGAGCAGATTAAAATCAACATTAGGTATAGTTGCAATAGCATTTATGACCTTAACAGCTGTGTCTTGTAAGGACAGCAACAAAGAACAAGACCGTACTGACGGAAATCATTCAGAAATGAATAGTGGAGAAGATCATTCAAAAATGAATCACGATAACGGTGATGGTCATCACGATGGAGAGAAAAAAGAAATGGCTATGGGTAGTGATGGTAGTCCACAAGCCGTATTAAATGACTACTTCAATCTTAAGGACGCTTTGGTTGCAGATGATAATGCAAAAGCCAAAGAACTTGGAGCGGTAATAGCATTGAGTTTCGGGAATCTTGATGTTTCAAATTATACAGATTCGCAAAAAACAGAGTTAACAGATATTATTGAAGATGCTGTTGAGCATGCTGAGCATATTTCTGAAAGCGACATAGATCACCAACGAGAGCATTTTAAAGTGTTGAGCAAAGATGTAACCGATATGGTTGCTATTACAGGAACAAAGAACACCCTATACCAACAGTTTTGCCCAATGTATGATGGAGGTAGTGCCTGGTTAAGTTTGAGCAAGGACATTAAAAACCCTTATTACGGAAGTAAAATGTTGAATTGCGGGGAAGTACAAAAGGAGATTAACTAAATGAGAATTGTAAAAACCATAGCAATAATATTACTGGTAGCGTTTGTGGGGATTCAGTTTATTCCCACAGAACGCAATCAAAGCAGCATTGTTCCAGCAACTGATTTTATGCGGGTCAATAATGTTCCTGAAACTATTCAGAAAAAGTTACAGGTTTCCTGCTATGATTGCCACAGTAACAATACACAATACCCTTGGTATAATAAGATTCAACCTGCTGCTTGGTTTTTGGAGGATCATATCAAAGAAGGTAAGGCTGAACTTAATTTCAGCGAATGGGATTCCTTATCCAACCGAAGAAAGAAAAGTAAGTTACGGTCAATTATCAAACAAATTGAAAGTGGCGAAATGCCTTTGCACTCTTATACCTTGATTCATAAAGATGCCATTTTTACGAAGGAAGAGGTAGTAGAAATGAACAAGTTTATCACACAATTAAAAGACAGTTTATAAACAATAATTAAATACAATAAAAATGAAAAAATTAAAAATGAGTATGGCAGCAATGCTATTGTTAGTAGTTTCTTTTGCAAATGCACAAAGTGGCGACGTAAAATCAGAAGCCATATTAAGTGACTACTTTAGTTTAAAAGATGCTTTGGTAGGAGATGACGCTAAAAAAGCGGCACAATCTGGCACTAAGTTGGTTGCCGCTCTTAAGGCGTTTGATTTGAGTAAATATTCAAAGGAAGATAAAAAAGAGCTAGCCGATATTATTGAAGCAGCTACCGAACACGCAGAACATATTGCCAAAAGTGCCATAGACCATCAACGGGAGCACTTTAAGATGTTGAGTAAGGATATTACAGATATGGTGGCCATTACAGGGACAAAAAACACTTTGTACGAACAATTTTGTCCAATGTATGATAAAGGTAGCGCGTGGTTAAGTACAAGTAAGGAAGTTAGAAATCCGTATTACGGTAGTGGCATGCTTAAATGCGGAAAAGTTCAAAAAACTATTCAATAGATATCCATTCCTTGAACATCCTTAATCGATATTCTGGTTTATTAGTTAACAGAAGATTATAGGATGCTTAGGATATCAGGATAGTAAGTCCTGTCGGGGGAAGGAGCACATTTTTGATAGTCAGTGCTAAAACCTTCCCATTTCAGGCACAATATATTTTTAACTTTAAAAGTTGATTTCATTGAATGACACCAAATAGTAAGAACGATTAAATGTTTGAAGTCTTTTGTATATGCCTGACTACCAAAGACCATTATGAATTTATGATGAAGAGAAGTTTATTGATAAATACTTGATTTTGAGGGGTAGATGTTTAGTTAATTGGTTGATAGTGTTTGTCCCTCATTTCAGGTGTTTTTAGCTCTTCGGATTGGACTGTCAAAATTTAGAAGTTTTAAAAATAAAACCGGCTGTAAAATTGTAAAATAAATCAACGCTTATAGTTGTTCCTGAATTATTTACAAGTCAAGAATAAAAACTAAGTCCTAATAAGAGAAAGGGAAAATCTATTTTGTTGGTTTATTAGTTAGGCCTTTCTCTTTGTTAGGCACAATGATGATCACGTTGATAGTTTGGTTTTACGACAGAAATTTATGTTTATGCCAAGGTAATAAACCAAATGGTCGGGAGAACTTGCCCTATGGTTATGAAAGAAGTTGCTTCTTTCGATTTTAAAATTCGAATAAATAATGAAAAATCATTTTCAAAGAAATAAAAGCAAAAAAATAAACCTTATGAGACTACGCATCCCTTTGAGCCTATTGTTATGTACCCTTGTTTTGACGGCCTGCAAACAAGAAGAAAAGGAAATTGAAATAATTCCTGAACAATCGCAAACTGAAATTATATCGAAGCCACCACAAAAAGTATTAAGTCCACATACTTCAACATTGGGAATATTGGGGGATACTAAAATACGTATCGATTATTCATCACCTGGCGTTAGGGATAGAATGATCTTTGGAGGTCTGTTGGCTTACGATCAGGTGTGGCAAGCTGGTGCACATATGGCGACTTGGATAGAAACCAACAATGATTTAATTATAAATGATATTGTGTTACCTGCTGGAAAATATGGATTTTTCGTTATTCCTTCAAAAGATGAATGGACCATTATTTTTAATTCCGATTGGGATCAACACGGGAAAGATGATTACAATGAAAAGAACGATGTTTTACGATTTAAAGTGAAGCCAAAAATTTCAAATGAAATAATAGAACACTTAGAATATAAGATTGTGAAAGCTAATGACAAAGAAGGAACGATATCACTTGCTTGGGAAAAGGTCATTGTTAGCTTTAATTTTCAATGTTAGTTTCAATTTTCAATCAAATCAATAAATGGTAAAGAGGAAAACAGCAATCAAAATACGAAAAACCCATAGATATTTGGGACTCTTTTTAGGGATACAATTTCTGTTTTGGACCATCAGCGGAATGTATTTTAGTTGGACGAACATAGACGATATTCATGGTGATCAATTTCGCAATTTAGATTATGTGCCAAAGGCGTTTGATGATCTCATAAGCCCTTCAAAAATAAATAGTTCTGAAAGCATTAGAAGTATCGAAATAAGAGAGATCAACACAGAGCCTTATTACTGGGTAAACAAACAACAATTGTACAATGCGAAAACTGGGGAAGCTAAAAAATATATTTCCGAAGAAGAAGCCTTATCTGTAGCCAAAAATTATATGAAAGAAGGTATGAAAGTGGCAAATATTCAAAAAATAACCGAAGTGGACGACTATCACGAATATCGGGAAAAGCTATTGCCTGCCTACGTTATTTCGTATGATACCGATGAAGCCCTAAAGGCTTATGTATCGGTAAACGATGCAAAATTCCAGACCGTAAGACATCGAGCATGGCGATGGTTCGACTTTTTGTGGATGACCCACACAATGGATTATGACACGCGCGACAATTTCAATACCATTGTGTTAAGAGTGTTTTCTCTCCTGGGATTAATTACAGTGCTAAGTGGATTCCTGCTGTGGTACACTTCCTCTCCGACGATTAGAAAAATAAAAAAGAAAGTAAGTAAATAATAACCAAAAACTCGAAAACGATGGAACATTCAAATCAACACCCAAGCAAAGGCAATTATACAAAATTCATTTTGATGCTCGCCGCATCTTTTCTTGCAATGTATATTACTATGTACCTAAACACTTATCAAATAGATCATGTTTATTTCAGTCTTACTCGGTTTTATATGAGCTGTTTGGGTATAGCTGCCATGGCCATTATAATGTTTGTGGCAATGCGTAAGATGTATCAAAACAAAAAGAAAAATATTGCAATTGTATTGGGAAGTATCATACTATTCACAAGTGCATTAGGACTTGTTAGAGCTCAAGCTCCCATTATTGGCGATGTACTCTGGATGAAAGCTATGATTCCGCATCACTCTATCGCCATCTTAACCAGTAAACGAGCGGACATTAAAGATCCGGAAGTTAAGAAATTGGCTGAAGACATAATAAAAGCACAGGAAAAAGAAATTGCAGAAATGAAAGCAATGATTAAACGATTAGAGAATAATAAATAATAAAATAAACAATGAAAAAAAATATCATTTACATAGGTGTTGCCTTGATTATTGGCATGTTGGGAGGCTTTCTGTTGTTTGGTGGTGAGACTTCAAACAATACCACAGCAGACCACGATCATTCAGAAGAAATTGCTTCTAATCAAATGTGGACTTGTTCCATGCATCCACAAATCATGCAACCAGAACCGGGAGATTGTCCTATTTGTGGAATGGACTTAATACCTGCGGAATCAGGAGGTGAAGGCCTTGCTCTGAATGAGATAAAGATGACCAATAATGCGATGGCTCTATCCAATATTCAAACTGTTAAGGTAGGAAATGTCTCTGAAACGGAGGGAAACTCCTTGTTGCTTTCTGGGAAGATTATGCCCAATGAAGAAACTAATGCGGTTCAGGCCAGCTACTTTGAAGGCCGTATAGAGAAACTGAACGTCAGTTTTACTGGTGAAAAAGTCCGAAAAGGACAATTATTGGCAACCATCTACGCTCCGGCTCTTGTTGCAGCACAACAAGAACTTTTAACCGCGGCCTCAATGAAAGAATCACAACCTACTTTATATCAAGCGGTCCAAAATAAATTAAAACTGTGGAAACTTTCGGAAAGCCAAATCGATCAAATCGAGTCTACTGGAAAAATACAAGAGAATTTCCCCATTTATGCGACGGTTTCCGGTACGGTTTCAGAAAAGATGGTGGAGGAAGGAGACTACGTTAAACAGGGACAACCCATTGTGAAAGTCAGTGATCTGGGAACTGTATGGGCAATGTTTGATGCTTATGAAAATCAGATTTCACAGCTGACGAAGGGGCAGAAATTAACGGTAACCTCCAATGCTTATCCCAACCAGGAATTTGAGGCTACGGTATCTTTTATTGACCCGATTTTGAATACCCAATCCAGAATTATTTCAGTAAGAGCAAATTTAAATAATAAAGATGGACTTTTTAAACCTGGAATGTTTGTTACATCCAAAGTGCAGATGCCAAAAAATGCTGATAATAAATCCTTGATAAGCATTCCAGCTTCCGCCGTGCTTTGGACGGGGAACAGATCTTTGGTATATGTGAAAACCAATCCTAACGAACCCATTTTCGAGATGCGGGAAGTGACCTTGGGCGCAAAAAACGGAGACAATTATACTATTGTTGACGGTTTGTCCAATGGGGAAGAAGTGGTTGCCAATGGCACATTTACCGTAGATGCAGCGGCTCAGTTACAGGGCAAGAAAAGCATGATGAATGCAGAAGGAGGTAAGACAATGACTGGTCATGAAGGTCATTTGGGAGTGCAGTCAGACAATTCAGGAACAACCGATCATTCAGAAATGAAAGAAAGGATTGCCGTTTCGAACAAGTTTCAGAATCAATTAAAACAGGTTTTTGATGATTATATTCTTTTGAAAGATGCTCTCGTAAATGATGATCCCACAAATGCTCAACAAGCAGGAAAGAGAATGAACCAATCCTTAAATAAAGTTGACATGAAATTGTTATCTGATGAAGAAGCGCACAACCATTGGATGACAATTCAAAACGAGCTAAAGGCCTCTGCAAGTGCTATTGAGAGTACTTCGGAAATCGCTACACAAAGAGACCATTTCAAGCACCTTTCTGCCCATATGATCAGTAGTGTGCAGCTTTTTGGTATCGATCAGAAAGTGTATGTTGAGTTTTGTCCAATGGCCAATAATGACAAAGGTGCGGTCTGGTTAAGTTTAGAAACAGAAATTCGCAACCCATATTATGGAGCAGCAATGTTAAAATGTGGTGAGGTAAGTGTGACGATAAAATAGAAATAATTCTGAACTGATTTTGTAATCTGAATAAGACCATAAAGTAATCTTGGTTTTATCACGGCGAACGATAATGAGTGAAAGCAGGAGAAATAGAAGAAAAAATGAAAGGAAAAAGCATCAGCCCAAAAGTGATATTACAAAAAAAGATAAAATTGTAGCTTTAGTTGTGATAGTATTGATTTTTGTGGTTACTGCAATAGCTGCTGTTTACTATTCTTTATACAAATCAGGATTAACGTTATTTTGAAACGAGTATTATATGAATGAGATTATCCATATTAAAAATATGGTCTGCCCTAGATGTATCTCGGCAGTATCCAATATTTTGGAACAACTTGAAATACCGTATGTTTCTATCAAATTGGGGGAGGTTAAATTGGTTTCAGCATTAAGTGCAAATATCAAGGACGGTCTTTGCAAAGCGCTTCAAAACTCAGGATTTAGTTTGATTGACGACCGTAAAAGTCAACTTATTGAACAGATGAAAACATTAGTTGTAGATAAAGTTCATCATTCTTCCGAGGGGCTGGATTTTAAATGGGCAGATTATATAAGCGAGAATATTCATCTTGATTATAAATATTTAAGTTCTCTATTCTCATCGGTAGAAAGTATCACGTTTGAGCAATACATCATCAACCAAAAAATTGAACGTGTCAAGGAACTAATAGTTTATGATGAATTAACTTTGAGTGAAATAGCCTTTAAAATGAATTACAGTAGTGTGGCCTATTTGAGTAACCAATTTAAAAAAGTTACAGGAATGACACCTTCACAGTTTAAAAAAGCAATTGACAAAAACCGTAAGTCATTAGATGAGATTTGATGAAAATTCAATTAAAATCAGAGATTACCTGTCCAAACTGCGGACACAAAAAAGTAGAAGAGATGCCAACAAACGCTTGTCAATTCTTTTACGAGTGTGAGAATTGTAAAACAGTCTTGAAGCCTTATGATGGAGATTGTTGTGTGTTTTGTTCTTATGGAACAGTTCCTTGTCCACCAATTCAAGAAAATAAATATTGTTGCTAACATCTGAATAATCTTTGCACAACCTGTGCATCGATTAATTTGTATCTTTGTCAAAATTTATGAAAATATTCTTTTCCATATCAATGTCAATTTTATTCTTTTTTCAGGGAATTAGCATTGATATGGACTTTTGTGGACCAATTAAAGAAATTTCAAGCATTATTACCCATTATCAAGACCATAAAGTTTATGGAGACTCTTTCCTTGAATATGTAGTTGAAGATTACATTGACAATGATGCAAAAAATGAAGGGCATCATAATAACCCAGATAAGGAGAATACACCAGTCCATTCCCATCATCAATGTTGTCACCCTTTAGTATTAATTATTGCGAACAACAATTCGGCTTTAACCAATCGACTAAAGTTTGAAGAGAAAAAACAGTTTAACTTACATAAAGTAAACTTCACTTCCAGATATCTGGAATCGCTTTTCCAACCCCCTAAAGTATAATTCAGTTTTTTTAGGATAGCTATATCCTACCGTGATGCTTTTAAAAGTAAGTATCGCATCATAAACGCATTGCATCTCTTTGCATTGCGATGTTTAAACTGAATTAATACTTTTTCTATGATTAACAAAATCATTTCATTTTCCATTAATAACAAGTTTATTATTGGGCTCTTTATAGTGGCACTTGTAGGTACGGGCATTTGGTCTATGGCCACTATAAATCTGGGTTCTGTACCCGATATTACCAACAACCAAGTACAGGTTATTACAGTTGCCCCAAATTTAGGTACTGAAGACATTGAGCAATTTGTTACCTATCCGGTAGAATTGGCAATGGCAAACCTTCCTGACGTTATCGAGCTGCGTTCCGTTTCCCGTTTTGGTCTTTCTGTGGTTACCATTGTTTTTAAGGACGAGGCAGGTACTTATCTTCCCCGGCAATTGGTGCAGGAGAAATTAACCGAAGTTGCTGGAGAAATCCCCGAAGGCTTCGGCACACCATTTATGGCACCAATAACTACGGGTCTGGGCGAAATCTACCAATACACCCTAAAAGTAAAAGAAGGCTACGAAGATAAATACGATGCTATGGAGCTTCGTACCATACAGGATTGGATTGTAAAACGACAAATGGCATTAGTCCCCGGAGTCGTCGAGGTCAATGCTTTTGGAGGGTATGTGAAACAATATGAAGTGGCCATAAATCCTGATAAATTAAAAAGTTTTGGCATTACAATGAATCAGGTTTTTGAAGCCCTGAAAGTGAACAATGCCAATACAGGTGGTGCTTATATCGAGAAAAACCACCAAGCAAATTTCATTCGCGGAGAAGGTTTGGCGCGTAGCATTGAAGATTTGGAAAACACCGTTGTAACCACACAAAACGGAAGCCCTGTTTTAGTGCGGGATGTCGCTGAAAAAGTGGGCTATGGGAATCAGGTGCGATATGGTGCGTTTACCCAAGATGGCCACGAATCTGTTGGTGGACAAATACTGATGCTGAAAGGCGAAAGTCCAAGTAACGTTATAGAAAATGTTGAAAAGCGCATTGTAGAAATCCAAAAATCCTTACCGGAAGGCGTTTACATAGATACGTTTTTAAGTCAAAGTGAATTGATAGGAAGAACCACAAGTACCGTAAAAACAAACCTAATAGAAGGAGCGCTTATTGTTATATTTGTTTTGGTCTTGCTTTTGGGGAGCTTCCGTGGAGGATTGATAGCTGCTTCGATAATCCCTTTGTGCTTATTATTTGCATTTATTTTGATGAAACAATTTGGCATTTGGGCAAACCTGATGTCATTGGGTGCAATTGATTTTGGGATTATTGTTGACGGTGCGGTAATTATAGTTGAGGGTACGGTTTTCCACATACATCAACGGATGAAAAAATCCAAGGCTATCATAGGACAATCCGAGATGGATGAAATAACCTACGATTCTGCAAGTAAAATGATGAATTCTGCCTTTTTCGGTCAATTAATCGTACTCATTGTTTTCACACCGATTCTGTTTTTGACAGGTGTAGAAGGAAAAATGTTTCGACCTATGGCATTCACTTTTGGATTTGCCGTTTTAGGGGCAATTATTCTTTGCCTTACCTACGTACCAATGATGTCGTCCTTATTTTTAAAACCTGCTAAAAATCAAAATAGTTGGTTTGCCAAATTTGAAAACCAGATGGATAGGATAAGCGATAAAATTATGGATTTTTTAAATCGCGCGTATCTACCCATACTTAATTTTGCACTTCGCTTTAGGGCTGGTGTGGTTATAGGAGCGGTTTCATTGCTATTAATTGCAGGATTTGTATTTAGCAATATGGGAGCAGAATTTGTCCCGAAATTTGATGAAGGCGATATTGCCTTTCAAGCCTTGATAAAACCAGGGAGCAGTCTTACAGAATCTATTGAGGCTTCAAAAAAACTTCAGAATTTAATCAATGAATTTCCAGAAGTAAAAACGGTAGTTTCAAGGATTGGTGTGGCCGAAATACCAACAGACCCAATGCCTATGGATATTGCGGATAGTTACATTATTCTTGAAAAAGACAAGAGTAAATGGACTTCCGCAGATAGTAAGGAGGAGCTCATAGAAAAAATACAAGAAAAAATTTCAGTAGTGCCTGGTGTAAACTTTGTGTTTACACAACCTGTTGAACTTCGATTTAATGAATTGCTGACTGGCGTTCGTGAGGACGTAGCCATCAAATTATATGGAGAAGATTTAAACGTGTTGGCAGATAAGGTTCAGGAAATTGCTGCGGTCATACGGAAAGTTCCGGGTGCTGCAGACCTTAACGTAGAGGCTACAAGTGGTTTGCCCCAAATGACCGTGGTGTATAACCGCGCAAAAATGGCTCAATACGGAGTAACCGTTGACAAGCTGAATGATTATGTGAGTGCATCGTTTTCAGGAGAAGCCGCAGGTGTGATTTTTGAGGGCGAAAAACGCTTTGATGTAGTCATTCGTTTGGCGGAAGACTTTAGGCAAGACATCAACAGCCTTAAGAATTTGTATATCGATTTGCCAAACGGAGCGCAAGTGCCTTTAAAGGAAGTCGCGGACATCAGTTACAAACCAGGACCAATGCAGATTTCAAGGGACAATACCTCGCGGCGTATTTCGGTTGGTGTCAATGTTCGTGGGCGAGATGTAAAATCGATGGTTGAGGAGATTCAGCAAAAACTGGAAACGGAAGTGAAACTGCCACCGGGATATTATGTTACTTACGGAGGGTCATTTGAAAACCTGCAACGTGCGTCAGACCGATTGATGATCGTAGTCCCAATCGTTTTAATAACAATATTTGTTCTGCTTTACTTTGCTTTGAATTCATTTTCACAAGCCTTGATGATCTATATGGCGGTACCTTTGGCAGCCATAGGTGGCGTTTTCGTTTTGTGGATTCGTGGAATGCCTTTCAGTATTTCGGCGGGAGTCGGGTTTATCGTACTCTTCGGAGTTGCCGTATTAAACGGCTTGATTCTTATAAACAAATTCAATGAACTAAAAGACAGTGGAATGACAGATATAAAAAAACGTATATACGAAGCTACGCACGAACGTTTACGTCCAATTTTATTGACAGCCATTACAACAATTATGGGCTTTATCCCAATGGCGGTTTCCACCTCTGGTGGTGCCGAAGTACAACGACCATTGGCAACAGTAGTGATTGGAGGAATGCTTACGGCAACCTTTCTGACCTTGG
The DNA here is from genome assembly GCF_010725055.1 of Gelidibacter japonicus. Lineage (GTDB taxonomy): Bacteria > Bacteroidota > Bacteroidia > Flavobacteriales > Flavobacteriaceae > Gelidibacter > Gelidibacter japonicus. The sequence continues at coordinate 28,070 of NZ_BJKB01000026.1, read as the reverse complement.
TGGTTATTCCTATTCTTTATTACTGGCTCGAATCGAGAAAAGAACGAAACAATAACGATGGAGCTATAAGCTATGTCAACAAATCAACTAACATTGTAACCGTATTATTGATGGTTGGCGGTTTGATGGCTTCTGGAACTGCTTTTGCCCAAGACACCAATGCAGATGGAACAATTCCAAAAACCTTGACCGTGGATGAGGCCATCGCTTTGGCAAAACAGAATTATCCTTCTCTTAAAGAAAGTCAAGCCTTTATAGAACGTGAACAGGCTATGAAAGGCACAAGTTTCGACTTGGGCAGTACGCAAGTTTTTACGGGAAAGGAAGAATATGGCAATAATCTTCCCGGAGTACAGACTACCATTGGTGTGCAACAGGGCAACATTGATTTGCTTTCAGGATTTTCAAAATCGAAGTTTTACAAAGAGCGTATTGCCTTGGGAGAAAAGTTTTATGTGGCCAATGAACAACAGTTGGTGCGCAATGTGATGCAAGCCTATGACCAAATTAATTATTACAAGGCACAGTTGCGTTTTGCAGAACAGCTGGATAGTGTTTATATTAATTTTAGGGAGGCTGCTGAATTGCGTTATGAAACAGGGGAAACCGGGAAATTGGAATTTATTGCAGCATCTTCGGAATATCAGCAAATACAAGTATTAAAACAACAAGCCTATGATGATATTGAAATTGCCAAACGTGCTTTAAAACAGTATTTGGGAACGGATGAAAGCATTGAAACGGTGAACGATTTTTACGAGCCATTGGATTTTATGGCAAATTTGGATTCTACCTCGGTAGCAAACAACCCAATATTGCAATATGCGTTGCAGAACGCCGAAGTAAGTAAAGCAAATGTGGGTGTTGAAAAATCGCAACTCCTACCGAAATTCAGTTTATCGTTTGGAAGGCAAGTAGTGGATGATGTTTCTGGATTCAATACCTATCAGGCAGGTATTAGTATTCCGTTATGGTTTTTTCCGCAGAAATCGAGGATAAAGGCAGCCAAGGCAGATGCAATGGTCGCAGAAAACCAATATTTGGAACAAAAGGCAACCACCGAAAGCCAGGTGTCGCAATTGTTCAAATCCCTTGAAAAAACGCGGAAAATATTGCAGTATTATGAAGAAGGCGCATTGCTTTTGGCGGAAGAACAAATAACCACCGCAGAATTGGCATCCAAGGAAGGCGAAATAGATTATGTCAACTATATAACCATCCTTAACAGTGCCATCAGGATAAAGCAAACACATTTGGAATACATCAATCAATACAACCAACAATCTATTGAGGTACAATATCAGTTGGGTAATCTATAATATAATAAAGAAGAAAAATGAAGAATATACTATTAGTAAGTACCGTATTATTTACACTTATGTTTATGAGTTGTAACGATGGCCAAAAATCTGAACTTGGGCATAACGAAGCTGAAGGCGTATCAAAAACCGAAGCAGGTGGCGAAGATGCACACGGCGAAGAAGGTCACGACGAAGAAGAAGGAGGCCATAGTGAGGAAGAAGGCGTTGTAGAACTTACAAAGCAACAGGCTGAAACCATCGGTTTGGAAATGAAACCTCTGGAGGAACGGAATTTAGGGAACAACATTAAGGTAACGGGTACGCTGGAACTTTACCCACAGGACAAGGCGAACATCAGTCCGTTTGTTGGTGGAAATGTGAGTTCCATAAAAGTTGTACCTGGAGATAACGTAAGCAAAGGACAGGTGCTTGCGTATATTGAGCATCCAGATATCATTGCAATTCAACAGGATTATCAGGAAAAAAATGATGAACTGGTCTTTTTGAAACAGGATTTTGAGCGTAAGCAGACTCTTTATGATAAAGGTGTTTCTTCTGGCAAGGAATTTCAGATGGCGCAGTCAAAATTTCGTTCCACAACATCCAGCGTCAATGGTTTGCGTTCCCAATTGAGACTGTTGGGCATCAACCCGGACAAGGTGGCTGAAGGCCAAATATATTCCGCAGTTCCCATTATCACGCCCATAAGTGGCTATGTGGATGAAGTAATGATTAGTCTGGGCGATTATGTGGCACAACAATCCAAAATGTTCTCAATAAGCGATAATTCAAAGATTTATGTCAACTTCAAAGTATATGAGAAGGACATAAAGCAAATCAAGAAAGGGCAACAGATATATTTTTCAACGGCTTCTCGTCCGGACGAACTGCTTAAGGCAACCGTTAGGTCTGTTGGCAAAACCTTCAATACTGACCCAAAAGCATTGGAAGTCCTTGCAGACATTGAGAACAAGGATAAAAACCTGTTGCCGGGTATGTACGTGGAAGGACGCATAGTGCAGGGCGAAAAAAAGGGTTTTGCCGTACCGGAAGCTGCCATTATAAAAGAAGGCGAGCAATCCTTTATTTTTATTTTGGATGAAGATGAAGCAATGGAAGCGAACAAAATGAAATTTAAAATGATACCCGTAACGGTTGGTATTACTGATTTGGGCTTTGTTGAAGTCAATTTACCTGCCGAAGTTTCAACGGTTGCCAAAGTGGTCATAAAAGGAGCTTATAACCTGTCTTCGGAAATGGTTAAAGGCGAACTGGAACACGGACATTAATTCAATAATAATCAAAGATTTTGATTCCGAGTTTGTTTATCGTCTTAATTGGTTAGTTAAAAATTAGAAAACAGGCTCGGTTCAAAATCGATTAAAAATTTAAAAAATTCATAATATGAAGGAAATAAAAGCATTTATAAAACCGAACCGAATCCAAAGAGTCATTGAAGCACTATCTGATAATGGGTTCAAAAGTATGACCCTTTCACAAGCAGAAGGCACTGGCGCATTCAAATCAAAAGGTGCAAGACCGTCGTTGGATTTTCACGTAACAGATAGTCCAGTGGTTAAGTTGGAACTGGTCTGCCAAAATGAGGAAGCCCAAGCGGCCATTGAAACAATTATAGCCAACGCCAAAACCGACGGGCCTGGAGATGGTATTATATATATAGCAAATATTGAAGATGCCTTTCAGATTAAAACTGGAGATTCCTTAAAACGGTACGACCTATAAAACACTTTATCACAAATGGAAAAAATAGTCCAACTACTTGAAAGCAAAGGGATACGACCTACGGCTATGCGCCTTATGACTTATAAGCGTTTAGCAGAATTAGAGGTGGCCATCAGTCTTGGCGATTTGGAAAAGGATTTTAAGGTCAGTGAAAGAAGCACCCTATTTAGGACTATGAAAGCGTTTGAGGAAAAAGGTATTGTACATCAAATTGAGGATGGGACAGGTGTTATAAAATACGCCCTTTGCGAAGAGAACTGTGAATGCGAGGTCGGCAACGACCTTCATTTGCACTTTCATTGCAACAACTGTAATGAAACGGTCTGTTTAACAGAACATAAAATCCCGCATATCAGCTTGCCCGATGGCTACATTACCGAAGATATTAATTTGGTGGTAAAAGGTATCTGCGAAAAATGCAGCGATAATTTGGGTTGAGTTTTAGGTTTTTCAATTCAATCATCATTTATAAATAATGAGCAATGATAACAATCTATAAAAAAGAAGCTACGGTATATATGGTGGCTGAAAACAAGCTGGATGCCAAGGATTATGAGAACTTGATACCGGTCTTAACAGAACATATAAATGCCTATCAGGAAGTGTTCTGGTACATTGAAATGCAAAATTTTGAAGGCTGGACGGTAAGTGCCTATTGGAAGGGCATTGAATTGAATCTTCCGAATGAAACGCATTTAAAGCGTGTTGCTTTAGTGGGTAGCGTTAAATGGCAGGAGCAATTTACCGAGGCATTGCTTCCTTTTTCAGAAGCTCATATAAAATTTTATAAGCCAGAAGAAAAAGACGATGCCAAAGAATGGATAAAAAAAAATAGTAAAAAATGAAAAAAATACAACTAAAAATTCCAGTTATCCTTCCGCAAGTTCCAAACGAAAAAGATACTTGTGTTGAGCGGCTTATAAAAGAATTACAGGCTAAAGAGGGCATCGAAAAAGTACACGTTGCCGATACAAAGGAAGATGACACACCACAGCTCTGTTTTCATTATGACCCCGATATCATTTCTATAGACCGCATTCAATCTCTCGCAGAACAGACGGGTGCCGAGATTACCGAAAAATACGGGCATTTGCTCATAGAGGTTAAAGGAATCAGACATACAAGACAGGCACGTTCCATAGAGAAAAGTCTTTTGGCAATCAATGGGGTTTTGGAGGCTTCCGTTTCGGTCTCTGGAATGGTGCGCCTTGAGTTTGATAAAAAGCAAACAAATTTTGATGAAATAAGTAAACAGATTGAAAAGGAAGACCTTCAGGTTAAGCGGAGTTCTTCAAACGAAAATAATTACACCGAAGCATCCAAAAAAAAACAGGAACGTTCAAAGAAGGAAGATACTAAAGAGCAAACTTCCACAGAGGGCCACGAGCACAAGGAGGGCGAGACCCACGAGGAAGGAGAAGAGCACGCCCACGGTGGGGTTTTCGGTAAAAATACGGAGCTTATTTTTTCCATTATCTGTGGGGCACTTCTCGGGATAGGTTTCGGGCTTTCTTATGTGGAATCCATCCCGGATTGGGTCAGTCTTACTTTGTACATTGGCGCGTACTTTTTCGGTGGTTTCTTTACGGCCAAGGAAGCGGTTCAAACTGTGGCCAAGGGTGGTTTTGAAATTGATTTTTTAATGCTGGTCGCTGCCATTGGTGCCGCCATTCTGGGAGAATGGGCAGAAGGTGCACTGTTGTTGTTTTTATTTAGCCTTGGGCACGCCTTGGAACATTACGCAATGAACAAAGCAAGAAAAAGCATTGCTGCGCTTGCAGACCTTGCACCAAAAACAGCATTGCTTAAAAAAGATGGCAAGACCGAAGAAGTTGGAATTGAGCAATTGAGTATTGGCGATATTATAGTGGTCAAGCCCAATAGTAAAATATCCGCAGATGGCGTCGTGGTCAACGGAAAAAGCAGTGTAAACCAGGCCCCTATTACTGGGGAAAGTGTACCCGTGGATAAACTTCCCGTGGAAGATACAGGCAGGGACTATTCGGCAGACGATGATATCAAGGATGAAAATCGGGTATTTGCCGGAACTATCAACGGTAATAACACGCTGGAAATAAAGGTAATCAAAGAAGCCAAAGACTCTACCCTGTCCCGACTGGTCAAATTGGTCAACGAGGCACAGACCCAGAAGTCCCCCACGCAACTGCTGACCGATAAGTTCGAAAAATACTTTGTGCCATCCGTACTGATACTGGTTGGTATCCTACTCTTTGCCTTTCTGGTCATTGACGAACCGTTTAGTGCCAGCTTTTATCGTGCAATGGCGGTATTGGTAGCTGCAAGTCCCTGTGCACTGGCCATTTCAACACCAAGTGCCGTATTGAGCGGTGTGGCAAGGGCAGCACGTGGCGGCGTGCTCATCAAAGGTGGGCGACCACTTGAGGATTTAGGGGTCATAACCGCTTTGGCTTTTGATAAAACAGGCACGCTTACCGAAGGCAAGCCCAAACTTACCGAAGTAGTACCATTGGGGGATATTGAAGAAAATGAACTGTTAAAGATAGCCGTTGCCGTTGAAAACTTGAGCGACCACCCTTTGGCCAAAGCCGTCGTAAGGGATGGGAAAGAGCGTCTGAAAGGTACTGATATTATCGATGCGTCAGATTTGGAAGCAGTTCTCGGAAAAGGTATCAAAGCTTCTTTGGGCAAGGATAAAATCTATATTGGAAACCTTGACTTGTACGAAGACCTCGATGAAGCAAAACCATCCGAAGATATATCGAATAAAGTAAAAGAACTTGAAGGTGGTGGAAATACTACGATGCTCATAAGAAGGAACAAAGAATATATAGGTATCATCGCCCTGATGGACACCCCACGGGAAGCGGCCAAGGAAACACTGAAAAAATTAAAGGAAATCGGTATCAAGCGGATGATAATGCTAACCGGGGATAATCAAAAGGTTGCCGATGCCGTTGCTAAAGAAATTGGGTTGACCGATGCCTGGGGAAGCCTGTTGCCAGAGGAAAAGGTAGATGCCATTAAAAAATTAAAAGAACAGGAATCCAAAGTCGCAATGGTAGGCGACGGTGTGAACGATGCCCCTGCAATGGCAAACAGCACAGTAGGTATCGCAATGGGTGCAGCGGGCAGTGATGTGGCCTTGGAAACTGCAGACATTGCCCTAATGGCCGATAAATTGGAAACCCTGCCCTTTGCCATAGGCTTGAGCAGGAAGGCAAAGGCAATTATCAAGCAAAACCTTTGGGTAAGCCTCGGTATTGTGGCATTGCTTATCCCATCGACCATTATGGGTTGGGCCAATATCGGTATTGCAGTGGTCATCCACGAAGGCTCAACATTACTTGTGGTTTTTAATGCGTTAAGGCTTTTGGCTTATAAGAAATAGCATCAAATATATGTTTTGAAAAAAGGGTTTGCTTTTGAATTAATATTGCAATGACTAAAACGGAAAAGATACTATTAAATCACGGTATTCGACCTACTCAAATGAGGTTGAAGATATACAAGTTCCTGAAAAGGAAGCAAAGTGCCGTGTCCTTTTCCGATTTGAAAAAGGCTTTTGTTCAAAAGAGCGAAACCAATAAAACAGCAAACAGAACGACATTTTATCGAAATCTCAAGATTTTCGAGGATAAAGGGCTGATTCATCAGATTAATGATGGGGTCGGAGTGGCAAAATATGCTATTTCTGATGAAAACGCCAAAGATAAATACGGTATAGATTTACATCTGCATTTTCATTGTACCGATTGCAGAAGAACAATCTGTTTACCGAATAAGATATCGAAAGAAAGCTTGCCAGACGATTATGAAGTGAGAAATGTGAACCTGATATTAAAGGGAATATGTGAAAAATGCAGGCAAAAATATTAGATGGAAGTTTCAGAATTCTGAACCCTTGGGTCCAATGGTCAGGTTCAGGTTTCTTCCACCTTCTCTAACTTAAAAAATATTATGGCAGAATTAAAAAAATCATTGGGAACAATTCGCCTTACCTTTTATGGAGTAGGCACTATCGTGGGTGCAGGAATATATACTGTCATAGGCGCAGCAGCTGGACAAGCAGGTACCGACCTTTGGTTGAGTTTTGTTTTCGCTGCAATTGCTGCCAGCGTTTCGGCATTGTCTTATGCAGAGTTATCCTCTACCTATCCCAATGCAGGTGCCGAATTCATTTTTGTACGCAAAGCGTTTCCGAAAATTGACATTCCTTCCTTTCTCACTGGCTGGACAATTGCCTTTCACAGTTCTGCCACGATAGCCGCTGTATTGCTGGCCTTTTCAGGTTATTTCAACACTTTTTTTAGTGTGCCTTCCCTATTGATAAGTTATGGCGTATTGATAATTCTTTCATTGATAAGCATTACGGGAATCAAGAAATCATCTACTGCCAATATTATAATGGTTAGCATACAACTTTTGGGATTGTTCATTCTTATTGTGGTCGGGCTTGCAGAAACTGGCCCGCCAAAGGCTGAATTTTTTAAAGTTGAATCCTTTTCCGGTACTTTGGCGGCTACCGCAACCTTGTTTTTTGTCTATACAGGTTTTGAGCATATGGCTGCATTGGGTTCTGAAGTAAAAAACTCTGGCAAGACCATTCCTCGTGCCTTTCTACTGACAATGGTTTTTACAACCGTTATCTATCTGCTCATAGCTTTTACGGTACTTAACATTGCCGACCCGTCAGAACTGGCAAAAGTAGATTCGCCACTTTCACTTGCGGCATCAAATCTCAACAGTTGGTTGCCCGTGACATTGGCGGTCGCAGCACTTTTTGCTACTGCCAATGCGGCCTTTAGCGGTATTATCTCTATCAGCAGGCTGCTGTTTGGAATGGCAAGCGTGGGCGAACTTCCGAAATTTATGACCAAAACCAATGCACATAAAGTGCCGTGGGTTACTACCATTGTGGTTATGGCGGCAGTTGCGGGTTTTATGCTATTGGGCGATATTAAAATCGTAGCGGGAATGTCGTCATTGGGTGCGTTGCTCGTCTTTGTCGCCGTGAACATTGCCCTTATCGTATTGCGTTTCAGAGCACCAGATAAAGACAGGCCCTTTAAAGTTCCTTTATCTGTTGGGAAAGTTCCGATACTGCCAATTTTGGCGATAATCATAAGCCTCTCTTTGGTCATACAATTTGATTGGAAAGTTTATGCCGCGTTTGTGGGAGCGATTGTAGTAGGTATCTTGCTGGATTATTTTTTGGATAAAAGAGAAAAAAAAGATATAGACCCCGAAAAGGAAAAGGAATTGTTTAACCACTAATATATTTTTTATGGACTGGACATTTGAAGAATTTAGAGCAGAGCTTGACACCCTTAATCCATCGGTAAGAAAAAAGGCAATTGAAATTGCGAAAGAATTAATCGAAAAGGAAGACTTTTCAAAAGAAAAGGCCATCAAAAAAGCAATTGTAATGGCTGAAGAATGGTTTTACGATTTAGAAGGATAATAATTAATTAAAAACTATATAAAATGTTACAGATAATTGAGTTAAAGGAAAAAAATATTGTTGCAACAAAAGCTTCGGGCAAATTGAGAAAAGAAGACATCGAAAAAATCCATCCACTTATCCACGCTATACTGGACAAGGGGATGAAGGTTCGTTGGTATTTTGAGATGGACAATTTTACGGGTTGGGACTTGCCTAGTTTATGGGAAGACCTCAAAATGGATACGGCCCACGCCAGAGACTATGAAAAAATAGCAATGGTAGGAGATAAAAAATGGCAAGAATGGATAACCCAATTTATGAAGCCTTTTACCAACGCCGAAATTAAGTATTTCAATATAGACCAAAAGGAAGATGCCAAAAGTTGGATTGAGAGCCAGTAAGCTTACTTCCGTAAAAGACAGACGATGAATAAAAAGAATATTCTTATTACCATACTAATTGGGTTTGCCATAGGTGTTTTTATCCTTCAACCTTTGGGGATAACAATTTTCACGATTAGCAGTCAGAATTATGAAATTAATTGGTGGCAATATTTAATAAATAATTTCATTGAAATTGTGAATATCAATGGGAATCAAATTTTCGAGAATATTCTGTTTGGACTATTAGGTGCAAGTGTTGCTCTGATGTATTATTTCGGTAAAAGAGAAAAGGATATAGATAATAAATAGCGGTAAGTGGTTATGTGAAAGAGTGAAATTTTTTATTTAAAATAAATTAAGTGAAAACTTAATTAATAGTAGGCAGCTTTTATGATGCTTCTTAAAGCAAAATGATTAATAGCATTAAAAGCAAAAGTAGAAGCTGCTATTTTTTAATTATACAATTAAAGATGGATATTATGAATGTTAAACATTGTATTTTAATAATCTTGTTGGTTAGTTATTATAAAGTAAACGCCCAAAAAATTTATACAACTGAAGAAGGTCATATTATGATGATGACTTTGGTTAACTCTAAACCCGTCAAGGCAGAAAGCCATAAATTGGCCTTATATCTTGATTATGATTCCAAAGTGGTTAATGGTGTATTCGACCTTAAGACTTTATCAACAGATATTCCTGAAATCAATACCATTTTACAACAGCAGGAAGCCCCTTTGATGCTTCGGTTCACGGGCACTATTCCATCACAGGATTTTTTATCAAAACGGCACGACCCTATCAACTTTAATTGGCTGATAGATGTTACTTATCAAGGAAAATCCTTTAAATCACAATTTAAAGCAACCATTACCCATATAGAACAAGGAGTAAGTATGTCCTGCTTGATAAGTGCAACCGGACAATTATTGGTTTCAAATACTGGTTTGGATTTCTTAATAGAGGGTATCGATGATACCATAGAAGTGCAGTTTGCGCAATTGGTGTTGAGATTGGAATAACTGTGAATTAAAATAAAATTATTATCAAACTAATGAAAAAAAAGAAAGTCAATTTAAGAGATTTGAATAAAACTTCTTCAGATACTCACAAGCGCAATGATGCCCACAACCAAAGCAGCGCAGAAAGCATAGTGAAATTTAAAGTTTATGTACCAGCAATTTTCAGCTTTGTAATGCTGATTGCGGGTATTGCCGTCGATTTTTTCGATGCCTTCCCATTTTTCACGGGTTGGGTCCGAATAATTTGGTACGTTGTAGCCTATATTCCCGTTGGGTTTCCCGTTATTGTTGAAGGTTGGAAAAGCATCAAAAATGGCGATTTCTTTACCGAGTTTTTATTGATGTCCATCGCAACCATAGGTGCATTCGCCATTGGCGAATATCCCGAAGGTGTGGCAGTAATGTTGTTTTATGCAGTAGGCGAATTGTTTCAAAGTGCCGCCGTTAAAAAAGCCAAGGGAAGCATCAAGGCATTACTGGATGTACGACCTAATGAAGCCCTCGTCTATAGAAACAACAATTATGTTTCTGTAAATCCCGAAACCGTTGCTATTGGCGAAAAGGTGCAAGTCCGTGTGGGCGAAAAAATTCCTTTGGATGGTATTTTATTGTCCGAAAAAGGCTCGTTCAATACCGCAGCATTAACGGGCGAAAGCAAACCTGACACCATTGCAAAAGGAGAAAAAGTATTTGCTGGAAGCATAAACTTGGACGGTGTAATTGAAATAGAAACTACCAAAGAATTTAAGGATAGTTCTATTGCAAGAATTTTGGATATGGTGCAAAACGCCACCGCACGGAAATCAAAGACCGAATTGTTCATTAGAAAGTTTGCAAAAATCTATACGCCTATCGTGGTATTCTTGGCAATTGCCCTGACATTTCTACCCTACTTTTTTGTGGACGATTATGTCTTTAGCGATTGGTTATATAGAGCCTTGATTTTCTTGGTTATTTCCTGTCCTTGTGCTTTGGTTATCTCTATTCCGTTGGGCTATTTTGGTGGATTGGGAGCAGCTTCAAAAAATGGTATTCTGTTCAAAGGCGCATCTTATTTGGATGAAATGACGAAGGTAAATACCGTAGTTATGGATAAAACGGGAACGGTGACCAAAGGTGTTTTCAAGATAAAAAATATTGTTTTAAGGGATGGGTCATTGAGCGAAGCCGAAATGATGAAATACCTAATAGCGATGGAAGAACAATCCACCCATCCCATTGCCAAGGCCATTATGGAATATAAAGCTGATGGCAAAGATTTTCAAGCTTCCGAAGTAAGTGAAATAGCAGGAAAAGGCTTAAAGGGAACAGTAAACGGCAAAACCGTATTGGTTGGGAATAAACCATTGATGATTTCAAACAATATCGAAGTTCCATCTGAAACCGACAACATTGTAGAATCTATCGTGATGGTTTCCATTGAAGGCAAATTTGCAGGCTATGTAATCATTGCAGACGAGCTAAAGGATGATGCACACGAAGCCATTGAGCAAATTAGGGAATCAGGAATTTCCAAAATCATAATGCTTTCAGGCGATAAGGATTCCATTACGCAACAAGTCGCAAAAGAAATGGGCATCGATACCGCAAAAGGCGGATTGCTTCCAGAAGATAAATTGAAGGAAGTCGAAAAACTAATGTCCGAAAACGATAACAAAGTGGCGTTCATTGGCGATGGCATCAACGATGCGCCAGTTTTGGCAGTAAGTGATGTAGGTATTGCAATGGGTGGTTTAGGTAGCGATGTCGCCATTGAGACCGCAGACGTTATCATCCAAACAGACCAACCAAGCAAAATTGCCAAGGCAATTAAAATAGGACGTTCAACCAGACGTAGTGTATATCAAAATATTGCGCTTGCTTTTGGAGTAAAAGCTGTGGTACTTATTTTGGGAGCAGGCGGTCTGGCAACAATGTGGGAAGCTGTATTTGCAGATGTGGGAGTGGCTTTGTTGGCTATCTTAAATGCTGTTAGGTTGCAGAAGATGAAGTGGAAATAATCAAAAACAATGTATCAAAAACAGAGAAATAAAAGAAATAAAAAGGTTAGTAAATCATCGAATAACAAAATCACAAAAAAAAGATAAGTTCTTTGGGGTTCTTGCAATAGTTTTTGTGGTAATAGCCGCAATCCTATTATACTTTTTGTGTTAAAAGGGAATATTCATAAGCATTGATTAACTGCGAGAATATAATTTTTGGGGTTACAGCAGATGAAGTGGAAGTGGTTGATTGGTTGGTTGGTTCATAGCAAAAATGATATTCTATGTTAGAAAATAGACGAAATAGACGAGATAGACGAAATAAAAAAAACACTAAAGTACCGTCTGTAAAAAATAGCATTACCAAAAAAGATAAAATAATTTGGATTGGTATTCTAATCGTTGTTATCCTGTTAATCTGCTTTGTACTGTTCTTACAGTTCCTAAAGTATTTTATATCTGTTTAGATACAACGCTTTTGCAATAGATGAACCGAATTCAGCAAATTCTACAAATCATTCAGCAAATAACATAATACATTAAAGTCTTTTAATCCTGAAATTTGCAGAGTACAAATTAGAATAGGACTATGGAGACAATTAACATATTTGAAACCAAAGAAAAGAGCCATAAACAAGGAATAAAAGAATCATTCCCGGTTACAGGAATGACCTGCGCATCGTGTGCAGCAAGCGTTGAATCTGTATTAAAACATACGAAAGGCGTTTTTGATGCAAGCGTAAATTTTGCCAATAGCTCTGTTCTTGTAGAGTACGACAAAGAGTTGAGTCCTAATCAACTTCAAAATGCACTTCGCGAAGTGGGCTATGATATTATCATTGATGCGGAGAATCCTTCGGAAGTACAACAAGAACTACAGCAAAAGCACTATCAAGACATAAAAAATCGCACTATTTGGTCAGCCATTCTTACGCTTCCAATTTTTGTATTAGGAATGTTTTTTATGCAATGGGAACCAGGTAAGTGGATTTCTTTACTATTGGCTTTCCCTATTCTATTTTGGTTTGGTCGTAGCTTTTTTATCAATGCTTTCAAGCAAGCCAAACACGGTAAGGCGAATATGGATACCTTGGTGGCCTTGAGTACCGGAATTGCATTTTTGTTTAGTGTTTTCAACACCTTTTTTCCTGAATTTTGGTTGAGTCGTGGTATCGAGCCTCACGTCTATTATGAGGCGGCTACTGTCATTATAACCTTTATTTCCTTGGGGAAACTCTTGGAAGAAAAGGCAAAATCCAATACCTCTTCAGCCATTAAAAAGCTGATGGGTTTACAACCCAAAACGCTAAAGATTATTGAAAACGGGGAAGAAAAGGAAATTTCTATTTCGGCTGTTCAAGTAGGTCAGACGATATTGGTACGTCCAGGAGAGAAGATTCCTGTGGATGGAGAAGTTTCCAAAGGAAGCTCTTATGTTGATGAAAGTATGATTACGGGAGAGCCTGTTCCTGTAGAAAAAACAAAGGATGAAAAAGTTTTCGCAGGAACGGTAAACCAAAAAGGTAGTTTCCAGTTTACTGCCGAAAAAGTAGGTGGAGAAACCTTGCTGTCCCAAATCATTAAAATGGTTCAGGACGCACAAGGAAGCAAAGCGCCTGTTCAGAAACTGGTAGATAAAATTGCTGGAATATTTGTTCCTGTCGTTTTAGGTATATCTATTATTACATTTATTGTTTGGATGTCAGTTGGTGGCGAAAACGGATTTTCTCAAGCTTTATTGACTTCTGTAGCTGTATTGGTAATAGCTTGTCCTTGTGCATTGGGGTTGGCGACCCCTACCGCCATAATGGTGGGTATCGGAAAAGGTGCTGAAAATAATATTCTTATAAAAGATGCCGAAAGTTTAGAACTCGGTTATAAAGTGAATGCTGTCATTCTTGATAAAACTGGCACAATTACGGAAGGAAAACCTTTAGTAACTGATATATTTTGGAGGGATAAACTTGAAGATCAAAATCAATACAAGCAAATTCTTTTGGCAATAGAAGCACAATCAGAACACCCTTTGGCAGAAGCGGTAGTCAATCACTTAAAGGATGAGAATATTGGAAAAGCTGAAATGACTTCTTTTGAAAGCATTACAGGCAAAGGTGTAAAAGCTCAAACAGAAAATGGTTCACAATACTATGTTGGAAATCATAAACTAATGCTTGAGAAAAATATTCAAATCGATACTTCCTTGATGCAAACAGCAGAAAGTCTTGAAGAGCAATCGAAAACAGTCATTTTCCTTGGCAATGAAAAAGAGGTGTTGGCGATACTCGCTATTGCAGACAAGATTAAGGAAACTTCAAAAAAGGCCATAGCAACGCTTCAAGAAAGAGGCATTGAGGTCTATATGCTTACGGGAGATAATAATAAAACCGCAGCTGCTGTCGCAAAACAATTAGGGATAACAAATTATCAAGGAGAAGTAATGCCTTCTGAAAAAGCCGCTTTTGTTGAGAAATTACAAGGGGAAGGAAAAATAGTTGCTATGGTTGGCGATGGTATCAATGACTCCCACGCTTTGGCACAAGCCAATGTGAGTATCGCAATGGGTAAAGGTTCAGACATAGCAATGGACGTCGCGAAAATGACCTTGATAACATCAGATTTGCAATCCATTCCTAAAGCGTTGGAACTATCAAAAAGAACCGTATTGGGCATACGTCAGAATCTATTTTGGGCGTTCATCTATAATATTATTGGAATCCCAATTGCGGCAGGAGTTCTGTATCCAGTAAATGGGTTCTTATTAGACCCAATGATTGCAGGAGCAGCAATGGCATTCAGTAGTGTCTCTGTAGTTGCAAATAGTTTAAGACTTAAACGAGTAAACCTTTAATATTAATTATAAATTCAAATACGATGAAAACTTTAAAATTTAAAACGAATATCAATTGTGGTGGTTGTGTTTCAAAAGTAACTCCTTTTTTAAATAAGCAAGAAGGTGTTGAAAGTTGGAAAGTGGATACCGCCAATCCTGATAAAATTTTAACCATAGAAAGTGATGGTGCTTCAGAAGAAGATATAAAGACAACATTGCAAAAAGTAGGCTTTAAAGCTGAACCTGTGGATTAATTCCTCTTTCAATATGGCTTATGTTTTAATTTAGGTTGTGATTCTCCTGTTTGTTATTCATTTTTATCGAAAAGCAAAACGTCGGAGAGTCCAACCTTTTCCATATCATTGGCACAAATTATTGTTGGAGAATGTTCTTTATTATAGAAATCTTTCTAAAGGCAGGCAACTTGTTTTTCAACAGCGAATGATGCAATTTTTGAGCGAAGTCTATATTGACGGAGTGAAATTGGAATTGGAAGAGCTCGATAAAATTCTAATTGCTGCGAGTGCGGTAATACCCGTGTTTGGCTTTAAAGAATGGCATTACACCAATTTAAGCGGAATACTTTTATATCCAGATAATTTTAATGAGGATATGCAATTTAGCAGTAAGGATAACTCACGTAATATTGGAGGAATAGTCGGGAACGGACGTTTTGAGAAGCAAATGATTTTATCAAAGAAAGCGTTGTATCACGGTTTCAATAATACAACTGATAAAAGCAATACTGCAATCCATGAATTTGTACATCTTATTGATAAAATGGATGATAGAGTAGATGGAGTACCAGAGCGGTTGTTAGAACATCAATACACTATTCCTTGGTTAAATTTAATCCACAAAGAAATGGAGGCCATAAATGACAACAAATCTGATATTAGAAAATATGGAGGTACAAATCAAGCTGAATTTTTTGCGGTAGCTTCGGAATATTTTTTCGAGCGTCCAGATTTACTTAAAAGGAAGCATCCAGAGCTCTATAAAATGTTGGTAAAATGTTTTAATCAGAAATTGGTCAAAGTTAATTAGAGGGATTTTAATCGAAAAAATTAGAAGTGAAAGTGAGTTGGATTTAGAGTCTTCAGAATTGCTTAATTTATTGTTAGAACGCTGGGTTTAGTTGGCATTCGGCCTCTTAACTTTAATCGTTGGGATATTATTTAAATACCCTTCTGTTCCTAATTTTTTTTTTTCAAGTTCAAATCAGCTCATACTTTTTTTTGAATAAAAACATTTTTTTTCCTTAACAGAAGCAAAATAGATATCTGTATTTTTTCTTATTCCCTACTATCTACTTCCCCACATATTACACTATTATTTCTTCATTTTCAACAATGATATTTATCATGATTTATTGGCTATTTATTGCCCAAATTTGCATCATATTATTAAAGCATACTATTATGGTAACCAGTAAAAATATTACTAAAAATCTATTGAGCCTATTGGTTATGCTCATCTTATCGACGCCACAAATTTATTCACAAACCTATAATTTGAATAACCAGGATTCTAAACTTACTGTTTCCGGAACCTCAAGTCTACATGATTGGGATATTGATGCCAAACAACAAAAAGGTCAAATAGTCTTAAACTTTACAAATGAATTAAAGATCGAAAAATTGACCCTTGAGGTTACGTCTGAAAGCCTTAAAAGTGGTAAAGGCGGAATGGACAAAAACGCTTATAAAGCCCTAAATACAGAAAAACACAAATCCATTATCTTTCAGCTCACTGAGGTAAAAGAAATTAAAGCTTCAGGAAATGATAACTATAAAGTTGAAGTCACTGGAAATTTGACCATAGCTGGAGTGACTAAGAAACAAAACATAAGCTTAGACATACTCGCTACCTCCAATAAAGTGACTTTAAAAGGCAAGAAAGCCTTTAAAATGACTGATTATGGCATAGATCCTCCTAAAGCTCTTCTTGGCACTATTTCTACCGGAGATGAAGTAACTATTAAATTCAATACCATTCTAAATAAATAATAAAATAAATTAAACATATAATTATGAAAACAATTATTAAAAACTCAGCAATCGCATTATTACTTCTTGTAGGAGTTCATACTTACGCTCAAAAAAACAATCGAAGTCTTGACAATTACAGAGAACCAGACAAAAGCGGAATTAATGTTTTTGAAGCTTCAAAAGATATTATTTCTACGTTTGAAAATGTAAAAGTGAGAATTGGTGGCTCATCTACCCTTCAGTTTCAAGCGGTAGATCATGAAAACTCTGGAGCAGTTGATTTGATTGCAATCGGTTCAAATTTTAACTTGGCGACAGCAAACCTTGATTTGGATGTGGCACTATATGATGGAATTAGAATGCATTTGCGCACCTATTTGTCATCACGAAACCACCCAGAACCTTATGTAAAAGGAGGGTATTTTCAAATTGATAAGCTTGAGTTTATAAAGCCAGGTTTTATGGAAGATATCATGAAGTACGCTACCATTAAAGTTGGACACATGGAAAACAACTATGGAGATGCGCATTTCAGAAGAACTGATAATGCTCAAGCAATTTATAACCCTTTTGTAGGAAACTTGATCATGGATGGGTTTACCACAGAAGTAGGTGCTGAAGTTTACTATCAACGTGATGGATTCATCGGAATGGTAGGTTTTTCTAACGGTAAATTGAATCAATCTGTGGATAAACCTGATACGGGTGGTGCTTCATTTTTAGCGAAATTAGGTTATGATAAACAAATTAATGATGATCTACGATTCAGATTGACTGGCTCTATATACAACACAGGTAAAGTTGCCAATTCATACCTTTACAGTGCAGATAGAGCAGGCTCTAGATATTATTTAGTGCTTTCACCTACAACTGCAACAACTAAAACTTCTTTTAGATCTGGTCGCTATGACCCAAGGTTGAGCAATCAGATAACTGCTATCATGTTTAATCCTTTCATAAAGTATAAAGGATTGGAGTTCTTCGGAACAGTGGAATCAGCAAAAGGAAAAGGTGCTGCTGAACCAGAAAAAAGAGTTGCAAATCAGTATGCTGCTGAATTGATCTATAGATTCGGTAACACCGAAAACTTCTACCTAGGTGGTCGTTATAACCAAGTAGATTCTGAGGATATCAGTGGAAGTGATGTGGAAATTTCAAGATTTCAATTAGGAGCAGGCTGGTTTATGACCAGAAACATTCTCCTTAAAGCTGAATATGTCAATCAAAAGTATGATGGTTTCAACGTTGGAAGCATCCTTAATGAGGGCAAATTCAATGGATTAATGGCTGAGGCTGTAATTAGTTTCTAACAAACAGAGAATTGTTAATAGTAACTAACCTCATTTATTTAGTAGTCACTAAATGAATGAGGTTTTTTTGTTGGTAAAATGTTTTAATCAACCGACGCCCCCTTTGAGAAAAACCAATTAATAAATTTTTAAATTAGTCAAATTCCTGTGCTTAGCTAATTCTGCGTAACAGTGATCTTCATTTCAACTCTCAATTAATCCTTTCCATTTTTTCTCTAAAACTATTCAGTCCCGTCTCATTATTCCCGATTATTTCAGCTGCGAGGATATCCTGATCAGGTAGATTGTTTAAATATAGAACTAGATAAGTACAAGATTAGAAATAGAGTAGAAGTTTTAAAAGGAATTAGCGAGAAATCATAGAAACTTTGATGAAATAGCCATACGCCTAATTTTATTGAACTATTGCAGGGTATTTAGGCTGAATAACCATATTTTCGCTCATTAAAATAAATTAAAAGACAAATTTTATGAAAGAACTTATTGAGAACATGCAAAGCACTTTTGAATCATTTGAAAGTGACGCTAAATCGCAGTTAGAAAGCGGAAATAAATCAGCGGGAACAAGAGCTAGAAAATCGTCATTGGCATTAGAGAAACTATTGAAGGAATTCCGTAAGGTTTCCATTGCGGAATCAAAGAAATAAGCATTAAGAACGTTGTGAAAATTCTAAGCAAAGCAATTAGAATTTTAATGCTTCTTATAATCCAATTACAATCACAAACCCCTTCAAACCTGGAGGGGTTATTTCTATAAAAAATTTAAATTTGGCCCCCAACCCCTTTAAACTTCTCCACAAACGAAGCTATCTTTTGAAAAACATTATGCTTTCTTGTCAAATACTGTGGATTCAAAGGACTCATTTTCGGCAAAATAGCATTGAGTTCTGTCCCGTGTTCACTGGCAAATTCCCGCTTTAAAGAGGCAAGCAGATAGCGTTTTGCTTCTTCCTCATTTAGATTTTCATCTACAATTAATTCTGTAGCCTCGGATTTCTGTTTTTCTTGGGCATAGGAAAAGAACGCATCTATAATGCTCGCTTTATCTTGAATGCTGTCAAGGTCAGTATCATTAATGAAATCAACTACTAAACTCTCTTTTGCTCTGTTGCCTATACTTGCACGAATCACCCGACGAACCTCTTCAGTTAAAGACGCTTTATCTTTGGTCTCTTTATTTTGCTCAAATATCAATTCAAGAATATAATCCAGGTTTATTTCTTGCGATTTAAGCAGGTCAATTTCAAAGACTACATCATCCCAATCAATAGTTGATTCTTCTGCTTCTTTTCCTTTTTTCTGCTCTCTTAACCAATCGCGGATATCATTATAAGTAGATCGATAATCCTGCACAGTTCTTTCAGGCAACATTTCAATCTTTTGCATGGAGGCTATATCCTCATCTGTTATAAAATGTTTTTCCTTAAAGGTTTCAAGAGCTTCCTTATCGTTAATGTCTATTTCTTGAAGTGCTTTAAGATGGACAAATTCGTCGTAATTCTGTAGTATGTTTTCAACACGCAGGTATTCTCCAAAGAGTTTTGTAAAATCCTTTTTATCTGCCTCGGTAGCTATTTCGTCAGGATCCGGAAACCTTTCATTCAGTTCCTTAACCACTTCTGTATAACCTCTTCGCGCTTCCCCAGTGACAATATCTGTAAAGCCTTCCAAATATTCTTTATAGCTCTTTTCAAGGACTACATTTTTGGTGTTTTTGTCTCCAAATAATGTAATGGCATCAATGGTAGCTTTTTCCAAATCACGGAAGGTAATGATATTACCAAAGGTTTTGGAGGCGTCAAAAATACGGTTGGTACGCGAAAAGGCTTGCATTAAACCATGATAGCGCAGGTTTTTATCTACAAATAATGTGTTGAGCGTAGGTGCATCAAATCCCGTTAAGAACATACCTACTACAATAATCAGATCAACCTCTTTATTTTTTACACGTTTTGCCAGATCGCGATAATAGTTTTGGAATGCGTTACTTTCAACGCCAAAACTGGTTTTAAATAGGTTGTTATAATCTTCAATAGCTTTAGTTAAAAACTCTTTTGCACTGCTGTTCATGGCAGTAGGCTCAAAGCTTTCATCCAATATTTCACCTATGGCACTTTGCTCTTCGTTGGCTGCAAAGGAGAAAATCGTCGCTATTTTTAATGGCTTATCGCTTTCCTTTTGTAAATTATTTAATTCCTCATAATAAGCCTTTGCCGCATCTATGCTACTCACTGCAAACATGGCATTAAAGCCACTGTTTCCACCTTTGGTTCTATGTGTTTTCTGTCTGTAATTCTGTAAAATGTATTGAGATACTTCTTTGATACGAGCAGGATGAAGCAAAGCTGTTTTGTTTTCGGCAGCACTTAGCTTTTTTTCATCGATTTCGGTTTCTATTCCTTTAAACTGTGGACGTACATCGTTATAATCCACTTTAAACTTTAGCACTTTTTCATCTCTAATGGCATCCGTGATAACGTACGAATGTAATTCACGACCAAATACACTTGCTGTGGTTTCGGATCCTAAAGCATTTTGAGCGAAAATCGGCGTTCCTGTAAAGCCAAATTGATAATACTTTTTAAATTTCTTTTTAAGATTCTTTTGAGCTTCTCCAAATTGGGAGCGATGGGCTTCATCAAAAATGAAAACTACCTGTTTTTGATAAATGTCTAAATCATTTTCACCTTTCATCAGGTTATTCAATTTCTGAATCGTGGTGACAATAATCTTATTGTCATCTTTTTCAATATTCCGCTTTAAGCCTGCAGTACTGTCCGAACCATTCACACTATCCGGAGAGAAACGTTGATACTCTTTCATGGTTTGATAGTCCAGATCCTTACGGTCTACCACAAAGAATACTTTATCAATAAAATCCAATTGTGTGGCGAGTCGTGCCGCTTTAAAACTGGTGAGTGTTTTACCCGAGCCAGTGGTGTGCCAAATAAAACCGCCACTTTCAGGTTTAGACCAAGTTTTCGCCTGATAGGAACTTTCTATTTTCCATAAGATTCTTTCTGTAGCTGCAATTTGATACGGCCTCATAACAAGAAGTACATCACTTGTATCGAATACCGAATAATTGAGAAGCACATTTAATAGGGTGTGTTTCTGAAAGAATGTGGCCGTAAAATCTTTCAGGTCTTTAATAAGCGTATTATCCGCTTTTGCCCAGTTCATGGTAAAATCAAAGCTGTTTTTATTTCGCTCTACAGTATTAGCAAAATAGCGGCTGTCAGTACCATTGGAAATAACAAAAATCTGTAAAAACTTAAATAGAGAAGTATTGCTATTAAAACTCTCCTTGGTATAACGGTGTACTTGATTAAAGGCTTCGCGGATTGCCACCCCCCGCTTTTTTAATTCTACCTGCACCAAAGGCAAGCCGTTAACTAAAATAGTAACATCATATCGATTGGCATTGGTTCCCTTCTGTTCAAACTGCGAAATTACTTGCACTTTATTCCGGGCAACCTGCTGCTTATCTACCAAGTAAATGTTTTGAATATGCCCATCATCAAAAACAAAATCGTAAATATAATCATCGTGCAGTTTCCTGGTTTTATCCACAAGGTTATCACTTGGCTTATCCAAATATTCCTCCACAAAACGCGCCCATTCGCCATCTGTAAACACCATATTATTGAGTGTTTGCAATTGCACCCTAACATTGGCCAGCATGGCTACAATAGAAGTAAGATGGGTTGGATTTTCATATCCCTGATTGATTAAATCCTGAATGAATTCCCGCTCCAATGCCGCTTCTGTTTGATAGACAGCAGATGCTTCTTGCGCCTCTGAATACTTGGTGTATTTATCAAGAACGATGAAATTATTGGTTTCCGCTATGCTTTTGTAATTACTCATTGGTGTTCTTGTTTTGGAAAAGTTAACAACAAATCTCGGTAGTATTCGTACTGTTTTTTACGTAACTCTATCTCCTTAGGCAAACCTTCAGCTATGGAACTGGTGAGCGTGTCAAATTTATCGAGAATGGAGACGATGCGGGCTTGTTCTTCGAGGGGTGGGATGGGGATTTTATAATTTCTTATGATACTTGAATTAAGATCTCCTCTTGCGCCTCGCCCTAAATTTTTAAGATTTTGATAGTTTAGATAAACCCAATGAAAAACATATCTATAAAATGCTTTTTTTGGATCTATATCTAAACATAAACAGTGTTGATTAGTAGTTAATGGAATTTTGTTAATAGCCGAACGTCCTGCAGTAGCTCCTGAAATAGCTATTATTACGCAATTAACAGGAATCCATTTTGCTGACGTGGTTTTTACAGCGAAATCAGTGATTTTCATTTCTGTACTTTCGATATCTACGAATCGAACCTCTTGAGTTCTTAGCCAAGGAATTGTGCCATTTTCATAATATTTCGGATCACCTGCTTTAGGAGTACTTCCAGAATATGATTTCTTAATAACCTCCCCCAAAGTCTTCCACTCCACTTCTCCCTCCTCAAAGCGCAACAACTCTTCTCTATAAAAACTATACTGTTGTTTACGCGCTGTAAGCTCTGCCGTAAGCTCTGCTGTAAGCTCTGTAAAGGTATCGAGAATACGAACAATTTCTTTTTGAACAGAAATGGGTGGGATTGGGATTTGAAAAATTTGCATTTGATTTTTTGAAATAGCAGGAATTCCCCCTTTTTGCTGACTACCAATTAACTTGTTTTCATTTATTTTTAAATAGTAGTAAACAAACATCCAATCCACAATATTTAGATCCAATATACCTATTGAATAACAGCTGTTACCAGCCCAATATGGCTTAGAAATACGATTTACAAAACCTGCATTTGCACCTCTCGCACTAACGATTATTTTATTTCCCGTATTATTGTATCTATGGTAGTATCCTGTTGGGGAAATCCCCCCATTATATACAGGGAACTCGGCAGCTTCATCTTGACTGTCTTTTCGTACAAATTCACCAATGGTTATAGTAGCAATTGCATCTAAGGTTTTCCACTCCACCTCAACACCCTCCAATAATTTCTCTATATAACTCATGCTTCAATCTCCTTTACAATTTCATCAATATCCGCACGTAGCTTGTCAATCTTCGCCACTGTTTTGGAAATCTCTGCATTTAACTCCACAATATCAACAAACTCCCGCGTATCTTCTGCCTCCACATAAGAAGTAACCGACAGGTTATAATCGTTTTCAGCAATTTTGTCATTGTCCACCGAGACTGCTATGTGATCCACATCTTCTTTGGTATCAAATAACTTCATAATCTTATCAATGTGTTTATCGGTCAACACATTGGTATTGGTTGCTTTTTTGAAAAAACCCTCGCCACTTGCATCTATAAACTGCGTGGTATTATCGGTCTTATTTTTAGAGAGCACCAGAATATTTACCGCTATAGTCGTTCCGAAAAACAGATTCGGCGCTACAGAAATTACGGTTTCTACATAATTATTATCTACTAAATATTTTCTTATTTTTTGTTCCGCACCCCCACGGTAAAAAATACCCGGGAAACTAACAATCGCCGCTCTTCCTTTGCTGGATAGATAACTTAAGGCGTGTAACACAAAGGCAAAATCGGCTTTTGATTTAGGAGCCAGCACCCCGGCAGGTGCAAAACGATCGTCGTTTATTAAAGTAGGATCGTCACTTCCTATCCATTGTAGGGAATAGGGCGGATTGGACACAATGGCATCAAAGGGTTTATCGTCGCCCAACTGGGGATTAAGAAGCGTATCACCCAGAACGATATTAAATTTGTCATAGTTCACGTTGTGCAAAAACATATTCATACGCGCCAGGTTATAGGTGGTATGGTTTATTTCCTGCCCAAAGAACCCTTCTTCAATAATATGGTTGTCAAAATGCTTTTTGGCTTGCAACAGCAAGGAACCCGATCCTGCTGCCGGATCATATATCTTATTGACGGAAGTCTGTCCGTGCATGGCCAATTGCGCAATGAGTTTGGATACGTGTTGCGGTGTAAAAAACTCACCTCCCGATTTTCCGGCATTGGCGGCATAGTTGGAAATCAGAAATTCATAAGCATCACCAAAAAGGTCAATTTGATTGTCCTCGAAATTTCCAAAGTTTAATGCTTCTATACCTTTTAAAACTTTGGCTAACCGGTCGTTTTTGCCTTCAACCGTATTTCCCAATCGCGAACTGGTCGTATCAAAATCGGCAAACAATCCTTTTATATCAGGTTCGGATGGATAACCATTGGCAGAACCTTCAATCGCGTCAAAAATGGATTTTAAATCGGTGTTTAGATTCGTATTGGTATTTGCTGTTTTGGCAACATTCACAAAAAGCTGACTCGGATAAATAAAATATCCTTTTGTTTTAATGGCATCCTCTTTTATTTCAGGTGTTATGATATGATCAGACAATTCTGCATAATTAATACTCTCATCGCCTCCTTCTATATAAGTTG
>NZ_BJKB01000026.1:0-3644 GCF_010725055.1 Gelidibacter japonicus | reverse complement strand
TCCCACCCATCTACAGAGCCACGTACATCGTTGGCTATTCTCCATATTTTAGCTTGTAATTCAGCTCTTTGGTTTATGCTTGTCATTATTTATTTCTTATGAATCTTTTGGGGTTAATTTTTAATATCTCGGCAATCTTAAAAAAACTCCTTACAAGTTTTTATGCTAGCCAAGTTTGTTTAATTCCTTTCTCTTCAAGTACTTCTTTTATTCGGTTCATGTCCGCGTACATTAATTAGCCAAGATAATTGTTTTGCAGTAATTATATAGGAAAACAGTATATAAAGTGGGGGATTGGGTTTTGGTAAGCGTTGTTGAAAAGAATGTGTTTTTGATTGTGAGCTGGATTTTATGGACTTAACTAATTAATTAAATTTATTATACAAGACATGTTATAGGTGTAACTCTAACAATCTTCTTTTAAAAAGTCTTGAATGTCAATTTTCGTGTATTTATTTTTCTTAATTTGGAGAGGAGCCTTCAGTTTTTTACTAATATTCCTCTTTCCGTTATCTTAGGGTTTTTCTAATCACATACAATTGTCTGCACGTTGGCGACTGTAAGGAATAAAGTATAAAAGTTCAATATTGCACTTAATCACGAAATTCAATAAACTGTTGTTATATGCAGCTCTTATTGTTCTCTTAATTTTTTTGCTTCATCAAGTAAATAATTTGCAGTCATTCTAGGTTTTAGTTTTTCACTTTTTAAATACATTGGTATCTTAAATCTACGACTTGATTTTCCAGTTAATGCGAAAATATTATTACCAATTTCTGCAAAAAACAAATTGTCCCTATGTGAATAGACCGTTATGCTTTTTAATGTAAAAGCCCAATTTTCAAAATCTGATGACTTTATTATTTTTGATTTCGATTTAGCTTTAATACTAAAAAATTTTATGGATAAAGCTGATATTGGTTGATAAAATTCTGAAGGGATGGATTTTTTATCAGAATATTTTAATTTTCCTAAATCCTCATCCTTTAATAAAAGGAAATTTGAAAATTCGCAATAATATTTTATACCTAAGTCTTCAAATCCGTGCGAAAAAAATCTTGAAATGGCTCTTGTTCCTTTCTCGATACATTTGATTGTATTTAAGAGTTTAATATTATCTTCCTCTTGATAGCTTTGGTTTTCTATATTTACGTTTTCTTCAAAACTCCAAATTAATCCTTTAAACTCGTCAAATGGATTAAAATTTGTGTTTTCATTTTCTAGAACAATGGTGTCGATATAGTAATAGCGTTGCTGAATTGAAAATTCTGTTATTATTTGTATAAATTTTTTAAAATGGCTGTCTGTTTTAAGAAATTCAACATCTTCAATTAACATCGGAATCCTCTGAAATGAATCGATTTTTTCCGAATAATCAATCATTTCAAGTAACATTTTCTCAATTCCGTGTCCATTGTTATAGGCTTGAAACTTACTTTTGGCTTTTGCCAGTTCAGGAAATTTTCCTGTTTTGTGTTTGTCTTTTATTAAAAGTAAAATTTTCAAAATTCTCTCGAAACCAGATGCGAATAGTTGTAAAGAAACGTGTTTATTCGAAATTGTTGAATTTTGTTCTTTTATAGTTTTTAATCCTAAAACGATAAACTTGAATGAAGCATCAATTTCTTCACCAATTGCATTTGATTTCCTTACTTCAATGTGGAGATTTTTATTCATTTCTTAGCCTTAAGTTTGGTTGAGAGTCGTAATCATGAGAGTCGTAATCAAATATAGAACAAATCAGTCTGTAACCTTTTTTTAGATTAAGTTAGCATTGCATATCACGCTTCTTGCCTGGTTCAAACCTCTCCAAACAAAGCTGTTTTTTGGAGAATCCAAAGGATTTTCCAAATAGGCGAGAACAAGCCATTACTTACGTACATCTTTGTTATGGGCAGTTCTTTTCCGTTTCTAATTGTAACTTTCTACAGTTTCAGGTGTTACTAATTCAGCTAATTTAGAAGCAATTTCTTCCATTGAATCTTCGATTGTACTTAGACCACTACGAGAACCAAGTAATGGACTTACATCTCTTAAATCCTCATATGTAGTATCGTGAACAATTGGTATAAGCAAATCACGAGCTAAAAGAGCGGAGAGTTCTTTATCGGCAATACCTGCTCCTGCGATACGTTTAAGAAACAAAGGTGTGACTAAAACTATTCCAACCCGAGACTTTATTAATCCTTTATCAATTTCACGCATTAGTGGTGAACCTGCAAACCATTTTTTTGAAAAATCGATAAAACCTTATTTTATTTGGCATTCCAGTACTTACATTTTTGGAAAGAAGATATGGTAAAAAAATGAAATTGGCTCATATTTTATGCACGAACCAATGAGTTCATTCTTAATTTTTTCTATTGTCAATGTCTTTTTCAATATTGTGGTCGACGTTTACGTGTAATAGTTGCGGCGGCAAGCACCTAAAATAACAAAAATTGACCGAGCCTGTGGAAATTCCGCAGGATTTTCCAAGTAGGCGAGGACAAGCCATTGCTTATACACATTGTTACCCACCGTTTTTTAGCCCATTATTTCTTTAATTTCTTTTATATCTCTTTCGCTCAATTCAAACCATTCGCCACGTAACCTTTTATTTTCATAAGTTTTGTGCAAAGAACTTTCAAAAGCAACAGCCACTTTTCGATTTGAAAACAGCTTTGATTTAATGAGCTCGATTGTTGGTTTTTCGCTCTGCAATGTTTTCTCTCTGTAAGTAGGATTATTTGAGATACCAATTTTATAATATCCATTTGCCAAATCTTTCATTAGATAAAGATGACAACTTTCTTCCGGATTAAATTCTTCTTTGTAATCCAATTTTGAAATTGGTTGATAGCTATCTATTCCTTTCAAAATCTCATTATAATCGTAAAATAAATTTCGCAACGCTGATTTTAACTTTAGCTCGCTTTGATAATTATGGTTTGTACCAAAATGACGCATTCCTTCAATTTTCCTATTGCCAGAAACCAAAATCCTCCAGTCTTTAATTTCAGTCCGCGCCAATATTTCTAAATCTTCTTTAAATAGCAAAATACGATTTTCATAAACTTGCTTGTAAGTATCATTTAGGCTATTATATAAATGAAAAGATTTTTTCTCAATTTCAAATTCCAATACTTCGTTATTATCAAAAAGCAAATAAAACTTATCGCCCGCATCCAACATATAGTCTTTACTTGGATGTCTTAAAATCAGATAATCTTTTCCGCCTAAATGATTGACCGTAAGAAAAAGTCGGTTTATATCAGGTTTGCTCGAAACCATATTTATGGAACCATTCAAAACCTTTTCATAAAATTCATTTCCACCAACCGATTTCCACTCTAATTCGTATTCTTTCGTAAATGGGTCAGTTTTAGAAATTGGAATGTTTGTCACAATGTTTTTTTTAAATGGTGGGTAACGGTCAAGTGTATGAGCAGTAGCGGATTTAAAAGTACAAACCTTTCAGTTTAGCACAAAGTTTATTAAAGGCAAAGACCTTCGATTTACCACTTCACCCGCTATTGCTTATACACAATGTGTGTGCCCAGTATGGGCATCTTTACCTTACTGCAAAGTAAGGTATTAATTTAGAGGGTGCAAGTCCCTTATGCGCTGGAGTAACGTCTGGAAGCATTAGTAAGTCGCAAGGG
>NZ_BJKB01000025.1:11082-43960 GCF_010725055.1 Gelidibacter japonicus | reverse complement strand
ACCATATAAGCCAACTTTTTCAATTTTTTATTGACGCTATTTTAACCTAGTATATTAAACTATCATACAAAGTTAAACTTAACCAAAAAGAAAATCGTCTAAAAATTACTTTTTAGACGACCTCTTTTTTTGACTAACTAACAACTAAAAGAAATTAACAAGAATATTTGCGGCTATAATCAATATAGCACTCATTATTAGTCCTATGATTAGTAGGCGATTACCACTTTTGAAATTATCTTCCATGATTTTCATAAGTTTATTGTGTTTTTGGCTGCTTCTGTCAAATTAATTGGAATAGAGGGCATATCTCTACAGAAATCAACAAACTAATTATACTGTAAATGTCACCATTAATAGGATGCCAAACAATACGTAGTTCTACGTATTTTTCATTGAAATTCGGTAAAAAGAAATAAAGCCCTGAACCAATAAAGATCCAGAGCCTTATGTATAATTCCCCTAAGAATTAATAGCAATGTAAATTTCGACAATAATAGAACACCAAACAATACGTAGTTCTACGTATATTTAGCGTGATTTTCGCTTTTTTCTTTAAATTAAGCGTGTGATTGATGAAAGCAAGACCTTTTTAGAACTCTTAAATCGCTAAGTAGATTATAAAGGTCAGGATGCTATTTGCAGAAAAAGATAATAGTAGGTGTGCTTTTTAAAGTAGGAGCAAAAAAAGGATCGGAAAACGACAGGTGTTTTACGCATCATTTGGGTTTTATAAAAAAGCTCTGGACCAGTAATCAACCAGAGCTTTTTGATTCCCTAAAGAAAATTGATTAATAGCACTGTAAAGGTGGCAATTTTTTAGATGCCAAACAATACGTAGTTCTACGTATTTTTAGCTAGAAATTCTTCATTTTCTTTAGCAAATAGTGCTAAACTGCCCGCTTTTGATTCTAAATCTAATTTTCTAATGATATGGCTCTTGTGTTTTTCAACGGTTCTGCTGGAGATAAAAAGAATACTGCCGATTTCTTTGGCAGTTTTATTTAAGGCAATAAGCCTCAATACCTCAATTTCGGTTGGGGTAAGTACTTGCAACTCTTTTGGAGGCTCAACTATTTCTAAAAACTCGATCAGTTCAGGACTAAAATAGGATTTTCCATTTAATACAGCGGAAATACAATTTTCAATCTCCACGAGTGCAAATTCTTTAAGCACATATCCATATATTTCTAAGGTTTTTGCCTGGTTATATATGGTTTCATCCTTTTCAAATGTAATCAATATGATTTTGGTCGGGAGACTGAGTTCCTTACATTTTTCTGCGATTTCCAAACCGGTTAAAAATGGCATCTGTATATCTAAAATGGCAATTTCCGGTTGCTTTGATTTAATCAAATCAAAAGCTTCCTTGCCGTCAGCGGCACTTCCAATTAGATTATACTCTTTTTCCTTTAAAAAATCGGTAAGACCCTTTAAGACAAGAGGGTGATCGTCTGCTATAATGATAGAGGCTGCCATGTGCTATTAATAAAATCTTAGGGATTTAAAGATAGCTAATATATTTTGAAAAAGAAGGAATATTATTACAATTTCAAATACACATAGCGTTTGTCATAATCAATAATGGCCTTGGCTTTCTTCAAAATATCGGCCCCTATAATGCCATCTACTGGTTTTGAATTATAGTTTAGGAGCGCCGTATTTACATGGGTCAAATTAAATAGTACCAGAGCCACTTTGTCCTTTTTCCATTTCCCTATTTTAAGTTTGTTTTTTTTGGAAACCTGGGTTAACATGTCTGTGGCACCGGCACCTGCCGCCTTAATTTCAGAGTCTTTCGCCGTTAATTTGAAGGTTTCAATGGCCTCAAAGCCTACACAGGAATTGGAGGCGCCAGTATCTAAAATAAACAGACCTTTAACGCCGTTTAAGGTTGCTTTGATTTCAAAATGGTTTGTTTTGGTCAATTTCAACTTGACTTTAATATATCCTTTTTCTAAAAGAAAGTCTTGAAGTGACATGTCCTTACTATCCATCATCTAAATTGTTGTTTTTCGTTTTCTAAACCATAAAAATAGGACAATTAATAGTGCCAATATCCCAATGAAATAATAAATGATGTTTCCATGTGTTTCTTGGCTTTCAATCTTGCCATAATAGACAAAGGCGCTCCAGTAATATGGTGATTTTTTTGTAGTGCTAACGGAATCATTTTGTAAATAATCGAGCTTTGATTGTCTATTGGCGAGATGGGCTGATTTGGTTTTGTCATAAGAGTTATAAAACAAAGACATTAATGTTGCTGTAGAGGCATCATTGATTTGCCACAGTGAAAATAATAAGTTTTTGGCACCAGCGTATTGAAATCCCCGGGCGATGCTCATGGCGCCTTCGCCCTTTTGCAGTCTTCCAATTCCGGTTTCGCAGGCACTTAAAACCACAAGTTCGGGTTCAATATCCATGCTATACAATTCGTTGACCGACATGGGCTGATCATAAAATGCAATGTTTGCGGGGTTTATAAAATCGCCTCCCGTGGCATGTGTTGATAAGTGCAGGATATTGTACTGGGCAGCCATTTTTTTAAATTCGGCCTTATTAGCATCATCGTGCATAAGAACCATGGCTTTTGATAACTTTTTGATGGCATGCGCTTCATCAACGGAATAAGTAAGGACTTGATTACTGTTTTCAAAAACAGGAAAAATGCCAAGAATCTGATGATTGGTCGCCTTCTTTTGTTCCTGTAGATAAAAATTGACGTTGGAATTGTAAACTACATTTTTTAAAGTGACTAGAAACGGCATCTTTGAGAAGTTGGTAGTCTCTGTTGATTCTGTGAGCAAAGCCTCGAAAGGAATAAAATGTAACAATCCATCAGGAATGATGATAAGATTGGGATGATCAGATATCTGATCAAGGCCTAAGGCTTTATAAAGTTTAAAGGCCTGTAAAGTAAAGCTATTGACGTTATTGTTAATAACCGATGCATTATCAAATAAGTGAATAAAACCAGTAATATCTTCTTTGACGGCAGCATCCAGTTCAATTTTTGAAAATTTTTTCTGACCCGACGAAACTTCGAATTGGTATAAGGCATTGTTGCCGTAAAAATAGACGACGAGTGCTGCTTGATCAAGGTTCAATTGGTTTTCTAACTTCACGAAATCTATGGTCTTGTTTTGTCTGACACCATATTTATCATCAATGGCCTCAGAAACAGATTTCAAGCTAATGCTGACTTCCAGTAATTGCTTGTTTAAGTTATCATGATGTGGTAATTGATAACCCAACTGTGTTTTGATCAGCACATCGGTGAGATGCTCCTGTTTTTTTAAAAGGTCTTGCTCCTGAAGCAATAGACTGTCATTGGGATGTTGCGACAACAGCGATTTTTTCTGAAAAACATCTTGTAGAACAGCCGCTTTATCCTTTTCTGCATAGTTTAAGGCACGTTTAAAAATTTCAGGATTTGGATGCTTTTTATAATCATTAAATAGCAAATCAATACACCATTCGCTGCGCTTTCGATTGCCAATTACATTGGCGAGCTTTGATTCTTGCGAAGTCAGATTCGAAGCAAGCATTTTTGCAACATAAAAACTAAGATCATAATATTCTAAGGCGTTTTCTGATTGGGTTTGCAATCGCGCCTTAAGATCAAAAATATCTATAAATGTGTTTTCAGCGTAGAGATTTGATTTTTCTGGAATTCTTTGATCTTCATCATTGGGGAGTAGCAATTTTATAGCGTTTTCCAGAAAGGAATCTGCTATTTCAAACTCATTAAGAAGATAATACAATTGGGCTTCCTCCACATGTCGTTT
Organism: Gelidibacter japonicus; assembly: GCF_010725055.1. Taxonomy (GTDB): domain Bacteria; phylum Bacteroidota; class Bacteroidia; order Flavobacteriales; family Flavobacteriaceae; genus Gelidibacter; species Gelidibacter japonicus. Next base: position 40,172 of record NZ_BJKB01000025.1, on the reverse strand, counting down.
TGCCAATTCCCTAATGGTGAGCACCTCCTCCTTCTGAAATTGTTTTGACAGTTTGAATTGTTCCAATGCCTTAACATAATCCTTGTTTTTAAGGGCCTCTTGATAATCCAATCTATATTTTTCGAATGGCGTTTCAATAGTTGGCATCGCCTGTTGTATGGCCAAATCTTTGTCATTGGTGCTTTTTAATGATAATGAACTGAACGCTTTTAGACTGTTCAGTTTTTCTTTTTGTGCGTTGCTGATTCCCGAAAAGCGCTCTGCCCTTGCCACCAATTCCAACACTGATGCATGCATCCCTCGCGTTTGGTATAAAGCCGATAGATTGATCATCCCAGCAATGTATTGGTCTCTGTTTTTACTTTTTTCGGCTAAAGCGATGTATTGTTGAATAGTGTTTTCAGCGTTCGTATAATTGTTGGTTTTCGTGTATAAATTGCCTAATGGCTTTAAGCAATATTCGATGATGTCATAATCGGAAATAGTAGACAGTTGATGGTCAATATAGCGTTTCCATGCCTCTTCGTAGGTGGAGATAGCTGGTTTCAACCGATTTGAATCTTTGAGATAGAATGCTTTATTGCATTGTAAAAATACGAGTGCAAGCTGTTCGTCCTTGCTTTTTGCTTTGCCTTTGAAATCAATTTCCTGCTGAACGAGGTATTGGTACGATTGTTCGTTTTTGTTGGCAATGAATGACTCGGTGGCATTATAGATCTGTTCCTCGAGATTTTGGGAAAAGGTAAATCCGCTAATAAAAAAGACAATCAAGCAGATCCTTTTCATCTCTGTGAATATGTTTTTTTAAAATGAAGCATCCTAAACTGCCATTCGTTGTTTGACTTTGCTCATAGCCAGAGTTAAAATTTCCAAATCGCGTAAAGTTGCAGATAATTGAAGTCATCCTTAAAACTTAGCACATATCTCGCTCCAAGGCTTGGGCCAATTCGAGCGAAACCAGCTGTAATATCCAATAAAAGCCCAGTTCTGAAATTGTTAAATGCATTGCTTTCATTACGTTTTGTGATTTCACTGCTCATAACGTAGTCATCGGTAGTGCCTTCAAATTGCTCAATCAAAACTTCCTGATCCTGCTTTTCGTTTAATGAAAACATCGCCTGTAATCCAGCGCCAACACCTATATAGTTATTGATATTATAACGTGCCATAACAGGGATTTCCCAGTCGACGTTTTGAAAATGTGAGTTGGTGGTGGTACGTTGCAATGCCCTTCGCTGATCTATATCGATTATCTCATCAACAACACTTGTTTTGGCATCATACTCATGAAAACTGTTCAACAGTTCAAGTTGCCAATACCAGCGATACGATTTATAAGGAGAAAGTGTAGCACCGAAAAAGTAACTTTCGGAGTTTTTTAAATCTGAGTAGGAGTTGTACCCAACTTTCGCACCTATGGAAAGTCCAGGAATGAAACGTGTTGTGGAATAATTGGTGATGATGGGGTCGTTTTTGTCAAAATAGATGGCCGTTTGACTTTTAGTGCTTTTCTTGTGGAAATCCTTGGCAAACTTGATGTTATATTTTACAAATCCTTTGGTGGAGTCGTAATCTTTGACATTTTTTTGTTCACTACCAGGGAGGTAGATATTTTTAAAGGTAAAAATGGCTTTCTTATCGGTGAAGGCGGTATCCAGACAACTATAGCGCACTTCATAATCTGGACAGATTTCGCATTTAGGATACATATCTGTAACCACAATGGACTGTTTGTCCAACATATCTGGAATATCCGTTTCCAATCGGATTGTCCTTGCCGGACCTTCGCCGTTATTTTGAAATTTGATCTTATATTTTAAAGTCTTAAAACGAACCGTGCGGTAGTTCATAAAAGTGCCATTGCTTGACATCTTATTGGGGTCATGTGAGGTAACAATTTCCATTTCCATATCCTTCACTTTATGATTGTCATAAGTGGCATCGGGTACATAAACACCACGTATTGAAATAATGGCACTCGTGTCTTTTAGCATTTCAGGAGGCGTTTTTAAAGTAAAAAACAGATTCCGCTCCTCATTGGATTTCATATTCTGAAACTCCAATGCCTCCCAATCTCTGTATCGCTCCCTGGCGTCTTTTAAAGTAAATTGTAGGTTGGTCTTAATGGTTGTATCCTGGAGCTGTCCTTTTAAATGCAGCTGCCGCCCATCTGCGGAAGCGAGAAAATATCTATCGGAATCATCAACGGTATTGGTATAGACAAAATCGGTTTCCTGCACTCGTTTTTCATTGTGATACATTCTTATATCGGCTACCTCAAAATTGTCGGCTTTATACTTTTGTTCGTTATAGAATAAATAAAGTTTTCCGTTGGCCGTGTAGTTTAAATAGTTTTTATAACTCAGCACCACGACAATCTCTTGTTCCGGCATGGGTTCTCTATTACGTATCAGCATTAAATCTTCGGTCATGGACGCTTCATCCTTATACGAAGGATCCGGGTTGGTGACACTAATCTTTTTGGGACGTGTGGTGGGTGGCTTACCGGTATCATAATTGTTGGTTGCCCAAAGCTTGACGTCGTAATCGGCTGCAGATTTATAAATGTGTTTTGGGTTTTCCTCTTTGCTATAATGACCGTCCCCAAACTCCCAGAAATAGGAGTAAAATGCTTTTGGTGCGCCTGCTATTTGTTCTAATGTTGGGGTTTCTGGAGTGAATTGAATGGCATTGCCTTTGACCTCATGCTTTATGGTGGCAATACGGGAGAGGGTGTCTTTCGAATTTTCTTTTTGTGCGAAAAGCCATTGACAACAACAGCAAAAACAAAGGACAGAAATAAATGTTCTCATATAAAAAAGCATTGATTTACTGCTAAAATACAAAAAGCGATGGTCATGACAACCATCGCCTTTCTGCAGGTTAAATTAAGGCAAATTATTAACTATTGATATGAGTTCAGCTTCTGTAGCTATTGTAGATTCTTCAATGATGAAGGAGGTGACCTGGTTATCGGCAATTGTCACAGCTTTTATTGCATATCGCCATTGACCGTTATCTTCGGTGACAAAAACTATATGACATTCCAATCCGATTGGAATTTGTCCATAATGCTCACTGAACAATCCGTTATCAAAAGTGTCCAATGTAGCCAAGCCTGAGTCCTCACCATCATAGGATAAGTATACCGCACTGTTTTCATAGGTGTAGCCAATTGGTGGCTGTACTTTAATGGTGGTTTTTGGACGAGGATCACTGAAAAAACGATCAATATTGGTCCATCCGAAATTTTGTACAAAGGCATAGTAATTTTCTCCTTTGAGAAAGACACCAGCTTCTCCTTCTATATCCGTTTCTTCTTCCCAAGCCAAGTCGCCGTTTTCGTCAATAATACCTTGCCACATGATCATTTCTGGATCGTCACCGCCAGTTAGGCTTGTAGGGACTTTAATTCTCATTGGACAATTGGTTTCTAGTGCAACGCCATCTTGACTAGCTTCAAAATAGAATTCACCCCCTGTCACAAGCATGGCTTTGTCTCCGTTGGCCATAATACCCATTGTAGGTTTGTTGGTGGTGATCATATTACCTTTTTTAAAGATTTCAACATATTCCAAGTCTACAGTTCCGGTCACTGCGTTACCGTTTTTAGAAAGACAATTGGCATCTATGTATATATCTACGCCATTGTCTGTGGTCAATGTGATGAAACCATCATCAGCATCAAATTCAAAGTGCTGCGTAATGTTTTCTAAACTCTGGGCTCTGATGCCTGCAAACTGTTGTGCTGAGGGAGGGGTTATAAGGGCAGAGTAATCACTGTCATTTAAACTGCAGCTTGTCAAGGTCAACATTAGCAATACTAATGTCGTTAATACAAGGGCAATCAAGCTTAATTTTCCGAAAATTGTTTTTAAATGTTTCATAATTATTGGGTTTTAAATAGTATTCAACTTTATATCAACAGGGCAACAGTTTTGTTACCCTGTTTTTTAACTTTTATTCTGTAAGACCACTTTTTATGATTTTGGAAGTGATGATATCGCCGGCTGCAACAAGGCCAATCATTCTGCGTGCAGCATTTTCTGAAGTCGAATATCCTCGGGCATGACCAAGTGCACTGGTAACCTCCCATAAGTATATTCTCTTGGCATTCTGATGATAATCTGATTCGAGTATATAATAACTTTGAATTGTTTTTTCAAGAATAACTTCTCCTGTGCTAACCAGAGCAATCATCTTGTTGGCATGTGATGCACTGGATGAGGTTCCAGAATAGTAAGTGCGATTGGTTTTTACGTTCCATTCGTAGATTTGAATAAGATGGTCTACTGTCATCTTAGGATCATTGTCAAATCTGTTAAGATCTGTGTGACCATTTAAAGCATTCATTTGTGAAAATGATAGGAGGGCTGTTGCGATAATTAATAGTGAATTTTTCATGATAAGGTATTTTTTGGATTAATTTTTTTGTTCTTCAGCACCGTTTTATTTGCTGATTCAACCTTATATCAAAACCCTTTGAGAATTGTTACCCCTATATTTGAAACTTTTTTTACTTTAGTAGAAAATACGAGGGTTGATGAGCCAAAAAAGAATTCACGAAGACCAAAAATATATTGAGGGATTAAAGCAAAACAACAGTTTTGTGATTCAATCTATTTATGAAAAATTTGCACCCAAGGTTGTCAACTATATCAAGCAGAATAGTGGTGATGAAGACAAGGCAAAAGATGTGATTCAAGAAACAATCATGACCATATATAATCAGGCTCATGAAAAAAAATTACAGTTAACCTGTCCGTTTGATGCCTATTTTTTCTTGCTCTGTAAACGGAGGTGGTTAAATTATTTAAAGAAAAGTGATACAAAAGGGGTAACAATTAACGAGGAATTGTTATCTGATGGTGACGACGCTGTTGCGCTTGCTTTTGAAACTACATTACATGAACGGCAACATGAGCTGTTTGAAGACATGTTTCAAAAACTAGGGCAGGCTTGTAAAGATCTGCTCAAAGCAACTTTTAAAATCAAATCAATGGAAGAAGTTGCCGAAAGTATTGGAGTGACATACGCTTATGCAAGAAAAAAGAAATCGCTTTGCATAGGTCAGCTCACCAAATTGGTCCAGGCGTCCCCAAAATATCAACACCTAAAACCCTAACCATGCAAGAAGAAGATTATATATTATTTGATGCCTATCTTTCAGGCAGCTTAGATCCTGAAAGCATTCAAGCATTCGAAAATCGACTTGAGTCTGATGCTGATTTTAATTTGGCTTTTAACAATTACCGGCAGGCCGAGGCTTTTTTAGAACACAAGTTCAAAAACGAAGAAAAGACACAACGCTTTAAGGAGAATTTAGAGCAGATTTCTTCTGACTATTTTAAAAAGGAGGCTACAGATAAAACTAAGCTGCGACGTATAAACCCCTGGTACTATTCTGTTGCTGCCGGAGTAATCTTGCTTATTGGAGTGGTGATTGCACAGCAGTTCTCAAGCCCAACCTATGACGACTTTGCTAATTATGGCACGATTAGTTTGACAGTTAGGGGCAGTGAGAATGATTTGCAAAACAAAGCAGAAAAGGCATTCAACAACAAGGATTATAAGGATGCTGAAAAGTATTTGAGCCAATTGCTTCATAAGGATCAAGATAATCTGGAACTACAACTTTATAAAGCAGTTTCCTTGGTGGAATTAAACAAGTATGAAGAAGCTGATGTACTATATCAAACTATAATTCAGTCGCCATCAGTCTATAATAATAAGGCGAAATGGTATTTGGCATTGAGCAAATTGAAGCAAAAGAAAATTTCGGAAAGTATATCAGTTTTAGGATCCATTCCTGAAGATGCAGAAGATTTTGAAAGTGCACAGAAACTGTTAAAAAAATTGGAATAACAAAATTGTAATTTTGGAGCTTCATCTTTAAACACGGTGGTTGTTAATTATTATTAATTGCAAAAGAACTTATACTTTTGCAACATGATTGTTACAGATACCCACACTCATTTATATAGCGATGCTTTTGACGAAGACCGAAAAGCTATAATGGAACGTGCCATAAATGCCAACGTGACGCGTTTTTTTATTCCTGCCATCGATTCCTCTTATACAAAAGCCATGCTTCAGCTGGAAGCTGATTTCCCAGATTACGTTCATTTGATGACGGGTTTACATCCCACGTCAGTTAAGGAAAATTATAAAACCGAATTGAGGCACGTTGAAGATCAGCTTTCCCAAAGAAAGTTTATTGCCATTGGAGAAATAGGCATTGATTTGTATTGGGACAAAAGCACCTTAAACATCCAGGTTGAGGCTTTCAAACATCAAATACGCCTTGCAAAACAGTATCAATTGCCGATAGTGATCCATTGCAGGGATGCTTTTGATGAAATCTTTGAGGTTTTGGAAACTGAAAAATCTGACGATCTATTTGGTATCTTTCATTGCTTTACGGGTACTTTGGAACAGGCCAAACGTGCTATCTCCTTTAATATGAAGTTAGGTATTGGAGGGGTGGTCACTTTTAAAAATGGAGGAGTCGATAAGTTTTTGAATCAAATTGATTTGAAACATATAGTTTTAGAAACAGATTCGCCCTATTTAGCGCCAGCCCCGTATAGGGGAAAGCGCAATGAAAGTGCCTACATTATTAAGGTACTCGAAAAACTATCTGAACTCTACGGACTATCTCAGGAAAAGATTGCCGAAATTACAACTGAAAATTCTAAAGCCATATTTAAAGTCTAACTATGTCCATCCAAAAACCCAATATTTTATTAATATATACAGGAGGAACCATTGGTATGATCAAAGATGCTGATACAGGTGCCTTAAAAGCTTTCGACTTTAGTAATCTGCTCAAACAAATACCAGAATTGAAGCTGCTGGATTGTCAAATCAGGACTATTTCTTTCGAAGTGCCCATTGACTCCTCTAATATGAATCCGGAATATTGGGTTCAAATCGCTGAAATTATTGAGCTCAATTATGAGTCATTTGATGGTTTTGTGGTATTGCACGGAAGTGATACGATGAGTTATACTGCTTCTGCATTGAGTTTTATGTTAGAAAATTTAGCAAAACCCGTCATTTTCACCGGATCTCAATTGCCCATTGGCGATTTGCGTACAGATGCCAAGGAAAACCTGATCACGTCAATACAAATGGCTTCTTTGCGGCAACATGGCAAACCCGTTATCAAGGAAGTGGGATTATATTTTGAATATAAATTATATCGGGGCAATAGAACGACTAAGATCAATGCAGAACATTTTGAAGCCTTTGAGTCCTTAAATTATCCTGACCTAGCCGAATCTGGGGTACATTTAAAAGTGTCAAGGGAGCATCTTTTTAAACCAAATGCCCGTAAAAAATTCAAGGTTCATAAAAAACTTGAAAATAATATTGCATTAATTAAGTTGTTTCCTGGAATTTCAAAACAGGTTTTGGAGTGCATGTTTTCCTCTCCATATATAAAGGGAATTATTTTGGAAACCTATGGTGCAGGAAATACCACTACAGAAAATTGGTTTATCGATCTTATAAGGCAAACGATAAAAAAGGGCATTCCAGTTATAAATGTGACCCAATGTTCGGGTGGAAGTGTCATTATGGGGCAGTATGAAACCAGTTCACAACTCAAGAATATAGGTGTTATTTCAGGAAAAGACATCACAACAGAGGCTGCGGTGACCAAATTGATGTATATGTTGGGAGAGAAAATTTCAGCTAAAACGTTCAAAACCATCTTTGAAACCTCCTTAAGAGGGGAAATGTTTTAAAATTAACGAATAAAATTTTTTACGCCAATATTTTTTTTCGTTATTTGGCAGAGCAATTGAGCTTTAAATTTTAGAGAGGTGGCCGAGTGGTCGAAGGCGCACGCCTGGAAAGTGTGTACACCTCAAAAGGGTGTCGAGGGTTCGAATCCCTTCCTCTCTGCAATTTAATTTTGATGGATAAGCGTTCTATTTGGGTAAAGCCAAATCTTTCGATTGAAATTAATTTTGCAATCCATGGGTAAGATTAAGGATTAACAACAATATTAAATCTGAGATACTCTCCCGTATTTTTATTTTTTAATTGCAATTTTTTTATATCTTTAACACTTTAACTAATAAAATTAAGATCAGAACAATGAAAAGACTATTTTCTACCCTAGCCATTGCAGGAATCATGGCTTTCGGAACTGTAAGTGCAAATAACTATGCGGCTACAGCGTCAATGGCAACTACAACTGTTGCAACTGTAACTCAAGAAGATGATACTACGGCAGCAGCTGGAGAAGAATCACTTGGGTTTCATCAAGAATTAAAGAAACGTTTTATTGAAGGTGGCCCGGGCTTTATGGGTATTGTATTGCTTTGTTTGATTTTAGGACTTGCAATTGCCATTGAAAGAATTATCTATTTAAATTTATCAACCACCAATACTAAAAAATTAGTACAAAATGTAGAAGATGCCTTACAATCAGGTGGTATCGAAGCTGCAAAAGAAGTTTGTAGAAATACAAAAGGACCTGTTGCTTCTATTTATTACCAAGGATTGGATAGGGCAGATGAAGATTTGGATGCTGCAGAAAAGGCGGTTATCGCTTACGGTGGTGTACAAATGGGGCAGTTGGAGAAAAACGTATCTTGGATTTCATTGTTCATCGCATTGGCACCAATGCTCGGTTTCATGGGTACGGTAATTGGTATGATTCAAGCCTTTGATAAGATTGAGGCAGCGGGAGATATGCAGCCTTCACTTGTTGCAGGTGGTATTAAGGTCGCACTTTTAACCACGGTATTTGGTCTTATCGTAGCTATTATTCTTCAAGTGTTTTACAACTATATCATTGCTAAAATAGATAGTATTGTAAATGATATGGAAGATGCATCTATCACTTTGATGGATATGCTCGTGAGATACAAAAGATAAATTGCACAATAAAAGAAAATTATGAATTTACACAAAATATTAAAAATAGTAGCGGCACTTTTGGGTCTTGCAGGGATTATCTTTTTAGTGACTATTCTCTCAAAAGGTGATACGGCAATTCAGTCTGCGGCTACAGATGGCGACAGTGCCATCCTCGATCCGATGATTTATGTAACTTACATTATTTTTGCATTGACCATTATTCTTGTTCTGATTTTCGTATTGCAAAACTTGTTCACAAATACAAGAACTTTGAAAAGTACGTTAATTGGAGTAGGATCCTTTGCAGGAGTGTTGATAATATCGTACGTACTGTCTAGTGGTTCTGATGCTGGAAAATATTTCTATAATGGAGTTGCAGCTACCGAGGGTGAGGCACACATGGTTGGTGCAGGCCTAGTAGCATTTTACATTCTAATTGTTGCTGCCGCAGTAGCAATGCTAATGTCAGGAATCAAAAAAATATCTAAGTAATTATGGCAAAAAGATCAGCACCCGAAGTTAATGCAGGATCCATGGCTGATATTGCATTCTTACTTCTTATCTTTTTCTTGGTGACAACAACCATTGAAACGGATACAGGTTTAAACAGAAGGCTACCTCCAATTGATGATGAGAAAGTGGAACCACCTATTATTAGGCAGAGGAATATCTTTACGGTGCTTATTAACGGAAGAAACCAGCTTATGGTTGAAGATGAGTTAATGGAACTTAAAGATTTAAGAAAAGCAGCTGTTGAATTTTTGGATAATGGTGGCGGTACAGGTGAAGATGCATGTTCTTATTGTAAAGGAAAGAAGGATCCTAATTCATCTGATAATCCGGACAAGGCGATAATTTCATTGAAAAATGAGAGAGAAACCAAGTATGGGATGTACATTTCTGTTCAGAATGAATTGGTTGCGGCTTATAATCAACTGAGAGATAGAAGGGCCATGGAACTTTATGGGAAAACTTTAAAGGAAATGGAGGCCAACTATAACGATGTCAATTGGGTAGGGAATAAAGAAACTTTGAAAGAGAGAATCGAAAGGATTAAAATTGAATATCCTCAAAAATTGTCAGAAGTTCAATAATAATTTAGAAAAACATCAATAATGGCCAAATTTAATAAAAAGAAGTCAGGAGATTTACCGGCAATATCGACAGCGTCATTACCTGACATTGTATTTATGCTATTATTCTTTTTTATGGTGGCAACTACAATGCGTGAGACGACATTGAAGATTGAAAATAAATTGCCCTATGCTGACCAAGTCGAAAAACTCGATAAAAAGGACTTGATAATGTATATCTATATTGGAAAACCACAAGAAGCTTTTCAAGGACAATATGGAAAAGAATCGAGAATTCAGTTAAATGACAAATTTGCTGATTTGGTTGATATCAAGTCGTTTATAGCAGCCGAAAGAGCTTCAAAAAGAGAAGAGCTGGTTCCGTTTTTGACCGTTGCCCTAAAGGTGGATGAAAATGCCAATATGGGCCTGGTAAGTGACGTTAAACGGGAACTAAGAAAAGAAAATGCATTAAAAATAAACTATACTACCAAAAAAGGTGATATATCCGAAAATAGGTAAACGAGTTTATTAGTTAAATAGTCTATAAAGCATCCTGATAAATTGGGATGCTTTTTTTGTGAACTAAATCTAAAGACATGGCATTATCAATTATATTTGTAGTATGAAGACTGTCCTATTTAGTATCCTGTTCTCATGTATGACGTCCATCTTGTTTGCACAGCAACCTGTAGACACCACCTTTGTGGACCATAAGTATAAAGAGGATCAATTCTACTTTTCAATCACCTATGATCTATTGGGTAAAAAGCCTAATAATATCAAACAGAGTGGTTTTTCTAGCGGGATACATTTTGGGGTCATCAAGGACATGCCCATTAATGAACGTCGAAATAAAGCCTTCGGAATTGGTTTAGGACTTTCTGTGAACTCGTATAATCAAAACATGTTAATTTCATCCAATCCGAATGGTGGCTATAACTATGAGGTTATTAATGAGAGTGTGATTACAATCAAAAGAAATAAGTTTACAACTTATTTGGTGGAAGTTCCAATTCAATATCGGTGGCGCACCTCCACAGCCAGGGAGTATAAGTTTTGGCGTATATATACGGGCGTAAAATTGGGTTATCTGCTATATGATTCCTCTAAATTTGTAGGAAGTATTGACGATGTAAAACTTAGTCATATTGATGACTTCAACAAAGTTCATTACGGACTTACCCTTAGTGCGGGATATTCGACTTGGAATTTCCATGTGTATTATGGACTGAATTCTATTTTCAAGGACTCGGCACAATTGGACGGAAAGTCCGTGGACATGAACAGCATTAAGATTGGTTTGATGTTTTACATTCTTTAATCATTGGCCTACAGCCAGTAATTCAGCAATACTATTTGAGGGACCAATCCTACAAAAAAACCAATCAATAGTTCTGTATTATTATGTGCTTTTAAGTGCAATCGAGAGGTTGCAATACCACCCATAACAATACACATTAATGCGATAGTACCGTTGATGTTGATCTTAAAATGGATGCTCAATGCCACCGCAAACATGAAAAAGCCTGCACTGCCAATCATATGAATACTCGCCCTGAATTTTAAAATGGCCAAAACAAGGCAAGTTAATGTGGAAAAGAGAATACCTAAATAATAATAGTATAACTCCGGTATCTCGTCATAAGACAAGACTCTTTTTAAAATCAAGAAAATGATCAATGCGCTTAGAGTCAATGGTATAATGCGTTCCTTGCTCGTCTTTAATTCCAATGATTCTACTTTTTTGATCGTCTTTAGTAAAAAATATAAAAGAATTGGTAGAATGATCGTTAAGATCGTAATCGAAAATACTTTCGCTTTCATTACTGGTTCAGGAATAAAACGAGGTGTTTTTGAGAAATAAAAAATCACCCCAAGTAGGGGCATTAGTAGAGGGTGAAAAATATAGGAGATACTTTTTAAAAGATAGTGAATCATAATTCTTTTCGTAATCGCGCCACAGAAATATCTAATTGTTCCCTGTATTTAGCAACTGTACGTCGAGCTATGGGGTAGCCTTTTTCCAATAAGATAGCAGCCAACTTTTCATCAGTAAGAGGTTTGCGTTTATCTTCATTTTCTATGACGGTTTCGAGTATCTTTTTTATTTCGCGCGTCGAGACTTCCTCACCCTGATCGTTGATCATGGATTCAGAGAAGAAATCCTTGATCAATTTTGTGCCATAAGGTGTATCTACATATTTGCTGTTTGCTACACGGGACACTGTTGAAACGTCCATGCCAATTTCTTCCGCAATATCCTTTAAGATCATGGGCCTAAGCTTACGCTCATCGCCAGTTAAAAAATAATCCTTCTGATAGTGCATTATGGCGCTCATCGTCACAAATAACGTCTGCTGACGCTGCTTGATGGCTTCAATGAACCATTTAGCGGCGTCCAATTTTTGTTTGATGAACATAACGGCATCTTTTTGCGATTTGGATTTGTCCTTGGCCTCCTTATAGCCTTTCATCATATTGGTGTACTCCCGAGACACATGTAGTTCTGGTGCATTTCGGCCATTCAAGGTAAGTTCCAACTCACCATCCACAATTTTAATTGCAAAATCCGGAACAACATGTTCTACAATACGATTATTGCCTGAATAGGAGCCGCCTGGCTTTGGGTTCAGTCGCTCTATTTCCTCAATGGCGTTTTTGAGTTGAAGCTCGGTAATATCAAATTTCTGAATTAATTTTTGATAATGTTTCTTTGTGAACTGATCAAAAGCATTGTCAATGATCTCAATAGCCAATTCTATATCCGGATTTTTTTCCTTTCGGTGCAGTTGGATGCTCAAACATTCCTGAAGATTGCGTGCTCCAACACCGGCAGGATCCAATTGATGGACTACATGAAGTACTTTTTCTATGGATTTTTCATCCGTAAACACGTTTTGTGTAAAGGCCAAATCGTCAGTAATGTCAGCTAAGGATCGTCGGATATAACCACTTTCATCAACACTGCCTACCAAAAATTCAGCGATATCACGTTCATCATCCGTCAATCTGAAGGTGTTGAGTTGATTGGTGAGATATTGGCTGAACGATGTTCCAGCAGCAAAAGGCATGTCCCTATCCTCATCATCTGCACTATAATTACTGACTTGGGTCCTGTAGTCAGGAACATCATCATCACTCAGGTATTCATCCACATTGATGTCTTCACCAATTTGCTCATGCTCTTCATAGTCGTCCTGAGTATTGTCAAATTCATCCAGTTGGTTGTCAAATTCATCCGATTCCTTTCCAGCCTCCAAGGCGGGGTTTTCTTCCATTTCCTGTTTTAATCGTTGCTCAAATGCTTGCGTAGGCAATTGGATCAGCTTCATTAGCTGAATCTGTTGCGGCGACAACTTTTGTGACAATTTGAACTGTAAATACTGCTTAAGCATGGATTTAAAAAGATTTACATTAAAAATAGAAAAAACAATCTACATAAGTAATAAATGGAGATTGTTTTGTGAAAAATTTACGTTTTCAGACCTTACCGCTGGTGGGTTTCAAGTCAAAAGCGGCTTAAGTTTGATTATTATCTAAAAATCGGCGTTATGTGGGGTTCTTGGAAAAGGAATGACATCCCGGATATTTCCCATTCCGGTTACAAACATCACCAAGCGTTCAAAGCCAAGTCCAAATCCTGAATGCACAGCGGTTCCGTATTTGCGTAATTCCAAATACCACCATAATTCTTCTTCATCTATACCCAAGGCTTTCATTTTTTCTCTAAGGACTTCCAAGCGTTCTTCACGTTGTGAACCTCCAACCATTTCACCAATGCCTGGGAACAAAATGTCCATGGCGCGAACGGTTTTTCCATCTTCATTCAATCGCATATAAAATGCTTTGATGTTGGCTGGATAATCAAATAAAATAACCGGGCATTTAAAATGCTTTTCCACTAAAAATCGCTCGTGCTCACTTTGAAGATCCGCACCCCATTCTTCAATAGTATATTTGAATTGTTTCTTCTTATTCGGTTTTGAATCCTTCAAAATGTCGATGGCTTCGGTATAACTTACCCGCTTAAAGTTGTTTTCAATTACAAATTTCAGCTTGTCAATCAGTTTCAGTTCTGAACGGTCGGCTTGAGGCTTAGTTTTTTCTTCATCCAACAGTCGTTGCTCTAAAAATTCTAAGTCCTCACGATTGTGTTCCAAAACATATTTCAGAACCGATTTCAGGAAATCTTCGGCCAAATCCATGTTTCCTGCCAGATCCATAAAGGCAACTTCGGGTTCAACCATCCAAAATTCTGCCAGATGGCGCGATGTATTGGAGTTTTCAGCCCTAAAAGTTGGACCAAACGTATAGACCTTACCTAATGACATGGCATAAGCCTCGGCTTCTAGTTGTCCAGAAACGGTCAAATTGGTTTCTTTGCCGAAAAAATCTTTTTTATAATCCACTTCACCATCTTCAGTCAATGGTGGGTTTTTAGGATCCAATGCACTGACACGAAACATTTCACCCGCACCTTCAGCATCACTTCCGGTAATGATAGGCGTGTGCATATAATAAAACCCGTTCTCATTAAAGTATTTATGGATGGCGAAAGACAGAGTAGAACGCAAACGCATCACGGCACTGAACGTACTGGTTCTGGTACGTAAATGGGCGTTTTCACGTAAAAATTCAAAGGAGTGTTTTTTAGGTTGGATTGGGAAGGTCTCCGGATCAGAATCGCCTAAAATAACAATCTTTTCTACTTGTATTTCAACCGATTGCCCCTTGCCCTGACTTTCGGTCAATTGGCCTTTAATGTGGACTGCGGCACCCGTGGTAATGCGTTTTAAGGTTTTCTCGTCAGTGTTTTCGAAGTCCACAACACATTGTATATTTTGAAGGGAAGAACCATCATTTAAAGCTATAAATCGATTGGCCCTAAAGGTTCTTACCCAGCCTTTAATGTCAACGTCTTCCGATTTGAAATCGGCTTTTAATAGTTCTGCAACAGTTTTAGATGTCATTGTTATAAATTTAAGAGTGCAAAGATAAAAAAAGGCTATGAGGTTTCAAGTACCAAACGATGAAATTGTAAATTCCAACTCATACTATTGGAATTTAAAATTTTTTAATTTGAGTTTTCATCAGTGTCGTCTTCCTCAGGAATAATATTAATGCTGGGCTGCTTCAAGGTTTCCTTGTTGGCAATACTTCTTTCCAAAGATAAAAGTAAGGATGGCAACAACAATAAATTGGACAACATGGCAAACAGTAAGGTGGCAGATACCAAAGCGCCCAAGGCGACAGTACCACCAAAGCTGGAAAGTGTAAAAACTGAAAACCCAAAGAATAGGACGATGGAGGTGTAAAACATACTCACCCCGGTTTCTCGTAATGCGCCATAAACTGATTTTTTGATCTTCCAGTTGTTGGCTTGTAATTCTTGACGGTATTTTGCCAAAAAATGAATGGTATCATCTACTGAAATCCCAAAAGCAATACTAAATACTAAAATTGTAGAAGGTTTTAACGGTACACCCAAATAGCCCATCAATCCTGCCGTAATCAGTAAGGGCAAAAGATTGGGAATGAGCGAAATGACAATCATTCGGAACGATCTGAATAGGTAGGCCATAAATAAGGCAATCAGGAAAATGGCAAGCGATAGGGAGATGGCCAAATTCTTTACTAAATAATTGGTGCCTTTTTGGAATACCAAGGCCTTGCCCGTCATGATGACGTTATAATTTTCGGCCGGAAAGAGTTTATTGATTTCCGTTTGAAGGTCTTCTTCTATCCGTTCCATTTTATCCGTGCCAATATCTTTCATAAAGGTGGTGATCTGCGCATAACGACCTGTACTGTCCACAAAGCTTTTTAAAAGATCGGCTTCTGTATTTGAGTTTTTGGAATAGGATAGGATGAAACTGTTTTCTTGGCTGGTTGGCAACTGGTAGTATTGCGGATTGCCATTGTAGTACGCTTGTTTGGAATATTTAACTAAACTTACCACAGAAATCGGCCGGGATAATTGAGGTATTTCATTAATGCGCTCTTCCAATTCATTCATTCGTTTGAGCGTACTCAAGCGCATGACCCCTCTTTTTCGTTTGGTATCCACCATGATTTCCAAAGGCATGATGCCGTTAAATTCACTTTCAAAAAAACGAATGTCCTTGAAGAATTCAGTATTTTGGGGCATGTCTTCAATGAGACTGCCAGAAATTTTAATTTGGAAAATGCCAATCAAACTTAAGGTCAATAGGCTAACCGCTGTAATGTAGATGGTGATACGACGTTCTTTGACCATACGCGCCATCCAATTAACAAATCCACTGGTCCAACGGCGGTTAAGGTGTTCCAAATGGCGTTCCTTTGGGAAAGGTAAAAAGGTATAAATAATGGGAATAATAAGAATTGAGAGCAGAAAAATGGCAAGAATACTTAGGGATGCCACAACCCCAAATTCTTTTAAAAGTGCACTTTCTGTTAAAATAAAAGTGGAAAAACCTACAGCTGTCGTAGCATTGGTCATTAAGGTGGCATTTCCAACCTTGGTGATGACCCGTTGAAGGGATTTGATCTTATTGCCGTGGTCTTTGACTTCCTGTTGATATTTATTGATCAGGAAAATACAATTTGGGATTCCGATGACGATGATCAAGGGTGGAATCAAGGCTGTTAAGACCGTTATTTCATAGCCCAAAAGTCCAATAATACCAAAGGTCCACATCACACCAAATGACACAACGACCAATGCAATTAAGGTGGCCCTTATTGATCTGAAAAACAAAAAGAAAATGAACGATGTCACAATAAGGGCTGCACCAATGAACAAACCAATTTCATCCACTATGTTTTGCGAATTGAGGGTTCGGATATAGGGCATGCCTGATATCCTGACGTCTAACCCATATTTCGCTTCAAATTTTTCAACATTGGTTTGAAGAATGTCAATAATGAAATCCTTCCGTACTGAGGTGTTTACAATATCTTTTTTGAGATAAATGGCTGTTCTAATGGTACGTGTTTCCTTATTGAAAAGAAAGTTGTCATAAAAGGGGTACTGTTGAAAAAGCTCTTTTTGCAGCGTATCAATCTCGGCTATCGATGATAGGGAGTCTTTAATGAAAGCTTGCAATTCAAATTTTTGCTCTTCAGTATTTTTAACGAGTTTTTGTAAGTCTTTTATTGAAAGAACGGTTTCAACTTCGTCATAATGTTTGAAACTTTCTGAAAGACGATTCCAGGCGTTAAGGTTTTCTACCGAAAAAAGTGAGGAATCTTTAACTCCGAGTACAATGAGATTGCCTTCTTCCCCAAAAATCTCCAGAAACTGATTGTAAGTGATATTGACGTCATGATGATCAGGTAGCAGATTGGCCTCCGTAAACGTAAAGCGCATATTTTTCCATTGCGTACTCAGGAAAAGCGTTGCTAAAACGATGACGATAAGGATGATAATTTTGTTGCGCAAAATCAATCGCGCAACAACTTCCCAGAAACTTTTTGTAGAGAGTTTGGACATAGTGTTTATTGCTGCAACAAAGGTAAAAAAACAAAAGATTAAACTTTTGTTTAAAGACTAATATTAAAAGTGAATTTGGCAGCAATATTATCTGTTAATTTGGGCAGGTGATACGCACCGTAGCGGTAGGCGAAACTTAACCCGAAACCAAATAGGATTTTATTCAATTCAAGGCCAACTTCAGAGTAACCTTTGTTAAGAGTTCCAAAATCAATGTCCTGGTGACGTTCTATATGATCCATATTTCCTAAGGCAAAACGTGAAATGATGACCATTTGCGGTTGCATTCGTTTAGAAATATTAAAAGGTTTCAAGGCGTGTTTGAGTTGAAGAGTTGCAAATCTATCGGAAAAAAATTCGTTGAAATACATGGTTTCAAAACTGTTGATACCTGCAACAGAAAACCGATTCAGGATGGTGGCTTTATTGATATTGTTGGGATAGGTATGGTATAAATGTGTCAAAGGCGTTTTTCCCTTTGCTACACCACCGGTCAATGTAGCTTCTGTAAAAGAGCTGCCCTCAGGATTGAAATCCAGTTTGTATATGGTTCTAAAATCGGCTTTGAAGAAATTGAAATTGCTGCCTAATACATCTTTAAAACTTTTCGAAATTTGTAAACTAAAGTTCGGAAATCCTTCTTTCTCAACCTCATTCTCGCCAACGGGTTCAAATGTATTAAATGGGTTCCATTGAAACGACAATTTGGCGATACTCATGCGAAATTCCTTAAAAGCCGTATTATCAACAAAAAAAGTGTAATCGTAAGTGGTGGTGATGTTGCTTCTTGAGAGTTCGGTTTCTGCCAACAAATAAGGAGTGATTTTGTGCTCAAGAGAAATGTTCTTGGTAATATGGTGATGAAACAGGCTGATGTTCAACAATCGGGGTTCAAAAAATGAAAAAAAACGCTTGTCTGTTAAAAAAGCGGAACTCCCGGTTTCTTGTAGATCGTCAGTGTAGGAAAAATCAATCCACGTATCGGTACGTTTGAATATTCTAAAGCCACCACCAATACTGTATTTGAAGTTATGGTCTTTAAATCCATAAACGACATAGCCATTTAAGCGGTATTTTTCAGAAAGTTGATCGTTGGTCCTTCCGCCCAGACCTGTCCTTATTCCTTCATATTGATTGAATTTGATTAAATATCTTAGATCAATATCGATGTAATTAGTAGGAAAGAAACCATTTCCAATCTGCTTGAAAAACTTACTCTTTCTGATCGAATCTTGTTGAATGATGCTAAGTGTGTCTCCCTTTTTATCGAGAATTTGTGACTGTGCAGACCATATATAACATATAAAAAAAAGGCAAACACAGTATTTTTGCATATATCGATGGATTAATAATTGATTTAAAGCTAAAAAAGCGACCAATGAGTCGCTTTTACTTATACGGTCATGATCTCCTTTTCTTTTATTTCTAGGGCATCATCAATTCTCTTAACGTACTTGTCGGTTAATTGTTGAATGTCCGTCTCTATGCTTTTTTGAAGGTCTTCTGAGAGATCTTCCAACTTTTTGATCTCAGTATTGGCATCTTTTCGCGCACTGCGCACACCTATTTTGGCATCTTCGGCTTCGGCCTTGGCTTGTTTTGCCAATTCACGTCGTCGTTCTTCTGTTAATGGAGGGACATTGATGATGATAAGGTCACCATTGTTCATTGGGTTAAATCCCAGATTGGCGATTTGGATACCTTTCTCAATTTCTTGGAGCATCTTTTTCTCCCATGGCTGTACGGAAATCGTTCTACCGTCAGGCGTATTTATATTCGCCACTTGGGTCAATGGGGTTGGAGATCCATAATAATTGACCATGACACTACCTAACATAGCCGGACTTGCTTTGCCTGCTCTAATGTTTGAAAACTGCTTTTCAAGATGCTTAATGGCGTTTTCCATCGCTTCTTTTGCGCTGTCTAATATAAAATTGATATCGTCGTTCATCATTTAAAGATTTTAATTTTTAAAACATTTCAAAAAATGGGCCAAATGGCTTTTTTGATTTATAAATTCACTTTTGTCCCAATTTTTTCTCCAGAAACCACTTTTAGGAGGTTTCCTTTTTTGTTCATATCAAATACAATAATTGGCAATTCATTTTCTTGACTCAGCGTAAAAGCGGTGGTATCCATTACTTTTAACCCTTTACGCAATACGTCTTCAAATGTGATATGGTCAAATTTTATAGCTGATCTATCTTTTTCTGGGTCGGTGTTGTAAATTCCATCTACACGGGTGCCTTTTAAAATGACATCGGCTTCTATTTCAATAGCTCTTAAAACGGCTGCAGAATCTGTTGTAAAATAAGGGTTTCCGGTACCGCCACCAAAAATCACTACACGGCCTTTTTCTAAATGACGCATCGCACGTCGTCTTATAAATGGCTCCGCTACTTGATTGATATGTACTGCAGACTGTAGGCGCGTCGGAATGCCAGCATCTTCCAGAGCACTCTGTAATGCCAATCCGTTAATAACCGTCGCAAGCATTCCCATATGGTCACCTTGTACGCGATCCATGCCATGGCTCGCTCCTGCAACGCCTCTGAAAATATTGCCTCCACCAATAACAATAGCTACTTCTACGCCTAGTTCTGTAATGGCCTTAATGTCTTCGGCATACTCAGCCAGTCGTTGCGGGTCAATTCCGTATTGACGATCTCCCATTAATGCTTCGCCGGATAGTTTGAGGAGGATTCTTTTGTATTTCATGTGTTTATACATATTGTTTTTCAAAGGTCACATGCTGCTCGCCATTAATCGTTTCGTTGGGTATTAGTATTTTGAGCATGCTCGTTTCATGTGTTCTGTTGAAAAGTTTAGCAAATATAAGGATTATTGTAATTTACAAAAGTAGAAGTTGTTTATTTCCATCTTAAGGTTTCCATGATGTGCTTGATATCTTTTTTCAAATAGTCGGCAGCAGGTAGAATAGAGTCATAATTAGGTTTGGCATAAAAATATAGCGATCCATTCAAAAAATGATTGATACTATCTGTCACATAAAATTGGGATTGCGATGCGGCATTGCCACCAATCTCATAAAACATCCCATAGACCTTATGGTCTTTATTTTCATAAAAATCACCTTCAATGACATCGGCCTTAAGCGTATGTTCCTGGGTAAGGTTCTGGGCATCCCTGATCAGGGGTATAAGATTGTCTTCTGTCACTTTGATATAAGTCAGATAAATGGTCCCCTTTAAAGTCGGATAGTCAATGTTGACACCAAAAGACCTGTTGTTAGGATCCATTTTAACTTTTTTTATGCCTTTGGCTAAGGTGTTTTTTTCAAAAATGAAGGGTAAATCAGCATTTATTTCCTCGTATGCTGCTGGTGGATAATCCAATCGTAAAAAACCTTTTGGTTTCGGTACGGGATCATTTCCGCATGAAAAACAGAATAAAAGGACTAATGAAAAAACAAAAATTTTAGATTTTATCATTTTAGAATGGTGAATTTTACGAGTTTTATGCGCTTTTTATCTAAGGCCTCAATGGTGAAAACATAATTTTTAAAGTTTATTTTGCTGTTTCGCCTTGGGAAAATACCTGATATTTCCAGTACAAAGCCAGCAATAGTTTCTGCTTCACCTTTGTTGTTTTCAAAATCGGATTCATCCTCTAGGTTGACAATCTTATAAAAATCCTTTAATGGTGTTTTGCCATCAAACGAGTAATTGTATTCATCAATCTTACTGTAGGTCAAATCGTCGTCATCAAATTCGTCGCTGATATCACCTACAATTTCTTCAATAACATCTTCCAAAGAAACCAAGCCTGAAGTTCCGCCATATTCATCGACTACCACTGCCAAATGCACTTTTTTCTCTTGGAATTCAGCCATCAAATCATCCAATTTTTTGTTTTCAGGCACAAAAAACGGATCGCGCAATAAGGCTGTCCAATCAAACTGTTTCCTGTCAATATAAGGCAAGAGGTCTTTTACGTATAAAATTCCGATGACATTATCAATGGTTTCTTTGTAAATGGGAATTCTCGAATATCCATTTTTAATGATCTCCGGAATAATTTCAGAATATTTCAAATCGGCATTAAGGGCAAAAATATCAATACGAGGCCGCATGACTTGTTTGGTGTCCGTATTACCAAAAGAGACAATTCCTTGAAGGATTTTGTGTTCTTCCTTTGTGGTTTCATGCTCTCCGGTGAGTTCTAAAGCTTGGGACAATTGATCTACACTGAGATTGGATTTTTGCTTTCCCAACTTGTTGTGGATACCAATAGTAATTGAGCGCATTGGCAAACTGATTGGTGAAAAAAAGACATCCAAGAATCTAACGGGTTGTGCCATGAACATCGCAAACTTGATTCGGTTCCTATTGGCATAAATCTTGGGTATGATTTCTCCGAATAATAAAATCAAGAAAGTCACAACAACCACTTCTAAAGTGAAGCGAATCCAACCAATGGTAATTTGGTGGAAAATGTACTTGCCCACCGATGCAAACAAAATAACGATGGCGATATTGATGAAATTGTTAGCCACAAGTATGGTAGCCAATAGTTTTTTTGGGCGTTCCAACAATCTTGAAATAATTTGGAAAGCCGTCGATTTTTCCTCCAAGCCTTGATCAATATCTGAACGGGTCAAAGAGAAAAAGGCTACTTCGGCACCTGAGATAAGGGCAGAACATACTAGTAGGGCAACTATGAGAATGATACCAATAATAAGCTCTAAGTTACCAGAATATTGAAGGAATAGTAATTGCGTGGGTTCAGGGTCCAATACTAAAGAAATTAGTTAGAATTTTTTAAAAGGGTAAATCATCATCATCTTGTTTAGGGTCGGCAACAGTTGGATTTAGGTTTGTTGCAGATTGTCCTTGGCTTGAAGGATTCTCTTGGTTTTCATTTTTGGTGCTTAAAAACGTAAAATCTGTACATTGGATTTCTGTAGAATAACGTTCAATTCCTTTGTCATCAGTCCATTTTCTTGTTTTGATTCGGCCTTCAATATAAACTTTATCGCCTTTACTCAAATATTTCTCGCAAATTTCAGCAGCTTTATTGCGTACAACTATATTATGCCATTCCGTATTGGTAATGCGCTCATTGGTTTGCTTACTTGTATAAGTCTCGTTGGTGGCTAATGGAAACCTCCCTACACAATTTTTATCGTCAAAATAGTGCATCTTCACATCATCTCCCAAGTGTCCGATTAACATGACTTTATTCAAAGTACCTGACATAGTTATTTTATAATTTAAATGCAAAACTAACCATTTGCATTGATTTTCTTAAAAGTAATGAAAAAATATGACTAAATATTTATTGGTGTTTGAATTTGTTACGCTGGATTGATAATTCTTTTGATGCCATTCTTCAGTACGGGAACATAATAATTCAATAGCCATGGATATTGTTTGCTATCAATTTTTTAATGATATCAATTAGTAGGATTGATTTTCACGGTCAACATGGTATTGGGTAATAAAACCGCCTCTGTGCAGCTCGTTTTTTCTTCGTATGACCTGTGTGAGAAAACGCATAACTTAAACATCAAAAAACTCATCAATAAAATTACTAATCAAAATAGACGTAGGGTAGCCTTTTAAATCGGCAATTGGTATTCCTTTTTGTGGAAGTTGATCAATTTCTACAATCCAAAACTTGGTATGCAGATGTTGGTGCGAAAGTTTGTGAACAATGTCCTTATTATTATAGAGACTAAATTCAAAAGTGGTCTCCCCAAAAAGATTCACTATAAAAGGGTGTTTTTTAAATTCGGAAATCTTGAGTTTTTGATCGGTTTCCAATAAAGGGAACTGATAAAGATTTTGCCAAATGCCTTTGTTTGTTCTTTTTTGAAAAACAGTTTTTTTATCTGTAGAGAGCATCACAATATAATTGAAGTGCTTGGTGCTGACTGTTGTTTTTTTCAACTTGACCGGAAGTTGATCAATTATATTTTTTTGAAGGGCCACACAGCTTTCATTTAAGGGACAGTTATGGCAATGAGGGTTTCGTGGTTTGCATTGAATTGCGCCAAACTCCATAATGGCCTGGTTGTGGTCTGACGGATTTTGATGGTCTATTAAAGAGGTAGCGAGAGTTTTAAATTCTTTAATGCCTTTTGTTGAATTTATGGGGGTATCAATTCCGAAGTAACGTGACAATACTCTATAGACATTGCCATCAACCACTGCTGTAGGTTCGTTGTAGCAAATGGAGGCAATGGCACTAGCCGTATAGTCGCCAACACCTTTGAGCTCTAAAAGATCATTATAAGTGGTTGGAAAAACACCATGGAGATCATTGACAATATATTTGGCAGAGGCATGTAGATTTCGAGCCCTAGAATAATAGCCTAATCCTTGCCAAAGTTTTAAAACCTCGCTTTCTTGGGCGTATGCAAGATCAAAAACGGTCGGATATTTGTCAACAAAAGCATCGTAATAAGGTTGTCCTTGCGTTATTTGGGTCTGTTGTAAAATTATTTCCGACAACCAGATGTAATAGGGGTTTTTGGTATTCCTCCAAGGCATGTCACGCTTATGCCTTGAATACCAATCGATTATTCTTCTGCTGAAATTCATATTTTTTTGTAAAACTGAACAAAAATAAACCTTTACAACGTTAAATTTTAATTAATTAGGCTTGAAATATTGAAATTAAAATGCCTATATTTGCGTCCCTTATAATTAATAGATAAACCCTAAAATTAATAACAATGACAAAAGCTGATCTAGTAGCGAAAATTTCTGAGAGATTAGGAATGGAAAAAGGAGATGTCCAAGCAACCGTTGAGACGTTTATGGACGAAGTGAAAACCTCTTTAGAAGGTGGAGATAATGTTTACCTAAGAGGTTTCGGAAGCTTTATAATCAAAACAAGAGCGGAAAAAACAGGTAGAAACATTTCTAAAAATACCACTATCAAAATACCAGCACACAACATTCCAGCATTTAAGCCTGCAAAAGTATTTGTAGAAAGTGTAAAAATGAATGTTGAAGTAGAGTAACAACATTAAAGGAAATATTAATCTAAAAAAAGACTTGATTTATGCCAAGTGGTAAAAAAAGAAAAAGACATAAGGTAGCGACGCATAAGCGTAAAAAACGTAGACGCGCTAACCGTCACAAAAAGAAAAAGTAGTTGTAAAACTACTTTTTCGGCTTTAAAGTAAAGTTCTTTGATATAAAATTTATGCTTGGCCGCTGATTGTGGTCTAGATAGATTTACCGGAATTATCCCGATAAATTATCGGGAGTCCTGTGTCAAAAAATTTAGTATAATCCATCTGTTGTAATGTATGTTGCAACGGATTTAAATTAACAACATGGATAAAGAATTAATTATTCGTTCGAGTTCAGATTTTGTTGATTTTGCCTTATTAAAAGATGGAAAACTTATTGAATTGCATAAAGATGAAGAGGATAACAACTTTGCGGTTGGTGATGTGTTTATCGCCAAAATCCGTAAAGCTGTTCCTGGGCTAAATGCTGCATTTGTTAATGTAGGTTATGAAAAAGATGCATTTTTGCACTATCATGATTTAGGCCCAAAATTACCTTCACTTTTGAAATTCGTAAAACGTGTAAGCACAGGGAAACACACAGATTTTCTACTCAAAAATTTTCAATTTGAAAAAGATATTGACAAAGACGGCAGTATTGCTGACGCCTTAAAATCCAATCAATCCCTCTTGGTCCAAATTGTAAAAGAACCTATTTCAACCAAGGGACCTCGTTTAAGCAGCGAGTTGTCAATTGCCGGAAGGTATATTGTTTTGGTACCATTTTCTGACCGAATTTCTATTTCTCAAAAGATAGAGTCAAAGGAAGAAAAAGATCGTTTAAAACGTTTGGTCAAAAGCATTACTCCGAAAGGCTTTGGCGTTATTGTCCGAACCGTTGCTGAAGGCAAAAAAGTTGCAGAGTTAGACACTGATTTGCAGAATTTGTTGGGCCGTTGGACCACAATGTGCAGAAAGCTGCACAAAGCACCCCATCCAAGTAAAGTGCTTGGAGAAATGAACAAAGCATCCTCAATTTTGAGGGATATTTTTAATGATTCGTTCTCAAGTATAGTGGTGGATGATGAGGAACTTTATATGCAAATCAAAGATTATGTGCATCAAATTGCACCAAAAAAGGAATCAATTGTAAAGCATTATCAGAATGGCGTGCCCATTTTTGAAAAATATGGTATTGAGAGACAAATCAAGACCTCCTTCGGGCGTACAGTATCGATGGCAAAAGGCGCCTATATTGTGATAGAACACACCGAAGCACTCCATGTGATTGATGTGAACAGTGGCAATCGATCCAACAAAGAAAAAAATCAAGAGGATACTGCTTTAGAAGTCAATTTAATTTCAGCTACTGAAATTGCCCGACAGTTGCGTTTACGCGATATGGGTGGCATTATTGTGGTGGATTTTATTGACATGTCCAAGGCAGAGAATCGGAAAAAACTGTACAATCATCTTCGTGACGAAATGAAAGATGATAAAGCAAAGCATAAGATATTACCTCCTAGCAAATTCGGTCTGATCCAAATAACAAGGCAGCGCGTGCGCCCAGAAAGGAATATTGAAACAAAAGAAGAAAATCCCGATGGCAGCGGTGATGAAATTGAAGCACCAATTAAAGTGGTTCAACGCATCCAGCAGGACATGGAACGGATTTTCAAAAAAGACTACAAAAAGGTGACCTTAAACACACATCCTTTTATAGCAGCCTTTTTGACCAAAGGATTCCCGTCCATCAGGTCAAAATGGTTTTTAGAACATAAAAAATGGGTAAAAGTACTGCCCAGAGATGCTTACACATATCTTGAATACCATTTTTTTGATAAAAATGGAGACAAAATCGATTAATAATCAAACCCCTTTTTTTAAATAAAAAGGGGTTTTTTTATGCCTAATTTTAGCGATAGGGTGACCTCCTATCCCCACGCTGGCGTCGCTTGCAGCCAGTGCCTCTTGTTTCATAATTTTAAAAAAAGGTCGTTATTAAGATTGTTACTTCAGTAGATAGCTATACTCTTGTTCAGCTTATTATCTCAAGGCTTTCAATTATAGAGACTGGAACAATTTTGAATATTTTTCTTCTTTTATTATTAGAATTAAGTTGACACCTTTTAATCATTTAAAATCAATATTAAAAAAATCTTTTTTGGAGGTAAGTTCAATTTCTTTAATGCTCTTTGTTTCGTATATTTTATCAACTGATTTTTTTTTAAATAACCTCACATTATGCGTATAGCTCATTCCATAATATTCTTTTTTCTTATTTCGCTCCACATATTCACAGTCCTTAAAGTCATCATATAATAGATAAATTTCTTCGTTTTTCGAACAATTGTAAAAAAGCAGGAAGCACAAATATATAGCAATTAAGTGCGCTGTCCGAAATTTTAAAGTTTTGTTCTGATCAGTTTTTACAGTTGGTATCATTATTTCTGGATTTAGTTTTAATGCTGTTTAATGTGTTTTATTGAGCAGCGGTTAGGTCAAATATACCTTGGGAAGCTAATATTTGATAATCCTCAAAAAGTCACAAAAGTTATTATTTTTAGTGCGGTCGGCATTCGGATAATAAATTTATCTCGCATGATATCATGACTGTAGTCAGCCAAACCTTTCTCATGTATGTACTGACTATAAAGTTCTTTGAACGAAGCATTGTAGTTGTTATAATGTTTTCCTAAAAATGCATGTGCAATTTCATGAACCAGAATTGCAGCAACCTCAATTGATGATAATTGATTCGTTATTTTAGCATTAAAATGAATTTGAATATTCCCGCTTTCTTTATCTAAGACTGTTTTACCTCCATTAGAATTAGGTAGGTTCGTCGCCATCTTAATCGTTAACTCGTTATTGCCAATATTACCATTTTCGAACTCTATGAATAACTGGGTGAT
Organism: Gelidibacter japonicus; assembly: GCF_010725055.1. Lineage (GTDB taxonomy): Bacteria > Bacteroidota > Bacteroidia > Flavobacteriales > Flavobacteriaceae > Gelidibacter > Gelidibacter japonicus. Next base: position 12,848 of record NZ_BJKB01000025.1, on the reverse strand, counting down.
TAAATTGTGTGGGTTTCGAATCCCGCTCTTTAATAATTTATCATAAACATTTTGCTTTGCCCGTAAGCTCATTGATAATTTCAAGATCAAAATCCACCTCCCCTCCATAAATTGCACCGCCACCAAAATTCCAATTGTTCTCGCAGCCCACTTCATAATTACCCTGATTTTGACCGCCATCAGTTGGATACATATAAGAGATAGAGACATAAGGTGTTGGTGGTGATGGCGCTCTGGTTTCTATGATTACTGTAAAATAACGCTTATTGAAAAAACTCACTTTGCGATGTTAATGATCAACAATAGTAATACCGACCTTGTAGGAGACATATTCATTATCATCTATTTTTTTTAAGAAATAGATGTCTTTAAAATCATAATCTTGTTTCGCTATCTTTTTCCAGCTATTATTGAGGATCCATTCATAATCCACCAAGTTCAGTCTGTCAATATCGCAGCTTGATGCCTTAAGTCTTTCTGCTGCGAGAACTTCAAAGGTTAATTTTCTAACTTTAATGTTAAGATTGTCCCTACCACTTGCCGGATCAAAATGATAGCTGCCATTCTTTTTTGCTTCTTCAACTTTTTTTTGGTGGTATTGATACTCTTCTCTATTATATATAGTAATATAGGTTCTATTCAGATCGAAATTACCAGCAATGTAATAGTCCAAATCAGCATTGTTTAATACAAGATATACATCTTCTTTTTTTTGAGAAAAGGATATTATGGAGTGTGAAAGCATTATCAAAAGCACAATCTTAATGACATTCATTTTTTTTAGATTTTTCATAATTTGCAATGACAGTTATTATTCGTGTTTTCTCCTTTTTTGCGTATGCGGGGTCGGCATATTGATTTTCCCAAGCTTTCGTATTAAGCAACCCGTTCCAGGCTAGATCTTTATAGAACTGATCCGAATGAGTTTCCCCAATCGAAGTGGCATATTCTTTCATGCCTAATTCCAATGCCTCTCGATAATATTTTGCCATATAATTATGGTAAGGATTACTTGGGTCTTCATTGTATGTATCAAAAAGCGAAGGAAAATTTGCTCGTGAGCCGTCAGGGAGTTGCCATTCTCCATTAACCAATGAAACTCCGCTAGTGGTTTTAACTTTTCTATAAATTTCGGCGTGGATCGCCTCATGTAAAATTGTTCGGACCAAGGCTAAAGATGGTCTATTGTTTGCCTGTTCTGTATTTAGAGTTATATTGATATTATACGAATTGCCGTAATATGTTTTTGCATTTACCAATTCACTTTTTGGATTATAATCATCAAGTCTCAAATTGGATTTTTGATTTATAATCAAGTTTATAGGAGTTTTACCTTTAAATCGTTCTATAGTTTTTTGTAATATGGAATTGTTTTTTAGTTTTAAATAAGTGCAATTTGCTTTTCCAGTAAGGTTATTGATAATTTCCACAACATCCCCACCATAAATTCCACCACCACCGAAATTCCAGTTATTCTCGCAGCCCACTTCACAATTACCCTGATTTTGACCGCCACCAGTTGGATACATATAGGCGATTGAGACATAAGGTGTTGGTGGTGATGGCGCTCTGGTTTCTATGATTACTGTAAAATAACGCTTATTGAAAAAACTCACTTTGCGATGTTAATGATCAACAATAGTAATACCGACCTTGTAGGAGACATATTCATTATCATCTATTTTTTTTAAGAAATAGATGTCTTTAAAAACATAATCTTGTTTCGCTATCTTTTTCCAACTATTATTGAGGATCCATTCATAATC
>NZ_BJKB01000025.1:0-11072 GCF_010725055.1 Gelidibacter japonicus | reverse complement strand
GAGACATAAGGTGTTGGTGGTGATGGCGCTCTGGTTTCTATGATTACTGTAAAATAACGCTTATTGAAAAAACTCACTTTGCGATGTTAATGATCAACAATAGTAATACCGACCTTGTAGGAGACATATTCATTATCATCTATTTTTTTTAAGAAATAGATGTCTTTAAAAACATAATCTTGTTTCGCTATCTTTTTCCAACTATTATTGAGGATCCATTCATAATCCACCAAGTTCAGTCTGTCAATTTCGCAGCTTGATGCTTTAAGTCTTTCAGCTGCGAGGACTTCAAAGGTTAATTTTCTAACTTTAATGTTAAGATTGTCCCTACCACTTGCCGGATCAAAATGATAGCTGCCATTCTTTTTTGCTTCTTCTACTTTTTTTTGATGGTACTGATACTCTTCTTTATTCAATAAAATTATAAATCCTATTTTTTCGCCATACATAATATTATTAATGGCATATTCGGAATTAACATCTTCTAAGACAAAATACACATCTTCTTTTTTTTGAGAAAAGGATATTATGGAGTGTGAAAGCATTATTAAAAACACAATCTTATTGACATTCATTTTTTTTAGATTTTTCATAATTTGCAATAACAGTTATTATTCGTGTTTTCTCCTTTTTTGCGTATAGTGAGTCGGCATATCGATTTTCCCATGCTTTAGTATTTGAAAAATGATTTATAACAAACTACACTAAATTTTATCATAGCGCGAAGTTTTTAGGTATTGCTGCCATCAGATAAAAGACCTTACAATTCTAATCTTCTCTCTTTCGCCAGGTGGTGATGCTTCCGTTTTTATTCCTGACCGTAAAATATTTTCGTTTAATTTTTTCTATTTGAAGGGTGTCTATTTGGTTTCTTATAGGTAGACCATAGCCATCTTTTTGTAAAAAAACAGAGATGACTTGGTTGTAATTTCTATCTAAGGAGAATTTATAGGATTGAAAACCCACATTTGAAATTTCGACCTGTAACGTATTACTGTTTTTTTTTAATTTTATTGCCGCAATACCCTTTTTGTTTGAGGCAACCCCGTTGAAACCGTATTGCGCTAAGCTATCTTTATAAATAACACTTACCGCTGGTAGCGGAAGACTATCAAAATCAAAAACATTGAATTGTATATGAATGGAATCCTTGTTATTAGTCCATATTTCTGAAAAATGGTGTCCTGTTTTTATTGGTTCAGTTTTATTGTAATTTAAAATTAGCTTGTTATCCTTGAATAGATACTCCCCATGTCCGAATTCAAACACTCCAGTGTCACCACTATATTCATACGCGAATTTTTTTTTCGTTTCAAATGTTAAACAATTAGACATGTTCTTCAAATCATAGTCTTTACAGTATGATCCATTAAACTTAATTTGAGCTTGTATATTTATACAAAACATGCCAACTAAAATCAATATTTTAGCATTTCGTACCCTTTGAACTTCCATTTCCATCTTGTTCATTTTTTAGTATATTTTTGATTATATCTCTATCTGATTTATTAGGTACTAAAGCTTTAAAAGAATCTGTTGCGATTTGATTCCCATAGGAATCTTCGTAATAGAGCCCTCCATATGCCATACTTTTATAATATTCCCAATCTAAGGTTTGATGACCTCTGGAATCTGTTCTTGTAATGCCTCCCGTACCATATTTTTGGTCCCAGCTTACGAGCGAAATTGCCATAGCATCGACATATTGGCCCATAAACTCGTGGTGAAATCTGTTTTTTTCTACCGCTGTACCGTTGGGATTAAATCCGTTATCTGTAGCGTATTTATCCATTGCAATCTTAAAATCCCAGTCATTCAGGTCAATGAAATTTGCATATTTTGTATTCAAATAGGCATGAACCATTTCGTGAATCATAGTTCGAGCTATTGAAAGACTTGTGGCACTCTTGAGGTAGGCGTCACCAATCGTTATTGATGATCCTATCGTGCTCCCACCAGAATTATTTAAGTTTCCATTAGTAATTGATAAGTTGAATGTGTTTGAATCATTAAACAGCTTTAAAATAGATTCCGCAAAAGTTAAGTTCACTTTTGGTGTAGGTTGCATCACCTGTTGTAAGATGTTCTTTTTAATCATTTCAATTCTCAACCCTTCAAAAATGGACTTTGCACACGGGTTGGTAAGGTTATTGATAATTTCGACTTCCGTAACATTCCCACCATAAATTCCACCGCCACCAAAATTCCAGTTATTCTCGCAGCCCACTTCACAATTACCCTGACTCTGACCGCCGTCAGTTGGATACATATAGGCGATTGAGACATAAGGTGTTGGTGGTGATGGCGCACTGGCTTCTATGACGACCTCATCTAACGAGCACAAATCACAGTTCGCAAGAGAAGTGACTCTTTCCGTTTACCTAAGTTGAATTCTATTGATAGTTTGACCTTTTGATCCTGATCGATCATGCGAACAATACAATAGGAAATTTAGGATTATTCAATTTCAAAATTGGCTATTACTTGAATATATTCAACACCGTGATCTGTCTTTTTAACCAAATAGATAGTGTAATTATTCAAATGCTCCCAAAGTCTATAATCATTAAGCTTAAACTTTTTGTGCTTATTATAGTATATTGAGGAGCGCACATATTTTTTGAGACAAAGAATTTTTTGTGGTTCTTTATGATGTTCAGTTCTAATTTTTTCAAAGAAAAATGTACCTTTCCCAACATCATTGCTATCTTCTAATAGAAATGAATTTTCGACATATTTTGACTCATAGAGATAGTTGCCGTCTAACTTGAAATATAATGTATCCTTCGCTCTATCTTGTGCCGATAAGTTTAAAATTGAATAAAAAAATAAACTTATACTAAGCAAAATTAATTTTCTCATAGTATTTGGGTTGTTAATCTATACAGTTTACCTCTTTTGTTAAAATATCAACTCTTATAGATAAATTATTAATTTCCTCTTTTTTTTCGGGAGATAAGTCAGTCCATGCTTTTACATCATGTTCTTTTAATCCTCTCCAAGCCAAAGCTTCATAGAAATCGTCATTGGGAACTTCTTCGTAATAAGTTGTATATTTATTGTAATCTTCTGTGAGCACATTTTTGTGAAAGTCCTTTAGAGCATTCTTCATGACGTTTACATAAAGAGCACCCATAGCTTCGTGCTGATCTGAATACGCTTCATAAGTTTTTTTGAAATCCAAATCTCCGCTTGATGTATATTTAGTATTAAGCTTTCTGAAAATGTCTGCGTGTATATATTCATGTAAAATTGTTTTTGCCCCTTCGAGTGCAGCATGTTGGTTTGTTTTAGAGGTGCTTATGCTTATGGTAATTACTTTATTTATTGGTGGAGACGTTGTTCCGTTTACTTCTTCTCCTGTTTTTTGCGATACAACTTTATCTTTAGATTGTATTTTAATGTCAAATTCAGATTCTCCTTCAAACTTTTTTAACAGATTTCTGACAAAATCTGTTCCATTTTTCGTCAGTAGATCATGTAGGCATTTTTCCTTGCCCGTAAGCTCATTGATGATTTCTTCTTCCAAAACCTCCCCTCCATAAATTCCACCGCCACCAAAATTCCAATTGTTCTCGCAGCCCACTTCACAATTACCCTGATTTTGACCGCCACCAGTTGGATACATATAAGAGATAGAGACATAAGGTGTTGGTGGTGATGGCACTCTGGTTTCTATGACAACCTCATCTAACGAGCACCAATCACAGATTTTAAAGGGGCACGCACAACTGCCATCGGTGTCATTGGTGGAGTCCCGTTTTAATATGGCGCTACTTTCACCACCTTGGGCGGTGTTATCCGTATATTCAGATACGATGGCGTTATTTTCCAGCTTAAAGGCTTTTAAAAAATTTCCATTGATGTCTGTTATTAAAATTTCGCCAGAAAACTGAGTGTCTGTTGAATGTTCGAATGGGTTTAAGCTCACCACGGCACTTTGCACTTCACCGTTTATTTCTAATAATGCCAATTTGCTATTTAAAAAGCCATGGATCGTTGTAACAGGTATGACGGCAAGCTGTTCATTACTATTGGTTATGGCTTCATAATTAATCTCTGGTACTACCGAGGTGATATAGCTTTGTGTAGCACTGCGTTTTTGTGCCTGTTCGGTCTGATTTATAAAGTCAAGAGCTTTATGTAAATCTACGGTTTTGAAATAACTGTCATTTTGTGCCAGGTCATCTTTCTTGTTACAGGAGGATAACACGATGGACAATGCAAAAATCAAAACTAAGGGGGGTGAATAATTTTCTGTAGTGGTTTAACATGGCTTATGTTTTATGGTTTTGCAATCAAGTTAAGCAATAAATTTTACATTTACTTACGGGAAAACCGTAAAAAAGCTAAGGTAAAACCGTAGTGTTTTGTGTTTATTTGGGCTGTGTTGCTTCAAACAGCTTAAGGGAAAACAAAAAAGCATAAGTTAATTTGGACCAACAAACTAGTGTCGGAAACCGCAATAATATGCTTTTCAGGACCAGAAAATGGATAAGACAGTAGGTAGAGAAATGCAAAATGATTGGAAAAAAAACATGGTAGAGCCCATCAGTTTTGATGTTCATCTTCCTCTTTATCCTTCTTCTTCAGCCATCCAAAAATACCGCCCCCTTTCTTTTTCTCTTTCTTTTCAAATTTGCGCTCGTCTTTATTGCTGCCAAAAAGACGTTTAAAAAAGCCGTCAGTTTTTGTGGGCTCACAATCCAAAGAATTTAGAACAGTTTCGGAAGGCGTTTCAAAAGACGCTTTCGTGAGGCTGTTGTATTTGGAATCCGCATTTAGTTTCTGGATGTATTTCGCAAAAATAGGCAAGGCCGAATTGGCGCCTTGACCAAGTCCGGTAGAGCTAAAACCTATTTGTTGATTGTCATTGCCAACCCAGGTTACCGTAACCAATTTTGGCATAATCCCAACAAACCAGCCGTCTTTGTTATCTTGCGTTGTTCCAGTCTTTCCTGCAATGGCATTGGGTAATTGGTAACTTGATCTTAACCGTGCTGCAGTGCCTTCGTTGACGGTAGCTTTCATGAATTCCAGCATCACTTGTCGGGTATCAACACTAAAGGCCATGTCCTTCTTCGTTGGGTCGTCTGGATGCAGGTCCTCATAAGAGGCGATGATATTTCCATCTTTATCTTCGATTTTCGTAATAAAAACTGGATTTGACGGTTTGCTTCCATTGACATATGACGTATATGCTGTTGCTAATTCTAAAGCTGTAAGATTGGAAGCGCCTAAAGCTATCGATGGAACTGCTTGAATATCACTGTTAATCCCCATGCGTTTTGCTTGTTCAATAACATTGTTAATACCCGTTTCATAAAGGACCTTTACGGCAATGGTATTAATGGAATTGCTCAATGCATATTGCATCGAGTAATTCAAATCGTCATCTTCAGTGCCTCCAGCATTTGTGGGGCGCCAATTATCTACATCAGTATAAGTAATCGCTTTTATCGGGAAATAGGTGCACGGATCTATTCCATTATCTAAAGCTGCGGTATAGACAATGGGTTTAAATGTAGATCCAACTTGACGCTTGCTTTGTACAATATGGTCAAATTGGAAAAATCCGTAATCTATACCACCAACATAAGCTTTAATGGCACCATTGGCAGGATCTAAAGATACGAGTCCGACGTTGAGAAATTTGGAATAATATTCCAAACTATCTAAAGTGGACATGGATTTGACCGTGGTTTCATCCCAAGAGAATAAATCCGTTTGATGTTTTTGACTCAAGGAATCTTCAATGGCTTTTTCATTTAAACCTTGTGCTTTGAGTTTTTTATACGCACTTAGGCGCTTTTTGGCGGCTTCAAAAGCATGCTTTCCTTTCAGCCAAGGGGCATTCTGTCCGTAGGCCTTTTCAAACTGGCGTTGCAAATCGCGCATATGTTCTTTCATGGCTGCTTCTGCATAGCGTTGCATCGTATTGTCTAAGGTGGTGTAGATTTTTAAACCGTCGTGATAAATATTATACATCTCACCGTCTGGTTTTAAATATTTTTTTTGTCTGAGCAAACTGTCCAACTGCTTTTTGATCTGTGCTCTAAAATAGGGTGCCAATCCTTCATTAGGTGCGTAATTTTGATAGTCGATGGTAATACTATCGGCTTTAGCTTGGCCAGCTTCTTTTTCAGATAGGTAACCGTATTTTTCCATTTGCTGGATGACTACGTTCTTCCTGGCATTTGATTTTTCAGGATAACGACGCGGATTGTAACTTGTATTGGCTTTAAGTGATCCAACTAAAGCTGCTGATTGAACCAAGGTCAAATCCTTAGTGTGGGAATTGAAAAATTTTTCAGAAGCACTTTCAATACCATAAGTATTATCTGGAAAAGGCACTGTGTTGAGATATAATGTGAGAATTTCTTCTTTTGAATAGAGGCTTTCAATCCGTCTTGCGACGATGCTTTCCCTGATTTTGTTGACTACAATCCCCAAAGTACCATAGTCTTTTCTGCCAAATAGATTTTTGGCCAATTGTAGGGTAATAGTGCTGCCGCCTCCGGAAGAATCATTAGACAGTAAAATACTTTTAAAAAAAACACGGAGTAAACTTTTGTTATCTATTCCGTTGTGATCATAAAACCGTACATCTTCCGTGGCAATCAAGGCGTCAATTAAATGTTGAGGAAAATCTGTATACTTGATCGATTGTCTATCGTAAACATAAATTTTACCAATCAAATCATTGTTGACATCCAAAACTTGGGTGGCCTGACTCTGTTTTAAGCGTGCCAATTCTTCTGAATCTGGGATTTTTCCCCAGAGACCAAAATAAATGCTCGCAAAAAAACAAATAAAAAGAGCTAAGAGGATACCTAAGCCGTAGCCTATTCTCTTAGCCCATTTGATAAGTTTGACCTTGTTAATGTTCATTATTCAAAATGCCTTTACAAAGTAACGTATATCCATGTAAAGTATTTCAATTTTCTGGTCGTTTAATAACGACTTTAAACATCAAAATATTAAAAAGTGAAAAAACCTATTCTTTTTTACGTTCATCAATTAAGTCTTGCAGTGCCTTTCCATATTTGGACGATTTAATATCGGGTGGCAAGGCCTGGTTGATGGTATCTAAATATCTAAGATTGGCATCAGGTATTTCTGAAATCGCCAAATATGGAGCAATCTCACTATCTTTATTGTTGATGGCGAAGTTGATGGTGTACAGATATTTTCTGACAATCAAGTTGTTGTATTCCTTTAAACTTGAATCCATCTGAATGGAATCTTTGCTTCTTTGGGCCTCTAGGTTATCTCTGATAAGGTCAAGGTTTTTATCTTTAAACTTATCCATCATCAATTGGTACTCTTCCAATTTTTCTTGTTGTACGGAACCTTTGATTTTTGCATCCATTAAGAAGTTTTTTAACGTGGTGTTGATTTCTGTAATGCCTTCAGCAGCGAAAAATGGAATGAGGTTGTTTTCTTCACCGTGTTTATCGAGTTTTAGGTAAAGAACCTCCGGAGCATCCAAATGTGCTTTCAATTCAAATTCCCTTTCACCAATAATATTCAGGGAATCAATGGAAACGAGCAAGGTGTCTTCAACTTTTTGAAGATATACGGTTCCTTTTTTTAAACCTTTGATGGTTCCTTTAAGAATGAAATTTGAGTTGTCCTTTGCGCAGGACGATACAATAAGTAAGGAGATGATAAACGCTAATCTTTTCATTTATTTTTTTTCGTATTTAATTACTGGGGGTTATGTCCGCTTCAGAATTAACTTTTTACCCTGAATCCTGAACTTTGAACCTTGAACTTTTTGGTCGGCAAATATCCTATAAAATTCCATTTAAAACTAACCTACAGAAACTATTCTCATGAGTTCAGCACATAAAAGTGCCCCATAAGTTCCTACTACATATCCAAAAACAGCTAAAAGCGCACCTACCGTTGCCAATGACGGATGGAAGGCCGCTGCCACAACAGGGGCGGAAGCTGCACCACCAACGTTTGCCTGACTTCCAACGGCTAAGAAGAAGTAAGGAGCTCTAATAAGTTTGGCAATTAGGATTAGGAGTCCCGCGTGAATGGCCATCCAAACCAGACCTATTAAAATAAGGCCTGGATTTTCGAAAATCTTTCCTAAATCCATTTTCATCCCAATGGTAGCCACCAAGATATATATGAACACACTTCCCACTTTACTCGCACCAGCTCCTTCGTAATTCTTGGCTTTTGTAAAGGACAGCAAAATTCCAATTAAGGTTGCAATAGAAATTAACCAGAAAAATTGACTGCCAAAGGATGATAAGGCGCTTCTTGGATCGCTCACAGCTACAAAGTTATTGGAAAGGTAAGTGGAGATGACGTCGGCGCCATAGTGTGCAATCCCAACTGCTACAAAGGCAAAGGTCAGGATCATTAATAGATCAGTCAAGGATGGGATCCGGATAATTTTTTCGCTGAACGTCTGTACTTTTTCTTGCAATGCGTTGATTGCCGTGTTGTCCGCTTTTAACCAGGTGTCTATTTTTTCTCTCTTGCCAATACCCAATAAAAGTACTGCCATCCATATATTGGCGACGACAATATCTACTAGAACCATACCTCCGTAAAGTTCTTGGTTGAACCCATAAATTTCCAACATGGCGGCTTGGTTGGCACCGCCGCCAATCCAACTGCCTGCTAACGTGGCCAAGCCCCTCCAAACGGCGTCAAAGCCAGCACCGCCAACCGTTTCAGGGGAAAAGGTGGAGATGATCAGAATGGCAATCGGACCTCCAATAATTATTCCGATAGTTCCCGTAAAGAACATGACCAACGCTTTCCAACCCAAGTTGAAAACCGCTTTCAAATCGATGCTAATGGTCAATAGCACCAATGAAGCTGGTAAAAGATAGCGACTTGCAACATAATAAGTCTGTGAAACGTCAGCCGAGATCAATCCCAAAGAATTGAAAATTGCCGGAATCATATAGCACATTAAAAGTCCTGGGATGTACTTGTAGAATTTTGACCAAAAACCGCCTTTCTTTGATTCGGTATAAAAAACAAAACCAAGAGCCAGCATTAAAAGACCAAAGACAATGGCGTCATTCTTGAAAAGTACAAATTGATTGACCGTTGAAGGCTTTGTTTTTTGGGTTATTGAAACGAGGTTGTCATTATTGTAGAAGTTTCCTTCATCAATAGTAAGAATATGTTCATCTGAAAATCGATTGGTGGTATTCAGTTTTAAATCGAATAGTTTTTCCTTTTTTGAGATGGTAATTGGCGCTTCACTAGAATAATCGATAGTGTAGATGGAGCCAGTAGATCCAAATTTTAAGGTTCCTTTTGAAAATTTCTTATTTAAGACCACCTGATTTATGATGAGCGTAGGATCACTAGTGGATAACTTGATCAGAAAACTATTAAAGCTAATAGAATCGACGGTTACTGGAATATCAAAGTTCTCGGAGTAGTTTTCACTGGCTTTATCAATGGTCAAGGTTTGAGCCTGTGTAGATAATAACGTGGCCATAAAAAGACCTAAAAAAAAGAAAATTTTAAGAAAATGCGACATGTTAAGTAAGTTTGATGCGCAAAATACCACAATTTAAGTTTTAAAAAAAGCGACATTTTACTTGTCGCTTATAGAAGTGTCGCTGTTGGATTGTCTTGGGTGGCGGTTCGCTTTCTTTAAAGCATGCATGAGGACATACTCAATCTGGCCATTGGTACTCCTGAATTCATCGGAAGCCCATTTTTCAATGGCATTGAGCATCTCTTCATTAATGCGAAGCGCGAAGGCTTTCTTTTTAGACATTCGACTATGTGTTTTTATTGATTTTTTTTGTCACTTATAAATACAACTTATTTTCAATCTTTACAAATGAAATGATGGGTGCGATTTATACCAATGGATTGTTGTCATTTAATGATTCAACGTTCCGGCGTTCACGACGGGTGTTGCATCTTTGTCACTACAAAGAATGACCATAAGGTTGCTTACCATGGCTGCTTTACGATCCTCGTCCAAATGTATGATATCTTTTTTACTCAATTCATCCAAGGCCATTTCAACCATACTCACTGCGCCTTGCACAATTTTATGACGTGCAGCAACAATTGCTGTAGCTTGCTGTCGCTTAAGCATCGCATTCGCGATTTCTTGAGCGTAAGCCAAGTAACCTATCCGGGCTTCCAGAACTTCAATTCCGGCAATAGCCAAACGTTCTTCAAGCTCTTTTTCAAGAGCTTCGCTGACTTCGTTCACACTTGAACGCAAGGTGATATCTTCCGTTAGTCCCTCATCTGCGAAATTATCATATGGATACATGCTTGCCAACTTTCTTACGGCCGCATCGGTTTGAACACGCACAAAGTTTTGGAAATTATCAACATCAAAAGCTGCTTTATAAGTATTTTCAACACGCCAGACTAAAATTGTGCTAATCATGACAGGGTTGCCTAATTTGTCATTCACCTTCAGGCGTTCACTGTCAAAGTTACTTGCTCTCAACGAAATCTTGGTTTTTGTATAAAACGGATTGACCCAGTAAAATCCGTTTTTTTTGACGGTTCCAACATATTTTCCGAATAACAATAAAACTCTGGAGTTATTGGGTTGGACCATTACAAATCCTGGAGCGATAAGTATGGCTGCCACGATTGCGAATGCGAATATGGCGTTTTCTGTTCTGATTAATAAGGCAATGCCCCCAATCATTAAAATCAGGAACAAAAACAGCATCAAGTAACCGTTTGCAGGGATTATAATTTTTTCTTCTTTCATCTGGTAGTTATTTAAAATGATATCATATTGATATTATAAAGATATAACAAAAGTTTTTAATGTGCAAAGTGTCTTTTGGCACGGAATTTGAAAAGCTAATGGTGTAAGTAATTATGCTCTACATTACAAAAAAGGAGTAGTTAACCTTTAGAGACGTTAATATTTACATTTTGGTTGGTTAGTTAGTAAAAAAGCATCCTGAATTCGGAGGCCACTGAAAAAGCATCTCATTTTTAGTGATTACTTTAAAGAAGCGATAAAATAAACCGAAATTTATTTTATCGCTTCTTTTTTTGGATCTGTTTTGACGAAGCTGATTAGGCTTTACCACAAC
>NZ_BJKB01000024.1 GCF_010725055.1 Gelidibacter japonicus | reverse complement strand
GTTGTGGTAAAGCCTAATCAGCTTCGTCAAAACAGATCCAAAAAAAGAAGCGATAAAATAAATTTCGGTTTATTTTATCGCTTCTTTAAAGTAATCACTAAAAATGAGATGCTTTTTCAGTGGCCTCCATTATGACGGGCTTTTTTTATTTCTATTACTGAACAAAATCCAAGAGTTAATCATCTTGATTGACGACCAGTCTAAAACCTTCACCATGTATGTTCAAGATCTCAACAGTTTCATCAGGTCTTAAATACTTTCTCAATTTAGCGATATAGACATCCATGCTTCTTGATGTAAAATAGTTGTCATCTCTCCATATTTTGGTCAATGCCAATTCACGCGGCATCAAATCATTTTCATGTAATGCCAACAGTCGCAACAATTCATTTTCTTTTGGGGAAAGCTTAATAGAAGGCTCGTCTTTAAACTTCAGGAATCTCAATTTAGAATTTAACTCGAAATTACCTATCTTAAATTCGAACTGCTTACTATCCGCAACAGAATCAGTAGCTTTACGCTGAATAATGGCCTTGATCTTCATTAGTAGCACCTCACTGTCAAATGGCTTGTTCAAATAGTCATCTGCTCCTACCTTATACCCTTTAAGTACGTCTTCCTTCATGGCCTTTGCCGTCAGAAAGATAATAGGCACATCACTGTTTTTTTCCCTAATTTCCTTGGCTAAGGTAAACCCATCTTTATAAGGCATCATGACATCCAAAATACAAAGGTCATAATCGTCCTTTTTAAATTTTTCAAAGCCTTCCATTCCATTTTTAGCATGAACAACGTCATAATCGTTCATGTTAAGATAATCTTTCAGGACGGTTCCAAAATTCGGATCGTCTTCTACTAATAAAATCTTTTTGTTCTGTTCTTCCATAATCTATGATATTAATGGTAGTTTAATTATAAAAGTGCTACCTTTTCCTTTTTCACTTTCCACGGATACATGTCCATGGTGGTCTTCAACCATTCTTTTAACATAGGCCAAGCCTAAGCCATGACCTTTAACATTGTGCACATTTCCTGTGTGCTCTCTATAAAACTTTTCAAATACTTTCTTTTGAACCTGTTTTGTCATTCCATTGCCTTGATCGGCAATTTTCAATATAATACTATTTCCTACATTTTCCGTAGTGACATCAATTCTTGGTGCGTCGTCAGAATACTTGATGGCATTGTCCAAAATATTGACCAAAACATTAGTTAAATGGGTGTCATTTGCCAATACTGACGATTTTTCAGCGTTCAAATGGGTTTTTATATAGCCCTGTCTATCTTCTATTATTAATTCAACATGCATTATGGCATCTTCAATTAAGTCGTGAAGTTTTACTCTATCCTTACTAATATTAAGTTCGTTTCTTTCCAGTTTAGATATTCGCAACACATTTTCAACCTGGGCGTGCATCCGTTTGTTTTCATCCTTTATCATCTTCAGGTAACGTGCTGTCTTCTCTTTATCCTCGATCATCTTAGGGTTTTTCATCGCATCCAATGCCAAATTGATCGTGGCGATAGGTGTTTTGAACTCATGGGTCATATTGTTGATGAAATCCGTTTTAATCTGCGATATCTGCCGTTGTCTTATTATTTGATAAATAGCATTTGTGTACGCTAAGATAATAATGATCGTAAAAATGATGGACAATACGGTCATTGTTAAAATGGACGACCATAAAAACTTTCTACGCTCCGGAAAGTTGACATACAGATTGAAATCACTTTCATTGTTATTGTCCAAAAACATCGGTATGCCATAAGTATTTGACGGGTCTAATTCAAAATTATCTGATTGCACTTTTGTAGCAAGATCTTTATCATAAATCGCAAATTCGAAATCAATATCTATCCCGTTCTCATTAAACTGATTCGTCAAAAATGTAGAGATATCCTCAGCAGAAGCCCTTTTATAAATTGGATAGTTTTTAAATAAATCCCGGTAGGTCGTTTCAAAGATTTTCTTGCCAATATCATCTAGTTCATTATACTGCATTACCGTTTTTTCCGGCGTGATATGGACTTTGTTTTCAATAGTACTCTCTTTAAATACTCTTATTTCCTTTTGGTTGCTGACGCGACTAATATTCAAACTATCTAAACCTCCGATGTCAAAGAACAAGGATGGCACTTTAAAGCTCTCTTCAAGTATTCCGTTTTGATATATTGTGGTTTCGTTGGAAATATCATCATAGCTATACAATAATATTCCTTTGATGTTAGTAGTATCGGGGTTCTTGCCACTACTTAGCATTTCCTGAAATTTACTACTATAAAGCTTGAACTCTCTATCTTCAATAAGATTACGAACATTACTCAAAGAACGTTTTACGTTCATCGTAAACTGCTTCTCTTCGTTATTTAGGGAGTTGTCAATAAAATATATTTGTACGAAAATTATTCCTATGAGCGATAAACTCATCAGAACAACCAACAAAATGAATAGCTTTCTGCCCATCATCCAAATTTAACATTTTAACATTTAGAAGTGACTTGCTTTAACCTTACCTTAACAAAATTTGAAGATTATTTTTCAGCAATGGTTTTCAGTAATTGCTGATGAATTGCAAGCACTTGACGCTTGGTTTCTTCCAAATCATGATTTGTAATCACAAAATCTGATCGTTTCGCTTTTTCGTCATCCGATAATTGGTTGTTGACAATAGCCAAAACCTTGGCCTCTGTTGTACTATCCCTATGGATGACTCTTTGGATCCTCTGATCCAAATCGGCCACCACGGTTATAATAAAATCGTATTGTGAGTCTAAATTGTTCTCAAAAATTATGGCAGCTTCCTTTAACACATAGGCCGAAGTCTGCTTTTCTTTCCACTGCTCAAAGTCAGCGCCGACTTCAGGATGTACAATGGCGTTCATTTGTTTTAAGAGATCGGCGTTTTGGAATATTTTCGAAGCCAATAAAGGACGGTTTAGTTGTTGGTCTATATACGCCTCTTCTCCAAACAAGTGAATGAGTTTTCTTCTGATTGCTTTAGAAGTGTTCATCAAGGCTTTTGCCCTTTCGTCTGCTATATATAAAGGAACACCCAACTCTTGAAACATTTTTGCAACAGTTGTCTTTCCGCTACCAATTCCTCCTGTCAAACCAACAATTTTCATAATCTACTGTATCAAAATAAACTCAACTTTATGCTGCTTTAAACGCGCACTTTTAACAATGTCCGGCACTTTTACTAATTTAGGTATCAAAAAGGTCTTCTGTGTATTATCAATATCTCTATAATTACACTCAACTCTAAAATCAGAAGGTCGCACCAGTTTGTAATTATTAAGACTGACATTATAAGCCACTGGAATGGTTTTTGGGAAGTAATTAATATTTGTGTCTGCTGGCAGATTTACTATGGTTACGGCCACATTAAACGTGCCTTCAGTAAATTTCTCTACATGCCCTTTAACAGTGACGCTCTTATTAGACAGCTTTAAATGTTTAAGAGCCTCGTCCATTTCAATATCCAATACTTTATCAATATTTGAATTGATGTTTTTCAATTCCGTTTTCTTGGTGGTGACATAATCGATTCCCGAAACCAACTTTTCTGAACCGATTATCTTAATGGAATCGGGAGTCACTTTTAGTTTAGATGACATATCATAACCCGGAGTGAATTCTATGGAAACATCGGTTTTAACAGGAACTTTTTTTACTGCCAATGTTTGATAAGGGAAACGTAATGTATCTGGTTGTATGGAAATCACGTCAACCGAATTTTTAAAGGAAGCACTAATTTTTGGAGCATTCTGCTGTGCAATCCAAATATAGGTTTTGTTCTTCAGGACCACGTCGGCTTCAAAATCAATTTGCAGTTTTGGTTTATAAAAATAATATTTGAGCAGGTTAAATCCATAGGCATTGACCGAGACATTCACTTTTTTGGTGCTATCAGTATCCACATGATGCTGTTCTGGAACGTTTTTGTAAACAATTTCAAAAGGTATGGTTTCCGTATAGGTTTTTGAGAGCTTGGTCAATGCCAAAAACAAAAATGAAAGCAAAAAGAACATGCTGAAAACTTTTAGTTTCCCGCTCTTTAGCGATTTAGAAAGTTTCGATTTTAACTTATTGAGCATTTTTGAAAAACAATTTTGGGAACCTTTTCTCAGGATCTGATTTTAAAAGTTTAATGGCCAATGTCGATTTTAAAAATCCGTAACCGTAGCCGAAAAATTGAACTCCAATGGCAATAACTGCAAGAAAAGCAATGATGACATTTTTTGTGCTGACCAAAGCTGTTACAAAAGCAACTAAGAAATAAATTATATAAATGTACAACAACCATTTCACCTGAAACAGAAACAGTATGATACTTAACGCAAAACCAATAGAAAATAATGTGGGCAACCAAAAGATTATTCTTTCAGAATTAGGATGCCATGTGTTTAAAATTGGTCTGACCATTCCAAATTTATAAACTTGTTGGTAAAACTTAGTCCAAGAAATCCGTCGTTTATGATATACATATGCATCTTTTATCAATTGGCTCTTAAAGCCCAATTTGATGAGACGCAATGAAAGGTCTGGATCCTCACCTGGATGAATAGTCCCAAAACCTCCTGAGGCCTTAAAAGCACTTTTTGACAAGCCCATATTAAAACTCCTGGGCTGAAATTTGTCGGAATCCTTCCCTCCTCTTATTCCCCCTGTGGTAATAAAAGAAGTCATGGCAAAATTGATTGCTTTTTGAAGATTGGAAAAAGATACATGCGCAGCATCTGGACCGCCAAAACAATCGGTGTAATTGTCAGACAAGCTTTTACTGACCACCTGTAAGTAATTTTTAGGCAACAGCACATCAGAATCCAGAATTATAAAATAATTTCCTAGTGCACGCGCCATGCCATAATTTCTTGAATCTCCAGGACCGGAATTCTCCTTGAAATAATAAGAAATGTTCAATTGACCTGCATATTGCTCAACAATTCCTTTCGAAGAAATTGACGAACCGTCCTCAACAATACAGATGGAATAGTCAAAATCACCCTCGAGCTTCGTAAAGCTCTCCAATAGCTCATGAACCTCTTCGGGCCTGTTATAAACAGGTATTATAAATGAAAAATGCAATGGCTTCATAAAGAACAAAGGTAAGGAATCCAATCACAAAAGCCACCGATTGGTGGCCTTTGAAACTTTGTGAATACTATTTTTTAACGATCTATTTTCTAATGAATGCCTCCATAACCTCATTACTCACACCCATATTGCTAAAACCTCCGTCATTGAAGAGGTTTTGAAGCGTGACACGTTTGGTCAGATCACTGAATAATGTTACGGTATAATTGGCACAATCTAAGGCAGTAGCATTGCCTAAAGGCGACATTTTATCGGCATAGGCAATAAAACCATCAAAGCCCTTGACCCCTTGACCTGCAGTTGTTGGTGTTGGCGACTGCGAAATGGTATTGACCCTTACCTTCTTATCTTTTCCGAAGAAATATCCGAAACTACGGGCAATACTTTCCAAGTAAGCCTTATTATCTGCCATATCATTATAATCAGGAAATACACGCTGTGCTGCCATATAGGTTAACGCTACAATACTACCCCATTCATTCATGGCATCCGCCTTGTATAAGGTTTGCATCACCTTATGGAAAGACATTGCAGAAACGTCTGTTCCTTTTTGGGTCCACTCATAGTTTTGATCTGTATAATGCTTGCCCTTTCTGACATTGATCGACATTCCGATGGAATGGAGCACAAAGTCCAGTTTTCCTCCCAAAATTTCTACTGATTTAGCCACGAGATTTTCCAAATCTTCAACTGAAGTCGCATCTGCGGGAATAATTTGAGAACCCGTTTTTTTGGCCAATTCATCAATTTGACCCATTCGCATTGCTATTGGTGCATTGGTCAAGACAAATGTACCACCCTCTTCGTGAACACGTTCTGCGGTTTTCCAAGCAATTGAATTCTCATCCAAAGCTCCAAAAATAATTCCTCGTTTCCCTTTTAATAAGTTGTATGCCATCTTTTTTCTGTTTTTTGTTTAATGCTACTCCATTTAAAATCCAAAGTTAATAAAACTTTGAACTTATTGCTTCGTTTTAATTTCAAAATCTTCAATAACGTGCTCAGTTGTGTCAAACCAATCACTGTTTATATAAACCATGACCCCGTATTTTTGATGGAAGTATTTATCACCATTTTTATAATTTCTGTTAGCAGGAAAAATATAATCTGTTACACATTCACCATTGATTATAACATGTTGGACATCACAAGGATCAGTTTCAGATTCAGCACAACCTATAACCATAATTATAATTATAAAATGCAAACTCCACTAAAATGAATTCACCCTTCAAAGCATATCAAATCAATTCAGTAATTGTTTAGCGTGCTCTATCGCAGAGTCGGACATGTTGATACCGCCCAACATTTGTGCGATTTCCACAATCCGTTCATCTTGATTCAACCGTTTTAATTGGGTTAGGGTAATCTCATCCACATCTTCTTTATAAACTTTAAAATGCGTGTCTCCTTTGGCAGCAATTTGTGGTAGATGTGTAATGGTAAACACCTGCATGGTCTTGCTCATTTGTTGCATGATAGAGGCCATCTTATTGGAAATTTCTCCTGACACGCCTGTATCAATCTCATCAAACATAATGGTAGGTAGCTGAGTATAATTTGTCAGTATCGATTTTATGGCCAGCATAATGCGTGACAATTCACCTCCTGAGGCCGCTTTTTTCAGCTCATTGAATTGTCCTCCTTTATTGGCTGAAAACAGAAACTTCAAATCATCTTTACCATTACTTAAAAAAGTATCTGATGGGATCAATTCCACATTAAATCGTGCATTTGGCATTCCCAATATGGCTAAGATATCCTCCAGCTGTTTGATGAGTCCCGGGATTGCTTTTATTCTATTCTTGCTAAGTTTTAATGCAATCTCATTAAGCTTATGTTCAAGACTAGAAAGTTCGGATTCCTTATCAGCGATCACACTATCCAAATTTTCTGTAATTGATACTTTCTCTCTCAACGATTCCCTTATCTGAATAAGTTCAGATACATCCGTTGCCGTATGTTTTTGCATCAAATTATGCAAGACTTGCAACTTAAGGTTAACAGCATTTAATCGTGCCGGGTCGGCTTCCAAGGACTCTTGCAGTTCTTCAATAACTGCAAATATATCATCAAGCTCTATTAAACTGCTTGTAACCCTTTCGAATACAGCATTATAAATGGTCGAAAAACCAGCCAATTTTGAAAGTTGATTTTTTGCTTCGGTCAGATGTACCATCACGCCGATTTCTTGACTGCTTAACAATTCATGAGACGCAGCGAGCCGTTCACTTATTTCTTCTATATTGTTAAGTGTCTCGTATTCTTCCTCAAGCAATTCCATTTCACCCGCAACCAAGTTGGCCTCTTCCAATTCCTTCAAAAGAAACAAATTGTAATCGAGCTCCTTAGCAGCTTCAATTTTTTGGTTTTGAAGTTTTTTGAACTCAGAGTTTAAAGATTTGAATTTACTCAATTGTAGCGTATACTCTTGGAGCAAACCCCCGTTTTCAGCCAAGGCATCAATGACCTGGAACTGGAAATCATCATTGGTCAACTGTAAAGTTTGGTGCTGCGAATGAATATCCAAAAGTCGTTCGCCCAAGGCTTGCAAACTATCCAGATTGACAGGAGTGTCATTAATAAAAGCTCGAGATTTTCCTGATGGTAGAATTTCTCTACGAATGATGGTTTGGGGCTCATAATCCAAATCTTCTTCTTTGAAAAGAGACTTTAAATTATATTTGGCAATATCAAACGTGGCTTCAATGATGCACTTTTCTGAAGGATCCTTGACACTGCTCAAATCTGCTCTTTTACCAAGAATAAGGGACAAACCGCCCAATAAAATAGATTTACCAGCCCCTGTTTCTCCAGTAATAATAGTCAATCCACTACCAAAATCAACCTGAAGGCTATCTATTAAGGCGTAATTTTTTATTGAAAGTGTGGTGAGCATTTTTTGGGTATAGAGTTAAGGTTTTGGATTCAAAATTCAAGGTTTCGGATTTGATGTTGAACTTCAGTTTTACTTCAATCATCGCGCTTCCAACTTCGAGCTTTTTACATCAAAAGCTGATTTCACGCCATTTTGAAGCATGGGTTGGCGCAACTCTGTTAAGAATATCTTTTATTTCGGTAATATTCACTTTTGGTCCCCCACTAAAAATGTCAAGGATTTCATTGGCTTTGGCATCAAAGAAAACCCGCATTAGAAAAGAATTTGGCCTACGGTTGTTCATGGTTCTCAAATCTTCAAAGACATTTGCAATGGCTTGCTTTCCTTGTTTTTCGTTATTTGCCATAACATCCAAACCGTCGCGATGGTAGTGGTACATGACCGTCCTGAATTCTTTAAACGTTTGTGATAGGATATTGTCTATTAGCACAAATCGGGATTGCTGACCATCTTCCAGTTTCCATCCTTTAAAATTACCTTGTTGGGAATAGTTGGTGATGGTCTGTGCTTGTTGGAAGTATGGATCGCCACCATTCAATTCAAAAGTATCAGCGTCCAAACCTAAAATCATGAACACATGATAGGCCAATACTGAAACCAAATTAGATTCAAATTGATTAGGATTATAAACTAAATTCTCAAACTCAAGATATCTAAAAGTAAAATGTTTGTCATTAAAATTATATACCGGTGTACTGTATGTTGAATTAAAAACAGGCCTTGAAGACTGTACCTGAATGGTGGCTTGAAACACATCGCTGTTATAGTTGCTGACATTAATAACCATACTACAATCAATACGCTCCTGAGGTTTATAGCTTTTATTGGTCCATTGCGTATTATTTACAAATTCATTAAGCTGCCTCTCTAAGGTCTTAAAAACCTGTACGTTTTCTTGTCCTGTTTGTTGTGCATTGACCACCAAGTTACAATTCAACTCTTGAGAAAATCCAACTGTAGTAAAGGATATAAGAAATATGAGAATAATATTACGCATGGATTTGTTTTATAATTTGGTTCATTAAATCGACCGCCACTTCTTCTTTTGATTTTAAATCATGCTCTATGATGTCTTGTTCTTCAGTTATAAACGTAACTTTATTAGTTGAGCCTCCAAAACCAGCTCCTTTGTCATTTAACGAATTTAATACAATTAAATTTAAATTCTTCGAATTTAATTTTCCTTTTGCATTTTCCAATTCGTTGTTGGTTTCCAATGCAAAACCTACCAAAAACTGATTGGTCTTAATTTTTCCAAGAGAAGCCAAGATGTCTTTTGTTTTCTCAAGTTCAATTGTAAATGTAGAATCCTTCTTTTTTATTTTAGTATCTGAAACAATTTTCGGTTTGTAATCGGCAACTGCCGCTGAAAGAATGGCAATATCAACGGATTCAAAATATTGATGCACGGCATCATACATTTCTAATGCACTTACCACATTGACCACTTTAATCCTACCGTTCGATATCGTTTGATGTGTTGGCCCGGAAATCAAGATTGTTTCAGCGCCAAGTTTGGCGGCCGCCTTAGCGATTTCGTAACCCATCTTGCCACTGGAATGATTCCCTATAAAACGGACGGGATCAATAGCCTCATAAGTTGGTCCCGCAGTAATTAAAATTCTCTTACCGTATAATGGCATCTGACCAAGAATGTCCTCTTCAATAAAAGTGACAATATCTTCTGGCTCGGCCATTCTACCTTCACCTACCAATCCACTTGCCAATTCACCACTGGTTGCAGGAATCATAATATTGCCAAAGCCCTTTAAAATATTAAAAGAATTAAAAGTGCTTTGATGTTTGTACATATCCAAGTCCATTGCGGGTGCAAAATAAACAGGACATTTCGCTGAAAGATAGGTGGCCATCAACAAATTATCACAAACACCATTGGCCATTTTTGCCAAAGTATTTGCTGTTGCGGGGGCGATAACAAAAAAATCTGCCCAAAGCCCAAGTTCTACGTGATTGTTCCACACTGGATCTTCATGGTTTCCAGTAGGTACGTCATCGCCATCATTGACAAATGACGAATAAACTGGGTTTTTAGATAAGGTGGAAAGGGTTAAGGGGGTAATGAAGTCTTTAGAAGCAGGCGTCATCACGACCTTTACGTGAGCGCCTGCTTTTATAAATAACCTAACAAGGTTTGCTGTTTTATAAGCAGCAATACCAGCAGTTATGCCTACAAGTATATTTTTGCCGCTTAAAATTGACATATTAACTATGCTTCTTTAATATCGTCTTCAGTATTTCTGAAATAGATTTTATCATCTATCCACTCCTGAACTGCAAGCGCATGCGGCTTTGGTAGTCTTTCGTAAAACTTAGATACTTCAATTTGCTCTTTGTTTTCAAAGATTTCTTCAAGACTGTCATTATAAGTCGCAAATTCTTCAAGTTTATCTACGAGCTCTCTACGGATATCCGTATTGATCTGTTCTGCCCTTCTCGCAATAACTGAGATGGCCTCATAGATATTGCCAGTTGGCCCATCAATCTCATCACGGTTGTAAGTTATAGTACTCACCGGAGCATCGGTCTTTTTCAAATTCATCATTTCTATATAATTAACTTTTTTTAGTATATTGTTGAACTGCTGTTTGCAATTCGGAATTCATTTTTGCTGCCTCAGAACTAAACTTAGATTCTGGATAGGCCTTATGAAAGGAATTGTAAAATTTAATTGCCGTATTTAAACGGTCCTCTCGTTTATATTCAACACTGTTGATTCCCAATTTATACGCAGAATCAAATCTGTAATACATGGCTTCCTCCCTAAAGCTTGTCCCTGGATAATCCAATAGGAAATTATCAAAGGCCTTAATTGAAGCCTCATAATCGGCGGATTCAAAATTTGCGATACTGTTATACAGCTTTGCTATTTCAAAAGCTTTCCTTTCCAATTTATAATCCAATTCCTGAATTAATTTATTTGCTTGCGGCAAATACTCTGACTCAGGATATTTGTTGATAAACATTTGAAGCTTTTCAATGGCTGTCACAGTTTCCTTTTGTTCCTTACTGTACACTGGCGACAACATATAAAAACTTTTTGCACTTAAAAACAATGCCTCTTCAGCTTTTTCACTTTTCGGATATTGACTTTCAAAACGCTCAAATTGATAGCCTGCCAAATAGTAATCCCTCATATTATAAAATGAATTGGAATACATGAACATCAATTTCTCTGCCTGTGGCTTCCCTCTGTACTGTGGGACAATTTGGGCAAACAACTTATTGGCCTTGCTGTATTTACCCGCATCATAAAGCTCTGTACCCAATTTGAATTTTGTAGCAATATCTTCAGACTTTAAAGCCTTTTGATATTCGCTACAAGAAGACAACAATATGGTGATCAATAAGGTATAACCAATGTTTTTCATCCAAGAAATGTTCTTCTTTGTATTGTTTAAGTGTAATGCCTGATTAAGTATGGTCATAAATTAAGTTATGTTTTTAATGGTACATCGACATTTTTAAACAGAATGCAAAAATACACATTTATAACGTATTATAAAATAAAAAATTTTAGCTAAAATAAGTGTTGAAATTAGGCTGTGGAGACGTTTAAGTAAAGTTTAACGTTTATTATTTATTTGAGAAGCCCCACACTTCTTTTAATTTTTTCTTTTAACGCATCTGATGCCACGACCAAAGGGAGTCTCACAGTGTCCTTTGCCATACCAAGAGCTTCGAAAACAGCCTTGATTCCCGCTGGATTGTTCTCTTCAAAAATCTGGGCGGTGACATCCATTAATTTGAAGTGAAGCTTATAGGCCTCTTTTGCCTTCCCTTCCAATCCAAGACGAATCATATTGGAAAAATCTTTGGGCACGGCTTGCCCAAGCACAGAAATGACCCCTGCACCACCAGCCAAAACAACACCTAATGCCAAATCATCATCTCCTGAAATGATCAAGAAATCGTCTGGTTTGTTTTTTAATAACTGTAAATATTGTGCAACGTTATTTCCCGCTTCCTTTATAGCTATGATATTCTTAAAATCATTGGCAAGTCGCAATGTGGTTGCCGGCAACATATTTGATGACGTCCTTCCCGGAACATTATAAAGTATGATAGGTTTTGGAGACGCTTCAGAGATGGCTTTAAAATGTTGATAAATTCCTTCTTGAGTTGGCTTTGTATAGTATGGTGAAACCGACAGGATAGCGTCTAAATCCGATAAATCTGTAGTCTTGATCTCTTCAATAATTTCAGCGGTATTATTACCCCCAATGCCCAAAACCAATGGCAATCTGCCATCATTTGCTTTCTTTATGGTAGCAATGACATCCTTCTTCTCCTGTTTCGTAAGTGTCACACTTTCTGCTGTGGTTCCACAAATAACCAAATACTCCGTGCCATTATCAATATTGAAATTGACAATGTTTGCAAGAGCGTGATGATCAATACTCAAATCAGATTTGAACGGAGTGATCAGTGCCACACCGGTTCCAAGAAATTTAGTCATTATATTTTTTTTAATATGGTTAAATACTTTTTAAGTTCAGTTTTAAATATGTCGAAATCTTTAATGCCAACGTCCAAGATAAAATCAAACAAACGGTCATCAATACCCGATAATCCTATTTTAAAATTGGCCTTTGAGAGTGCAGTGACCATTTTCAACTCAATCGCATCGTTTTTATAAAATCCCAGAAGAGCATCAAATTCGGTATCCAAAAACATTTGGAGCTCTGAGTGTTTTACTTTTCCTCTCCAGCCGAAGTCATTTTTACTGAAATAATTACCCCATAAACGTTCAGTTTTCTTTACGTCATCGACAAAAACTATGACTTTGATTTTAGGCAATTGGATTCCCAATTCGTGAAAGAAATTTTTAAATACTTCAGCATCAGAAAACTCACTTGAGTCAATAATAACGCCAACAGATTCTATTTTCTTATCACTAACACTAGTGTTTTTAGAACTTAACAGCTTATCGATGAATTTTTGATCGGATTTTTCTCTAAATGCCTTTAAAATCATTTACTTTTGTTTTCGCAAAGGTAGTAAACACAATAGATTTAACAATTAACATTTTAGAAGTTATTCAATGAATTTTAAAAATCTTTTTCTGGTATTAGGGCTGCTTTTGGCCATGTCATGCAAAACACCAACCGACGTTTACAAAATTGAAGGAAAAAACATCAATATTAATGATAGCCTGCCAACCATAACAAGCATTGAAAACTTCATTAAGCCCTACAGAGAAAACATCAATAAGGACCTGGACAGTGTTTTAGCCTATTCGGTGGACACCTATTCCAAAGCTGATGGATATCTTAACACGGCCATAGGCAATTTAATGGCAGACGTGATTTACGATGAGGCCGATCCTATATTTTTTAAAAGGACAGGAGAGCATATCGATTTTGTACTTATGAATCATGGCGGCATTAGGTCCATCATCTCAAAAGGGCCCATCAGCAAAAGAACTGCTTTTGAGCTAATGCCTTTTGAAAACTCAATCGTTGTTTCAAAACTACCTGGAGCCAACGTTAAAGAGCTTTTAGATTACTTAGCAAGAGCCAAGCGCGCCCATCCCATTTCCAAATTAAAAATAGTCTTGGACAAAGATGGTCAAGTCATCGAAAGTTTGGTACATGAAATTCCAATCGATTTTAACAAAACCTATTATGTTGCCACCAACGATTATCTTATAAATGGTGGTGATGGAATGGACTTTTTTAAAGATAGCGAGGAGATATTCGTATTGGATTATAAAATAAGAAATGCACTCATTGATTATTTTATGAAAACAGATACCATCAACCCGGTAGCCGATGACCGTTTTATTCAGTTAAAGGAATAAATTTTTTAAAGTTATGAAACGAGCATGCAAAAGATTTTATCATTTATGGGAATTATTTATGGCGAACAGCATGTGACCATTGAAAAACAATAAACATCAACACATGAAAAGAAGAGAGTTCATTCAGCAAACAACAGCTGCCACTGCATTGGTGGGATTGGGAGGATTTGGTTTACAATCATTTTCAAGCAGCCTAAAAAAGATTACCATTTTGCATACCAACGACGTGCATAGCCATATTGATCCTTTCGGGCCTCAGGACGGCAGAAATCCCAACCAGGGAGGCGTTGCCAGAAGAGCCAGTTTAATTGAAGGCATTAGAGCTGAAAACCCAAATACTCTATTACTTGATGCAGGAGACATTTTCCAAGGCACGCCCTATTTCAATTATTACGGCGGCGAACTGGAATTCAAGCTCATGAGCATGCTTAAATACGACGCTGCCACCATCGGGAACCACGATTTTGATAATGGTCTTGAAGGTTTGTATGCCCAATTGCCACATGCAAAATTCGATTTTATAAGTGCCAACTACGATTTTTCAAACACCATTATGGACACTCACACCAAACCTTATAAAGTCTTTGTAAAAAACGGAATAAAAATCGGCGTTTTTGGTTTGGGCATTCAACTCGAAGGATTGGTAGACAAAAACATGTATAAAGAAACCGTTTATCTTGACCCTGTTGAGATTGCACAGGACATGTCGCGCATATTAAAAGAAAATGAAAAATGCGATTTGATTATCTGCCTGTCACATTTAGGATATAACTATCGCAATAATACTGATAAACCAAGTGATCTGTCGTTGGCCGCGGCTACAAAGGATATTGATTTGATAATTGGCGGACATACACATACATTCCTTAAAAAACCTACGATTGTGAAAAATAGTATGGGCCAGAACGTATTGGTCAATCAGGTAGGCTGCTTTGGGATTAATCTTGGTAAAATCGATTTCTATTTTGATAGTGCCAAAAATAAAACATCTGAAGGAGTGTCTATTCTGGTTTAAGATTGAACAGACACCTGATTATTAGACCGCGCAATTGATTTGGATTCTTTAAGTCCATCAACACTATTTGCGGCCTCCTGATAGTTATAAACGTAAACACAATAAAGGATAAGCCCAACACCTTGAAGTATGTATTGCACTCCTTCATACAACCAGAAATGGATATACGATGCGGTAATCAAACTTAATACATCAGAAAAAGCAAAGGAACATACCACCATTAAAAATATGATGGACTGTGTCGTGTCCTTACTCAAATAAATGGCAAATGCCAAAATTGCCATTACCAACAAAATCACGCCTTTACTTACCGTTAAGGTTAGGATTACACTATCTTGGAAACTATCCTTTAATGCAACAAACAGTAAAAACATAAGGTAGGTATTGATCAGAAAAACAATCACAAAATACCAAGTGACGAGACCTTCAAGCTTTACGTCTTTCAATTTTCCCATCATTAATAGCACCATTAATAGATAGGCTCCCAGAAAACATGATTCTGACAATTTTGAGGAGAGTTTAAAATGATCGAAGACATTAAATATTATTCCTAAAAAATACAGCATAAAAATGATGAAGAATATATTTGCCATTATTTTTTGCTTGTTAAAATAAAGGGTTAGCAATATGGGAATTAAAGCTAAGGTCATGGTTTTGTTTACCAGAGAAAACCCAAAATAAGAGCAAATAGGATTGAGCGAAACAATAAAAACCAACAATAAGGTTATTGCCCAATTAGGCGATAAGGCATGCCATCTTTTCATGATAGATTAGTATAAGTAGGTCTAGCAAAGATACACAAAAAATCGACTTTAATCCTTTTTTTAGAACGCTTCATCGATTATTTTGTTAAAGTTTAATCGATTTATTTTTTAATGTTTGGCCTTTTATGCAAGCACATCTTATTAAATTATAAAAAACGCCCCTATGGCAATCAATGCGACAGATTGTGTTTATATCCAAAAGGTTTGATTGGAAGACAAGTGTATGTAAACGTCAGTATACTCGCCATTAAGATAAAGAGATCGAGATTCCTAACTCAGTGCATGGTTTCAAAGGACCCTCACTAAATAATAGCATAAATAATCCTATCTATTGAGGCGGCTCTAATCTTTCACTAATTTCTGATATCAAAAAGCCAATCGTGTATTGGTCAACCTTAAACCAAAAGGTCACCATATAAAGAATCTTCTTGAGGTTCGTACGAAAGTCTCGATTGGAGGTAGAAAAACACAAAGGCAAGAACAAGAAAGAGAGAACAAAAGACGTTGAGTAAATTAATATTTGAAACATAAAAGTACGCCAACTGTATGATTTCAGAAAAAAAGATAAATATAGATCCAATTAATAAATTGATGGCTTTTTTGTCATTTTTAAGAATATAGTTGATCAATGCTACTGTCAATAAAATCATGATGACAGAGTTATACACAAGTTCTACTAAATATTCATAATAATTTAATCGATCCATTGCTGTATTTGTAACCACTATAACACAAAACACATCAAGTACAATTAAAATAAGAAGATGAAATGGCAGTTTTCTAACAATCTCAAGCAAATTCATAGAGGATAAAATCCGTACAATTAAGAACGAGTAAGACAAAATGTACAACGAATTTCCAATAAAGTACATATAGTCTAAATCATCGATTGGAACAATAGGAACTAACCAACCTATAAAATTTAAAATTTCGGCAATGGCAAAAGTGATCAAAAATAAAAAAAAGAAAAGGCGCCTATTTTTAACTCTTATATAATACAATGCTGTCAATAAGATTAACATCAAGGCTCTTATTCCTGCCGCTTCAACCTCCAGTTCATAAATCTGAAAGCCCATGAACACCACTGAAAGAGCAATCAAAACAGCAATTAAAATTTTTTGTATACTCATATTAACGATTCAAATAATAAGACAAACATAGCAAAATAACGTTAATAAACGAGAAAAAACGCGTTTAATCGATGAATTAAGTTATTTCGTAGGAATTCTACTCCAAAAACTCTTGAAATTCATATTCTGAAATTATTGGAATTCCAAGCTGATCGGCCTTGGACCTTTTGCTTGGCCCCATATTATTTCCTGCAATAACATAACTCGTTTTTTTAGATATGGAACCTGAAACCTTCCCGCCATTATCTTCTATCATTTTTTTCAATTCATCCCTTGAAACCGATTCAAACACTCCAGATACTACAAAGGTCTGACCTTCCAGTTTGTTGGTTTGATTTGCAAGTTTCTCAGCACAAATCTCCATTTGCACTCCAAAACTTTTTAAGCGTCCAATGATTTCTTGATTCTGTTCTGATTTAAAAAAGGCAACGACACTTTCAGCAATACGCGTCCCTATTTCATCTACAGTGACCAAATCTGAGGTTGTAGCCAAGGCTAAATTATCAATACTCTTATAATGTGTGGCCAGTTTTTTGGCTACAGTTTCACCTACAAACCTGATCCCAAGAGCATATAATACACGTTCAAAAGGTATGTTTTTAGAATCTTCAATCCCTTTTATCAAATTATCTGTGCTTTTTTCTGCCATACGTTCCAAATGGATCACTTCTTCCTTTTTAAGCGCATATAGATCAGAATAATCATTTATGAGGTTTTCCTTTACTAACAAGGCCACAGTTTCACCGCCCAAACCTTCTATATCCATGGCTTTTCTCGAAATAAAATGCTGGATTCGACCAATGATTTGAGGCTGGCAGCCATTATAATTCGGGCAATAATGTTGAGCCTCACCTTCATTTCTGACCAGTTCCGTACCACATTCAGGACAGTGTTCAATATATTGTGTGGGTTGTGAATTTGTAGGCCGTTTTGTAAAATCAACCGCAATAATTTTAGGAATAATTTCACCCCCTTTTTCAACAAAAACGGTATCACCTTCACGGATATCCAGTTTTTCTATTTGATCTGCATTATGCAACGAAGCCCGCTTAACTGTCGTCCCCGCCAACTCAACTGGCTCCAAATTGGCCACCGGAGTAATAGCGCCAGTTCGGCCTACCTGATAGGTTATTTCATTCAAGAGCGTCGATACCTGCTCAGCCTTAAACTTATAGGCTATTGCCCATCGCGGGGACTTTGAAGTGTATCCCAACTCCTCCTGTTGATGCAGATCGTTAACCTTGACCACAACTCCATCGGTCTCATAGGGCAACTCATGTCTGTGGATATTCCAATAATCAATAAATGCCAACACCTCTTCTATGGAATTTGCCAAAGTAGCTGCTGTTGGCACCTTAAATCCCCAGGCTCGGGCCTTTTCTAAGCTTTCAAATTGGGTACTTAGGTTTAAATTGTTCCCAGTGATATTATAAAGTAAGCATTCCAGCGGCCGTTTTGCCACCTCTGCACTGTCCTGAAGTTTTAAGCTTCCCGAAGCCGTATTTCTCGGATTCCGATAAGGCTCCTCTCCTATTTCAATGCGCTCTTCATTCATTTTATTGAAACCTTCAAAAGGCAGCACAATTTCTCCTCTAATATCAAATCTTGACGGATAATCTCCTTTTAAGCGCAAAGGCACTGATCGGATAGTCTTGATATTGGCAGTCACATCATCACCCTGTACACCATCGCCTCGTGTGATGGCTTTTAACAATGTTCCGTTTTCATAGGTTAAACTAATGGAAGCGCCATCATATTTTAGTTCGCATACAAATTGCACCTCATCGTCAATGACTTTTTTAACGCGCGCCTCCCAGTCCAGCAAGTCCTCTTTAGAATAGGAGTTGTCCAAAGAATACATACGAAAATCGTGCACTACTGTTTCAAAATTTTTGGTAATTGCGCCACCCACTCGCTGGGTTGGTGAGTGCTCATCGGCAAATTCCGGATGTGCATCTTCCAACGCTTGCAATTCTTTCAGTTTGAGGTCAAAATCATAATCGCTGATTGTGGGTTGGTCAAGAACGTAATAATTATAATTGTGCTCATTAAGCTCGTCGCGAAGCTTTAGTATTTGCTGTTGAATATCCATGGGGTCAATTGAGAGGTAAATTGTCTTTTTTGCTTTATCTTTAAGGCCTCTAATATACTAAAATGCAATTCAAGAAAATAGCCGTACTAATGGTTTTTATCACATTCTTATACAACTGTGATTCGCCAAACCCTGAAAAAACCAAGCCACAAATTATTCCAATGCCAGCGCAAATGGAAAGCACTAAGGGGGAGTTTGTTCTCGACCAATCGGTTGGGATGTCATTTGATAGTAATTTAAAGGTCTCTGCCACTTTCTTAAAAGAATTTATTGAAAAAGGCAGTGCAATTCAGTTGCGACAGAACAATAAAATAAGCTTTATTCAGGACGACACCATTTCAAATGATGAAGGCTATCAATTAACCATCACTCCAAAACAGATTGAAATTAGGGCAAAAACCGATCAAGGTGCTTTTTATGCAGTGCAATCTTTACGCCAACTCCTTCCTGTCGACCTTGAAAATGGTACATTTTATATGGAAAACATAACCATTCCGAGTGTTACGATTACAGATTCACCACAATTTAAACACAGAGGAATGCATTTGGATGTAGGACGTCATTTCTTTTCGGTAGATTTCATCAAAAAATACATCGACGCCTTGGCCATGCTCAAAATGAATACTTTTCATTGGCACTTAACCGAAGACCAAGGATGGCGTATTGAGATCAAAAAATACCCGAAACTTCAAGAGGTTGCCGCTTTTAGAGAACAAACGTTAATTGGCAGCTACAATGCCGATCCGCAGCAATTCGACGGAAAGCGTTATGGCGGATTTTACACTCAAGAAGAAATAAAAGATGTGGTAGCATACGCCCAAAATCGTCATGTAACCATTATTCCTGAAATTGAAATGCCAGGACATGCGCAAGCAGCCATTTCTGCGTATCCAGAATTGGGTTGTACAGGCGAGCAGATTAAAGTTGCCGAAACCTGGGGCGTTTTTGACCACATCTTCTGTTCAAAAGATGAAACCTTTGAGTTTTTGGAAAATGTCTTGGATGAAGTTTTAGAACTCTTTCCCAGCAAATATATTCATATTGGCGGCGATGAAGCGCCAAAAACACATTGGGAAAATTGTCCAAACTGCCAACAACGTATTAAAGAGGAAGGTTTGAAAGACGAGCACGAACTTCAGAACTACTTCATCACAAGAATTGAAAAGTATCTGAATGGCAAAGGCCGACAAATTATTGGGTGGGACGAAATCTTGGAAGGAGGATTGGCTCCAAATGCTACGGTCATGTCATGGCGTGGCACCCAAGGAGCTATTGAAGCGGCCAAACAACACCATAATGTGATCATGACGCCAACGTCTCACTGCTATTTTGATTACAAGCAATCTGATAACGAAGATGAGCCATTGGCAAATAGTGGCGGATTTTTGCCTTTGGAAAAGGTATATAGCTTTAATCCTATCCCGGAGGAACTTACTGAAGAAGAATCCCAATACGTTTTGGGTGCACAAGGAAATGTTTGGACGGAATATATCCCGAACGAAAAACAAGTGGAGTATATGGTGTTCCCAAGAATTCTCGCCATGAGCGAAGTGTTATGGACTCCAACCAACAACAAAAATTACGCTGATTTTGTAGCTCGGGTTGAACACTTCCATCAACGCATGGATGCCTTGGAAATTAATTATGCGAATCATTTATATGAAGTGGAAGGCGAGGTCACTTCTACGGGCTATAAATTGACATCCATCCTCGAGAACAAAACCATCCGCTACACCACTGACGGCACCGAACCGAGTCTTACTTCGGAAGTATATTCCGGAGCCATTCCAATCAACACAGATCTCGTTATTAAAGCGGCCATTTTCAACTCCGATAAAAAATTGGGTGCAACTTTTACTCAACCCATCAACTATCATAAAGCATTGGGAAAAAAGATCAATATCAATGTACAACCGAGTAAAACCTATGCGGGTAGTGGCGCTGATGGTTTGATTAATGGCATTACTGGAAGCGATACACGCATCAATGATAAAGAATGGCTGGGGTTTGATGGAGAGGATTTGGAAATCACCATCGATCTGGGTGAGGAAATGGAGATCAATTCGATTGAAACGCGATTTTACGAGGCACCTTGGATGTGGATATATGCCCCAAAAGTCATAGAATTTGGTATTGACCAAGAGGGTATAAATTCCAAAGCTGAAATCCCGGAGAGCATTGGCACCCATACAGTCGTTAAAATTAAACTGAATGAAACCACACGTTATATCCATTTGAGAATTCCAAATTTCGGATTGATTCCAGAAGGCAAACCGGGTGCAGGACATCAACCTTGGACATTTATTGATGAAATAATAGTTAATTAATAGAAGATCTGATCGTCCCGATAGCAATCGGGACGATCAGGTCTTAAAAACGTAAATATGATATTAGAAATCTGCGCCTCCAATTACCAATCGGCAATCAATGCCCAAAACGCTGGAGCACATCGAATAGAATTATGCTCAGAACTGGCCGTTGGTGGCGTCACACCTTCTTATGGCCTGATAAAACAAGTTATGAAAAACCTGAGCATTCCCGTTTTTGTACTCATCAGGCCAAGAAGCGGTAATTTCACCTATTCTGAAGCGGATTTTGAAATTATGAAACAAGATATTCAAATCTGTAAAGAATTGGGCTGTATGGGTATTGTTTCGGGCGTTCTAAATATGGATAATACGGTTGATATCGATCGGACAAAAGAACTGATAGAGCTTTCGAAGCCTTTGCCTTTTACATTTCATCGTGCCTTTGATCGGACACCGAATCCTTTTGAGGCCTTGAACACTTTAATGGAACTTAAAGTCGATCGGATCCTTACATCAGGTCAGGCCATCTCAGCAGAAAAAGGCATATTGATATTGAACCAGTTAAATCAATTGGCAGATGGTGCCCTAACAATTCTCCCAGGATCTGGTATCAATCCCAAAAATATTTTAATCTTTAAAGGCGCAGGATTTGAGGAAGCGCATTGTTCCGCGGTATTATCACCAGAAATTCAAACACCAGCATCTATCCCCTTGAATACTCCAAAGTTTTTGAATGAGGGACTGGAAATGGCATCCAACCAAGATGTCATTATGGCGATGCTCCAACTAATTAAGGATTGATCGGGTATATTCCTTCTTCTTTAGCTAAACACTAAGAGATCTTTATTCCGGAAACCATTCGGTCATTGCCAAAAATGTCCTTTTTAATTACTACGTCCTCAAAATTACAGTCTTTGAGCAATTGAACCATTTCAGATCCCAAATATTGATTGATTTCAAAGAAGAGTTGCCCCTTGTTTTTGAGATACGTCTGTGCAAATTCCGCTATCGCTTTATAGTAAATTAGCGGATTATCATCGTCCACATATAAGGCCAAAGGGGGCTCATGTCGCAATACGTTATCGCTCATTCTGGATTTTTCCAAGGCTCTAACGTACGGCGGATTGGATACAATGATGTCAAATTCTTTGTTTTTAAATTCCAAACTCGACACTTTATGATTCCAATTGAGAATATCCAACTCAATAAACTCAACCTCCACTTTGTTAAGTTTTGCATTGGTCCTGGCCACCGTCAAGGCTTTTTTACTTATATCTACCGCGAACACCTTGTCAGTGGGTCTGTTTTTTGATAAAGAGATCGCAATACATCCCGTTCCGGTTCCAATGTCAAGAATAGATAAGCTTTCAGTTTTGGATTTGGAAATATCCGTTACCCATTGCACCAACTCTTCGGTTTCAGGTCGTGGGATCAATGTGTTTTCCGTAACCTTAAATGGCAAACCATAAAACTCAGTAGATCCTATAATATATTGAATCGGCTCTTGGTTTTTAAGTCTTGTGATGGCATTGTCAAATTTTTCCGTTTTTTTTCCTGAAATAGGCACATACAAGTTTAGGCTAACCTCCACTCCTTTCATTTTCAAATAACACTCGGACAACAAATTAAAAAAAGATTGAATTTCGGTTTCAGGGTAGTCCCCTTTTAGCGACGAATAGAAGTGTTCGCGTAGTGTTTTTAATAACATTATAATGATTTTAGCATCCAAACATTACATGAATAATGTCCTGTATCTCCCAATGGCCCTTCCAAAGGTTCAAATCCAGATTTGGCATAAAGTTTTGTGGCATCTTTCATATAAGGGAAGGTTTCGAGATAGCATTTTTCAAAACCAAACGATTTGGCTTTTTCCAAGCATACCTCCATCATTTTCATACCTAGTCCCTTCCCTCTTGCCTCGGGCAAAAAATACATTTTCTGCAATTCACAAATCGGACCTTTATAATTTTCCAATGGAGCTATTCCGGCGCCTCCAATAATTTTTCCCTGATCTTCAACCACAAAATAAGCTGCATTGTCCTTATTATAAGTGGTGGTCATTTCATCAAGCGCCTTATCGGCATAAGCAGTGCCCACCTTCGGCACACCCATTTCAATCAAAACCGCACGTATAACCTCTGCCACCTGGGCGTCATCTTCCGTTTTAATTTCTCTGATCAAGATAGCCGCTTTGCTCACGATAATATGTTATTTTTGTTTCGATAATTATCGGGATGAATATACATGAAAAATATATAAAACGTTGCATCGAAATCGGCAAAAATGGACTGGGGACCACAGCTCCAAACCCAATGGTGGGATGTGTTATAGTACATGATCAATCGATTATTGGAGAGGGCTTTACAAGTCCATACGGCGGCGCCCATGCTGAAGTGAATGCCATTAACAGCGTGAAAAACCCAAACTTACTTTCTAAAGCAACACTTTATGTGACCTTAGAACCTTGTTCCCATTTTGGAAAAACTCCACCCTGTGCCGATGCCATCATCAAATTTAAAATCCCAAAGGTAGTTATTGGCACTACGGATACACATAGTGCCGTTGCAGGAAAAGGCATTGAAAAACTGAAGGCTTCAGGATGTGAAATTATTGTAGGCGTTTTGGAAGATGAAGTCAAAGCCCATCACAAGCGTTTTTTTACGTTTCACAATAAAAAACGCCCCTATATCATACTAAAATGGGCGGAAACTGCCGACGGATTTATTGCGCCCTCATCAAGGGATGAACAAAAACCAGTATGGATTACCAATGAATTTTCACGACAGTTGGTACATAAATGGCGCGCCGAAGAACAAGCGATTTTAGTTGGAACGAATACGGTCATTGAAGATAATCCCAGCCTGACTACGAGGGATTGGTGCGGCAGAAATCCGATACGTATAGTTTTGGATAAAAACTCACGCCTATTTTTAGATGCCGCGGTTTTTGATGCCAAGGCAACAACAATATTAATAAGTGAGAAGGATGAAGCTCGGAACACGGAGACTCAGGATGATAGTTTGAAAAACACCAACCTTTCCATAAATTTGGAGTTGCTGAATTGGGAGTTGAAAGATAAAATTGCCCACCAAATTTGTACAATTCTTTTTGGACATGATATTAATTCTGTTATCATTGAAGGTGGACGCCAAACGCTACAAACCTTTATAGATGAAAATCTTTGGGATGAAGCACGAGTTTTCAAAGGCACCATAAATTTTACCAGCGGCACAAAAGCACCCCACTTTTCAGGACGATTACTTTCAGAAGAAAAAATCATCAACGACACCTTAAAACTTTATACCAATGATTAAAAACATCATATTTGATTTTGGAGATGTATTTATCAATCTAGATAAAAAGGGCGCTAAGGCCCATGCGCTCAACTTATTTGAAATGGATGAACTCTCAGATGAAATACACGCCATAAATACGCTTTATGAGCAAGGCCTTATGAGTACCGATGAGTTTCTGGAGTTTTATTTGGATAATTTCCCAGACCACGACAGGGACACACTTTTGGAATCCTGGAATTATATCTTAAGGGATTTCCCATTGCACAGATTGGAGTTTTTGGAACAGTTGGCGGCAGACAAAAAGTATAAACTTATTTTGCTAAGCAACACGAATGAGCTGCATATCAACTGGGTCAAAGAAAATATAGGTTTCTATGAAGAGTTTAAAACGCATTTTGATGCGTTCTATCTTTCACATGAAATCCAATTAAGAAAACCTAACGCCAATATTTACGAATTCGTTTTAAAAGAAAACAATATAAAAGCAGAGGAATCCCTGTTTATTGATGACACTGAAGAAAATATTATCACTGCTGCAAAATTGGGCATCCACACATGGCATATCAATCCAGAAACCGAGGATATCACGACCTTGCTCTCAACTAAAAAAGACCTATTTTGATATACCTCATTCTCAGTATAACGGCGTCATTATTCATTTTTGTCGTTTTTAAACTACTGGAGAAATTTGAGGTCAATACCTTTCAAACTATTGTAGTCAATTATATAGTAGCCTTCAGCTTTGGTTTTCTCGCTGCTCGAGATTCAATGGCTATAAATTC
The DNA here is from genome assembly GCF_010725055.1 of Gelidibacter japonicus. Lineage (GTDB taxonomy): Bacteria > Bacteroidota > Bacteroidia > Flavobacteriales > Flavobacteriaceae > Gelidibacter > Gelidibacter japonicus. Next base: position 24,413 of record NZ_BJKB01000024.1, on the reverse strand, counting down.
CATAGTTGATGCTGAGTGGTTTTTAGGAAGTATTATCGTAGGTGCCCTATTTATTGGCCTCTTCACTATGATGGCATGGACCGCTCAGAAAAACGGGCTTTCCGTGGCTTCTGTGGCCTCAAAGATGAGTGTCATCATCCCGATCATTTTTGGAGTCATCTTATTCCGTGAGAGTATCGGGTATCAAAAAATCATCGGTATAGTTTTAGCTTTTATTGCGGTGTATCTGGTTTCAGCAAAGTCAAAAACCACAGTTAATTTCAAGAAAAACCTTATGCTGCCATTCCTGCTTTTCTTGGGCTCAGGAATCAGTGATACCTATATCAACTATTTACAGCATACATCTATTTCTGAAGAGAATATTCCAGTATTTTCGGCTTGTGTTTTCGGATTTGCAGGACTAATCGGAATAAGCATTTTAGCTGCCAAAAAATCTGGCAATCAGTTGCAATTGGATTCAAAAAGCATTCCTGGAGGTATCGCCTTAGGACTTCTCAATTATGCTTCCTTATATTATATCATTAAAGCGCTACAATCTCAAAATATGGAAAGCTCTTCTTTTTTCACCATAAATAACGTGGCCATTGTAATGATATCAACATTAATTGGCCTTTGGTTCTTTAATGAGCATTTAACCAATAGGAATTGGATAGGAATTGGATTGGCACTTATTGCCATTTATTTAGTAACTTTTGCGTGATATGACAGAAAAAGACACCTACAAAACCATAACCAAACCATCAGCTGAAGTTCAGTTTAAAGAGAAAAACAGCAAGTTTTTGGGGTATGCATTTCCAATCAAAACGGAAGATGACGTTAAAATCCATCTTGAAAATCTAAGAAAACAACATCATTCTGCCAGGCATTGGTGCTACGCCTATCAGTTGGGAATTCTTGAAAATCAATACCAATTTAGGGTCAATGATGATGGAGAACCAAACAATAGTGCGGGAATGCCTATTTATGGTCAAATCCAATCGTTTGAACTCACCAATGTATTAATTGTTGTGGTCAGGTATTTTGGAGGTGTAAAATTGGGTGTTGGCGGACTTATAACCGCTTATAAAACGGCCGCCCAAATGGCATTAGAGCATTCAAAAATTGTCACCAAAACCATAAATCAAGAGATAGAACTCAAATTTGAGTATAAAGACATGAACAAAGTGATGCGTGTTATCAAAGAAAAAAACCTAAAAATATCACGACAAACTTTAGAATTGACATGCACAATTATTATTTCGGTTAGATTAAAAAATATAAAAAGTGTTTTAGAAGCTTTCGAGCCGATTTTCGGAGTGGAATTAAAAATTTTGGACGATTAATTCCGCAGTTTGTCTAAAAGATATTTAGGACATCTTGTAGGTCTATTCCTATTAACATCCATAAATACCAATTCGGTATTTCCTTTTGTTAAAATTTCCCCCGATTGGTTTGTGATTTCGTAATCAAATTCAATACTTGCAGAAGGCATTTTTACCAACTGAGTTTTCACTTTAATAAGGTCATCGTAACGCGCTGGCTTTTTGTATTTTACACTTAGACTTACCACAGGCAACATGAGACCCTCCTCTTCCATACTTTTATAGGATATTCCAAATTTCCTCAACCACTCTACCCTACCAACCTCAAAGTATTGGGCGTAGTTTCCGTAATAGACAATACCCATTTGGTCAGTTTCAGCATAACGCACTCTAAGTTCAATTTCGTGGTAATATAAAGGATTTGACATCTTTGTTTGGTTTATTTTTTGTATTTTCATCGCGGATTAAACATGGGGATTTAATTCTGAATATTCAATAGCATTTGATTTTTTTTTTCAGAAATTTGTTCACATATTTGTCTCAGAAATTATTCAAGAGAAAACACAGATTTCTCTTTTTTTTGCTAATCTGACTAACAACAAAAAATTAACTTTTCACAATGGAAGTAACTGCGCAATCGGTTTGGAAAAATTGTCTATCTTTTATAAAGGACAACATCCAACCCCAAGCATATAAAACTTGGTTTGAACCTATTACAGCAGTAAAGCTTACTGACAATGCCCTGAGCATCCAGGTACCTAGTAAATTCTTTTACGAATGGCTGGAAGAGCATTACGTAAAAATCCTAAAAGTAGCCTTAAACAAAGAACTCGGAGAACGGGCCAAATTAGTATATGTCATAAAAATGGAGAACACTTATGGCAACAAACAACCATTTACTGAAAAAATACCAAGTTCAAATAGAAGCGCAGTAAAATCTCAAGATGTTGATATTCCGCTAAAAAATAAAAATCCAGAATTAAAAAATCCATTCATCATTCCAGGAATTAGAAATGTAAAAATTGAGTCTCAACTCAATCCTAATTACAATTTTGAAAATTTCCTAGAAGGAGATTCCAATCGCTTGGCAAGAAATGCCGGATTGGCAGTGGCGAATAAACCAGGAGGGACCTCTTTTAACCCACTTTTGATCTTTGGTGGTGTTGGTCTTGGCAAAACCCATTTAGCCCATGCCATTGGTATAGATATTAAAGATAAATACCCGGAAAAAACAGTACTTTATATTTCTGCCGAAAAATTCACACAGCAGTACATAGATTCTGTCAAGAAGAACAATAGAAATGATTTCATTCACTTCTATCAAATCATTGATGTTTTGATTATTGATGATGTTCAATTTTTATCCGGTAAGACAGGAACCCAAGATGTGTTTTTCCATATTTTCAATCATTTACACCAGAACGGGAAACAGGTCATCCTAACATCAGATAAAGCACCTGTAGACATGCAGGATATTGAACAGCGTTTATTATCCCGATTCAAATGGGGGCTTTCTGCCGAATTGCAAAGTCCTGATTTTGAAACCAGAGTCTCGATTTTAAAGAACAAATTGTATCGTGATGGTGTGGAAATGCCCGATGATATTATTGAATATGTAGCCAAACATATAAAAACCAATGTAAGGGAACTTGAAGGTGCCATTATTTCCTTAATCGCCCAATCTTCATTCAACAAAAAAGAGATCACCATTAGCCTAGCTAAGGAAATTGTTGAGAAGTTTGTCAAAAACACCAAGCGGGAGGTATCCATCGATTATATTCAAAAGGTCGTCTCAGATTATTTCCAAATGGATGTTGACACCTTACAATCCAAAACAAGAAAAAGACATATTGTACAAGCAAGACAGTTAGCCATGTTTTTTGCTAAAAAATACACAAAGGCATCATTGGCCAGCATTGGATCCCAAATTGGCAAACGTGACCATGCCACTGTACTTCATGCTTGCAAAACAGTTGACAACCTCTCTTCTACAGACAAACAATTCAGAAAGTATGTTGAGGACATTGCCAAGAAATTGGCTCTCTAAAAAACTGTATTCGTATTTAAACCTTTCAACTTCTGATCAAAAATACAGAGCCTCCAAGCAGTTTGAATAGCAAATGTAAGTTGTCAATCTATTTGCCGTTATCACTCTGTTTGGAGGTATGAACCAAAACTTAATTATCATGACAAGAATCTTAATGGTCTGTTTGGGAAATATCTGCAGATCACCATTAGCGCATGGCATTCTTGAATCCAAATTGCCTTCCGACAAATTTGAGGTTGACTCTGCCGGAACCGCCAATTATCATATAGGTAAATCACCCGACCATCGTTCCATTGCAATAGCAAAAGCGAAAGGTCTCGACATTTCCAATCAAAAATGCAGGCAATTTGAACTTTCAGATTTTGACAATTTCGACATTATCTATGTCATGGATCAATCCAACTATGACAACGTTGTGAAATTGGCGAGAGATGTAGAAGATATCGCTAAGGTGAAACTAATTTTACAGGATGCTCAAACCTCCACTGGCCACGAAGTTCCAGATCCCTATTGGGGCAACACTCAAGATTTTGAGGATGTCTTCACTCTTTTGGACGATGCCTGTGAAAAAATTTCCTACAATTTAAATAAGTAACTATATTATACCTCTTTATTTTTTTCGTAGTTTAGACCTAACTTTTTAAAAATGAAGATTATGAATAAAGTATTTTTTATTATTGCGCTTGTATGCAGTGTGGAGAACTATGCACAAGAAATTGAATTGGAATTATTCGCAACGGGGGTCTCAAATACGGTAAACATCCAACATGCCGGAGATTCTCGGTTATTTGTTCTTGATCGTGATGGCCTCATACAAATCGTAAATGAAAACGGAATACTAAATAATCAGCCATTTTTAGATATCATCGACAGGGTCAGTGATGGCAAGGATGAGCGCGGACTTCTTGGTTTGGCATTTCATCCTAACTACGCTTCAAACCGATATTTTTATGTGAATTACGTCAACAATAGCTTAGAAACGATTATATCAAGATTCTCCAGAAGCGACTCGAACATTCAACTTGCGGATCCTAATTCAGAACTTATTCTTATGAGAATCCCACAGCCTTATACAAACCATAATGGTGGGGAAATTGTTTTTGATAATAATGGATTTCTCCTTATTGCTCTTGGCGATGGGGGCGACAGTGGAGATCCGCAGGATAGGTCTCAAAATCTTAGAACCTTTTTAGGGAAACTTTTAAGAATCGATGTGAACAACCCACAAAATGGAGACAATTACGGTATCCCCAACAACAACCCTTATGTTGATAATCCCAATGCATTAAACGAAATTTGGGCCTCTGGCCTAAGAAACCCTTGGAAATTCTCAATTGACAAAACAACTAATGACATATGGATTGCGGATGTTGGTCAATTAAAATTTGAAGAAATCAATAAAGCTTCCGCTTCTGATGCAGGTCTTAACTACGGATGGCGATGTTATGAAGGAAATAACACATATAATACCAGCAATTGCCCCGATGTGAACACCCTAACCTTTCCTATTGCTGAGTATTCACATGAAAACAGTGGTCGTTTCAAATGTTCCATTACTGGAGGCTACAGATATAGAGGTACCGCACAACCAAATCTTACAGGTATTTATTTCTTTGCTGACTATTGTAGTTCCGAAATTGGAATGCTCAAAGAAAACAACGGAAATTGGACAATGACCTTTACTGAACCCTTTAATGGCAATAACTGGACTACCTTTGGTGAAGATGTTAATGGTGAATTGTACATAGGTGACATCAGTTCTGGATCAATTTACAAAATAAAGGATGCAACTTTAGGTCTGGATGAATCCACACTTTCACACATCAAACTCTTTCCAAATCCTGTTAATGATGAACTAACTATAGATTTTGGCACATCAAACCGGCAAATATCTGAGGTATATGTCTATAATGTTCAAGGGCAACAGATCAAGACACTGATCACCTTCGAAAATAATTCATCAAAGATTTCCACTAAAAACATGGCCAAAGGGATGTATATTATGGAGATTTTCAATGATGCTGGCCAAAAAACAACCCGTAAATTCATTAAAAATTAATGAAACCCCACTTCGGTAAGCTATATTTAATTCCTACAGATTTAGGTGATGATCCCGTTTGGGAAGTTTTGCCCGCTTCAATAAAGAAAATCATAGACCTCACTAACGACTATATTGTCGAAAATGAAAAATCTGCGAGACGTTTTATCAAAAAGATTCATCCCGAAAAATCACAACCTTCACTTCAGTTAAGAATTCTTAATAAGTTTACCTTAGCCTCTGAAAAATCCTCATTTTTAAATGCTTGCAAAGAAGGGAGGCCTATGGGACTGCTGTCTGAGGCAGGATGCCCTGCAATTGCAGACCCAGGATCAGACATTGTCATGCTGGCACATCAAAATAAGATTCAAGTAGTACCGCTAGTTGGTCCATCATCCATTATTATGGCATTAATGGGCTCAGGCATGAACGGACAAAGCTTTGCTTTTAATGGCTATTTGCCCATCGATAAAAACGAAAGAAAAATGGAATTGAAGCGTCTGGAAAAATTATCCAGTGATCAAAACCAAAGCCAAATGTTTATCGAAACGCCCTATCGGAACAACAAAATGTTGGAGGATTTATGTACGACCCTACATCCACAAACGAGGGTCTGTGTGGCCTGCGACCTTACTTTGGCCTCAGAATACATAAAGACATACCACGTTAGTGACTGGAAACATATCAAAGTGGACCTGCACAAACGTCCCGCCATATTTATCATTCACAAAGACTGATCATAAATTGGCCTTTGCCTTCTGATTGGGTTTTATGAACGATGTATCGTATCCGGAAAATCGTTTCATATAATACGAAATGGACGTCCCATAAGCATCGGAAAGATTATATCCTCCGCGACTTCTTAAGAATTTCTTTACACTTCCCGGTCCTGCCAAATGTGCAGCCGCAAGTATACCCGATTCAGTAATTGTAGTGCCATGAATTTCTGTACCCACAAAACGTGCAATATCTTTCCTTAGAATCCACTTGTTACGCTCTGAATTGGCTAAGAATGCTTTCTCTTGCAATTCTGGCGTGTACAAGAAGTATTCAGGATTATAAACACCCAATAACTTTAATGTTTCGGCTCCAAATTGATATTTACCTAAATACCCCAAATCATTCACCGTAAAATAATTTCCACGAGATTCTTTAAACGCAAGTGCTTCCTTAAATCCTAAATAGGACTTACCTAAATATGGAAAAAACTTATTATAATTTGTGTTTTGGGATGGTTGTTCAAATGTGGCAGAAAGTGCGATATCCTCCGAAACTGTGTAATTTAGCTCTAATCCTTCAGTGGAAAAATTAGTCATATCTACAGTCGTTTTTGGAAAAAGTGTCGTGATTAAAATGACACAGATTGCAAAAGGGATAACAAAATAATTAGTGATCTTTTTTAACATAATTCCTAATCTTTGTAAAGCCTTTTATATTTTTTAGCAGACTTAAATTTCAGCGTGCAAAGGTATGGTTTTTTATTAAACCCTCAAAATTAATCGTTTAAGGTCTCTAAAAGTAGATACCATGGAGCTTAATGCCATTTTTATCGGTAAACTCCATAGCAGGAAAAGGCACCTTAATTACGTTCAAAACATCAAAAACGGACTTTAATACATGTGATTTTGTTTCTATCCTTGACAAATCTACGTCTAAACTCAAATAGAACTGCCGTTTTCTATTTTTGTTAGTAACAAAGTTGTTAACAGGCTCATTATGAGCAAATATCATGCCATCGGCACTGTAGCCCACGGCTATATTCAACCATTTGGGAATATGATTGTTATTTATGAAGGATTGTATATTTAAACTCAACCAATAGGTTTGTCCATTATAATCCTTTAAAACTTCTTCTAAAAATCCGTTGCCCAACTTTTCAGGATTCAGTTGAGCATACTTCGTCTGATGAAAAGAAAATTTTAAAGTCATCCGCTGTTCCTTCCAAAGTAGATCTTGGCCAATATAGAGTCCTGTGCCAACACCATTGGCCAGTATATCTCCCCATGAAAACCCCCATTCTTTACTAAAACCATCAAAAATTTCAACGGCAGTTAAAAAAGTGAATCCTAATGTAGAACCGTACATCAATTGTTCTTTTTTACTGGCACCACTCCAATTTAAAAGGTTTGCTCCCATCCTTCCCAATTGATATGACGAAAAAACATGGCCCATTTTATCCATCTGCAGCCATTCATTATTGTCGTTTATGGTGTGGAAATTGGATCGCTCAAAATCAGCGTACCACAGCTGATCGAGCGCCAGTAAAGTTAAGCCGCCAATAGTTGCTTCTGATATATAAACAGCAGTCCTTCTTGAGGTATTGAGAGTGTCACTTGGCGTTAGGAATTTGTCAAGTTTGGATTGTGAATAAACTGAAGTAGTGAGAAATAAAATTAAAATAAATTTTAATCCTGGCATAATTTTACCTGTTTACCCCTTGCTGATTAATCCAACGTACATATTCTTGTCGGTTGACATTATGTTGTGACAAGGTCTTAGCAAACTTGTGATAACCAAAATTCTTGACATCTGCCACAAAATAAAAATAATCATGCTTCTCATAATTAAGGACCGCATCTATAGAACTGATGTCTGGCATTGTAATCAAGCCTGGCGGCAGTCCGGCATATTTATAGGTATTGTACGGTGAATCTATTTCCAAATCTTTATAAAGAACACGTTTGATAACTTGGTCAAAATCGCCAGAAGTGAGCTTAATGGCATAGATTACGGTTGGGTCTGCCTGTAAGGGCATCCCTATTTTTAATCGATTCATATATACTCCTGCAACTCTTTTCCGTTCATCCACTTTAGCGGTCTCTTTCTGCACAATGGATGCCATGGTCATAACTTCATCTGGGGTTAAATTTAATGCCTTCGCTTTTGCCAATCGTTCATCATTCCAAAAACGATTATACTCTTTTAGCATGCGCTCTCTAAACTGTTCAGCAGAAGTGTTCCAAAAAAACTGATAACTATTGGGAATATACATTCCCAATGCCGTTTTGGATGAAAAGCCATTCGATTTTAAAAATTCAGGAGAAGACATGACCGTAAACAATTCCAAACTATCCGCTTCAATCTGAGTAGAAACCCGACCCGCCAATCGCTCCAAGGATTCTTGATTGTTAAATGATAGCTTCACGGGAATATTATTGCTTCTAATGGAATTAATAATATCATTGTTGTTCATTCCTTTCTTTATGGCATACTTACCTGCCTTAATATTTGTCGTGTATTTTTTGCGTTCAGCAAGAGCGTCAAATTTATCTATATCTTTCAATAAAGGCTCCAGTTCCTCCCTAACTTCTTTATACGTGGCATTGGTTGGAATATAAATATGAGCTACCTCATTATTGAACGCCGTGTTAGAAACAAACATGGTTTGATAAATCGTGTAGGCGATGAAACCTGCTACCACTAAACCGATGAGGACAATGGCAATGAGAATTTTTTTTATATACATTAGGAATTGATGAGTTGTAATAAATATTCGTTCTTATATGTTTTGTTGCTGTAAACCCAGTCTTTTTTAAGACCTACAATTTCAAACCCTTGATTGACAAACAGCTTGATGCTCGCTTTATTATCTTCTAAAATGTTGCAATAGAGTTGATGCAGATCAAGATGTTTAAAACTGTAATCGATCAATAACTGGAGGGCTTCTTTACCATATCCTTTTTGTCTATCTCCAAAGTGCTGGATCAGTATACCGATACCAGCGCGACGGTTTTTAAAATCGAAATCAAACAAATCAATCATGCCCAAAGGTTGGCCTGCATAGTTGGAAATAACTAATCGCAACTGTTTAGCCTCATAAATATCAAGATGCGAATTTGCCAAATATTGTTTTAATATGTACTGGGAATATGGTGTTTGGGTATGACTCAATTCCCATAAGGTTTCATCATTCTCGATAGCGCTTAAGAAACTTAAATCTTCAGGTTCCAAGGCTCTTAAATAGATGTGTTTTCCTTTTAATGTTTCCTTCATATTTCACCTTTAAAAACCTGGACCGCCGGACCAATTAACCAAATGTTTTTATAACCCTCTCCGTCTTTATCAAAAGACACCTGAAGGGTTCCACCTTGAACATTTAAAGTAATCAAGTTTTTTTCGGTTTCTCCAATATAATTCATTGCTAGAGCAACTGCAGTGACTCCCGTCCCACAGGACAACGTTTCATCTTCAACACCACGCTCATAGGTTCTTACTGAAAACGACTCGTCTGAAATCCTGGAAACAAAATTCACATTACTTCCAGCGTCATTATAAGGAGCACCGTATCTAATTTTAGAACCAACTCTTTTTATGTCAAGCTCTGTCAAATCTGATTCCATTTGAACATGATGTGGTGATCCCGTATTTAAAAACACATGCGATTCAAATTTCTCCAAATGACTGACATCCTGCATTTGAAGTTTTACAATCTCCTTTTCTATCACTGCGTGATGCAAACCATCTACCGCTTCAAAACTTGTGCTGTGCTCAATAATACCGAGGAAATTTGCAAAGGCTACAATGCAGCGCCCACCATTACCGCACATTGAGCTTTCATTCCCATCAGAATTAAAATACACCATCTTAAAATCTAAAGATTCGTGGTTTTCTAGCAGGATAAGTCCGTCAGCGCCAATGCCAAAACGTCGGTCACATAAAAATTTTATGTGTTTGGTATCATTTTTGTCAAAGGATAGATAACGATTGTCAATCATTATAAAGTCATTGCCTGTCCCCTGATATTTAAAGAATGTCTGTCTCATAGATTTGGCAAATATAAGAATTATTGACGGTTTATAGAGGTGTTAAACGAGCGTTAAAGTTGACGTTAAAATCCGTTAAACAAATACTTTTGATATAACAAAAAACTAATTTTAATCGTTATACACTGACATTTTAACATTTAAATTTTATAATTCACTAATAAACTATATTTCTAATGAAAAAGATTTTGACCCTAATTTTAGTATCTGCATTAGGCGGAATCATGACGCTTTCTGCCTATAAGTTTTTTATTGAAAAAGATAGCCAAATTCAAATCGCTACCAATAGTCCAGATTCAACCCTATCTTATTTCCCTACAAGCCATAAGGCTGTAGCTTCTTATGGCACCTTAATTGTCCCAGATTTCACAGAAGCTGCAAATGATGCAGTACATTCCGTAGTCCACGTAAAAAACTTGACTATCAGCAGAGCGCCTATGACATTACAAGACTTGTTTATGGGCAGAAACACAGAGCGTGCTCAAGTAGGCACCGGAAGTGGCGTCATTATTTCACCAGATGGTTATATAATCACGAACAATCATGTGATTAATGGGGCACAAAAACTTTCCATTACATTAAATGACAATAGGACATATGACGCCGAACTTATTGGCACAGATGAAAAAACGGATATCGCACTGTTAAAGATTGATGCTGAAACAGACCTGTCTTTTGCCACTTTTGGCGACTCTGATCAAGCAAAGGTTGGTGAATGGGTTTTGGCAGTGGGCAATCCATTTAATTTAACTTCTACGGTTACCGCCGGAATCATTAGCGCAAAATCAAGAGACCTCTCTGGGGTAAACTCGCAATCATTTATTCAAACTGATGCCGCAGTGAATCCAGGTAATTCAGGTGGAGCGCTTGTCAATACACGAGGTGAACTTATTGGCATCAATACGGCCATCACTTCCCAAACCGGTTCATATATCGGCTATTCCTTTGCCGTTCCGAGTAATATTGCCAGAAAAGTGGTTGAGGATATCATGGAATTTGGCAATGTTCAAAAAGGTGTATTAGGGGTTAGAGGTGGCGAACTAAATAGTAAATCCGCTGAAACGCTTGAGGTTAACACAACCCAAGGATTTTATGTGAGTGATGTTGAAGCACGTTCAGGAGCGGAAAAAGCCGGTGTTAAAGAAGGAGACATCATCAAGAAAATTGACAATATCACCATTTCAAAATTCTCTGACTTAAGTGGTTATTTGAGTACAAAACGCCCAAATGATGTCGTTACGTTAACATTAATAAGAAATGGAGCCGAAAAAATAATTCCGGTCACCCTGTCTAAAACTGAAATCTTAACCGTCGATTTTTTGAATATGCAATTGAGAAACATCCCGGACGACCTCAAAAAAAGCGCAAATATCACTAATGGTGTCGTGGTCGTCAAAAACGAGAATTATGCCCTTTACAAAAATTTAGGCATCAATAGAGGCTATATCATTACAGAAATCAACGATCAAAAAATTAATGACGTAGAGGACATTATAAAATTAAAACAACAACATGGCGAAGATTTTGATAAAAAGTTAAAAAAATTATCGATTATCAATAAGTCAGGACAAAAAGAGAGCTTTATTTTTAAATAGAATTGAGCGATTTTCATTCCATCCATAACCCTATAGTACTCAACTTTACTATAGGGTTTTTTATTTCTTCAAAACATTACGAAAACGATTGAAATATATTACTTTTGCAGTCCGAAACATCGGAAAAAAAAACACAACATCAACGTGTCTTCGCTCCAGGAGGATACATAAAATTTTAAAACAATGAGTTTGAACGGAACTTATGAAAACGAATTGGCTTTTCAGGCAGATAGAAGAAAAGCAACAGTTGAATTTATTAAAATAGTCAGCGATTTATGGTATGATAAATCCATTGAGCTTGTACTTTTCAGAAATGAATTGATTGACAGAAATGTCAGTGACATTTTGAACTTACACGAATACGCAGGCGAGTTTGTTCAGAAACCAATCTCAATCTTCGATTCTGTTGAAATTGCTCAGGCCATCAAAACCTTAGATATTCCACCAGCCAAATTGGATATTGGGAAACTGACCTTTGAATTTCATTTGGAAGATCAAAAATACTCCAATGCCACCGCTTTTGTTGCTAACAAGCTTAAAGGCGCAAGAAAAATTGAATCCATAAAACCTAAAGATGTGGTTCTGTATGGTTTTGGAAGAATTGGTCGGTTATTGGCAAGAGAGTTGATGGCTAAAACAGGTAAAGGCAGCCAAATGCGTTTGAGAGCTATTGTTACCCGTGGAAAGATTGATCAAGTCGTTTTAGAAAAAAGAGCCTCCTTACTTCGGAATGATTCTGTACACGGCGATTTTTCCGGAACTGTAGTGACAGACCTCAAAAATAGCGCATTAATCATCAACGGTACGACTGTTAACGTCATTTCTGCAAATGCTCCAGAAGATATTGACTATACCAAATATGGCATTAGGGATGCGTTGGTAATCGACAATACAGGCGCTTATAGGGATCAAGAAGCTTTAGGAAGGCATCTAAAATCAAAAGGCGTCAGTAAGGTGTTATTGACTGCACCAGGTAAAGGTGTTCCGAATATTGTTCACGGAGTTAATCAATTGGATTACGATCCGGATAAAGTGGATATTTTTTCAGCAGCTTCCTGTACCACAAATGCGATTACACCAGTATTAAAAGTTGTTGAAGATACATTGGGTGTAAAACATGGTCATTTGGAGACCATCCATTCCTATACAAATGATCAGAATTTAGTTGATAATTTCCATAACAAATACCGTCGCGGCCGTGCTGCAGCATTGAATATGGTCATTACAGAAACAGGTGCAGGCAGTGCAGTCTCCAAGGCTCTACCATCATTGGAGGGAAAACTGACTTCCAATGCCATCCGAGTTCCTGTACCAAACGGATCTTTGGCAATATTGAATTTAGAGCTTAAAAAGCCTACGTCTATCGATGGAATCAATACCATTATGAAAAAATATGCTTTGGAAGGCAATCTTGTAGAACAGATAAAGTTCGAATTGAGTGATGAACTTGTATCCAGTGATATTATTGGATGTTCTGCTCCGGCAATTTATGATAGCAAAGCGACTATCGTAAGAGATGGAGGTAAAAATATCATTTTATATGTCTGGTATGATAATGAATACGGCTATAGCCATCAAGTCATCAGATTGGCCAAATACATTTCAAAAGTGAGACGTTTTACATATTATTAAAACGAGACATCTAAAATAAAATTTCAATCGTATATTAAAATAGCCTCCTTATCGTGAGGCTATTTGTTTTAAATATTAGCATACATCTACATATTTTTTTATCTTGTTCAAAATTTAACCACATCAGTAAAATCAAACCAATGTATTCATTAAAAACTCTAAGCCTTACTGTCATTTCCTGCCTGTTTTTTATCGTTTCAAATGCTCAACAATCTGCTAAAGACGAAGACGACAAACTGTCCCTCACTGAAGGTACGGTAGACAACCAATTTGAATATGTAATTCAAAGATCAAATAACTACCAGGATTATAAAGTGGTCAAAAAGACGTGGTTATATGCATTAAAGGCCCATACTATGGATTCTTTAAAAGCCATCCGTAAAGACTTAGTGGATACACAGACCGTTGTGGACAGTCAGGCTGTCGAAATCAAAACTTTAAAAAGCAATTTGTCTGAAACACAATCAACTCTTGAGGCTACCAATGAAGAGAAGGATAACATGGCATTATTTGGATGGCAAATGAGCAAAAGCAGTTATAATGTATTGATGTGGAGCATTATTGGCGCTCTCTTTGCATTATTATTGATATTCATTTATAAATTCAAAAACAGTAATTCTGTGACAAAATTGGCCAAAAAGTCGTTGTTAGAAACGGAAGAGGAATTTGAAGAACACAGACGTACTGCCCTTGAACGCGAACAAAAAGTAAGGCGACAGTTGCAGGACGAAATCAATAAACAAAAAACCATAAAATAAATCTGAAAAAAATCTGTAAGAAAACTTACAGATTTTTTTATAGATTCCATTTTTGCAGAAGTAAGGACACAATACAGAAAATTGAATACTTTTTTTCGCATCTTTGCATTGAACCAGAACCCTATTTAAGCACTGTCCTTTATTGAACGACTATAACCCAAAGAACAACTGAGGTATAGAAATCTTCAGTATTTAGAAACATAGCCGCCTTTTAGCAATTAAAGAAAATTATTGGACAAATGCTTTTTCTAAAATGATTCTGAAAATACAAATTCAAATTACCATTTAGAAATGACCGCAGATTTCTTCAGTCTCATTCTGAACACTGTGGGCTGCCGTTAACAGAAGACTGAACAACATGCGCATAGATATCATTACAGTTTTACCGGAGTTACTTAAAAGTCCTTTTGAGGCCTCTATCTTAAAACGTGCCATCGAGGCCGGATTGGTCGAAGTCCATTTTCATAATTTAAGAGATTATACAACTGATCGCTATAAATCAGTAGACGACACACAATTTGGTGGTGGCGCAGGTATGGTCATGATGATCGAACCCATTGACAAATGCATCTCCCAATTGAAAAAAGAACGCGATTATGACGAGATCATTTATATGACGCCAGATGGCAATACCTTAAATCAAGCCATGGCCAACACCCTTTCCTTAAAAGAGAATATTATTATTCTGTGCGGACATTATAAAGGGGTAGACCAGCGTGTAAGAGATTTTTTAATAACCAAAGAAATCTCAATTGGAGATTATGTACTTTCCGGGGGCGAGTTGGGGGCGGCGGTTTTATGCGATGCCATCATACGACTTATTCCAGGTGTGTTGGGTAATGAAACTTCGGCATTGACCGATTCTTTTCAAGACAATCTATTGGCACCACCTATTTACACCAAGCCAAGAGAATATAAAGGCATGAAGGTCCCTGAAGTTTTGTTTTCAGGGCATTTTGCGAACATCGAGAAGTGGCGTGAAGATCAGGCATACGAACACACCAAGAAAAGAAGGCCTGATTTACTGGAAGATTAATGTTGTGGCCTCTGTGAAAGCTCATAGGGATAATTGTTGATTTTCAATTATTAGTGAAACGATCTTAATGCCTGATCCTTAATTCTTAATACTTAGTACTTGATACTTAATACTTAGTACTTGATACTCGACAGACACCCAACCTATACATACATCAACATCCAGAACAACAAGAAACAATATTTTTTAAAATATTAATTGCTAATTATTAATTATTCCTTACTTTTGCATCCAATTTCAGATCAACCTCTGACGATTTACGTGAATGTTGGTTTGGATCAATCTTAAAAATTAAAAGAAATGAATTCTTTAGTAAAATTTGTACAAGACGAATTTGTAGAAAAAAAAGAATATCCTCAATTCGGCGCTGGTGACACGATCACTGTGTATTACGAAATTAGAGAGGGTGATAAAAAGCGTACACAGTTCTTTAGAGGAGTGGTATTGCAACGTAAAGGCTCTGGCAGTACAGAAACCTTTACCATCCGTAAAATGTCAGGAACAGTCGGTGTAGAGCGTATCTTCCCTATCAATCTTCCTGCACTTCAGAAGATTGAAGTGAACAAGAAAGGTAAGGTTAGACGTGCCCGCATCTTCTACTTTAGAGGTCTTACCGGTAGAAAAGCAAGAATTAAAGAAAGAAGAGGATAATCACCTCAAACATACAGTAATTAATAGCCTTGATTTTTTCAAGGCTTTTTTTATGAACAAATGTTAATAACTCAAGTTCATAGTCGGTTGATAACTAAACATCCCAAAATTTTGGCAACAAGACATTTTTTTGTAAATTAGTAAAACGATTTAATAACAACCTCTGTGTTGGTTTCAACTTAAAAAATTGAACTTGATTCAGATCGTATAAAGTAACGTTCTTTATAAGATTGTTTTTTGAGGTTCTTTAAGTGTCACGTGTATGCGTGGAGGCTGAAGAATCATGATACTTTAAAAAGTGCCTCATGCTTAGGCAGGTTGTAACTAGTAAAGTTGAAAGTTTCCAAAGATAGTAGCAACGAAAGTGAATACTAAGGTAGGAAGCAATGTTTTAAATCTTGTAGGTCGTGAAAGCGAATTGCAAGAGTTATGACATCAAGAAAAACAATAAACCGAAACATTTCGATAACAGGTCAATACATTTTGAAAGTTAAGGAATGTTTTATTGAAATAGTAAACTTGAATTGAAAAGGACGATTGTAAAGCGTGAGTTTTAGTCGGCCGATTTAACAGCAATGTTAATTAGATCATGTCACTGTTTCAAAGAAAGCCATGTCAAGGTAGTTTAGCTACAATGATATGGCTTTTGTTTTTTAATAGATGACACTTAACTTTCGCTCTTCAATCCTTACCATGACACAATTCCTTATTGATTCCCAACATTTCTCTAATATCGATTTCACCGAAAGCCCATTTAAAAAAGCAGAATATGACAATTGCACATTCACTAACTGTAATTTTACGGAGGTCGATCTGTCTTCTGTTACGTTTATAGAATGTGAATTTGATACTTGTAATTTTAGTAATGCCAATATCAAATACACCACCTTTAGGGAAGTTGATTTTATGGATTGTAAAATGATTGGACTCCAATTCCAGGATTGCAATCCGTTTTTGCTGTCGTTTACATTCTCAAATTGCCAATTGCAATTCTCATCCTTCTATAAATTAAAACTAAAAGGAATCAGGTTCAGCAACTGCAATCTCAATCAAGTCAATTTTGTTGAGGCTGATCTTAGCAATGGTCTATTCGATAACTGCGACTTCAAGCATGCCATTTTCGAGAAAACCAATCTGAAAAACAGCGACTTAAGTTCCTCGGAAAACTTTGTAATAAACCCTGAAAACAATACCATCACACGAGCAAAATTCTCAAAAGAAAATGTCTTGGGATTATTATATCACTATCAAATAAGCATTGTTTAATTGAGCGCTTTCGGCTTTCTATGCTAAACTCATTTTTGTATATTTGCACAGCCTAATTTCGGGCATATTTTTAAAAATTAAATTCACAGTACTTATGGCGAAAACTTCCACTATCATTTATACAAAAACAGATGAAGCTCCTGCTTTGGCAACACGCTCGTTATTACCTATCATAAAATCATTTACAGCATCGTCCAATATTGATATCGTTACTAAAGACATTTCATTGGCCTCGCGTATTTTGGCCCTTTTCCCTGATTATTTAAAGGGAGACCAAAAAGTATCTGATGCACTGGCCGAATTGGGAGAATTGGTGAAAAAGCCTGAGGCAAATATCATTAAGTTACCAAATATAAGTGCTTCTGTTCCTCAACTCAAGGAGGCGATTGCCGAATTACAATCCCAAGGGTTTAATATTCCCAACTATCCTGATGAAGTTCAGACAGATAAAGACAAAGACATCAGATCACGTTATGACAAGGTAAAGGGCAGTGCAGTAAATCCAGTACTTCGCGAGGGGAACTCAGATAGACGCGCACCGAGGGCTGTAAAGAACTACGCCAAGAAGAACCCTCATTCAATGGGTGAATGGTCGCCAAATTCAAAAACCGAAGTAGCTACCATGTCCCATGGCGATTTCTTTCACACTGAAAAATCATTGACCTTCTCTAAGGCCGATACCGTTAGCATTAAATTTATTGACGAAAATGGTAAAGAAACTGTTCTAAAGGAGAACTTAAACTTAAAGGATGGCGAGATTATTGATGCTTCAGTAATGCGAAAAAAAGCCTTGTTAGAATTCTTGCAAGAAGCAGTCTCTAAAGCCAAAGCTAAAAATATCCTTCTTTCGGTACATTTAAAGGCTACCATGATGAAGGTTTCTGATCCAATCATCTTTGGGCACGCCGTGGAAGTTTATTTTAAAGATGTTTTTAATAAATATCACAACGAGTTTAAAGAAATTGGCTTCAGCCCAAGCAATGGTTTAGCGAATTTATATGACGAATTGAATGCACTTCCGGAAGCTAAACGCAAAGAAATAAAAACCGCCATTGCAGATGCCATTGCTAACGGACCGGATTTGGCCATGGTCAATTCGGATAAAGGGATCACCAATCTTCATGTTCCAAGTGATGTGATTATCGATGCCTCAATGCCAGCAATGATCAGAACTTCTGGTAAAATGTGGAATGCGCAAGGGAAACCTGAAGATACATTAGCAGTTATACCTGATAGTAGCTATGCTGGTTTATACGAAGCGACCATCGATTTCTGTAAAAAACATGGGGCTTTTGACCCAACAACCATGGGTACAGTTCCCAATGTTGGACTGATGGCACAAAAAGCCGAAGAATATGGTTCTCACGACAAAACTTTTGAAATGACCAATGATGGAAAAGTTGTGGTCATCAATTCAGAAGGAAACACCATCATTGAACATGATGTTGAAAAAGGAGATATCTGGAGAATGTGCCAAGTCAAAGATGCACCGATTCAGGATTGGGTAAAGTTAGCTGTAACAAGAGCAAGAGCTTCTGATACCCCAGCCGTTTTTTGGTTGGATAAAAACAGAGCGCATGATGCTGAATTGATCAAAAAAGTGAATCAATACCTTCCTAATCACGATACGCATGGATTGGATATTAGAATTCTTTCCCCTGCAGAAGCGACAACGTTCACTTTGGAGCGAATAAAAGAGGGGAAAGATACGATTTCTGTCACAGGAAATGTGCTACGCGATTATTTAACAGACCTCTTCCCTATTTTAGAGTTGGGAACAAGCGCAAAAATGTTATCTATTGTACCTTTAATGAATGGCGGAGGATTGTTTGAAACTGGTGCCGGTGGATCCGCTCCTAAGCACGTCGAACAGTTTGTTGATGAAAATCATTTACGCTGGGACTCCTTGGGCGAATTTTTGGCCTTGGCGGTATCTTTAGAACATTTGGCTCAAACAAATAATAATCCTAAAGCTCAGATTTTAGCAGATACATTAGATGAAGCCACCGGGAAATTATTGGACAATGGAAAATCACCTTCACGAAAGGCAGGCGAATTGGACAATAGAGGCAGCCATTTCTATTTGGCACTCTATTGGGCAGAAGCATTGGCCAACCAATCTTTGGACATGCAATTGCAGGAAGAGTTTAAGGCTCTGTCAGAAGTGCTAAAATCGAATGAGAGCGTCATCAACTCAGAACTTATAGAAGTTCAAGGAAAACCTGTGTCAATTGGAGGCTATTATAATCCAAATGAAGATATGATCAATACAGCCATGCGACCTAGTTTGACGCTGAATGCGATACTTAATAATAAAGCTGAAAACATATCTTAAGTCGACTTTTTTATTTGTTTATAATTATTCATAATTAATTAAACAATATTATCACAAAAAGCTCCTTTAATCGAGGAGCTTTTTTTATTTTTAATAAAAAATTGCAAATGACCTCCAAACTCAAAGTCCATTTATGGCTGATGCTGTGTTTGCCCATATATATAACTGCCCAAGAAAAATTTACACTCAGCGGAAAAATAACAGATGCACTTAGTAATGAAACCTTAATTGGTGTCAATATTATCTTTCCAGAACTCCAAACCGGGGCTATTACCAATGAATACGGCTTTTATTCCATCACCTTATCGGAGGGGATCTACAAGTTTCAAATCAGTTATTTGGGTTTCAATAGTATTTCCGAAACCATCACTATGGATAAAAACAAAACGCTTAATTTTAAACTTACCGAATCCACGGAAAGTTTGGACGAGATTGTCATTACTGAAAATGTGGAGAAATTGAACATTCGTAAACCACAAATGAGTGTCAATTCGCTATCTATAAACACAATAAAGCAAATGCCAGTAATCTTGGGAGAGGTCGATATTCTCAAATCAATAACCCTCCTACCTGGGGTCAGCAATGCTGGCGAAGGTTCTTCAGGATTCAATGTCAGAGGTGGTGCAGTAGATCAAAATTTAATTCTTTTGGACGAAGCAACTATTTTCAATTCATCCCATCTTTTCGGATTGTTCTCAGTCTTCAATCCAGATGCCATTAAGGATTTAAAACTCTATAAAGGAGGTATTCCGGCAAAATATGGAGGACGTGTGTCTTCTGTTCTGGATATTTATCAAAAGGAAGGCAACAGCAATAAGTTTCATATGAACGGAGGCATCGGCATTGTTTCGAGCAGACTGCTGGCTGAAGGTCCCATCGTAAAAGAAAAGGGATCCTTTTTATTTGGCGGCCGTTCAAGTTATGCACACTTGTTCTTCCCCCTCTTTGACCTCGATAGCAAAGCCTATTTTTATGATCTCAACACCAAAATAAGTTTGAATATCAATAAAAACAATAACATTTACCTCTCTGGTTATTTTGGGAGGGACGTTTTCCAAATCTCTGACAGTTTTGATAATTCCTACGGAAATACCGTTTTAAATTTTCGATGGAACCATTTGTATTCAGATAAACTATTCTCGAACATGTCCCTCATCTATTCGGATTATTACTATGGGCTAACGCTCAAATTTGTGGAGTTTGATTGGATATCGGGAATCAGGAATTTCAATCTTAAGTATGACCTTAAACATTATATCTCTTCCAACTTCAAGCTGGAATATGGATTGAACAGTCTTTACCTAACCTTCAATCCTGGAGAGATTCATCCAACTACCGAAACATCAGGAATCAATCCCTATGATCTCATCAAAAAATACGCATTTGAAAATGCTCTTTATATAGATGCAGAGCATCAAATAAGTTCCAAATTTGCCATTTCTTACGGGGTAAGACTAAGCTCATTCGATCGATTGGGCCAAACGGAACTAAATATTTATGAAAATGATGAGCCGGTCAGTTTCAATGAAAAACTTCAAGTTTATGAAAAAGCAGAAGTTATTGGTGTTGACACGTTTCATAGATCTGACGTGATAGAATCATTTGTGAATATCGAACCGCGATTGGCCTTGGCTTACCAACTCAATGATAATTCCTCAATTAAGGCAAGTTATAACAGGATGAGCCAGTACCTTCATCTGCTTTCCAATACAAGTTCTCCTACGCCCTTGGATGTTTGGGCACCCAGTGGGAAATATATCAAGCCCCAATTACTGGATCAGGTTGCTTTAGGTTACTTCAAAACATTTAAGGACAATAGATATACATTGGAAGTTGAAACCTTTTACAAGGACATCAAAAACCGCATCGATTATATAGATGGTGCTAACCTTATAGCCAATGACGCCATTGAGCAAGTTATCTTAAACGGGAAAGCAAGAGCTTACGGATTAGAGGTTTTACTTAAAAAAAATGAAGGTCAATTAACAGGGTGGATTGCCTATACCCTCTCAAAATCCGAACAGCAAACTCCAGGTAGAACGGCTAGTGAGACAGGCATTAACAATGGCAATTGGTACAATACCCCTTATGATAAAACCCATGACATTTCCATAACTTCAAGTTATGAATTGAGTAAAAAGTGGAGTTTGAGCAGTAATTTCATTTTTCAAACAGGACAGCCTACCACTTTTCCTAATGGGCAATACGAATATAATGGTATTTCCATCCCCAATTATGAAGCAAGAAATACAAGCCGATTACCCAATTATCACCGTTTAGACCTTTCTGTCAATTATAAACCCAATCCTAATTCAACAAAAAGATGGAAAGGTGAATGGGTCTTTGGTATTTATAATATTTATAATCGGAAAAATGCAGCGTCAATCGCATTCAAGGAAAACCGCGATACTGGGGTCAATGAAGCTAGCAGACTGTCCCTTTTCGGTATTATTCCTTCAATTTCATACAATTTTAAATTTTAGAAAATGAGAACTTATTTATTCATAATATCTGTACTAATTCTTCAAACCTCATGTGAAGAAATTATTGAGCTTGATCTCAATAATGCAGAACCTAAATTAGTAATTGAAGCGTCTATCAATTGGGTAAAAGGCACTTCTGGCAACGAACAATTTGTAAAACTTTCACTAACAGCGCCTTACTTTGATTCTACCGTTCCACCAGCCAATGGGGCAACTGTTGTCATAACAGATCAATATAATGTGGTCTATAACTTTGTGGAAGAAGGCACATCAGGAATTTACAAGAATACTGAATTTGTTCCAATCATCAACAGCACCTATTCACTACATATCACCTATAATGATGAGGTATATACAGCTACTGAAAATTTAAAATCGGTAGTTCCCATAGATTATGTTGGACAAACCCTTGAAGGAGGTTTTTCAGGTGAAGACACCGAATTGAAAGCCTATTACACGGATCCTGCAGATGAAAAGAACTTTTACTTTTTCGAATTCATAAGCGACATACCTGCCATACCAACCTTAGCTGTCTATGAGGACAGGTATAACAATGGCAATCAGATTTTCGGATACTATTCAGAGGAAGATTTAGATATTGGAGATCAGGTTACCATCAGAAACCATGGAATTTCTGAACGATTTTATAACTACATGTTCATTTTGCTCCAACAAAACAGCAATGGAGGCGGGCCGTTTGAAACCCATCCTACCGTGGTTAAAGGCAATTGTGTCAATCAGACAAATCCCAACAATTTTCCGTTAGGATATTTTAGACTTTCAGAAGTAGCGGAAGTCATATATACAATTCAGTAGAAGCCATGTCAATTCTGATTTTCATCCTCCATCACTATCGGTTTGTGCACCCATCGACCAACGGGCTGATATAAGTGAATAAGAAATAGTCATTAATTTTTTACAGAAAACGCACAAAAAGGATGCCCCCTATAGCACTAACCCAATCGAATTGATAGGGCAATTAACAAAATTTCGTATTTTTGTACTATGCAATTCACTAAAACTACGGAACAAGATTCATCCTACGATCATTTAGAAAAAATGAGCGTTTCTGAATTACTGTCAAACATCAATGCAGAAGATAAAACGGTTGCTTTTTCTGTAGAGAAGGCAATGCCAGAAATTGAAGCATTAATAAAACAAATTATCCCAAAATTAAAATCGGGAGGGCGGCTATTTTATATTGGTGCGGGCACAAGTGGCCGAATGGGTGTTTTGGATGCTTCCGAATGCCCGCCAACTTTTGGTGTGAGCCCTGATTTAGTTGTCGGTATAATTGCAGGGGGCGATGGAGCAATTAGAAATGCTGTGGAATTTGCTGAAGATTCCACAGAACAAGGATGGCGTGATTTAGAAGAATTCAAAGTCAATTCCAACGATGTTGTAGTTGGTATCGCCGCTTCAGGAACCACACCTTACGTAATTTCCGCCTTGGAAGCATGTAATGCCAATAATATTACAACGGGATCTATCTCTTGTAACCACAATAGTCCGCTATCTCAAACCTCACAATTTCCCATAGAAGTTATTGTAGGCCCAGAGTTTGTAACAGGAAGCTCCAGAATGAAAGCAGGTACCGCTCAAAAACTGGTATTGAACATGATTTCTACTGCTGCTATGATTCAATTAGGAAAAGTTAAAGGGAACAAAATGGTAGATATGCAGTTGAGTAATAATAAACTAGTGGATAGAGGCATTAAAATGCTAATGAGGGAGCTTAATATTGATTTTATAGAGGCTCAATCACTTTTAGAGACCCACAAAAATGTCAGGTCTGCAATTCAACACTACACTCATGGAAACAAAGCGCACAAATAAGAATCTATTGGTCAAGGGAATTCAAAATATGGGCATATGCCTGGTATTAATGTTTACAGGACCAACCATCCTCCATCTTGCATTTAGCAATCAGGATAAGCCTACCTATATTTTAGTATTGATTCTTGGAAGTATACTATGTCTTGGTGCCATTTTCTTTTTATTTAGAGGCATCCATATTATTATGAAGAGCTTATTTAATGACTAAATTCTTTTAGTCCCTCCACTCCACATAATTTTAAACATTGTTGTATTTATTCTGGCAACAGCATTTACAACTCCTTCGAAAAGTAAGAAATTAGGTGTTGAATACTACTGATTCATTCATGCCAGTGACAAGTATTTTAATCAACAGGATTTTCTATTTACATTAATGAGATCCATCATTTTTCATCTTTATTGATTGGAGCATTTCTATATTCATTGACATTCTATTCAGATTCCCAAATTATACAACCAAAAGTTTCTCAAGATCATTCTGATTAAAAGAGGTCAGGGCCATACGGCCCGTATAAACAAAAAAATCCCTTCATGTTTCCATGAAGGGATTCTCCAAAAAAGGCGGCGACCTACTCTCCCACGGGATGCAGTACCATCGGCGCAAACGGGCTTAACTTCTCTGTTCGGAATGGTAAGAGGTGAGCCCCGTCGCTATAACCACCTTAAGCTCTA
>NZ_BJKB01000023.1 GCF_010725055.1 Gelidibacter japonicus | reverse complement strand
AGAATCCATGCGTAAAAAACTAAAAAATAATCACTAAATTTAACCACAGATGAATCGATTTTGAGCACTTACTTTGCTATGCTCACTTTCATCCGCTGCGAGTGGCTCACTTTATCCGTCCTATCCAACCATATAAGGAGTGGCAGTTTTTTGCAAAAATCAGCACTTTCAATAGCCCGTGGATAGTAAGCTTTGTTGCCGTCTTCGTAGGCAAAAAGCCAAAGTTCATTTGTGTTTATTTTTTGTTCATGCCACAGGTTGATGACTGCTCTGCCAACTTCCTCATGTCGTAAATGTCTCGTGTATTCTCCGAAAGGACTATGGGTGATGATAAGGTCATAATTTTTTTGTGGTAGCAAATCTAAAATCGTCTCTTCTACTAAATGTGATGCTAAAGGAATCTGTTCGGGGCCATCATCCAAATCGCCCATCACACCATCTGCACCATAATTATCAAGTATTTTTTTGAATTTGGGAGCTCTGTCTGGATCATTTTTTCTGCATAAACTTGCCACAAACCAATGGTCGTTTGGATGCATTAAGATCTCACCACCACACCACAGCGTTTCATCATCGGGATGCGCTACAATTACCGCCTTATTTTTATTGGGTTCCATACGTTTCAATTTTCTGGATCAGGTTATTCATAACCACTTTTGATAATGGTAGATATCATCTTGAAACGTTCATTGGCTTTAATGGTGTTTTTGGAATGTGCCGGAATAATAATAGACTCACCCGAAATAAGACTAAATAAGTTGTCATCAATCTGAACTTCGGCTTGACCTTCTATGATTTGAATAAAGTGATCAAACCGCGATAGCTTTTCGGTGATTTGTTCTCCACGGTCAATAAATACGGCACTCACATTGCCGGTTGGTCTTTTTAGAATGGTTTTCATAACTATTCCGTTTGGAACATAGTGATCCAAGTCTACAACAGTGAAAATTTTCGATTTCTCAAAATCAGCAGTATCCATCTTAGGTGAATTGAGTGATAAATGTTTGAATTAGTGATGGTTCTCTATCCTGTAAATAGCCAATTAAAATTCGTTAATTTTTATTGATGAGGTGTTATATCGGACAACGGAAGAATTGTAAGATTCCCACATTTATAAGAAGGAATATAAAATAAGTATTTAAGTGAAAGACAGACTTTAGGATGTTTTTGTGCGATGGAATTAAGAAAACAATGTTAATTAATGTCCCAACAATTAAAGATCCTCTAAGTTTTTAAGCTTTTTATTTTTAAGCGATTTAAAATAGGAGGGTGCCAGGCCTGTAACTTTTTTAAACTGATTGGAAAGATGTGCTACGCTGCTATAATGCAATTGATAGGATATTTCGGTCAAATTCATGTCTTCATAGAGCAATAACTCTTTGACACGTTCAATTTTGTGATTGATGATATACTGTTGGATGGTGATTCCCTTAACTTCAGAAAACGTATTGGCCAAATAGGTGTAATCATAGCCTAGTTTTTCACTGATATAATCAGAGTAATTTACCTTAGGCATATCCTTCGAATAATGGATCATTTCGATAATTACTGCCTTGATTTTTTCAATCAGAATATTTCGTTTATCGTCAAGAAGTTCAAGGCCATATCTTTTCAAATTTTTAGCGAGTTCTTTTCGCTTGGAATTGGTAATGTTCTCCTTGATTTCAATGGTTCCAAGGTCTACTCTTAAACAGTGCATTCCAATTTTTTCGAGTTCTTGTTGGACGACCATTTTACAACGTAAACTCACCATGTATTTGACGTATAAGAACATGAATGTCTTTCTTTTATATAATTGTTTCCTTGTTAATCAATGAGCCAATCAATGGGATTGAAAATTTTAGTTTTAGTCAATAAAGTTCAAAACTGTTCAATTAAGACTCTAATAACAAGTGACTTAAGGGTTGGGCCTAAAGGAAAATCAGTATTTGTTACAATAAAATTACAAAATTAATATACAACTTAATGGCTTTATCGGATTAAGTGTTAACACTGTCCCCACACAATTGATATGACCAGCAACACTTCAAATAGTCTTGACTATTGAACCTATTGAATCTGTGAAATATGTAATGATTCATAACATTTATGTAGCATAAAAGTGATGATTCATTCGCATCTTTATACTAGCGATAGTGACATCCAAAACCTAACTGCGAAGTCCGTTGGATTTTAATGTTCAAATAGTTCCCTGATCCTACCAATCCGCTGGTCTCTCGAATAAATGATGAAGAAACATACTTGAAACCTTTCGGTACACTAATTTTTAAAATATCATATTATGAACGATAAACTCTATCCATTAAAATTTGAACCAATCTACCAATACCGATTATGGGGTGGGAGACGATTGGCCCATTTACTGTCAAAGCCACTTCCTAAGGATGAACCTGTGGGTGAAGCGTGGCTATTGAGTGATCGAAAAGATCATGCGAGCAAAGTTGTAGATGGACCGTTAAAAGGAAAAACCATTACGGAATTGATGCAAAAATGCCCTGTAGAACTAATGGGCGAAAATAATGCGCACTTCAAACGTTTTCCACTCTTGTTGAAATTTCTGGATTGTCATGAGGTCTTGTCGGTGCAGGTGCATCCTTCCGATGACCAAACGGCCTATATTCCTGAAGGCGATACCGGAAAAACGGAAGCTTGGGTCGTTTTGGAAACAGCAGACGATAGCATTATTTACTCAGGTTTGAAAAAAGGAACCACTAAAAAGAATCTGATGGAAGCTATTAAAACGAACTCAGTTTCTGAGAAACTGCACAGGTTCATCCCTAAAATTGATGATGCCGTTTTTATTCATTCTGGAACTGTGCACACCTTGGGTGGTGCCGTAGTTTTTGAAGTACAGGAAAACAGCGATGTGACATTTCGACTTTACGATTGGGATAGAAAAGATCCCAAAACAGGAAAATCACGGGAACTTCAGGTAGAGAAAGCGATGGCTTGTATTGATTATAACCAGGTGGAAATTGGACCAATTATTCCTGTGAAAAGCACAGAGGTTAAAAACGCAGAGCTGCTTTTTGACAATGAACACTTTAAATTATGGCGCATTGAGAGTGATACACAAGTTGATGTAGGTTTTAAAGATGAGCCAGTTATTTTGGTCTGTATCAACGGCAAAGGAACAATGCGCTATGAAAATAAAGACTACTCAATTTCAAAAGGAGAAGTGATGTTGTTGCCAGCTATTGTGGGGCAACTTGAGCTTCATCCCAATTCGGAGATCACGGTACTACAAATAGCAATTCCCCAAAAGAACGATAAGTCATGAAAAACTTAATTATTTTTGATTTGGACGGTACATTGGCCAAAAGCAAATCGCCAATAGACCAAGAAATGTCCGAACTTTTTAAAAGTTTACTCAATGTCGCTCATGTGGCTATTATCTCTGGTGGCGACTGGCCGCAATTTGAGAAGCAGGTATTGGACCATCTTCCCAAAAGCACCTTGCTGAAGAAGTTGGCCATTTTACCTACTTGCGGCACCAAGTTTTACCAATACAAAGAGGATTGGAAAAAACTCTATGCTGAAAACTTCACTGATCAGGAAAGAAAGCACATATTGGACAGCTTACATACAGCACTCGAAGCCTCCGATTTGGACATAAATAAAACCTGGGGAGCACAAATCGAAGATCGCGGCAGTCAGATCACTTTTTCAGCACTTGGTCAACAAGCCCCGCTCGAAGAAAAGAAGGGCTGGGATCCTGATTTTGTAAAACGTAAAAAGGTAGTTGATCTTCTTAAAAAACCTTTAAAGGGATTTTCCATTGGCATGGGGGGAACGACTTCAATAGATATTGTAAAACCCGGAATTGATAAGGCCTATGGGATACATAAACTCGAGGAAATCTTGGGTTTTGGAATTCCTGAAATGCTATTTATTGGAGATGCTCTATTTGAGGGAGGCAATGATTATCCAGCACGAAAAACAGGTGTGGATTGCATCCAAGTGAGAGATGCTGAAGAAACCAAAAGCATCATCCAGACCATTATCATGTGCACAAAAGATCCAAAAAAAAGTAAATAGTTATGATGCCCTTTAAATTACACCGAATTTGTACGCTGATGGAACCCGAAAAAGGAAATGCGTTTGAAGTAGAAGGTGTGCTTAATCCCGCCGTAACCCGTGGTCCGGATGGCGAACTTTATATCTTTCCGCGTTTGGTGGCCAAGAATAACTATTCGAGAATTGGGATTGCCAAAGTGAACTTTAATGATGATGGAGATCCGGTAGGTGTAGAGCGTCTGGGTATTGCATTAGAGCCCGAAATGGATTATGAAAAACGTCCAAATGGCGGTGGCGGCTGTGAAGACCCAAGAATTGCCTATGTAGAATGCGTTGAACATTATATCATGACTTATACGGCGTATGGACCAAAAGGACCGCGTATTGCCATGGCCAGATCAAAAGATCTTTTTACATGGGAACGTTTGGGACTCGTATGTTTTACGCCTTATGAGGATGTTGATTTTAACGGCATTGATAATAAGGATGCGAGCTTTTTTTCAACTGATCTCCCGAGTCCGCATCAGCACATGTCTTTGGCCATGTTGAATCGCCCCCTTTTTCCTAATACGCGACCAGAGGAAATTGTACAAAACGATGATATCCACAAAAGTGATCAACCCCGAGAAAGTATTTGGATTTCCTATTTCAACCTGAAAAAAGGAAAGGATACTTCATTGGAAAATGCAAGATTCACCTCGCATCATTGTTTGGCGCATCCCGAATACCCTTGGGAAAATCTAAAAATAGGCGCTGGTGCTCCGCCCATTTTGACAAAACATGGGTGGTTACTTGTATATCATGGAGTCCAAAAACATGAAGATTGCACTAAAGATCAGCCCGCATTTTATTACTCTACGGGTGCCATGATTCTCTCTGAAAAGAAACCTCAAAAAATCCTATACCGATCACCAGAACCGATTTTGATTCCCGATCTGCCTGACGAAAGAATTGGAACTGTTGGCAATGTGGTATTTCCGACCGGAACCGATCGTCGAGATGATATTGGCCAACCCAATCGCATTGATGTGTACTACGGCATGGCTGATAATAGAATAGGCGTCGCCAAAATGTTTATTCCAGATGATTTACCGACAACAAGGAAATAATAAAACTGAAATTGACTTCATCTATTTTCGCCAATGCTTATAGGCATTGATCAATCCATTGGTGGACGCATCATGTGATTCGATTTTTTTGTCATTTTCCAGTTCTGGCAATACTTTTTTAGCCAATTGTTTCCCAAGTTCCACACCCCATTGATCAAAGCTGAAAATATTCCAGATGACGCCCTGTACAAATATTTTATGTTCATAAAGTGCGATGAGCGCACCTAAAGAAAACGGCGTGATCTCTTTGAGCAAGAAGGAATTGGTAGGTTTATTTCCCTTAAAAACTTTAAAGGGAATCAGTTTTTTCTTTTGAGCCTCATCCATGTTGTCGTCTTTCAGTTCAGCGGCTACTGTTTCGGCATTTTTTCCATTCATTAGCGCTTCCGTCTGAGCGAAAAAATTTGAAACCAAGATAGGGTGGTGTTTTCCAATTGGATTGTGGCTAATGGCAGGCGCAATAAAATCACAAGGAATGATATGCGTGCCCTGATGGATCAATTGGTAAAAGGCGTGCTGGCCATTGGTTCCTGGTTCGCCCCAAACTACGGGTCCAGTACTATAGGTGACATCGCTACCGTTTCTGTCGGTATGTTTGCCATTGCTTTCCATATTCCCCTGTTGGAAATAGGCTGGAAAACGGTGCATGTATTGATCGTAAGGTAAAATGGCTTCCGTTTCAGAGCCAAAGAAATTGGTGTACCATATTCCGACAAGTGCCATAATCACGGGAATATTTTCTTTAAAATCGGCGGTTTTAAAATGAAGATCGGTGGATTCGGCTCCTTTGAGCAATTGTTCAAAATTGTCATAACCGATGGTGAGCGCAATCGAAAGTCCGATACTGCTCCAAAGACTGTAACGTCCGCCTACCCAATCCCAAAACACGAACATGTTTTCGGGAGCAATTCCAAAGGCTTTGACGCCTTTTTTATTTGTAGACAATGCTACAAAATGCTTGGCTACTAATTTTTCATCCTTGGCAGATTTCAAAAACCAATCCCGCGCCGTGTGCGCATTGGTCATGGTTTCTTGGGTGGTAAAGGTTTTAGAAGCTATGGTGAAAAGCGTTTCTTCAGGATTCAGGTGTTTCAGTGTTTCCACAATTTGAGTGCCATCAACATTTGAAACGAAATGCGCTTTGATGCCTTCTATCCAATAGGGTTTCAGTGCCTCGGTGACCATAACCGGACCCAGATCACTTCCTCCAATGCCAATGTTGACAATGTTCTTGATTTTTTTACCACTATAACCTTTCCATTCGCCATTGTGGATTTTCTTGCAAAACGCTTTCATTTTCTCCCGGGTCTCTCTAATTTCTGGTATAATGTCTTCGCCATCAATCGTCATCGGTTGGTCCGAGAAGCTTCTTAACGCGGTGTGCATGACCGCCCGATCTTCAGTTTGGTTGATTTTTTCGCCGGCAAACATGGCTTCCCGTGCTTCTTTTACCTTGCATTCATCTGCCAGTTGTAAGAGCTTTACAAACGTTTTTTCGCTGATGATGTTTTTGGAATAGTCAAAAAGAATGTCGCCAAAATAGAGGGACATCTTTTCAAATCGTTTTGGGTTTTGTTTGAAAAGGTCTTTCATTTGGACCTCATTCATTTCTTTTTGGTGTGCAACCAATGCTTTCCATGCGGTAGTTTTGGTGGGATTTATTTTTGGAAACATAATCTGATATTTTAAATAAGTACTGATTCGTTTTATAGCTCAGACCTAACAGGTTTCCAAAACCTGTTAGGTCTGTTTACAACCGTGAAGCCGCGGCCGTATCCAAATACCAAACGACTTTATTGTCATCTGAATTGATCAAACGCGCTGGATATTCCGCTGCCGATCCTGTTTTATCTTCCAAAACCCGAAACACGGCCTCTGATTTATCTTTTCCAAAAACCAAAAAGGCAATATGTTTTGCTTGATTGATAAGCGGTGCGGTCATCGTAATCCGATACATATTGACTTCTTTTACAAAAACCGATGTAATAGTGGCCTCGGTTGCGTCCAATACATCCGTATGTGGAAATAGTGATGCGGTGTGCGCATTATCGCCAATTCCTAAAAGCAGAAAATCGAATACGACCGGTGTTTTTTGAAAATGTGCCGCTATAGATTCCGCATACTTTTTAGCGGCCTGTTCAGGGGATCCAGTAGTATCCACTTTGAAAATATGGGATTTCGGAATTTTTAGGGGGTCAAACAGAGCCTTTTTTGCCATGAGCGAATTTCTTTGGGAATCGCCTTTTGGAACGAAGCGTTCATCACCAAAGAAGAAATAGGTTTTCTCCCAATCGATTTGCTTTTTAAATGGGTCTGAGGCTAATAACTTATACAGTTTTCGAGGCGAACTTCCTCCCGACAACACAAAGTTAAATTGTCCACGGGCAGAAATGGCTTCGATAGCAGCATCGCAAACGGCCTGTGCTAAGGCCTTTATTAAATCATTATCGTTGTCGTAAATTTTGATATTCATAATTAGTCTTTTTTATTTTTTTCTGGAAGGTTAAACCAATGGTAGCCATCTTTGGCAATCAGGGCTTCGGCATTTTCGGGCCCCCATGAATCTGCGGAATAGTTAGGGAAGCTCGAATCGGTATTCTTTTCCCAATAATTGAGGATTGGCATAATGAGTTCCCAGGCAGCTTCTACTTGGTCGGCACGCATAAACAAAGTTTGATCCCCAGTAATGGCGTCGAGTAGGAGGGTCTCATAAGCTTCTGGCGAATCGGATGTTTTGTTTCCAGAATAGTCAAAAGCAATATCCACCGTATTTAAAGTCATTTCAAGGCCTGGTTTTTTGTTTTGAAGCTGGAAACGAATGGACATATCGGGTTGGATACTGATGACCAAACGGTTTTGTTTGGGTACCCCAGAGGTTTCAGAAACAAAGATATTATGTGGGATTTCCTTAAATTGGATGGTAATGATGGATGATTTTTTAAAGAGACGTTTGCCTGTTCGCAAATAAAAAGGAACGCCTTGCCAGCGCCAGTTATCGACATAAAGTTTTAGAGCGGCATAGGTATCGGTATTGGATTCTGGATCTACATTTTTCTCCTGACGATAACCCAGTACCTCTTTTCCTTCTATCCATCCCGAACTGTATTGACCGCGGGCTGAGATGGATTCAATTTTTCTAGGTTCAATTCTGCGCATGGCTTTAAGCACATCCACTTTTCGATCACGCACTTCATCGGCATCAAAATTTATAGGTGGTTCCATGGCAATAATACAAAGCAATTGCATCAGGTGGTTTTGGATCATATCCCGCAACACACCTGCACGGTCAAAATAATTACCGCGACTGCCAACGCCAAGCTGTTCTGTGACCGAAATTTGAACGTGTTCCACGTGGTTTCGATTCCAAAGCGGTTCCATAATCGAATTTGCAAAACGGAAGGCCATGATATTTTGGACGACTTCCTTGCCCAAATAATGATCTATACGGTAAATCTGAGTCTCATCAAAAATACCGAGCAATCTCTTGTTCAGATCTTTCGCCGATTCAAGATTGTTTCCAAAAGGTTTTTCTATGATAATACGTGTTGTTTCAGGATCATTTTCGAGTTTGCTTTTGGCAATATTCTCAGCAATAGTACAGAAAAAATGAGGTGCCACTGCACAGTAGTAAATTATGGAAGGTGTCTGTTCCCATTCTTTTTTATATTTTTCAATAATGGTCCCGAATGGTTTGAAGGTTGAATGATCGTTGAGATCGGCAGTCAAAAAACTAATATGCGTTGAAAATTTATCCCAATCTTCTTTTTTGGCTTTGCCGTTTCGGGAAAATTGATTCACGGCCGATAAGAGTTCGCTTTTATAGGAGTCGTCACTCAATTTGGTTGACGAACTACCTACGATCGCAAAATTTTCGGGCAACCAACCATCAAGAAAAAGATTGTAAAGCGCAGGCATTATTTTCCGTTTGGTCAAATCCCCAGTACCACCAAAAATGATGAAAATTGTAGAATCTGCCTTCTTATTTGCTGTCTTTGCCATGTTTTTATATTTAAGATTTATTAATTACCCGCTTCCCATTCGGTATGAAAAGTGCCTTCTTTTCCTTTGAGTTCATAGGTGTGCGATCCGAAATAATCACGTTGTGCCTGAATGAGATTGGCGGGCATGTCTTCACTTCTGAAATTATCAAAATAGCCTAAAGCAGCAGCGAATGCTGGTACGGCAATCCCGTTGCGGGCAGCCTCTGAAACGACAGTTCGAATTCCTGGAATGCTTTCAACGAGATTTTGATGAATGGCATTGTCTAAAAACAAATGCTTCAATTTTAAATTCTTTTGATAGGCTGTATAAATATCTTCTAAAAATTCTGATCGGATAATGCAGCCGCCACGCCATATTTTTGCAATCAAATCGAGATTGAGCTTGTAATCATATTCCTCATTGGCACGGTAGAGGAGATGCATTCCCTGGGCGTAGGCAGAAACCATTGCGAAATAAAAAGCTTGTTCAAGTTTGGTGACATGATTATCATTTTTGTTGTCATATTGGAAATCTTCAGAATCCGGATATATTTTAGAGGCTTTGGTTCGCAAATCCTTGTACTTAGAAAGATCGCGCATCGACACGGCAATATCAATTATGGGGATGGGAAGATTGAGGTCCATCGCGGCCTGTGAGGTCCATTTACCCGTACCTTTTGATTTTGCTTCATCTTTGATATCATCGAGTAACAGATGGTCTGAACCTTTCTTTTTGTAAGCAAGAATATCTCGGGTAATTTCTATAAGGTAAGATTGTAATTGGCCTTCGTTCCATTTTTTAAAAATGCTGTGTATGGCCTCAGGCTTCATATGCAAGCCGTTTTTTAAAACTTCATAGGTTTCGGATATCAACTGCATGATGGCATATTCGATGCCGTTGTGCACCATTTTTACAAAATGTCCTGCTGATCGTTCTCCCATATAGGCAACGGTGGGATCGCCTTTTACCTGCGCAGCAATCTTTGTGAGAATGGGTTTTACAATTTCATAAGCTTTTTGATCCCCTCCAGGCATCATACTCGGGCCTCGACGTGCACCTTCTTCACCGCCCGATACGCCCATTCCGATAAAATGATAGCCTTGTTTCTCCAAATCCTTAAACCGGCGATCGGTATCGATGAAATGTGAATTGCCACCATCGATGATGATGTCCCCTTTTTCAAGAACCTCAAGCAGTTCTTCAATAACACCATCAACAATTTTACCTGCAGGAACGAGCAGCATGACAACTTTTGGCGAAGACAGACTATCGATAAAATCGTTCATATCCGTAAAACCTTGAATGGCCTCAGGGTTTAATTTATTGAGTGCTGCTACTTTATCAGCGCTGATATCGTAACCTGCGCATTTATAACCGTGATCGGCAATGTTTTGTAAAAGATTGGAACCCATGGTACCGAGTCCAATCATTCCGAATGCGTTTTTATGTTCTGTGTTCATTATCATGTTTTTAAATTTTCAAGAATCTGTTTTGTGTTTTTAAAATCCTCATGAAGAATAGCATGGATGCTTTGTTTTTTTGCCGCGTCGACCAACATGGGCCGATCATCAAAGTAAAGGCATTCCTTTGGATTTAACCGAGTGATTTCCAAAGCTGTTTGATAAATACGAGGATCTGGTTTTCGAAATCCAAGATAGCAGGATGAAAAAAAGCCATTAAAGACGTCGTGAAGCTTGAATTTTTCTATACGATAATCATTGAGTTCCATACTCTCATTATTTAGCGCGAAAATGGGCAATGACGTTTGCTTTTTCCATGATTTCACCCAAGATAACATTTCTGGAAGTTCTACGGATTGTTCGTACATGAATTGTTTGAAATCATCCTTCGTGAAATCGCGCGATTGGTTAAAGAGTACCGTATCGAGATATTCATCTAAAGAGATGCTCCCAATCTCAAACACATTGTAAATGAAATGGTGCAGGATGTCCATCTCCTCATAATCAAATCCAAAGACTTTTGCTGCTTTTTGACGCGATTCATGTCCCCAACCATTGGTTAGCAATACGCCACCGATATCCATAAAAACCACTCTTATTTTCGAGCCCTCAAAATCGACCATTGCTTTAGCTTTTTTTACGTTTTTGATCGGCAATACTTTTGAGTAATTGTTCGTAGGCCTTGTTGAATTTTTCTATGCCTTCGTTTTCTAACCTTTGGGTAATCGTATCGATATCAATGCCTAAATTCTTTAAGTCATCCAACGCCTTATTTGAAGTATCGATGTCTTTGGATATAGTATCGGCTACCTTGCCATGATCGCGAAAAGCATCTATGGTTTCCATGGGTAGGGTGTTAATGGTATCTTTTCCAATTAATGGCTCTACATATTTGACGTCACTGAACGAAGGGTCTTTGGCACTGGTACTTGCCCAAAGCACGCGTTGGGTTTGTGCGCCTTTTGCGGCAAGTTTTTTATAACGATCGCTCGCAATCATGTCGAGATAGATTTGATAGGCTTTTTTTGCAGATGCGATAGCGATTTCTCCAACCAGATGATTGGCGTTTTTTTCCTTCAACATCGGATCGACCATGACATCAATTCGGCTCAGAAAGAAACTTGCTACGGAAGCGACGTCCTTTATGGAGTGGCCTTCTTTGAGTCGATCTTCAAGTCCGCCCATAAAAGCTTCGGTGATTTCCCGATAGCGTGGAAGCCCAAAAAGAAGGGTCACATTAATGTTGATTCCTTCCCGCAAACATTCTCGGATGGCAGGCAGACCTTGTTTTGTCCCCGGAATCTTTATCATGACGTTTTTCCGATTCACCTTTTTCCATAGCTCACGAGCCTGTTCAATGGTGCCGTCGGTATCCAGAGCGAGATAAGGAGATACTTCTAAACTTACGAAGCCATCTTTTCCTTCCGTTTTATCGAACACGGGTTTAAAAATATCTGCTGCTCTTTGAATATCGGCAATGGCCATATCGAAGAAAATGGCAGAATTGTTATCTTCATTTTTTGAGAGCTTGGCAATGTCATCATCATAGTCAGCGCTTCCGCTAATCGCTTTTTCAAAAATGGAAGGGTTTGAGGTCAATCCGCGCAAATCGTCGTCATCAATTAGACTTTGTAATTTACCGGAGTCCATGATGTTGCGATCAAGTAAGTCAAGCCAGATGCTCTGACCGTGTTGTTGTATTTTATTTAAAGGGTTCATATTGTGGAAATATTTATTATTGTTATTATATATTGTTTATCCGTTTTTAGTCATAAGAATGAAAAACTGAAAATACAGGCCGATTTTTTGTTTGCCCCTCCCTAAAGGGAGCAAAAAATCTCAAATGATTAATTAATTTGAGAATAAGCCACCTTTTAGTCCTGATAGCTATCGGGAGGGTCAAGGCTTATTCAGATTTTAAATCAGAAATCTCAATTTTTTAGGATTGATTTCGGATATACTATTTATTGTTTTTAAAGCCTGAATAGAGTTGACCGTTATTCGTTAATCAACAATCATCAATCAACAATCATTAATCAACAATCAACAATCAACAATCTCAAATCCTAATCCCTCTCCTCCAATTTCTGAATTTTCCGCAATCGCCTAACATGTCTTTCTGCGCCGATGAATTTTGCCTTTAAAAATGCCATAACGAATTCTTCTGCACTGGCATATCCAGTAATCCGACCCCCAAGACAAATTAGGTTCATATCATCGTCTTCAACACCTTGATGCGCCGAAAAATGTTCTGTGATCAATGCAGCTCTCACGTCCGAAACTTTGTTGGCTGCAATACAAGCACCAACGCCACTTCCGCAAATAGCAATGCCCCGAAAAACTTCTCCAGCAGCTACTGCTTTGGACAATGGAATGACGAAGTCGGGATAATCATCGGTGTTGTCCAATACGTTGGCGCCAAAATCTATGGGCAGGAATTGGTTTTCAATGAGAAAGGGTTTTATCTTTTCTTTGAGTTCAAAACCGCCATGGTCTGCACAGATTCCAATTTTTTTATGTGATTCTTTTGGCATTATATTTCATTTTTTTCACCGCAAAAACGCAAAGTATTTACAATACCATAGCAAAAAAAAGACTGCGATATTTGGTATCTTATCCTTTATGAACTAAACTGTTGTCCTTTTGAAGTTATATATCAATTTCAGTATTTATTTTATTTCTTATCAGAAAACAAAGCCTTCGCTCTTTTTACGACGTTTTCTACAGAAAAACCATAGTCTTTCATGACTTCATCTCCAGGTGCCGATTCGCCGAATCTGTCGATACCGATCACATCGCCATCGTCGGTGGTATATTTCAGCCATCCCACGGGAGATCCGGCTTCTACTGCCAGTCGTTTTCGAATAGTTTTAGGCAACACCTTTTCGCGGTAAGCGGCATTTTGTTTATCAAATAAACTCCAGCAAGGCATGCTCACTACGCGCGCTTGAATGTTGCTTTTTTTCAACTGCTCCTGTGCTTCCAAGATCAAATGGACTTCGGAACCTGTGGCGATCAAGATCATATCGGGGTCACCATCGGAATCCGAAAGAATATAGGCGCCTTTTTCGAGTTCTTCAGCGTTAGCGTATTTTTTCTGGTCAAGGATGGGAATGCCTTGTCGCGTTAAAACAATGGCTACGGGTCCATCGGTGTGATGTATCGCAACACGCCATGCTTGTGCGGTTTCGTTGGCATCTGCGGGACGGATGACGGTCATGTTTGGCACCGTACGGAGTCCGATCAATTGCTCAACCGGTTGATGAGTGGTACCATCTTCGCCTAAACCAATACTGTCGTGTGTAAAGACCATAATCGGACGGATGTTCATAATGGCGGCCAGTCGTAATGGAGGTCGCATATAGTCGGAGAAAATCAAAAATGTCGCCCCGTAGGGGATGAGGTAATTGCTGAGTGCCATGCCGTTGAGTACGGCTCCCATGGCATGTTCACGAATTCCAAAATGGAAGTTCCGTCCGTCAGGGTGTTTTGCCGAAAAGGATGGGTAAGCATCGAGATTCGTATCGGTAGAAGGTGCTAAATCGGCTGAACCACCAATCAATTGCGGTAAAGATTCTGCGATCG
This sequence comes from Gelidibacter japonicus, assembly GCF_010725055.1. Taxonomy (GTDB): domain Bacteria; phylum Bacteroidota; class Bacteroidia; order Flavobacteriales; family Flavobacteriaceae; genus Gelidibacter; species Gelidibacter japonicus. Next base: position 35,884 of record NZ_BJKB01000023.1, on the reverse strand, counting down.
CATTCAGGGTTTTTCCTGAAGCTTTCCGGGTTGCCATTTTCTCACCCGGGGCAAATGTAGGAAGTTTGGATTCCCATCCGTCGGGTAATTTTCCAGCACTGATGGTTTCATATTCCTTGGCAAGATCAGGGTGTCGTTTTTTGTAGTCTTTATAAAGTGCGTTCCAATCTTTCTCGTTTTCTGCGGATTTCTGAGCCGCTTTGTGGTAAAAGTCCAATACTTCCTCCGGAACAATGAAGTTTTTGTCTGGATCAAATCCGAAGACTTTTTTGACCAAGCGAACTTCCTCTTCGCCCAATGGCGAGCCGTGTGCTGTCGCAGTACCATGTTTGTTCGGACTTCCATAACCGATAATACTGTTCACAATGATCAGTGAGGGACGATTGATTTCATTTTGGGCGTTTTTTGTCGCTTTAGTAATGGCATCCAAATCGTTGATATCCGTAACTTTTTGAACATGCCAACCATAAGCTTCAAAACGTTTGGCCACATCTTCGTCAAACGCGAGGTCGGTGTCGCCTTCAATGGTAATGTGGTTGCTGTCGTAGAAATAGATGATATTGCCCAATCCGAGGTGTCCGGCAAGCGAAGCAGCTTCTGCCGAAACGCCTTCCATCACATCGCCGTCGCTGCAGATGGCATAGATTTTATAATCGAATATGTTGAAATCGGGCTGATTGTAACGTGCTGCCATATATCTTTCTGCAATAGCCATGCCCACGCCATTGGCGAATCCCTGACCCAAAGGTCCGGTGGTGACTTCAATGCCAGGCATCAGGCCATATTCGGGATGGCCAGCAGTGATGCTATGCAACTGTCTGAAATTTTTAAGGTCCTTAAGGGTGACGTTATAACCGGTTAAGTACAAATAACTGTATTGCAACATACAGGCATGACCACAGGAAAGAATAAAGCGATCTCGATTTGCCCACTCCGGGTTTTTGGGATTATAGTGCATGATTTTAGACCATAGCAGGTGACCTAATGGCGACAGTGCCATTGGTGTGCCGGGATGCCCCGAATTTGCTTTCTGAACGGCATCGGCCGATAGTACTCTAACAGTGTCAATACATTTTTGAATGATATTTTTAGTTTTCATGGACTTTTAATGCATTTATTCTAATCGCTGGGTTTTAATAACCCGCGACGCTTCTTGATTTTTTGTGATATGTTCATTAAAGGGTCAGGTGTTGAGATGATAATGATTTAGAATTATTGGCTTATGCTCTGTTTTCACTATTTCGTTCATCCAAAGCCTTAATCATGTCGTCGGAAATGGTCTCACTCGAAACTCCATAGCCATTGATCAATACGCCTTTTAGATGATGTTTTGATGACGAAATTGCAAATACAATAGCTTCATCACCAGGATCAGAAGGTCCTTCAAAGCGGTAATGCTTATCTACGATAAATTCGCCCGGAAATAGTTTTGTCTCCGTACCCTGACAAACAAGATGGGTTGGTTTTAAATTCAGATGTTTGGTATATCCTCTTTCATTCAGCAAATTCGTCACTTCTGAAAGTGTCGTCATGCTACCTAAAAGGGAGTTAAATTCTTTAGTGTTCATAGTCTGTTGTTTTAAATGATTATCTAAAGTCCCACAATTGGCTTTCAAAAGCCGCAGATTCATAATTTTTTCACTGTTGATTTTTAGATCATCTTTGAATCTAAAATCGTCATCACTCTTCCATGGATGATTTATATTCGCCACGTCTCGCTGCGGCACTAAGTTTTGCCCGATGATAAAGTAACTTTTGTGCTGTTTCCACATTGACATCTTTTCCTTTCCAAGCCTCTAAACAGGGCTGCTGAATGGCTCTTGCAAAAGAAAATGCGACGATCCATGGCAGACGGTCTTTATAGTCTTTATTGATGGCATTCAAATGTTGAGATGCTTGTTGTGGCGATTGTCCGCCCGATAAAAATGCAATGGCGGGAACGGCCGCAGGAACAGCAGATAGAAAGCATTTTACGGTGGCTGCAGCGACTTCATCGATACTGTTTTTATCACTACATTCTTTTCCAGGAAGCACCATGTTCGGTTTTAGGATAATACCTTGGAGGTCAACATGAAAGTAGTACAACGTCTCAAAAAGAGATTTCAATGCGTGTTCCGTGACTTCATAACAACGTTGTAAAGAGTGGTTGCCGTCCATCAATACTTCTGGCTCTACAATAGGAACCAAGCCTGCTTCTTGGCATAAAGCGGCATACCTTGCCAAGGCATGTGCATTGGCATCAATACATGTTTTTGTAGGGATGCCATCCCCAATTGTGATGACGGCACGCCATTTGGCAAAACGGGCGCCCATGTTTCTATAGTCGACCAATCGTTCTCGCAACCCATCTAAACCCTCGGTTATCTTTTCGTTGGGAAAGCCTGCCAAAGCTTTGGCGCCCATATCTACTTTTATTCCTGGTATAATTCCAGCATTCATCAGTACGGAAGCTATCGGCTCCCCTTTTTTTGTTTGCTGTCTGATAGTTTCGTCATACAAAATGGCACCACCGATACTTTCGTTCAGTCCTGCGGTCGTAGCGATGAGTTCTCTGTATTTACGTCGCATCTCAACGGTTTGTGGAATTCCATTTGCTGAAAAACGTTTGTCAATAGTGGGCGTGCTTTCATCCATGGCAAGGATGCCTTTCCCGTTGGCAAATAATTGCTCGATCGTGTTTTTTAGAAGTTTCGTATGCATAATATTGAGTTAGATTTCACCGTATTAAAGATAGAAATCAATTCACAGGATAATTTATACAATCTGATGTATAACTTACATTATTCTCACTTGAAGCATCTATTAAGGTGGAAAGAATTGAGAGTATTTTACTTACTATAAGCAGATCTATTTATAAGGCTTTTAACTGGGCAATAGTATGACTTGGATTTTCAGATTTAAAAATTGAACTACCTGATACCAGCAAGTCAGCTCCCACGGCGATAAGTTTTGGAGCATTGGCTAAGTCCACGCCACCGTCAATTCCGATGATAGTTTTTGAGTCATTTTTATCAATCAAATTACGTGCGAGTTCAATTTTTCGATAGGTATGTTCTATGAGTTGCTGCCCACCAAAACCAGGGTTGACAGACATAATAAGCAGTTGGTCAATCTCCTGAATAATAGCGTCGAGATTGTTGATTGCGGTATGCGGATTGATAGCGACGCCAGCTTGCATGCCTTCTTTTTTAATAGCGAGAATCGTGTTGTGTAAATGCGTGCAAGCTTCTAGGTGAACGATCAGTGTATCAGCACCTACCTCTTTAAACCGGTTGATGTATCGTTCTGGTTGTATGATCATTAAATGGACATCCAACGGTTTTGATGCGTACTTTTTTATAGCCTTAAGTACAGGAAAACCGAAAGATATATTGGGAACAAAAACACCATCCATAATATCAACATGAATCCGGTCTGCATCGCTTTTGTTGAGCATTTCAATGTCTTTTGCCAGATGGGCAAAATCGCCTGAAAGGATGGAAGGAGCAATAAGGGTTGACATTTGGAATCGTTTTTTACAAGGTAAAAAAAAAGAGGATACAAGTGGCTGATATTTAGCATAAATCATCACCAATCCGAAGGTGGGAATGCTGTAACTCTTCTTCTTTCATTTGTAATACAATTTTGATAAAAACGCCCCAACTTTATACTGTATTTTGTTAAAATCAACCCCATTTGGCGGCCTAAACACTATCTAAGTTTAAATTTAATTTCCCATGGCAAAAAAGCTCAATCAACTGGAAGCTACTGCTATTTGCGGTAATGACATCAGTTCCTCTTGCCTTTACGTGTCGGCCTTGGCAATTGTTTATGCCGGCCAATACGCTTGGATCTCACTTTTAATGGTGGCCACGGTATTATTCTTCTTCAGAAAAATATATGGTGAGGTTGTGGGGGCTTTGCCCTTAAATGGTGGAGCCTACAATGCTTTGTTGAATACGACCAAGAAATCCACGGCCTCACTTGCCGCATCGTTGACGGTTTTGTCTTATATGGCAACGGCAGTGATTTCAGGAAGCGAGGCTGTAAAATACGCACATAGTATTTGGACGGTAATCCCCGTACTTCCAGTCACTATTGCTTTGCTATTGGTATTTATGGGCTTGGTCATATTGGGAATCGGTGAATCTTCAAAAGTAGCGATGATCATTTTTCTTTTTCATTTATTATCATTGATCGTCCTTTGCAGCTTTTGTCTTATTTATTTTGTGGAAAATGGCACAGAAACACTGGTCTCAAATTTCAGATTACCAATAGAAGGCAGTATTTTCAGTGCTTTGTTTTTGGGGTTTTCGGCAGCGATGCTGGGGATAAGTGGTTTTGAGAGCTCTGCCAATTACGTTGAAGAACAGCAGAAAGGTGTTTTTCCGAAAACCCTACGGAATATGTGGATTGTGGTTACGGTATTCAATCCGTTGATTGCCTTTTTGGCCTTGGCGATTATTCCTGTCAGTACCGTGGTGGCTTATCGGGATGCTCTACTTTCTGTCATGGGATCAACGGCTGGTGGCAATTGGCTTTCATTGCTTATCGGAATTGATGCTGCCCTGGTCTTGAGTGGCGCCGTACTGACCTCCTTTGTTGGTGTGGGTGGGTTAATGAAACGAATGGCATTGGATAGAATCTTACCGAAATTCCTTCTAAAAACAAATAGAAAAGGAAGTAATTATTTGATTTTCATTGTATTTTTTGCCTTATGTGTATCCATTTTATTGGTCACCAAAGGCGATTTGGCAAAACTCGCAGGCGTATATACCATCGCTTTTCTTTCCGTAATGATTTTATTCGGGATTGGAAATCTACTCTTAAAACTTAATCGCTCCCGTTTGCTAAGACCAGAAAAATCCAGCTGGCTTGGTTTGTTTATTGGAATTTTTGCTGTGTTTGCCGCAATAATAGGCAACGTGATTTTAAATCCCCATTATTTGGCCATTTTTATGGAGTATTTAATTCCGACCCTTATCATCGTGTTTTTTATGCTGTATAGAGTCCGTATTTACAAATTGATCTTGATCATGTTGGAATTTGCTTTTCCGGAAAAGGGCCTTGTATTTAAAAAATTGAATCGAAAAACCAAACAGTTGCTCGATAGTGTCAATAAACAGCAATTTGTGTTTTTTACCAATCATGATAATATAGTGACCTTGAATATTGTGATCTTGTACATCATTAATAACGAAGCCGCCAGAAGACTGAAAATCGTATCGGTTTTGGAGGCGGGGGAGATTGCCAACGTCAAACTTAAAGCGGATATAGAAACCTTAAATAGAGCATATCCCAACATCAATGTGGAGTTTATTGAAGAACCTGGAACCTTCGGTCCTGAGAAAATAAAAGAGTTATCAAAGCGTTGGAAAATCCCAACCAACTTTATGTTTATCGGTTCGCCAGGGGAAGGATTTCCATATAAAATTGAGGAATTGGGAGAAGTACGACTTATTATTTAGCCCCAATCACATAGTTTTGATCTACAAATATGCTAAAAAAGAGATGAGAAATGTCTTAGAAAATAGCTAAAAGAGAATAATTATACAATTAATTGATTATAAATCTGCTATCATAAAAGTTGGATCTGTGTTTTGCCATTGATACTAATATTGACTTAATAGGTGTTACAACCCATGGAAGAAAAGGATTGTCTCATTTTATCAATCAGGGTATCAATGAAGATATCGCGAATCATTTTGAAATTCCAGTTATTACTTTTAAAATGTCAGGTCACAATAGTCCGAAAGGTCAAATTAATTCTCGGAGTTGATATTCTCTTGGTAGGAGGTAAGCGGTGCAGCCAATTGGATTGCGTACTTCCTTTCATGATCAATAAGCTTCCGTTTTCCAACACCACGGATACCGTTTGTTTTGAGACTTTATGTTTGAATGCAAATTTTCGAGTTGCACCCAAACTTAACGAAGCTATGGCACCATTCTTTTTTAAATCCTTTTCATCATCGCTATGCCATGACATGCCTTCTTCTCCTGAATGGTATAGATTAAGCAAACAGGAGTTAAAGGTTTCTCCCGATTCGCTTTCAATCATTTCTTTTAATTCCAAAAGCTCTTTGGTCCATGGTAGGGCCGATTTGGTGGTTTTAGAATAGGTGTAATTAAAGGGCTCATCGCCATACCACGCTACTTTACGTTTAGTGACTATCAGTTTTCCGAAAATAACAGTCTGGTCGTGTTCCCATAAAATAGTTTTCAATAATTGGTCGAAATAATGATTGGCGCTTTTAGAGTCAAGGATACTTCCGTAATAACGGACATCCCCATCCAAGGGTAATAGGTTCGATTCAGGTAGGCTGTTGAATAAATCCATGTTTACTTATTCTTCTTTTATTTTTGCGCCGTCACGATTTATTTTGAATTTAATTGAGGACCATGCAGCCTCTAACGTACTGTATTTGTCAAATTGGATCATGATTCAAAACTGTTTTGGATTGGAGATGAATTTGAACTCTGTCAAAAAACCAAACCAATTCCAACTCCAAAATTAAGTCCAAATCCAGTGAGGTTTTCATCTTCTCTTTCAAAAGACTCATCCGTATCTCCAAATACAAAGCTTGGTCCGGCATAAGGGTTTATGGAAATGTTTTGGGCTACCAAGAACTGGTACCCCAATAATGCTCGGACATTGTACAGTTCCAAGTCTCTCTGTTTTATTTGCTCCGTATATAATTCTTCATTGTCGCTATGTCCATTGGACTCAAGTTCAAGTGCCGATAGACGCTCTTTGTATTTCATGTATTGAATTCCTGGTCCTATATAAAAACCCTTTGGTGCCTTATGATTTCTCAAATAATGTCTATAATCAAAATTCACTGAAATGATTTCTTTACGATGATGGGTATCCCGTGGATTATTCAAGGTTTTGCCAAAAAAATCTAAGTACAATTCTTGGAAATCGTTTAGATCGTAGTTATTTGTTCTGCCTATTCCGAAGCCCAGTTGAATTGTTGATCTGTCATTAAGCACACGCTCATATTGCACATCGTAAATGTTCGAAATGAGCAATAGCGAATTTATTTTTACAACATTTTTCTTGGTCTCTTGGGCGTTTTTTGTACTCGAGAACAAAATAGCTATGACAATAAAAACGAACTTTTTCATGGCTCAGATGATGGTTAACAGTTATTTAAACGTGATTTTAATAATTTTTAATTCGTTATTTACTCTAAGGTAGCCAAAAATAATTTACTTTTTGATGTGATTATAGATATAGATGGGGAAAATCCTTCAATGTAAAAATAAAAGTTTTTAGGACACAGTGAAGACGAGTCAAGAACATAAATTCATTCTTTATAAATTGACAATCACTTTTTTGTCGAAACACAACCCATTAGAATGGATTCAAAAATGATGAGCCATAAATAACCATGTTCTCCACACGATGGAGTAGCTGATTTTTACATAAAACGATCCATAAAATCATTCTTAAAAGCTCTTCCTATGGGAATTTTTATATTGTTTTCAAGAACGATTTGATTTCCTGAAACCTTATTGATTTTGGTGGTATTGAGGATAAATGACTTATGTATCCTCATGAATTTATGCCGTGGAAGAACGTCTTCCCAATACCGCAAGGATTCCGACGAAAGATGTTTCTTGCTCTCAAGGTGTAACTCGGTGTAATCAGAGTCCACCATGATAAAAAAAATGTCATCCGTCTTTATCCTTATATAATCATAACCACTTTTAATATAAATTTCCTCTGATTGGTTTTTATTTTCAGTTTCAGATTGATGCTGTTGTAAACCTGATGCATTTGCAGGCTTTGGATCAGACGGTCTACTTAATTTTGAAATTGCTTGGATAAACCGTTGAAATGAGAAAGGTTTTAATAAATAATCAACCACATTCAATTCGTAACCTTCTAAGGCGTATTCTGAAAAAGCAGTTGTAAGGATGACTTGGGGCGGATTGGGAAGCGTTTTTAAGAAATCAATCCCGGATAATTTTGGTAAATGGATGTCCAAAAACATGACATCAATCTTTTCTGAATTCAAGACTTGCATGGCTTCCAATGCATCGGTATAAGTGCCTACTAAATTTAGTGTACCTATATCTTCAATATATTTTTTTAAAATACGTTGCGCTGGCATTTGGTCCTCTATGATGATGCAGTTCATGTGTCTTGGGTTTTACTTAAATCGATGGTCAGGTCAACAGTGTAAAGGTTATTTTTAGTGTCAATTTTTAGAGTATGACATTTTGGATAAATCATTTCCAAGCGCTTTCTGACGTTTTCCAAGCCTATTCCGTTGTCCAGACTTTGGGTATTGCTCTGTTTCAAATACGTATTGTTGCAGTTAAAATGTAGAATTCCATTTTCGGACACCTTAATGGCAATGACAATAGAGATATTTTTGGACTGACTTGAAACGCTATGTTTAAACGCATTTTCAATAAATACGGAAAGTATCAAGGGTGCTATTCTATAATTGGATGGTATATTGCCAATGTCAAAAGTAACCTCGCCACGTCCTTCCACCTGAAGTTTGCTCAACATAACATAGTTTTCAATATGTTCCATTTCTTTTTTAAGCGGGACAAATGGAGCTTGACATTCATACAGCATATAGCGTAAAACGGAAGAAAGCTCTAAAATAATTTCGGGAGTTTTAGGCGATTGTTCAACAGCATGGGCATACAGATTGTTCATATTGTTAAACAGAAAATGAGGATTGATCTGCGATTTAAGAAATTGCAATTCGCTTTCCTTGACTGAATTCCTCAATTCAATGACCTCCTGTTGTTTGTTTAAGGCATCCCAAGCGAATTTAAAGCCCACCAAAATGGTAATGGTGGGCATCGTACTCAATAAATTATAAAATACACCCAAGAATTTTCTTCCTCTCGTGTCTGGATAAAAGATCTGTTCCAAAAAGGCTTCTTCCACAAAAATTACCAGACCAATAGTTACAAGCGTATAAATGGCAAATTCCAAATACCTGTTATGATAAAGGAAACGCGGTAATAAAGCATAATTGATAATGAGTGCCGCTAGTGCATAGTTAAGGAAGAAATAAATTTGGTAGAATTCGATTCCTGGTAAGCGCCTGTCAAATCCAAAAAAAACAAAGACCAAGACATTGAGAATGATCTGAAAAACAAGCTCTTTTAAATTTGGATGTGATGTAGACATTTTAAAAATTATTTCATAAAAGTAAGTAATTCATAAGATTAAAACTTAACGAAACGCATCATCAACCATCCGAACACTGTAAACGGCATTTATATGCCTCTAAACGGAGATATGCTTTTCACGGTAGAAGTTCTGTCGTTCGTATGAAAATATTTTCCTGTACGTGATGCTATTGGTTTCTTTGTTCTATCAAATTAATTAAAACAATTGTAAACATCACTAATTAATACACGCAAAAATGAAATCCATAGAAAATTACACTTTCAATGATTTAGGCCTTTTAATTTTAAGATTGTTCCTTGGATTAACCATGTTGTTTGCTCATGGCATCGGAAAATGGGGACGGTTATTTGGTGGTGGTGAAATCCAGTTTAGAGACCCGTTTGGTGTTGGAGATACCACCTCGTTAGCTTTGGCAGTTTTTGCTGAAGTTATCTGTAGCATGTTATTGGCTCTCGGATTAATGACCCGCTGGGCATTAACACCACTTATCATAACCATGTTGGTGGCAGCATTTATCGTTCATAGCCCAGACCCATTTGGGGTGATGGAGAAAGCGATGCTTTATGGGGTTGGCTATATAACACTATTCCTGACGGGTCCAGGCAAATATTCGGTTGATTATTACTTGAAAACTAAAAGAGCAGTTGTCAAGTCATAAAACGATCAGAAAATAAAAACTAAATTTATGAAAAAGTATATCAGTATTCTTATAATATGTATATCATTGGTCTCTTTTGGACAAAATCCAAATGACGATTCAAAAGAAGTCATGATTACCGGAAATATCATTGAGGCCTCCACAGGTGCACCTTTAGAATATGCAACCGTAGCTTTTACTGATATGCAGGGTAAGATTGTGACGGGTGGTATCACTGATTTGGAGGGCAAATACGCCATTAAAGTACCTGCCGGAATGTATAAGGTTACTTTTGAATTCATTGGTTTTTCAACTAAAACCCTGGAGAATCAAAACTTGACCAGGGACACCACCTTACCTACAATAAAGTTGGCGGAAGATTTGGAGAGCCTGGACGAGATTGTGATTCGTGCAGAGACTACAGAGGTTGTTGTAAGACTGGACAAGAAAATCTATAACATTGGTAAGGACCTTACGACAAGTGGCGCAAATGTTGGTGATGCCTTGTCAAATGTACCATCAGTGACCGTAGATATAGATGGTACTATTGCGTTAAGAGGAAATGAAAATGTAAGAATATTAATCAACGGCAAGCCCTCTGCAATAGCGGGCTTCGGGTCTACTGATGCCTTGCGTGCCTTGCCAGCCGATGCCATTGACCGTGTAGAAGTCATTACCTCGCCTTCCGCGCGTTATGATGCCGAAGGTACTGCCGGTATCTTGAATATTATTTTAAGGAAAGAAAAAACCTTGGGCTTAAACGGATCTATACAAACCAACGTGGGTGTGCCGGCAAGTAGTAGTATTAATGGAAATATTAACTTACGGACAGACAAATTCAATATTTTTAACAACACAGGTTGGCGTTATCGAGAATCTCCCGGAAAAGCTTATTTTAAAAACCAATACTTGTCCAGTAGCATCATCAACCCATTGGTTATAGAAAATAGAGACATGGACCGTATTAACAGAAATTTTAATACCAATTTGGGGATTGAATACTTTATTTCTGATAAAACTAGTGTTACAGCCTCTGCATTTTTCTCACATGGTAATGATGATGACGAAACAATTAATAAGACGGATGAATTTGACGCGGATAGTGATTTGGCCATTAGTCGAGATCGGATAGAATACGAGTCGGAAACCGATACAAACTATCAATTTGCCTTAAATTACATTACCAAGTTCGACGATAACGGCCACGAATTAAAAGCCGATCTGCAATATGAAAGTGAGAATGAAGAAGAAACCTCATTGATCAACGAGTACACTACCTTTCCAAATCAAGTCGAGTTGCCGTCTGAATTTATTACCACGGATGAAGACCAAAAGGAATATCTGGCTCAGATTGATTATGTACGTCCCATTGGCGAGAATGCACAGTTTGAGGCCGGCTATCGCGGTAATTTTAAGGAAACTGTTACCGACTATGAGCTAACGGAGCAAATGACGGCTGGTGGTAGTTTTATTCGAAATGACAGCTTGTCCAATATGTTTACCTACAACGAAAATGTAAATGCCGTATATACACAATATGGTGACAAATATGGCAAATTTTCGGTATTGTTGGGTTTACGTCTTGAACATACTCAATTGAAGGGCGAAGTAGATGCGGAGAATGTCGAGGCCAATGGCGATGATGCACTCAATATTAATTTTGACAAGTCGTACACTGGTTTATTTCCTACCTTGAATTTAACTTACGAACTCAATGATCGTGAAAGTATTACTTTGGGCTATAACCGACGTATCAACAGACCAAGGGGACGTTGGATCAATCCGTTTCCGTCCCGGTCAAGTGAAGCCAATATCTTTCAGGGCAATCCCAATTTAGACCCGGCTTTTGCGAGTGCTTTTGATCTTGGTTATCTTAAACGATGGGGTAAGCTCACTTTGACCTCTTCTATTTATTATCAACATGAAACCGATGCTTTTGAACGCATCCAGGAAGATACGGGTCAAGAAACGTCTAATGGAATCCCCATTATTAGAACACTTCCCATCAATTTAAGTACCAATGAGCGAATCGGTTTTGAAGTCGGTATCTTATATAATCCGGCCAAATGGTTACGCCTTAACGGAAGTTTTAACTTCTTTCAGTTCAATACTGAGGGTGAATTTAACGGCATAGACTATGGTGCTAAAAACACCAGCTATTTTGCCAGAGGAAGTGCCAAGGTGAGCTTGCCTTATAAAATAGAATGGCAAACCAACGCTTTTTATAGAGGGCCTTCCAATAATTCGCAGACCGAGAATGATGGCATTTTATCAGTGGATCTCGCCTTAAGCAAGGACATCCTAAACGACAATGCCACTGTAGGTTTTAATGTCAATGATTTGTTTAATTCCCGTAAACGATCATCTATTACCAATACGGATACCTTTATTAGCGAGAGCGAATATCAATGGCGCCAGCGTTCGGTTAATTTATCTTTTACCTATCGTTTTAATCAGAAGAAAGAAAGAAGAGCTCAAGAAAATAGGGAAGATGATGGCGAAGGGGAATTCTAATTTTTCTTGATTGATACATTTAACTTGGTTAGATTTAATTTAATCGGATTATAATATTACCTATTAGTAACTGAAGGTTTATGTTTCTTAAAAGATTCACGATCAATTATTAAAAGTTGATAGATGGACTATTAAAATTATATATCCCTAAAACCCCATAGTTTTATGACTTGATCCCCGAAGGGGCTTGAGTCGTTGCAACAAACAAAAAACCCACAACTTACGTCGTGGGTTTCCGTTGGCGGAGAAAGAGGATTATTTTTGTTTATGAATCGTTCTGATAATTAAATAGTTATAATTTTTTCAATAAATTTACACACCGAATTCCATCCGTATACAATCAAAAACCCCTTCAAATCTGGTGGGGTCTTGAAATAAATTTTATAATTTAAAGAGAAAATGCTGATGCTTTAGAATAAATAACTGGCATTTGACCCTTCCATTTATTCCATAGATTATCATCGTTAATTAATTCCGACATAAAATGACCGACATTTATTCTACTTACTTTGCCGGCGTTAAAAATTGCACTTCTAATCGGTGAAGGATAAATTACATATTCGGTTACTTCGTTTTCATTTATTAAACCATCGGGTCTAACGGCCACCCACTCAACATGCTTATCATTTTGACCAATTTTAGTTCTTAAATAATCGGCCGCCTTTTCATTATCTACGTGCGGGGGCAATAACAATCTTAAAAGACTCATAACACACTTTTGAGCAAACGAAATGGGCTCATTTAAATCCCGATTTTGATTCCCAGAAGTGTTCATCAACACATATTTAACAGGATGTTTTGAACTACTGTTTTTTATTGCTGAACAAAGACGTTTGGTGGCATCAGTAACCAGTTTTCTTGGTTTGCCGTAGATGCCTTTCCAATTCAAATTGTGTCCAAGACAGGATGCCACAGCGCTGCAATCAGAAACATATGTGCTCATTTCTTCGTCACTTAATTCCAGTAGGCTTGCTGTGATAATTTGTACTTTATCATTATTTTTCCATAATTCGGGTAGGTTTTGGGTAGAACGAACGATGACTTTAACTTCATTTCCTTGGATAAGAAGCTGATTAACCAATTGTCTACCTGTTGCTCCGCTTGCACCTACTACTAAAACCTTCATATTTTGTTTACCTATTTCTTTTTATGATCTTGACAATACGGTTAATCATAATCTCGGACAAATTCCATTCATAACCATTAAAATCTGTTGTGTTTATAAACTGCACCACAACTGTGTCAATATCTTCATGATATTCTGCAAGGCTTTGATATCCAACAACCAGACCTCCGTGGTCATAGACGTAAGGATAGATTTCCTGTTCTCCTTCTTCAAATACAGAACCATCGTTTAGGGCTCGCAAAAACATTCCGACATCTTCTGCTGTGGCTAACATTCCGTTCTCATTAGCTTTGAAATCTTCGTTATCGCCCACATAGTATCCACTCATCACATCATTTAAATCGACTTCAGTAATCGAAAAAAAAGTATGGTTCAGCTTTAATGGTCTCAATATTTTCTCTTTGATGTATTCGTGGTGATTATATCCCAATACGGTATCCATAATTCTGCGAAGCAATAAATAATTTGTGTTTGAATATTCGTATCCTTTATCAGGTTCAAAGTTTGCTGGCAAATCGAGGGCAAAATCGAGGGCATTTTTGTTGTTTTCCTGTTCGTTTTCCCAAAAGGCAGGATTATCTGTGAAATTGGGAATTCCAGACCGATGTTGAACCATCATCTTCAATGTGATGTTCTCTGCATTTTCAATTCTATCTGTAAGGTTTGGAAAATAATCGGCAAGCGTTTCATCCAAGGACAAGCGTTTTTCCTTGACCATTTTGGTGATAGCTACTGCCGTATACAACTTGCTGATACTCGCAATTTTGAATAGTGAATTAGCGTCGGCCGGTATTTTGTTTTCTCTATCTTTCCAACCACCTGTATAAAACGCTGGTGGTTTTCCTGCTTCGTCCACATAAACAATCATGCCATCAAATCCATATCCAATGGCCTCATCTACTTGTTCTTGAACAGTGTCGGGGAGCGGTAGAATCCAGGCTTTTACCAAAATCCATGGCACAAAAAACAGGGATATGGCTGTTCCGACGAACAACAAAATGCGTACAATCCATTTGGCTTTTTTGTTTTTTATCATTTTCCCTTTTAACCTGTAGTTATTGAATCTATTTCTTTAATAATAAGATGGCCTAGTTCTGTTAGTTCGTGATATTGGTCAATCATGGTATCAAATTGCCAGGCGGCCAAGCTAATCACATTTCTATAAGCTGGTGTGGCGGTATATTCAATGAATGCTTGGTCGTATTCAGACTGGGGCGTAGCTTTAGTGGCTAAGGAATCTAATGGCATAAATGCGGCAGCCAAAATGAGTGACCTATCAAATTGAGTATCAAGATAATTCTCTTGGTGAACTGTATATTGATTATAACTCCTCTCATTTTCTGCAATATCATCTACTAAACGGTGATATTTGGCCAAAAGCGAATCAAGTTGGGTATTGTTTATTTTGCCATAATATTTCGAATTCTTTAATGATTCATAACCACCTGAATTGGGTTTAAAGTAAAAATCGGCAAAAGCAGTGCCACTGATCTTGAACAAAAAAAGATGGTCATTTTCAGTCTTGTTTAAAATGCTATTTCGTGCTTTTTTACAGAGATCAGCAATTTGCTTTCTCCCTTTTGCTAATTCTTCCAACTGTTCTAAATCTTCTTTTGTATGTGACTTTATTTTTATCAAATATTCATTCAAAGAAATTTTATCTTTTTTCGTCTGATTCCAATTATTGATCTGCAATGCAATCAAAATCCCTATGACAACCAGTATGATTTCACCCAACGCATACTTCAGGTATTGAATTTTTTTATGGTCTAAAATTAGCTTATGTCTTACTCTTCGAAAGAACTTCATGATGTGGTCCTAAATGGCTAACAACGCGCTTGTAAGGTTTGTTGCGTGTTTAAGTAACTAAATTAATAAACTAAAAAACATCAAGAAAATTTTGAAGCAACTTTCTAAACAAGCAACAGCCAAGACAATCAATAGGACATGTGGTTGGGTGCTGATATTTTTACGTTGTAATTAGTGTGGCTATTGTTGGACACCACCTTAAACCACCTGTTGAAAATATAGCTATTTTAGTATTTGTATAACTATAACAGGATTTAATTAATAATCTGTATAGCTATTTTAGGACGGGTCATAGGACGGGTCAATGTCTTGTCTAGTGGCAGGATAAAGGCAGGATAAAGGCAGGATAAAGGCACATAAAAGCCATGTGGTTTAACTATTAAATGATGACATTTAAAAAAGGTCGATGCATTGGTCTAAATTAGACTTATTTTCATCCAGTTGGTGCCCGTAGGGGGGCTTTTGCGGAGAAAGAGGATTAATGTCGTTGATGCCCAAAAGGAAATCCTGTGCAAGCATAGAAACCCGCGCATCGCCAGAAAAAGGCGATGCTGTGTTTTTTATTTGGTTCCACTCCTTTCAAGCTAAAGGGGCTTGAGTCGTTGCACCAAATAAAAAACCCACAACTTTCGTCGTGGGTTTCCTTTTGCGGAGAAAGAGGGATTAACGTCGTTGATGCCCAAAAGGAAATCCTGTGCAAGCATAGAAACCCGCGCATCGCCAGAAAAAGGCGATGCTGTGTTTTTTATTTGGTTCCACTCCTTTCAAGCTAAAGGGGCTTGAGTCGTTGCACCAAATAAAAAACCCACAACTTTCGTCGTGGGTTTCCTTTTGCGGAGAAAGAGGGATTAACGTCGTTGATGCCCAAAAGGAAATCCTGTGCAAGCATAGAAACCCGCGCATCGCCAGAAAAAGGCGATGCTGTGTTTTTTATTTGGTTCCACTCCTTTCAAGCTAAAGGGGCTTGAGTCGTTGCACCAAATAAAAAACCCACAACTTTCGTCGTGGGTTTCCTTTTGCGGAGAAAGAGGAACTATCTTTAAATAATTAAGTTATTGAAAATCAAACAATTAAAATAATATATTTCTAATTACGCACCGAATTACGCACCTGATTTATAATTCATTATATTTAAGTAAAGCTGTATGGAGTTTTTTTATTTGGAATTTCAATTTTAAAAGTTTTAAGTGACAAATCGGACTAATCCAATTGAAATTATAACTATTAATCCGGCTATAATAAACGGATAGTAAAAACTATCTGCAATCAGCCAAGTACCTACAACAGGACCTAAAATCTGACCTACGCTACCTGTTGAGCTTTGTATGGATATATTTCTACCTGTATTTTCTTTAGATGTCAATGATACTGCTGATAACAAGTTTGGCGTTACCAAAGCACCACCAGCAGCAAACATAATGATTAATCCATATACCAAGAATTCACTTGTAAAAAAAGGAAAAGCAATCAAGGATACTCCGGCTATTAGGAACCCAATGGCAATTTGCTTTTTAGGCGATAAAAACTTCTCACCATAACTAGCAAATACAGGCTGTAAAACGGTCATCACAGAACCACACAGCATAAAACCTAAACCCAACTGTTTGCTGTTAAACCCTAATTCATCTTTCCCATATATTGAAAAGACGGTTTCAAACAGCGTTACTACAAATTGGATGACAAACGACAGAACCAGTAATACGGCAAAATATTTGGTAAATGTGAATCGCAACCTCACTTTTTGGGTTGTGAACTTATGTACACGTGTAGTGTTTTTTAACCATTTCATAACAATAAATAGGACAATCAATCCTAGTAGTGCTGCGAAAAGAAATGGCGTTGAAAATCGGTCTAAATGTAGCAGACCAAAAGAATATTGTAAATGAAGGTCAGTTTGTGAAAGTAACCCACCAATAACAGGACCAAAAATAACCCCAGAACTTATTGCAACACCAGACCAGGCCATTATCTTTGTTCTTCGTTTTTCAGAAGTAATGTCGCTCAAATATGCGTTGCTAACTGGAATAACTGATGACGTAAAAATACCACCAAAGATGCGAGCAACATATAGCATCGTTAATGATGTAGCAAGACCGGTAAGTAATTGCATAATTACAAAACCAATAAGGCCACAAATGATAATAGGTTTACGACCGTAATTGTCTGATAGCCTTCCCCAAACCACCACAAATAGTAATTGGAAAAATGGATAAATGCTTGTGAGCAATCCAATATGAAAATTGATAAGGTTTGTATCAAGATTGTCTTTTAATGCTAATCTTTCGGTATAGTAAGGAAGGGTTGGCAATAAGATACCATAGCCCAACATCACTACGAATAAACTCAACAGGATTAAAGATATCCTGTTGAGTTTTTCTTTCCTACCCATTTATTTTTTACCGATTTTTCGCTTTAATAATTGTGCATTAATTGCCACAATAATTGTACTCAAACTCATAAATACAGCTGCGATAGCTGGTCCCAATACAAAACCTGAAGTATAGAGAATACCAGCAGCTAGGGGAATAGCTACAACGTTATATCCTGTTGCCCAAATTAGATTCTGAATCATTTTATTGTAGGTCGCTTTACCAAATAATATTAAGTTGGATATATCCTGTGGGTTACTGTTTACAAGAATAATATCGGCAGTTTCAGCAGCTACATCAGTACCAGAGCCAACAGCGATGCCTACATCAGCTTTGGCAAGTGCGGGTGCATCGTTTACGCCATCGCCCGTCATAGCTACAAACTCTCCTTTATTTTGTAACTCTTCTACAATTTCTACTTTTTGGTGTGGTAACACTTCGGCATAATAGCCATCCAGACCAAGGCTATCGCTTACAGCTTTGGCAGTTATTTCATTGTCGCCAGTTGCCATCAAAACTTTTATATTGTTCTTTTTAAATACTTTTATAGCTTCCGCAGATTCTGGTCTAATCTCATCGGCAAGAGCGATATACCCCGCCAGTTGTCCATCGATTAATACGAATACAACAGTTTCAGCGGCATCACTATAAGCATCTTTGGGGATGGTAATTTTTTCATCCCTTAAATAACCAGGACTAACCACTTTAATATCCTTACCCTCTACACTTGCCTCTACGCCTTTACCAGTAATAGCATTAAAGTTTTCAGGATTGGGAATGGTGATATTATCTTCTTTTACTTTTTTAATAATACCAACGGCAATAGGATGTTCTGAACTTAGTTCCAGAGCACTTGCAAGGCGCAATATTTCCTCTTTTGAAAATTTTTCATTTACAGATTCAATACGTGTCACCCCAAAATCACCTTTGGTAAGCGTTCCTGTTTTATCAAAAATCAAAACAGATATTTTACGTGATTCTTCAAAAGCGGTCCTGTTGCGAATTAATAATCCGTTTTGAGCTGAAACAGCAGTCGAAATGGCAACTACCAAAGGTATGGCAAGACCCAATGCGTGCGGACAGGCAATCACCATCACGGTAACCATTCTTTCCAATGCAAATACAAATGGAAACCCAAGCATCAACCAAACGGCCAATGTTCCAAAACCAATGGCCAAAGCAATATAGGTCAACCATTTTGCAGCCCTGTCTGAAAGGTTTTGCATTTTAGATTTGGTCTTTTGCGCTTCCTCTACCATTGTGATGACCTTGTTAAGGTAGCTGTCTTTGCCCGTATGCTCTACCTTTATCTTTAGGCTACCATTGCCGTTTACCGAGCCTCCGATGACTTTATCCTTTTCATCTTTTTTCACAGGTTTTGACTCTCCTGTAAGCATAGATTCATTTAAATAACTTGAGCCTTCAATAATAATTCCATCGGCAGGAACCTTCTCGCCAGGCCTAACTAAAATGATGTCGTCTATTAATAAATCTTCGAGTGGTATGTCTTCTACGGTATCGCCTGTGATGCGATGTGCTTCGGCTGGCATCATGCTTACTAAAAGTTGCAATGCTTTTGAAGCGCCTAAAACACTTCTCATTTCTATCCAGTGTCCGACAAGCATAATAGCTATTAGCGTCGCCAGCTCCCAAAAGAAATCGACGCCTTCAAGTCCAAACACCGTTGCTGAACTATATACATAGGCTACGGTAATGGCCATAGCAATAAGCGTCATCATTCCAGGAGCACCTTCTTTGACTTCTGACCAGATTCCTTTTAAAAACGGCCAGCCACCATAGAAATATACTACGGAAGAAAGAGCAAATAATATGTATTGGTTTCCTGGGAGAAGTATCTCAAAACCAAAAAGGCCATGAATCATTGGTGAGATGATAATTATGGGAATAGTGAGTACAAGTGTTATCCAAAACCGCTTTCTAAAGTCGGCAATCATCATTTCGTGATGGTCATGGCCCATTTCTCCGTGTCCTGGATTGTGACCTGAATGATCTCCTTTTTTTTGTTTCTTTTTTGAATGATCCATTTTGTCGTGATTGTGATTTTCGTGATTTTCCATTATAGTATAGTTTGTTTGTTAGCGTAATTTTGTTCTCATTGTTTCTGAAATGTTTTCAGCATAGACGCCGTAGGCATCTACCAGAAGTCCTTTAATCCCATCTTTGGAGGATATAGCATATAAAACACTATTATCATCAGTACTACTCATGCCTTCAAAGCGATAGATTTTATCTACTTTAAAATCTTCTGGTCGGATCTCAATTTTCAGAGAAGGACACTCCAAGCATTCAGGATTTAAGTTGAAGTCATAGGGGTAATCATTGGCCTGTAAGTCATTTATGGCTTCAGACAGGGTGTCGTAATTTTTCATTTCTTTATTTATAGTTCAATATAAAATAACTACCATCGGCTTCGGTAAATTTCTGAAAGGTCAATAAACCTTTTTTATTTAATTTCTCGTTAACAATATAGTTGAGTTGTTTAATACGAAAGCCGAGCGCATAGGCCTTTATATTAATTTTCGATGTGATATTGTTTTTATTATTCTCTAATTTTCGGTCGTAAATCTTTATGATGCTTTTTGAACCAAAAAAGTTTAACAGGCCCGAGTCAAAGCTCATTTCAAGTTCTATATTTTCCAGGTTTTCCAAATCGTAGAGTTCTTTAAAATTTTTAGATGTCGTGCTAATTGTGGTTTCCTTTGATTTTGGTTTGGAAAATGGAAAAGCCATTACCATTATACTCCCTTCATCGGGTTTACAGCGATAGGTCGTGGTGTATTTGTCGGTTGATTTTTTGTCATTGTCAAACAGTTCCGTAATTACCTCGATTTCATAATATCCATTTTCAGCAATTACGTTCCCTGCTTCAAAGGTTTGTTTGTTAAGAAACACCCCTCCTTTATCAAAATTTTCGCGAACGACAAATCTGTCTGCAATTTGCCCGATGAGCATTTCGTTTTGGGCCACTATACTTGTAAAGCCTAAAACGAAATAGAATAATAGTGCAGGTAACATTATAGATTTAGTAAATGATCCATGATGTTTTGAATTAAAGTTGATAAATATTTTCATCGTTATTCGAAACAATTTAATTTATAGATTAAATCTAAATACAGGTTCAATTATCTTTATAATCATTGCTATTATATATTATTTAAAATAAATTCTACACGTTCATTTGGCGGCAAAACCGGAACATGAATAATTGGAAAACCCAGAGACGTGTAAACCTCTATTATTAATTGATGAATTTTCTTTTGATCTTCCTCATCTTCGGTTCTTGCATAGTCTTTGATGAATGGCAATCGGTCTAAAATGAATATTTTTTTATAACTGGTATTTTTAACTGCATCAAGTAATTTCTCATCGTAGTCCAACATTAGAAATTGATAGTATGCCATAGCATCTGGTATGGCCCTGTCCAAAAAAACTAAATCCTCTGGCTGGATGGCATTTTCTTGTTCAATTTGCATATCCAAAACACCTAATTGAAATTTTCTTTTATTTTTTTTTAGGTCTTCTACCGTCTGACCTTCGATACGCATGGTGTCTATATAGTGCCTGGCATGCTCAATGGTGGTATTATAGCCTCTTTCATCTAACATATTTATGACAGTAGTTTTTCCAGTGCTCGGACCACCTGTTATTACATGCCAGTTGGTGTATGCTCTCTTTATTTGCATTTTTGAATGATTAAAAAGTTATACATTTTCGATACTATATAGTTGTGGGATTTCAGCATCCCAACCATAGGTTTCCTTTATCCCTTTTTGAAGGGCTTCCGCACTTTCTTTCTCGCCGTGTACGATAAAGATTCGCTCTGGTTTATTTTTAATTTTGCGCATCCAATCCATAAGTTCTGTGTGATCTGCGTGTGCGGAAAGCCCTTGAATTTCTGCGACCTCCATGTTAAATGGCACCCATTTTCCATACACTTTCAATTCCTTATCACCTTCCAATAACTTTCTTCCACGGGTTCCTTCTGCTTGATACCCGACGAAGAGCAAAGTGTTGTTAGGGTTTTGTGCCTGTGTTTCCAAATAGTTGAGCATTCTGCCACCTGTAAGCATTCCGCTTCCTGCGATCACGATTTTTGGCTTATTGTCAGTCCGCAATTCCATTGTTTCTCGATAACTGCTCACGACCGTAAAGTGCGAACACATTTCATCACATTCATTCTCGTTCAGCCTATGCCAATCTCCGGTACGGTAGAAGAGTTCCAAAACATTGGCTCCCATTGGGCTGTCCATTATCATTTGTACTTTGGGAATTTTGTTCTCTTTGAGTAATTTCCAGAAAATCAGCATCATCAGTTGCGCGCGTTCTACCGAAAAGCTTGGGATAAACAGGCTGCCACCTTTATTAACAGTGTCGTTGACCAGTTTTTCAATTTGTGGAAGTGCTTCCACTTCATCAGGATGAAACCTGCCTCCGTATGTCGATTCTATAAATAGGACATCAGCTTTTTTAGGTTTCAGGGGAGGATAGAGCAATAAATCATTGGTTCTTCCGATATCTCCCGAAAATACGAAGCGTTTTCCATGAACATCCAACTCGATGAACGTAGCACCCAGAATATGTCCGTTGTATTGAAAACGAGCTCTGATTCCATCAAATAAAGGAAGCCATTGGGATTGTGGAACGTTCTTGAAATGTGGAATGGTTTTTTCTACATCATTTAAATCGTAGAGTGGTTGTGCAGGTTGGTGTTTGGAATAGCCATCCTTGTTGGCACGTTCAGCTTCCTGTTCCTGTATTTTTGCACTATCATTGAGTATGATTTTTGCAATGGCCAACGTGGGATTGGTACCATATATTGGCCCATTGAAACCATGTTTCACCAACCTTGGCAGATAACCTGTGTGATCCAAATGGCCGTGCGTAAGCAATACCATATCAATTTCGGAAACTTTTACAGGTGGATACTCCCAGTTTTTAATTCGTAATTCCTTTAGCCCTTGAAAAAGTCCACAGTCTATCAGTATTTTTCTATCTCCTGTGTCTACTAAATATTTTGAGCCAGTTACCGTACCTGCTGCTCCCAGAAAGTGGATGTTTATGTTATTGGTTTTCATTTGTAGTTGTTATTAGAATGATTAAATAAGTTGTACTAATTGCCACTCCAACATTTAGTGGCCACCACAACAAGAGGCCGTGTTTCCTTTATCTTGGATCGATTTGCTCAATTCCGCTATTTCATTATATAGATTGCGGGAGTCCTCTTTGATAATAAGCGCCAACTTCTTTACGGACTTAGATTCGAAGTTTACCATCCCCAATAATATTTCAAGGGCTTCTTCAAGTAGTTTTGGGTCATCTTCCAGTGCTTGGTAAAATGGCTCCAAATCTATATGGTTCTGTTTTTGGGTTTCATCTGTTTTCATCTGTTTTATTTTAAGATTGTTGAACTTTTATATCATTAACTCTTAAGTGCTTTTACATAGCTCTTTTGAATCTTCTAAAATATTTTTGTGCCTTTTTTTATCGACTCCTATATGCTCTAACAACGCAGGATTTTCGTGAAGCTCTTTACAGAGTACGATTCCTTTGTCCAGCAACTTTGTTTTTTCAGCTTTAGTCAGCGTGGTTAAAGCGGTCAATGGGTGCAGACCGGATTTGTCTATTCTCTCTTTTAAACCATCGCCCCGTGGATAATCCCAACTTGTCAATAATAATCCCACACATTTACCATATTGTAAGGCATCACTTGTAAAGCGTGTATTGGTGTACAGGCCTCCTTTATGAAGTTTAGATTCGTGCTCCTTTTGCCGCTCCCATTGTTTCTCTACATCCAAAAATCTCGAATGGATATATAATGGTATTTTCACATTGCAGAACCGTCCTTGATCGCTATGGTATTTACATTCAATCATATAATGCTTACTGTCTTTTTGGGCTATCACATCTACTTCGTGCTGCACACAATTGCCCTGAACTATCACACCAACCTCTGTTGCAAATCCTTCGTGTGCCAATAGCTGGCCTACCATCCTTTCAAATGGAAAACCAGTAGGTCCCAGTTCCATCAAAGCCTTTTTAAGCTTGTACTTTGACGCACTTACCCGCGATTTAGCCTTTAGCATCCTGAATGCCAATTGATAGATTTTTTTGGTTGACATCCCTTCTTCAATCTGCTCATGTACCTTACGGGCTATATCCTGAACAATATCCTCATCTGCCCGCGAACGTCGCAGGGAGTTGATGAGTTTGTTTACATCAAAAACTTGGTATTCACCAGAATATTTTTTTATTATAATTGATTTATTCATTGTTATACTTTAATGGTCATCACCGGTAATTCGGAACGATTAGTTACACCTTCAGCGATACTCTTGGAAAACAGGCTTAAAAAACCAGTACGTCCATTGGTACATATAGCGATCAAATCGGCATCTTTATACTTTAAAAAATTGTTTATGCCTGTTTCTACATCAGGTTCGTTATATACATTCATTGAGAACTTGTCCAAATCGGGAAGTTTTTTCAGGAATTCTTTGATCGGGTTTAGCCCCTGGTCAATACTATTAAAGTCTGTTTCAGTATTGACTCTCAATAAATGAATATGCGCTCCACATTTTTCCGCAATCGAAATAACATGTTTAAATGCTTCGCTGACATCTTCTGAGAAATCTGAAACAAAAACGATATCCTTGAATGGGAAGGATACTTCTTGATGCTTGACCACAATTACTGGCACATCGGCTCTTCTCACTATTTTTTCGACATTGCTACCCAGTAATTCACGTACGCCGCCTTGGGTGCCGCTACTTCCCGTAACTATAAAGTCGTGATGGAAATGCCCTGAATGTTTAAGGATATTGGCCTGTCCGCCATCAAACTCCAAGAAGGTTCTACTTTTTAGTCCTTCTCGTTCTGCTTTTTTATCCAGTTCTCTCAGGGCAGCTTTAGCACTTCCTATTTGTTTTACTGTTTCGGGATACTGCATTTCCTTTTGTAGATCCAACTTTACCCAGTCAACTGGCGTTTTCATTAAATGAAAAAAATGGATCTCTGAATTATAAAGCTTAGCTAATTTGATTCCGAGTTCTGCTGCTTTATTGCAGTTTTCTGAAAAGTCTGTAGGTACGAGAATGTTTTTCATGGTTTAATAGTTTTTAATTTTATTAGTACTCAATAAATATTGTTTTTGTGATTTTTTATATGAAACAGTAAACTCTTGGATTGTCTTCCATACAAAATCTGCTTCTTTCAGAAAAAACTGATGGTCTCCTTCAGGAGAAATAATAATTTCTGTATTTGAAAAGACCCTTGATAAACTTAAAGCCTTTTCCAAAGGCGCTGTGGTGTCCTTTTCTCCGTGGATGAAAAGCACCCGTTTATCCTTAATTTTCCTTGCAATCGCATATAAATCTGATTTTAAAATTACCTCAGTGAGTGAATAATAATAACTCTGCCAATGATGCTTTTTGGAATCTTCAAAAACATTATCCGTAAGATTATCCGGTTTAAATGCGCGTGTCATAAAAAGAGGATGAATCATACAGAGATATTTAGAAATCTTGCTTGTAGTAATCCTGTGAGAAAAGGACTTGGTAGACATCGTTTTTCTGAAATCATTAGCATCTTTATAGACTGGGATGCTTATAAAGATGATTGCTTTAAACCAAGTTGGCTGTTGTTCCATGAGCGCCAAGGAAATAATGGCGCCCATAGAATGTCCAGCAATAACTGTTTTTCCATCATTGAAACCCTCTTTTTTGAGAATCAACTCAACAGCAGCCAATTGAATGGAAAGTGCATAGCTGCTATTTGGTTTTGGCGAATCGCCAAAGCCAAGAAGGTCTATTAGAAGCAAAGAATGTGTTTTGGTAATATTTTCCAAATCACGCTTCCAATAATTTAATGAACCTGTTAATCCATGTAACAGAACAAGTTTGTTTTCTCCAGATCCTACAATTTCATAGTTCAATGGCATCTTGTTGGCATTATAGGCTGGTTGCTTAATAATATTATAATGCTGATAGCCTGCTATGGCTATAACAGGAAAGAAGATTAATATGGATATGACTAGTATTGTCATTATAAAAATATGAATCAATTTTTTTATTCGTTTATTAATTATGCTATATTGATATGATGATCTAAATAAACACTTTGCACAGTTCTAATTAATTTAACCCCTTCGCCAAAAGGTTTTTGAAATGCTTTTCGTCCCATTATCAATCCGGAACCTCCAGCTCTTTTATTGATTACCGCTGTAGTTATTGCCTCAACTAAATCAGATTCTCCTTTAGAACCACCACCTGAATTTATTAGTCCTATTTTGCCCATATAACAATTTGCTACCTGTAACCTGCAAAGGTCAATGGGATGGTCTGTAGTCAACGCGTCATACATGGCATCGTCATATTTTCCGAATCCTATTTCTCTAAATCCGAAATTATTGGTCGGTAATTTTTGTTTAATGATATCTGCCTGAATGGTTACTCCGATATGGTTGGCCTGTCCGGTTACATCGGCAGCGGCGTGGTAATCTTCTTTTTCGGTTTTAAAAGCTTCGTTACGGGTATAACACCATAAAATGGTAGCCATTCCTAAACTATGGGCTTCTCCAAAAGCTTCGGCTATTTCGTTGAGTTGCCTGTTGCTTTCTTTGGAACCAAAATAAATGGTGGCCCCCACGGCAACGGCTCCCATATCCCAAGCATTTTTTACTTTTCCAAATAATGTTTGGTCATATTTATTGGGGTAGGTGAGCAATTCGTTGTGATTAATCTTTACAATAAACGGGATTTTATGGGCGTATTTTCGAGCGTTCAATCCCAATACGCCAAAGGTTGATGCCACACCATTGCACCCTGATTCTATTGCCAGTTTTATAATATTCTCGGGGTCAAAATAGTCAGGGTTTTTATAGAATGAAAAGGCTGCACTATGTTCAATGCCTTGGTCCACAGGTAGAATACTCAAGTAGCCTGTCCCACCAAGATTTCCGTGGTTATACAATTGGGCAAGACTTCGTAGTACCTGTGGATTTCTGTTGCTATTGCCAAATACCTTGTCAAGACTATTCTTACTTGGGGTTTGCAATTCATCCTTTGTTATTTTTTCACAAACGTGATCTAAATACAAGGCTGCTTTTTCCCCTAAAAGTTCTGTAATATTTATATTTGTTTTCATTTTAGATGAATTTATTTGATTCCTAGACTTTCATTGGTCTTTTCGATAGATTTGTTTGGATCAGTTTCAATTCCAGTAAGTGCGCGAATGGCATCAATGGTTTCAGGGATTACAATAGCTTGGTTATCGACTACGTAGGCATAGAAAAGTTCATCGCCCACCACTTTCAGCATATCTTCCCAGAGGACCACTTCATACATATCGCCCCAAGGTCTTCCCATATCCAAAAACATTTCTTTAATAGTGTTGTTGGAAACCAAACCTTGATCATATTGTATTAGTTTGATGCGACTGGAGGTTTTAAAGGCATTCAGCACCTCTTCCTTCGAGGCCTGTTTTTTTAATTTCACATTCCAGTAATGTAAATGGCTTAAGGTTTGGGGTACCTTTATTGCAGTAGTGATGACATTGAGATCAGGGTCAACACTTTGCGCGTCGGGACCTTGATGGCTTGGGATGTCTCTTTCGGGAACCATTGTGTTCATAATACCCCCTAAATGGCTTTCCCAAGGGTCTGTAGCTCTTCTTAAAAGTGTCCCTCTGGCATAATCCAATAAGTCAGCTCTTTTTAAAGCGGTCAATGTTCTTAAGATAGAGGTGGTGTTGCAGGAAACAACTCTTGTGGCATCTATGTTTAATGCCGATTTGTAATTGTTTTCAGCGCTAAAGGAATGACCAGTGGTTTCGTGTTTTTCGCCACCCTGGACAATAAACTTGAGTCCTTTCTCTTTATAGATTTTCACATTTTGTGCTGCTATTTTTTTGGGGGTACAATCGACTACCAGATCTACTTTATCCAATAGATCCTGTAAACTGCCCTTTATCGAAATACCGGAAGCCTTCATTTCCTTTGCGGCTTCGGCGGTTGCCGCATAGATATCATACTCTTTTCTCAGAGCGTTCTGCAAGCGCCAATCACTGATGACATCGCACACGCCTGTGAGATTCATATCGTCTTGTAAACTAATGGCATCTGCCACTCTTTTTCCTATGACTCCGTATCCTATAACTCCTATTTCTTTCATATAAATTTTGTTTTAATTAGTTATTCTTCTGTATTATCGATTAATGATTTTGGCTTAAAATTTCTAATAATCAAGCGGTTGCTCTTTTCATAAGTGAAATAACTTACCGCCCAATTAAAACCAACCATCAATCTATTTCTAAATCCGCTTATGGACATCAGGTGTACAATTGACCATAGCAACCAAGCGAAATAGCCAGCAAACTTCATTTTTCCCAAGTCGGCTACTGCTTTACGTTTTCCTACAGTTGCCAAAGAACCCTTGTCTTTATATTCGAAAGGTTTTGGGGACTTGTTCTTAATGATTTTTAATAGTGAATTACCCAACCATTTACCTTGCTGAATAGCTGTCTGGGCTACTTGTGGATGCCCTTTCGGTGTTTCTTTTGAAATTACAGCTGCAATATCGCCAATGGCAAATATATTTTTGTATCCTTCAACCATTAGAAATGAATCAGTTTTTATACGGTTGCCCTTGACCACGTGTTTTTCATCAATACCTTTTGGGAATTGTCCTTTTACGCCAGCCGTCCAGATAAGATTTTTAGCCAAAATGGTCTTACCACTTTTGATAGTGACTTCTTTTCCATCATAATTGCTTACAGCTTCATTTAATAATACCTTTACATTCAAATCTTCTAAATATTTGAGGGTTTTCGATGATGCCTTGTCTGACATCGTGCTTAACAACTCATCAATGGCTTCTATTAAATAAATATTCATAATGGAAGAAGGGTACTCTGGGTAATCTTTGGGAAGGATATATTTGCAAAACTCTGCCAAAGCTCCTGCCATTTCTACGCCTGCTGGACCACCACCTACTATTACAAAATTTGTCAACGCGTCGCGTTCTTCATCATCACAAGTAATAGCTGCCTGTTCCAAATTTTGCAACATCATATGACGGATGTTGAGGGAATCGCGAATATCCTTCATCCCCAAACTATTTTCGGCCACAGAATCCATCCCAAAGAAATTGGTGGTCGTGCCAGTAGCCAACACTAAATAGTCATAAGAAATACTTCCCTTATTGGTCAATATAGTATTTGAATCAGGTTGAATTTCCTCAACTTCAGCCAAACGAAAGAAAACATTTTTATAGCCATTGATTTGTTTTCTGAATGGAAATACAATACTGTCAGGCTCCAGGGCACTCGTTGCCACTTGATACAATAAAGGCTGAAACTGATGGAAGTTATTTTTATCGAGTAAAACCACTTGAACTTCTTTGTGTTTCAGTTTCTCAACCAATGCCAAACCTGCAAACCCACCACCAACGATAACCACACGAGGTAATTTAGTATCGGGGAGACATATCTCATCTGTTATCTTACAAGTGGATTCTAATTTAATGCTATGTGTTTGCTTTTCTTTCATTTTTTATTTCTATCTCTTGCAATCAGTACTGAACATTTGGCATTTGTGGTCAAATATTGGGATACAGAGCCCAATACTAAGCGAGAAAAAGCACCGAGACCCTGAGAGCCTACTACAATTAAATCTGCACCCCAATCTTCTGCTTTTTCATTAATAATACTTTTGGGCAGTCCGCTAACAACGCTTGTGGTTATGGTAAGTGCTTTGTTTTCGGCCTTGATTTTATCGGAAGCCTCTGAAACGATTTTGTTTCCCAATTTTTGAGCGTTACTTTTAATTTCTTCTATGTAATTTCCTATCTTGCCGCCCATAGTATGCAATCCCAGACTGGTTGTTTTAGGAACTTCATAAACATTTATAATATGAATTTCACTATTTGAGGATAAAGTCATTTTCTTAAGCTCGTTAATGGCTACTTTACTAAAATCTGAACCATCTATGGCCAATACAATTTTCATAATTTGAAGGTGTTATTAATTGAGATGTCCTATGCCTTATTCTTGTTTATAAATGTTTGGGCATCTTCTTTCGATATGAAGTAAAAAACACTTCCGCTGTTTTTATCCTGAACAATAATTGCCGAAGCTTTATCTACTTTTGAATCATTAAGAGGGTTTACGCCAAAACGGACATCACCCAGATTTTTCTGTAATTTTTCAACACAATTTTCACAACAACCGTAATAAGTAGTTCCGTTGGCTTCAATAGGTATTTGCGTTACGCCCATAAACCTGTCGTTTACCATACACACTTTGTCGTTTGGGACAATTTCATAGTTTTGGGCAGCAGAATTCTTTTCTTTTATCTTTTTAGAGACTTCGGTATTTGACTGTAGTGCACTTTCAGTAACTTCTTTGTTCTTGTCGGCACAAGATAGAAGCAACATTGAGAGCAATAAAAGCATTACAAGACCTATGGACAATCGATAAATCTTTTCCACTGGGTTTTTACGGACTATGACTTGCATCTTACTGTTTTTTTTATTTAAAGGGATTTGTTTCATTTTATATAGTTTTAAATTAATTACGTGCTTTATTTAAGTGTATAAGTTTTCGCCAATAGATGTGTTCGTACAATCCAGACCAGTACATTCCAAAGGTGAAGGCGAACAATAATTCTTCAAAGGGGATTCCCAGAACCAGAATATGGGTTAGGCTGTCAAGGTTCCAGTACAGCTCAACATATTGCGGATAAAATGGAAGGATACTTCCGAAATAAATGAAGTACAATACCGTAAAAAGAATTCCCCCAACCCATATCTTTCCTTTTAAATCCGGACGACAATAAAGGGTTGCTAACCCACCTATGAACAAAGCTATAATGCCGCAATAAATGTGATTGAGCGACGTAAATAGCGCTAGAATGATGAACACGTATGCTGGCGTAAAAAGTAAATAAATATGCAATCGGTGCCTGCTATGACTTCGTTCGCTATGCGGTATGCGGGCAAGACCTCTTTTAAAAATAAGATTGTAGAGTACCGTACCAATACCACCTATGGCGAAAGAGAAGATTAAACTTTCAATATCAAAACCTGTTTTTTCCGCCAAATCAAACAGTGAAGGTGGCATCCAATATTCTGGAACAAATAATGGTTCTGTTAAACCAAAGGGCATTGTAATAAGGCTCATTTTAAGCATTTCTTTTCTATTCCCTTTTTTAGACAAGAAAATAACTGCCCAAAGTGCAAGAATAATGAGAGACCATATAAACCAGACGTATTGCATAGACCTATTGTTTTCTATTTTCTAAATAATTAACAGCTTCCTTAACCGTCAATGGGTAGGTTGCATTACCAGTACGCACATAGAATGTGGTGTTTTCGGTATCGTTGACATAAATGGGTTTTTCCGAAGGTTCGATATCCACTACGCAAACATCTTTTTCATTAATATCGTAGAATGAAATATGGTTGCTGAAACAAGCCTCGTGACCCAATTGTGTAGAAATAATCCTGAACACCTCACGTTCATACCCATCCCTGTTTTTGTGCTTTAGGGTTTTATAATCTTTTTCCAGTCCCAGAACATTTCCTTCGTCATCAACACCAATTATTAATTTCCCGCCTTTTGCGTTCATAAACCCTGTGATGGTTTTGGCTATAATCACTTCTAGGTCGCGATTGGTAGATTTACGGTAATAGTCATAACGTATGGAAGACTTAAATTCTACTCGTTCATTTTCGCCAGATTCGATTAATTCTTCAATATCACGAACAAGTAATCGCTGTTGTGCGCCTATAAGTTCATTTTTCTTTTTCAGTGTTATCCAAAACAAACCTGAAACTATCCCCAAGAATCCCCCCAATAAAGTTAAGAGGCCGCCCATTCCCTGCATATCGAAAGTGAAGGATTCCAAAAAGCGTTCAATTAAGATTTCTTGGAACAAAGAGAATGATAAGGTTGTATCACTGTATTCAAACCAATAGAGTACCATTGTAAAAGGGTGTACCAGGAAATAAAAAATGCCTGCCCCAATTAACAAATGAGTCAAAATGGTCTTGATATTTCTATAAGTGGTACTACTTTTCATATAGTTGTTTTCTTAATTCAAGCGGTGTTGGAATACCTTTTAAATATTCTTGATAGAGGCATACACTAAACCGGAATGAATAAAATTCTTATTTCAGGAATGACAAATCATCTCTTTTTAATTTGGGTATTATAAAAACCTCCAATACAGGCACCTATTAGCCACCAAAGAATAAAAGTTTGCACTATTCCCATTAACACTTCTAATACAGGAACATCCATTCTAATGATATTGGTAGTATCCAAGCCGTGCAATAAGCTATTGAAAAAGGCGATTGTGCCTTCCCGTCCTGCTGTAGCCATTACTATCATACAACCCAAGTAAATTAGTGCTCCAGTAAGACCGAAAGCAAATCCGAGTTTTTTTACGTTTAATCGATACATAATTTTAAAGTTTTAAGTTAGCTGTCTGATTTTAAAATCTTTTTTGATTCTTCAAATTCTTCCTTGGATATTTCGCCTTTTGCAAAGCGGTTTTTAAGAATATTCAGTGGGCTGTCCTTCTTTGTTTTTTGATAAGGGATATCTGCCGGGATAAAAAATATCCACGCGAGTAAGATGACCCATATAATCCACCATATTAGGTGCATTCCGCCAAAATGTCCGTCGTAATAATGCATAATTTTAAATTTTAGATTGTTATTAATTTATTTCTGTAATTGTATAACCATTGAGCTCATCGAGTTGTTCTTGTAAGTCGGCAACCGAAAGTGCTGCATTCATCGTGATAAGTGAAGCACCTTTTGGTGCCAAGAAAATCTCTGCTTTTTCTATATTGGGGTGTGCTTCCAGGGTGTCTTTTACCCTAGCTACACAGCCTCCGCAACTGATTCCGTTTATTTGAAATTTTTGTTTCATTGCTTTTGTTGTTAATGTTTGTGTCCTTTGTGCTGCTCTTCAGCTTTTGCAGATGGTGCTTTTTTACCATTTTTGGTTTCATCATTTTGTTTATGCTGTGAATGGTTATGCCCACCGTGTCGATGCGAGCCGTGGGGCATAAATAAATGACAGGCAAACATAAAAATGATGAAAATAAAAAGTGATGAACCACCTCCTATACCAAATGAAGGTGCCAAAAAAATGAGCAATAATGGCAACCCACAGCCTATGAGCATCCATATCCAGTGATTGTTTTTCATTGTTTTAGTTTTTTTTAGTTATTAATATATTAATAGTTGTCTTTAGAAGTAAACACGTAGCCTAAATCTTAATCATTCAATGGTGTGTGTTTATTTCTTTTTCGCCTATCATATTCATAAATATGGCCATCCTCTATACAATTTGACCGGCCATTTTTATGCCAGTAAACTGTCTATTAAGAATGTTTAGGTTCGTCGCAGTCTTTAAATTGTTCAGGAGTTTTGCCACAAAATCCACATTGCTCTCCATTTTTATTAAGCATAGGGTTTTGGCTTGCGCAAGTTCCGGCAAACTTGCCGTCTTTTTTTGCCCAAAGTTTTATTGCTATTCCTGCAAATGCCAATCCCACAAGGATAAAAGTGATTACTATAAGTTTCATTTTTTAAGTTTATTTATTTGAATTAAACATTTATTTTAATTTCTTATTTATTGAATACGTTTTCATTATCATTCAATTTTTTTAACACGCCATTTCTTGTTACTACCTTTAATTGCTACTAAATTTTCCGAAATCAATTTAGATGTTATGGCAGGTGGGTTTTTATTGTCCTTATTTTTGGGTGATACGTGAATGGCCAATTTCGTTAAATGGTCGGTGGTCTTTCCTTCTTCATCTATAACCAATTCGAAATAATGGTAGCTAACCACGTCTTTTTTGAAAATGTCATTATACCCAATGGTTTCTTTTTCAACTTTTAACGCCAAGGCTTTGCCATATTGAAAGTTGTTGGCATTGAGAAATTGTGGTGTAATGACGGTTTTCCCACTTTTATCGATATAACCATAATAAAGAACACCGTTTTTTTGATGGGCAATTAAGCATTTCCCATTACTGAATATGGGATAGGCAGCATTTTCCGTTTTAGTTAGCACTAAATCATTTCGAAAATCAACGGTTAATTGCCCATCGCGGTCAATGAATCCCCATTCGTTTCCTTTTTTAATCGCAGCCACGTCATTATTAAAGGGCGAGATATAATCTATATTTTCTATAGTTTGTGCAATCCCCAGAAAAGGAATCAAAACTAATGTGATGAGTAGTTTTTTCATTTTTTTAGATTTAATACGGTAAAATTAACAACTGGCACAGGCATTTATCTGCACAACTTTCGTTGTTATCTATATAATTTCATCATAAAAACTTCGTTTCCAGTTTTCAGTATTTTTATAATCGGTCATACTCATACCAACAACGTCTTTAAACTGTCTAGACAGGTGGTTTACACTACTGTAGTCCAATAAATATCCTATATCTGAAAAGGAATGTTGTTTAAGCTGAATGAGCTCTTTGACTTTCTCTATTTTTAATTTGATAAAGTACTTTTCAATGGTTGTCTGTTGGTTGGCTGAAAATAATCTGCTCAATGTCTTGTAATCTTTATGAAGTCTTGAAGCCAATAGTTCAGATGTTTTTACCTTAATGTGTAACGGCAGTTCTTGCAATTGTTCAATTAGAATAATCTTGATTCTTTCTGTGAGCATTTCTTCTTCATTCTGAACAATTTCAAAATCATTGGCGTGAAGTACACTTGTAACGGCATCGATAATTTCATTGTTCGCTTTTTTTGGTGCTTCTACCAGCAACCTTCCTAATTCCAAGGAAAGCACCGATACTTCAAGTTCTTGTAATTCTTGCTTAATTACTTTTAAGCAGCGGTTACAGACCATATTTTTAATCCAAAATTCTTTTTCCTTACGCATAGCACATAATGTTTTGTCATTGAGTTTAACTCTATGAGTTGAAAGGCATAAGCCTGTCTAGGTTAGTGATGGATGATGTCGCCGAGAATAACGTACGACAAATGATAGCCAGGAAGGAAACCGTGGCTATAGAGGTAATGCAGATTAAAT
The DNA here is from genome assembly GCF_010725055.1 of Gelidibacter japonicus. Taxonomy (GTDB): domain Bacteria; phylum Bacteroidota; class Bacteroidia; order Flavobacteriales; family Flavobacteriaceae; genus Gelidibacter; species Gelidibacter japonicus. The sequence continues at coordinate 1,199 of NZ_BJKB01000023.1, read as the reverse complement.
TCAATCTGCAATGTAAATTCTAAATTAAAAAGGTCTCGTTGAGAATAATTATATCTGTGGATATGAGCGGAGGCCTGTAGGTCTGAAAAGAAATGACTTTACTATCTAAACCTTCAAAAAGGTGGATATAAGTGTAGAAGTAAGTATTTAAGAAAACCAGAGTTTTGATTTCTGATATGGTATTTGATTTTTGAAAAGTATCATCCCCTTCCTTTACCACTGTGTGACTATCACAGCAGTCTTTTTCTTGTATCGAAGTGCAGTGCTTAGAATTATCGTTCTTTTCCTGACCCATGACCGTACAGGTTCGTGCTTTACCAAAAAAAGTCATATCCACTAATTGATTACAGCAAAAGTGCATATCTACTGTAAAAGAAGTAGTGGTAAACAGAATAGTCACTGCTAAAAAAAAGGACAATATTTTAGTGGAAATAGGTTTCACATCCTAAAGGTAAGCATTATTGTTTAATAAGCATTTGAAAGGTTTTGTAACATTAAAGTGCTAATTACTAAATTAATAATTATATCGGTTATACCAAAAATAATTTATATAGTTGGAAATAAAAATGATATATATCATGTTATCACATTGATCGACTTTTATTGTTCCTTAAAGAAAAATCGTCATGGGGTCTTGACGTATTAAATCAATTTTTAAAATCCAAAATATTAGTTAAAAGCATAAATTATAATTAATTTATTATATATTTGTACTCAATGAAAAAGATTTTTCATAAAATATCGACATTCAGTTTAGCACTTCTTGTGTTACTTTCAACGGTTTCTTTTACTGTTGAGAGTCATTATTGTGGTGATATTTTAGTGGATTCATCTTTTTTCGGTGATGTTGAAACTTGCGGCATGGAAGTCCATAACCATTTGCCGTCAACAGAATGTGATATTTCAAAAAAAGATTGCTGTAATGATGTGGAAGTTATCGTTGAAGGGCAAGATGATTTAAAAATGTCGTTTCATACTTTAGATAAAGTCCAACAAGTTTTTGTTGCCGCCTTTTTCTATTCGTATATCAATCTTTTTGAAGGACTCGATGAAAACATCATTCCTTTTAAAGACTATAATCCTCCCTTTCTCATACGGGATATACAAAAGCTACACGAGACTTATTTAATTTGATTTTAAACAGTTCCGATCCGATAATTATCGGAACGGAAAATTAGCCCTTTGGTTCTTACCATTTT
>NZ_BJKB01000022.1 GCF_010725055.1 Gelidibacter japonicus | reverse complement strand
ATAGGTTGGCAGATTCATCTGGCAACAAAGCTATGTTTTCAAGTCCGTTCGGCTGACAAACCTCTATAACCAACTAAATTTCAAATATTTCAAAGAACAATTTTAAGTTTTAATGGGACAGTAATGATAGTTTTTAAAAAGTGAAAGACGAAAGCGTGGCACCATCACCCCGAAATAGCTACTTATATTTGAAACCTCTCGGAAGCAAAGGTTTAGAAATATGTTTCTAAAGGTTTCTTGACGAATATGGCTTATTGGCACAGCTGCTTTTGGCACATAACTCTCTGAATAAAAACTGTATTGTCTTCAACTCTAATCATATTTGTGAGAATGCGCATCATTCATGTCAAACGGTTTTATGGCGTTGTGATAATTCTATTTACTTGTTGTTCTCCAAATTAAAAGAATTAAAATAAGTATCTTGATTCCTATAAATATCGTATTTCTTTGATAAAAACAATGTCCTACCTGTCTTCCATACATATTGAAACCAACAGAACCCATCCTTTCCCGTATGATATTCCCGCGATCAAATATGCGAAAAACACTGATGTATCCAACTCAATCACATTTCTGGTTGGAGAAAACGGTTCAGGAAAATCGACCTTGCTGGAAACATTGGCATGTAGATTACAGCTCCCTCACTTGGACGGCGCCGATTACAACAAACCTAGTTTTGATGCGGCAAAACGACTACTGCCCTATTTGGAGCTCACTTGGACCATTGAACGTCCTACAGGATTTTTCTTTAGGGCTGAAGATTTTGGCGATTATCTGAACAGTGTGAATAGAACAGATGCCCAGATTCAAAATAAATTTTCTGATTTGGAAGGCCATGTTCCGGATCACATCATCAGTCAAATGAAAGAAAATGCCAATTACCAACTGCGCTATATGCGGAAAAACTATGGTCAGGAATTAAATGCCTTTTCCCACGGGGAAGCCTATCTTCATATCATGGAGCAAATGATAAAGTCGCCAGGTATTTATGTATTGGATGAGCCCGAAGCCGCACTTTCTCCATCAAAACAATTATCTTTTATCTATTTTCTCCATAACCACCTGCAAAATCACTTATCCCAATTCATTATTGCCACACATTCCCCCATGCTGATGGCTTATCCTGGAGCAACCATTTATGAGATTACCAATGAGGCAATGCAGGCAACCCCACTCGAAAACACGGATCATTATTCGGTTACAAAATCGTTTTTAAATGACCCCAATGCCTTTTTGCGACATTTCAATCCCGAATAAACACACATAAATTCCTCGAAAATAGTGCTGAATTCGAAGCTAAAAAGCATTATCTTTGCACCAAATTTTGAAACCGCAATATGAGCAAATTAGTAATTGTAGGTACCGTTGCCTTTGACGCTATCGAAACACCTTTTGGAAAAACTGATAAAATCTTGGGTGGTGCTGCAACCTTTATAGGCTTGGCTGCATCCCAATTTAATGTAGATGCCGCCATTGTTTCGGTTGTTGGGGGTGATTTTCCTAAAGAATACTTAGACTTATTAGCTAATAAAAATCTTGATATTTCTGGTGTTGAAATTGTAAAAGAGGGCAAAACCTTCTTTTGGAGAGGCAAATATCATAACGATATGAACACTCGTGACACTTTGGCAACAGAGCTTAACGTCCTTGCCGATTTCAATCCCGTGGTTCCGGAAGATTATAAAAACGCAGAGGTAGTCATGCTCGGCAACCTGCATCCTTTGGTTCAAATGAGTGTTTTGGAGCAAATGAACAAAAAACCAAAAATGGTGATTTTAGATACCATGAACTTTTGGATGGATTGCGCTCTTGATGAATTAAAAGCAGTCATCAATAAAGTGGACGTCATTACAATCAACGATGAAGAAGCCCGTCAGTTGACCGGAGAATATTCGCTGGTAGTGGCCGCCCAAAAAATTCATAAGATGGGCCCAAAATATGTGGTCATTAAAAAAGGAGAGCACGGTGCCTTATTATTCCATGGCGAAAATGTCTTTTTTGCACCAGCCTTGCCTTTGAAAGAGGTATTTGATCCAACTGGTGCTGGCGACACATTTGCTGGGGGATTTGCCGGATATTTGACAAAAACGGAAGATTACTCTTTTGAGAATATGAAAACTGCCGTTATTTACGGTTCCACATTAGCATCGTTTTGTGTAGAAAAATTCGGAACAGAACGCATGGAGGAACTCCAAGACAGAGAAGTGTACCAGCGATTGGATCAATTTAAACAATTGACCAAATTCGAGATTATTTTAGAGTAATCAAAAAGTTTGTAAAGAACCTATCATTAGAACTAAAAAACTGTTTCATATGATTTTTAATAATGCTTCTTGGAAACATATAAAAAATGAATTGATATAAATCAACGCGCTCTAAATGGAGCGCGTTTTTTAATAACCCTAGTTTGTAATAATTCTCAACTTATTAAGACTAACCCTCAATAAACTGTAGCGAATCTAAAATTGAAAAAACCCAATGAGTGATGCGATAAAACATGAGTGCGGAATTGCGCTTATCAGACTTTTAAAGCCTTTAGAATTTTATAAAGAAAAATACGGCAGTGCATTTTATGGTGTCAATAAAATGTATTTGATGATGGAAAAACAGCACAATCGTGGACAAGATGGCGCTGGTTTTGCAAGCATTAAACTCGATACGGCACCGGGAGAGCGATATATCAGTCGTGTACGCTCTATTGCACAACAACCCATTCAGGACATTTTTGCCCAAATCAATGAGCGCATCAATAGAGAATTTACTGAGCATCCAGAATACACCGATGATGTGGCCTTACAAAAAAAGAACATTCCTTATATAGGAGAGGTACTTTTGGGACACGTGCGTTACGGCACTTTCGGAAAAAACAGTGTTGAAAACGTTCATCCATTTTTGCGACAGAACAATTGGATGCACAGAAACCTGATTGTTGCTGGAAATTTTAACATGACCAATGTGAATGAATTATTTGAAGGCTTGGTCAAAATCGGACAGCATCCAAAGGAAAAGGCAGATACCGTTACCATTATGGAGAAAATCGGTCATTTTTTAGATGATGCCGTTGCTAAAAAATACAAGCAATTGAAGCATGAGGGATACAATAAAAACGAATGCTCACCATTGATAGCTGACCGACTCAACGTTGCAAAAATCCTGAAACGTTCCGCAAAGGACTGGGATGGAGGTTACGCCATAGCTGGGCTTTTAGGACATGGTGACTCCTTTGTGTTACGTGATCCTGCGGGAATCAGGCCGGCTTACTATTACCAAGATGATGAAGTCGTGGTGGTTGCATCTGAACGCCCCGTCATACAAACCGTATTCAATGTCAACTTTGAGGATGTTAAAGAACTAACACCTGGCCATGCCATTATCACTAAAAAATCAGGAGAAACGAGCATTAAAAAAATACTGAAACCATTGGAACGCAAAGCTTGTTCCTTTGAACGGATTTATTTTTCTCGAGGTAGCGATGCCGAAATTTATCAAGAGCGAAAAAATTTAGGTAAACTGCTCATGCCAAAAGTCTTGGAAGCCATTAACTTTGACACGAAAAACACCGTGTTTTCTTATATTCCAAACACCGCAGAAACCTCCTTCTTTGGAATGATTGAGACCGTAGAAGACCATCTCAACAAAAAGAAAACCGAAGCTATTATTAGTGGCAATGGTGAACTTTCTGCCGAAAGAGTCACACAAATATTATCTGAACGTCCTCGAATAGAAAAGATAGCCATCAAGGACGTTAAACTCCGAACGTTCATCACTGAAGATAGCAGCAGAGATGATTTAGTGGCTCACGTCTATGATATTACCTACGGTGTCATAAAACCTACGGACAACCTAGTGATTATCGATGATAGTATTGTACGTGGCACCACTTTAAAGAAAAGTATCATTAAAATGATGGAAAGGCTCCATCCTAAAAAAATAATCGTCGTCTCCTCTGCACCTCAAATTCGTTATCCTGATTGCTATGGGATTGACATGGCAAAATTGGAAGACCTAATCGCATTTAGAGCCATGCTTGAACTGCTCAAGGAAAATGACAAATACCATCTGGTAGAAGAAGTTTATAAAAAATGTCTAGAACAAGTGCAGTTGGAGGACAAAGAGGTTAGAAATTTTGTCAAAGAACTTTACAATCAGTTTAGTGCAGAACAAATTTCGGATAAGATTGCAGAACTTATTTGTGACCCAAGCGTAAAGACAGAGGTCAAGACCATATTTCAGACCATAGAAAACCTACATATAGCTTGTCCCAAAAATTTGGGCGATTGGTATTTTACAGGAAATTATCCTACGGTTGGCGGAAATCGAGTTGTCAACAGGGCATTCATTAACTTTTACGAAGGAAATAACAAACGTGCTTATTAAATTTAAAAGAAGGCAATCAGCCACTTTATCTATCAAAAAGTCTTTTAATCGGATAATTTGGTAATTCATCTAAATTTTATATCAAGTTGTTGAAATTCAATATACTTTAGTATCACCATAACATAAGTAGGTTAAGTTCATGGTAGATTTGGGGCAAAAAAAGGTAAACTTCTGTTTACCTTTTTTTATGCCCTTTTTTAGTAGTGTTTAAATAAGCTTTTAAGTGTATAATATACTTCATTCAAATACTTACTTTCAACTCCAAGCAATTACTTTTAACTATGACACCTTCGATTTGGGTTTATTTACCCAAATTCATCATTCAGCCTAATTTATTCGTAGTTTATCTAATAAATTGAATTTTTACATTTTAGTCCACCTATATTTGTTTCACCATAACATAAGTAGGTTAAGTTTATGGTAGATTTGGGGCAAAAAAGGTGGACACTCGTCCACCTTTTTTCATGAATACCCGTGAAGGCGAGTATCTCAAAATTCAAATCCCAACATGGACTTTTTCAAAAATCCACAATTCCACATAAAAAAAGCGAACCTTTTTAGATTCGCTTAGCTTGCTATAAAGTATTAAAAAACCTACAAGATTTTAAAAACCTTGTAGGTTGGTATATAAGCTTTTTAGAAAATCTTATTTCGCTTCCGCATAACGTCTTTCAACCTCATTCCAATTGATCACATTAAAAAATGCATTGATATAATCAGGTCTTCTGTTTTGGTATTTCAAGTAATAAGCATGCTCCCAAACATCCAATCCTAATATTGGTGTTCCACCACATCCAACCCCTGGCATCAACGGATTGTCCTGGTTTGGAGTTGAGCAAATTTCTACTTTTCCGCCTTTGTGTACACATAACCAAGCCCATCCAGAACCAAATTGGGTTGCAGCAGCTTTACTGAACTCATCTTTAAAAGCATCAACTGAATCATAGGCTGCTTCAATAGCATCTTTTAATTCTCCTGACAAACGTCCTTTGCCTTCTGGATTCATAATTTCCCAAAATAGGGAATGATTGTAGAAACCACCACCATTATTTCTAACAGCTTTTTTATCCATATCCAAGTTGATCAAGATATTTTCAATAGTTTTTCCTGCCAAATCAGTGCCTTCAATAGCAGCATTTAGGTTATTGGTATATCCTTGATGATGTTTTGAGTAATGGATTTCCATTGTTTTTGCATCAATATGAGGCTCCAAGGCATCATACGCATATTTTAATTTCGGTAATTCGAAAGCCATAATGTATCTGTTTTTAAGTGTTAATATTTATTCAAACCAAATTTACGCATAAAACTGTGCATTAAAAAATATTAAAGGCTTCGTATCTAACTGTTAAGAAAAGTTTAACGTTGGCCACAGCCACTGTATAAAAAGCACTTGACCACTGAAAAGTTTAAATTTCCTCATATAAATCAAGTATAGTTTTTATCTTGTATGAAAAATCAAAACAATGGAAGTCAGACAACCTTTCCTCATCTATAATGCTTCGGCCGGAAGTGGAAAAACTTTTACCTTGGTAAAGGTATATTTAAAAATACTGTTTACTTCCAATCAGCAAAATGCCTTTAAAAATATATTGGCTTTAACATTTACAAATAAAGCCGTTGCTGAAATGAAAGAACGGGTCGTAGAAATGCTTATCGCATTTTCAGATCCTGATATTTTAGAAAGACCAACCCCAATGTTCGAGATTCTATCTAAGGAACTCAATATGGAACCCAAAACACTTCACGAAAAATCGAAAATTATCCTAAACACCATTGCCCATAACTATGCGGCATTTGACATATCTACCATTGACAAGTTCAACCATAGGCTTATAAGAACCTTCGCCCACGACTTGAAACTACCTCTCAATTTTGAGGTAGAATTGGACACCAAGACAATTCTTTCAAAAGCTGTGGACCAATTGATCGATAAGGCTGGAACTGAAAAACAACTCACAAAAATACTTGTTGACTTTGCCATTGAAAAAGCCGATGATGACAAAAGCTGGGATGTGGCCTTCGATTTTAATCAAATTGCGCAAGTGCTCATCAATGAAAATGACATTCCGTATTTTGAAGCTTTAAAGGACAAGTCTATTGAAGATTTTAAAGGTCTAAAAACGCAACTCTTAAAAATTATCAAGACTCAGGAATTAGATGTCGTTGAAAAATCACAACACGTTTTAAACCTTTTAGATGAAAATGGCTTGGAGCACAGCGATTTTTCAAGAAACTCATTGCCTAACCACTTTCTTAAATTAAGGGATAAGAATTATGATCTTAAGTTTGACAACAAATGGCAGTTGGAAATTGAAGACACAAAGCTCTATCCAACAAGAGTTTCGCTTGGCACCGCTGCAACTATTGATACTATACAGCCCATTTTAGTTGCTGCCTTTCAAGAAACCAAAGAGCAAGTGTACCAACTGAAGTTCTTAAAGAACATCATGAATAACCTCACGCCTTTATCTGTATTGAATGCCATATATAAAAGTCTTCAGGAGATTAAAGTCGATGAAGATTTAATCCTCATTTCAGAATTCAATTCACTTATCAGCAATGAAATAAAATCACAACCAGCCCCATTTATCTACGAACGGATCGGTGAAAAATACAGGCATTACTTTATTGATGAGTTCCAGGACACTTCTGTAAAACAATGGGAAAACCTTATTCCATTAATCGAGAATGCCATCTCAAGTCAGAATTTAAAAGGTGAAACAGGCTCGGCAATGCTGGTGGGCGATGCAAAACAGGCTATCTACAGATGGCGCGGTGGCAAGGCCGAACAGTTTATTGACTTATATACCAAACGAACACAACCATTTCACATTGAACAGCATATTGAAGACTTACCAACCAATTATAGAAGTTTAGAGACGATCGTAAATTTCAACAATGATTTCTTCAAGCACACTTCCTCTCTTGCGTTTTCCAATAGATCACATCGAGAAATTTATGAAGCCAGTCGGCAAAATTTTCATTTGACAGGTGATGGTTATATTGAGCTTTCGTTTTTAGAGTTTGAATCTGAAGACAAAGACGCTATTTATGGAAAAAAAGTGTTGGAAGCGATCCAAAAGGCTCAGGAAAACAAGTTTGAATTGCGGGATATGTGCATCATATCTCGAAAATCTAAAGAAGGGACCGCTCTTGCTGAATATTTGAGTGTTAAAGGAATTCCCATCATTTCTTCCGAATCCTTGCTGCTAAAAAATTCACCCGAAGTCCAATTTCTCACCAACACCATCGCATTAGCCTCTCAACCTTATAACGAGATGTTGAAAATTGAGGTCTTAAGTTATTTGGCTGACCAGCACATTCAATTGGATGATAAACATCTGTTTTTTGACAACCTTGTACATTTGGAGGCTTTTGAAATGTTCAAAGCACTCAGTAAATACAATCTGTTTTTCGATTTTAATCAATTTTTACAACTTCCATTTTACGAAGCTGTAGAAAGTGTGGTCAGACAATTTAATTTAAACAAAACCTCCAACGCCTATATTCAGTTTTTCTTGGATGAAGTTTTGGACTATTCGCAGAAGCACAATGCCAGTTTTTCTGATTTTATTTCACATTGGGAGATTAAAAAAGAAAAACTATCCATTACTTCTCCTCAGGGTAATAACGCGGTCCAAATTATGACTATCCACAAATCTAAAGGTTTGGAGTTCCCGGTTGTAATTTTCCCTTATGCCAATCAGGATCTTTATTTTGATATGTCCCCTAAAATGTGGTTTCCTGTCAATCCGGAGATATTCAATGGTTTTTCAAATGTATTCATCAATGTCAATAAAGATTTGGAAGGTCTTGGAGAATTAGGACAAAGCTTGTATGCCGATTATAGGGCACAATTAGAATTGGATAGCATGAATCTTCTGTATGTTGTCCTCACCAGAGCCGTGGAACAGCTGTATATTGTATCTGAATACGATGTTGATAAAGGGCAAAACGAAAATCCTAACGTGTATTCGGGTTTATTTATCAATTATCTTAAATCGGCTGGATTGTGGAATGATGCCGAAAAAACCTATACGTTTGGAGATCCGACTCGGGTTTTACCCACAAAAAAAGTAGAAGAATCCACTCTTCAGAAACGCTTCATTTCGGTTGCTAAGGAAAATCACGATTTACGGATTGTCACCAATACTGGTTACCTATGGGACACAGAGCAAGAAGCCGCCATTGAAAAAGGAAACTTGGTACATTTAATCATGTCCAAGATCAAAACAGAAAATGACATCAATTTTGTTTTTCAAGAACTTGAAAGCAAAGGGGATCTCAATGCCCATCAAAGTTCAGAACTACAACCAATCATAATGCAAATTGTCCGTCACGAACAATTGAAAGACTTTTTTCTACCTGATCTTACTGTTTATAATGAAAGGGATATTCTCATATCAGGGGGGCTTATTTCACGACCGGATCGCATTATTGTCAACAATAAATTAGAGACAGTTATTATAGATTACAAAACAGGTGCTGTACGTCCATCACATCAAAATCAAATCATGGAATATCAAGTTATTCTTGAGGAAATGGGTTTTAATGTAGTAAAAAGAATACTTGTATACATTAATGAGGATATTCAAGTAAAAGAATTTTAACTTTGTACTAAATTCAAATTATTATGTACGGAAATATACAACAACACTTACAAAAAGAACTTGAAGACATTAAAGAAGCAGGGCTTTACAAAGAAGAGCGCATCATCACTTCTCCTCAAGGCGCAGAAATAACTCTCAATACAGGCCAAACTGTTCTGAACTTTTGTGCCAATAATTATTTAGGCCTTTCTTCCCATCCTGAAGTAGTACAAGCTGCCAAAGACACTTTGGACAGTCATGGATTTGGAATGTCTTCAGTACGATTTATTTGTGGCACTCAAGACATCCATAAAACTTTGGAGCAAAAAATCGCTGAATTTTATGGCACCGAGGACACCATCCTATATGCGGCAGCATTTGATGCCAATGGTGGGGTTTTTGAACCTCTATTTGGTGCAGAGGACGCGATTATTTCTGACTCATTGAATCATGCGTCAATTATTGACGGGGTACGTTTATGCAAGGCGGCACGCTATCGTTATCAAAATAACGACATGGAGGATTTAGAAAAACAGCTGGTTGAGGCCAATAAGAATGGCGCACGCTTTAAGATTATTGTGACCGATGGTGTATTCTCTATGGACGGCTTGGTGGCACCTTTGGATAAGATTTGTGATTTGGCAGATCAATATGACGCTCTGGTCATGATAGACGAATGCCATGCCACTGGATTTATTGGAGATACAGGACGTGGTACCTTAGAAGAAAAAGGGGTTATGGACCGAATAGACATCATTACCGGAACCTTAGGGAAGGCAATGGGTGGTGCCATGGGTGGATATACTACAGGAAAAAAAGAAATCATTGAAATACTTCGTCAACGCTCAAGACCCTATTTGTTTTCAAATTCGCTGGCTCCAGCTATAGTTGGTGCTTCCATCAAGGTATTTGACATGCTTGCCAATGACACTACATTAAAGGATCAATTGACCAAAAACACGAAATATTTCAAAGAAGCGTTGCAGAAGGAAGGATTTGATATTATTGATGGCGATTCAGCGATAGTCCCAGTGATGCTTTACGACGCGAAATTATCCCAAACAATGGCATCAATGCTTCTTGAGGAAGGAATCTATGTAATAGGCTTCTTCTTTCCAGTCGTACCCAAGGACCAAGCAAGGATTAGGGTACAGTTATCAGCGGCCCACACCAAAGAACATTTGGACAAAGCAATAGCCGCTTTTATAAAAGTTGGGAAAACCTTGAAAATTATCTAAAATTAGTCCAAACAGTACTGTTTTAAGGCAAATAGTCAATATTTTTATATATTTGTCTTTGTTAATAACGTTTAACAACTTACTTTTGTTCATAATTAACACTTAAAAATTAAATTATTAGAATATGAAAAATCTTAGCAGATTATTTTTCGCTATGTTGCTTCTATTGAGCTTTAGCAACGCCAACGCACAAGACGCAAACAACCCTTGGGCTATTGGGGTTGGCGTGAATGCAGTTGACTTTTACCCAACGGGTGAAGACGGACAGGGTGAGATCTTTGATCAATACTTCAATTTTGGAGATCACTACAACGTCTTACCTTCATTATCCTCAATTTCTGTTTCTAGATACTTATCAGACGGTTTTTCATTAACTGCAGCTGGTACTATCAACGAAATCAGTAAAATAGGTAATACCTCAGCTGACGATTTATCTTACTATGCATTAGACGGTACGGTAAAATATAGCTTTGCCAACCTAATTAACTCAAAAGTTTTTGAGCCTTACTTAGGAGTAGGTGGTGGTTATACCTGGGTTGATGATATTGGAGCAGGTACATTAAACGGAACCCTTGGTTTCAACCTATGGTTTTCTGAAAACATTGGTGTAACAGTTCAATCTGCCTACAAACATGCATTCGAAGATTACTTAGCTACACATTTCCAACACACAGTTGGTTTAGCACTTAAATTTGGTGGAAAAGACACTGATGGTGATGGCATATATGACAAAGATGATGCTTGTCCAGACGTTCCTGGTTTACCAGAGTTCAACGGTTGTCCTGACACAGATGGCGACGGTATTGAAGACGCAAAAGACGACTGTCCAGACGTTCCTGGTTTAGCTGAATTTAACGGCTGTCCTGATACTGATGGTGACGGTGTTCCAGATCATTTAGATGACTGTCCTACTGTTGCTGGATTAAAATCGTTAAAAGGTTGTCCTGATGCTGATGGTGATGGTGTTCCAGATCATTTAGACGAGTGTCCAAACGAAGCTGGCCCTGCTGCTAACAAAGGATGTCCTTGGCCAGATAGAGATGGTGACGGTGTATTGGACAAAGATGATAAATGTCCAGATGTTCCTGGTACTGTTGCAAACTTCGGTTGTCCAGAAGTTAAGCCAACTCCTGAGAAGATGAAACAATTGAATGACTATGCTAGAACTATCTTATTCGATACTGGTAAAGCTACTTTCAAGAAAGAGTCTATTCAAACATTAGAGGCTATGAACGCCATCTTCAAAGAATTCCCAGAAGCTACCTTTGTTATTGAAGGCTATACTGATAGCGTTGGATCAGCAAGATCTAACCAATTATTGTCAGAAAGAAGAGCTAATGCGGTGAAAGACTGGTTAATTGCTAACGGAATTGACAAAGATCGTTTAACTTCTAAAGGCTTTGGTCAGGAGAATCCAATTGACACTAACAAAACTGCTGCTGGTAGAACCAACAACAGACGTGTAGAAGTAAAACTTACAAACTAAGTTTTATAAACTATAAATATTTCAGAAAAACGCTCCGATATTCGGGGCGTTTTTTATTTTTATACAATGAGAAGTTTTTTAAAAGAAGTTATTGACGACATCCAAAAAAAAGAATTGGATATTTCACAGCTCACCTTTATATTGCCAAGCAAAAGAGCTGGTACTTTCTTAAAGGATATCCTCTCCCATTCCATCTCCAAAACTACATTTGCTCCCGAAATTTTATCCATTGAGGAATTTGTGGAAAGTCTTTCTGATCTTAGTTATGCTAGCAACACCGAACTTCTTTTTGAGTTTTACCTAGTATATACCCAACTTACCCCAGAACCTCAGCGAGACACTTTTGATCAATTTTCAAAATGGGGACAACTTTTACTTCAGGATTTTAATGAAATAGATCGGTACCTTATAGATCCTGATCATATTTTTGATTATTTAACATCCATTAAGGAACTCAATCATTGGTCTTTATCAGAACAGCAGACCCCTTATATCAAAAATTATTTAGCATTTTGGAACCGACTTAAAATCTATTATAATGCATTCCGAGAAAAGTTGATCTTAAATAAAAAAGGATATCAAGGCTTAGTCTATAGGGAGGCAGTAAATGGCATCGAACCCTACATAGGTTCAAACCCCAATAAACAACATGTTTTTATTGGCTTCAATGCCTTAAACAACGCTGAAGAACGTATTATACAAGAATTATTGCAACAGGATCTGGCAGATATCTATTGGGATATTGACGCAACTTTCATTAAAAATCCAATCCATGATGCAGGTTTGTTTATCAGGCAGCATCTCAAGAACTGGCCCTTTTATAAAAACAATCAAATGAACTGGGTAGGCGAGAATTATCGCTCCGAAAAAAACATCCAGACCATTGCCGTTCCAAAAAATATTGGTCAGGTAAAGTATATTGGAGAATTACTGGACAGCTTAGCTCCCGGCGATTTAAAGAAAACTGCAGTCGTTTTAGGTGATGAAACCCTTTTAATGCCATTGCTCAATTCTATTCCACAAAAGGTAGAAGCCATAAACATCACCATGGGTCTTCCTCTGAAATCGGTACCAATGGCATCCTTATTCGATTTAGTATTCAAGATTCAGAAAAATCATAACCACACACTTTATTATAAGGATGTGGTAGCTATTTTATCACACTCCTTTATACAGTCTGTATTGACACATAAGGGAGTCAATTTTAGCAATCAGATCATAAATTATATTCAGAGCAATAATATTGTTACAATTTCAGTTGATAAGTTAATAGCATTAGCAGGTGCAAAATACGAGGTTGTAAGGCTTCTATTCCAATCGTGGGAAAATAGCTCTGAAAAAGCATTCAGGAATTGTTCCAAACTCATCCTCACGCTAAAGTCAGAACTTGATTTAGAGAAGTCAAAACATCTTTTGGCTCTCGAGTATCTATATAGATTTAATCAAATATTCAACGAGTTAGAGCACTATAACACCAAATACAATCTCATCAGCAACAGTACTACACTTTATTTTCTCTACAAGGAGTTATTGAGTAGTGAAACTTTAGATTTTAAAGGTGAACCTCTACAGGGACTTCAAATTATGGGAATGCTCGAGTCTAGAGTTTTGGACTTTGAAACGGTTATCATATCGTCCGTTAATGAAGGAATTCTTCCGGCAGGAAAAAGTAGCAACTCATTTATTCCTTTCGATGTGAAACTTGAAAATGGACTACCAACCTATAAGGAAAAAGATGCAGTTTATACCTATCATTTTTACAGACTGTTGCAACGTGCAAAAAATGTGTATATCATTTACAATACAGAGCCTGATGTGTTGAATGGTGGGGAGAAAAGTCGGTTTATAACCCAACTCCAAATTGAAAACATCCACCATATACAACATAGCATTGTCGTTCCGAACGTGGAAGTCGTACAAAAGCAGCCTAAAATCATTGAAAAAACGCCCGGTGTAATCACAAGATTGCAGCAGATTGCTGGCTACGGACTTTCGCCATCATCCTTGACAAATTACATCAGAAATCCTTTAGATTTTTACTATGAAAAAGTCTTAAAAATACAGAGTTTTGAAGATGTTGAAGAAACCGTAGCAGCCAATACCTTGGGGAGCGTCATCCATCAGACCTTAGAGGATTTTTACACACCGCATAAAGGACAACTACTCACTGAAGCCGATTTACTCCAAATGAAAGCTCAAATAAATGCTAATGTGGCCCATCACTTTAAGTCGTTTTATAAGGAAGGTGATATGACCAAAGGAAAAAACCTTATTATTCTTGAAGTCGCCAAACGTTATATATCAAATTTTATTAATAAAGAAATAGAAACTTTAAAAGCGGGGCATCAGATTAAGATCATACACTTAGAAAAGGAACTCGACATACCAGTGGTCATCCCTGAATTGGATTTTAACGTTCGTTTAAAAGGCACTGTGGACAGAATTGACGAGTTTGATGGGACACTTAGGATAATAGATTATAAAACAGGTAAAGTCAACCAAGGACAGGTTGAAATCGTTGATTGGGAAAACATCACCTCAGATTACAATAAGTATAGCAAAAGCTTTCAAATTTTGGCCTATGCTTATATGCTGAATGCAACAGAAGGTATATCTCAATCATTAGAAGCCGGTATCATTTCCTTTAAGAATCTACAAGGTGATTATTTTTTAAAGTTTGGCAAAAAACCATCATCAAGAAGTAGAGATAAAGATCAAACAATAACAAAAGAAACCTTGGATAGTTTTTATGGAGAACTTAAAAAACTGATCATAGAAATTTGCAATCCGGAAATCGATTTTATCGAAAAGGACGTGGGATATTAGACATATCGATCGTCAAAACCTATATAAACAAAAAAGCAACGCTTTCGCATTGCTTTTCACGTGGAGAAGATCGGGCTCGAACCGACGACCTCTTGGCTGCCAGCCAAGCGCTCTAGCCAACTGAGCTACATCCCCAAATTATTTTTACGCCACTTCCTTCCTGCAGAAGATTTAAAAAATTTTTAGGCTTCTTTGATTAATCGGCAAACTTAAAATATTTTTTTCTTTTTTAGCCTCTTTTCTATCACTATATTTTTACTTGTAGATTTTTCTTACTTTAATCCGTTCAAAATCTGTTGCTCTTTTCAAATAATTTGATATATTTTTGACGATTATATAGCTTCCTTAATAATTTTCTTATCTGAATTAAAGACTAAATTTATCAAAAAATAAATAAAAATGATTCGAAATGCAAATTCATCGGATATTGAATCTATATTATTATTGACGAAGGCCTGTGCCAGGTCTATGACAAAAAAGGGAATTTATCAATGGAACGAGCATTACCCAAATGTCGCTGCGTTTGAAAAAGATCTCGCAAGAAAAGAACTCTATGTGCTGATTGATGATGATGACAACATTATTGGCACGATTGTGATTTCTTCTTTTATGGACGAAGAATATCACGCTGTAAAATGGCTCACACCTAATGATAAAAATCTATATATTCATCGATTGGCCGTACATCCGGACCATCAAGGGCGGGGTTTTGCACAAATACTAATGGATTTTGCTGAAAATCTGGGAAGATCCAATGGATATAACTCCATAAGATTAGACACTTTTTCCCAAAACCATAGAAATCAAACCTTTTATGAACTTCGCAATTATAAGCGTTTAGGCTCCATTTATTTTCCTATGCAAAGTGAACATCCATTTTACTGTTATGAACTTCTCTTATGAGTTGGACAATCCGTTTGAAAAATATCAATCGTATGATTGTCTTTCCCACTGAAAAGTCCGAGTTATAAGTTGTAAGCAAATTTTTTTCTGTTTATTCTTTGAATGACTGTCAGAGGCCCGCTACTGATCCTAAAATTCAGATAACTTTTCTTGCCATTCGAACAAAACGATTAACTTTGGCAGCACTTATTGCAATTTCAACTATGGAAATACTCGAATATTTAAGTGGTAACGGCTTATTTTTAATATTAGCCATCGTATTGGTTGTCATTTATGTTTACAACCGAAGAAAAAACAGATAATCTAACGGGTTTTTAACCATCCGGTAATACTCAATCTCTCGGTCTTGACCGGTTTTACTTCGTGTTCAATGATCTGACTTTTAAAAATAACGACACGACCTGGAAACGGATAGATAATCTTTTCTATCTCCTTGCCATTATCGTCCAAATACAATACCAGTTCGCCGCCATTTTCTGGCAACCAACCCGATTCATTCAAATAGCAGACAAAAGATAGCTTGCGTCTGTCGTCATTTTGAAATGTATCGATATGACGTTTATAAAAAGTACCTTTTGGGTATAAAGCATAATGAAATTCTTTATGAAGGATACCTAAAAAGCAGGTCCTGTTGAGATAGCTGACAAGATTATTGATTTTATCAAAAAACAACTTTTCGGTCGTATTGGCGTTGGATTCATCCATCCATAAAATAACATCACCTCTAATCGTTTTGACTATGGTGGCATTAAGTTTGTTGCCGATTGCCGCTTTTTTGAAAGCATCTTCTTTGTGCTTGTCAATTAAAGATTGCCTGAGCAGCTGAACTTCTTTTTCATCAAAAAAATTTTCCACAATGGCATACTTCTGAGAAACGATATCATTAATAATCGTTTCATATAAAGGGTTCTCTTCAAAAGCAATGTCTTGAAAGATTGGATTCATATAACTTAGAAATTAAGAACTTGGAGTACAAATGAATATAAGCAATAATCAGCCAAATGTAGTCTAAAAAGGGATTCCTTTTTACAATTTGAATATCTTTGCGATAAATTGATGCCAAATGAGCAAAATTCGGATTACAAAACAATTTTCTTTTGAAACTGGTCACGCCCTATATGGCTACGATGGCAAGTGCAAAAATGTCCATGGACACAGTTATAAATTGTCAGTAACTGTTGTTGGAAAACCAATCAGTGATTCTTCTAATGTTAAATTTGGGATGGTCATTGATTTTTCAGATTTGAAAAAAATCGTCAAAGACGAAATCGTCGATGTTTTTGACCATGCCACGGTGTTCAACAAAAACACACCACATGTGGAGTTGGCAAAGGAGCTAAAAGATAGAGGCCATAGTGTACTTTTAGTAGATTATCAACCAACTAGTGAAATGATGGTGATTGATTTTTCGCAAAAAATTAGAAAACGTTTACCTGAAAACATCCAACTTCATTCCTTAAAACTTCAAGAAACCGATACGAGTTTTGCGGAATGGTATGCGAGTGATAATTAGAAAGTAGTGGGTAGTGGGTAGGAAATTATTGCTTCCGAGAATATGCTTTCTGTTTCAAAGAAAAAATATTTGAGTAAATATGCATCTACCAGATTCGTTTTTAAATCATGAGATTAACTTCGTTGAACCTAAAGGTTTTCTGCCTTCCTGTCTGCCGACAGGCAGGCAGGAATTTAAATAGCTGACTAATGAATATTCCAAAAGGGAAAAAAGTATATTTTGCTTCTGACAACCATTTAGGGGCTCCTACAAAAGAAGCATCGTTTCCACGAGAAAAGAAGTTCGTGGCTTGGTTGGATGAGATCAAACAAGATGCCGCGGCCATTTTTTTGCTCGGAGATCTTTTTGACTTTTGGTTTGAATACAAAACTGTTGTTCCAAAAGGATTCACAAGAACTTTAGGCAAGCTTGCTGAAATAAGCGATTCTGGAATTCCCATTTATTATTTTGTGGGCAATCATGATTTATGGATGCATGGGTATTTTGAGGAAGAACTGAATATTGAAGTATTTCATAAACCCAAGGAATTTATCTTTAACGACAAAACTTTTTTTATTGGACATGGTGATGGTTTGGGGCCACATGACAAAGGCTACAAACGCATGAAAAAAGTGTTCACCAATCCATTTTTCAAATGGTGTTTTAGATGGCTGCATCCAGATTTAGGCGTTAAACTTGCCCAATATATGTCGGTCAAAAACAAATTGATTTCTGGCGATGAGGATGCCAAATTTTTAGGTGAAGACAAAGAATGGCTGGTTCAGTATTCCAAAAGGAAATTAGAAGAAAAACACCGTGACTATTTTATATTTGGTCATAGGCACCTCCCGTTGAAAGTTAAGTTAAATGACCAATCCTCCTATATCAATCTTGGAGATTGGATCCATTACTATACCTATGGCGTTTTTGATGGAGAGAACATGGAGTTGAAGAAGTATTAATCTTCCTTCCCATGTTCCTCAATATCCTTGCGCAAATCTAACTTTCTAAACGAAGGAGAAACAATACCTGTCGTCACTACCGTCAATAATGTCATCGTGCCTCCAAAAACAACGGCTGTAACCGTTCCCATAAGCTTTGCTGTCAATCCGCTCTCAAAAGCTCCAAGTTCATTGGAGGACCCCACAAACATGGAATTCACAGATGCCACACGTCCGCGCATATGATCTGGTGTTTTCAATTGTAAAATTGTTTGACGGATGACCATCGAAACGCCATCAGTCACCCCACTAAAAAACAAGGCAGCAACGGATATCCAAAACACGGAGGATAGGCCAAATACAATAATACTCACTCCAAAACCAAATATGGCCACCAACAATTTCATTCCCGCATTTTTACTGATAGGAATATAAGCTGTAACCAGCATGGTCAAAAACGCGCCTACAGCCGGAGCCGCTCTTAACACCCCAAAGCCTTCTGATCCCACCTTCAGAATATCCTGTGCGAATATCGGTAATAGGGCCACTGCACCACCAAAAAGTACAGCAACCATGTCTAAGGTTAAGGCACCCAATATCGCTTTGGTTTTGAATACAAATTTCACGCCCTCTTTAAGGCTGTCCATAATCGGTTCTCCAATTTTTGGATTTAAGATTGGCTTCTTTGAAATGCGGAGTAAATTGATAAGTGCCAAAAGTGCAAAGGCCATGATCAAGCACATGGACCAATGTACACCAATCCAACTAATACTAAAACCTGCCAAAGCAGGCCCAAAAACGGATGCCACTTGCCAGGTGGAACTGCTCCATGTGGCCGCATTAGGGTATAGTCTTTTAGGAACGATCAAGGCAATCAACGAAAATATAGTCGGACCTATAAAAGCCCTGACCAACCCGCCGCAAAACACCAAGAAGTAAATACTGTAGAGGATTTCATTAGTTGACCATTCACCCACAATTTTTGGCCAGGTCAACAAAAACAGTCCAAGACTGATGACAGAAAATCCCAAAATACATTTGATAAGAAGCCCTCTTTTTTCTTTTTGATCAACGATATGTCCCGCAAAAAGAGCAATTAATACAGCTGGAATAATTTCCATCAGACCAATTAAACCAAGCGCCCATGGGTCTTTGGTGATGGAATACACTTCCCATTCAATGATGATAAACTGCATGGACCATGCAAAAACCAGCGCAAAACGTACCATCAAAAAAATATTGAATTCTTTTATCCGAAGTGCGGCGTAGGGATCTTTTTTGATTGGTTTTTGTTGCATAAATATCAGACCCTTTTAAGTATTGGCTTGATAATCCTAAAAGAGGATTTTATTTCAATGCAAATGTAAAACAAGATGGGTTCTTATCTTAGTTGAATTTATCAAATAAAACAATTCAGAAATCAATTCTAATATTCGTTAGATTCCAAAACAATGTCAGTTACAAAATTCTTGTCTTTATCGTAAAATCTATAAACTAATGTTGCACTATTCTTTTTAAAATATTCAGCTTGATTTTGGCTCTGTAAATTTTTCTTGAATTCAGGTTTAAATATATTTTCAAATGCCTCTGTGTCGATATCAAATTTACTGTCATTCAATAAAGTGTAATTCTGTCTCAAAACATTCTTTTCAGGCGAAGTAACACTATCAAGTCTCGTATTCGAATCAAACGTAAAAGGACAATCTTTATTCATAATTGCTGCCCTTTCCGTGATAGTATTGTCACTACTCAATGTCAAATCTTTTTTAGAGTTAAACAATTTCGGCCCAAAATTTACGGCCAGTACAACTATCACTACAATTATAGCTGTTCCAATAAGATTATTTTTTTTCTTTTCTTCCATTACTTTTTTTTAGCGAGTAGGTTTTTGAACAAAGAAACACAACGCTGATTAGGCTTTAATATCCCTTAATTTCAGTTGCAAACTCACATTACCTTGCCAATGGTTTTCATCAATGGAATACACAGCCTTAAAGGGTTTTTTATCGGTGATCAAATTATATTTGTCACCCAAGTTAAAGCCGATACCTACTATATTCTGTGAATTTCCCTGCCTAGCTATAATTCTTAAATGTTTGTCATCGGCACCAACACATTTTCCATAACCTGTATCCTGTAAGTTTTCGGTCATAAAAACGGGTGCCATATTGCCTGGGCCAAAAGGGGCAAATTGCTTTAGGATCCGGTAAAATTTTGGGGTAATATCTTTAAAATCTATTTGAGTGTCCACTCGGATTTCTGGAATCAATAAAGACTTATCTATCGTTTTAGAGACTTCATCTTCAAAAGCCTGTTTAAAAGCTTCATAGTTCTCCTCTTTAAGCGTCAAACCCGCGGCGTATTTATGTCCTCCAAACTGTTCAATATGCGCACTGCATGCTTCCAAGGCATTATACACATCAAATCCAGATACCGATCGGGCCGAGGCCGCCAATTTATCACCACTTTTGGTGAACACCAAGGTTGGCCTATAATATGTTTCAATCAATCGCGACGCCACAATACCAATAACACCTTTATGCCAAGTTTCTTGAAAAACGACTGATGTGAAACGTTCCTGTTCTTCATACTCTTCAATTTGTAGCAGGGCTTCTTGGGTTATTCTTTGATCGGCTTCCTTTCTGTCGGTATTGAACTGCTCGATTTCTTGGGCATAGGTTTGCGCAAGCACTTCATCTTCTTCGGTTAATAATGTTACGGCGTGATTGCCGTGTTTCATGCGGCCTGCTGCATTAATCCGAGGTGCTATGATAAAAACCACATCAGTAATGGTCAATTGGGCCTTTTTGGTTTGATCGATAATGGCTTTAATTCCGGCACGGGGATCTCCATTAATCACCTGCAATCCAAAATACGCCAAGGTTCTATTTTCCCCAGTAATAGGAACAATATCAGCACCAATGGCTGTAGCCACTAAATCGAGATACCCGGTTAAGTCTTCAATGGATTTACCATCTCTGGACGCTAACGCTTGAATTAATTTGAAACCCACACCACAGCCGCATAATTCGTCGTAGGGATAGTCACAATCCTCACGTTTCGGATCCAAAATGGCCACGGCATCTGGAAGTTCAGCACCAGGCCGGTGATGGTCACAAATAATAAAATCAATGCCTTTTTCTTTCGCATAGGCAACTTTGTCAATCGCTTTTATTCCACAATCTAGTGCTATGATCAGCGCAAAATCATTGTCATGTGCGAAGTCTATACCCTTTATGGAAACTCCATAACCTTCATCATAACGATCAGGAATATACGTAGCAACCGTATCTGTTCTTGCTTTTAGATAAGAAGACATTAAAGCTACTGCCGTGGTACCGTCCACATCATAATCGCCAAACACCAAAATATTTTCGCCATCATTGATTGCTTTTTCAATACGATCGACTGCCTTGTCCATATCCTTCATTAAAAAAGGATCATGTAGCTCATCAAGACTTGGTCTGAAGAACTGTTTGGCATCTTCGTAAGTCTCAATGCCGCGCTGTAGCAATAACGAAGCAATAGCATGCTCCACCTGAAGGGCTTCAGATAACTGCTTTATTTTGGAAAGCTCTGGTTTTGGTTTTAAGGTCCAACGCATTTTCTCGTTTCTGGTTTCAGCTTTAAAATGTTTCAAGTTTTAATTGATTTCAGATCTGACAATCCCGACATTTATCGTGACGGTCGGGTCTTGGCTCAAAACTACTTATTGTGATAATGGATCGAGGTGTTCACTTTGGCAAATCTTCTGAACATTTCCATGACGCCACAATATTTTTCTATGGATAAATCAACCGCCTTCTTGATTTTACCTTCATCCAGGTTTTTTCCATAAAAATGATATTCCACAGACACTGTATGATAATATTTTGGATGTTCTTCGGTCAATTGGCCGTAAGTATCCATCCTAAAATCTGAAACGGTAACTTTCATCTTATTGAGGACAGAGACCACATCGAGACCTGAACAGCCCGCCAACGCCGCGAGCATCATCGCTTTAGGGCGCAGTCCGGAATTATATCCGCCATGTTCTGCCGAAGTATCCATCAATAAGGTTTTTCCGCTAGGGTTATCGGATTCAAATTGCGAATTCCCTTTCCAATGCGTGATGACTTTATCTTCCATATTCTATGTATTTAATGTTGTTAAAATTCTATGATATATTCCAAAAATACTACTAAATATCAAGATTGTGAACTTAGTAGATGTCAATATATTTGGAACGAAATAGAAATTCAGGAAACCCAGCTGGGCTACTTGATCAGATAAAAGTCTTAGTCAGTGATAATCACAAGCACCATTATTTCTAAATTTATTTAAAGAACTACAAATTCTTATTAATGGCGGTGGTCCATTGTTTATTTCTGAGCCAATGCCGTATATTCTGGGTGCATTAAATTTACTGGACTGAGGATTAGATCCAATTCTTGCTCCGACAGCAAATTCTTTTCAAGAACAAGTTCACGTATGGTTTTGCCCGTTGCTATAGCTTCTTTTCCAATCAAATCGCCCATATGATGTCCAATATAAGGACTCAGAAACGTGATCAGTCCCACTGAGTTGTATACCATTTCTTTAGTGTGCGCTTCGTTTGCCGTGATTCCAGAAATACATTTATCGGCAAGCGAAACACAGGCATTTGAGAGCAATTCAATCGATTCAAATACGCACTGTGCAATAACTGGCTCCATGACGTTTAATTGCAATTGTCCTGCTTCTGCCGCAAAAGATACGGTCACGTCATTTCCAATGACTTTAAAACACACCTGGTTGACCACCTCGGGTATAACCGGATTGATTTTGGCTGGCATAATAGAGGACCCTGCTTGCATTTCAGGCAAGTTTATTTCGTGGAAACCACAACGCGGACCTGAGGACAATAATCTTAAATCATTGCATATTTTGGACAGCTTTACTGCGGCCCTTTTCAATCCTCCGGAAATCATAACATAATCACCACAGTCAAAAGAGGCTTCGATTAAATCCTCTGCCTCAACAAAACTTGCTTTGGTGAATTTTGCCAAATAGCCGACCGAAAGTTTGGAAAAGCCATTTGGGGCGTTAACACGTGTACCGATTGCAGTCCCTCCCAAATTCACAGGCAAAATGATGTCTCTGCACATTTTCAGCATTTTGGTTTCCTCTTTTAAATTTGCGGCCCATGCCGAAAACTCATCACCCAACGACATGGGTACGGCGTCCTGTAGTTGGGTCCTACCCATTTTTAATACCTTTTTGAACTCCGTCCCTTTGATGTCCAAACGCGTCGTGAGCAGATTGATTTTTTCCAAAAGATGGTTCATATAGTAGTATATGGCTACTCTTAGACTGGTTGGGTAGGCACAATTGGTTGACTGCGACTTGTTGACATGATCATTTGGGTGTAAAATATCATAACGGCCTTTCTCATAGCCATTCATTTCAAGAGCTACATTGGCAATGACCTCATTTGCATTCATATTGACCGAAGTGCCAGCACCTCCTTGAAATATATCGGATGGAAAATATTTCACATAGGTATCTAGGTTGGCCAAAATCTCATCGCAAGCAGCGATAATCATATCCGCTCTGGACGAAGATATCGTTCCAATCTCCCTATTTGCACAGGCACAAGCTTTTTTGGTAATAATCAGCCCTTTCACAAATAATGGATAATCTAATATTTTAGATTTTGAAATCTTAAAATTATCAATCGCTCGCTGCGTGTGAATACCATAATAAACATCATTATCGATCTCTAATTCACCAAGCAGGTCTTCTTCTATTCTGGTTTGCATAATATTGTGCACTTATTAATATTTAATACTTTTTCGACATGGTGGATGTCAAATTTCAGGTCACTGACCATCAACTATATATCATTTTTATGACTTATTCAAATAGCTGTTTATCAGTAATTTAAATTTTAAAATTATGAATTTTTTATAATGTCAAAAATCAAATAAAATCGTAAAACTACTGAATTAAGTTTAAATCTTGATAGCTATTTTGAAGAGGAATTGAATTGAGCCACACTATTATTCATTTCTAAATTTCCGTAGGCTATTTTTGAAGTTTTGACCATTATGTTTGAAAAAAAATCACTAAAATGGAATCTTCTATAGTGATGTTATTGGGGACGAAATTATTGGTTCATGAATAATTATTAATTTATTCATCAGTAATAAGCGGGTTTTTGACTCAAAAGTGTGTTGGCTCATTCAAATGCTGCATTCACTCATTCTTCTTTTTTATTGAATTGGTATTACAATAGCTTTGAGTTATAAAACCAGCCAACCATGAGAAATCAATACCATCCTTATCTTTTCCTCTTCTTCTTTTTAATGATCGTTACACATGGTTTTGCACAACAAGGGACGGTTTCGGGAATCTTAAAATCTGATGTTGATGGTTTGCCATTGCCCGGCGTATCTATTGTTATAAAAGGCACCAACAAAGGCGTTCAAACCGATTTTGACGGGAATTACAAAATTGACTGCAAAATTGGCGACATTCTGGTCTTCAGTAGTGTTGGCATGAAAAGTACTGAAGTGAAAGTCACTACACGTCTATTTGGAATGGATCCGAATATTAAAACCAAAGCTCAGGAACCTGTGGCCAAGATTCAAACTGAAGCTTATGCCAACGCATTAAAAGAGTTGAATAAAACGTCTTTTGAAGTCCCAAGCTTTGAACATTCCGAAAGAACCTTTAATAAAAATAATCATTTTGAGTACAATCGGATTAAAGCGATGGAAATTAAACCTGATAGAGTAGAACTTACCTATTTTGATCCTGACATCTATTATGAAATTGGATACAGCTCCTTTACATCGTTTCAATTCATTAAGAAGAAAAACCTTCCAGAACTACAAACGTCTTTCAGCCAGGGTACAGTTTCAAATAATAAGTTGTCATTTTTAGGCCCAGAAACCGGCAATCCATTTTCTTACGGACCGTATTTGAGAACTTTGGAATTTGACGGCAGCTCTTACCCTTATGATGTGAATGGCCGTTTGGTAACACTTGGAAATGGCAACGGCATTCCAGCACAAGCTTATGATAATTCTATTTTAAAAACCAATCTTAAATCACATCACAATCTATTTTTTAAAATCTCGACTGAAGATTGGATTTTAGGCTTCGACTATAATTACGACATGGACGAAGATGCTTTTGGAAGAGAAGCCAGCACTAAAAACAATCTTGCCCTAACCTATAAGAACACCAATTATTACCGAAAAAGAATAAAATGGGACACAAGTCTTAGATATACAGATCAATTCAACGCCCAGCCCAATACCAATGGTTTTATAAACAATCTGTTCTTGAATTCTTGGACCACACCAACAAGTTTTGAGAATTCACAAGGCGCCACCTTAAACAATCAAACACAGCGCAGTTATAGTCCTTTAAGGTTCAACAATCCGGAATGGCTTTTCAATTACAATAAAAATGCAGATTATTATCAGCTATTTCTTGGAAGCATTCAAAATCAATTTAAAATTTCTGATGACCTTCAACTTACCAGCAAAATCAACTATCAACACACAAATAATGAGCAAAACTTCGGACTTGTGGCGCAGACCGTTGGATTTGAGAACGGGTATTTAAGTCAAAAAAATATTGAAAAAAATACGCTCATTGCCAATGTCAATCTCAACTACAAATTTGAAGAAAACAACTATTCCCTTACCATCAATTCAGCAATCGATTATGGTTATGACCATTTGAAATACCGTTTCAATGAAGCCACTGGATTCAATGATTTTTCATTTTCAAATCCAAACAACAAAAACTCCAATGTACATGATGCTTCAATGCATTCACTAAGAGTTTTGAACGAGGCAAGCTTGGAATGGCATCATCTTGGTTTGGAATTAACGCTTAGCAATAGCAGTTTCATATCATCCCTTCAAAAAAACCATTATGTATTACCAACAGGATATTTAAAGCTGAATCTCATTGAACTATTCGAAATATATAGTTTAGACAAACTTTACTTGAGCTCACGTAACTCCTTTGATGTTAAAGAAATGCCCCTATTCTATAACAATCAAAGCCATAATAGTCTGGTGATGAGCCCTTCAGAAACTTTGAGATATACGGCAAACCAAGATTTATTCCTCAACGACGAACTCCAACTTGAAAAAAAAATCTACCATGATGTTGCCGCAACAATAGGCCTCAAGGTATGGGACATCACTGTCGATTTCGGCATGACCTATTTCTATAGCAAACATAAAGGCAGTGTTTTCCCTGTACATGAAGGGAACGGATTTCAACTTAGAAATACTGCAGAGATACAAAATAACGGCATAGAAATGAATTTGGAGTTTATGCGCTATCGGTACAATAATTTTGGGTTTACCTCTCAAATTCTATTTTCAACCTATAGAAGTAAAGTGTTGGATTTAAAAATCCCTCAAGAACGCTTGGCAATTGCAGGATTTTCAACAGTTTCAAAAAATTTGGTGGTGGGCCAACCCGCTGGTGTTATTTACGGTTCAGCGTATGCCAGAGATGCTCATGGAAATCAAATTATTGGAGCGCACGGGTTTCCACTGGTCGCTTCAGAACTCCAGCAGATTGGGAATCCAACACCTGATTTCAATTTAAGTTTCTCCAACGGATTGACTTGGAAACGCTTTCAATTAAATTTTGTTATCGATTTTCAAAAAGGCGGCGATGTATGGAATGGCACTCAAAACGTCTTGAATTACTACGGAACCTCCCAACAATCTGCGCAAGAAAGAGGCATCAAAGATTATGTTTTTGCTGGCGTCAACGCTCAGGGTCACCCAAATACAATTCCGGTAGATTTTTATAATCCTTCTCAGGGTATAGAAGCCAACCGCTTTGTGCGTTACGGTTTTGAAGGGGTTGCTGAAGATGCTATTGAAGACGGAAGCTATATCAATTTAAAGTCGGTGGACATCACCTACAGTTTCACAAACCAAAACAACCATTCATTCTTCAGGGCTTTTGACCTCGGACTATATGCCAATAATCTATTTACCTATACAAAATATCGAGGAGCTTCACCTTATAGCAGTCTTTATGACACCCATTCCGGACAGGGCTTAAACTTTTTTAATGCGCCAATAGCGACTGAAATCGGTCTGAAACTCAACATTAAAATCTAAACATCATGATAAAACATCGCCCAATTACCAGAACACTGATTTTAGTAGGTCTTTTATTTTTTGCGCTGATTTCCTTTAACAGTTATCAGTCAGACAAATCGCTTTTGGAGAAAATTTACACACAAACGGACAGGCCATTTTATTTCCCAGGGGAAACCATTTGGTTCAAATCCTATATAGTAAGTTCAGACCACACCATTTCCAATCTGAGCGATCTTGTTCATGCAGAATTGATTTCACCAAAAGGGGCGGTTGTCACCTCACGATTATTGAGCGTCGATCAAGGGTATGCCTACGGTGATTTCCATATTGATAACGATTGGGCTGGCGGGATTTATACTTTAAAAGTATATACAAATTGGACGCATAATTATGGTGAAGAGGCGATTTTCACCAAACAGATTACTGTTCAAAAAGTCGTGCAGCCCAACCTATTGTTGAATCTTAAATTTCAGAAAGAAGGCTACGGAAAATCTTCAGAGGTGATTGCCGATTTTGTAGTGAAAGACCTTAAAAACAATCCGTTGGTCCATAAAGAAATGACATTCGAAGTCACGCTCAAAGGACAATCGTTCCTTACGGAAAAGTTTATGACTGATGCAGATGGGAAAGCGCACCCAAGATTTAAACTTCCTGAAAATCTGGAAACTGCCGATGTGGTACTGAATGTTTTAATTCCTTATCAAGGCAGTACAGAATCGATTTCACGAGCGGTTCCGGTGGTTTTAGATACTATCGATCTTCAGTTTTTCCCTGAAAGTGGCCAAATGATTTCTGGGACCACCAATACCATTGCCTTAAAAGCACTCAATGAATTTGGAAAACCCGTGGATGTCAGCGGACAGATATTGGACAATAACTTGAACGTAGTGGCTGATTTCAAAAGTTTTCACGATGGCATGGGAAGTTTTAAGTTTTTTGTTAAACCAGATCAGGTTTATTATGCGAGAATTATGGAACCTTTCAAGTCTGATCGAAACATCCAACTTCCAGACGTTCATAATAAAGGCGTCAAGTTCTCTATTGAAACAGATAGTTTAACCACTAAAATTGATCTTTTTTCAACCTTAAATGAGATTTTATTTCTTGAAGTCAGAAACTCATCGAAGATATTAATGTCACAAACCATAGGTTCAAATCAGAAAAACATAGTTTTAAATACGGCACATTTCCCTATGGGGATTGCCACTTTCAGCATTAAAAATGCGAATCAAGACATCCTTGCTGAACGATTGGTATTTATGAATGCCCACAAACAACTCAAGGTAACCATTGCTTTAGAAAAAGACATCTATGATACAAGAGAGAAGATGTGCATAAAAATAAAAACCACAGATGCGAACAACACCCCTATTCCCTCCAATTTATCAGTATCCGTTGCCGATAATAAACTGTTGTCCTTTGCCGATGATAAGCAGGATCATATTTTATCGTCACTATTGGTATCTTCAGAATTAAAAGGAAAACTACACAAGCCCCATTTTTATCTCAACCCAAAGGAGCCGAAATCTGAGCAAGCTTTGGATTATGTGATGCTCACCCATGGCTGGAGAAATTATATTCGCACACCAACGGTCACTGCAGAAAACGCCGCTTTTTTACCTGAACAAAGTGCCATACAAAACGGTATCGTCCTTGATAGAAAAGGAAATCCTAAAAAAGCCAACTTATTCTTATTCGATGAACATGGTGACAAGGTATTGGTATTTGAAACCAAGGAAAATGGCACATTCTCATTCAAATTCAATAAAAACAGAAGCTTGGTACTTATTGCCTATGCCGATGATGGCGAAACGCTTACTATCAAAAACACCGATTTCAAAAATGCACAATTGGCCCAGGGCATAAACGCCATCCATCAAGAAAATAAAACGATAGCAAAGCGTTTTGATAAAAATGAAAATCCGCTAAAAAAAACCATCACACAAAACGCCATTGCCACAATTTCCCTAACTGAGGATTCTGCGGCATTGGATGAAGTGGTGGTGGTTGGTTATGGGTACAAAAATAAACGGGAACTATCAGGTGCTGTTACCGTAGTGCGAGCTGAAGCACTTATGCGCGACGGATCTGTGATCAATGCACTCCAAGGCAATGTTGCAGGTATCCAAGTTATTCAGAATGCAGGTCAACCAGGAAATGCATCAAAAACAAGTATTAGAGGCATGAGCTCCATTAGTGGAAACAATGAACCATTGATTATTGTTGACGGTGTGCCTTACGATCAAAACACCTTCGCAAACCTTGATGCCAATCAAGTCAACTCAGTCACGGTCTTAAAAGATGCCGCAGCAACGTCTCTATATGGGAGTCGAGCAGCAAACGGTGTCATCCTTGTGGGAACAAAAAACGCTCATTTTTATAATAATTATGGCAAGAAAAGACTAAATAATGCGAATTACAACAACTACGCTGTGCAACAGTACTATAATTATAATACGCCCAACACCTACAGCTCTCAACAATTTTATGTGCCAAAATACGATAGCAAAGACGTGGTGGAAGAACGCACAGATTTTAGACAGACCATCTATTGGAATCCTGTGGTGCAGACCGATGCCAACGGCGAAGCGCAATTAGAGTATTACAATTCTGACGCCATTACCTCTTTTAAAATTGTAGCAGAGGGCATTGGGTTTAATGGATTAATTGGTCGAGCAGAAGAAATCTATGCTACCAAAAAAATTCTGGCTATCGATTTTAAAGCGCCCAATTATATGACTTTGAATGATACGGTCATTTTGCCTATTACCATCACAAATGAGAGTGATCAGGCCATTTCTGCCGATTTCAAGATAAATCTACCAGAACATTTAAAACTTGTTGGATCCATAGAAAAGAAGATTCTGGTGGATGCGAAAAGTTCAATAATCAGAAACATTAGCGTGATTCCTATCAAAAAGGGAGAAAAAATACGGCTAAGTTTTGAACTCCAATCAAAAGAATATTCAGACACTGTAAATCGGGAAGTGGCGGTCGTCAGTCCGTATTTTCCAACCGAAATGAGTCTTTCAGGATCACAATCGCAAGCTTTTGAATTTGATATTAATAATGTTGTGGAGGGTAGTTTAGAAGCCGAATTCAACATTTACACAGATGTTGTGGGTGATGTCATGAACGGTATTGAAGGCATGATCAGCAAACCTTATGGCTGCTTTGAACAAACCTCATCAGCTACCTATCCCAATATTATGGTGCTTCAATATTTGAAAGCATCAGGAAAAAGCAATCCTGACATTGAAGCTATAGCCATGGACTATATTAAAGAAGGCTATAAGCGATTGATAAGTTATGAAACTTCTGAAGGTGGTTTTGAATGGTTCGGCCATACGCCACCTCACGAAACACTGACGGCCTATGGCATCTTGGAGTTTACCGAAATGAAACAACTTTATAATGGCGTAGATCAAAAGATGATTGATAGAACCGTAAAATGGTTATTAGGCAGAAAAGATGGAAAAGGTGGCTTCAAAAAAAGCGACAAAGGTTATGACAGTTTTGCAAGCTCACCATCGGATGTTGCCAATGCCTATATTGTCTATGCCTTGAGCGAAGCTAAAATTGATGCATCTCTTGAACTTGAGTATAATTCTACTTATAAAGATGCACTTCATAGCAATGACAGTTATAAAATGGCACTTTTAGCTATGGCCAGCCACAATCTTGGAAATCAAGAAAACCTGAAGGTCCTGATCAAAAAGATAAAAACGAATATTTCAGAATACGGGTTTAACGGACTTCCTGTACAAAACACCATTACACGCTCTTATGGCGATTCAAAAACTATTGAAACCACGGCATTAACACTTTTGGCCTTAATGAGGGAAAATCAACCAGATGATACGCTCATCGCCAAAGGCATTGAATATTTGGTCAGTAAACGAAAAGGCGGCACGTTTGGAAGCACCCAAGCTACGGCCATGGCATTAAAGGTTTTAATCAATTACACCGTACAACAGAATCAAAAAATCATTAGTGCCAATGAGGTTGTAGAATTGATCATCAATGGAAGTTCCATAAAAACGAAACTTGAAATCAATGCCCAAGGAAGAATCACTCTTAACGGACTTGAAAAACACATCAAGGAAGGTAAGCAGACTGCAAAAGTGATTTTCAACACTCCCGAAAACAGCTATCCTTATGCCCTAAACTTAAAATGGGACAGTACGTTGCCAAATTCATCAGAAGCCTGCCCGATGGATTTGAAAACTGAATTGGCCTCAAAAATGCATAAGGTTGGTGATAACGTGAGCATGACCATAAAAGTGAGCAATACTAAAAATGAACCTACAGGAATGACCATTGCCATGATTGGAATCCCGTCCGGTACCACACCCCAACCTTGGCAGCTTAAAAAGATTTTAGACGAAAATCAAGCGGCCTATTATGAGATTTTCGACAATTACCTCGTATTTTATTGGAGTGAATTTAGAGAAAATGAAACCAAAACTTTGCGCTTGGACTTAAAGGCAGATATTGCCGGAACCTATAAAGCCCCAGCAAGCAACGTGTACTTGTTTTATGGTGATGAAGATAAAACCTGGATTTCAGGAAATGATCTTGTGATTGGGAATTAGGATTTGATTGATTTAGTTTGAAGACCTCACCAGTTCCGTTTCGAAGCTTCGAAATTGGAAGGTGGGGTTTTATTGAATATTATTTATGATCCTATTATGGATTCAAGATCGTTTTTATGGATTTTTGCAACTGAGATACCACCTCCCCCTCAAACCAAGGATTCCGCGTCAACCAAAACCGATTGCGGGGCGATGGATGCGGCAAGGGAAAATATTTGGGCAAATAATCTTGATATTCAGCAACAGTTTCCGTCAGGGTTTTCTTGGCATCGTTCTTCAAATAGTATTTTTGGGCATACATGCCTATTAAAAGGACCAATTCAACATTGGGCATAAATTCCATGAGTTGTTCATGCCATTGTGGAGCACATTCTGGTCGAGGAGGCAAATCGCCACCTTTGCCTCTCCCTGGATAACAAAATCCCATTGGTACAATGGCAAAGTTCTTCTCGTCATAAAATTCTTCCACGGTCACACCCAACCATTTTCGCAATTGTTTGCCGCTGGCATCATCCCAAGGGATTCCAGAGGCGTGCACTTTCGTTCCTGGTGCCTGTCCAATAATAACGATTTTTGAATCTTGGTGTGCAGTGACTACAGGCCTTGGCCCGAGTGGCAAATGAGCTTTACAGAGACTGCAGTTTCTTATATTGTGAAGTAAATCTTGCATTAATTCTATATCACTATTCTTTGTTCTCCATCATCTTCTTAAAATCCATGCTATACGAAGGATAGGTCAACACCATACGCTTAAATTCCTTAACGGTCATTTTATTATAAATGGCTGCTGCAAAAACATTGATACTTTCGTTGGCTTTTGAACTCAAAATATGGGCGCCCACAATTTCATCAGTGCGCTCGTTGACTAAAATGGTATAGGCATAAGTGTCTTCATTTTCCTTTTTCGCATTAAACCAGTTTCTGCAATCCCCTTGATAAACCTTGACGTTTTTATAACGCGCTTTGGCTTCGGCTTCGCCATAACCAACTGATGATAAATTTGGCGTGGTAAATACCGTTGAAGGCACGCAAGGCACATCTAAAATCTTTGATTTTTCTTTGACCACATTGTTCCCAGCAATATAGCCTTGTAGGCCAGAAAGTGGTGTAAGAGATGGCGATTTATTAGAGACATCGCCGCAGGCATAAACTTTTGGGTGCGATTTACTTTGTAAATGATCATTGACAACAATTCCATCCTTATCCGTCTCTATTCCCGCTTTGTCGAGTTCTAAGGCTTCTATTGCCGGAACTCTTCCTGTCGCATTAATAACTTTTCTGGATTTATGACTCTTTGATTTACCATTATGAGCATACAAAATTTTTAAGTTTTTTTTCAATTTCTGAACTCCAGTGACATCGGCATTAAAAACAAATTTAACGCCCAAACTTTCAAGTTTTACGATTAATTTTTCCACCAAATAGTCATCGAATTTAGCAAGAGAGGTCTTATCTCTTTCCAAAATTGTCACCTTGCAGCCCAATGTCGCCAACATACAGGCAAATTCCATGGCAATATAACCAGAGCCGATAAAGGTGGCGGACTTTGGGACTTTCTTAAAATTCAGAACATCTTCACTCACTTTCAGAAATTCCTTGCCTTCAATATCAAGTTCCCTCGGAATATTTCCGGTAGCGATAATAAAATGATCGGCAGAAACAACCTTTCCTTCTACCTCAACCTCATTTTTACTGATGAATTTTGGCGATTGGTGATACAATGAAATCCCTAAATCCTTTAACTTTTCTTCTGTATTTGGCGGAATGGGGTCAGAAAATGACCTCTTGAACTTTTGGACGCTCTTCCAATTTAGTTTTGGCAGCCTTTTAACACCAATACCTTTAAGGTTTCTACTTTGATAGACCAATTGAGAAAACTGAAGCAGTATTTTTTTGGAATCACAACCTCTATTGGCGCAAGTGCCGCCAAACTCTCTATTATCTGCAATGGCTACGCTCAACTTGTGCTCCCTACAAATCTCAGCAGCGGTCTGTCCTGCAATTCCACTGCCAATGACAAAAACGTCATAATGTTTGTTTTTAGTCTTTTTCATATTAAGGATTAAGATACCGAATCTTCCGACAAATTATGTTATGAAAAATCTAAAGTTTAGAAATAAAACTTGGAAAGTCAGAGAAAGAAACCAAGACCGCTGCGCTGTTAGAATAAAGAATAAAGACGTCAATGCTCGATAATATCCATATTATGATCTAAAAGATACCTTAATTATCTAGTTTGGTACTCGTTCTAAAAATTAAAACGTTAATCCTTTGGCTTCCCACCAACTACAATCACTATTTCACCTTTTGGAGGTTTTGCAGTATAATGTTGTAAAACTTCTTTAGCGGTCCCTCTGATGGTCTCTTCATAAAGTTTGGTCATTTCCCTCGAAACGGATACAGGTCGATCTTCACCAAAATATTCGCAAAAATGGGATAGGGTTTTAATGAGTTTATGCGGACTCTCATAAAAAATAATGGTTCGGGTTTCTTCTGCCAATAACAGCAATCGGGTTTGTCGTCCTTTTTTGACTGGCAAAAATCCCTCAAATACAAATTTATCATTGGGCATTCCGCTATTCACCAAAGCGGGAACAAAAGCAGTTGCTCCAGGGAGACAATCCACTTCAATTTGATGTTCAATACAGGCACGCGTCAACAAAAATCCGGGATCGGAAATAGCCGGTGTTCCTGCATCACTAATTAAAGCAATAGCTGTACCCGATTTTATCTTTTGCACCAATAATTCCACCGTTTTATGCTCATTGTGCATATGATGGGATTGGCAAGGCGTTGCAATTTCATAATGTTTAAGGAGTTTGCCAGAAGTACGCGTGTCTTCAGCCAAAATCAAATCAACTTCCTTTAGAACCTCAACGGCCCTAAAAGTCATGTCTTTCAAATTGCCAATGGGCGTGGGTACGATGAATAATTTACTCATTAATTAATTGAACTTACCCTCTATAATGTTCATAAAACGTTCTTCGACGTCCTCTTTTCCTAACCAATTGTTATAATCGGGTTTGACGATATTTTGGATTAGATTTTTAGCTTCATCCAACGAGCTTGACGTATTGATCTGAGAAAGTACCCGATCATAATCTTCACGATGCCCATCAAAAAGATGTTTTATAAATGCAATCTTGTCGTTTAGACCAATATTGAGTCCGTTTTTAAGCTTATCGTTTAGTGATTTTTTTAAGTGACCATTGGTTTCTGAAGCGGAAACAGGGTCAAAAACCGGCATGTTCTTAAAATCGGCAGTCAATTCTTCAAATTCATCTTTATTTTTTGGTGCATCCGGAAGTGGGTGTTCAAAAAAAGCATCAATTTGATGTGTTTCATGAGGCATTTGAGCAACCATATCTTTAATTTTTTCCATGACAGGCTCCATAATATCATCATCTTCTACCTCATCAAGATTGACATAAATTTTATCGTCACGTTCAATATTATCACTTATTTTATTATTAAATGCCACATCCAACATCTCAAAAAATGATGAATCGACCCCTATTGTAGGCATAGATTGTTCTAAGTTTTCATTGGCAAATTTCAAAACACTCAATTTTTCATATAACAACCCTACTTCTCTGTGCATTTCCTTAACATCCTCTTTGCCCTTCAACTTCAGAATACGATGGGCAATACTCATTAATTCAGACTCCAACTTCTTCTTCATAACTTTTAACTTTAATTCTAATTTATGCTTTTGATTTTTAATAAATTTGCGCCACCTTTATAACAAACGAAGGCAAGCTTTGTTTTAGTGTTAAAATTACGAAATGTTTCTTGAAAATACAGTAAATCCTAAAGAACAATTTGGGTGGATTGAGGTTATTTGTGGCTCTATGTTCTCTGGTAAGACTGAAGAATTGATCAGGCGTCTTAAGCGTGCGCAGTTTGCAAAACAAAAAGTTGAAATCTTCAAACCTGCTGTTGATGTGCGCTACGATGAAGGAATGGTCGTGTCTCATGACGCCAATGAAATTCGCTCAACCCCAGTACCTGCTGCAGCCAATATTCCAATTTTAGCCGACGGATGTGATGTGGTTGGAATTGACGAAGCTCAATTTTTTGATGATGAAATCGTACGCGTCTGTAATGATTTGGCCAATAAGGGCATTAGGGTCATTGTTGCCGGTTTGGACATGGATTTTAAAGGCAATCCGTTCGGTCCAATGCCAAATTTAATGGCAACAGCCGAGTATGTCACTAAGGTACATGCCATTTGCACCCGTACTGGAAACCTGGCACAATACAGCTACAGAAAAGCACAAAGTGACGCTTTAGTACTTTTAGGCGAAGTGGATGAATATGAACCCTTGAGCCGTGCCGCATTTTACAAAGCTATGTCAATGGATAAAATAAGAGGAATGAAGGTCACCGATGCCGTAGAACTCACTGAAAAACCAAAAAACTCCAATGCCTAAAACGCAAGAAACCGTACTCGAAATAGACCTATCGGCCTTAAAGCACAATTTTGAATATCTCAAATCCAAACTCCAAAAAAAAACCAAGTTTTTAGCAGTAGTCAAAGCCTTCGCCTATGGCCATGAGGCTGATGAAATCGCTCTTTTTCTGCAAAATTTAGATGTTGACTATTTTGCGGTGGCCTATACAGGAGAAGGAGTCGCTCTACGTGATGCAGGAATTACAAAGCCCATTTTGGTACTGCATCCTTTGCCGGTAGGCTTTAGCAGTATCATAGACCGATGTTTGGAACCCAGCATTTATAATGCAAAGGTGCTTAATGCCTTCATGCAAATGGCTTCGGATAAGAATCAAAAAGACTATCCCATACATCTAAAATTTAATACCGGACTGAACCGATTGGGTTTTTCTGAAAATGATATTGAAGGCATATATTCAAAGATAAACTCATCAAACGTAGTCAGAGTTGAATCCATATTTTCTCATTTGGCCGCAAGCGAGGATCTATCAGAAAAAGAATTTATGCTGCATCAAATAAATTCCTTTAAAAAGATAACAGAAAAATTTAAAGTCTGTTTTGGTTACCAACCTATGCTTCATATGTGCAATACTTCAGGGATATTAAACTATCCTGAAGCCCATTTTGACATGGTACGTAGTGGCATAGGATTGTATGGCTTTGGAAATTCTGAAAAAGAAAATAAAAATTTCAGACCCATTGCTTCGCTCAAATCGGTTATTTCACAAATACATCATATTGAAAAAGGCGAAACGGTAGGCTATAATCGGGCTTATAAAAGCACATCATCCATGAAAACAGCCACAATCCCAATTGGTCATGCTGATGGAATTGGCAGACCTTATGGCAATGGAAAAGGCTATGTGATCATTGATGGAAAAAAAGCAGCTATAGTAGGTAACGTTTGTATGGATATGATTATGGTTGATATCACCGGAATTGACTGTCATGAAGGAGATGAAGTTATTGTGTTTGATGCTTCAAATACCGCCGACGATTTGGCGCATTCGGCGAATACCATTTCGTACGAATTGATTACGGCCATTTCACAACGCGTTAAAAGGAATATCATAAATTAATCTCTAAGTAAGAATTAACCGTAATAAATTTTTCCTATTTTAGTATCCTATTAACCAATGTAAAAATTCAATTAACTATGTGGAAAGAATTTAAAGATTTTATCATGACGGGCAACGTCATTGATTTGGCGGTTGCCGTTTTACTTGCTGGAGCCGTTGGCTTGGTGGTCAATGGGTTTGTAAGTGACATCATGATGCCTATTGTTGGATATTTCACCGGAGGCGTTGACTTTTCAGATATGTTCTATGCCTTGGACGGAAAGACCTATGAGTCATTGGCCGTTGCTAACGAAGCAGGAGCTGCAGTCATTGCCTATGGTAATTGGATCAACTCCATCATCAATTTAATGATTGTTGGTTTTGTACTGTTTATGATTGTTAAGGCTTACGCAAAAGTAAGAGCTAAAAAGGAAGAAGCACCTGCAGCTCCTGCTGGCCCAACTGAAATTGATTTATTGAAAGAAATTAGAGACGCACTAAAGAAATAATCACGCTACACCCATATTCTAACTTTAACCCGATTCTTTATCAGAATCGGGTTCTTTTTTTATATAATCTTCTTTAAATACATTGAATAATTGGTTACTTTAGCGACTTAAATTTTTTTTATTATGAAAGTAGCTGTTGTTGGCGCCACAGGTATGGTTGGCGAAGTGATGTTAAAAATTCTTGAAGAGCGTAATTTCCCTTTTACAGAGTTAATGCTCGTAGCTTCAGAAAGGTCTGTCGGGAAAGAAATTACCTTTAAAAATGAAACCCATAAAGTTATTGGTTTGGCAGAAGCAGTCTCAAAAAAACCAGATATCGCCTTCTTTTCAGCCGGAGGCACTACGTCGTTGGAATGGGCTCCAAAATTCGAACAAGTTGGCACTACGGTTATTGATAACTCTTCCGCTTGGCGAATGGATGCTACAAAAAAACTGATAGTTCCTGAAATCAATGCAGATCAACTTACAAAAGACGATAAAATCATTGCCAATCCAAACTGTTCGACCACTCAGATGGTGATGGTCTTGGCACCACTTCACAAAAAATATAAAATCAAAAGAATCGTTGTTTCTACCTACCAATCCATTACGGGAACTGGGGTAAAAGCAGTAAAACAACTAGAAAATGAATTGGCTGGAGTTAAAGGTGAAATGGCTTATCCTTATCCAATAAATAAGAACGTTATCCCACATTGCGATGTTTTTGAAGAAAATGGCTATACCAAAGAAGAAATGAAATTGGTTAGGGAAACCCAAAAAATTCTGGATGACCGCTCCATAGCTGTTACTGCCACCGCTGTGAGAGTTCCAACGCAAGGTGGTCATAGCGAGGCCGTAAACATTGAATTTGAAAATGATTTTGATGTTTCTGAAATTCGTAAACTGCTAAGTAAAACTCCTGGTGTTGTGGTTCAAGACAATCTAGATGTCAATACCTATCCAATGCCCATTTATGCCAATGGGAAAGATGATGTTTTTGTTGGACGTATCAGACGCGACGAGTCTCAACCAAACACACTAAACCTATGGATCGTTAGTGACAACCTCAGAAAAGGTGCCGCTACAAACACCATTCAGATTGCAGAATATTTAATTGATAAGAATCTGATTTAAAAATGTAATTCACAAAAAATAGAGATGTTTATCAATCGATAGATTTCTTAACATTATATTAAAAAGCCTCTTACATCCGCTTGTAGGGGCTTTTTTGTTTATTTTTGGAACACAACACTTAACACGTTTAACTTTTATGAGAAATTTAGCGCTTGCCATGGTAGTTCTAACCACAATTACCGCCTGTAAAAATGAAAATGAACTTAAAAAATCCAATGTCATTGCCGTGACTTATCCT
Organism: Gelidibacter japonicus; assembly: GCF_010725055.1. Taxonomy (GTDB): domain Bacteria; phylum Bacteroidota; class Bacteroidia; order Flavobacteriales; family Flavobacteriaceae; genus Gelidibacter; species Gelidibacter japonicus. Next base: position 13,867 of record NZ_BJKB01000022.1, on the reverse strand, counting down.
GAGACCAAAACCGTAGATTCCGTTGACACTTATTTTGGAGAACAAGTAATAGACCCATACCGGTGGCTCGAAGATGATAGAAGCGAAGAAACCGGCGAATGGGTAAAAGCCCAAAACGAAGTGACTGCCGATTATTTGGCCCAAATTCCATATCGTCAAGAACTAAAAGAACGATTGGAAGAAATTTGGAACTATGAAAAAATTGGTGCTCCTTTCATCGAGGGAGAATATACTTATTATTACAAAAATGACGGTCTACAAAACCAATCGGTTATTTACAGAAAGAAAACTGGCGAAGATAACGAAGAGGTCTTTTTGGATCCCAATACCTTCAGTAAAGACGGTACCATTTCGTTAGGTGGACTAAATTTTTCGAAAAACGGAAAACTGGCGGCTTATCAAATTTCTGAAGGCGGAAGTGATTGGCGAAAAGTGATCATCATGGATGTCGAATCCAAAAAACAAATTGAAGACACGATAGTGGATGTCAAATTTAGTGGCATTTCATGGAAAAACAATGAAGGCTTCTATTATTCGAGCTATGACAAACCAAAAGGCAGTGAGCTTTCAGCTAAAACAGACCAACATAAACTCTTTTACCACAAATTAGGAACCTCACAAAAACAAGACCAATTGATCTATGGCGGTACTGAAGCACAAAAACATCGCTATGTAAGCGGTAGTGTTACAGAAGATGGCAACTATCTGTTCATATATCCAAGAAACTCCACTTCTGGAACAAAATTATTAATGCAGGATTTATCGCAGCCAAACAGCAAAATGATTACTATTTTGGAAAACTCAGACAGCGATACGGGAGTCATTGAAAATGTTGGAAGCAAGCTCTATTTAATTACCAATAGAAATGCTCCCAACCAAAAAGTTGTTACCGTTGATGCTTCCAATCCGAGTCCGGAAAACTGGAAGGATTTGATTCCAGAAACAGAAAATGTACTTCGTGCTTCTACCGGTAGTGGTTATATATTTGCTAGTTATATGGTGGATGCAGTTTCTAAAGTAAAGCAATACGACTATGATGGCAAATTGGTGAGAGAGATTGAATTGCCTGGTGTTGGAAGCGCTAGTGGATTTGGAGGTAAAAAAGAAGACCAAGTCATTTACTACTCATTTTCCAACTATATCACTCCAAGTACGATTTACAGTTTTAATCCTAAAACTGGTACTTCTGAAGTGTATATTAAACCTGGAATCAATTTTAATGCCGACGATTTTGAAAGCAAACAAGTCTTTTATACCTCAAAGGATGGCACCAAAGTACCCATGATTATATCTTATAAAAAAGACATAGAGCTTAACGGTAAAAATCCTACCATTCTTTATAGTTATGGTGGATTCAATATTTCCCTGACCCCATCCTTCAGTATCGCCAACGCAGTCTGGATGGAACAAGGAGGTATTTATGCAGTGCCTAACATTCGCGGAGGTGGAGAGTATGGTAAAAAATGGCATGATGCAGGAACCAAATTGGAAAAGCAAAATGTATTTGACGATTTCATCGCTGCCGCAGAATACTTGATTGACAACAATTACACTTCATCAGATTATTTAGCTATTAGAGGCGGTTCAAACGGAGGGCTTTTAGTTGGTGCAACCATGACCCAACGTCCAGATTTAGTAAAAGTAGCCATCCCTGCAGTTGGCGTGTTGGATATGCTACGCTACCATACCTTTACTTCAGGTGCTGGCTGGGCGTATGATTATGGAACGTCTGAGGATAACAAGGAGATGTTTGACTACCTAAAAGGCTATTCTCCCATCCATAATGTCAAAGAAGGGGTAGAATATCCTGCAACGTTGATCACAACAGGCGATCATGATGATCGAGTAGTACCTGCACATAGTTTTAAATTTGCCGCAGAATTACAAAGCAAACAGACAGGAACCAATCCCACATTAATCAGAATTGAAACTGATGCCGGGCATGGCGCAGGTACTCCGGTGAGCAAGACCATAGAGCAATACGCCGATATATTCGGATTTACGCTTTACAATATGGGTTATAAAGTGCTTCCAAATACCACTAAATCAAAAATTAAGGGATAATTAATTCAGAGTTGATTTCAGACCTGTCAGGTATTTGAAACTTGACAGGTCTTTTTATAGTTTACAGATGCTTAAAGTCCAAAACATTACCTTCACTTATAACAAAAAAAGCACAGATTCTCCGGTGCTCAATAATCTTAACTTTTCGGTCAAAAGAGGCGAGCACATTTCTGTCATTGGGGAAAGTGGATCAGGAAAATCGACGCTGTTGAAAGTGATTTATGGAGAATATGACTTAAATGAAGGACAAATTTTTTGGAATGACACTGAAATCTTAGGCCCAAAATACAATCTCGTAGTTGGCTATGATTTCATGAAGTATGTCGCTCAGGAATTCGACTTAATGCCATTCATCACTGTTGAAGAAAATATTGGCAAACATCTGTCCAATTTCTTTCCCAAAGAAAAAAAAGAACGCGTTCAAGAGCTTTTGGAAGTGGTCGATTTAGAAGACTTCGCCAAAACTAAAGTGAAGACTTTGAGTGGCGGACAAAAGCAGCGTGTGGCCTTAGCAAGAGCATTAGCCAAACAACCGGAGATCATATTGCTGGATGAGCCCTTTAGCCATATTGACAATTTTCAAAAACAATCATTGCGCAGGAGCATCTTTAATTATCTGAAAGAAAAAGATATCGCCTGTATTGTGGCTACCCATGATAGTGAAGACGTTTTGGCTTATGCTGACAGAATGATTGTCCTACACGATTCGAAAATCATCGCCAACAAATCGCCTCAAGAACTTTATAAAAGCCCAGAAATGCCTTTAACGGCCTCATTTTTCGGCGAATTTAATCTCATCAATGATCAAATCATCTATGCGCATCAACTTCAAAAAGTTGAGAAATCTGATTTAAAAGTGAAAGTTTACCGCAATTACTTTAAAGGCCACTATTACTTAATTGAGGGACGTACAGACGATGATATTGTTTTTTTCGAGAGTAAATTCAAGCTTGAAATCAATCAAGAAGTTTATTTGGAGGTTGCATCTAACTCTTTTTTTGAATGAATCTCGAAAGACTACTAGTTCAAATTTGAATGATAATTTTAGACCTGACAGGTTTTAAAAACCTGCCAGGTCTTTTCGTTAACCACTTATCCAACGGATTCAATCACAAACGTGTGATCCCGAAAAACGATGGCATCTCCAACCTTTTTCCCCATTAATAGCAATCCAATGGGCGTATTTGGAGAAATGGCAAAAAACGATTGTGAATTAACTGTCATTTGACCTGCACTGATCGCCATAAAGTAATTGGCTTTTGTTGTAAACACAACACTTCCCAATCCGATTTTTTGAGAGATCTTATCCACATCAAGTTGAGATAAAGCTTCTTTCAGCCTTTCTACTTCTGCCAACTGTTGTCCTGCTTTTTCACGTTCCAATTGCATCATCGCCCTACCAGTTTCATGTTTGTCACCGGCACTACTTTTAGTCTCTGAGGTCAAGGATTCCTGAATCTCAGCTATTTGATTTAGGATCTTAAAATGGCGCTCTTCAACAAATTTGACACATTGTAGAAAAAGTTCCTGCTTCAATGGGAGATTATTTTTCATCTTTCCTGTCGTAATTTAAAGCACCGTGAAAACTCATCTGCTTCATGATCCATAATTTGCGACTTGCAATATATTTGGTTAGAGGATTGGCTCGATATTTTAGTGGTCGTGGCAAAATAGCCGCAATGGCTGCAGCCTCACTTTTGCTCAACTTTGAAGCCGGTTTCTTAAACCAAAATTGAGAAGCCGCTTCTGCTCCATAAATCCCGTTACCCATTTCAATACTGTTCAAATAAACCTCCATAATGCGTTCCTTGGACCAAATTAATTCGATCCAAAAGGTGACGTAGGTTTCCATTCCTTTCCTGAGCCAACTGCGTTCTGGCCATAAAAATACATTTTTTGCAGTCTGCTGACTAATGGTGCTGCCTCCCCTTACCCTTTCACTTTTCTGATTACTGTCAAAGGCCTTTTCAATTGCTTTCAAGTCAAATCCGTTGTGACTTAAAAAATTCTGGTCTTCACTACATATCACCGCCAACTGTAAGTTTTTGGAAATCTCATCAATTGGTACCCAATCGTGTTTCCATATGGTTTCTTTATCAGCACCTTTCTGCTCAAAATATCGAATGACCATTAATGGTGTTGCTGGAACAGGCACCCATTTGAAAACTACCACACCAATTATAGGAATGACCAAAAGCCATAATAATGTTTTGAATAGAAATCTGAATATTTTCATCATGAATTTTTCAATTTAAACCTACGGGCCATGTGATGTCAATGCACCATATTAATCCACCAAATGCGCCAATTCCCTACCTACATGGCTTCCAATGGCAATTCCCATACCTCCAAGTCTTACACCACAAAATACCCTGTCGCTCAGCTGTTCTACAATCGGTTTTTTAGTGCTTCCAACTCCCATTATACCACTCCATCTCTGCTCGATTTCAAAAGGCGTATATGGAAGAATGGTGGTTTTCAAGAGTTCTTCCAACTTGTTCTGAACGATTTCAGTTTCTCCCATTTCAATCGTTTCTTCGGTTTTGAAATCCAGATTCCGTCCACCACCCAATAAAATTCGCGAGTCAATATTACGAAAATAATAGAACCCTTTATCGAGATGGAACGTGCCCTTAATCTTTAAGTTTTCAATCGGTTTTGTGATCAAAACTTGTGCTCTCGCGGGTTTTACTTCAGCATTTATCAGTTTCGATGCGAAACCATTGGTGCAAAAGAGCAAGCGATTCGTTTTAAATTCAAATTTATCAGTTTTAACATGCACGCTTCCATTCAATTCGTCAAAATGCTCAACCGAAACTGAATTAAGGATCAGAATGCCTTTGCTCAAAACTAAATCAGTTAATGAGCGCATCATTTTTCCGGTATCGATTTGTCCTTCAAATGGTGTAAAGCTTAATTGTTTTTGAATGTTATTAAAATTGAACAGATTGTCCCTAATTTGAAAAACATTGTCCTTAAAATATGGCTTTAAAAGGACGTTTACTTTGTCCATACGCGACATACAATAGTCGTATTCTTTATGGTCGTTATGATCAAATAATTCATACCCACCATGCTGTTGATAGTCGATGGCTTTATCAGATAATGTTTTGCGTAATAATAAAAGACCTTTACGCCGCTTCTCTATCAACTGTACGACTTCATCTTCAGAATGCGTTTTCAGATCGTCTAAAATCTCACTGAGACTCCCAAAACAAGCGAAACCTGCATTTTTAGTGCTTGCTCCCTGTGGCAAAATTCCTCTTTCAAGAATAACTATGGCTGCTTTTGGAAACCGCTCCCGCAACCGTAAAGCGCAATTGAGACCAACAATTCCACTGCCAACAATGGTATAATCAATGTTGGAGAGGTAACTTTTTATCTCCCAATAAGAAAGAATCATAATTTTTATTGTTTCTAAAGAAATTTGTAATGAAGTGAAATTAGTGTATTTGTTTAGAATTTGTAATCCCTATTAGAAATTATCAAACCCTGTTGAAATTATTGAGGCCAATTACAAGGTGAAAATGAGTTTTAAAGTGATGGACACCCATAACCAACAATATCAAGGAGTAACCTAATTTAGGTTTAAAAATCTTCGACCCAATCCTGCTAAGCACTGAGCTCTTTAAATACGAATATGATCCTCGAAGGGATTATAACTCCCGTGGACAATTTTAGTAAGGTTTATTTAAGGAAATGAGAGTTTAAGTAAATCCGGATTTGACAATAAAGTAAAACTCCGAAATTTCTTTCGGAGTCTGTATTGTTAGTCTTCAACCGGTGCTTCCATTTTAAAGCTTTCCATAAATTTAGTGGTATAATTACCAGCCAAGTAATCTGGATGCTCCATCAATTGTCGATGGAATGGAATTGTAGTCTTGATACCTTCTATGACGAATTCGTCCAAAGCACGTTTCATCTTACTGATGGCTTCATCACGTGTTTGCGCAGTAGTAATCAACTTTGCAATCATCGAATCATAGTTTGGTGGAATCGTATAGCCTGAGTACACATGCGTATCCAACCTCACGCCGTGCCCGCCTGGAGCATGCAGCGTCGTTATTTTTCCTGGAGACGGTCTAAAATCGTTATAAGGATCTTCTGCATTGATTCGACATTCTATGGAATGCAATTTTGGAGTATAATTTTTACCAGAAATTGACACCCCTGCAGCTACTAAAATTTGTTCTCTGATTAAGTCAAAGTCAATAACTTGCTCAGTAATAGGATGTTCCACCTGAATACGGGTATTCATTTCCATAAAATAGAAGTTACGGTGTTTATCCACCAAAAACTCTATGGTTCCCGCACCTTCATATTTAATAAATTCTGCCGCTCTCACCGCTGCCAATCCCATTTCGTTTCGAAGCTCATCAGTCATAAATGGTGATGGAGTTTCTTCTGTCAATTTTTGATGGCGACGTTGGATGGAGCAATCACGTTCTGAAAGATGACATGCTTTCCCACGAGAATCACCCACAATCTGTATTTCGATATGACGTGGTTCTTCAATAAGTTTTTCGAGGTACATCGCATCATTGGCAAAAGCTGCTCTAGCCTCATGACGTGCAGAATCCCATGCGTCTCTAAGTTTTTCCTTTTTCCAAACGGCGCGCATTCCTTTACCACCACCTCCTGCTGATGCTTTCAACATTACTGGAAAGCCCATTTCAACTGCCAATTTCTCAGTCTGCTCATAGGACTCCAAGATACCATCACTTCCAGGAACACAAGGTACACCGGCTTTTTTCATGGTTGCTTTGGCCGACGCCTTATCGCCCATTTTTTCAATCATTTCTGGCGAAGCACCAATGAACTTTATATTGTGCTCTTCACATATCTTCGAAAACTTTGCGTTTTCAGACAAGAAACCATAACCAGGATGTATTGCATCGGCATTAGTGATCTCTGCTGCCGCGATAATATTGGACATTTTCAAATAAGACTCACTACTTGCCGGTGGTCCGATACACACAGCCTCATCTGCAAATTTAACATGTAAACTTTCTGCGTCAGCGGTAGAGTACACAGCTACAGTTTTGATGCCCATCTCCTTGCAGGTTCTGATGATCCGTAGTGCAATTTCACCCCTATTGGCTATTAATATTTTTTTAAACATAACATTTCAAATTAAAAATTTCTCCCGATAGCTATCGGGTCCACGCACCAAATTCCAAGTTTTGGATTTTGAGATTTGTCTATTGTAATTTTCATTTGGTTATGATGGATCTACCAAAAATAATGGCTGATCAAATTCGACAGGAGAGGAATCGTCAACTAAAATTTTAATGATTTTACCAGAAACTTCAGATTCAATTTCATTGAACAGCTTCATCGCCTCAATAACGCACAAAACGTCACCTTCTTTTATTGTTTTGCCTACTTCAACAAACATTGGTTTGTCGGGAGACGGTTTACGATAGAAGGTACCTATAATTGGTGATTTAATGGTGATGTATTTTGAGTTTTCGTCATCGGCAGGAGCAGCAATGGGTTGCGGTGCTACCTGTTGTGGTGCTGGGGCTTGTTGTTGAGCAACTGGGGCAGGTCCCATTGGAATTTGTTGCACATAAGTTGTGGATTCCCCTCTATCTTCACTACCCGTTTTAATGGTAATTTTGATATCATCCATCTCCAATTTAACCTCACTCGCGCCAGATTTAGCAACAAATTTGATTAAGTTTTGAATTTCTTTTATATCCATAATAATTAGAATTTAAATATTTAAAGATTAGTTAGTTAGTTTATGAATTATAGGCCCAAGTAAGGTACACTGAGCCCCAGGTAAAACCACCCCCGAATGCCACAAATAATAATTTGTCGCCTTTTTTTAGTTGTTTTTCATAATCATATAAGAGTAGTGGTAGAGTTGCCGAAGTCGTATTTCCATATTTATGGATATTCATCATTACTTTGCTGTCTTCAAGTTCAATTCTACTTGCCGTAGCATCAATGATTCGTTTGTTAGCCTGATGTGGCACCAACCAGGCAATATCATCCTTGTTAAGATTATTTCTGACCAATATTTTTTCAGTAACGTCGGCCATATTGAAAACAGCATTCTTAAAAACCATCTTACCTTCTTGAAAAATATAGTGCTTTCCTTCAGCTACTGCTTCTGGCGTTGAAGGATATGACGAACCTCCATAAGTAGCTTGTAGAAACTCCCTTCCCGCTCCGTCACTTCGCAACAACTCATCCTGAAGGCCATAACCTTCTGTATTGGGTTCAAACAAAACAGCACCTGCACCATCTCCAAAAATGATACATGTGGCTCTGTCTTCATAATTGATCATTGAAGAGTTCTTATCCGCACCTATCAATAATACTTTTTTATATTTTCCGGATTCAATATAACGTGCAGCTACAGACATTCCATATAGAAAGCTCGAACAGGCGGCCTCCAAATCAAATGAAAAAGCATTTACAGCACCAATTTGTGTCGCAGTATAGGCTGATGTAGCTGCCGCCTTCATGTCTGGTGTCGCTGTAGCAACGATGACAAGCTCTATCTCTTTGGGGTCTAAGCCTTTTTTTTCTATGAGATTTTCAGCGGCTTTTATCGCTAAAAAAGAGGTGCCTTTGCCATCTTCCTTAAGGATTCTTCGTTCCTTGATTCCCGTTCTACTGGTTATCCATTCATCATTTGTATCGACTAAGGTTTCTAAAATTTGATTTGTCAACACATAATCAGGTACATATCCTCCTATGGCCGTAATTGCAGCAGTGATTCTACTCATTGTTTTGTATTAGATATGACCATTATTTGACAAAAATCCGTCAAACGAAGTAAATTTCAGATGAATTTACTAAATATTTAGTCAAATATGATGCAAATTAAGTTGTTTTTCAGACTTTCTAAAATTAAACATAAAAAAAACGCCCTAGTGTGAGCGTTTTTTTGTATGCGTGCATAGTAGTTATGCCAAATTCTCTTCTTTCTCAGAGTTATCGATTAGCACTTGACCTCTGTAGTAGAGTTTTCCTTCATGCCAATGAGCCCTGTGGAATAAGTGTGCTTCCCCTGTAGTAGGACACGTTGCAATTGTAGGAACAACTGCTTTATAATGTGTTCTTCTTTTATCTCTTCTGGTTTTAGAAATTTTTCTTTTAGGATGTGCCATTTTATATCGTGTTATTTATCCGTTAATAGTTTTTTTAATGTATTCCAGCGAGGATCAATATCCTCTGATTTTTCTTTTTCTTTTAGGCCCTTTGGGCTTAACTCTTCTAGTTTTTTAAGTATTTCTGATTTGAGGGTACCATCTTTGATTCCTGGATGGACGCGCTTTATGGGCATTGCCAAAATAATCAACTCATAGATATATTGAGCAATATTTAATTCAAACTCTCCATGAGGTAAGATCAAAATATTCTCATTTTCGTCATTGTACTCATCTCCAAACTTTACAACCAAATTGAAATCATCTTCAATCGTTTGCTCATAAGGCTCATTTGATGTGTCACAATTGACATTCACCGTACCCGATGCTTCAAAATCCAATTCTAAAAGTGTGGCTTTTTTTTCAAAAAGTATATTCACTTTTATATGGGCATCATTGAAATCATCATACTCAAAATGTTCAAAGAACTTTTTATCAATTTGATAATCAAAATGGTGCTTTCCTAATTTCAATCCTACAAATTGTATATCATACTCTTTCAGGGGCTTCATGTTCGCATTCATTTTGAGCCTGCAAATATAGAAAATATTTCTTATTAGAAAAAAGCTATTAACAAAAAATGTTTACATCTTTTTTGAAGCTCTTTTTAAAGGGTTTTTGGTCAGCTTCTGATATTCTTTTCTATTCCTATAGATTTGAATCGCAGTAAAAACCGCTGCTTTAAATGAGCTCTCATCTGCAGTTCCTTTACCTGCAATTTCAAAGGCAGTTCCGTGATCTGGGGAAGTTCTTATTTTGTTCAAACCCGCGGTGTAATTGACACCTTCACCAAAAGTGATGGTTTTGAAAGGAATCAGTCCTTGATCGTGATAGGAAGCGATAATCGCATCAAAATTTTGATAGTTTTTAGATCCAAAGAAACTATCTGCTGAATAAGGTCCATATACCAATTTGCCCCTTTCCCTGATTTTCTGAAGTGCTGGTTTTAAAATTTCCTCATCTTCCTTACCAATAACTCCATGATCTCCAGCATGGGGGTTAATGCCCAAAACAGCAATTTTTGGTCCATTGATGCGAAAATCCTTTATCAAGGACTCATAAACGGTCTGAACCTTTTCTTCAATAAGCTTTGCAGTAATATGTTGAGGCACATCTTTTACTGGAACATGATCTGTAAGCAACCCTACTTTAAGTTTATCAGAAACCATGAACATAAGACTTTTCCCTCCAAGTTCCTGGGCTAAATAATTGGTATGTCCTGGAAAGTTGAAGCGCTCCGATTGAATAGTCAGTTTATTGATAGGCGCCGTCACCAATACGTCTATATCATCGTTTTTCAATGCTTCTGTAGCTCGTTCTAAAGATTTTATAGCATACTCTCCAGCTTTTAAATCTTCTTCTCCAAAAGCAATATCAATAGTCTCTTTCCAAACATTAAGCACATTCACCTTTGCTTCAATTGCCTGATTTAAATCATTTATACCATGAAAATTAATGCCACTGTTGAAATGTTTCTTGAAGAAGGACATCGTTTTTATTGAGGCGAATATTATAGGTGTACAAAACTCAAGCATTCTAGAATCCTCAAACGTCTTCAGGATGATTTCTGCGCCAATGCCATTTAAATCTCCTATGGAAATCCCTACTCTAATTTGCTCTTCTTTTTTCATCCTAATTTTAATTATTCATGCATTCTGACATTTAATTGAAAACTTTTCTAAAGAGGAGTTTATCCCGAATTTCTCATTAAAGTCTTATCTTTGTAAGCCATCGCACGAATGCAAATTTAACTAATTATTCGACAATATGTTTACTGGAATCATTGAAGATTTAGGCGTCATCACAAATTTGGAACACGACCACGACAATCTTCACATCACATTAAAGAGTAATTTCACTTCTGAGCTAAAAGTTGACCAAAGTGTAGCCCATAATGGGGTATGTTTAACAGTGACCTCATTAAACGGCTCGCTATATACGGTTACAGCAATTAGGGAAACACTCAATAAAACCAATTTGGGTAAATTAAAAGTTGATGATCAGGTCAATTTAGAACGCGCCATGAAACTTGGCGATAGATTGGACGGCCACATTGTACAAGGTCATGTGGATCAAACCGCCATTTGTAAGTCGATTGAATTTCAAAATGGGAGCTGGCTATTCACTTTTGAATATGATTCTTCCTTAAACAACATCACTATTGAAAAAGGTTCAATTACTGTAAATGGTGTAAGTTTAACCGTAGTAAACAGTTTGAAAAATGAATTTAGCGTCGCTATTATTCCTTATACCTATGAACATACGACTTTTAAATTTTTAGAGGAAAACAGTATTGTGAACTTAGAATTTGATGTTCTTGGGAAGTATATCAAACGCCTCTATGAACTCAGAAACTAAACTTGAGAATGCTTTTTTGAGTGCTTTAAAATTATGTAAACACCATATATTACTGCTGCAACGAGCAATACAACCAATCCATCATCTATTGGCAAGCCCGGCGGTGGCGTTCCTCCTTGTGGAGGCGGAGGACCTGAACCCCCACCTGCACTATTTTGAGCAACGCCCATAATACTGATTAACATCAATAAGATAGAAGCGGTAATTTTCTTGTATAGTTTAATCATTATGATGTAAATGTATAAAAAAAAGTGAATCGACAAAACAAAAAACAAGAAAAAACATCCATGAAGAGCAATATTCTTCGATGAAATGCATGATTTTGTTTTTAAAAATGGCTATTTATTCACGTTATCAAATATATGTATTTTTAATATACTCCGTCCAATACATACATTTTTTTGTTCAAAAATAACCACTACATATAAAGCAAACAATTATCAATTAGTATTTTAGTCAGAATGCAAAAACATCCGACAAAAGTAATTGGAAGTCTTTTTTCTAAAAAACACATCACTCTCACTTCAAGGGCATTATGAGAAAATGAAAGTTTTCCATGATTACAAAAATATCATGCTTGACCATACTTTTAATGCCTTTTATTCAAGTGAATGATATTTGACACCCCTTATCAGAGCAGGACAGCACCGAAACACCAATAAAAAAAGGCAAAATTGGTGAACTCACCATCACCACTTTAGGTATTGAAGCCATGCCGTTATTGCGTTTTAAAACGGGTGATATGATGAAAGTCCATACCCAGGCTTGCTCCTGCGGAAGAACAACGTTGCGATTGGGACCAATTGCTGGCCGTAAAAAACAAATGATCAAATACAAGGGCACCACCTTATATCCGCCAGCCATGGAAAACATTCTCAATAACTTCAACACTTTGGAATGTTTCGTTATTGAAATCAGCCATAATGCGATTGGAACAGATGAAATTTTGATAAGAATTGCGTCAGCGAACCCATCAGACAAATTATTAAGTCAAATAAAAGATCACTTCAGAGCAAAATTAAGGGTCACTCCCATGATAGAATGGTCTGATAAAAACGTGATCGACACCTTGCGTTTTCCTAAATTAAGTCGAAAACCCATTCTCGTGATTGATAAACGAAAATAATGGCTTATTTTTATCGGTATCATGACACAAAAAAACATCATTTTAGAAAGGCCGGATAAAAAGCCCATCCTTTGGGATGCATTTTTCAACGCAACGGATATCCAAAAGCCTTTGGTCATATTTTGTCATGGGTACAAAGGATTTAAAGATTGGGGCGCCTGGGATGTAGTGGCAGAAGCTTTCGCTAAGGCAGATTTGTTTTTTGTAAAATTCAATTTTTCGCACAACGGTGGTACGATGGACCAACCCATTGATTTTCCAGATTTGGAAGCCTTTGCAGAAAACAATTATTCAAAAGAACTCGAAGATTTGGATGATCTTATCAAATTTCTGCATTCTACATCCAATCCTTTTCAAGCTGAAATTAATCCTAACAAGCTCATTATTATTGGTCATTCCCGCGGTGGTGGGATTGCCACCATCAAAGCTTCGGAAGACCAAAGAGTCACACAATTGATTACATGGGCCAGTGTGAGCGATTTCGGAAGTAGAACCGCAACTTCAGGTGAACTCGAACAATGGAAAAAGGACGGCGTTAAATACGTGCTTAACAGCAGAACAAAACAGCAATTACCACACAATTATCAATTTTATGAGGATTTTAAAGCGCATGAAACACGCTTAAACATAGAACAAGCGGTTAAAAAGCTCAACATCCCACACCTGATCATCCATGCAAAAGAAGATCCTTCGGTCAAATACAGTGAAGCTGAAGACTTACACACCTGGAATCCTAAAAGCATCCTATTTCCTATAAAAAAAAGTGATCATGTTTTTGGAGCATCACACCCATGGCAAGACAGTACGCTTCCAAAACCATTAAAGATGGTCGTTCAAAAAAGTATTGAATTCATCAATTGAATTGACCTCAACACCTCATAAAAGTTCTCACACACATTGCAGTCAACAATTGTTTCAAATGGGTGCGCTCATCTTTGAAACAATTTATAATATGCACACGTCTCTGAATCATTACAATTTTTCAGTAAGGGTTCTCTAATTTAGATGCTATATTTTATATGATAACACTAGTGTCCCATTAAAATCGGGACGTTTTAAAAATTAAATAAATTTGGCCCATTAAGGCTATCTCGTTCTTTGTCATTTTGAAATTTAGTTTTGCTGAAAAGTTCTCTGAGATTCGTTTTATCAG
>NZ_BJKB01000021.1:24117-66067 GCF_010725055.1 Gelidibacter japonicus | reverse complement strand
GCGCCACTCTCATTATCAGCAAGCTGATAAATCCCGTTCGACTTGCATGTGTTAGGCCTGCCGCTAGCGTTCATCCTGAGCCAGGATCAAACTCTTCATCGTTGTTCTTTTAGAGTGCCGAGGCACTCAGTACTTTTCAACGACCAAAGGAAATTCAATTTTTGGTACTCAAAATGGTCTGTTCTCTTTTTTGTTGCGAAATGCTGTTTCCGGCACTTCGCTACGCTGTCAATCCAATATGTTAATGAACTTGTTTCTCTTTTTCCTCGGCGAACCCAATCGCTAAGCGGGTGCAAATATACAACCCTTTTTTAGATCCACACAATGTTTTTGAAAGTTTTTTCGAAAGTTTTTTTTCACACTCCGATCAACCTCTAAAAACACGATTTTAATGAACCTTTTACCGCTGCCAACGTTGCCGTTTTTTGCGGCTGCAAACATACAACCTTTTTCCGTTCCGCAAAACTTTTTATCAAAAAAAATTTTGCTTTCTTTTCCCAAGGATGCAAATGAACTTTTTCCGCTCCCCGGGACCGTGGGCCCCTTGTTTGCGGGGTGCAAATATACGACCCTTTTTCCCTTACGGACAAAATAAAACCGCACTTTTTTTCAACTATTTTTCTTCCCGCTGGAAATGAACGCCTTAGGACGAGGGAAAACATCAACCCCAATTGCCCAGGTGGCGTGGACGGGCCCCGCGTTAGCGATGGAGCCCTTGCCTGAACTCTTTTGCGGACGCCAAAGCGGCCGGAAAAAGTGAGGGGCGAGAGCGCGGTGGGCTGCCCCTTAGGCAGAACAAACGCCCAAAAACCAAACAAACCAACTCTCCTATATAGGACACTATGACTTGTTTTATATAATTCATCAAAACACTCATATATATAAGGAGGAAGCAAATCAATGATTACTTCAAACTCCCTACTCTGCGCAACGTTTTATTACCGATAATATTTATACCTCTATATATATTGTATGAAAGTATTTAACATCTTATCTTTGTCATCCAAAATTAGTACAAGAGATATATGATTGATATAACGCTACCAGACGGAACTGTTAAACCGTTTGAGATAAATGCAACGCCAATGGATGTTGCCAAAAGCATAAGTGAAGGGTTGGCCAGAAATGTTATTTCTGCAAGTTTCAATGGGGCTACTGTAGAGACGCACACCCCATTGACCACAGATGGCGCATTGGTATTGTATACCTGGAATGACAAAGAAGGCAAAAAGGCTTTTTGGCATTCATCCGCTCACGTTTTGGCCCAGGCACTTGAAGAGTTATATCCTGGCGTCAAACTTTCTATTGGTCCTGCTATTGAGAATGGCTTTTACTATGATGTGGATTTAGGGGATCAAACAATTTCTGACAAGGACTTTAAGACTATTGAAGATAAGATGCTGGAGATTGCCAGAGGCAAACACGACTTTAATTTACGATCAGTATCAAAAGCCGATGCCTTATCATTATATAAGTCTCAAAACAATGAATACAAAGTAGAGCTGATTGAAAACCTCGAAGATGGCACAATCACTTTTTGCGATCATTCAACATTTACCGATTTATGTAGAGGTGGACATATTCCTAATACGTCGATTATCAAAGCGGTCAAAATCATGTCGGTTGCTGGTGCATATTGGAGAGGCGATGAAAATAATAAGCAACTAACTAGGGTTTACGGGATTTCATTTCCAAAGCAAAAGGATCTAACCGAATATCTTCACTTACTTGAGGAGGCAAAAAAACGCGATCACAGAAAATTGGGCAAAGAGCTAGAATTGTTTACATTCTCAACCAAGGTGGGCCAAGGTTTACCATTGTGGTTACCAAAAGGTGCAGCTTTACGTGAGCGACTTGAGAATTTCTTAAAGAAAGCACAAAAAAAGGCTGGGTATGAAATGGTGGTCACTCCTCATATTGGGCAGAAGGAGCTTTATGTTACTTCTGGACATTATGAAAAATACGGTGCTGATAGCTTTCAGCCCATTCTGACTCCCAATGAAGGTGAAGAATTCTTGTTAAAACCTATGAATTGCCCTCACCATTGCGAAATCTATAATGCCAAACCATTTTCTTACAAAGAACTTCCTATACGCTACGCTGAGTTTGGAACGGTTTACCGTTATGAACAGAGTGGCGAATTGCACGGTTTGACACGTGTAAGAGGCTTTACCCAAGATGATGCGCATATTTTTTGTACGCCAGATCAGTTGGATAAAGAGTTTAAGGATGTTATTGACTTGGTTCTTTATGTGTTTGGTTCTTTAGGATTTGAAAACTTTAAGGCGCAGGTATCATTAAGAGATCCAAATACGCCTGAAAAATATATAGGTAGTGATGAAAACTGGGAGAAAGCCGAAGCTGCCATCCTTAATGCAGCGATAGACAAAGGCTTGGACTATGTGGTAGAAACAGGTGAAGCTGCTTTTTACGGTCCTAAGTTGGATTTTATGGTGAAAGATGCTCTGGGAAGAAACTGGCAATTAGGCACGATTCAAGTAGATTATAACCTACCTGAACGATTTGACCTTACTTATAAAGGCAGTGATAATGAGTTGCACAGACCCGTCATGATTCATCGCGCACCTTTTGGAAGTATGGAGCGTTTTGTAGCGATTTTGCTAGAGCACACCGGTGGAAATTTCCCACTTTGGCTAATGCCAACTCAAGCAATAGTGCTGTCAATTAGTGAAAAATATGAAAAATACGCCGAAAAAGTTTTAAATGTGCTAGAAAATAACGAAATTCGCGCCCTCGCAGATAATAGAAATGAGACTATTGGCAAGAAGATTCGTGAAGCAGAAATGGCTAAAATCCCATACATGATTATCGTTGGCGAGCAAGAAGAAAATAAAAATATGATAACCGTACGACAACATGGCGGAGAAGATTTAGGCATGATTAGTGCAGTAGACTTCGCAAAGGTTGTTGAAAAAGAAGTAAAAAAGACATTAAAAACCTTTAAATAGAAAAATTAAGTTTAACTAAAAACATATAAGCCATAGCAATTCGTAGAAACAGAGGTAGCTTCAGAAGAACTGAAAAAGAGGAGCAACATAAAATTAACAGAAATATTAGAGCCGAAAACGTAAGACTTGTTGGAGATAATGTTGAAACCGGGGTATACACCACTAAACAAGCTTTGGCCATTGCCGAAGAACAGGGTGTCGATTTGGTTGAGATATCGCCAAAAGCTGATCCGCCCGTTTGTAAGGTGATGGATTACAAGAAGTTTCTTTATGAACAAAAGAAACGCGACAAGTCATTAAAGTCCAAAGCAACCAAAGTTGTTGTTAAAGAAATCCGTTTTGGACCTCAAACAGATGATCACGATTACGAATTCAAAAAGAAACACGCAGAAAAGTTCCTAAAGGAAGGCGCAAAACTTAAAGCTTTTGTGTTTTTTAAAGGTCGTTCTATTGTGTTTAAAGAACAAGGGCAAATATTGTTATTGAAATTAGCCCAAGATCTTGAAGAATATGGTAAGGTTGAACAAATGCCACGACTAGAAGGAAAGCGTATGACAATGTTCATAGCGCCTAAAAAGAAGTAGCTTGGACCAGGCTCAGCTGCCAAACATCATTGATAAATAACGCACCATAGTAAGGTGTATGAAGATTATAAGCGAAAAGTAAATTAAAATTTAGGAGAAAATGCCAAAAATGAAAACCATATCTAGTGCTAAGAAACGTTTTAAACTAACGGGCACTGGTAAGATTAAAAGAAAGCACGCGTTTAAGAGTCATATCTTGACCAAAAAATCTAAAAAACGTAAGCTTGCCTTGACTAAAACAACTTTAGTCCACAAGGCAGATGAGAATAATGTTAAATTGATGTTACGTTTAAAGTAATACCTTTTTAACCGGTTAAAACAATTTATAAACCCTGGAGTTAGGCCACAAGATTAACGATTGTAGATTGATGATTTTTGATCTGCGAAGTTAAAAAGACAAAGTGTCAGTTATCGACCGCCTACTACAAAAAACAATTAAGAAATGCCAAGATCAGTAAATTCAGTAGCAAAAAGAGCCAGAAGAAAAAAGGTTCTTAAACAAGCAAAAGGATACTTTGGAAGACGTAAAAACGTTTGGACAGTAGCCAAAAATGCGGTTGATAAAGCGATGTTATATTCGTACAGAGACCGCAGGGTAAAGAAAAGAAATTTCCGTTCATTATGGATTACGCGTATTAACGCAGCAGCCAGATTACACGGAATGTCTTATTCAAAGTTCATGGGAGGAATCAAAGCTAACAACATCGGATTGAACCGTAAGGTTCTTGCAGATATAGCGATGAACCATCCAGATGCTTTTGAAGCCATTGCCAAAAAAATCAAAAAATAGGCGTTTCGCCAAAATAACAAACACAATTCGCTTATAAAAAATCCGATTCTTAATTGAATCGGATTTTTTTGTTGACACTGCAGAGAATCTGTATTAGTAATTCAAAAGGGATACCTGTCCAAGCATAGATGGTATATGCATGTTTCATGAAGACCCAATGAAAATAGAGTGTTTATCATATTTTATAGTTCTTCTTCTTGTTATAATTAGACCAAGCGAAAGCCAATCCATTTTAAATATGACTAGTAATACTACGCTAATAAAATGAGGCTATAGGGGAAAGTAAGAGTTATTGGTAAAAGTAAGCTCACCCTTCAATCTTACAAATTTTCAATTAGCGATACAACAAACCAAAGCTTACCTACCTTGCTGGTCTATCCAGTCGGTTTTTTCAATAATGTATCGTCTAACCATACAATGACGTTCTTGATTGTAGAACTCTCTTATAGGTTTCATGAATTTTTCCAAAATTTTTGCCGAACCAATATTTTTAGTATTAACGTCGGCTGCGACCTTTTCAACATTCAACCTGTTAAAATAATAATCTATCATTCCTCTCGCAGTTTCCGTTCCGTATCCTTTTCCCCAATAATTTGATCTAAAACGATACCCTAACTCTTTATCATTTTCATCATTAGTTAAAAACAGACAGAGCCCAATCATCTCAGGATTATCCTTTTCAAAGATTCCACAAGTATAACTCTCCCTGCGTAAATCACTCCATTCTAAATTCAGATTCTCATTGAATTTATCTAATATCTGAATTTCAGAAAGTCTTGATTGGGGTATTGGGTCTATAACTTTAGGGTCAGAAAGTAATTCAATAAAGTTGTTTTTGTCTCTACTTTTTAAACTCTTAACCACTAACCTTTTGGTCTCAAACACCTTCATTTTCATGATTGAATTTATTTAAACTCTTAAAATTATCTTTTATGGATGGCATAAATTTTGAGTTCCTCTGTTTTACCCTCCAGCAATTCATCTCCCAAAGAAATAGCTTCGTATTTATTGTTCAAATTGAGCAAATGGAATAAATCATCTGAGATAAGCAAGGATTCATTATACTCGTTACATTTCTCCTGAATGCGGGAGGTAGAATTAATCACATCCCCATGATAGGCCAATTCTTTTTTCACGGTTCCAACTTCGGCAATTATTATTTTTCCAGTATGCAATCCGGCCTTAAATTCTGGCTGAATTCCATATTTTTTTTGGTAATATTTAGAATGCCGTTTTAACTTTCGTTCAAAATCGAAGAACAGATTGATACAGTTCAAGTCTCTAATCCCCTGCTTAGGCGTCCAACTCAACACCGCTTCATCACCTACATATTGATAAATTTCGGCATTGTATCTATTGATAATCTTATTGAGATAAAAGAAACAATCCTGTATGAGCTGGCTATATTTCAAATGCCCCAACTCCTCAGCATGTGATGTGGAAGACTTTAAATCCAGGAACATGAATATCCGGTCCACTTCACGTGGATTTTTATACCTACCAATAAGCATTTTAAAGATGATCCCTTTGCCAAACTTATCATTGGCCAATCGTAAAAACGAAAATAACAAAGAACAAATAATGAAATAGGCGGTGACCATCCAAAATATCTTATTGGAAATCCACCATCCCCTGTGATTTGGGAAATTGATATTGAGATAATCTTCAGCCAAAAAAGCCATAATACTCAATGAGAAAATAAGAAATACCAGATAAATAAGCGATTTGATAAGAAGAATCAAGCCCAGGTTTAGAGCTTTTGATAGAAATTTATCGAAAATATATTCAACTATCGTATACACAATGGCAACCATAACCCCTAAAGCCACTCCAAATAAAAGGTATTCAGAAACCGGATATACCTTACTGGCTTCAATAGCCTCAACCTGCTCCTGCTCTCTACCCAAATATCTGATGAGGATAAAAAAACAAAATGCAAACGACCAATATAAAACGGATGCGAAAAATAGTTTGAAAAATTGTTTAATATAATATAGCATTCATGGGAGATGTTAGCACTTATTCCTTAATTTCATCAATGGCTGCCTTAAACTCTTTCCAATCTACCAATCCATCGCCATCCTTATCATAACCTTCAATAAGTTTACTGGTCACCAAACCTCTTATCAGGCCGCTAATTTCTGCCTTCTTAAGGAGTTCAGCAATTTCCTTTTTGGAAAGTTTACCATCTTTGTCGTTATCAAAAAATGCAAATGCTTCCTCGGGTGTCTTGAAACTGTTGGAAATGAGGATTTGAATTTTATTAAGAATAGTTTCTTTAGTAGACATAATTCGATTTATTTTTTAAAAGTAAGAAATATTACGGTTCTATAAGTGCTCATTTGACAACAAAAGGCGCTGCCCGTGCGAGAATCTATTATCATATCGCCAAAAGAAGTTTTTAAAACTATGCAATTATCGCGCCATATCTAAAGCGGCATTACTCTGAATGCAGGATAACATCCATTTTCGAAATATAATGGCTTCCCAATGTAAACTCCGATCTGAACAAAAATGTTATCCTATTATTAGGTCTTCTGTTTTTTCTTTTTAGCCGCAGGAAACAAGACATTATTTAAAATCAATCGGTATCCTGGGGATGTAGGATGTAGCTCCAACTCAGTCTTTGGGTCGCCTACTTTGTGTGTATAGTCTTCAGGATCGTGCCCGCCATAAAATGTAAAAAAGCCCTTTCCCTTGATCCCATGGATGTATTTAGCTTCGCCATTGGTTTTATTTTCACCCATAATAAGAACGTTCGATTTGATTTCTTCTCTCGTAAAAGAAGTCGTCTGTCCCATAAAACCCTTTACCAAAGCCGTATGATTTTGACATAACATGGTCGGTATAGGGTCCCATTTAGCGGAATAGTCCATGAGTGTAAAGTAATCCGTCAACATAGGGATTTGACGTTTGGATGTCATATCAATGGACGAAAACTCATAGATATTAGGGTTTCTTTCCAAAATAAAATCCTTAAACGCAAAGGTTTTACTATAATCGATTTTGCTCTGATAATTCGGATCACTAGGATCGCCATCGAACATCGGCTCACAAATATCAACACCTTCTGCCGCCAAGGCAATGTCAAAACTGTCGGTGGCACTGCACATGGCAAACATAAATCCGCCACCAACCACATAATCTCTAATTTTTAAGGCCACTGCCAATTTTTGTTCAGACACCTTCGCATAACCTAGTTTGGCCGCCAATGCTTCGGCTTGTCTTTTTTCTTCAATATACCAGGCTGCCGATTTGTAGGTTCTATAAAACTTGCCATATTGTCCGGTAAAATCCTCATGGTGTAGATGCAGCCAATCGTAAAGTACCAACCCATCATTCAATACTTCTTCATCGTAAATAGTTTCATAAGGTATTTCGGCATAGGTCAACACTAAAGTCACGGCGTCATCCCATGGCGGATTCCCCTTGGGAGAATAGACGGCGATTTTAGGAGCTTTTTCAAGAACCACTGATTCCATATTTTGCGAAGGGCTGTCAATAAACTCCAAGATTTCTTCGGTCTTCACATCTGAAATCACTTCGAATGAAATGCCTCTAATCTGACATTCTCTTCGAATTTCTTCAAGGTCGGGCAACAAGAACGATCCCCCCCTATAATTGAGCAGCCACTTTACTTTCAATTGCTTTTCAAGTGTCCAATAGGTCATTCCGTAAGCTTTAAGATGGTTTTTTTGACCTTCAGCATCCATAGGTATAAGAATGTAGGAGGCAAAAGATTGCACATTAACAAAAACAAGAAAAAGGATACAGACTGCTTTTTTCAAAATAAATGAAGATTGTGGTTCGATGTGATAAATTGATTCTGATGATTAATCGCACTTCCATTTAAAGGGAGTGAATTTATCAATGGAAAGATAAACAAAAATTAAGCGTCCCTAAAATGCTTTAAGAAAATATTGGATAAATCCCACTTTAAAATTCCTCATTCTTGCCCGAAAGCAAACTTGCTACAATTTTTGTACTTGGGAATTGTTCCAGGATAATTTTCAAGAAAACCGTTATTGGGATGGACATGATCATACCTGCAATTCCCCAAATATAGCCCCAGAACATCAACATCACCAAAACAGCTATGATATTGATGGAAAAGGATTTTCCCATAAATATAGGTTCCAAAATGGATCCGAAAATAACCTGAACTAACGAGATGGCCAGAATAAAGAAGAACAAGGTGCTTGATGGATCCAATTCCACAAAGGCAAAAATAGTTAAACTGATCACGGCAATAAACGATCCGATCATTTGCACAAAATTGATCACAAAGGCAAATAATCCCCAAAAAATTGGAAAACTCACGTCAAAATACACACAGGCGAGACCCGTGAAGATTCCGGTTCCCAAACTCACTAGAAACTTCACCTTTATGAAGGTGATCAAATCATTTTCAATTTTAAGGAACGTTTTGACCGCGGTATGTTTTCGTTTCAATAAAGTAACATGTAACAATTTCTGTACATTGATGGATTCGGCCAGCCACAGCACGGTAAAGAAAGCAGTTGTGAGGGCCATACTGATGAATCTCCCCATAGACCCCACAACGGAGCCAATATTTTTAGTTTCCGCCAATTGAGCCATGATACTTCCATTTTTCCCCAATTGGACACCAAAAAATGTTTCCAATGAGTCTTTTAAACCTCTAATCTTACCTTCAGCTTCCTTGAAAAAAGTGCTATCAGATGACATAATCTGTTTACTGGACAGGTGTATCAATTCTGCGGTAATAGCCAGTCCCATCAAAATAAGAAGAATCACGATAAAAATACTGAGATATTTTGGCACACCCTTTTTTCCCAACCAACGCATCAAGGGTAAAAACAAGAGCGCGATAAACATGGAAAATACCAACGGAATAAAGATAAACGATAGGATTTTTAGCAAATAAAAAACCAATGGCACAACAATAACCAGCAATAATAAATTTGTTGTTCGTATTTTGTCCATGGGTAAAATTCTAATTATCAGCTTGCAAAGATAATCTTAAACTCTCAAAAAAATTAAAGAAAAAGTTAAGGTTTTAGAATGGCACGTCATTATCGTCGACATCATCCATTGAAGGTGGATCAAATGCATCTGATGCTGAAGGGAAATTACCCGACTTAAAGGTATTGTCATTGGCAGCTGCATTCATTTTAGAGTGGAATTCGCCAAATGGTGTATCAAAATCATCTAGGTTATCAAACTTACCAAGGTGTCCAACAAACTTCAACCTGATATTCTCCAAGCCACCATTTCTATGTTTGGCCACAATGAATTCCGCTTGACCTTCCGTAGGAGAACGTTCTTCATCATCCCACTCGTCAATTTTGTAGTATTCGGGTCTATAGATAAACGATACAATATCCGCATCCTGTTCAATTGCACCAGATTCACGTAAATCAGATAATAATGGTCTTTTACTGCCGCCACGGGTCTCTACCGCACGGGATAGTTGTGACAAGGCAATTACGGGAAGACTCAATTCCTTTGCCAGAGCCTTGAGGTTACGGGAGATAGTAGAAATTTCCTGTTCCCTGTTTCCGCCTTTCTGGCTTCCACCAGCTGTCATCAATTGCAGATAATCGATAATAATCATTTTAATGCCATATTGTGACGCCAAACGACGTGCTTTTGCACGCAAATCAAAAATAGAAAGCGATGGGGTATCATCAATAAACAAAGGTGCTTTCTCTAAAGCCTTTACCTTAACATTTAACTGTTCCCATTCGTGTTTCTCAAGTTTTCCCGTTCGCAATTTTTCTGAAGAGAGACCTGTTTCGCTAGAGATCAAACGGGTGATCAACTGCACCGAAGCCATCTCTAAAGAGAAAAACGCAACGGGAATATTATGTTCGACCGCAATATTTCGTGCCATAGAAAGGGTCAAAGCTGTTTTACCCATCCCTGGACGTGCTGCCACAATGATCAAATCGCTCTCCTGCCATCCCGAGGTCAGTTTATCCAGCTTGTCAAAACCTGATGGAATACCGCTCAAGCCCTCTTTATTGGAAATATCTTCAATTTTCTTTTTCGCTTGAATAACCAAACTTTGGGCAGTTTCTGTAGATTTCTTGATATTTCCTTGGGTCACTTCATAAAGCTTGGCTTCTGCTTGATCCAACAAATCAAAAACATCTTTAGTTTCATCGTAGGCATCTTCAATAATTTCATTTGAAATCTTGATCAAACTGCGCTGTATAAATTTTTGGAGAATAATCCGTGCATGAAACTCAATATGTGCCGAGGAAGACACGCGTTGGGTCAAAGATATCAAATAAAAATCGCCACCTACCAATTCTAATTTTGCATCTTTCTTGAGTTGACTAGAAACGGTTAATAAATCGACCGGTTCACTGTTTTCAAATAATTTGAAAATGGCCTCAAAGATGTGTTTATGAGCATCTTTATAGAATGCTTCTGGGCTTAAAATGTCGATAACTTCATCTACCCCTTTTTTATCAATCATCATGGCCCCGAGAACAACCTCTTCTAAATCAAGAGCTTGTGGCGGAATTTTCCCTTTTTCTAAGCTAATAATCGTGCTTTTGTCCACTTTATAGCCTTGTATTTGATTTGGTTGTTTCATGAATACGAAAGTAAATAATTTGTAAAGAAAGAAGCCATTTTGTTTCACTTCAATCTTAACAGGTCATCAACAATATAACTGTTGATAACTTTATAATATTGTTAATAAGGCCAAAAAAAAC
This sequence comes from Gelidibacter japonicus, assembly GCF_010725055.1. Lineage (GTDB taxonomy): Bacteria > Bacteroidota > Bacteroidia > Flavobacteriales > Flavobacteriaceae > Gelidibacter > Gelidibacter japonicus. The sequence goes on along the minus strand of NZ_BJKB01000021.1, from coordinate 55,017 downwards.
CGAAGCCATTAACTTCAGTTTTGAGTTTGGTTAAGGTATTGGGGGATTGTTATTTATAGACCCCCATATTAGCATATTTATCCATGCGTTTTTGTACCAATTCTTTTGGTGATAAGTTTTTAAGCTCATCATAAGATTTTTCGATTGCTTTCCGAACTGCCAAAAAAGCTTCCTCTCGATTGGTATGTGCACCGCCCAATGGTTCTTTAATAATATCGTCCACCAATTTCATCTTTTTCATATCTGGAGCGGTAAGTTTTAATGCTTCTGCCGCTTGCTCCTTATATTCCCAACTGCGCCATAGGATTGACGAGCAGGACTCTGGAGAAATTACAGAATACCAGGTATTTTCCATCATCAGCACACGGTCTCCAACACCAATACCCAGAGCTCCACCAGAGGCACCTTCACCAATAATTACACAAATGATTGGCACTTTTAAACGGGTCATTTCCAAAATATTCCTTGCAATGGCCTCTCCTTGCCCACGTTCTTCAGCTTCCAAACCAGGATAGGCACCCGGGGTGTCAATTAAAGTCACTACAGGAATTTTAAATTTCTCAGCAGATTTCATCAAACGTAGAGCCTTTCGGTAACCTTCAGGATTTGACATTCCAAAATTCCGATATTGCCTGGTTTTGGTATTGTACCCCTTCTGTTGCCCAATAAGCATATAGGACTGATCGCCAATCTTACCTAATCCGCCAATCATGGCTTTATCATCCTTCACATTTCTATCTCCATGCAACTCCAAAAAAGAATCGCCACATAAGGCCCTGATATGATCTAAGGTATAAGGCCTATTTGGATGACGGGATAATTGAACACGTTGCCACGCGGTTAGATTTTTATAGATATCTTTCTTAGTAGCGAGGAGCTTCTTCTCAATTTGTTCACAAGTTTGAGTCACGTCAACATCACTCTCTTCACCAATCACTCGGCATTTTGACAACTGATCCTCTAGTTCTTTTATGGGAAGCTCAAATTCTAAATACTCCATAGAAATTTAAGTTTTAATTATTAGTTAGCCTACAAACCTACGTAATTTTTTCCGTTCAGGTAAAACTACAATATGAAAAAAACAGGTATTTATTAGATGGCCATACAAAGGTACGGATAATCAAAGTAACTCTTAAAGATTAATCGATTTAGTGTGTTTTTCGTTTTCTTGCCCTATAGGAATTCACATTCTTCAACACGGCATCCAACATGACAGATAGCAACACCAAACAAGCGCCATAGTAAAACTGAGGTCCCATGGTTTCTGTTTCAGGAAATAACAATAAGGCCAAAGCTATCCCATAAACAGGTTCCAGATTATAAGAAAGGACCACTGTATATGGACTGATAAATTTCATCACTTTAACCACTCCAATAAATGCATAGGCCGTACAAACTGAGGCCAATAAAAAAAGATACACCCAATCTGAAGCAGAAAGCGTGAAAAATTTGATGTCAAATCCTCCTTTAAATAGCAGGATAAAAAGCGTCAAAAATGCGACCCCACTAAGAAACTCATAAAAGGAAATGACCGTCGCGGAATATTTCCGTATGAACGTGCCGTTAATAACTGCAAATAAACTGGACAGTAAGGCCGAAACAACCCCAAGAATGATACCATTGATATATCTCAACTCACCGTGTGTAATGAGAAAGACGCCAATAACGACCATAACCCCAAGAATAATTTCATACCAAACAATTCGTCTTTTATAAAAGAAAGGTTCAATAAAAGAAGCAAAGAAGGCACCCGTAGAAAACATCGCGAGTGCAATGGAGATATTGGATTGCTTGATCGCTTCAAAAAAAGTAATCCAATGTAAAGAGACGATGACACCTGCTGCAAGAAATTTCAGCATCGTGGACTTATCAATCTTTAATTTGACTTTTTTGAACTTTATATAGAGAAACATGAGCAATCCTGCCATCAACATTCTATACCACACCAATGGGATGGAACCAATAGTAATCAACTCGCCCAAAATAGCAGTAAAACCAGCGATGAAAACTAAGATATGTAGATGCAGGTAATTCTTGAGCTTAGCGTTTTGCATTGTAAAGGAGAAAGATCGCTAAAATACCAAAAACCAAATTTGGAAGCCATGCAGCGATTATTGGTGAGAAATCAGATTGTTCGGCCAATACGCCAAAAACCTTATCAAAAAACACATAAACCATGGCAGTTGTGATACCAAAAGCCAAGTTAAAACCCATCCCACCTCTTCGCTTAATGGAAGATACGGCCACAGCAATTATGGTCAGAATAAAAACGGAAACAGGTAAACTCCATTTTTTATATTTTACAATTTCATAGCGACCAATATTTGAAGAGCCCCGAGCCTTCTCCTTATCTATAAATTCTACCAATTCAGAGTAAGGTTTTGTTTCTGCAATATAATTGACCGGCATTAAATCTTCCAAATCAAATGGAAGAACGGTATCGAGTTGTCGTTGTGCTTCAATAATATCACCGTTGTCCGTGATAGTCCGTTTATAATAATTAAATAATTTATAGGTACTATCGGCTTCTGAATAGCGAATTGAATTCGCAAACATCTTATATTTCAATTCGTTGCCCTCAATATGTTCCAAGGTAAAGTTATAGCCCGTTTTTTGGATCTTATCAAAACTGCTCACAAATATTAAATCAGTATCATTGATCTGCCTAAAAATATTTTGACCTGGATCTTGATGCCTAGCGCTTTTCAAATATTTATAGGTAAATTCGTTAAACCCCTGACTTGCGATAGGTGCCAAATAAAACCCCAGGATCATGGCGAATAAAGAAACAAGGGTTGCACCAATAATATATGGCCTAAGAAAACGCGAAAAGGAAACTCCCGAGCTCAAAAAAGCGACAATTTCTGTGTTGTTGGCAAGTTTGGAAGTAAACCAAATAACGGATAGAAATAAAAATATGGGAAACAATAAATTGGCAAAGTAGATGGTAAAATTGAGATAGTACAGGGCTACTTCTCCAAACGGTACTTTATTCTCTAAGATTTTACCAATTTTTTCAGCAAGATTGACTGTAATTCCGATGGGGATAAACAGCAATAGCATCATCAAAAAAGTGAAGAGATATCGTTTTAATATGTACCAATCAAGAATTTTCAAAGTCTGATCTATTGGGTATTGTTATTCTTTATTCTTTATTCTTTATTCTTTGTTCTTTGTTCTTTATTCTTTGTTCCTAAAAACAATTTTTAAGCATTAAATTGCTAATCCTGAACCCTGCCCGTCCGTCCGGAACCTTGGCAAAGACGGGAACTCTGAACTTACAACCGTTTATCCATTTGCTTCACCATCATATCTTTCCAGGCTCTAAAATCTCCCGCTAAGATATGTTTTCTGGCTTCCCTGACCAACCACAAATAAAATCCGAGGTTGTGAATCGTGGCAATCTGCATGGCCAAACGCTCATTGACGCTAAACAAATGACGCAAATACGCTTTGGAATACTCTGTATCCACATAGGTCATGGCCATCTCATCCAAAGGAGAAAAATCTGCTTCCCATTTTTTATTTTTGATATTGATCGATCCGTGAGCAGTAAAGAGCATACCGTTTCTGGCATTACGCGTTGGCATGACGCAATCAAACATATCCACACCTAACGCAATATTTTCAAGAATATTGATTGGGGTACCAACGCCCATTAAATAGCGTGGTTTTTCCTCTGGAAGGATATCACAGACCACTTCTGTCATGGCATACATTTCTTCAGCCGGTTCTCCTACTGACAATCCGCCAATAGCATTCCCGACCGCCCCAGCATTGGCAATGTATTCGGCCGATTGCATACGTAAATCTTTATAGGTGCTGCCTTGGACAATCGGGAAAAAGCTTTGTTCGTAGCCATATTTGAACGGAAGCTTCTCCAAATGGTTGATGCATCGGTCCAACCAGCGATGGGTCATGTGCATGGATCTTTTGGCATAATTATAATCGCATGGATAAGGCGTACATTCGTCGAAGGCCATGATGATGTCGGCACCAATGGTTCGTTGGATTTCCATCACATTTTCTGGTGTAAACGTGTGATAACTGCCATCAATATGCGATTTAAACTTGACACCTTCCTCCTTAATTTTCCTATTTGCAGATAATGAATAGACCTGATATCCACCAGAATCCGTCAAAATATTACGGTCCCAATTGATAAACTTATGCAAGCCTCCAGCCTGTTCGAGAATTCTTGTTTGCGGACGCAAATACAAATGATAGGTATTGCCCAAGATGACATCTGCATTGATATCATTTTTAAGTTCTCTTTGGTGTACGCCCTTTACGGAACCTACCGTACCCACTGGCATAAAAATAGGCGTTTCAATAACGCCATGATCTGTAGTAAGCGCTCCTGCTCTCGCCTTGCTCTGAGGGTCTTTTCCTTTTAATTCAAATTTCATACGTGGCAAACCTACATCTTTTTTAATTCAAATTGAAAATTTTCAGGCTGAAGGAAGATGTTGTTATATTTTAAAAATTGTATTAGGCTGGCAAAGATAAACAATGCCGCAATTAAGATAAGGGCCTCTTGATAAAAGTTTCAAAAATCTACCCTGTTCATAAATTTTCAAATGGAATTCGGTCAAAAAAGGTCCTATAAATATCAGATATGTAATTGTTAGCAAAACAGCAACATTCGTTAATAAGTGCGCCAATTTGAACTTTGTTTCGGGGGTTTAAAAGACTACTTTTGCAGCGTAAAACTAACTTTTAGAAAATGTCAAACACACAACAATTAGAAGATTTAACAACACAGGTACGCAGAGATATTCTCCGTATGGTACACAAGGTGAATTCTGGACATCCAGGAGGCTCATTAGGTTGCGCAGAATTTTTTGTAGCGCTTTATAATGAGATCATGGATAGAAAGGACACTTTTGATATGGATGGGATAGGCGAAGATCTGTTCTTCCTTTCAAACGGACACATCTCCCCTGTATTTTACAGCGTATTGGCAAGAGCAGGCTATTTTCCTGTAGAGGAATTAAACACGTTCCGATTGATTGATTCTCGCTTACAAGGGCACCCAACCACACATGAAGGTCTACCTGGCGTTCGCGTAGCTTCAGGCTCTTTGGGCCAAGGCATGTCTGTGGCCATCGGTGCTGCACAAGCAAAAAAACTGAACAACGATTCGCATTTGATCTACAGTTTGCACGGGGATGGTGAACTTCAGGAAGGCCAAAACTGGGAAGCGATCATGTATGCCGCAGGAAACAATGTGGACAACCTCATTTCTACCATAGATCTTAACGGACAGCAGATTGACGGATCAACTGATGATGTTTTGCCAATGGGCAGTCTTAAAGATAAATTTCAGGCCTTTGGATGGACTGTAGTAGAAATCGAACAAGGTAACAATATAGAAGCCATCTTAAAAGGAATGGCGATTGCCAAATCAAAAACAGGACAAGGAAAACCTGTTTGCGTTCTTTTAAAAACGGTTATGGGCAATGGTGTTGATTTTATGATGCACACCCACGCCTGGCATGGAAAAGCACCAAACGATGAGCAATTGGCCATCGGATTGGAACAGAATGCGGAGACATTGGGGGATTATTAATTAGTTGACAGTCAGCAGTCGACAGTTTACAGTAAACAGTTGGCAGCAAATAAAATGAATGACAATTTAATATCACCTATAAAAATCCTTTTAGAATGGACTCAGGACAAAACAGGAAGGATTATTAAAAATCAAAGAATTAATTAAACAGATACCCACTTTCGCGGGCATTACTATGAAAACATACACAAATACAGGAAATAAAGACACACGTTCAGGATTTGGAGCGGGATTGACAGAATTGGGACAAACCAACGACAAGGTTGTTGCGCTTTGTGCCGATTTGATTGGCTCGTTAAAAATGGACGATTTTAAAAAGAACCATCCAGAGCGTTTCTTTCAAGTAGGAATCGCCGAAGCCAATATGATCGGAATGGCTGCTGGTTTAACCATTGGTGGAAAAATTCCTTTTACGGGAACCTTCGCTAACTTTTCAACCGGTCGTGTTTACGATCAAATCAGACAGAGTGTGGCCTATTCGGACAAAAACGTCAAGATTTGTGCCTCGCACGCTGGTTTGACACTTGGTGAAGATGGTGCCACCCACCAGATTTTAGAAGATATCGGATTGATGAAAATGTTGCCGGGAATGACCGTCATCAATACCTGCGATTATAACCAAACCAAAGCGGCCACGATCGCCATTGCAGAGCACCAAGGTCCAGTTTATTTGCGTTTTGGACGCCCTTCAGTACCTAATTTTACTGCAGAAGACCAAAAGTTTGAAATTGGAAAAGCAGTACAATTAACGGAAGGCACAGATGTGACCATCGTTGCTACCGGCCATTTGGTTTGGGAAGCTCTTGAAGCTGCAAAAACTCTAAACGAACAAGGTATCTCTGCAGAAGTCATCAACATCCATACGATCAAACCTTTGGACGATGAAGCCATTATAAAATCCGTTAAAAAAACCGGATGCGTAGTAACGGCTGAAGAGCACAACTATCTTGGCGGATTAGGCGAGAGCGTTGCTCGTGTTTTGGCTTTGAGCCATCCTACACCACAAGAATTTGTGGCTACACAAGATACTTTTGGAGAATCTGGTACGCCTGCGCAATTAATGGAAAAGTACGGCTTAAATAGTGCTTCCATCATTAAAGCAGCTCAAAAAGTGGTTAAAAGAAAAAAGTAAGTGAATTATAATTTAGAAGTTCTATATTTCAACTTTTCACTTTAATAGAATTTCAATATCAGAATTGGCTTTCTTTTTTATAAAGAAAGCCTTTTTTTATGATCCTTCCTTTTTAAACAAGTCAGGATCAAGTAATTCCTTCCCTTTTTAAGGGAAGGTGGATTTAAGCTCAGCATAGAGCTTAAAGACGGAAGGGTTTTTAAAACTATAAAAGTCTATAATAAAGCGAATGAAATCAGAAAATCAGGGATGTAGAATTGAATTTGGTTTCTGTAATTTTTAACCACCTCGACTCCTGCTTCTCTAAGGAAGCAGAAGCCACTCCTCCTTTGAAAGGAGGAGAATTTAAATTTAAACAGGTTCGAACTAAAGAATTCTTTAATTCTCGATAGCTTTCATTAAAGCCATCAATACTTAAGGCGCTTCGCTTTTAAGTTTTGCCTGCCTGTCGGCAGACAGGGGCTTGGATCCCGCATTTCTGCGGAATTAGTTCAGCCATCAAAACTTAATGCGCTTCGCTTTTAAGTTTTGGGCTTCACTAAAAAAAGGGCCAACTCAAAATAATTCCTGTTTGGCAGCGTTTTTGATTATATCGAACATCAAACTTAAAAACGATAATTATGAAAATCTTAAAAAAATTTCAAGAACAGTTCAAAAGTAAACATGGCATGAGGAGGAATTTGGTATTGGCAGGTTTTGCCATTGCGGCATTTACCTTTTCCACGACTGCCCAAAATGGCGACGGATTTGGAATCAAAGCAGGTTTAAACTATAACGGGAATGGCGATTACTTCGAATCTATTGAAGCCAATGCCAAAAGTCCTGACAAAAACGTTGGATTCCATGTGGGCTTGTACGGTAAAATTGGAGACCGATTTTATTTTAAGCCAGAATTGGTCTATACCCAAACCAAGAGCGAATACAGTAATAATGCTTTTAAAATGAAAAAAATAGATGCACCCATGTTATTTGGCGTGAAGGTTTTAGGCCCTGTCAGTGTTTTTGCAGGTCCATCATTACAATACATTATCGACTCTGAATTTGAGGGTATCACCATTAACGACATTGAAAATGACTTTACCGTCGGGCTAAATTTTGGTATCGGACTTAATTTCAACGGATTTGGTGTAGATTTGCGCTACGAAAAAGGCTTGAGCAAGAACCAAGCTACTTTTGGCATCCCTGAAAGCAGGATTGACACAAGACCTGAACAATTGATCTTAGGCATATCATTTGCTCTATAAACAACAAAAAAGGCTATCGCATAAAAACGATAGCCTTTTTTATATTTACTCCCGAAGTATCAGGGCACTTTTTACCTAATCATCAATACTGTAATCTTTTTTAACATCTTTTTGTAGATGATCCCAAACACCGTCCCCATCAGAATCTACATACTTCAAGGTTTTGATAGTAACGATTCCATTAGTTTCAGTGCGACTTCTTAAAAACTCATGCTCGGCAAGCGCAGGTTCCTGTTCACCATTATTAGTATCAACCGTGTAGGTTTGTCTGGTCATCTCATTTTTGGTCAATATACGATCGCCATCATCATCAGGATCCAAAAAGTTAGGAATACCATCACCATCGGTATCGTCATTATACAGGTTCTTATCTCCATCCAAATCTTCCATATATGAAGGAATGCCATCACCATCATGGTCATTGATTTCATATTGATATAATTCAAACTTGAAAATCAAATTGGAGTAAGATGGAATACTTACCGATGTCGGGCTTCCGTAATAACCTAAACCAGAAGGCAAGAACATGACTCCAAGTCCATAATTATTATAGGTTACGGTACCATCTCCGTTTTCAACAAATCCTTCAGCTGTTTTAAATTCAGGAACAACCTCCCTCCAACCAGGAATCAAAGTCATCAGATCAAATTCTATTGGTGTAACGGTACCATCGAAGGAAGTTCCGTTAGGAAGAAATCCATTGTAGTTCATCCTCACATTATCTGAGAAATTTGGATTTTCTCCCCCACCTTCATTAAGCTCTAAAATATAAAATTGGTATTCTACTTCTTGATATGTTGTTGTTTTTGGATTGTCAATATCCACCGCCACACTTAACATTTGATTGTTCTCAGGATCCGGCATGTCCAAATAATTACCGTTGTCATCTTTAGGCAATTCCTTAATAATCAGCTCAGAAATACTATGGTCTCCAGGCTCTAAAAAAGTTGCACGGTTATAATAGTGAGTATTCAGATACTTCTGCAAGGAGTCAAAATCGGCCACTTGTTGCTCAGTACGGTCCCGCTCTGGAATCAGATCTATAGAATTGTCATCGTCTTTATTACAAGAAGACAGAAGGGCTAAAAAACATAAAGTTGATAGGACGTAGGTTTTTAATTTCATCAATTTAATTTTATTCATTTTCAAAAGCAAAACACAATACACTTAAAAATCATTAAATTGAGCAAACAAAATGGGCTGGCAAAGAATGATTCAATATTGCTTATTTTTGCCGGCAAGATACGACAATATAATATGTTTGCACAACAACATTAACGTAGATTTAAAAATTAAACTATGCGAATCGATAAATTTCTTTGGTGTGTCCGATACTACAAAACACGCACCCTTGCCACAGAAGCTTGCAAAAAAGGGCACATCAAAATTAACGGACAGGCAGCCAAACCCAGCCGGGAAGTTTATGCTACCGACAAGGTAGAATTACGGAAAAATCAAATCAATTATCAACTTATCGTCAACGATATTCCCCCAAGCCGTGTGGGCGCAAAACTAGTGGACATTTACATAAAGGATACGACGCCTAAAGAAGCCTTTGAAGCCCAAGAGCTCTTAAAATTTTCCAAAGATTATTATCGAAAAAAAGGTGTGGGCAGGCCCACCAAAAAAGACCGACGGGATATTGATGATTTTTATGAGACCAATGATGACGATTAAAAAGAACGCTTTATTTATCTTTGAAAAAACAAGAACCAAAAATGACAACGTCAAAACAAACCATACTAAGCCATCAGGAAATCAACCATAAAATAAGACGCATTGCCTATCAGATTTATGAGAGCAATGTGGATGGCACTGAAGTTATTTTAGCAGGAATTGATTCCAACGGGTATATCCTTGCAGAGAAACTGAAATCCAATTTGGATAAAATCTCCGATTTAAAATCGGTGCTGTGCAGGGTGACCATCGATAAGAAAAATCCCCTCACCCCTATTACCACCTCTATCCCTGCATCAGATTATAAGAACAAATCCATCGTTCTTATTGATGATGTCCTGAACTCAGGGAGCACACTCATTTATGGCGTGAAGCATTTTCTGGATGTCCCCTTACAACAATTCAAAACGGCGGTACTTGTCAATAGAAACCATAAGAAATTCCCAGTAAAAGCCGATTTTAAAGGCATTTCCCTTTCCACCTCACTACATGAACATGTAGAAGTCATTTTAACCGGGAAAGCCTATGAAGCTTATTTAAAATAAATTAGCGACAATCTCTTCTGCAATCGTCTCAATATTTTTACCATCCGTGACGACGGTTTGATTGCTCTGATTGTAATAAAAAGAACGTTCAAAAAGATGTTTCCCAATAAACTCGGTCAACTCTTCATCTGATTTAAGATGTGCTATCACGGGTCTCTGTGCTTTTTCAGGATTCAATCTTCTGACAAGATTTGGGATTGAACTCTTCAAATAGACACTATGTACGCCCTCAGCCTTCAAAATGGTGTCCATATTGCTGCCATAACACGGTGTTCCACCCCCAAGTGACAGGATGGTATCCCTAAGCTCCAAAACCTCCTGCAAATACAAATGTTCTTTTTTCCTAAAATAGATTTCACCTTTGGTTTCGAAAATCTGTGCTATGCTTAACTTCTCTTTTTCTTCAATATAATCATCCAAGTCAATAAATTTGAAATTGACCATTTCTGATAGTTTCTTACCTACTGAAGATTTTCCAGACCCCATATATCCAATTAAAACAATACTCATAAAACAGCTTATAAATTGATTCTTAAAAACATAGCCAATGGCTTGGCAAAAAAACAAAAAAATTTTCAAAAAAAGGGTTTGAATATTAATAAAACCTTTTATATTTGCACCCTCATTGAAGAAATGACTCGATAGCTCAGTTGGTAGAGCATAACACTTTTAATGTTAGGGTCCTGGGTTCGAGCCCCAGTCGGGTCACTGGTAGAGATACCAATTAAGAACAAAACCTTGCTAATCGTCTGATTGGCAAGGTTTTCGTTTTTTAGCTAATTCAATTGATATCAAATTATATCATCTAATTAGTTCACAATTCGTCAACATCGCTTTTTAAATCGTCAACATTCGTCAACATGTCAAAAAAGTGACTTATATTTATACTCATACAGTATCTAGTTGATTTGACTTTCGTCTCAATTTTGTTTAACAATTAAGACGACAACTATGAAAACTTCTGTAACATTTTCAATTCTTTTCTGGATTTACACGTCCAGAGCCGTAAATAATGAATCGAACATCTATGCGCGAATCACCATTAACGGAAAAAAGGCGAACGTAAGCCTCAACCAAAAGATCAACATTGACCGCTGGAATTCCAAATACCAGAGGATGAAAGGTCATGGCACCACTGCACGACAGATCAATCTTTTTCTCGACGACACCAAAACCAGTTTAATTCAAACCTATCGCGAATTGAAGACTCAGCACCGCGTGGTCACGGCGCAGTTGGTAAAGGCACGATTTTTAGGCGAAGACAAGGCTTGCCATTCCATGAGAGATTTATTTAAATACCACAATGATCTTATGGAAAACAAACTTTCTGAGAAAACTTTATGCCACTATAGGACGAGCCAAAAATATATTCTGGAATATGTCAAAAAAGCCTTTAAGTCTACAGACATCTATCTTCAGGATTTAAACTATGCCTTTGTATTAGGATTCGAAAGCTTTCTTAGAGCCTACAAACCCAAACATTATCAGGGGAAAATAGGAAACAACGCCGTTATGAAACACATCCAAAGACTCAAGAAAATGACCAGAATGGCCCATGACATTGAATGGATCGAAAGCCGTCCATTTCAAAGATATCAGATGAAATTGGAGAAAACGGACAGAGATTATCTAACTGATAAGGAACTATTGGCTATCGAAAACCTGAAAACCACTATTGAAAGGCTTCAAACGGTCAGAGCTCTGTTCGTTTTTAGCTGTTATACGGGGATATCCTACGCTGACATCATGGAATTGACCTCTGATCATATTGTTAAAGGCATAGATGGCAATAAATGGATCATGTCCAAAAGGAATAAATCTGGAGTTCCCTATAAAATCCCCTTACTTCAAAAAGCAGAGATGATCATTAATAAATATAAGAATCACCCTAGAACATTATATTCGGGGAAATTACTTCCCAATTTATCCAATCAAAAGTTGAATAGTTATTTGAAGGAAATTGCAGATCTATGTAAAATCAAGAAGAATATAACATTTCACATGGCAAGACATACTTTCGCAACGACGGTCACTTTATCCAACGGTGTTCCGATGGAAACAGTTTCGAAACTTTTGGGCCACACCAAGCTTGCCACTACTCAAATTTACGCTCGAGTAATAGAGCGAAAGGTTAGTGAGGATATGGAGGTTTTAAAAATGAAACTTGAAAGATAATTTTTTTTACCTATTTCTTTTTCTTTAATTTAATCTTTGATCTCGTTCTACTTTTAAAATTGTACCAATACGTTGATTTTTCTCATTCGCACGGAGGGATTCAAACCTCATACTCCTATGTGAGTATTTATCGATGGTTGTGGATGCCTTGTAAAATGTGTTAACCGATATGTTAACTTTTCAGTTGACTTGCAATGATTTGATTTTCTGAACTTTCGATATACAAATATAGTGTTTTCGGAGGTTCAGAACAATATAAAGCACACCAAATCTTATGAATTTGAAGCTAAATATTGATTGATTGTTTCCTGCTTTATGCCGGTATATTCAGCGAATTCTTCCACCGTGATAAATTGGTGTGGTTCTTTATCAAAATGTTCCCTAATCTCATGTAATAGCTTCCTACCATAGCGCTCACTCCTTCCAGTGATGCAATGTATGTCTTTAGGGAATATACAAACTCTTACAATCTTCATTTTAATACTTTATGTATGCTTTATCTACCTATGATCTATACTACATCAATATATGAACAATTGGCAGAAAATGACATATTCGGATTAGATGACATTTCAAATTTAATTCCTCAAACAAATCTAACTTGATTTGCTTCATAATCAAAAAATTATTGAATTATGGCAAAACAAACCGGAATTATTAAACTTAAAGGAACTATTGGTGGTATTTCCTTTTACAAAACGTCTGATGGCCATTTAGCACGCGAAAAAGGCGGCGTGGATGCCAATCGGGATAGCGAATGATCCTGCGTTTCAGAGAACGCGTGAAAATGGGTCTGAAATTGGACGCGCTGGAAAGGGCGGAAAACTTATCAGAGTGGCATTGCGAAACCTGATGCAAAAGGCTTCTGACAAACGTGTTACCAGCCGTTTGACTCAAAAAATGATGGAAGTTATAAAATCGGATGTCATTAATGAGCGTGGTGACCGAAGTCCAGCAAGTGGAAATTTACTTCTTATGAGTGGCTTTGAATTCAACATCAATGGAAAACTTTCTTCCTTGCTATTCGTTGATTACACACCTGTCATTGACCGTGTTGCTGGCACAGCGGTCGTGGATTTTGGAGCATTTGTGGCATTGAACAATATTGCAGCCCCAGCTGGAACAACCCATTTTAGACTTTCTGTGGGAGGTGTCGAATTAGATTTCGATAATGAGTCACATGTTTTTGGAAGTGAATCCACTGCCATTTTGATTTAGGACAGCTCTGACGTTGCCCCTATTACCTTGACAGCCAACTTCACGGCGAACTCTACTCTTCCAATCTTCGAAGTAGTTGGGTTGGAATTTTTCCAAGAGGTCAATGGGCAGATGTATCCGCTAAAGAATGGCGCATTCAACGCTTTGGGAGTTGTTGGAATTGATACTCCATAATCATGGAATTGGTGCTTGAGAGAGCTTATTTTAAAGAGGGTACCATTGGTACTCTCTTTTGCTCTCAATCATTTTTATGCCATACGATTGAATTGCCGTGGAAACAGAACAAAAGAAGCATCTCCTGTATTCCAGAAGGTGTTTATGAAGTTGTACCGAGGTACTCACCAAATCATCAGCATCATTTATTGTTGAAAGGTGTCGAGAAACGGAATTTAATCCTCATCCATCCTGCCAATGATGCTTTAGCGGAACTGGAAGGCTGTATTGCTCCAGTCTTGGTTTTAACGGGCATTGGAAAAGGCACTCAATCGCGACCGGCATTGCAAAAATTATTGTCCTTGGTGCATCAAGCCCAGGACCGAAAAGAAAGTATTTCATTAACCATTAAATCTGTAAACCATGAACATTGTAGACCGTTATAAACAACCGACCCCGAAATTCTTTAAGACTTTGAGAAATATTGGTATTGCCTTGGCAGCTGTCGGTGGTGCCGTGATTGCTGCACCGATTTCATTTCCGGCCATTGTGGTGACCGTCGCCACTTATTTGACCGTCGCTGGTACTGTGGCCACCGCTGTAAGTCAAGCTGTGGTAAAAAGTGAGGATACTGAAGTAGATTCTCAAGATGATGAAGACCTTTAAAGATGTCGTTCACTTTCAATGACAAAATCAGTATGGTCGGAGGTACTGTTTTTGCTGTAGTCCCCAATATCCGACCCGATGACCTCATCGTTACTGTGATTATGGCCTTCGTCGGAGCCATTGCCAGTTTTATTGCCTCGATGCTTTTGAAGTGTTTGGCAAAGAAACTTTTCAAACGATGATTAATAGCACTTAAAAGCCCAGAATTATCCTGGGCTTTTTCGTTTCATCATCCTAAATATTGACATCAAAATCAATATTGTTTTTCTTCAGAAACGATTAAAAAAAAGCCCCCTAAAAAGGGAGCTCTGAAAGACAGCATTCTAACCAAAAGATGCGCACCGTGTACTCTTTAAAGCCAACGTGATGAACACCTAAATGGAATGGACTGCCCGATGTACGTATGCCCGCCAGTAACCACCGGCTACCTAAACGGACGCTATATAATAACTTGAACATAGTGCTTTTTTTCACAGGACGGTGCGATTGGTGCAAGGGCTGTGGAAAAAATACTACCCGATTTTCAGTCTACAGTGTTCAGTGGCAGTCTACAGTTTTATCTGCTTAAATTTTAAATTGTAAAAAAAGTGAGGGTGGAGATTTTTTTCATCAGGCGAAGCGCACCCTTGTGGCTCTCGCATCCGCACGCCTGTACCTTTGCTCTATGTTTGAGTTTTTAATTTTTTACTCAATCGGATTCAGTTTGACTTTTATTATTTTTTTAATATAGTTTTTCTTCAGCAGGTAATCTAAAAGGCGCGAGCCGGCTGCGAGTTGAGCGAGGGTGGTGTGGTAAATAGCCCGTTGCATATTTCTGCAAAAGGGCGTACCACACCTACGGTTTACCGCAAGGGTGGCGCATTTTTTTGATTTTAACAATGTACCCAGACGTATTTTCATGGAATATCCGAAATATTCAAGTTAGGGCAAGTGCAAGGAATGAAGGAGACCAATGGAAGGCTTGGGAATCGTTTTCATTCTGGGATTGCCCTGCTTGAGGTAAATAAGGAATTTGATGATATTAATATGTTGAGGTGACCTTATTTTCAAAATTATGGAAGGCAACCCCGGAATGTATAAACGATTAAGCGCTGGATGGAATTGGCTGACTGAATGAGTTGCTCTTGTGGACACATTGCAAAATAGGATAGCCCTTGAAGACTCAAAATATACAATGCAAGCAAAAGTATGGTGCAAATAAAAGATGTTCCCCCTTTCGCGATGATGGGGCTATCTTATTTGCAAACTTGAGAGGTTCAAAAAATGTGACACCCGCAGACCCACAGTTTTATATGTTCGGAATATTAAATGAGCACGAAAGGTAAATGAAAGACTCAAGTTTTAAATTGAAAACGGAATTACTGTGGGTTTTGCCCGAAGCGACCCGCAGGCTCGCATAAAGTGAAGCAGCGGTTGTACCCAATAAAAACGCTCACGCAGCGAAACCTTATTGGGTTTGGGTACAAGAGTAGCTGCGGTTGAGGAAGGAGAGAATGTGTGGAATAAAACAAATAAATAGCACCAACGAGGACGTGTCGCCGCAGTGGTGCTATTTATGGTATATGCAAGCCGTTTTAAGAACAAAGTATTCATAAATGTGAGGTTGCTTCACTACATTCGCAATGACACTTGAAAATGATAGGTGGCTTGCAGATATGTTTTATGGAACAAAATGGAACGACTGACGAACACCTTATTACCTGCCCTCCTAGATTTTCAAGTTTTGTACTGAAGATTGTGGGGAAGACGGATTTGATTTTGTACGGATTTGAGGGCAAAGGCTAAAAGTACTGGCAGTAATGACCGCAATGACAACTTTAAAACATGTAATTATAATTGTCATTACTGCTAGTACTGCGGGGAACTGGAGGCTCTTGGGAATGAATGAGTGGAGGCACGGAACGAAGGAATGAGCATGTGCCGGAGGTGGGCTGGAAATTGAACACGCTGATTAAACGTAATAGCTATTAAGGGATGAAAAAAATAATCCTAGGGGAGAAATTTTAGAAAAAGCTATTACTAAAAAACAGAGTCTAATAATCTGGTTAGTTTTTTCATTCTTAAACATTAAATGCTTTACTCATTAATTGTTGTTCTTTGTTGGGAATACCAATTTCTTTAGCAACCTCTTTCCAAGTTGTCACTACTGACACTACCTCCTTTATGATTTTATCCATTTGCTTACCATCTAACCGAAAAAATTCTCCTACATTTTTCGCTAATTCAAAATTCAATGCATTATTATCCATATCGATATTAAGTGCCAAACCCTCTTTGTCTATGGATGGATTAATATCATATGCTGGAGATAGGATCCATCCTTGACTTGTTAAAATGAATCCGTGGTTTCGGAGATGGTCGTCGGTATTGGAGATGGCAATGTTAAAGACTATTCTACGCCATAGTTGCTCCAAATTATCATTGACCATCGCTCCATAATTTTGAATGAATTCTGCCAGTTCTAAATAGCTTGCTGGGTTATCGCGAATGGTATCTTCATTGTTGCCCGTCATCGTCATAGCTGATGCAAAGAGGATTCGTCCGCCTTCCGCTCGGTCAAATCGCTTGGTGAAAAATGTATGATAGTTGCCTAAAATATTTTCAATTTTAGATGGTGCCATATGGATGCCTGCTTGTATTGCTAATTGATATGCGAGGTATTCCCAAGCTGCTTTATCTATCGTATCATTTTTGGAAGGGAACTTGGCTATCCATAATTCATTGTTATCATCCAAAATATTGGCTTTTGGTCTTGCGCCTCCCAATGATGAGCCTGGAGCCATTAATATTGCCAGCCATTTTTTTGTTTCCTCATTATCGTCATCGTTCTCAAAATTCTTTGCTGCTTCTTGTAGTTCTCTAATGGAAGACCAAAGAGGTGTTGGATTTTGTTTATCATCGTCTAAAAAAGGCCCTTGTGGATCTGTTTTGAACCGTAACGCTCCCATACGACTTTCGTCATATACGCCTAATAAGTAATCAATTTCATAAAGCGTTTTTGTTTTTTCTCCTTTTTCTGTTGCTTGCTGTGCTTCTCTGCGTTTCATTAAAGTTCGCCCCCAAGTATCGGGCATGCTGTCTAGAAACACTCCAAAATTTTCTTTATTGTTTGGGTATTGCGGACCACCATAGAATTGTATGTCCGGGTCTAGCAACATTTGCTGTTTGGACTTTAACCAGGTTTTGTCGTACTCAAAACTAAAGGCCTTTTTCCCTTTGGCGGCCAATGTTGACAAGATGCCTATTAATTCAGGTTTCTCCAAGCCTTTCCAATGAGCGTATATGTATATGTCTTGTTTTCCTAATGCCATTTTATATTCTAGTTTGATGTTCTGGATACTTCACGCAAAAGCGTGACACTCGAACTAACGCTTATTTTATAATAAATCTAGGTCTTGGAGTTTTCTTCCAAATTCATCGTCTGCAGCAAGTTTTAGAAAATCGTCTTGCAGACCCAATACTCGTAGCACATTGAAATAGGCGCCTATCGTCACACTTGGACTACCTGTTTCAATGAGATACAGTGTGCTTCTAACAATATCCGCTCTTTCGGCCACTTGTTCTTGAGTCAGTTTTCTTCTCTTACGAGCCAGTTTTAAATTCTCTCCCATTTGTTTTAAAATATCTTGATGTTTTGGAAAGAGTATTTGCTTTTTCTTATTCATAACCAAAATGTTTGTTATTACAGACAAATATACTATTTTTGATTGAAATAACAATCGTAAATTATTTTTTAATAAGATATTTGCGATAAAATATCCGTTAAGTTTTGGCAAATCTTAACATTTTTTGCCAAAGTTTAATTTGGTGTTTACTACGGAATATGCAAAAGGAAACATTCTTAACGAGGGCGTTTTTTTGAATTTTTCACCTTCGTTCAAGAAACGTGGGTAAACTATACCTTTGTTTATTGATGGAGTTTTGTGGGTATTGAGGTGGTGTTGTGTCGGTGGTGTGAGTTATTTTCGTTTATCCGCACTCTTTTCTTCAAAGGCAATTAAATTGAAGAGTTGACGCATTCTTGAACGGACCCGGTTGCCGTAACGATCTTCGAGTTCTTGGGCGTTTAGGTTGGTGGTGGCGTGGGTTTTGGTTTTGTTTTTTAGGTAGAGGTCGTATCTGGAGAGGATGATTTCTCCCATCACATTGCAGTCTTTACCGAAATGCCTTCCGGTTGTTTCAACTCCTAGGTCGTCGAAGCAGTAGTAGTTGGTGTTGCCGTATTCTTCTATTGTTTTATAGCCTTGGTTGTTGAAGGAAAATGTGATATTGCGTGCTGGAATGACTTCGTAGGGTTTTTGGTGTGGGACGATGTGATGCAATAATTTCATTAGGCTTGTTTTACCACAACCTACTGGTCCTGAAAGAAGAATTCCTTTATTGGGGTCGATGTTAAATTTGGCGCAATATTCGTGGTCCTTGATGAGATATATACAAAGCTTGAACAGGATTACCTCATCTTCTTCGTAAATTTTGAAGTTTTTACCGAAGAGTAATTTGCCTTTGTGGTTTAGGTAGATTAGCATTTTTTGAAAGTCGTATTGAATGGTGTCGCCGTGCAGTGTGCCGAGGTGGTACTCTACCCCTTTTTCGATGATGATGTGTGGATTGTTGTGCATTTGAAATTTCGTTAGGTTCTCGATACGCCCTCTTTGAGGGGACTCGAACTGACAAGCTATTTACTTTGACTTCGCGGATGGCTAAAGGGGTTCGTTATAATTTTTGTTTTTGGTTGTTTTTAGGTTGTCCGTATTTGGAACTGTTGGGGGTTGTTTGTTTTCGTTTTCAAAATCTTCAACATTTGAATTTTTTAAAATTTCCCGTTTATTATTGTTTTTACTGTTTTCTAATGTTTGTATATGTTTATATATAGGTACCACTGCTTGTCCATTGCTTGTCTCGATTTTGGTATTGTAGTTGACTTCTACTTGTCCAGAGGTTGTCTCGAATTTGAGCATCTTTATTTTTGACCCTTTGAATGGATTGTGGGATGGAAAATAGACGATGTAATTCCAGTGATTTAGTTCTTTGATGCATCTGTGATAGGTGGATTTTGAGCCTATTTTGGCGTATTCCATAACTTCTTCTCTACTCACGTAAAAGGTGTCTACAAAGCGGTTGCTGTTCCATAATTGAAATAGTGCCATGTAAAGGCTTATGTGGGTTGAATTGAGCCTATGGTCTTTGGAGAAGTGGTGAAATACCCCATTCAAATGCTTGATATAATTTATACTTTTCATATTATTCCTTTCTTTTTTGCATTGCCCAAAAAAGAAACAAAAAACGCTAGCCTGCCTTTTCTTCTTCACCCATTCCGTCATGAAAATCGAAACAAAAAGAACTCGAGTTTGCTTCTCAAACTCTCAAACAGCTTTTTGTTTTTACGATTTATCATGCCTATGGGTCCCGAAGTCGAAAACGATGGCGAATTAAAAATCTTCATCAATTAATGTGTTAGAACTTATTATGGATTCGATTTTCGGTTAGGATTTTGTGAATTTCGTCGTGGTCGTAATAGATGACGCCTCCTATTTTGGTATATGGTAATGTGCCATTGATGCGGAGGTTTTGTAATGTTCCTGGGGAGATGTCTAATAGTTTTCGGACTTCTGGGGATTTAAGCCATTTTTTGGAAAGCTTACCGGACTGGTGATTGATCAGTGTTTTGATGTCTTCCAATAGTTCCAATTTAAATACATGTAGGTCTTCTGTCGTGATAATGTTTGCTGCCATTTTTAGGTTTTTTTTGTTTTTTGTTAGATTTTTTTGAAAGCCATTTTCACTAGTCTTTTTTATTTGCTGAAAAGAAACCCCGCACTTGCGGGGATTTCTCGGCTGCTATTAATCACACCAAATGCATAAGCATTTGCAGGATATTTTCTCCTTTTTATTTGAATTCATCGGAGCTGAAGAATCTAGCGATTTGACTTTCGTTAGGCAAAATTGGTGGTGTTTGTGCGAATTTATTCACACGATTCACCCGTAGTGGGAACGATTATGGATTCATTATTTTTAATGTGTTTTATTGCTACTTATTTTTAATGATTTCGATTGATTTCGAAATAAAGTATCAAATCGTATGAACTGGATTTTAAACAAAATAACACCCAAGTTGGGTGTGAATTGGGTGGTGGTGTTTATAAAAATAATTTCTTAAAATTAATCCTCGTCATTATTGGAAGATTCCAGTTCTTTAAGGATTTTGTTGACGTCTTCTTCGGTGGTGGTGAGTTTGGTTTTGCAGATTTTGATTAATAATGCTGCTCTCTTGACTTTTTCGGAAAGCTCGTCTACTGATATTTCGCCTTGTTCGATGTCTTCCACTATTTGTTGGAGTTCGGTAAATGCTTCTGTGTATTTAGGTTCTTCATTCATTGTCTGACTTGTTATTGGTTGATTTTACAATACTTTTTATTGTGCCTTTAAATAATTTTGTTTCCAGGGTTTCTCCTTCTTTTAAACTGGCAACATTTTTAATTGCCCTTCCATTGTAGGATGTGATACTAAAGCCTCTTCTTAAAACGCTTTGTGGACTCATGTTGTTGATGTTTTTTTCAATATTCAATAGCTCCACCTGTGCTTTTTCAAGAAATATTGAACTGTCTTTTCACAAAAACAGAATGAACTGGAGTAATTCTTGTTTTTTGGTTGCTGAATAACTTAATGATTCCCTTATGATGGATTTCTTTAATTGACTTAATTGTTCTTTGCTATTATTGAAAATGAACTTTATTTGCTGTGCAATTAAATTTTGAAGGCCTTTAATGTCGCTGCGATTTTCCAATAAGATGTTTTCTGTGACTGATTTGAATAATTTTACTTCCGAATTGAATCCTGTATTTTCTTCTAGCAATAATCGACGGGATTTATCGATTATTTTGTCTTGAGCTCTTTGCAAGGGAACTGAAAAATTGTGGAACTTCTGTAATAAAAATTCTGCGATTTTTGTTGGAGTGATAGCATTTGTGGAGGAAATCATTTCGACGACTGTTTCATTGGTGGCATGTCCAATCCCGGTAATTACAGGTAATGGAAATTCTGCAATTGCTTTGGCCAAACTGTAATTGTTATAATAGGAAAGGCCTACATCTCCACCACCACCTCTTATAATCGCCACAACATCGAAATGACTTTTTACTTTTTCGATGCGCTTTAATTGGGCCAGCATGGATTTTACCGCATTTTCACCTTGAAGGATTGATGGAAATAGGTAATGGAAAAATTTGTAGTCCCAAGAATTGGTGTCCAACACTCGTAAGAAGTCGGCATAACCTTTACTGGATTCCACTGAAATGATGGCGATTCTCTGTGGCAGTAAGGGTAAACGAAGTTTCTTGTTTTTATCGAAACTATTTTCATTCTTTAATTTCTTAATGGTTTCTTGCTTTTCCCTTTCCAAATCTCCCAAGGTATAGCTTGGGTCGATATCGAGAATTTGAAGTGACAAACCGTAGGTTGGCGTGTAATTTACCTTTGCCAAAAAAAGAATTTTGATTCCATCTTTTAAAGGCTCTTTTAGTGTTTTAATGAAATTATTATTGATGTTCAAGTAATCATCGCGCCATAGCGTAGATTTAATTTCCGCGATTACCTTCCCATTTGCCTTTTCTACCAATTCCGGAAAGCAATGGCCAGACTGACTGTAATGATTCAGTTTGTTCATTTCTGCTTTGACCCAAAAGGCGCTTTTGTATCTATCAGCAATTGTTTTTTGAATGCTTTTAGTTACTTCCAATAAGGAAAATACTTGTCTATCATTAACAATCTCTGACATCTTACAGATTATACTTGCTTTTTAGGTTATGTTCAAGTAATTAAATATAGTGAAAACGATAAATTTTATAATCATGAATTTTAATTGTAACATATTTCGAAATATCTGAAAGTGTTAATCATCAAGGGATTTGATGTATTTGCCCAGAGATTCTTTTAGCTTGTCGAGGAATTTGGTTTGATTGATTTTTCGGGTGCGGATTTCGGTGAAACTGTGGTAGTAATTGCCCAACTCGATGTTGAAAGTGTCCTGGAGGGACAATGCAATATCCTTGATGTCTACGTTGCCATTGTTGATGGCGCCGCTTGAATGTAGGGCATAGATAAGCTCTGTTAAATCAGTTTTGGTACCGGTCCAATTTAGTTTTTGGTGGTTTTGGAATGCCTTGGTGGCACTGGTGACTTCCATAGTTTGTGGTGTTAAGGTATTAATGTCTGCTTGTAATTTTGATATCAGTTGTTCATAGGCTATGATTGTGGCCACAGTGTTGTCGTGACTTGTAGAAAATTTATGGTCGGTGAAGAAGTGATAGGTCTCGATGTTTAGGCGGACTTTTTTGTTTCGTCCTAAAAAAATATTGCCTGTCCAGGCTCGTGTCATCTTTGAGATAGTAATAATAGAATTCCATATTTAGATTATAGTATTCTTGCATTTTTATTATTTGGGTGTTGAGATATTTTAACTGTAGTTTTTTCTTAACGCCTTTGGGACGTTTGCTTTGGATGTTAAAGTATTCAATGTAGTAAATCAATTTGGCTACTACTTTGGGTTTGACAGACTTGAAAAACTCCATTTCTTCGTTGATGGAATCAAAGCCATTTTTTTCTACCCACTTTTGTAATTCGGATAAGGTTTGTTTGCAGGATTTTACCGCTAATTCTGTCTGAACTAAAAGGTTCTTTTGTTGGTTTTCGAGATTTGTTAGATCGTTTTCTAAATCTGTTATTAGGTTAAGATAGTGTTTCAAAAGATTTTTTTTCGATTAATATTTCTGTTTGGATTTTCTTTTTTAGGGGCAAAAGAACTTCTTGCTATTAATTATATTCTTCTTGATAGAGGAATTTTGATTGATATTTATTCGATTTGATGGACAATCATCTCATTGCTTTTTTATTATTAAATTTCCACTTGAAATTGGAATTCTTCAGATTGTAAGCATTTGTTTTCGGTACAAGTGGTATAAAATATTTTCCCTTCCAATTTTAATTTCATCACTGAATTTGGTAGTTGAATTCTTTGGACGAAATCGACAGCCGTTTTATAATACCATATTGGCGCATTAAAATACGAGCACCATTTCTCTTTTAAATTGCCTTGTTCTATTGGCATCCCCTGTATTATTACATTTGGATTTGAAGAGAATATAATGACTGTGGGCAATGGCCCTTCTTCGCTAGACTGCTGTGATGGAATAAACCATGGATATTTAACAAACGCGGTTATATGTATAACATAGGTATTGAAATTTATTTTTTTAGACGTTATTAACCAGTTTACTATGAAATCTGACTGCCGTTTAAGTTTTCCGAGCTTGATTTTAATTTTGAGCCAAATCTGGTTAAGGTTCAGAACTGCCATATATTAATTAGTTTTATCAGTCCATAAAATATTGCGATAGCCATGATAAGTATGAAAATAATCACTGCATCGCGTTTTTGTAGTGTTGTTGACATCGTAAAATATTTTGGGAATATATCTTAAGAATTTAAAAAAGCACGAGCTGCTTTTGGCACATCAGCATACTCGTGCTTGGCAATTAATAGCATAAGGCTTGAAGGACTAATTCAAAATAATAGATTATGAAAAACTTCTAATTTGCTAGCGTCATTTTTCGTTGACTTATGCACGTAATTGATCTTCTTTGAAATTTATCTAACTTTTAAAATTCTTTTTCTTTGTTTGATTTCATCCATTCCGATTTTGGACTATTCTTCAAATAATAGCCAAACCAATCAAATAACTTGTAGTTGAAATCAACTTGGTTTTCAGGAGCCATTAAAACGTGTCCTTCGTTTGGATAAATGAGCATAATATTTTCCTTATTCAAAATGCGCATAGCATTATATAGTTCCACAGATTGCTCCCAGTTGACATTAGTATCCTGATTACCAGTAATGCTTAATATAGGTGTGTCAAGTGTAGTAATGTTGTGGATGGGTGAGTTCCTCTCATATAGTTCAGGTTTATTAAAATAAGTGTCCCTGAATCTCATAGAAAAATTTTCATATCTAAAGGATTGTGGAACACTCCATAACCATGCCATTGAAAGATAGGAGCTTAACAAATCATGATAGCCAGCATCGGTCACTACTGTTGTAAACATATTGGTTTGAGTGGAAATAAAAGATGCTTGATATCCTCCAAAAGAGTGGCCATATAATCCAATCCGTTTGTCATTAATATATTTCCTTTCTTTAAGCTTTTCTACACCACTTGTGACACATTCTAGAGCCGAAATACCTGGGTTACCCATTTTATATACAATGTCTGGACAAAATACAAAGTAATCTTGAGTTGTAAAATTTGAAATATTAATTTCCCCACTACTATGCAAGGAGGGATTTTCATATTTGTTAAGGTGCGGACTCATAATTTCATATATAAATACAATTACAGGATAACGTTTTTCCGGATTAAAATTAGCAGGGTAAAAAAGTGCGCCCTTTAATTCATTACCGTTTTGAGTATAATAATTGATTAGTTCGGATTTCCCCCATTTGTATTCATAATGTTGTGAATTGCTTTGGTATAATAGATTGGTAATCTTTTTTTTCAAATTCAAAGATTTCAAACTAGGGGGCTTGTCAAAATTCTCTTCTTTATAGATATAAACTTCAGAAGATGATGCCTTTCGAAGGTCGGAAATATAATTATTTGTATAAATCAGTGTATCTAAAGGGGTATTATCTTTTAGAATAAAATATCCATTACTTAAATCTTTATGGCTATTACCTAGTAACACAATACCTTTTTCAAGATTATAAGAACGATGCCCCCGGCCAGATATATCCCCTGGATTTGAAGGAATATAAAAATCATTCACCATATCATAAATACGGTAACTTACATTATTACTTCTTCCATCCGTAAGTTTTCTTTTTTTCTTTCCGTC
Organism: Gelidibacter japonicus; assembly: GCF_010725055.1. Taxonomy (GTDB): domain Bacteria; phylum Bacteroidota; class Bacteroidia; order Flavobacteriales; family Flavobacteriaceae; genus Gelidibacter; species Gelidibacter japonicus. Next base: position 29,749 of record NZ_BJKB01000021.1, on the reverse strand, counting down.
TGGAGTAATTGCCCATATATCGTACTTATCGTAGATTAGCATCTCTGTTTCATCGGCCGACCAACCAGGACTACCATAAGAAGACATTGGAAATGCTCTTGATTGCTCTTCATTTAAAAGGTTCACAGAAAGACCATCTGTCAGATTAATTCTAGTTCCTTTTATAGTGTTGTAGACCCACCAATCCTTCTGGTCAAAATAACAAAGAAAATTACCTGAAGGGGACAATTTAATTTCCGACCGTTGCTCCATTGCAAGCACTCGTTCTCTTTTTTCAGAGATTACATCATAAACATATACTTCTGGTTTTATAGGTGCATCCGGATTCAAATCCCATGTTAAACTGTGAGAATAAATATAATTGGAATTATCCCCAAAAAAGCAAACTGAATTTGCCTTATCCCCCATTTTTTTGAATGTTTGCTTCGAAGGGTTCCAAACGCCCAAAATAGGTGGGTTTTCTTGGTCAAAACTTGTATCATTTTGGGCATAGCTAAATCGATCTGAAGCGTTCCATACTTGAACTTTGGAATTAAATGGATTACTATAGTAATTGGTTTTTTTGTCCTTAACAGACAAAAGAAGTCTTTCATTGTCTTTAGATATGTATAAGAATGTCCGTAACGTATTTACTACAGTAAATTTGGAATATGAAGAATTTTCAATATTAGGATTAAAAATGAAATGATTAAGAATATTGGGCAAGCTCTTAAACCAATGCACAATATTATTGTCACCATTCTCAATTTCTTCATAAAACGCCAATGAATCACTGCTTTCAGACCATGTAAGTTTCTTAAATAAATTTGGACTCTTTTCAATTAATTTTTCGCTTGACCATTTATTTGTTGATCTCGCCAAATAGATGCTATTTCCACTGGCATCATGGGAAGTGATAGCTAGCATATCTCCTTTTTCATTGAATTCATAATCTACCACATTTTCGAAAAAATATTCTCTATCATTGTTAAGTTCTAATAGAATTGCTTTTTGATCCTTACCGTTTCCTTCTTCACCTTGTAAATACACTAAATTCAACGAATTATTGGAAAGTTTGTATGAATGGACTCCATTTATTATTTTTTTGTCTTCACTTAATAAGTTGAAAACGATTAAATCTCTTCCCTGAATACATGTGAACCATTTACCGTTTTGCGAGAAAGTATCACGATTCCCTTCGGGAAAAACAAATCTCTTATTTGTTTTTATATTGTGTAAAACCAAGGAATTTGTTTTTGTGTCAACCAATTTATAAGTTGCCCAATTACCAGTTGGTGATATTTTGGGGGTATATAATGTTTCCCATTTGTAATAATCAATGGGATTTAAATCTTTTTTTTCCTTATTCTGGCAAATTAGTATAGCTGGATATAAAAATATTAATATTTTTATATCTGTTAGTTTTAGATACTTTTTACGAATATTTTTAATTTCTTTCATTTTTCATGATTTAAATTGAAATCTGTCTATTTGGATGATTTCTCAAAATTTACAATTAAAACTAAATTGCAATATTTATTGGATTTTAATACTGTTTATTTTGATGAGGCATAATTTCAGATGCGCTTGAATCTTATCATCTTTAGATTTTTCTATACAATTTGCGATAAGAAGTTCCAGTTTGAGAAGCTGTGAGAATACTTCACTTACGGAATGATCTGTAAAACGATTATATGAGTCTGCAATTGAATTAATGATATATTTTTTGTCTTTTTTAGCAATGACTTTTTGGAAAAGCTCTAAATAAGCCATTTGTAATTCCATTTTGTATGGATCAATTTTTATTTCATCATAATTCAATTCATTCCAAATCCCTGCCTGTAATTTTTCTAAAAAAGTTTCCACCATTTTAGGCTTTCCCATCTGCAACTCCATTTCTTCCATTCTTTTCAAACGATCATCAGATAACAAATCATAGAGTATAGTTATTTGTTGATTAGAAATTATTTCAATTGAATTTCCTTGATATTCAAATCGATTAGTAATTTCAGGATGATATAGAAAGTTGGGATTGTTAAATACCTCATTTATTATAAATTCTAATGCCTTTTGCTGTATAGAAATTGGAATCGGGGTATACAGAGATCCTTTCTGTTCACTTGATTTATATTGTGTAGTTTGACCACCAATCAATGATACAATCTGCCTCATTTGATTAAGCCATAATTTTAGACTATAATTATAAAGACGTTCCAAAGCTTTATTATCCTTTTCATATTTTGTAATTTTAGGCAACAGTTTAAAAGTTCTATTTAAGTTTTTTAAACCTAATTCAACTGAACCCACTGGATCATTGTTATCAACAACTTCATCTGTACTGTCTGGTCCTTCGACCGGAAAGCGACCTCGGTTAAATTTGTACCATGGCTCAACATCTTGTTCGCGAATTATTTTTTCTAAATATGGTATTTCATCTTTGGGTGTCCAAATGTTGTTAAATTGTGAATATGCATATTTAATATTATATATGTCGGTTGGCCCCACTTTTTGAAATAAAAGATATGGAGGAATACTATCTTCAGGCTGAACTACATAATTGTATCTCGTATAATTCATTATGCTAGGAGTAAAACCCATATTTGCAAGCCAGTCTTTTGATCTCATTTTATCAAAAGGATATGTATACTCTCCATAATTGGCATCCATAATGCCAAAAGCATGACCAGCTTCATGGGCAATTGTCTGCTGAATTAACCAACCAATTCTTTCATCTGATATTGGATAACTTTGTGCTTCATCATCTACTGGAGCACATCTTACAATATATTCATCCATCATATTTTGATAAATTAAATCAGAGGATATAATAATATCTGATTTTAAGATTTCTCCTGTTCTAAAATCAACGATTTCATTTACAGTTCCTAATCCAAAATCACGCAAATTTCTGTAACCTTCTCTATTGTCCCATCGAATAATTGAATAATTTATCGAGTTTAAGTATATATCATTATTCCCATCAGGTAGCTCCTTTACTTGTATGGCATTGCTAAATCCCGCAGCCTCAAAAGCTGGCAACCATTCCTCAATACCAGCCTTAATAAATGGTTTCCATTTTTCAGGTGTATCGATATCAAAATAAAAAACAATTGGATTGGTAGGATCTGAAAACCTTTTAGATTTGTCTTTTTTCTCCAAGCGCCATCTTCGAATTGCGGAATTACCAGATTCTGAATAATCATTATTAATACCTGTGTCCATGAACAAACCCATCCTATGGTCAAATAAGCGAGATTTCATAGGGTTTGGTAAAACTGCTAAACTGAAAACAATATCAGAAGTTTTTTGAACATTCTCTTTAGCCGTTGTTATTGTCGTGTTTATAATTAGTTCATTATCTATTTTGTGAGTATCATTTATAAAAGATAAGTCCTGTTGAATTACTATATCATTACCAGGTAATCCGGAAGGGGTATTCATGAAAAGTGACGAAACTTCTATTTTATAAATTCCATTTTCAACTATAAAATCAATTTTATTAAATTTTTTAATAATTAAATCGGTATTAGGAATTTCATTAGGTCGTTCTAAAATGATATTTCCAACTTGAGATTTTATTAAAGGTTTTACCAAGAGGATATCATTGCCCAATTTTGTCCATCGCACTATTTCATAATCAGTGGAATATTTTCCGTGCTTCATAAACAGCATGTCTTTGCCTAAAAAGTCTGAAGGTAATTCAAGAAAAAGATGGTCATTTTCTTTATAAAGAAGTAAACTGTCATTAGTTGTGTTCTCTTGATAAGATAGTATTTTTATTGATGATATACTCGAAAACATCCATTGATTTATGCCCATAGAAATGACTAGAAACCAAAAAAAACTATTTTTTTTCATAAGTAAAATGTGATGGAATGTGAACACACCATATGATTAAAATCACATGGTGAGAAATCAAAATATTTATTAGTATCCTGGATTTTGGGTTAAATTCTCATTCAAAAGAATTTCTGATTCAGGAATAGGTAGAAGTACATCAGTAGAATCCCAACCAGGTTTAAACCCCAAAGCAGCATTTTCCAAATCCCACCTTTTAAGATCAAAAAAACGATGACCGTGTTCTGTGAATAGCTCTGACCTCCGTTCGGCAACAAGAACATCAGTTAAATCAGATTCATTAGAAGCTGTCGTATTTGGAAGATTTGCCCGACTTCTAATTTTGTTAATATCTTCTTGGGAACCTGTAATATTATTTAAACGAATTCTGGCTTCCGCCCTTATTAAATATTGTTCTGCGAGGCGAAAAATTATTGAATACTCATCTGACGGTGCTTCTGAAATTTTATATTTATACGCATAATAAAATGTATTTGTGCCATCAGAAACATTTCCTATCCATGAATTAAGTCGATTATCCCCGTTTTCAAAACTTGAAATTAGTTCTGTACTCAATGCTACATTTGGTGGTGGAGCCATTGTAAATATAAATGTCCCCGCTTCCTTGGTACGGACACCTTGGGTTTGTGGATATAATTGCCAAATGGTTTCTGAACTGTTGTTCTTAAAAACTTCATCAATGTCCATATTCAAATTATACGGTCCATTATTAATAACAAAAGAAGATTCCATTTCTGCATTCTCCCAATCTTCAGAATAGAGGTAAACTCGAGACAAAAGAGATGAAACAGTAAATTTATTAGGTCTAATTCTTTCCGACGTTATATAATTTGTGCCTAATAATTCTTTAGATTCCACAAGATCAGATATAATATTATTATATACTAACTGTGAGGACATCCTTTCGACATTTATATTTTCATTGTAATCAGTTGTTGTAATGTACGGTATGTCCCCAAATAAATTAACTAAATAAAAATAAATTAAAGACCTCACGAATTTTGCTTCCCCAATAAGCTGATTTTTGTCCTCGAGACTAATTGTTTCAGAATCAGTGACTCCCTCAATGACTGCATTAGATTGATAAATTAAATTATAACTGGAACTCCAAATGGTGGAAATCTCCACATTTGTAGAAATTAAGCTATTAGTATAAAAGAACTCTGTAAACAACATGTTAATGCTGTAATAAGTCAACTCATCTGCATATAATCCTATAAGATTTGATAAGCCTTGGGCATCCCCTGTTATTAGTACATTATCTCGTAATTCAGCATATATATTAGTTAAAGCAGCCGTTGCGGTTATATTATCTTCAAATACTTCAGTGCTAGTTTGCTGTGAGTTCGGGAAGTCCACTTCCACATATTTCTCACATGATATTATGGTAAGAAAATAGCAATACAGTAGTATAATCAACTTGTATGATTTGAAAAAATGAGTTTTAGTTTCCATAATTGAATTTTTTTAAAGTGTTATTTTCGCGCCCAAAGTAATTATCTTTAATGGGGGTATATTAGCGGTTGACTGGTTTTCAGGATCAAAACCTTTGTATTTTGTGAAAGTTAATAAGTTCTGTCCGTGAAGAAATATACTGCATTTGAAATTTTTTGTCCAGTTTTCAGATATGTTGTAAGTCAAAGACACATTTTTCAACCTCACGAATGAAGCATCGCTGAATGCATTTGTACTTATAAAATTTTTGTAAAAGGCATTTACCGCTTCTCCATTTGAGTACGTTGCGAAACCTTGAATGGTAGAATTATCTCCACTATTTTGCCATCTTGAAAGAACG
>NZ_BJKB01000021.1:0-24107 GCF_010725055.1 Gelidibacter japonicus | reverse complement strand
GTCTGTTGGTTGATTGTAATTAGTTCCGGGAAGACCATTGGTGAATTGATAATTATAACCTGTTTGTTTAACAAACTGGAAGAAGATATCAAACTCAAAATTTTTGAATTGAAAATTGTTATTGATACCACCGAAAAATTTTGGGTTTAGATTTTGGATATACTGTCGATCGCTTGTATTTATTATACCATCGTTATTCACGTCTTCAAATTCATAAATTCCAGTTTCAGGATTTACCCCAAGATTATTATATAACTTGAGAATCCCTAAAGGTTCTCCAATTACCAATTGATTAGCAAAAGTTGACTCTTCCAAACCTGGGAATTCCACTAACTCATTTTTGGGAAAAGTAATATTCATTGAGGTATTCCAACTGAAATTTGGAGTGGATACATTTTTTGCATTCATTTCAATTTCTAAACCAGTATTTTGCACTGTTGCATCAAAATTTGCAGTCAATGTACTAAAGCCTGTAGTAGTTGGTAACGGAATACCTATTAGCTGATTAGATGATCTGTTATTATAGTAATTTGTATTAAGGAGAATTCTGTCATTAAACAACCCTATCTCAAGTGAAATCTCAAATTTCTTATTTTCTTCCCAGGAAAAATCGGGATTATATAATCTAGTGGGTGCCAAAGTAGGAATACCTTCATAATACAATCCACTTGAGGCATATGTATCCAAATATTGATAGTCTCCTATCTGATCATTCCCAGTTATTCCAAAGCTAGTCCTTATTTTTCCAAAACTTAAAATGTTGGAATTACCTAAAAAATTTTCTTCAGAAAATATCCACGCCATACCTACAGCTCCAAAATTGGAAAACCTACGTTTAGGTCCAAAACGGCTGGATCCATCTCTTCGACCCGTAAGATTTATAATATATTTACTCTGGAGATTATAGTTCACTCTAGCAAAAGCGGCATTATATACGTATTCTGTTTTTGAATTATTTAGTACATAAACGTCTGCAGCAGAAGCTAGGTCTTCTATTAAACTATTACTAGTAAAGCCATATCCTGATTGGACCAAATTCTCGCTGACTTGTTTCTGAAAAGTAAGACCTCCGAGGAAAGTGAGTTCACTTTCTTTGAAAGATTTTTTCCATTCTAATTGAGGTTCCATTATATATGAATGTCGATGACTATTATTTACTGTAGTTGAAGAATACTCACTCCCCAAACCATATGCGGGATTGTAAATAGTATTTGGAGTAATATTTTTTTCATTGAAAAAAGTTATATTGTAACCCAAATTGGTTTTAAATTCCAAATTCGGCATTATTTTATATCCAAAACTCAAATTGGAAAATAGAGTATTTGTTTTAGCTAAATATGTTGCATTAATATTCGCCATAGGATTGATGAACGTTCCATCTTCCCAATTAATTTCTCCATTTTCATCATAAATTTCTGGTGCATTTGGGGCAATATATACACTTCCCAAAAAATCTGTTTGAGGCAAATCATTTTTATCATTACTATAATTGGCTGAAAACCTCATTGTGAAATTATCATTTTTAGATCTATTAGAAATATTAAGTAAAACTGAACCTCTAGAATATTTAAAATCACCCGGAAATACTGTAGTTTGACTTTGAAAATTCCCACTTAACAAAAATTGAGTAGTTTCATTTCCTCCTGAAACCGCAGCTTGATAATTAGTTATTTTGGCTGTTCCACCTACAAAAAATTCTTGCCAATCAGTGTATCTATTACGATCCCAAGTACCGTTGATATCATAATCTGAAAATGCATAATCAATTCCATCATTTTCAAATGCCTCATCACGCATCTCTAGATATTGTTCGGTATCCAATAAATCAAGTTTCCGCGTAATGGTTCCAAAGCCATTTGAAATGTTTAAATCAAATTTTGTTTTTCCTATATAACCTTTTTTTGTAGTTATCAGAACTACACCGTTCGCTCCACGAGACCCATAAATGGAAGTTGCATCTGCATCCTTAAGTATTTCAATGCTCTCTATATCTGAAGGATTAATACTATTGAGCACATTTGACCCTTTAAAACCATTCAAAATATAAAATGAAATATTTGGATCTTGGAGTGTATTTGATGCATATGGAACACCATCTATAATGTAAAGTGGATCATTACCATCAGATCTTATACTATTTTGACCTCTAATTTTGATATCAAAACCACTACCTGGCACACCTGTCGTCTGGATTATATTAACTCCAGTCATCCGTCCTTGTAAGGTGGCCAGTGGATTAATTACAGGTTGCTTTTCTATAGTTTTTGCTACAACTTTAGAAATTGAACCAGTAGTTTCTCTTTGCGAAGTTTTATAATATCCTGCATTAATTGTAACTTCATCTAGCTTACTAATGTTTTCCCTAAAGACAACATTTACTTGTGTTTGACTACCTACAATAATTTCTTGTGTAAGAAAACCTAATGCAGAAAATACCAATATGTTTTCTTGATTAGGCACTAAAATGGAGTAAGAACCATCAAAATCAGTTGCCACACCTATGGTGGTTCCTTTTATTAAAACAGTTGCTCCAGAAACCGGAAGACCTGCTTCATCCACTACTTTACCCACAACTTGAATCGGTTCTTGAGAGAAGAAATCTTTAATGATAATCGTATTATTTTTAGATACTATCACATTAAATTTACCAGCATCAAGGCTTTGGTTCAATAATTTATCCACTCTTATTGTCCCTTTTTTTAATTGAACCTTCGGTACGTTTTTAAATAGTCCTTCTGGATATAAAAATCGGTATTTTGTTTGGTCGATAATGATTTCAAACACTTCGTCAATCGTTGCGACTTTATCTACATCGATTGTCACCTTTTCTTGAGCAAGACTATTTTCGGTATTAAAACTGAAAACAGTGGTACATAATAGAAAGATAAATGTTCTCATAATAATCAAGAGAAGCCGTTTTCGAATGAGGGAACGGACATTAATTAATTTAATTTCCATAAATTTGTGTGTTATTAGTTAGTTAAACATTTAATTGATTAATAATGATATAGGGGGATTTCAGTTTTAATACTTTAGCGAGTTGGAACTGATTCCTCCTTTTTGTTTGGTAGTTATTTTTTCATACTATATTAGAGTTTAGGTTACTATTTAATTTATTGAAATAACACGCCCACACGCCATCTGTCTTTTCACTAAAAACATCCACCGGATGTTTTCTACGTTAGGGCATAGTTAGACATTCGTTTGATTATTACACTTTAGAGGGACGAAGTTGCGACATGGCCAAATGATTGACTTTGCTCCTTTTTTTTCTTTATTTGAGAATCACATTTTTATTCTTGATTTCATAATTTTTAATTACACCAAAACCTTGAATTGTATTAAGAATGGTCACTATGTCCTGATCCTTTCCCAATACTCCTACGAAGCGCACATTTTCTAATTCTTTATTGGCAAAAGTGACGTCCATATCATACCATCTGGAGAGCACTTTCATTATCTCCTTTAGGCTTTTATTCTTCACAATATATTCGCCGTTAATCCATGCTATTTCCGCTTTGATTTCAATATTTTTAATTGATAGGTTATCGGTTGTTAAATTAAGGTTCGCTTGTTGGTTAGGTGCTAATACTTCTTTTGTTGACGCAGTATTAATAGCTACTTTACCGCTCACCAAGGTTGTATAAATGTTTGACTCGTCTTTATAGGCTTTAATATTGAATTCTGTACCTAGTACTTGTACCTCTTGGGTTTGATTAAATACTTTGAAGTCAGAACCTTTATGCTCTGTACTGTGGGATACTTCAAAATAGGCTTCGCCATATACAAGCTCTACTTGACGGCTTTCGCCGTCAGTAAAACTTACCGGGTATTTTATTTGGGTTTCGGAATTCAACCATAATCGGGTACCATCTGCAAGGGTTAATTGGAATTGCCCTCCTCGTGGGATGGTTAAAATATTGGTTGTTGGTTGTTGGTTGCTGGTTGTTGGTGAAGAGGAATATACGATTTCCTCTCCGTTGCTGCTTGCGTTTTGGGTTTGGTAGGCTGTTCCTTTTTCCAAAGCTACTTGTGTGCCATCTTCTAAAGTCAAGGTTGCTTTGTCGAAACCTGGTTCGATTTGGTTGTTGACGATGATAGGTGTGGTGTTTTCTATCTGGGTATTAAAAATTGTTTCTCTTAAGAAGTAAGTTGATGCCAATGCTATAATTAGGATTGCAGCGGCGGCATATTTCCAATATATTTTGCGTACTGGAACTTCAATTCTACTTTTGACCTTTTCCCAATCGGCTTTTTTGTCGATTTGATTTTTAAGATTTAGGCGCTCTTTTATTGAAGCCTCATCAGCAAGTTGTTTTAGGATATAGTTTTTGTCTGTCTGGTCAAATTCTTGAGAATTTTCCAAGGCCGTAGGCTGTTCATCGTTCAATAGCTGTTTGGCTAATTGTTTTGATAGTTTTAAAATTTTGTCAAAAATGGGCATAGAATTGTGTGGTGTTTATTCTATGACGATTAAATGTGAAGAGAGGGTAAAAAAAAGGTTAAAAAAATTTAAAGTTTTTTGTTTTACTTACTTTTTTATACGCCCATTTTATTTTGTTATTGGAGCTTATGATGTGCTTCGCAATTCCATTCCGTAAAAAGTAACAAAAGGCTAGGCCATATGTAAATTATTTAATTTGATTTCTTCCCTTACTTTTTTGGCATTGCCCCAAAAAAGTAACAAAAAAGGTCTAGCCTGCGCTTTCTTCTTCACCCATGACGGTATGAAAATCGAAACAAAAAGAAATCACATTTGTTTCCCAAATGCTCAAACAGCTTTTTGTTTTTTTCGATTTATCATACCTATGGGTCCCGAAGTCGAAACCAAGGTCAATTATTGAATTCGTTCAAATAAATTAATTAGTGGTGTCGAAGATGAAGGCGATGAGGATGAAGTAATCCTTCAATAGTGGTTTGAGGCGTTTGTAGGCTATTTTCTTTTGGGCCTTGACAGTGTTGATGGAAATGCCCAGCTCTTCCGCGATTTCTGCATTGGTAAAATCCTTGATGCTTAACCGTATGATTTGGGCGCATTTGTTGGGCAAGGTGTTGATGGCATTCTCGATGATGGATGAGGTTTCCAAAATCACGACTTCGCGTAAAAAGAAGGGTTCGGTTTCCAATTGTTCCATTTCGGCCGTTGGGAAATGGTCGGTGGTTTTAACTCTTTTGCTTTTTAAATAGTCCAGAGATTTGTTTTTTACCGAAGTATAGAGATAAGATTTGATAGTGTTCTCATTTTGGAATTCGATTTTATCTTCCCAAATCTTTACAAACACGTCTTGAACGATGTCTTTTGATACTTCCAAATCCTCCAAATACTTGTTGGCAAATAGACACAACGAGGTGTATAGTTTATCGAAAAGACTTTTATATTCTTTTAATGTCAACTTATACATGTCGTTATTTTGCACTGGCTTTTTTGGCTTAATCCCTGCCCAAATCTAAATAAAAGAAATTAAAATTTATGATTTGAAGGAATTTAATCGCCAACGCACCCGGGCTTGCTTTTAAATTGTTACTAATGGATTTGATTCATTAATACCCATTTATCGGAATCGTAAACTAACCTCCTTCGGATTTGTAATTGGGGTTAATTGCGTAAAAGTATGTAGTAAGTTGGGTACTTGTTTAGACGCTAGATATTAGATATTTGGCGTTAGATTAAAGATAGTAAAAATTTTTGATATATTTTAAAGTAAATATTAAAAGTATGTTGATTGGAATTTGGAGGTTAAAGCTTGGTTTACGTTTCGATTTAATTTTTTTTATCTTTATGATTCTAACTAACTTATTATGAAAAAATTATATTCATTCCTATTCTTGGTATTGTCTTGGAGTGCTGTGGGGACTGCCCAAATGGTCATTACTGAACAAGAAGATCTTGTTTCCAGTGGTGCTTTTACCGATATGGTGTCCAAGAATTTCAATTATTTGATTTTAGGGGAAAATTCTCCTCAACAGGGCGGCAGTCTAACCTTGAATGAAACAAAAACGAATTTGAAATTAAACGGGCTTCTATGGTCAGGGACTTATAATATCCTTACACTAGAAACTGATTTTGGTGCCAGCGAGGGCTTCTATTTCTTTGATGAGGAAAAAGGCAGCAAAACATCGAAAGTAGGAGTCAATTGGTTTACTCAAATTAACTCATGGTCTTCATATCGAACTCCCAATAAGCAAAATCAAGAATATACCTTATTAAAAATCAGTGATTTGATATCCTTACAAATTTCAACCTATAAGGAACTAAAAAAAATTTTAACAGACAAAGTTTATCTGGATAGTGAACTCATTACCAAGGTTGAAGATAAAATTAATAAACTTAAAACACAATATCATATAGATAATGAAGCTACCCATATAGTTGATTTGGCGAGCTACAAAAAAAATCCTACGAATCTCGTTACCATTACATACAAAGATGAGGATCAGAAAACTGTTATAAAAACCATATCGGACCCTACCTATAATATTGCCCTGGTATTTGAGGATTATTTAAAGAAAACCGAGTATATTTTAAAGACATTGGAGAAAGATGTTCAGGCCATTGAAAATGAAAAATCGATGGACAGTTGGATGGGGCACCATGTTGTATTTTTAGGATTTAAAGGTTTTTATAAACGGGAAAGCTTTAGAACTTTTGCTTATGACAGTACCAAAGTATTTGACAAGATGTTTGATGATATCCGTGGGGATGTTTATGGTCTGGATTTTAGTTTCAATTATCACTATAAGAAAGGAGAAAGTGGTTGGTGGGGTTGGCCGAAAACTTTTTTTGGAAGAGGGGTTATTAGTGGCCATAGGGCCTCTAATATCACTGATTTTAAGAGCAAAAAAATAAATCTGTCAACACCATTAGGAATGGATAATTCAGGAAACCCAATTATAACCACCAGCGATGACAATGCCTTTATAGGACAGAATAGTTATGCATACGGATTTAGCACGGCCATAGATTTTGATATTTATTATTTTCCAATCGAATTTCCCATTGGTTTGTTTGCCGAAGTGCGTTATGAATATATCAATTACAGCAGTTCAAAAGACATCGATGACAAAGAGTTATCCCCATTGCGAGTAGGCTTCTTGTATAATTTGAAAAACAAGGAAAAAGATAAGCCGTTTTTAACGGTGACGCTTTTTATGGATCGGACAGATTTGAGTTTGTCACCAAATGGTGTAGATAATGATTTGAGATTTGGATTAGGGGTTGGTTTACCTGTTAATTTGAGGTAGACTTATTACCTCCTTACCTTAACTTTGAATATCAATAAGAGTGTAAATCATTTCTTCAATCTTTCAAGAGCTTTCAGTTCAACACCCAGTTCATTGAACATGGATAGGATACTACTTAATTTGAGTTCTTGCTCGTCATATTCCTGTGTATTGATGCTACAAGTAAATTCCCATATCTCTAGTACTTCATCTACAGGAACACTGTAATCATGATAGATTTTATTATCTGACATCAAAAGAAGCGAATTATTAAATTCAATGTTGTTCATCACCCTTTTGTAAACCATCCCATCGTTTAGTGTTACTAACACATAGGTCCTTCCTGTTTTTATTTCATTTCTATCCTCAACATAACGTCCTACTACATAGGAACCATTTTTCATTGGTAACATTGAATCCCCTTTAATTGGAAATGCTCGATGTTTCCCTGTGGGTAAAAAGGGCAATTTTATTTTTTCCAGCTGCTCTATGTATTCAGGGTCATCGTAGCCTGCCAAATAACCTGCCGATGCTTTAATCGGCACGACCTCAATCAAATTGTTATTATCATCATCCACCATGATTGGAAAAAGTACTCTTTGGTTACCAATGTCTATAAATGAAGCGTCGGTTGTTTTTGTTAGGTCGTTGCGGAGCAAAATATCGATGGGAAGTTTAAATAAATTCGATATGTTGATCAACAATTCCAACGGCGGGTCTGAACGACCTTCTTCGTAAGAGCTAATTCGAGATCGACTTACCTTGAGGCTATCTGCCAATGCTTCTTGAGTTAAGCCCTTGAGATGAATTAAATGACGGAGGTTTTTTTAGATATTTTTCATAATGCTACAAATCTAGGCAATGATTGCTCACAAATGTAGCTAATTTTGCTGTATGAACAAAACCATTCTTCATTTGGATTTAGACACTTTTTTTGTGTCTTGCGAGCGCCTTATTGATAGTAAGCTGCAAAAGCGTCCATTGCTGGTTGGTGGTACGAGTGACCGTGGGGTAGTCGCCGCGTGTAGTTATGAAACTAGGCGGTTTGGTATTCATTCCGGAATGTCGATGAAAGTCGCGAGACGATTGTGTCCAGAAGCTGTTGTTATTAGGGGTAATGCTTCCATCTATACCAAATATTCCCAACAAGTGACCGATATTATCAAGGACCAAGTGCCCGTCTTTGAAAAAGCAAGTGTAGATGAATTCTATGCAGATTTGAGCGGCATGGATAAATTTTTTGGTAGTTATAAGTTCGCTTCTGAATTAAGGTCCACCATCATCAAGGAAAGTGGCCTGCCTATTTCCTTTGGCCTATCTTCCAATAAAATTGTTTCGAAAGTTGCCACAGGCGAAGCCAAGCCTAATAATCAATTACGTATTGATCCAGGTTATGAGAAGCCTTTTATGGCTCCTCTGTCCATTCGGAAAATTCCATCTGTAGGCGAAAAAACCTATCACGTATTACGGAATTTAGGCATTGATAAAGTCAGCGTCGTCCAACAAATGCCCGTAGAAATGCTATCGAGCGCCTTGGGTGTCAATGGTGTGACGATTTGGAAACGTGCCAATGGATTGGATAATCCTCCTTTGATTCCTTTTCATGAACGCAAATCCATTTCCACAGAACGCACGTTTGAGAAGGATACTACGAATATATCACAACTTCGCACCACTATTTTTGCCATGGCCGAAAATATGGCTTTTCAACTGCGCCGAGGCGGTAAATTGACCTCCTGTATCAGTGTCAAAATCCGGTATTCAGATTTTAATACCTATTCCAAGCAAGTGCATATCCCCTACACCAGTGCTGACCATATTCTTATTCCGAAGATTTTGGAACTTTTTGAAATGCTTTACCAACGACGGTTGCTTATTCGATTGGTCGGTGTGAAGTTCAGTGATTTGGTCACAGGAAATTATCAAATCAATCTTTTTGATGATACCGAAACTATGCTTCGGTTATATGATGCCATGGATTCCATACGAAATCGATTTGGAGAAATGAGCATTCAACGTGCGGCCTCCATGGGTGCCAAAACCATTGGCCGTTTTCATAATCCATTCAATGGAGAGCCCCCGATTTTATTAGCCCATAGAAAACAATAATGTATATCAATAGTCACTCTTATTATTCGTTGCTTTACGGCACATTTTCGGAAGTAGAGCTTCTTAAACTCGCTAAAGCTAATGGTGTGACCAGTCTTGCTTTGACCGATATCAATAATACCTCTGCTTGCTTGAATTTTATTAGAAAAGCAAAAGATTTTAATATTAAACCCATTATAGGAATTGATTTTAGAAACGGTGCACAGCAACAATTTGTTGGGTTGGCAAAAAACCATCATGGTTTTCAGGAACTCAACGCTTTTTTGTCCGAGCACTCCCATAGTAAAACTCCTATTCCCGATAGCGCACCCGCTTTTAAAGATGTGATTGTCATCTATCCATTTGAAACGGTTATGCTGCACGAACAAAAGAACTTTAGACCCCATGAGTTTATTGGTGTCTCGGTGGATGAGTTAAAGAAACTTCCTTTTTCAGCTTACACATCCTATACGGACAAACTCGTCATTCAACAGCAAGTGACCATTAGAACCAAAAAGGATTTTAATGCACACCGGTTGTTGCGAGCCATTGACAAAAACACTTTGTTGAGCAAACTTCAGAAAACCGAGGAATGCCGAATGACCGATGTCATGTTACCAATGGAAGCATTGGAATTAGCCTTTAAAGAGTTTCCTCATATTATTGAAAACACACAACGCATTTTAGACAGTTGCAGCATTGATTTCAACTTTGGCTCCCATCGTATATCTCAAAACCAACAGTTGTACCTGGACTCGAAAGAGGCCGACTATGCCATGCTCGTAGGTTTATGCAATGAGAATTTAACGCGACGTTATTCGCATCCAACCGAAAAGGTAAGAGCGCGATTGCAAACCGAACTGGAAACCATTAAGGCTATGGATTTCGTGTCCTATTTTTTAATCAATTATGATATTATCAGTTATTCCAAACGTCAGGGAAATATCCATGTGGGGCGTGGTAGCGGTGCCAATAGTATTGTTGCCTATATTATAGGCATTACCGATGTGGACCCGATTGAATTGGATTTGTATTTTGAACGGTTTATCAATCCGTTCCGTGCCTCCCCTCCAGATTTTGATATTGATTTTTCTTGGAAAGACCGAGACGATATTACCCAGTATATTTTTAAGCGGTTTAACCATGTGGCTTTATTGGCTACTTATAATACCTTTAAGTATCGAGGTGTTGTTCGAGAATTGGGCAAAGTTTTCGGACTGCCCAAGGAAGAAATTGACAAATTGAGCGATGGCCATTATAAGGTAGAACAGTTGGACGAGCTATCGCAATTGGTTTTAAAATATGGCCAGCTCATTAGAGGCTTTCCACACCATTTGAGTGTGCATTCCTGTGGTATCTTGATTTTAGACCAACCCATCCATTGCTATTCTGCCACGGATTTGCCACCAAAAGGCTTTCCGACAGTACAATTTGATATGATTATTGCCGAGGATGTGGGCATCTTTAAATTTGATATTTTAGGCCAACGAGGACTTGCAAAAATCAAGGAAGCCATGGAGATTATCCGTTATAACCATCCTAAATTGCCACCTATTGATATCACCCAAGTTGAACGCTTTAAAAATGACCCCAACATCAATACTCTTTTAAAAAGTGGGAAAGCTATTGGCGCCTATTATGTCGAATCTCCAGCAATGCGAGGATTGATGCAAAAATTGCAGACCCAGGACTATTTGGGATTGGTGGCTGCAAGTTCCATTATTCGCCCTGGTGTTTCCGATTCCGGAATGAAGAAAGAATTTATCATTCGACAACGTCATCCAGAAAAACGAAACGAAGGCAATCCGAAGCTGTTAGAAATTATGCCAGACACCTATGGAATTATGGTCTATCAAGAAGATGTTTTGAAAGTCGCCAATCAGTTTGCAGGGCTGACTTTGGGCGAAGCCGACGTGTTGCGTCGAGGGATGAGCGGTAAATTTAGGTCCCGACAAGAATTTGAGGCGGTAGAGCAAAAGTTTATTGCCAATTGCAAAACCAAAGGCTATCCTGATGAACTCACATTTGAAGTTTGGAATCAAATCAAGAGTTTTGCAGGGTATGCCTTTGCCAAAGGGCATTCCGCTTCCTATGCCGTGGAGAGTTACCAAAGTTTGTATCTTAAATGTTATTTCCCCTTGGAATTTATGGTGGCCGTTTTGAACAATGGCGGTGGTTTTTACAGTACCGAACACTACGTACATGAAGCCAAAATGTGTGGCGCCCGTGTGCATCCTCCTTGCATCAATACTAGTGACCATCCCAATATCATTCAAGGAACTGACATTTATTTAGGTTTTGGACATCTGAAAAGTCTGGAAGCGATGACCATTAAACGGCTTCTTACGGAACGACAGCTGCATGGTTTATTTTCTTCATTAGATGATTTTATTGATAGGGTCGTCATCAGTATTGAGCAGCTTACCATTCTTATCCGTATCGATGCCTTCAGATTTACCAAGCAATCGAAAACCGAATTGTTGTGGCAGTCCATCTTTAAGCTGAATGCCAATAAACATGCCACCAAGCAATCCCGGTTATTTAAAACAAACCATCGACAGTTTAATTTGCCTACCCTTACCACCTCTTACATTGAAGAGGCCTATGACCAAATGGAGCTTTTGGGTTTTCCGTTGTGTAGTTATTTTGATTTGGTGGATGAGGTATTTAAAAACAGCATTATGGCCACACAAATGTCGCAACATATTAACCAAGCCGTATTGCTTTATGGGGTTCTTGTTAATACCCGTTTCCATATTGCCTCCAATGGGAAACACATGCGATTTTGCACGTTTGTGGACAAGGAAGGGAATTATTTTGATACCGTCCACTTTACCCAAGTGGTAGATCTTTATCCCATACATGGTGTAGGTGTTTATGAATGCTATGGAACGGTGACGGAAGAATTCGACTTTTGTAGTATTGATATTATTTGGTCAAGGAAAGTCTCGCTAAAACCTGACCCGAGGAGTGTTTAAATTATTGAATTTTATTTGGGTTACTTTTTAAATGAATTGGATTCGCACTTTTGTGTGATAAAGATTAGTTTTAAACCTTATAAAAATTGTATATCATGATACAGACAATCCTAAATGGACCTGAAAAAGAGTCCAAAGATAAGCCGGCAACCCGTCCAGCTCCACGTACCAACGCGGACAAGGAAAAAGAAGATCCAAGAAAAGACCCTAAAAAAGGAGACTAATTAAATACTTGAGGATTTCATCATCCTGCCAAAAAAGCTTCTGTGGATTTAGTTCCTTTAGGAGCTTTTTTAATTTTGTCTTCATTGAACAAAAAAACCTATATTTATGAATGACAAAACGTAAGCTTCCAAGATGGTTCAGAATTTTTCGATATTATTTGAATTGTCTGTGGTACTATGTTTTGTTTCCATTGGGTGCAGAAGAGGATGAGTTTACGAAGCAATGGAAAAAGAAGCGATGACTTACTATCTTTAAAACTATCAATCCATGTGTTTTCATATAAGTACCTATAAAGAACCTGAATACTGGGAGAAAAATTTTAGAGTCAAAATAAGTGACCCAAATTTGAAGCCTGTTTTTAGTAAACCAAATTATCATTTGAATGGATTTTCCCATCCTAACATGTTAATCATACCACAGGAAAAAAGTGATGTCCTTGCCCCAGGAGTTTGGGGTATTGTGCCTTCAAATAAAACCAAAAATGAGATTAAGGACTATTATAAAGAGGCCGTAAAATATGGTAGTGGTTTAAATGCCCAGTCCGAGAAAGTGTTTCAGCATTTCATTTACAGAGACTCGATTATGACGAAACGTTGTGTGATTCCTATTAACGGTTTTTATGAACCACATGAACACAACAAGAAAAAGTATCCGTTTTACATTACAGTAAAAAACGAACATCCTTTTGCTTTGGCTGGTATTTATTCCGTAATAGATAGCATAGCTACATTTACTATTTTAACGAAGGCTGCTTCGCCACTTTTTGCAAAGGTTCATAATACCAAAAAACGACAGGTCATTATGATGGATGAAGAACAATCCCATAATTGGTTGTCAAATGATTTAAACACCGATGATATTAAAGACCTAATCCAAAGCGATTATCCTGCCCCTAAATTAGAGGCCTATTCTGTGAGAAAGGATTTATTTAAACGCAATGTTAATAGTAATGTTGATACTATTACGGATCGGGTGGATTACCCGGAGTTGTCGGTTCTTTATAAAGACATTGCTGAATTGACACAAGCATCGTAACCATTAGTTGATTTGCGAAAATTAACTTGAAGATTCCAAAGCTAAAACATTTGTCACAAATCGGATTCCTCTATTTTGGGCATTTATACATACTATCAGGTATTGTAACAACAATATAAAAAAGTAAATTACATTTAAAGGGCATGACCCCAAAATCAAAACAGGTATACCCAAAAAGATTAAGAATAATACGGATAACGATGTTAAATCCCGAGCTAACAAAAAAGCCTTATGGCTATTTTGCACAATAACCTCTGAACTGTTTTTTCTATAAATTTGATACCATAATCTATTTTGGTGAGAAGGACTCGTTGGCAAATTACCATAAGTTTGTTTCAATTTATTCCTGTTGACTCGATGGTCCTTTTTACTTAATTTACTAAAAGCTCTTGAACCAGGCAAAGGATATTTTAATTTCCAGTAAACCAGAATAGCTTTAACAGTGCTTGGCAAAAGTCCATTTAGCAAGAATAGTAACAAAGGAGCTATTGAAACACCTAAAATTTTAAGTATAAGAAAAATATTAAAGTTATTTGTAAGCTCTAAAAAATATTCAGGAAAAAACATCCCAAATAGAAAAAGCATGTTCGCTGATAAGAATACCCACAGTTGTGGTGTATTTTTGGCCTTTAGGTTTATTTCGTTAGACATAATGTAATGTTAAGTTAATATACAAACGGAAATAATCCGTTGGGTGTAATTATCGTCAAGAAAACGGGTAGCGGTGGATTTAGTCTTTCAAATTCCAATTTATGTTTACCTACGCTCTCCATGTCCTGATCGCTTAATGCATTTGGGCCTTTAGGATGTGTATGCCATTCTCCAATATACCCAATTTGTCCTCCAGAGGACTGTATGGCATTTTCAATTTCTTCTGGTAAACCATCTATTCCGCGCATAAAGTGTATAGAATTAGCTTTGCTGTCTTTTGGGGCCCTAATTGAATCAACCACATAAATAATTTTTGTTTTATGATTACAATAGCCCACAAAAACCCCTCCGGTTTCATTTCTCTTTGCTTTTGAAAACTCTTTCATTATTTTTTCATAGACTTCACTTTGAATTCTTACACTCCAACTATTATCATTTATGGCCTGATAAATATGAACTGGCGCAACCTTTATTGTATTAGTTGTAATACTATACACCCCATCATCAGATATTTGTGATAAAAAAATTTTACCATTATCGGGAACATTATTCATCTCCTTTTTGATTATTCCTGAAAAAAAAGATGCATGTGATGCTATTTTATCATCAGACAAAACAGTTGTTTCTGAATTGCAGCCAATACCCACTCGAACATTCAAATTAGTATTACTATGAGCCAATTTTTCTCTTTTAAGCCAATCTTTAATTTCTGATTTCTGCAAAGACAAATTATATAAATGCGCCTGTAAATCATCTATACGTGGATTGCGACCATTCCCTTCCCTATATAGTATGCCCAAGTTTCCAAAATCAGAGATCATTGCACTCAACACATTTTTTTCAACTATGTGTTGTCCTATTGATAGAGTGTTAAAAAAAGCTGGAGATGCGGTGAAATCCATAATCCAATTATGGATTTCAATAAGAGGCTTTTGGTTTATTATTTCCTTATCAGAAAAACCAAATGATGGGGCTGATTCCAAAGGGTACATTTTATTTATTGCTCTTGCCAAAGATTCAGCTTTATTCTCTCCTTCATGTTCAGCAAACAGCGTATGGCGTACTAAATTATGAGGAGACAAAGAATCAGGATCAACTAATGACAATTTTGGATAACCTGATCTAGCAAGATGCATTATTATCTTTGAACCAAGAGCTCCACAACCGAATACTAATGTTCTAAAGCCATTTTCCAATTGAAAATTGGATATTTTTGCAGCTAATTTTTGAGTTAGTGGTTGATTGTGAGAAAAGAAGTTAATCTCTATATCATCTATAATTTTACCATCTTTGATGTGCTCTAATTTAAGCCAAAATCGAAAATTGATTAGTTCAATATTTGATGAATAGCCAATCAATGGTTTGGTTCGTCTTATTGCAACAATTACAGGAAAGTGAATGAAGCGATTAAGGTGAAAATTTGCAATTAAGCAATTTTCAAGATGATTATAATCTATTTGAAAAAATGCACAAAAAAGTTTAAAATCTGCCCAATTTTTCGGAAGATTTACGGAATATTGACTATTTACAGTATGTTCATCAGCCCATAGGAGATAGCCATAATGATATTTCCTTCTAGTAGAATCATCCTTCTTTTTCTGATTTTCAATATCTACTTCTTTGAGTGTGTCAATTGCATTGTCAGGGTTAAGGAATTTAACGAACCTATATGTTTTTTGATTTATATCTAAACCACGTTCGAATAAGGCAATGGACAGATTTTTATAAGTAAGTAATGGAGTGTTTGTTAATACTGGTCGCACCATAGTATCGTAATCATAAATAATCGTACCAGAATAGCCTTCTAATCTTAAAGGTTCAAATTGCTCACCATCCTCATTAAGCTCACCTGCAGCAGCATCACCTAACCAATTGGCTATACGAATAATTAAATCTTCAATTCTTTTATTTGCATACCATTCATCACGATTACATCTAACATAACAAAAGGCGGGCGGACGATTATTTGCAGCTATATAAAAATGCGCAAGTTGGTCCTTTGGAAAATCTAATCGGTCGGTATAAACTACTGGGGCCTCATATGGATAATTTAATAAATTAAATACCAAAACAATTTGTTCTTTAGCCTTAATATCTATATTATCGATATTACCTAAACTTGGCAATTCAACACTTATCACAATTGGCACTCCAATTCTACCGTTTCCCCAATCATGAATCGAAAGAGACTTTTTGGTTAGAATTTTCAGTGAGTTAAGAGAATCCTGCAAAGCAGGATTCTCAATTTTATCACTGAATATGGGCAAGCTGTCACTAAACCTCTCCATTTCCATAAGTTGAAGGTGTGTT
The DNA here is from genome assembly GCF_010725055.1 of Gelidibacter japonicus. GTDB lineage: Bacteria > Bacteroidota > Bacteroidia > Flavobacteriales > Flavobacteriaceae > Gelidibacter > Gelidibacter japonicus. Next base: position 7,599 of record NZ_BJKB01000021.1, on the reverse strand, counting down.
GATAGCGCCTAAAGCAGCACCACCTGTGACTCGGGCTGAACCCTCTACTTTTTTAGGCTTAACGATACCTTGTTGTGTCACCTCGTATATTATAGGTTGCGGGGTATTGTTTACAACATTGTATGTAGTTGTATTATGAAAATTGCTTTCAGTAACTTTTTTCACATATTCACTTTTAGCTTGATAATGTGGAGGATTATCATCATTTTTTTCAATTTTTTTGCTAGAAGCAATTACTTTAGCATTCGTCCTTTTGTAATCTAGAACTTGCAAAGAGGTTTTTTTAGGGTCAGGATTCTCCGCTTGAGGCCTGTCATTAAAAAATGACCAAGAACAATGATGAGGCGACAGAAATAAATCCCATTCCAAAGCTGACTCGTTATTGTATTTTTTAGTTTTGTCCAGAATTATACACCATGAAGTGTGGTCCGAATCACCCCCAAACATCGCCAAAGTAGAAAATCCGGTTTGATACGTAGTATTTCTAAACCTTGCTTGAAAAACTATGCTTGTTGAGTTTTTTTTGTCATCGCCCATGGCTTCAAGATGTTCCTTGAATGGTGCATGAATAAAAATTGAAAACAAGGTCTGATCACGGTCGTTGAATCGTGTAACAATATCTCCAGGGACCGCTCTTAAATAATTCAAATCTTGATAATCGGCATTTCCATCATAACCAATAATCTTTATTCTATTTCCTCGATTGTCCTTTTTAGAATCATTGTTTCTGTGTAATGCCAATCTTCTTTCGGCTTCTTGCTGATACGCATCTTCATCCTCATTAGAATGCTCTTCGGCAATCATTGGTGAGAACCACATGGTATCGACTCGTATCAACTCTTCCTTTTTGTTAGCTTCAGAATAGTTTTCTGGAGCTCCTTGATAGAAGTGTTTTTTGAATCCACGACAGTGATCTTGATCCCCATGCGTTAATATAAACACATCCACATAGGGAATGCCTCTGTCAAATTGGACGCTTTTCATTAAATCTGCTTTTGCGTCGTAAACTTCATCACTGTCACAGTTCCTGATATTGCAATCAGTCAGTATTGTTGTTTTGTCCTCCAATGTAATTAAGGACATGTCTCCATTACCCACCGGGTAATATTTAATTGTAGCATTTGTTGCCATATTTTTTAGTTTTATACTATTAATTAATTTTATTTGCACTATTTCATTATTATCCCTTGGGAATAATAAGTATCAGCCAAAATATTAAAGCTGAAATGAGTTAATTTTTAATCGAAATCGTATAAAAGAAAATGACAATAATGCTTGTAGAAAAAATAAGTTTACTTATTTTTGTTTAACATCAATAAATTTTATTATCATTTTTCGAAAATCTGACTCCAGATTATTTGAATTTTAAGAAGCATGGTTTAAGATGTTGGAATCTTAATACTGTGCTTTCTTATAAAATAATATTTTGTTTTAGTTTTATATTTGGTTCTTTCTTAAATCTTTCACCTCCTTTTTTAAATCGTTAATTGTTTCAGTTAATTCTTTCCCTGCCTTTAAGTATTCAGAAGGAAATTCATCTTGTAGATTCTCCATTAATAGGAAATATACAGGTTTCAACATTGCTTTAAATTCATCATGTTCTTCTCTGTTAATAATATTCAGTGCTGCATGGTATTCTTTTTTTGCAATCAATAGAAGAAAATAATCAACTAAATCCGCCAAAGCTCTCTGAAAATATCGCTCATTTTCTAAATCATTATATGATCGATAAATTTCTTGAGTTAAATTGTGGATATCATCCAGAGACTGGGACGTACTTCCATTCCATAATAATATTTTTGCATACAACAATTTATATCTCAAATCATTACCATATGCATCAATGTATTTTTCTAACAGATTTTTTGCAAATAATTTTTTGTTTTTCCTTCGGGATTCATAAATACTCTCTACCCAACAATCAACAATTTTAGTCTCACCTAATTCAATTGCTCTACCAAACATTTCATCAGATTTTTCAAAATTTTTCAATTTTGAATAATGATGGCCTAACAAATGCGCAGAATCAGCATTTCCACGTTCCAATCCTTTCATAAAATATTCTGTTGCCTTATCAAAATCTTTGTTTTTAATATAAAGCTTGCCTAGTTCATTATATGCATCTAGTACACCTTTTTCAATTGCAATTTCATATTGTTTAATAGCTTCGTGAAATTTTTTCTTCTTAAAAGTTGAATAGAATTTACCTAAATTGACATTTGAACGATCTTCATCAGCCTCAACAGCTTTCTTTAAAGTTATTTCAATATCCTTAACTCTTTTTAATCCAATATAAACCTTTGCTAATGCAGTATTAGAACCTTTCACTTTAGCATTTACTGCCTCTTTCAAAACTTTTTCGGCTTTTTCGTACTGCTTTAATTGAATGTAGATTTCTCCAAGAGATTTTAGAGATTTGTGAATGTTTTTTGTAGCTGCTTGGGTGTGGTATTTAATTGCATTTTCATAATCCTTTCTTTTCATAAAAATATCGCCCAACCTATATGCAGCATATGGATGAGGTTTAGGCAATCTTAAGCCCTTTTGATAAAATTGCATAGCCTCCTCGTAATTTTTTAAATAAACTTCATTAATTAAGCCTAAAGTAATTGCCGCAAAAGAATTTTGATTATCCAATTCCCAAGCAAGTTTTGCATCTTGCAAAGCTTCCTGATGTTTACCCTGCATCAAATATATTGAAGTTGATAGCGTAAAATAATTGACGTTTCTTTTCTCAACATCATTAAGACGATTTTCTGCTTCCTCAAATTTTTTCGCTTTTAAAAGATTCCTAATATCCAACAGCACCTCTTTATTATTTGTTTTAACATTCTTTAATAATTTGTCAGGAAGTATTGAATTTGTAGCTGTTATAATTTCTTCTTTCAGAGAGTCTGGTACGTTTTCACATGAGAGAAAAGTATTGCCCATATCTATTGCGGCCAACTCATCATACTGACCTTCCTTAAGGTTAATGATATGTTTTTTAATTCTTTTTGTTAATTCGCTTTCATCGCACCAAGCATCAAAGAATCTGACTAACCAAACTACATTGTCATGATCATTTTTCCTTCCGAATCTCATCAAATACCAAATGTTCATAAACCGATCTTTGATACGGTAAAGGTGATTTTTAGTATTGGTGGGAACTTTTTCAACTATTTGATTTCTTTCTAAATAAGAAAGAATTGAGGAGACATTTTTACTTTCTAATCTGGTTTTCTTTGAAATCTCCCGTACCGAAATGGCATCCCATTTTCTTGCAATCGCATCTATAACTTTTTGCTGTTGTGAAGATAATTGGTCAAGTTCAGATTTATAAAGCAATGTGAGAGTATCTATCAAAAGATACAGGTCCTTAATAGCCTTTCCGTTCTCATTATCCAAAAATATTTGAAAAAGATACGATATAGTCCTTGGTACTCCACCAGTTAATCGACGCAAGGCATCTACTCTTCCAGGATGATTTCTAATAACAGATTTAATCTCTTCCTGTTCACCATACTCTTGTCCAATACTAATTAATAACTTGTTACATTCACTTTGCGACAAGCCGTCTAGCTGGACTATTTTAAAGAAGTCATAAAAATTGTCACCAAAATCAATATTCCCATCATTAAAGTATGCAGATGAGCCAATAATTTTAAAGGGTGCATCGGAAGTTAATATGCTTTTCAAACGTTTGTTTTCAGAGTCTGAAAGTTTTTTGAGGAAAAAATTTATGTTTTCCATAAAAAGAACTGCAGTCTTTTTTTTATTTACCAAAAAATCCATCAAATAATGATAAGCAGCAATTTCATAGTCCTCTTCATTATCAATTATTTTTTCTATTTCTTTAGGGAGATTTTCATGATAGAAGTTATCGTCAATTCCAACCGCTATTGCTTCCCACAAGTTTGTTAAATCTGATAAATTATATTGCTCTTCCGAAAATAATATTGGCAAAAAACGATTTGATAAATTCAAATCATCAAGTATTGCATAGTTAAGCCTATGCATCAATGTTGTTTTTCCAGCCCCTCTTTGCCCAACTATAACAGTATTAGGAAAATCTTTAGATGTTTTAGATTTTCCTAACAGTTTTTTAATTGCTGAAAATTCAGATGTTCTTACAACAAATCCGTTGATAATGCTAGATTTAGACTTGTTTCCGGTGTTATTTCTTAAAAATATATCTTGATGCCCCATAAGTTAACGATAAATTATATGGCAAATATAATGACAATTTATTTATCGTCAAAATTTTTAGCGATTTTTTTATCGTTAATCAGAGTTATTGTTATTTTATAGTAATTGTGAGAATGATCTAGATGGTTTTAAGATTTAGCTGATATAAATTAATTGAGACTATGTTCTAACTCGATTTTACATCTCTTTCATTATTGTTAGCGTTCAATTTCTCTTTAAGCAATTTCATGTCATCGCTAACCTTTCTCTCAATCACTTTGGCATAAATTTGAGTGGTGGATATTTTACTATGACCTAACAATTTTGAAACGGTTTCAATGGGTACACCATTGGAAAGTGTCACAGTTGTTGCAAAGGTGTGCCGTGCCATGTGAAATGTTAGATTCTTCTTGATGCCAACATAAAACATCACCTCCTTTAGATATTGGTTGAGCTTTTCATTTGTAATAATTGGTAGTAACGAACCAGTAACTTGAGTCATTGGGTGATTTCTATACTTTTCAATAAGCTCTTCTGCCTTATTCAACAATGGAACTTTAACCGGTACATTTGTTTTCTGACGTTTCGTAATAATCCAATCATTACCGTCAATTCCTTTGAGAATATTATGTGCCGTCAAATTCATGATATCGACATAACTGATTCCGGTATAGCAGCTGAATACAAATAAATCCCTCACACGGTCCAATCGCTCTGTTGGGAATTCAAAATTTTCCAAATTAGAAAGCTCGTTATCAGAAAGAAATTCACGCTCCTTTCTCTCAAAAATTGGTTTCCATCTTACAAACGGGTCCTTTGAAATCCATTCCATATGATAGGCCAAGGTTACCATTTTACGAAGTCTTTGTATGTGCTTAATTATAGTGTTCTGTGCCATTGCTCTTGGGTGACCTACTGGCCAATAAGAGGACAAATAACTCTCGAAATCACATAAAAATTTAAAATCCAATTCCTTTAAATAGATATCAGTAGTTTTTTTAGTCTTCCTCAAAAATTTGGCAAGGTAACTTTCGGTTACGCCAAAATTTCTGATAGATCCCTTTGCATGTGTATGCTTGATTTTTTGGGTATGGTGGTATTCTATAAGATTCATCAATGATTTGGATTGCTCACCCTCTCCTGTGTAGTTTGCTTTTATTAATTCTGCAGTAATCAGTATTTCTTGGAATTTCAAATCTTGATAGATTTGAAAAAGCTTGGTGTATACCTGGTCGAGATATTGGTTGATTTGTTTAGCAGCTGCAGAGTGTCCTTTGACACGCTTCTTGGCCACATCCCATTGGTCCACATTGACCTTCCGTTTAAGGCTGATATTGACCCTCTTTTGATTGACTGTGACTCTTGCATAAATTTCTGCCTCCTTGTTTATAGCACGTGAAGCATTGATCCAAAATAGGATTGAGAATGTGTTTGATGTTTTCATAGTTGTACGTCTTTAAGATTATACTTGAGAGACGAAAGTCAAATCAACTATGGTTTGTGTTTAGTCCGCGGTCAACAGTGTTGACCGAGAGAAATTTTGTTGACCGCACAGCAACCATTTAATATCATATTATATCAAATTTTATGTGCTTTCAAAAACAACAAAACCTTGCAAATCATAGATTTTACAAGGTTTTATAACTCTTTGGAGTTATTATTGTGACCACGGAGGGGATTCAAACCCATTCCGGCAAGCCGTATATTTGTTGAGTTTTTATGATTGGAAGACGTATTACTAACCTAATAACTACCTTTTTTATTTATAGCATTTACTGTTATTTGACTTCAATCTTAAGGTAAAGATAACATTAGAACTACTAATAACAAAACCAATTCATAAAAACCTGATTCTAAACAGCTAACTGAGAGGACATTTGCTAATATATAAAACAGACTTAGATCCGATAACTTATATCACAAGTGCCTCAATGGCATTTATGGTTCAAAAGTGGCGGATGAAGGACTACCTCCTCATTTTAAAAACAATCAATTAGAATGATAAAGTATAATTTTATTTTTATTTTCTAAAATCGGGATCCATCTCAGGAGTGCGAAGGCCAGCCACTTCATTTGCCATTAGGATGAACACATTCCAACACAAGCCACGGGTGGACGGCCACCAAGAATCGGTGGTTTCCCATTTGGTCGGAATAAACTCTTTGCTATATGGCCATTTGGGATTGAGGTTGATTTCTGCCCAAGCACGGTTTTCCATAAGAGCTTTTGCTTTCTTCCAGCCGTGCCTATATCCTACGACATACCCACAATATTCGGGTCTCATCCAGCTTCCTCCGTTATAATAGAAGCCATATCTTGTACCGTCCTTATAATTAGCCTCTCCAAATTCCCTAAAAGGCTGATAATCTGCAGTCATATATGAATACCCATTTTCGCTATTATCCAGGCGAACAGCCACGGGAGCTGTAGTTCCGAATTCTGGGTGTGGCGAATTTGGCACTTTGTTTAATATGGGGATTTGTTCCAAATGGTTGATCACCATTTCGTCCGTTAACATGGGTTCATTAAACAACCATAACGAAAAGAATTCTGGCTCTAAATCGGTCATCGTAATAATATCCGGATAACCTCGATCAAATACGATATGTTTTCTATCCACATCATAGAAATTGAGATAACCTGCTATGGCGTTCTGAATATATTCATCTGATATATCATATCCAAGCTCCCTTATTGTTTTTAAGGCAATAATTGGTTTATCAATAACATTAACTACCATTTTTCGACTATTATTCCCCCAATTATTCCACCAATAGTAAAGCCTATACTGATAACCCACCAATAAGCTTTTAATAGGTTTATAAAGGTTAATCTCTCTGTCAAATCTCTTATCCTATCTTCTTGTTCTCTAATTGTTTCTTTGTGTTTTAGGCTTTCGTAATTAAGTTGGTCAATCTTATCCTTTAATTCTTGTCTATTATCTATTTTTAATTTTTCAACTTCCTCTTTTAATTTAGAATCGTGTAATTCTTGAAAATAATTTGAGAAACTTTTATGTGTGTTTTTAAAGTCCAATACTGTATCATCGTAACCAATAAAGTCACCATCTTTGGTTGGCACTTGAAACCCAACACCTAGCTTTTTAAAAATCAGTTTTAGATTGTCAAAATCAGAATCGATTTTAGCTTGGTTGTCTTTATAATCATCGTAGAAACCTTTATTATGCAAGTCGTTTGAAGAAACATTGCTTTTATACTCAATCAATCGGTCTAAAATCCAATCAAGTTTTTCAATATCCTTATCGGTTATCTCCATCTCTATTGTTTTAATTCTGACTAACGTTTTTGTAATATACTAAGAATCAATTAATTTCAATTCCAAGGTCTTCATTGGTCAAAGCGAATTTATCGATTTGTTTTTTAATTCTCTTAACCAAACCTAGTTTTCTCTTTTGGTCCAAAAAGAGATAGC
>NZ_BJKB01000020.1 GCF_010725055.1 Gelidibacter japonicus | reverse complement strand
GTCAAAGACTTGAGGGTTTGCAGGAAACAAAAATCCACAGTGCGCTGCCAAGCGCACGGGATTGTATTTGGAGTTGTGGACTTTATCTGGATCAACGCAGTTAATCCCGTTCGGGAGAATCCCAAGTCAAAGACTTTAAGGATTGCAAAGTACGAAGACCTTAAATGTTCCTTGAGACCTTAGGGAGACTCCTATCAGTTTTAAAAAAAATTAAAACAGGTATTGTTGGAAGAAATAGAAAGTTTAGGATGTTGGGATTAAGAATAAATTGCTAGTGGGAAATACCAAGAATGGCAAAAGTTGTCAAAAATCATATAATGTAATCCAACACACCCCAAACTTCTCAATAGAAAAATAAATAAGCAGAAAGAAGAAAAAACGCTTCGAAAGGAGCGACTTAAAGCGATTATCAATAAATCGAAATCATAATGATTTGATACGTTGTAAAAAACAATTTTCCGAGTTTCAGTAAGCAGTAGTTAACAGTGACAGTAGAAAGATGAATCAATTCATAAAATGTCTAAAATCCGCTCTAAAGCCATGCCTCGAGAGCCTTTGATCAATAAAAATGCATCTTTAATTTGATGGTTTTGAAGATGTGATTTTAAAGCTTCAAAACCATCAAATTTCAGAATGCTTGTATGCTTGACGTTCGTCTTATAGAAATTCTTACCAATCAAAAAGGTGTTGCCAAGATCGTTCTGTTCAAGATAATCCACAATGGCTTGATGTTCGGTGTCGGCAGTTGGTCCCAATTCGAACATATCACCTAAAAAAATCATTTTCCCCTTTTGTTGTAGCTGTTTAAAATTCTCCAAAGCCGCCATCATACTTGTTGGATTGGCATTATAAGCATCCATTATTATGGTATTACTGTCTTTTTTGAGTATTTGAGAGCGGTTATTGGTTGGGGTGTAATTTTCAATGGCATTTTTGATCTGATCTGGCGCAACATTAAAATATGATCCAACGGCAACGGCTACAGCAATATTATTAAAATTATAGGTGCCTGTAAGTTGACTTTTAATCACAGATCCATTATAACTGAGGATGACATAAGGTTGTGTGTTGATAAGCTCCAGCATGGTGTCCGTAGAGGTGCTCAGTCCGAATTTGTAGACCTTATCATAATGTAAAGTCTGTTTGATTTGGAGTGGATCATTTTCATTGACAAAAATTGTTTTCTGATTTGCCTTTAAATAATCGTACAATTCAGATTTTGCTTTGATCACGCCTTCTATACTGCCAAAACCTTCAAGATGGGCCTTGCCGAAATTGGTAATCAGTCCGTAATCTGGTTGAGCAATTTTACATAATAAACCAATTTCTTTGGGATGATTGGCTCCCATTTCCACAATGCCAATTTCTGTGGTCTCATTCATCCGCAACAGGGTCAAAGGGACGCCAATATGATTGTTTAAGTTGCCAATTGTGGCCGTAGTTTTATATGTCTTTGATAATACGGCATTGATCAATTCTTTGGTTGTGGTTTTTCCATTACTTCCGGTAAGTGCGATAATGGGAACTCCTAATTGAACTCTATGGAATGTGGCCAGATTTTGCAAGGTTTCCAAAACGTTATCTACAAGGATATAGCGTTGGTCTAAAGCGTATGGTTTTTCGTCAACAACACAATACTTGGCCCCAGATTCCAACGCTTGGCTGGCAAATGCGTTGCCATTAAAGTTGTCTCCTTTTAAGGCAAAAAAGAGACTGTCTTTTTCTATCTTTCGAGTATCGGTGCTTACCGTTGAACATTTTTTGAAATGTTGGTAGAGTTGTTCTATAATCATGAAATAAATGTAATAAAAAAGTCCCAACTCAAGGTTAGGACTTTTATGATTTTACTGTGATAAATTACTAATGTCTTGTTTTATTGTTCTGTTTTGATTTAGAACCTACTCTTGACATTGCACATCTAAATCCAATATAGTCAGTGGCCATGTCTTGTGGGAAATAACGACGCTGCGCTGGATCTATCCAATATGCTCTGTCTTTCCAAGAACCACCTTTGTAAACTCTTACATTATCATTGATCAATGAAGTTCTGTTATTTGATTTGTCAATCATTTTTACAATGGCACCTGTTGAATCAACAGTCACTTCATGTTTTGGAGAATTGTACATTTGTCTCGTGTCAGACACTTCGCCATCATCACTAAAGTTATCTGTATAGTGACGTGATGATCTTCTGTCGCCATCTCTGAAGTTTCTGTTATCACTGGCGTCAAAGTTTGTTCTTAAATAAGCATCTTCACCGTTGATAGGTACCTGTAATATGGTTCCAGGTAAGTTTCTAGGAACAACTTGCCCATTACTTAAGGTGTCATAAACAATATCTTCAGTGGTAACCACTTTTACCGTGCCATCTTCATTGATTGCATTTTTGGTGTACACATTACCTCGGTAGTAATTGAAATCATTAAACTCATCATCTACAATAGGTCTGTAAACATCAGCTACCCATTCAGCAACGTTACCGGCCATATCATAAATTCCGAAATCGTTAGGCAAGTATGATTTTACTTTGTTGGTAATATCAGCACCGTCATCAGACCATCCTGCAATTCCACCATAATCACCTTTACCTTGCTTAAAGTTGGCTAATTGATCACCTCTGGTCTTTCTTTTTCCAGAACGGGTGTATTGGCCACTCCAAGGATATTTTTTTCTACCACGAATAGCATTGTAGTTTCTTAGTTCATTCAAACCAAGAGCTGCATATTCCCATTCAACTTCAGAAGGTAAACGGTATTCTGGAGATATAATTCCTGATTCTCTCTTGGCGTACACATTTATTGGGTTGCCATCGGCATCAGTTTGCTGTCTTCTTTTTCCACCTTCAAGAATTTCTTCGTTGCCACCATAGGTCGAACTTGGAGAATTGATATAGGTATCTGTGTTGAAATTAGCATCAGCATTCACATCGGTTACACGGGCATCTCTTTTTAAGAATCCAGCTCGTTCCAAATATAATTCATTGACTCTATCGGTTCTCCAGCTTGCAAAATCGACAGCTTGAATCCAGCTGACACCAACCACAGGATATTCTCCATAACCTGGGTGACGTAAATAGTTCTCGGTCATCATTTCACTATAACCAAGACGGTTTCTCCAGACCAAAGTATCCGGTAGTGCACTTTGATAAATCAATTTGAAATTAGGATCTTCTGGTGGATAAACACGCTTGAGCCAATCCAGATATTCTAAGTACATTTTGTTGGTCACCTCAGTTTCATCCATATAAAAGGATTGAACGTGTTGTTGATTGGGTGTGTTGTTCCAATCGTGCATAGGATCGTCCTGCACTTTACCCATGGTAAAGGTTCCACCTTCAACGAAAACTAAACCTGGGGAAGTTTCTTGTTCTTTAAAATTGGTGTTGTATTGAAAACCTCCGTTCTTGTCATTTATTTTCCATCCAGTAGCTCTAGACTCGTTTGACGACGAAGATCTTTTACATCCAACCATTGCTAAAGAGAGCATTAGGGCAAATGCAATCTTTATATTAATGATGTTTTTCATATCCATACATTTTAAGTAAGCTGATTAAATTTAGTGACGCAATATAGTAATTAAAGAGAAAGTAACAAGCGTTTTTATCAAATAGATTGAAAAAAAGTTGCATTTCATCCCTTTTTTTGAACACGACGTCGGATTTTTGGCGATTTTATCGATGTTTTTAGTATTTCAATAACGATGAAAAAAAGTAATTATTGTTGTAATTTTGGATAAAAATTAAGGACTTTATACTAACAAATCGGGGCAAACGTTATTCTTTCTATATAATTAGCTGTTTCAGTTGGTGAGATTAGTATTAGATTGCGGTTGTTTTTTGAAAAAGAATTATATAGACTAATGAGAATAAAGTTACTATTACTTTTTGTTTTAATATCATCTTTAGGTTTTTCCCAAGAAAAGCGCTTTGACATCCTGTGGAATGGCAGCATTCTACTTGAAACAGAATCTTCGGCCATAACAGTGCCTTATTTTGATAAGGATCATTTTAGTTTTGACACTGACAAGGGGCTCAAGTTCTTTGCTGAGTGGCCATCAGAAGGAAAGATCAATAAGAACTCAGTGACGCTGACCAATGTAACTTATGCTATTATTTCTGCAGATGAATTGCGTTCAATTCCACTCGAATCGATTCCTACAACTCCAAAATTACATTTTGAAAATACAACGGCAAGAGAGAAAACGCATGCTTACCTCGAATTAACGCCTATCATTAAAGATAATGGCGTGTACAAAAAGATTACCTCTTTTGCTATCTCCTATAATATTACGGCGAGCCGATCTTCGGCCGCTAGCCCTTTTCAAACTCAAAGTATTAGCAATTCTGTATTAAATTCAGGAGAATGGTATCGATTTTATGTGGATAAGTCTGGGGTTTTTAAATTGACCATAGGCTTTTTGAATTCGCTTGGGGTGAATACAAGTTCGGTAGATCCACGTACGATTAAAATTTATGGAAATGGAGGTGGCATGCTGCCGCTATCCAATTCAGAACCATATCCCATTGACCTTACGGAAAACGCCATAAAGTTTATTGGTGAAGAAGATGGTGAATTTGACAGTGATGATTATATTTTGTTTTATGCCGAAGGTCCCACTGGTTATAATGCAGAAAGTAATACCAATAATAATATATTTACGGATAAGAGTTATTATTTCGTCAACGTGAGTGGCGGCGCAGGCAAGCGGATCCAAAATATGCCTCAGCCAGCGGGTGCTTCGACTTATTTGGTGAGTACATTTCAGGACTATCAGTTTCATGAAGTTGATGAAATTAATATTGTGCGTGTTGGAAGACGTTGGTTTGGCGAGAGGTTTGATATTGAAAACGAGAGGCAGTTTGAGTTTGAGTTTCCTAATCTTGTTACGACCGAGCCTGCACGTGTTAAAGTTTATGCCGCATCGACATCTCAAGTAAACACAAGTATGGAGGTTAAGGTCAATTCAAATGTAGTAGCCAATTTTGCGTTTTCTCCAATTGGTTCTCCGGTACTGGCCGACGGAAAGTTCTTCAATAATAATGTCTTACTGAGCTCTCCCAATGTGGTGGTCAAACTCAATTACAACAATTCAGGAAATCCTACTTCTCATGGGTATTTGGATTATATATCTATTGAAGCCACGCGTGGGTTGGTTTTTGAAGGCAATCAATTTATGTTTAAAAACAATCAGGTGGCCAATACACCAGGCATTGTAGAGTATAGCTTGTCCAATGCAGCTTCGGTTTCAGAAATTTGGGATATTACTAATAAATATGATGTCACTACGGTCGTCAATACTGAAGGAAACTCAGTTTTTAATTTTAAATCAATTTCCGGAATTTCTAAAACATACTTGGCAGTAACGCCTTCAGATTACTATGAGCCTTTACGGGAAAGTAAAACAAAAGTCAGTAATCAAAATATTAAAGGGACCATATTTGAAAATGAGCAAGGGCAATTTAAAGATATTGATTATATCATCGTTGCTCCAAACAATTTGGTTTCCCAGGCAGAGCGACTGGCTCAAATAAATAGAACGCAAAACGATCTCAATGTAAAGGTCGTCACACTAAATGAAATCTATACCGAGTTCAGTTCAGGAAACCAAGATGTCTCTGCCATAAGGAACTTAGTGCGTTATGTGTACCACAATGCAAGTTCGCCAGATAGACGCCTGAAATACTTGTGTCTTTTTGGCGATGCTTCTTTTGATTATAAAGACAGGATCCCGAATAATACCAATATTGTTCCGTCCTGGCATTCATTGGATAGTTTTAGTCTGACCAATGCCTTCATTTCTGATGATTTTTTCGGGATGATGGATATTAATGAAGGTGATATGGGCGCCTCAAACAAATTGGATATTGCTGTCGGAAGAATTTTGGCAGAGACACCACAACGCGCCAAGGAAATGGTGGATAAGATTGAATTGTATTATCAGGATGAATCTTATGGAAGTTGGCGAAATAACGTGATGGTCATGTCGGATGATGTAGATATCGCTTGGGAAAGTGTTCTACAGGAGACAACGGATGAGATTGGAAGAACCATTACTGCCGAAAAACCATTTTTAAACGTGGTCAAGATCCATTCCGACGCCTTCCAACAACAGGCTTCAGCAAGTGGCGAGCGTTATCCGGCGGTTAACAAAGCAATTAAGGATGCTATTGAAGTGGGCGCTTTGGTGGTCAACTATTTTGGACATGGCGGTGAAGATGGATTGGCATCTGAACGTATTTTTGATAAGAACGATTCACAAGAAATAAGAAATACTTGCAAATTTAACTGTTTTGTAACGGTGACCTGCGAGTACACGCGTTTTGACAACCCGTTTCGTCCAACCGCGGGAGAATATACCTATTGGAACACTCAAGGGGGTGCCATTGCGCTAATTACGACCACGCGTCAAATTTTTGTCAGTGTTGGAGTTTCCTTTAATATAAAGCTGGAAAAATATCTTTTTGGATTTGGTTCGGATGAGTATCCAACAATGGCTGAGGCTTTGCGACTTACAAAAATAGATCCTTCCATTTCTGGAATCCAACAAAGACGCCTGGTCTTTTTTATTGGTGATCCGGCAATGAAACTTGCCATTGCGAAACCGAATATTCAATTGACAAAAATAAACGATATCCCTTTGGGCCAAGCCAATGATACCCTGAAAGCACTTAGTAAAATTAAAATGTCTGGGGAGGTTTTGGATCCCGCCGGAAATTTAATGACCAGCTACAATGGTGTGCTCACTGCAACTATTTTTGATAAGGACATTCAGCGACAAACATTGGGCAATAACAATGTCTATCAAAATGGACAATTGGTTACAATGGACTTCACCACCCTAGGTGAGAAGATATTTATAGGTCAAGCTACGGTCAACGATGGTCATTTTGATTTTGAGTTTGTGGTTCCAAGAGATATTGGAATTCCTGTTGGAAAAGGTAAAGTTAGTTTTTATGCAAAATCTGAAGTGCCATTGCAGGATCAAGCGGGAGCGAGTTTTGATATATTGGTGGGAGGGATCAATGAAAATGCAGAAACAGATACAACTGGACCAGTTATAAAGCTCTATATGAATGACGAGAATTTTGTTTCTGGAGGTATTACCAATGAAGCGCCCACACTTTTGGCAAAACTGGAGGACAGCAATGGCATCAACACTGCAAGTGGTATAGGTCATGATATTGTAGCCATTATTGATGGTGATGAAACCAATCCGTTTGTGCTAAACGATTACTATAGAGCACAGGTTGATGACTATACTAAAGGCGTAGTCACTTATCCCTTTCGTGATTTAGAACCCGGATTACATACCTTAACCCTTAAAGCATGGGATGTTTACAACAACTCAGGTATCGCCGAAATTCAATTTGTGGTACATGATAAAGATCAAGAGTTAAAGATTGAAAACGTTCTAAATTACCCTAATCCATTCATAAATTACACAGAATTTTGGTTCAATCACAATAGTTCGCAACCTTTAGACGTTTCTATACAGATATTCACTATTTCAGGTAAGCTTGTCAAAACCATAAATAGTCAAACCAATGCTGGCGGATGCTGCAATGAAGGCGCTTCGTCACTGTCAAGAGACATTGTTTGGGATGGTCGGGACGACTTTGGAGATAAAATCGGGAAAGGTGTGTATGTCTATAAACTAAAAGTAAGATCAAATCAGCTAAATAAGCAAGTTGAGAAGATCCAGAAACTTGTAATATTATAATTTTATTAATTTATATTTGCTAAATACATGGCCCTCAAAGTGCCGTGTATAATACCAACAACCTTATGAGAAAATACGCACTAGCATTAATTACATTAACTATTTACCATCTTTCTTCTGCTCAGGAAACTGTTATATTTGATAATCAATCTTCGGTAATTACTACTGGAGTTCCATTTTTACTCATTGCAGCAGATGCACGTGCTGCTGGTATGGGAGATATAGGTGTTGCCACTTCAGTAGATGCCTTTTCCCAACAATGGAACCAATCTAAATATGCTTTTTCTGAGACCAAATCGGGAATTGCTGTTAGTTATACGCCTTATTTAAGTAAATTGGTCAATGATATTTTTTTAGGAAATGTTACTTATTTCAATAGAATCAATGAAGGAAGTGCCTTTGCTGTGAGTTTTAAATATTTTAGCTTGGGCGAAATTGAGTTGGTACAGGATGAATTTTCCGAAGCACTCCTTGCAAAACCGAATGAACTTACTATTGACGGATCCTACGCCCTTCGATTGGGTACTCAGTTTTCTATGGCTGTTGGTTTGCGATATTTACGTTCTGATTTAAAAATCCAAGCTTTGGATAATTCAGCACAGGCAGCGAGTTCAGTTGCGGCCGATATTTCTGGGTTTTATCAAAGTGAGGAGGAAGCCTATGATAGTTTTAACGGAAGAACCCGTTTGGGTTTTGCCATTCAAAATATTGGACCAAAGATCAAGTATGACGATGCTGGCAGAGAAAACTTTTTACCTACTACCTTAAGACTTGGTGGAGGATTCGATTTTATTTTTGATGAGTACAACACCTTGGCCCTGACAGGTGAGGTGACTAAATTGTTGGTGCCGACACCTCCTATTTTGGGCTATGTTGATGAAAATGGCAATGGAAGACAGGATGGGAATGAACCCACTATTATTGTTGAAGGCAAATCGCAAGATGTGAACTTCCTTAAAGGGATGTTCCAATCCTTTAGTGATGCACCGGGAGGTTTCAGTGAAGAATTGAAGGAGTTTACTTGGGCCTTAGGTGCAGAATATCAATATCAAGATTCTTTTGCGTTCAGGGCAGGGTATTTTAATGAAAGTGATGACAAAGGGGCACGTAAGTTTTTTGCATTAGGTGCGGGCTTTAAATACACCACCATCAATATTGACATGTCTTATTTGTTCTCCGCTTCAAAAGTTCAAAGTCCCTTGGAAAACACCTTGCGTTTTTCTTTGACCTTCAATTTTGGGGATGAGACCTATAGAGAATACTAAGACGACATTTAAATAGAAAACAAAAAAAACTATTGCTATTATAAAGCAATAGTTTTTTTGTCTAAAAAAGTATCGTATTTTTAAAAATAGATAAATAGACCCATGAAGGAAATTAAAATCGAAACCGTGCTTAATGTCTATGACTCATTGGATGAACTTCCCAAAGATGTCATCTCTTTAATGAAGAAAGCGTCAGAGGCAAGAGCTAAATCGTATTCACCCTATTCAAACTTTAGCGTAGGCACAGCCATACTTCTTGAGAATAATGAAATTATAACCGGGAGCAATCAAGAAAACGCATCGTATCCGTCAGGCCTTTGTGCCGAAAGAACCGCCATTTTCTACGCAGGTGCACAATTTCCTGATGTTAAAATTAAAAGAATGGCCATTATTGCTGGGTCAAAATTAAAAATAACCGATTCCCCAATTCCGCCTTGTGGAGCATGCCGACAATCTATTGCAGAGTATGAAATAAAGCAGGATGCGTCAATTGAAATTTATTACATGGGTGAAAAAGGAAAAGTGGTCCGGTCCCATTCCTTGGCAAATCTTCTCCCGTTGGTGTTTGATAAGAACGTTCTATAACGATTTCGTAGAAGTTTTACGATTTTCAGTTTTTTCATTAATGGTTAATGTGTTACTTTTGTTATCCGTTTAGTGAAGTTCAACTTTTCGTGAGTTTAAAAACAACGAACAGAAAATTGAAAGTTGAATTGTTCTTGACATGATTGGGAGCTTCAGCGCACTAAACTCGAACTATTTATGTATTTAATTTTTTAGAAATTATTTCGGATGCAAAAGATAACAAAGGAGGTTTACCTCAAATGGTATGAAGACATGTTGTTCTGGAGAAAGTTTGAAGACAAACTTGCTGCAGTTTATATTCAACAGAAAGTAAGAGGTTTTCTTCATTTATATAACGGGCAGGAAGCTATTTTAGCTGGAGCACTGCACGCTATGGATTTGACGAAGGATAAAATGATTACTGCTTATCGTAATCACGTGCAGCCTATTGGCATGGGTGAAGATCCAAAACGCGTGATGGCGGAATTATATGGTAAGGCCACAGGAACTTCTCAAGGTCTTGGAGGATCCATGCATATTTTCTCAAAAGAACATCGCTTCTATGGTGGACACGGTATTGTTGGGGGTCAAATTCCTTTAGGTGCCGGTATCGCTTTTGGTGATAAGTATCATGGTAGTGACGCAGTGACTTTATGTTGTTTTGGTGATGGTGCAGCGCGTCAAGGTTCTTTGCATGAATCTTTCAACCTCGCGATGTTATGGAAATTGCCTGTGGTATTTGTTTGTGAAAATAACGGCTATGCCATGGGAACATCAGTAGCTCGAACTGCTAACCACACTGATATTTGGAAACTGGGCTTAGGCTATGAAATGCCTTGCGGACCTGTGGACGGAATGAACCCGGTAAAAGTAGCAGAAGCTTTTGATGAAGCTATCAAACGGGCACGACGAGGTGATGGACCTACATTTTTGGAATTAAAAACGTACCGATACAGAGGACACTCAATGAGTGACGCTCAGCATTATAGAACAAAGGATGAGGTGAAGGAATATCAAAAAATAGATCCAATCACCCAAGTGAAAGATATTATTCTTGAGAAGAAATACGCCACTGAGGAAGACCTTAAGAAAATTGATAAGAGAGTTAAGAAGCGAGTAGAAGAATGTGAAAAATTTGCTGACGAATCTCCATATCCAGATACAAGCGTCATGTATGATGCCGTGTATGAGCAAGAAGATTATCCATTTATACAACACAAAATATAAGTTATGGCAGAAGTAATAAATATGCCGCGTCTGAGTGACACCATGGAAGAAGGAACTGTGGCAACGTGGTTAAAAAAAGTAGGCGATAAGATTGAAGAAGGTGATATTTTGGCTGAAATTGAAACAGATAAGGCTACAATGGAGTTTGAATCTTTTCATGAAGGCACATTACTTTATATTGGTATTCAAGAAGGAGAGACTACTAAAGTTGACGAACTGTTGGCCATTATTGGAGAAGAAGGTGAAGATATTTCAGATTTAATTGACGGTGGTGCTTCCGATAAGAAAAAAGAGACTCCAGAGGATACATCTTCTGACGATGATAAAAAAGAAGAAGCTTCTGACGAAAAAAGTACTTCTGATGAGCTTCCAGACGGCGTGACCGTTGTTACAATGCCACGACTGAGCGATACTATGGAGGAAGGTACAGTGGCAACATGGCTTAAAAAAATAGGAGACAAGGTTGAAGAAGGAGATATACTTGCGGAAATCGAGACCGACAAGGCGACAATGGAGTTTGAATCTTTCCAATCGGGGACCTTGCTCTATATTGGTTTGGAAGAAGGCGATACTGCAAAAGTCGATTCTTTATTGGCCATTATTGGCCCTGAAGGGACGGATGCTGCTGCCATAGCCAAAAACTTTCAATCTGGCTCAGAGAAAAAAGAGGCTGCACCTAAAAAGAAAAGCGCTGACTCCGATAAAAAAGAAAGCTCTAAACCAGCTGTAAAGGAAGAAAAAAAAGAAGTTTCAAGTTCTTCAAGTTCTGCAACTTCAGATGGTAGTCGTGTATTCGTATCGCCTTTGGCCAGAAAAATGGCTGAAGAAAAAGGCATCAACTTGTCTCAAGTAAAAGGCTCTGGAGAAAACGGACGTATTATCAAACGCGATATAGAAAACTATACACCTGAGGTAAGTGCTGCGCCAGCGACAGTTGGACAAGTCGCGGCATCAGGAGTGGAAGATTTTGACGAAAAACCAAACTCGCAAATGCGTAAAGTGATTGCGAAACGTTTGGCAGAATCTAAGTTTACAGCGCCTCATTATTATCTTAACGTGGAGTTTGACATGGAAAAAGCCATTGCGTTTAGAGAGCAGGTCAATGCCATTCCAGATACAAGAATTTCATTCAATGATATGATAGTTAAGGCCTGTGCTTTGGCATTAAAAGAATTCCCACAAGTCAATTCACAATGGTTTGACGATAAGATCCGATTAAATAATCACGTGCATATTGGCGTAGCAGTCGCCGTTGAAGATGGATTGGTCGTGCCTGTAGTCCGATTTGCTGATGGGCTAAGTTTGTCAGAAATTGGTGCGAAGGTCAAAGACTATGCAGGACGTTCCAGAACCAAAAAATTGACTCCCCAAGAAATGGAAGGTAGTACCTTTACCATTTCCAATTTAGGGATGTTTGGTATTGAAAGTTTTACTTCAATCATCAATCAACCTAATTCAGCGATCTTATCGGTGGGCGCCATTGTTGAAAAACCAGTGGTTAAAGATGGAAAGATTGTTGTAGGCCATACCATGAAACTTTCTTTGGCATGTGATCATAGAACGGTTGATGGGGCTACCGGAGCCGAATTTCTTCAAACACTAAAAGGATTTGTTGAAAATCCAATTTCGATGTTGGTTTAATTGTGAATTAAATGGACATGTTGAGTTGAGCATTTTATTAAGCTAAAGACAAGTTCAGTTGATAAGCATATCCAAGAATCATTACATATATAAAAAACCTGCTTCCGTTAAAAGAAGCAGTTTTTTTTAGTGAAACCCATATTTCAATAGCCGAAGGCGCATTGGAATATGTTGGTTGAACTCATCCCGCTTTCGTGCGGGATCTAAACCCATATTTCAATAGCCGAAGGCGCATTGGAATATGTTGATTGAACTCATCCTGCTTTCGTGCGGGATCTAAACCCATATTTCAAAACCCGAAGGCACATTGGAATAAATTGGTTGTCTCGATAGCCATTGGGATAATCCTTCCCGATATTTATCGGAATAATCACATTTTTATACAATAGTAAAATTCCAAAATTGAAATTCACCAATTTGACTGGCGTCATATGAGGTGATATGAAAGTATTGAATTATCTTGCTATTTTAGTAGAATATTTAAAATCAATCAGCATTAGGCATGAAAAACATTTTTTTAATTGGTATCCTCTTAGTTATCGTTTCCTGTAAGAATCAATCGCAGGAATCTACCCAAAATAGTAACAAAGACCTTGCAGCAGCCGAAATAAAGTTGGTAGAGGAAACGTTAAATTTCGTAACAAGTGCTGAGCTTAAAGAAACGGTATTTTATTTGGCTTCAGATGAGCTTAAAGGTCGTGCTACAGGTTCAGAGGGTATTGAAAAAGCTGCGGTTTATATTGAAGAAAAATTCAAATCTTATAATGTACCGCCGTATTTTGAAACTTATCGGGATCATTATAAGGCAAAGGGCGTAGATGCCTCCAATGTTGTAGGTTATTTAGAGGGCCATGATCCGGAATTGAAGCAGGAGTTTATCATTTTGGGGGCCCACTATGATCATATTGGTGTGATAAAAGCCGTAGACGGCGATTCTATTGCGAATGGGGCCAATGATGACGCCTCAGGAGTCGCCGCTGTTTTGGCCATGGCACGTTATTTTGCTGCTAAGAAGAATAATAAGCGCAGTATTTTATTCACCCTTTACTCTGGTGAGGAAATGGGCTTGTTGGGGTCAAAACATTTAGCAGAACGTTTAAAGGAGCAGAACATGAATCTCTACACCATGACCAATTTTGAAATGATGGGCGTGCCCATGGTCGATAAAGATTATAAGGCCTATTTTACGGGATTTGATCTGTCTAATATGGCAACTAAAATGAACGACTATGTGGACTTCAAGCTTTTGGATCAATTGCCTAAGGCTAAAGAATTTCAACTATTCTACCGATCGGATAATTATCCATTTTTTAAAGTTTTCAACAGGCCTAGCCATGCCATTTCCACATTTGATTTTACTAATTTTGACCATTATCATAAAGTTGGGGATGAAGCCGAATTAATGGATTATGAATTTATGGCTGATTTGGTGAATAAATTAATTCCCGCCTATGAAACCATGAGCAATACAACAACACAAGAAATAGAAATGAATGAGTAAGAATATCGTTATAACAGGTACCAGTAGAGGAATTGGCTATGAGTTGGTGAAATTGTTCGCCAAGCAAGGACATCAGGTTTTGGCATTGTCCAGAAACGATGGTCCCATAAAAGCCCTGAAATTGAAAAATGTAAAAGCATTTTGTTTTGATTTGGGCGACCCTGAAGCCTATAAAAAAGTGCAAGATTTTATTTCAGAAAATTGGGGACATGTGGATGTATTGATCAACAACGCAGGACAAGTGCTTAACAAGCCTTTTGCAAAAACCACGGTGAGCGATTTTGAAGAAGTCTATCGGACCAATGTTTTTGGAATGGCAGAATTGACGAGAACCTTAATTCCGTTTATGGCCAAAAACAGCCATGTGATTACCATGAGCTCCATGGGGGGCGTTCAAGGAAGTATGAAATTTCCAGGACTGGCAGCATATAGTTCTAGTAAAGCTGCGGTAATTACCTTAACAGAATTGCTTGCAGAAGAGTATAAGGACTCAGGTATTTCATTTAACGTATTGGCATTGGGAGCTGTCCAAACTGAAATGTTGGAGGAAGCTTTCCCTGGTTATAAAGCACCCGTTACACCAGAAGAAATAGCCGACTATATTGTTGATTTTTCGTTAAAAGGACAAAAGTTTTATAACGGGAAATTGCTTCAAGTTTCAAATTCAACACCTTGATTATGTCTAAATATAAGTGCATTATTTTTGATTGTGATGGGGTTCTTGTTGATAGTGAACCTATCGCTGGCCAAGTTTTAGTGGATATGGCCAATGAATATGGCGCCAATATCGATTTGGAATATGCTTTAAAAAATTTTAAAGGTACATCCATGCAGGAGTGCTATGCGCAGGTTGCTGAGTTGGCAACTCAAAGATTGCCCGATGACTTCATGCCGAATTTCAGGGAACGAAGTTTTGCATCATTCAAAAAAAACATTCAGCCTGTAGAAGGTGTTACTGAGGTTGTAAAGAGCCTGGAAATTCCATTTTGCGTGGCGTCCAGTGGTCCTGAAAATAAGATCCGGCTCAATTTGGAACTGACAGGGCTTTTGCCCCATTTTGAAGAAAATATTTTCAGTTGTTTTACAATTAGAAAATGGAAGCCAGATCCGGCCGTTTTTCTTTGGGCAGCCGATACTATGGGATTCGATCCAAAAGAATGTTTGGTCATTGAAGATAGCATGAGTGGTGTAAATGCTGCTTTAAACGGCGGTTTTGACGTCTATGGGTATACCGCTCATGATTACCATAACGAACTTGAAGGAAATGCCACATTAACCTTTAATGACATGTCGCAACTCTTGAAGTTGATAGGCTAGGAATTCCTTATGAAGGAAACAAATTATGTGTTCGTCTGTATTTTTGCGCAACAGAAGAACTCCTTAATGCTCATTTGATTTTTGTCAGTGCAGAACCTTTGTGTGCGGCAATATGATCGGTTTTGTCACTTTTGATTTCGTATTGCGGTTCATCTTTGCTCGCATGATGTGTGTAGCCCTTATAATCAAAATCGGCATGGTGGATTTTTATGATTTTTCCAGAAACATGTCCTGCTTCCGAATTCCATTGGACATGGTCTCCAACTTTAAATTTTGTCATAATCGTTGCTCATAAATGATTCTTATAATTGTTTTGGGTACGTACGATGGGATTGATAGTCAACATTTCAGTAAACTCGGTCTTTCAAAGACTTTATTTTCTATATATTTTCCATGACCCGTTCCGTAATCCTATCACATCTGCTAAAACCAAATTCAAAAATATGAGTATCGTGTGAGATTTCAAAAAGGCTGTCTTTGAGCATTTCCTTTGAACGGTGCAGGCGCACTTTTACATTGGACAGTGTCAGATCTAATGCCAAGGCCGTTTCTTTTAGACTCATCCCTTCAATTTCCTTCATCATATAAACTATTTTATACTTTGGTTCCAATTGATCAATGGCCTTTTCTAATAATTGTTTTGCTTCGTGATGTATCATTTTATCTTGAGGATTGAGTTGCTTCTTATCTGGTATTTCTAAAATGGTGTTTTTGTTCAGTTCTTCTGGACGCTCACTAATATGATATAGCTTTCCTTTCTCCTTTAATCTCGCCAGGGCTTCATTAATAGCTATCCGAATGAGCCAGGTAGAGAATGATGCTTCCAATTTAAATTGAAAAAGCTTGGTGAACCCCTTGATATAACTGTTCTGCATGATGTCCTCAATTTCAGCTTCATCATTGAGATAGCTTCTAATAACGCGATAGAGTTTCTGGTTGTTCCGTCTTACTAAAATCTCATATAGCTCTTTTTCACCTGAAAGGATACGTCTTATAATATCCGCTTCAGTTATTTTATGGCGATTAAAATGGTTAATGTTTATTGCTTCCATCATTCTATGATTTTTGTTTTAGATAGAGAAAACGATAATAAGTTACAAAATTTTGTATCCTTTTTCATGATTCCCTATCAAAATAGTATAACAAATTAAAAAGACATTAAATCATGGAATCAAATGTACAGTTAGTAAAAAACATTTTAAAATACACTTTTGGCTTGGTGCCAATCGTGGCAGGACTGGATAAGTTTACAAATATTTTGACCGATTGGACACAGTACCTTTCAGATGGTCTTGCAGATATGCTTCCTTTTGAACCTTCAGTTTTTATGATGATTATTGGTGTTATTGAAATCGTAGCGGGGATCTTGGTATTTACAAAGACTAAATTTGGAGCTTATCTTGTTTCAGTTTGGTTGGTACTTATTGACTTGACATTACTATTTAGCGGTACCTATTTGGATGTTGCCGTAAGAGATATCGTCATGGCTATTGCTGCCTTTTCATTGGCGAAATTGTCTGATATTGAGCCTAAGGCTTAATATCAAAGCTTAATAGTTCTATTAGAAGGACTCCAATCTGGTTTTTACGGATTGGAGTTTTTAATATGTAAATGTAGATTGGGAAGAAATGGTTTGATAACCCAGATATCTACGTCCACATCACAGCTATTATAAATTAAAAGAGAATTTAACACTCCTCAATTTCCAATTTGAAATTTATTTCAATGTCATCTGAAACGACGACGAGCCCAAACATTTTTTTTGGCGCTTCAAGGTCAAAATCCTTAATGTTCAGTTTGAGTTTTCCCGAAATCGACCAACCTTGATTGTAATAGAATTCTGTTCTCATATGGTAAGCATTGACTAAACCAGCTATTTCAATATCAATTAAGGCATCGACTATGTTTTTTTTATGTGGATTTAATTTGATTTCTTTTAATTTCAGAGTAATATTTGGGTATAGGTTTGATTGTAGCAAACTGTGAAAATCATTGTTGATTCCTTTACCTCCACAATCAAATCCTTTGTTTTTTAAAATGATTTCTGACTTTTCGAATCTGATAATATCATTTGCTTTCTCATAATGAATTCGAAAAGGCTCGTTTAGGTTTTGTATTTCATATTGGCAGGTAAAATCCTTAACATTACTAGTACCATTGATCTGCAATTCACTTTTTGGGGTAATGCGTACAGTTTTACTGCTAATTGCACTATCTAATTGGGAAAAGGAAATAAAAACTAAACATGGTAAAATAAAAAGTAATCTTTTCATTGTTCTGTTGATTAAACGGCTACAATATATTTAAAAAAAAACTAACCTCATTCATTTAGCGGACTACTAAATGAGTGAGGTTAGTTACTATTATCAAGAATCAGTTTGTTAGAAACTAATTACAGCCTCAGCCATTAGTCCATTGAATTTTCCATCATTAAAGATGCTTCCTGTATCGAAGCCATCATATTTTTGATTGACATACTCAGCTTTAAGTAGAATGTTTCTGGTCATAAACCAACCTGCGGCCAATTGGAATCTTGAAATATCTACATCGCTTCCACTAATGTCCTCAGAATCAACTTTGTTATATCGGCCGCCTATGTAAAAGTTTTCGGTGTTTCCAAATCGGTAGATCAATTCACCAGCATACTGATTGGCAACTCTTTTTTCTGGTTCTGACGCACCTTTACCTTTTGATGATTCAAACGTTCCGAAAAACTCCAAACCTTTATACTTTACAAAAGGGTTGAACATGATCGCAGTAATCTGATTTCTTAATCTTGGGTCATAGCGACCAGATCTAAAAGCACCTGCAGTTGTAGCGGTTGTAGGTTCGAGCACTAAATAATATCTTGAACCTGCTCTATCTGCACTGTAGAGGTACGAATTGGCAACTCTACCAGTGTTGTAAATAGATCCAGTTAATCTGAAACGGAAATCATCATTAAATTGCTTGTCATAACCAAATTTTCCTAAGAATGAAGCACCGCCGGTATCAGGCTTGTCAACTGATTGATTCAATTTTCCATTTGTAAAACCTACCATTCCAATAAATCCATCTCTTTGATAGTACAGTTCAGCTCCCACTTCTGTTGTAAATGCATCCATGATCAAGTTGCCCACAAAAGGGTTATAGATTGCCTGAGCGTTATCGGTTCTTCTAAAATGCGCATCTCCATAGTTGTTTTCCATATGTCCAACTTTAATGGTGGTGTACTTCATAATGTCTTCCATAAAACCTGGCTTTATAAATTCAAGCTTATCTATTTGGAAGTAGCCTCCTTTTACATAAGGCTCTGGATGGTGACGAGAAGATAAATAGGTGCGTAAGTGCATTCTAATACCGTCATATAATACGACATCCAAATCGAGATTAGCGGTTGCAAGGTTAAAGTTTGAACCTATTTCAATCAAATCTACCGCTCCGGAATTCTCATGATCAATGGCTTGGAATTGTAAGGTGGATGACCCCCCGATTCTTACTTTAACATTTTCAAAAGTAGAAATAGTGTCTTTAGGGGCCTCGAAAACATTTATGCCCCCTTTATCAGGCTCTCTATAATTATCAATACTTCTGTTGTTTTTTTGCGCATTCATATTGACCCCTACTAGGAGTAATAATGCGATTACTGAATTTCTAATTAATTTTTTCATTATTATAAGTTTAAGCTTGTTTATTTATTAAGAACAGTGTTGAAGTTGATTGTAACTTCGTCTCCTGTGGTAATTGTACCCAAAAGAGCTTTAGGAGGATCTATACCAAAATCGGTCATTTTAAATGATTTTTTACCATTTAAGGTCACCTTGCTCGACGTCACAGACATATCCAAATTGATATTGAGCTTTTTGGTGACTCCAGCTATAGTTAAATTTCCTACGATTTCAGTTTTATAGTTGTCATTTCCTACAGATTTTATTTCTTTGACCTCAGTAAGCTGAAAGTTGATGGTTTTATGTTTTCCCGTATTTAATGCTTTATAGGTGTTTTTGTCCATTCCTCCTTTGCCACTTTTAAGGCTTTCTGCAGTAACCTCAAGAGTCAGTTTTTCTATCTTCAAGTCATTTGCCGTATTTAGGATAATTTGACCCTTTTGCTGCTCGGCATCAATATCCCAATCATGTAAGCTAGAGGTGCCGGAAACAGTGAGTTTTGAGGCTTGATTACTCAGATTATAAGTTTGTGAGTAAACTTGTGGTGTTGATAAGAAGAGCATAAATAGTAAACTCAACACGGATTTGCTAATGTTTTTAAAAGTAACCATAATAGTATGTTTTAATATTATGGTGCAAAGTTCAGTAATAAATTAACTTTAAATTATGATAAATATCATGATGGAAATTTGTGAAGAGTGTTGTTTTCGATTTTGAAATTCGGATTCCTAAATAGAATTAAATAAAAAAAACCAGAGCAACCTGGTTTACTTGACTTTATGGGAATAGATTGTTTTTTGTTTCAAATAGAAAAAAAAGATATCCACCAGGGATTTTGGCGAAATATTTGATAAAAAAAACTTTAAAAAAATACTAATCCTCAAAAATTCGCAATCTGTTTTTGGTTGCGGCCAATTCATTTTGCAGATCGTGAATTTTATCCAAAAGATTTAATATCGTGTCAATGCCTTCAAAATTTATATGTAAGTCCTGATGCAATCGTACTATGGATTCCAGATTTTTGATCTGTTTTTGATGGATGCATGGCGATGTTTCAATAGTTGTTATTTCGATCAATCCATAATCGTTCAAGCCATGAAAAAACGAAGTCTCCACTTTATAAAAGGTGCATAGGGTTTCTATTGGAATATAGGTTTCAGTACTCATGATTTTAAATTTTTAAGTTCATTGAACAGTGCTTTCTCTTTAGCAGAAAGTTTGGTTGGCATCTCAATGTTGTAGGTAATATACAGGTCACCAAAATGCCCTTCCTTCTTATAAACAGGGAAGCCTTTTCCTTTTAGCTTGACTTTAGTACCATTTTGGGTTTCTGGTTTTATTTTCAACTTGACTTTACCGTCAAACGTATCTACGGTAATTTCACCTCCTAAAATTGCAGTATAAAGATCAATGGTTTCAGTGGAATATAAGTCAGATCCATCGCGTTTAAATTTTGTGTTGTTGCCAATATTGAATTGGATCAACAAATCGCCGTTTGGACCGCCATTGACGCCTGGGCCCCCTTTGCCTGCAATCTTGATGACTTGACCATTTTCTACCCCTGCAGGAATGGTTAAACGTATGTTTTTTCCATTGACATTGAGAATTCTTTTGTGGGTTTCATAAACATCTCTCAGATCCAATTGCAATTCTGCATTAAAATCCTGACCTCTGAAGCCAGCCGACCTGCCACGACCTCGTGTAGCGCCTCCTCCTCCAAACATGGATTCAAAAAAATCGGAAAAGTCTCCTTCGGAAAAACTGGCACCTTCAAAGCCACCTGATGCATGGTGTTGGTACTGGCGCTGCGATTGTTGCTGGCGTTGTGCTTGTTCGTAAGCTTCGCCGTGCTGCCAATCCTTGCCGTACTTGTCGTATTTTTTTCGCTTTTCAGGATCGCCCAATACTTCATTGGCTTCATTGATTTCTTTGAATTTTTGTTCCGCAGTCTTATCATTTGGATTGACATCGGGATGGTATTTTCTTGCCAGTTTACGGTATGCTTTCTTGATTTCTGCAGTGGTGGCAGATTTACTTACGCCCAATACTTTGTAATAATCGATAAATGCCATGTGTTATACCTTCTTTTTAAAAGATTTGAGTTTTGCAATGTTTGATATGGACAATTATTTTCTGTGTTAAATTTCTGTTTAGCTCATGGATGGTAATCAAAAACCCGGCTCTTGTAGCCTCGGCTAATTCCTAAGCTTTGTTTCCGAAATTTACAAAAATCTTTATACAATCTCACCAAATCTCTTATTTTTGCGTCTATGCACAACACGCTTCAAGAATACATTCCCTATCAGGCAATTCCCGATGTGATCGAACTTTTAGATCATGATAATTTGGTTGTCAAAATCAAGAATGAGCGCAAAACCCGACATGGTGATTATCGGAAATTACCAAATAACAGGCACCAAATCACCATAAATTCAAATTTGAACCATTATCGGTTTTTGATGACCTTAATTCATGAGATCGCTCATTTTGAGGCCTATAAAAATTATGGAAGATTTATTAAGCCACACGGCAAAGAATGGAAGTATACCTTTCAGCAATTGATGCTGCCTTTTCTCAATCCTACAATATTTCCTAATGAATTATTGCCACTTTTGGCGAAACACTTTAGAAACCCGAAGGCTAGCAGCGACACCGATGTTAAATTGGCCTTGGCCCTAAAACAATTTGATCCACCAAACGATAAAACCTATATTTTTGAAGTGCCAATGGGAAGTGAGTTTAGACTTTATAACGGACGCATATTTAGAAGAGGAGTGAAAAGACGAACGCGTTATGAGGGTGTAGAAGTTACATCGGGAAAGTTGTATCTTTTCAACCCGAATGCCGAGGTGGAATTAGTCAACAGTTTACAGTCGCAGTAAGCAGTTGTTGTTGACAATGATGTTATAAGCCATGGTATCGTTCGTAACAAAAAGAAAGACAAGATTCATTTTCACATAGAATAAAAATACAACTAATGAACAATAATTATTACGCCATATTAATGGCAGGAGGAGTAGGATCACGATTTTGGCCAGTGAGCACGCAGGATTTTCCGAAGCAATTCCACGATATGTTGGGAACAGGGGAGACGCTCATCCAAAAAACCTTTCAGAGGCTTTCCAAATTGATTCCACAAGAAAATATTTTTATTCTCACTAATGCCGTTTATAAAGATTTGGTGTTCCGTCAATTGCCAGGTTTAACGGATCGGCAAGTGTTGTTGGAGCCTGCCATGCGGAATACCGCACCTTGTATTTTATATGCAGCATTAAAAATTCAAAAAGAAAATCCGGATGCAGTGATGATTGTCGCGCCCAGTGACCATTGGATTGAAGACGAAGCCAAATTCACCCAAAACGTTCAACAGGCATTTGATTTTTGCGAAACCAATGACGCCCTGATGACCCTTGGTATCCAGCCCACCTTTCCGAACACAGGCTTTGGATATATAGAATATGAGCAATCGTCAAATAAAGCCATAAAGCCTGTACATCAATTTAGGGAAAAACCAGATTACGAAACTGCGAAATCCTTTATCGCCCAGGGAAATTTTTTATGGAATGCTGGCATTTTTATGTGGAGTGCCAAAAGTGTAGTCAAGGCCTTTCAGTTTCATCAGCCACAATTATTTGAACTGTTTATAAAGGGAATCAATCTTTATAATACCGATAGTGAAGATCTCTTTATAGCGGAAAACTACGGAAAATCAGAAAACATTTCGGTGGATTATGCAATCATGGAGGTTTCAGAAAATGTTTATGTCCTGCCGGCCGAATTTGATTGGAACGATTTGGGAACCTGGGGTAGCTTATATGATAAGCTCGAAAAAGACCAGCACCAAAATGCGGTAGTCAATGCACGAACCTTAACCGAAGACGCTACGGGAAACATGATTAGAACCAAAGCCGATAAAATTGTGGTGATTGATGGATTGAAAGATTATATTATTGTTGACAAAGACGAAGTTTTGCTTATATTTCCTAAATCAAAAGAACAAGATATTAAGCAAACTTTACAGAGGGTAAAAGATAAGTTCGGAAAAAACTATGGATAACAATCAAGAAAACAAGTTCAATTTTTCTGAGGAAGAAGACAAAACCACGAGCCGGCAAGATAAGGCTGTAGAAGCCTCAAAAGAAGCCGTAAAGAAAGAGGCAAAAGGACTCTGGGAAAGCATCAAGACATTCTTTAGTGATTTGTTGGATTTCCGGGAAGATACGGATAGAGATGCCACCGTGGCGGCCATTAAAGGCGATATTCCATTTAAGGGCGCAACGGCATGGATTCTTATCTGTTCTATTTTTGTGGCATCTGTTGGGTTGAATGCCAATTCTGCGGCTGTAGTTATTGGTGCCATGTTGATTTCCCCCCTCATGGGACCTATTTTAGGTGTTGGACTTTCTATTGCTATTAATGATATCGATACCTTGAGGCGCTCCTTGATCAATTTGGTCATTATGATTGTTTTGAGTTTGGCAACGGCTTTTCTGTTCTTTAAGTTTTTTCCGCTGAGTGAGGATACATCCGAGTTGTTAGGACGAGTAAAACCTGATATTCGCGACGTATTGATTGCTTTTTTTGGTGGTTTGGCATTAATTATTGCCAGAACTAAAAAAGGAACTATTGCCTCGGTCATCTTTGGCGTAGCTATTGCCACCGCATTGATGCCGCCTTTATGTACAGCCGGGTATGGATTGGCAAAGGGTAATCTGGAGTATTTTACTGGAGCCATGTACTTGTTCACTATCAATACTATTTTCATCGCCTTGGCAACATTTATCGTGGTGAAGATATTAGGTTTTCCTATGCTTAAATATGCCAATTCGGCAAAGAGAAAACGCATTTCAAGGATAGCAACAGCTGTTGCAGTGATTGTTATGATTCCGGCAATAATTACTTTTATTGATGTATGGGGCCAAAGCAAATTTGAAAATGAAGCTCGGGCATTTATAAATAAGGAACTTGAAGAGTTGCCACACGCTGATTTTATCAAATCAAACGCAATCTCTTCATATTCAAATAGAAAGGGAGAGTCATCCACTATAGAGTTAAATAGTTTTGGCCTGGATCAAATTCCGGACAATACAATTTCAGTTATCAGAGCACGTATGAAGGACTATCCAGCTCTTGCAAATACGAAGTTGATATTCAATCAAAATCGTTCAAGAAATTTGGACAACATGCGATATATGTCGCAATTGCGTTTGCGTGACTCATTAGACTTACTTTCCCAAGCCGAGAGGATCGTCTTCCTTGAAGATATGGTCAGGAAGTTGGGAAAATATGAAGCACTGCAAATTCCTTTCGTAGAATTGACCAAAGAGGTTAAGATTAACTATGAGGATATTGAGAGATTGTCCTACTCGAGCGTAATTTCATCCAATTTTGAAAAGTTGGATACCATTGCAGAATTTACCGTGAAATGGAAGGATAAAATAAAAGAAGATGTCATTGCTAAAGAACAGGAAAAGTTGCAACGTTGGCTCAAACAGAAGTATAAGTTAGATACTTTGGTGGTGAGACGTCAATAGGAGTGTATGAAGATTGGTGATTGTTGATTGTTGATTGTTGATTGTTGATTTTTGATTGAAGACTGTAAACTGAAGACCGATGACTTGCCAACTGCTACTGAATACTGCCCACTGAAAACTACTGATCTTCTTCCAAGTACATCTTTTGTACCCGTTTAAACAGATCGGAAGAATACACAAAATCAGTGACCGCCTCATTATCCGTTTTGAAAATATTTTTGTTAGAGCCTTCCCATTCTTTAAATCCATCCTTTAAGAAAATGATTTTTTGGCCAATCTCCATGACTGAGTTCATGTCGTGGGTGTTGATAATTGTAGTAATATCGTACTCGTGTGTAATTTCTTGAATCAGATTGTCAATAACGGTTGCTGTCTTCGGATCCAATCCTGAGTTGGGTTCGTCACAAAATAAATATTTAGGTTGGTTGACGATAGCCCTTGCAATGGCAACACGTTTTTGCATCCCACCAGAGGCTTCACTCGGCAACTTATTGTGCGCATCCCCAAGATTGACTCTTTTTAGAACAAGGTCCACCCGATCATTCATTTCGCTTTTACTCTGTTTGGTAAACATCCGCAGCGGAAATTTTACGTTTTCGGCAATGGACATAGAGTCAAAAAGTGCACTTCCTTGAAATACCATGCCCATCTTTGATCTTAGATTGCTTTTTTCATCAGTACTTAAATCCGAATAGTCTGTGCCATCATAAATAATGGAGCCTTGATCAGGAGTGTATAAGCCCAACAAAGTCTTCAAAAAAACAGTTTTTCCCGAACCACTTTGTCCAATGACAAGATTGGTTTTTCCTTTTTCGAATGTTGTGCTAATGCCTTTTAGGATTTTGGCATCACCAAAAGATTTATGGATATCATTGACTTCAATCATTAGCTTAGCAACATTTGGGTTAATATATAGTTTAAAAGAATAATCGCCACACTGGTCCAGACGAACGAGGTGGTACTCGCTTTGCCTACTTCTAAGGCGCCACCTTTCATATAATATCCGTAGTAAGACGGGATGGTAGCCAGTAAGAAAGCAAAAACGAAGGTCTTGATAAAGGCATAGACGATATGGAATGGGATGAAATCCATTTGTACTCCGGCTATATAATCATCCAAAGAAGCAAAGCCTCCAAAAACACAAGCCGCCATCCCGCCCAAGATTCCCAAAAACATAGCAATGGAAATCAAAAACGGATACAACATAAGGGCAATGAATTTAGGAAATACCAAGTAGTTTATGGCATTGATTCCCATGACCTCCAAAGCGTCAATCTGCTCAGTTACCCGCATGGTACCAATACTTGAGGTGATAAAGGATCCAACCTTTCCTGCCATAATAACGGAGATAAATGTTGGAGCAAATTCTAAAATGACCGATTGTCTTGTTGCAAAACCTACCAGCGATTTTGGAATGAGCGGATTGCTGATGTTCAGGGCAGTTTGGATGGTCACAACGCCTCCAACAAAAAAGGCGATAAAAGCTACAATTCCTATGGAATTAATGATTAAATCATCAATATCCTTAAAAATTAAATGCCGCATAACTGACCATTTGGTGGGTTTGCGGAACATTTCTTTTATCATTAAAAAATATTGACCAATATTATGTAGGTAGCTCATATGATATTTTGTTACTGCTAATGTAAAAAAAACCGTGACGTTTTTACCCTTTATTTGAATTTAGATATTTGAAAAAGCCGTATGTTTGAAATTGAATTCAATTTAATAACAATGAAAAAAATTATTTACGGCATTCTTATCTCGTTGTTTTTTGTCTCTTCATTTCAAGCACAACAACAGAATTCCAAAAACAGGACTAACAAAGATAATACTATTCAAGCGCCACCAAAATTAATTGTGGGCATTGTTGTAGACCAAATGCGCTATGATTATTTGACCCGGTTTTATGACAAATATGGGGATGGCGGTTTTAAGCGTATGATGAACGAAGGCTTTAATTGCAAAAACAACCATTTTAATTATGTGCCAACCTATACGGCACCTGGCCACACCTCGGTGTATACAGGAACAACACCAAAATACCATGGTATTATAGGGAATAATTGGTACGACAAAGAAATCAAATCATCGGTGTATTGTGCGGGTGATGATAGTGTGGAATCTGTTGGTACTGAACATAAGGCAGGGCAAATGTCGCCGCACCGGATGAAGACCACAACCTTTGCTGATGAGAACAGACTATTTACCCAAATGCGCGGAAAAACGATTGGAATTGCACTTAAGGACAGAGGTGCAATACTTCCTGCCGGCCATACCGCAAATGCGGCGTATTGGTTCCATGGCGCAGATGAAGGCCGATGGATTTCAAGTACATTCTATATGGCTGAATTGCCGAAATGGGTTCAAAACTTCAATAACTCCAACCAAGTAAAATCCTATTTTAAAGAATGGAATACCTTATACGATATTTCAACCTATACCGAAAGTGCTCCTGATCACAACACCTTCGAAGGAGGATTTAAAGGTAAGGAAACCGCAACTTTCCCTTATGATTTAGGCGCTTTGAAAGATCAGAATGGTGGGTATGAAATTCTTAAAGCGACCCCGTTTGGTAATAATATAACCACTGACTTTGCACTGGCAGCCATTGAAGGTGAAGCCTTGGGACAAGATGAATTTACAGATGTTTTGACAATCAGCTATTCGAGCCCAGATTATGTAGGCCACAATTTCGGAGTAAGTTCAAAAGAAGTCCAGGATACTTATTTGCGTCTTGATAAAGACTTAGAGCGCTTATTTAAAGGTTTGGATGCTAAGGTTGGAAAAGGAAATTACACGGTTTTTTTAACGGCAGATCATGCCGCGGTTGAAGTACCTTCATATTTGAAAAGCTTAAAAATTCCTGCAGGTTATTTTGACAGCAGAGCATTTAGGGAAAAAGTTTACGCCTTTATGAAGACAACTTTTAAAGCTGATGAACTTATAGAAAACATTAGCAACAACCAGATCTTCTTAAATAGATCTAAATTATATGAGATGGGCTTAAAGCTTGAAGATGTTCAACAAACCATCATCAATGAAATTATAACCTATGAGCATATTGATAAGGCCTATTCAGGAATGTCAATGACTCAAACGTCGTTTACTACAGGTATTGAAGAATTGATCCAAAATGGGTTCAACCAAAAGCGATCAGGGGATGTGATTTATGTTTATGATCCTGCCGTTCTTTCCTATAGTTTGACAGGGTCCTCCCATGGGTCTTCTTTTAACTACGACACACATGTGCCACTTTTGCTTTTCGGAAATGGGATAAAACACGGACAGAGTTTGAAAAAAACACATATTACGGATATCGCTCCTACCATATCTGCAATATTGGGTATTAGTTTCCCGAATGCCGCAACCGGTCAACCATTAGAATTTGTTTTAGAGTAATTGTGTGAGTAAAAGAAATCTTTACAGTCTTCTTGCCATCCTCCTTGTTTTGGGAGTATATGGCTATGAACATTTCTTAAAGGAAGAAGAATCTTCAGAGTATATAAAAGAAGGCGAACGTATCAAATCTGATGCGACCGCCTTTTTTTTACCTACGAGTACGACCGGTCAGGTGGTACATCATGAGGGCTATTCGCTTTCTTATAGCGAACCGCATGAGCAGGCAGAATGGGTGGCCTATGAACTGAAAAGCTCACAGCTTTCAAGATCCAACTTTGAACGTCCTTACTTTGAAATCGATAAGGCGGTTAAAACCGGTGCCGCAAGTTGGCGAAATTATAAAAATTCCGGATATGATCGTGGCCATTTGGTTCCGGCAGCGGATAGAGCCTACAATAAACGAGCCTATGATGAAACTTTTTTGACCAGTAACATCAGTCCGCAAGATCGTGAATTTAATGCAGGCATCTGGAACACATTGGAGCAAAAGGTGCGGTATTGGGCGAGGAAATACGACGGCGTTTTTGTGGTGACCGGTGGTGTGTTGAAAGACGATCTAAAAACCATAGGCAACGAAAAGGTGGCCGTTCCTGAACTGTTTTATAAAATCATCTATGATCCTGACCACCAAAAGATGATTGCTTTTTTGATGCCGAATAAAAATTCAAATGAACCCTTATATAATTTTGTGGTATCCGTGGATTCAGTGGAGGTACTCACTGGAATTGATTTTTTCCCTGCGTTGGACGATCATATAGAAGATCGATTGGAGGCCCAATCTGATTTTAAAGAATGGAGTTTCAACTAAATTTTTGAAGCATGCCCTTCCAGCGGGTTGCACGGATAAATTGACCTTGTTCCTTGGTCACTAGATAATCCTGTCCCTCTTTTTTAGCCTTATAGAAGCCAGACATATAATCTCTGAACAAATTAAGACTTTTCTTTTTAAACGCTAATTTTGAAGCGGATATCAGGGTGATTAGAAAACCATATCGCATTTTATACATGGCTTCACCTTGTAAATATTTTGAAGCTGTGTTATAGCTGGTTCCAGTTGGTTTTAAATGTTTGACCTGGAGATTTGAATCAGTTAAAATCTCCCATCCATAAAATTTTGCCAGGAGTTCATCAACGGTGTCCCAACCCATGGAAGGTTTCAGTTTTCCAATTTCAATGAAGCAATTTTTTCGATACGCTTTTAGGGCACCTCGAATATGATCTTTTCTCGTCAGGTTTTCTAAAACCCATTGTCCGTTCTGTTCGATATAGCAAAACCCTGAGGCCATGCCTATCTTGGGATTGGTTTTGAAATGATGCGCTAAACCTTCTAAATAATCCGGAGGAAAAATTAAATCAGCATCATACTTGCAAATCACATCGTAGTTGTCATCTAAGTGTTCATAGCCTTTGTAAAAAGCATTTATAATTTTTGAACCGGGCAAATGTTGGTCTGATGACTCATTGCTTATTAAGGAAATCCAGGAATGTTTACTGACAAATCGCTTTACAATCGCTGAGGTTTCGTCAGACGAATGATCATCAACGACCACTATTTTTATGGGTGTCAAGGTTTGATTGACCAACGACTCCAATGTTAATCCTATGGAATCCTCTTCGTTGTGGGCGGGTATAATGATGTAGAAATTCAAAAGCTGATGATTTGAAGACTAAAGTTAAACTCTTTCAGCGTATACGATATAATATCTTGGAGTGAACCACCGAAATAAAGGTCTGATACCAATTTTCGTTGTGGGATTGGTCCATTTTTGTCGGGATTTAATGGTCCAGCCTGCTTTTTCGAGCAGCCAATCGAACTGCCAATCTTCAAATTCATGGTAATGCCTGTCGCGCATATCTGTCTTGCTTCGGTAAGCAGATGCAAACCATAATCTTAAAGGGACGCTGGCAACTAATTTATTTGAATTGATTTTTTGTAAAACCGTAAAAGGGGATAGTAAATGTTCAAATATCTCAAAAGCGGTCACTACATCAACCTCTGCATTTTCGAGCGTTGAAGTGTCGATATCTAAATCTTCGCCACCTGTATTTTTAATAGTATACCCATGATCTCTCATGATTTTTGAAAAAGGATTTTCAATACCTAAATCTAAAATTTTTTCGGTTGGATCAATATGATGTTTTAAAAATTCCAATGTCAATCGATATCTTTTAAATGGGAATTTTCCTTCGTACATTTTAGATGTATTTACTTGGGATTTTTTCTGTATAAATCAAATTTCTTATTAAAAAGATGACTGTTTAATATTGATAAACTATCGCATTGATGTGCATACCGCTACCTACACTGGCAAACATGATGAGGTCACCTTTTGTGAGTAAATGGTTTTCTAATTTGTTGTTTCTGACCAAATCAAATAAGGTGGGAATGGTGGCAACTGAGCTATTTCCTAATTCTTGAATGCTCATTGGCATAATGCCTTCTGGAATTTCAGTATTATATAGCTTGTAAAAGCGTTTTAAGATAGCTTCATCCATTTTTTCGTTGGCCTGATGGATAAAGATTTTTTTCAGATCCTTAATGTCCCTGCCGCTTTTATCCAAACAGGTTTTCATTGCCAATGGCACATTGTTAAGTGCAAATTCATAGATTTTTCTGCCGTCCATTTTGATATAACGCGTATCGGCACACAGATCTTTGTTATTGGAATTTCCAAAGAATAAATAATACGCTTCATCATAGGTGAAGCTTCCAGTTTCATGAGCTATAATTCCGCCTTCCTCATCTGTAGCTTCAACCACCGTTGCCCCAGCGCCATCACTATAAATCATAGAGTCACGATCGTGTTTATCAACCACTCTGGAAAGTGTTTCCGAACCAATAACCAAACACTTCTTAGCGATGCCTGCCTTTATAAAGGCATAGGCCTGAATGACCCCTTCAATCCAACCAGGACAGCCAAAAAGGATGTCATAGGCTACACATTTTGAACTTTTAATGCGTAAACTATGTTTAACACGTGCAGCCAAACAAGGTAATACATCGGTCTGGATGGTATTGTGCTTGACGTCACCAAAGTTGTGGGCCATAATGATATAATCCAGTTCTTCTGGGTCAATGTTGGCATCAGCGATAGCTTTTTCAGCTGCAAAAAAACCAAGATCTGAAGAGGTTAAATGATCAAAAGCATAACGGCGCTCGTCAATACCAGTAATCGCTTTGAATTTTTCAATGATTACCGAATTGGGTTGGGCCAAACGAGTACCATCGGTATTTAGAAAACGATGTTGTCCGAAGTTTTCATTTTTTTCGATGCTGCTTGGTATATAGCTGCCAGTACCTGTAATCTTTATCGCCATTTGATTTGAAGTTTTATTCAATTTACTAATGTACTTAATATTCGTTTTGTTTGTCGCCAATTGTGGCCTTTATTGGTAATTTTTGCCAAATTATCAAAAATATGGCCTCTACAAATAAAAATAACTAAAAAAGCGCTCATTTAATAATTAAAGGAGCGCTTTTGGTCACTTAATGACTAATTTGAAACTAAGCCTCCATATATTCTTCTATAGGTGCACAAGTACAAATCAGGTTCCTGTCGCCATAAGCATCGTCCACACGTCTTACGGACGGCCAGAACTTGTTATCTCGAATATAATCTAACGGATATGCTGCCACCTCTCTTGAATATGGGAAATCCCACTCATCCGAAGTTAGCATCGCCAAAGTATGTGGTGCGTTTTTAAGAACGTTATTTGGATCATCTTTCGACGCGTTGTCAATTTCTTTTCTAATGGAGATCATGGCATCGCAGAAACGATCCATTTCGTCTTTGCTTTCACTTTCAGTAGGTTCAATCATCAATGTTCCTGCCACAGGGAAAGATACCGTTGGGGCGTGAAATCCATAATCCATCAAGCGCTTTGCAATATCGCTAACTTCAATGCCATTTTCTTTAAATGGTCTGCAGTCCACAATCATTTCATGGGCTGCGCGTCCGCGTTCCCCAGAATATAACGTGTCAAATTGGCCTTGCAAACGTTGCTTGATATAATTGGCGTTTAATATGGCTGTTTGTGTAGCACGTGTCAATCCTTCAGCTCCCAACATTTTGATGTAACCATAGGAAATCAAGCATACCAATGACGATCCAAATGGAGCTCCGGAAATAGCGGAAATTGCTTGGTCTCCACCAGTTTTGATGATTGGATTTCCTGGTAAAAACGGCACTAATTGTTCGGCTACGCAGATAGGTCCAACTCCTGGACCACCACCGCCATGCGGAATGGCAAAAGTTTTGTGCAAGTTGAGATGGCAAACATCTGCTCCGATGTTTCCTGGATTGGTCAATCCAACCTGTGCATTCATATTGGCGCCATCCATATAAACCTGGCCACCGTTATCATGAATAATTTGAGTGATTTCTTTAATAGCAGATTCATAAACACCGTGGGTAGATGGATAAGTCACCATCAAACACGATAAATGATCTTTATGCTTAAGGGCTTTTTCACGTAAATCGTCAACGTCAATATTTCCTTCATCTGTCGATTTGGTCACGACCACTTTCATTCCTGCCATCACCGCACTTGCTGGATTGGTGCCATGGGCAGACGATGGGATCAAACAAATATTGCGATGTCCTTCGTTGCGGGATTCGTGATAGGCTTTGATCACCATTAAACCTGCAAACTCACCTTGTGCACCAGAATTAGGTTGCAGGGAGGTACCGGCAAAACCTGTGATTTCCGTCAATTGGTCTTCTAAAGCTTTTAAGACAATGTGGTATCCTTCTGCTTGCTCAACTGGACAAAACGGATGGATGGTTCCCCAATTTGGCCAACTCAATGGCAACATTTCTGCAGCGGCATTAAGTTTCATTGTGCATGAGCCTAAAGGGATCATGGAATGATTTAAAGACAAATCCTTACGCTCCAACATTTTGATATATCGCATCAATTCTGTTTCAGAATGGTGCTTGTTGAATACCTCTGCCGTCAAAAACTCCGTCTGACGCTCTAAGTTCTTGTCGATGTTGTTGGCATCCTCAATTTCTGTTAGGACAACCGTATCTTTTTGACGGTTTTCAGCGAAAATTGCTATGATTTCGTTGGCATCCTTTAAAGAGGTTGTTTCATTGATGGAAATGGTTATGGTATCGGCATTTGGATAGTTGAAATTCACTTCATGACGCTCGGCTATTCTTTTTATCGCGTCAGCATTTGCCTCAATGTTGATCGTGTCAAAAAACGATGCATTTTTTTGCTTGTAGCCCAATTGGCTCAATGCTTTTGCGACGCTCGAAGCTGTGTTGTGAACTTTGGAAGCAATATGCTGTAAGCCTTTCGGACCGTGGTAAACGGCGTACATTGCTGCCATAACTGCCAATAGAACTTGTGCTGTACAAATATTGGACGTTGCTTTATCACGTTTAATATGTTGCTCACGGGTTTGCAAGGCCATGCGTAAGGCCCTGTTGCCATTCATATCTTTGGTAACCCCAATAATTCGTCCTGGTAAATCACGTTTATAGTCTTCCTTAGTTGCAAAATATGCGGCGTGTGGCCCCCCGTATCCCATAGGGATTCCAAACCGTTGCGTCGTTCCCACAACAACATCAGCGCCAAATTTGCCTGGAGCTTCCAATTTTACCAAGCTTAAAATATCGGCCGCAACTGCTACTTTTATCTGATTTGCATTTGCTTTTTCGATGAATGATTTGATATCGCTTACCAGTCCATCTTTTCCAGGGTATTGTAATATGGCCCCAAAAAATTCTGATGAAAAACTAAATTCATCTTCATTTCCAACGACCAATTCAATGCCAATAGGAGCGGACCTGGTTTGTAGCAAAGACAAGGTTTGTGGTAAAATGGCATCAGAAACAAAAAATTTATTGACCTCATTCTTCTTTTGGTCACGCTCACGAACAGCAAACAACAAGCTCATGGCTTCTGCGGCAGCGGTGCTTTCGTCAAGTAAAGAGGCATTGGCAATCTCCATTCCTGTCAGGTCGGTTACCATGGTTTGGAAGTTTAAAAGAGCTTCCAATCTTCCTTGGGCAATTTCCGCTTGATAAGGCGTGTAGGCCGTGTACCAACCTGGGTTTTCCAAAACGTTACGCTGGATGACAGCAGGAACAATGGTAGGATGGTAGCCTAAACCAATATATGATTTGAAAATTTTATTCTTTTTTGAAAGTTCATGAATATGGTTGTTATATTCATATTCAGACATTGGTGGATCGAGCTTCAATCCGTTTTTCAATCGGATATTATCAGGAACTGTTTCATAGATCAATTGATCAATGCTATCAACCCCAATGGCTTTGAGCATTAAATTTTGGTCATTTTCGTCTGGACCAATGTGGCGTAGAGCAAAACTGTTTGTATTCATTAAGATAGTGTTGTGTTAGATTCCCGCTTACGCGTGAAAGTCAATTTATTAGACGCTGAGATTCTATGGAATTGAGGCGCCTTTTTACAACCGCGAATTTACGGAAATATTGACCATTTTTAGTTAACGAAACCTAAAGTTTTTAACCAATATAAAGTCTTATCAACACAATGTTTATTTTTGTAAGATGAACAGGTTAAAGCCTTTGATTGATTTTTATATTAATAGCAGCATTCACGTGGCAGTTGCTGTGTTTTCAATGACTTATGTGACGGTATTGGAACTCGGTTTGCCGACAGATTGGCCTCTGTTTTTATTTGTCTTTTTCTCCACGATTACGGGGTATAATTTCGTAAAGTACTTTGGAATGGCGAAGTTTCACCATAGAAGGTTGGCAAGATGGTTGAAAATTATTCAGGTGTTTTCATTGGTATGTTTTTTTTTGATGCTCTGGTTTTTGTGGCAGTTACAACCTCAAACGATTGTCTATGTTGCTGTTTTTGGTGTGGTTACATTTTTATATGCCATTCCATTTTTACCGAAACGGTATTTTGTGGATCGACAAAAAAACTTAAGAAACATTGGTGGTCTGAAGGTGTATGTGATTGCCTTGGTTTGGGCTGGGGTCACTGTTTTACTACCTGTATTGGATAAAAACGGGCTATTTACTTTGGATGTATGGCTCACTGCCATTCAGCGCTTTTTGTTGGTCATGCTTTTGATGTTGCCGTTTGAAATTAGAGATTTGCAATACGACAGTTTGAAGCTGGCTACGATTCCCCAGAAAATTGGAATCAAGAACACAAAGATAATGGGGGTTTTGGTGAGTATGGTTTTTCTAATGTTGGAGTTTTTCAAGGACCAATTGAGCCTAAAATTGATTTTACTAACTTTAGCAGTCACATTGATAACCTTGCTCTTTATAGTATTTGCCAATAAGAAAAGAAGTAACTATTACAGTTCTTTTTGGGTTGAAAGCGTGCCAATATTCTGGCTGGTATTACATCTGATTTTTTAACTGTTGGTTTAAACGGTCTTCCATAAGTTTACGTTCGCTGTACTCCAAACATTCCAAGTTGGAAGATTTTAGAGCCTTGGTCAACTTGGTGTTCCGGTTGACATATAATCTTGTGGTACGGCACCAAAGATATCTGAAACTCAGCTTTACCTTTTCCCACAAGGTAGATTCACGATATTGTGATTTGTCACAAATATGAAATGCTTCTTCTTTTGAAATGATAAATAATCTAAACATTGTTATGATTTAAACCAGTGTTTTTCCATGCATTCTGCCAATGTTAACCGTGCACGATGAATTATGACCCATAAATTAGACGCAGTGATGTTGAGTTCATTACAAATTGTTTCTGTTTCATAGTTTAAAATGGTTTTCATTTTGAACACGGTGGCCTGTCTTTCGGGCAGTTTACTCATACAATCGTAAATGGCATTGCCAAGTTCAATGTTTTCTAGCGTGTCCTGAGCATTTAAATAGGCATCATCTTCTACGCGCTCTTCAAGCCAATCCCCTTCGTTTTCATCTGTACTGTAAGTCATTCTGACTTCAGCTTGACCTTTCTTGGAGTTTATTTTTCTATAATAATCGATGATTTTTCTCTTTAAGATAGAAATAAGCCAAGTGCGTTCACTGGCTTCGCCTTTGAAATTCTTCATCGACTTTAAACCGGCAAAAAAGGTGTCTTGGATGATGTCTTTAGCAATTTCGCGGTCATTGACCCTGCTGATTGTGTAATTAAAGAGATAATCCGAATAAAGTTCAATCCACCTATTAGGGTTGATTTGATGGTTTGGCATCTGTTTTATAGCAATGTGTTTCAAAATTAAGTAAATAAAATTTAATATTTGATCAAATTAACTAAAGCGTCTTGGATGTTCCCATATTTGAAGTTGAAGCCATTTTCCAATAGGCGTTTGGGAATCACGTTTCTGCTTTTGAGAATAAGTTCGGTTTCAGTCCCTATCAGTTTTGCGCCGAAAGTTAACAGCCATTCCGGATGAGAAACGCCAATAGGAATCCCCATTGTTTTTCTTAAGGTCTGCATCAGGGTTTTATTGTCCGTTGGTTTTGGTACACATAGGTTGAAACTACCTGAAAGTTGAGGATGGTCGATTAAAAACTCAACAGTTCTTATAAAATCCGCTTCGTGGATCCAACTTACTTTTTGTTTACCAGATCCTTGAGTGCCACCTATTCCAAAGCTGATCAGTTTTTTTAGAGGGAGGAGTGCGCCACCGTGTTTGCCTAATACGATAGACGTGCGAAGGGCTATTTTTCGAGTCTTGGGATTAGTGATGGAGTAGAAGGCATCTTCCCAAG
Organism: Gelidibacter japonicus; assembly: GCF_010725055.1. GTDB lineage: Bacteria > Bacteroidota > Bacteroidia > Flavobacteriales > Flavobacteriaceae > Gelidibacter > Gelidibacter japonicus. Next base: position 38,481 of record NZ_BJKB01000020.1, on the reverse strand, counting down.
ATTTGGCAATATTCATTGAGAAATCATCGCCAATGATGCCGGTTTCTTCATCGTTTTCATGACATAAAGAGTGTTCATAAATGGTAGCGGTTGAAGCATTCATCCACAGCTTTGGTGGATGTTCACATAGATTAATGGCAAGTCCCAGAATATGCGTGGCGTCGATGCGCGAATCGTAGATGAGTTTTTTATTGGCTTCAGTGTATCTGCAATCCACTGATTTTCCGGTTAGATTAATGAGCACATCAGCATTTTCTAATGCTTTTGTCCATTCACCTAAGTCTTTTGCATTCCAATAGATGTCGTTTTTTAGTTTAGGATGTCTTGTTAAGATGGAGACGTGATATTTGTTTTCTATGAAATAGTTTTCCAACACTTGTCCTAAGAATCCGGTGCCGCCTGCAATTATGATGTTTTTCATTATATCGGTGTTTTATTCCTACCAGTGGTTTTGATACTTCGAGTCTTGTTTCGATCGGGAAAAGACGGTTTAGTATCCGTAGTTTGAACTCACGTCCCAAGGTTCTTGATTTTTTGACACTTTTTTTAAAGCGTTGTGTTTAGTAAAGCTGTTCCGATTTACTCTGCTGAACATGGGAATTCATTTTTTTAAAGATGATTACTGTAAGGTATATGGCCAATACTACGGGAACTGAGACAAAAACATAAGCGAAATTCCCTAATTCGAAATGACTGTTTTCAATCGGGATCCAGGATAAAAAGTATGCGATGACACTGCCAAGATATATTTTGAGATTATTATCTTTTGGATGATTAAGCAACAGGCAAATTCCTAAAACAACTTGTATCAGGCCTGTCAGCATAGTTGAAAGCAAAGCGTAGAATAGGAAAACATTGAAAATAGTTCCCACTAATCCGAGAAGAATTGGTAAGCCTATCGCAAAAAGGTTAAAACGGTGTATTAGTTTCATATCGGTTATTTTAAACTTTCAGAAACTACTGAAAGTAAATTGGAAATTTTTTATTTTATCAGTTTAATCAGAGATTTGGTAATCCAGTTTTGTTGTTGGTTGACAATTTTATTCAGCATGGCATCAGCAGTTTCGGTTAAATCGTAAAGGGCTTTGGTTTGTTTGATCAATTCTTGTGTTTTTTTGGTACCATCATCTCTGATGGAGGAGACCTCCTTTAGAACTTTTACCACGGGTTGAATTTCCCGTCTGCTTCTTTCTTTGGCAATAATCCGTGCCAATTCCTGTACATCCTTTTCTGTGGTAAAATACTCTTTTCGCTCTCCGGGAATTAATTCTTTGGTGACAATGCCCCAATCCATCAGTTGGCGTAGATTCATGCTGGTGTTGCCGCGAGATATATGTAGTTGCTCCATAATATCTTCCATGGACAAAGGCTTTGTTGAAATAAAAAGTAAGGCTTGAATCTGGGCCATCGCCTTATTAATGCCCCAAAGTGTCCCGAGACTTCCCCAGGTACTAATGAATTTTTCCTTTGCTTCCTGATATTCCATGATACAAATATATGATAATTTTCGAACTTTCAAAAATTATTGAAAGTTTATTTTATGATTGATGTGAAATGATTATTGATAATTGGAATTTGCAATGAATACAACTATAAACGTTGGATTCCTCTGGAATCCATACTGTTTTGATAGAATGTGGTATCAAACGTCTTAGAAAATTGAAACAAGAAATCTAAAAGACGCCATAGGCATCCCGCGTTTGTAGCCCCAAATATTCACGCAGTTCACGATCCTGTAGGTGTCGCACCAGTTTAGTTTAGATATTTTAATTCGACGGCATCAATCCCGCACGTTTCAATAGGGCATCAGGTTGTGGTTCTTTTCCTCTAAAGCGTTTATAGAGCACCATTGGGTCTTCAATACCACCTTGTGAAAGCACATTCTCCATAAATTTGGTGGCGACTTCCTTATCAAAAATGCCTCTTTCCTTAAAGAATTCAAAGGCATCGGCATCTAAAACTTCAGCCCACTTATAGCTGTAATAACCAGAGGAATAACCGCCTTGAAAAATGTGGGAAAAGGAGGTGCTCATGCAATTTTCTTTCACATCCGGAAATAATTGAGTGCCTTCAAAGGCCTTTAACTCATGCGCTTTAACATCGGTAATTGAAGTTGGATCGATGCCATGCCAGCTCATGTCCAAAAGTCCAAAACTCAACTGGCGCAAGGTTTGCATCCCTTCATGGAAGGCAGCAGAGTCTTTTATTTTTTGAACCAAATCCATAGGGATCAATTCGCCTGTTTGATAATGGGTAGCGAACAATTCCAAGGCTTCTTTTTCATAACACCAGTTTTCAAATACCTGACTTGGTAATTCCACAAAATCCCAAAACACGCTGGTTCCCGATAAACTAGGATAGGTTGTGTTTGCCAACATGCCGTGAAGTGCGTGTCCAAATTCGTGAAACAAGGTGGTGACTTCATTAAAAGTCAATAATGAAGGTTTGGTTTTGGTAGGCTTTGTAAAATTGCAGACGATGGAAATGTGCGGACGTTCATTTTTATCTCCTTTTATAAATTGGGGTTTGTAACTGGTCATCCATGCGCCGTTGCGCTTTCCTGGTCTCGGGAAAAAATCGGCGTAAAAAATGGCAACCAATTCATCGTTGGCGTCAGTAACTTTATAAGTTAAAACCTCTTCGTGGTATTTATCGATGGTCGTAATTTCTTCAAACACCAATCCAAATAATTTTTGAGCCACTTTAAAAGCGCCATCAATAACATTCTCAAGTTTGAAATAAGGTTTTAGCTTTTCATCATCCAAATCAAACCGACTCTGTTTCAGTTTTTCAGCGTAATATGCTGAATCCCATTTTTCCAATTGGCTAATACCATCTAAAGAATTGGCAAACTCTTGAAGTTCTTTAAACTCGCGGAGGGCTGCAGGTTTAGCCTTGACCAACAATTCTTCCAAGAAGTCTTCTACTTTTTGCGGGGTTTTGGCCATGCGTTCTTCAAGAACAAAGTGAGCATGTGTTTTATAGCCTAAAAGTTGTGCGCGTTCAAACCGCAATTTGGCAATCTGCAAGACATTCTTTTGATTGTCTAAAGCGTCGCCTTTAAAAGCCTTTTTTCCAGCGGCAATGGCTAATTTTTTTCTGAGTGCTCTATTGTCGGCGTAGGTTAAGAAGGGGATATAGCTTGGGTAATCCAAAGTAAATAGCCAGCCTTCCTTGTCTTTGCTTTCTGCCAATTGTTTGGCAGCTTCCAATACGCCTTCCGGCAAGCCTGAGAGTTCTTCCACATTGGTGACCAACATTTCGAAATTGTTGGTTTCTGCCAAAACATTCTCACCAAAGGTCAATTGGAGTTGGCTCAACTGTTTATCAATAGCTCTAAGCTTATTCTTTTTTTCTTCTGAAAGATTGGCGCCATTTCGCGCAAAACTCTTATATTTTTTATCCAAAAGCGTGTGCTGCTCAGTGGTCAACTCTAAAGTGTCTTTTTGATCGTAAATTGCTTTCACCCTTTTGAATAGAGCTTCGTTTAAAGTGATGTCATTGCTGAATTCAGTGATTAAAGGGGATACTTCCTGTGCGATCTTTTGAATGATATCGCTCGTTTCAGCTGAGTTGAGATTGAAAAAAATACTCGAAATCCGATCCAATTGCTGGCCGGTGAATTCTAAGGCTTCGATAGTATTTTCAAATGACGGCGCTTCCAGAGTATTGGTTATGGCCTCAATCTCTTGTTTGGCACTGTCAATGGCGACTTTGAAAGCCGGTAAAAAATCCGTGTCCTTTATTTGAGAAAAAGGTGCCGTGTTATAGGTCGTATTAAAAGATGTATTTAAGATATTCATAAAATGAAATGTTCTGATAATTAAACTGTTATGTGAGATTTTTCTTGCTAAAGAGTTGTAAATCTGATAATTAACTTATTTTTCACAACTATGTATTGATTATATTTATACATTTGCCTAGCAATTGTTAAGAAGTTTCGATAAAGACCCTTTTTAGAATTGATTAATAGCATGAAATCCCTGACATTTGTCGGGGTTTTCTATTTTAAATCTTGAGCGGAAGCAATAACCTTTGCTTTTAAGTCTTCCTTATACGCAATGATTTTTTCTTGGACCTGAGCGTCCGAACTTCCAATAATTTGGGCGGCAAGAATACCCGCGTTTTTTGCGCCATTTAAAGCGACTGTGGCAACCGGGACACCGCCAGGCATTTGAAGGATGGAAAGGATGGAGTCCCAGCCATCAATGGAATTGGTACTTTTAACAGGAACTCCAATCACAGGCAGTGGCGATAACGAAGCAATCATTCCGGGTAAATGTGCGGCTCCTCCTGCACCTGCAATGATTACTGAAAATCCGCGGGTATGCGCGTTTTTGCCATAATCAAATAATTTCTCTGGTGTTCTGTGGGCTGAAACAATATCAACTTCAACCTCAATATTAAACTCTTTTAATATATCGATGGCGTCTTGCATTACTGGAAGGTCACTTTTGCTTCCCATGATGATTCCTATTTTGCTCATAATTTTTTAAACTTCAAATATTTAAATTCCCTGTTAGCCAAGAGGAAGGCAGATTATTGATCTGCTATGTATTTACTGACTAATGACTTTAATTAAATTCTTTACATCCTCGGCAATTTGTCGCGCTTCATTTAAATCTTCATTGACAATCGTTACATGTCCCATTTTTCGAAATGGCCTGGTTTGCTTCTTGCCGTAAATATGCGGCGTAACGCCGTCCATTGCCATAATATCTTCTATATTTTCATAAATGACATCTCCAGAATGGCCTTCGGCACCCACCAAATTGACCATTACCGCTGCAACTTTATTATTTGTATTCCCTAAAGGTAAATCCAAAATAGCTCTTAAGTGTTGCTCAAACTGCGAGGTGTAACTGGATTCAATAGTATGATGTCCCGAATTGTGTGGTCGGGGCGCAACTTCATTCACAAGAATTTGGTCATCTTGAGTTTGAAACATCTCTACCGCCAATAGGCCAACATGATTGAAGGCTTTCGATACTTGTAAAGCAATGTCTTGAGCTTTATGGGCGATTTTAGTACCAATTCTCGCTGGACAAATCACATATTCCACTTGATTGGCTTCTGGATGAAATTCCATTTCTACTACGGGATAGGTCTTGACTTCTCCTTTCACATTTCTACTGACGATAACCGCAAGTTCGTTTTTAAAAGGAATCATGGTTTCTGCAATACATTCGCCATCTTGAAGATCTTTTAAGTCTGCTTTGCTACGCACCACTTTAACTCCGTTGCCATCATATCCAAACTGAGCGGCTTTCCAAACAAATGGCAAATGGAGTCCGCCATTGTCAATAGCGTCTTCAATTTGAGAAAGGTAGGCAAAACGCGTAAAATTGGCCGTTGGAATATTATTGTCCACATAGAACAACTTTTGAGTGGCCTTATTTTGAATGATTTTTAAAGTTTTGGACGACGGAAACACTTTGACGCCTTGTTTTTCTAAGGTTTCAAGAGCATTAGCGTTGATATTTTCAATTTCAATGGTGAGTACATCTACATGCTTTCCAAAATTGACGACCGTTTCATAATCCATTAAATCGCCTTGGGTAAATTCATTACAGGCAATTTTACAGGGTGCTTCATCACTGGGGTCAAGGACACAGGTGTAAATGTCAAATTTTCGAGTTTCTGTAAGCAGCATTTTGCCCAATTGGCCTCCACCTAGAATACCGAGTTTAAAGTTTGAGGAAAAATAATTCATGTTTAAGGTTCTTACAGGGGGAAATCATTTAAATTTATGTCGTTAATACGGCAAAAATACGCTTAAACTCTGAAAGTTGTAAATGAAATCCTGAAATTTCGGGAGTAATTTTTAAATCAAAAGCGTATATTTGCATCTTTTAAAAACCAATGACATTGATTAAGCTTCACGATTTATATTTTAAACCCTTTATATCGGAAAAGGAAATTGATACTGCTGTCCAAAGATTGGTGGACGAGGTGGCGAACGATATAAATGACGAAATTCCTGTATTCGTTGGCGTTTTGAACGGCTCATTCATGTTTGTGAGTGATTTTGTGAAAAAGTATCCAAAACCGTGCGAAGTGACGTTTATTAAATTAGCGTCTTATGAAGGGGTAAAATCAACGGAAGATATTGAACGTCTTATTGGATTGACGCAGGATTTGTCAGGTAGAACCGTTGTAATTCTTGAAGATATTATTGATACGGGCAATACTTTGGAGGAAATCCATCGTATTTTCAAGAATGAAAACGTTAAGGAGCTGAAAATTGCCACGCTCTTTCATAAACCTGAAGCGTACAAAAAAGATTTTAAACTACATTATATTGGTATTAATGTTCCTAAAAAGTTCATTGTCGGTTACGGCTTGGATTATGACGGATTGGGGAGAGATTTGCCAGAAGTATATCAATTAAAAACGACTCAACATATGACTAATTTTGTGCTATTTGGTCCTCCAGGTGCAGGGAAAGGAACACAGGCTGATTTTTTAAAGGAGACCTATAATCTAGTGCATATTTCTACAGGTGATGTGTTTAGGTACAATATCAAAAATGAAACGGCATTAGGGATGTTGGCCAAATCGTTCATGGATAAGGGCGAATTGGTTCCAGATCAGGTCACAATCGACATGCTGAATTCCGAAGTGGAAAAGAATGCAGGTGCCAATGGTTTTATTTTCGATGGTTTCCCAAGAACCACAGCCCAAGCCAAAGCCTTGGATGAACTGATGGAAAGTAAAGATTCACAGATTGACGCCATGATTGCCCTTGAGGTTGATGATGAGGTTTTAGTGGAACGTTTGCTAGGTCGTGGAAAAACCAGTGGAAGACCGGACGATGCCGATGAGCAAATCATCAGAAACCGTATCAATGAATACTATAAGAAAACAGCCATTTTGAAGGATTATTATATGGCTCAGGATAAATACTGTGGCGTAGATGGTGTTGGAAGCATCTCAGAAATTACAGAGCGTTTGAATAAAGTGATTGATGCGCTATAACTGGATTATTGAAATAGAGTGATCTTATGCATTGGGTGTTCGATTTTTAATGAAATCGGGCTTTATCTTTTTTGAACACCTTTATAAATTGGATTTTAATTAAAAAGACTCCCATTTTCGTGGGAAGTGGACATGACCGAAGGAAATTTTGTTGATTATATAAAAATGAACGTCCAATCCGGAAACGGAGGCAAAGGTTCTATGCACTTGCACCGTGAAAAATACATCACCAAAGGGGGGCCTGATGGTGGTGATGGTGGTCGTGGTGGTCATGTCATTATAAGGGGCAACGAAAATCTATGGACCTTATTCCATTTAAAGTTTAAAAAGCATATTAGAGCCGAGCATGGAGGACACGGGAGTGCCTCAAGAAGTACTGGTGCTGACGGTGCAGATGTTTATGTTGATGTGCCATTGGGAACGGTGGTCAAAGACGCTGAGACCAATGACGTCATTTTTGAAATTACCGAACACGGCGAAGAGAAAATTATAGTCGAAGGCGGAAAGGGCGGATTGGGAAACTGGCATTTTCGCACCTCTACCAATCAGACGCCACGCTATGCCCAGCCTGGAATTCCGTTGCAGGAACGCGACATCCTTTTGGAGCTTAAAATTCTGGCCGATGTTGGTCTTGTAGGCTTTCCAAATGCCGGAAAATCAACTTTACTGTCGGTGATTACCTCGGCTAAACCAAAGATAGCCGATTATGAATTTACTACACTTAAACCCAATTTAGGTATTGTGGAGTATCGTGATTTTCAGACTTTTGTCATGGCGGATATTCCTGGAATTATCGAAGGTGCCGCGGAAGGTAGAGGCCTCGGACATTACTTTTTAAGACATATTGAACGTAATTCAATCCTCCTGTTTTTGATTCCTGCAGATGCTAAAGATATTCTTGAACAATATGAAATTTTATTGGATGAGTTGCGTCGCTACAATCCGGAAATGTTGGATAAAGAACGCTTGATTGCCATTTCAAAAAGCGATCTCCTTGATGCTGAGCTTGAAGCGGAACTCAAAATTGAACTCGATAAAACTTTACCAAAAGATTATATATTCATCTCCGCTGTAGCTCAAAAGGGCATCACTGAATTGAAGGATAGACTTTGGAAAATGCTGCATACCTAATTTTAGAATTAATCGTTTCCTCGTTCTGTTTCTTCGAAATTGTGGCGCTCGACCTCAGTTGTGTGATTTCGTTATTTTTTGACCATTAATTTCCAGTTGATAAAGTGGGGCTTCATGATTTTATGATTCTTTTCTACCTTTTTGCTTTCATTTTCAGCATACGAGTCTAAACACTTCTTAAATAAAACATTTAATACAATTTTAGTAATTCTTATGAAGTCTTGGATTTTTCCTTTCGTAACTTTGGGTAAAACGATATAAAATGAAAAATCTAAACCATAAAGTTGCCTTAATTACAGGCGGCAGTAAAGGAATTGGCTACGGCGTAGCCATGAGTTTGTTAAATGAGGGCGTAAGTGTAGCCATAACCAGTAGAGATGAAGCCAGCGCCAAAGAAGCGGCGGCGGAACTTTCAAGGAACTGTAAAACAACAGCGAAAGCGATAGGTATTGAAGCCGATGTTAGGAAATATGAAAGCCAACAAAATGCGGTAAAACAAGTGCTGTCAGAATTTGGACAATTGGACATTGTAGTGGCGAACGCAGGATTAGGGCATTTTGCGCCCATTGAAGAGTTAACTCCGGAGCAATGGCAAGAAACGATAGATACTAATCTTACAGGGGTGTTTTACACAATTAAGTCGAGTGTGGATGCGCTCAAGAAATCAAATGGCTATTTTATTAGTATCTCAAGTTTGGCAGGTACCAATTTTTTTGCGGGTGGTTCAGCTTATAATGCCAGCAAATTTGGGGTTACCGGGTTTACACAATCCGTGATGTTGGATTTGAGACAGCATAATGTCAAAGTGAGTACGATCATGCCAGGTTCGGTGTCAACATATTTTAATGGCAACCAGCCGGATCCAAGCGACGCCTGGAAAATCCAAAGTGAAGATATTGGTGAATTGGTTGTTGGTTTGTTAAAAATGAATGAGCGCACGTTGCCTAGTAAAATTGAGGTAAGACCAACCATGCCCCCAAGTAAATGAAGATAGATTGTTAAATGTTTAGCTAGAATGCCTCTTGCAATTTCCTGTCTTTTGACATTGAGAAATGTTAAAGAGGCATTATTTTTATTACCTTTAAAATAAAAAAACCATGAAAAAATCACTCATCCTACTTGGGCTTTCCCTTATTGTTGTGTCTTGTGCTGCTGTGCGCGTTAATTATGATTATGAAAGAGCCACAGATTTCAATCTCTATAAATCCTATAACTATTATGGCGATATGAATATGGGGATGAGCGAATTGGATTCGAAAAGGCTTTTGGATGCCTTAGATGCGGGCTTGCAGGCGAAAGGCTTGAGTTTATCAGATTCTCCCGATTTTCTAATTAATATAAATAGCAGCAGCTATCAAGAAGCGCAACGCAGTAATATGGGCGTTGGCGTTGGTGGTAGTGGCGGCAACGTTGGCGGCGGAATTTCCATAGGTATTCCCGTTGGGCAAGCAAAGATAACTAGGGAGATTGTATTTGAATTTGTAGATGAAGATAGATCAGGACTGTTTTGGCAGGCCATTAGTGAAAGTTCTTATCAGCCAAATGCTAGACCAGAAGTGAAGGAATCTCAATTTAGAGCCATTGTTGAAAAGGTGTTGTCAGGATATCCACCTGCGCCTAAAAAGAAATAATTGATAAGCAATTCTCTATATATAGTTGTTTCTATTCTCTTCTTTTTATGCTCAATTTTTAGAAATTCCCTATAAATTAAATTGACTCATTATCAATAGATTGTGATTTTCTGTAATTTGAAGTTATGCAGTTCATCGAAAATAATTGGTTATTCATCGATATTATTATACATTCGTTATGTACATGTCCCAACCAAATTTATTTTTATGAAAGCTTTCAAACTTACAATATCGTTATTCTTAATGACCATTTTCTCTTTTGGTCAAATTTCTACTCAAGAAAAAAATGCCCTTATAGAACTTTGCAACTCTACCAATGGTGAGGCTTGGCTCAACCCTTGGGATATTGATTCTCCTGTGGATACATGGCACGGGGTGAACATTGTCGACAATAAGGTAGTTTCACTTAATTTGGATTTCAATAATTTAGTGGGTGTATTGCCGATGGAAATTGGTGATTTAATTCACCTTGAGCACTTAAGCCTATTCAGAAATTCAATTTCGGGTCCTATCCCGGCAAGTATCGGGAAATTAACAGCTCTGAAGGAAATCAACTTAGCTTTTAATAAACTTCATGGTACTATCCCAGAAGAGGTGACAACGCTGTCATCGTTGGAATCTCTGCAACTGTTCATGAACGAATTGTCAGGGCAGATTCCAAACAAGATCGGAAACTTATCAAAATTGAAGACCTTAGAATTATACAATAATAACTTAAGTGGATCCATTCCGCAATCTGTGGAAAATCTTACAAACTTACAAACACTTGTAATCAGCAGTAATACCTTGACAGGAAAACTGCCTTCCAATTTGTCCCAGCTCAAAAATTTGAAATCATTAAGTGTTTTTGACAACCAACTATTGGGTACTATTCCAGAATCGATTGGTGAGTTATCCAATCTTGAAGAATTGGTGTTGTCGAACAACGCTTTTTATGGCGATTTACCTTCACAAATGGTAAAATTGAGCAAGCTTAAGGTTCTTCTTATAGGAAACAATAGTTTTAAAGGAGAATTGGCGCAATTGGAAAAACAGTTTCCTAATTTAATTGCGTTTGATTATCAAAATACAAAGCCTGGTGGGGTCCTTGCTACTTTAGACACAGAGGATTAGCATTAGCATCACAATATGACAGACTCCCAACATTTATTTGTTGGGAGTTTTTTATGAAATAAAGTTTTTATAATCAGAAAAAAGCTATTATATTTGCAGTCCTAAAATGAGGCAGTCGGTATTATGAACCGAGAGTTAAAAGCTAAGAGAATCATTTTAATTTATATCGCGGGATAGAGCAGTAGGTAGCTCGTTGGGCTCATAACCCAAAGGTCACAGGTTCGAGTCCTGTTCCCGCTACTAACAAAGACAAGCCTTTCAAGAAATTGAGAGGCTTTTTTTATGGCCATGGGTACAGAATAACGGAACAAGGATCAAGTCAAAAAGTCGTGAGATTTTGAGATTAAGCATAAAGTGTAGATAATCGATTTAGGAAGAACCCTTCGTTCTTTGCATCTTTGAATTGTGGAATTATGCTTAAAAAAAGTACTCATTAAGAAGAAAGAAAACGGAACAAAAATGTCAAAGAAACCCTGGCCTACTAAAGAAGCGATGGAACAAATTTATGCCATGAAGCTATGGGGCAGTGGCAATTCTGAATTCTATTCAGGAATTGGGTCGCATCATCCAGAAATAATAATACCGTATATAGATGTTTTGGTGTCATTTCTGACGTCTTTTGAAAATCCTCTTGTCGTATGTGATTTGGGCTGTGGCGACTTTAATGTGGGCAAGGAATTGGTGAAGTTCACTAAAAAGTATGTGGCGATAGATATCGTAGCAGATATTATTGCGTATAACAAAGAAAAATTTAAAGAAGAAAATTTAGAATTCCATTGTTTGAATATTGCAGTGGATGATTTGCCTTCTGGAGATTGCGCTATATTAAGACAAGTACTCCAGCATTTATCTAATGTAGAAATACAACGAATAGTCGAAAAATTGGCCGATTTTAAATATGTCATTTTAACCGAGCATTTACCGGAAGCAGACTTTGTCCCCAATAAAGATATTATTTCAGGACAGGGAATTAGACTGAAAAAGGCTAGTGGCTTAGATCTATTGGCTCCACCGTTTAATTTTAAGATTAAAGATGAAAAACAATTAGTGTCTGTTCCTCTAAATGAGGGTAAAGGGATTATTGTGACTACGCTTTATACTATTTTTTGACTTCAGGAATGTTGAGCTTTTGGAGGCTGTTTATATGCTGATTTGTGCCATTCTTTTCTAATTCTCTAGAGGTCATTTTGATACACAAGTGCCTCATTTGGTTTTTTATGTAGAAACACCAATTGTAATACTGAGCTTAAGCTGACAACGGTACCATCTTATTTCCAAACACAATAAACTGACTCGATTTTCTCCTAATTAAACAAGTGTAAACTTCAGTCTTAGAGTTGAGATGACAATAGTCATATTATTTTCTTTAGTGAAACTTTACCTTTATCCCACTTCTAAAATTAACATTATTCTTATGACAGAAATACAGATTGCACAAAGCGTTACCCCTAAACATATCAGAGAAATAGCAGCAAAAATGGATATTGCTGAAGAGAAATTGGAATACTACGGAAACGACAAAGCCAAAATTCCTTTGGATTTAATTGATGAAGACAAGGTGAAATCCAACCATCTTATTTTAGTAACTGCAATTACGCCTACACCTCCTGGTGAAGGTAAAACCACCACTTCCATAGGATTGGTTGATGCGCTCAATATTTTAAAAAAGAAAGCTGTTGCGGTGATTCGAGAGCCGAGTTTGGGTCCTGTATTTGGTATCAAAGGAGGTGCTGCTGGTGGGGGTTGGAGCCAGGTTATTCCTATGGTAGATATCAACCTGCATTTTACGGGAGATTTTCACGCTATTGAAAAGGCAAACAATCTTCTTTCTGCTCTAATAGAAAATAACATTCAAAGCAAATCGAGAAGCTTGGGAATTGATCATAGAACTGTAACCTGGAAGCGGTGTATGGATATGAATGACCGCGGGTTGAGAACTATTGTGGTGGCACTTGGCGGAAAAGCAGGCGGTGTTCCAAGAGAAACAGGCTTTAATATTACTGCAGCATCTGAGATTATGGCCATTCTCTGTTTAGCAACAGACTTGGAAGATCTTAAAGAAAGATGTGGAAATATTTATGTGGGAGACACTTGGGAGGGCAAGCCTGTTTTCGCTAAAGACTTGAATGCAGAAGGTGCTATGGCGGTGCTGTTAAAAGATGCCATAAAACCTAATTTGGTCCAAACATTAGAAGGGTCTCCGGCAATTATTCACGGCGGACCGTTTGCCAATATTGCTCAAGGCACCAATTCGATTGTCGCGACAAAGATGGGGATGTCCTTAAGTGATTATACCATCACCGAAGCGGGATTTGGATCTGATTTAGGCGCGGAAAAATTTATGAATATTAAGTGTCGCGCCGCTGGTATTTCTCCCAAAACCATTGTTTTGGTGGCTACCATTAGGGCCTTAAAATACCACGGTGGAAAGTCCTTAAAAGAAATTACACAAGAAGATGTAGAAGCGCTCGTGAAAGGGCTTCCCAATTTGGATGGGCATATCGCCAGTCTGAAAGGTTTTGGGATTCCTATCGTTGTTTCCATAAACGCTTTTAAATCGGATACAGAAGCGGAGATGCAAATAGTAAAGGAACATTGTGAAAAATTGGGAGTTCCGGTGGCCTTGAGTTATGGTTGGGAGAAAGGTGGTAAAGGATGTTTAGATTTGGCAGAAAAGGTAATTAAAGCCGCGAATTCTTGTACTGATCAATTTCAACCTACCTACAATCTTGATGACAGTATACACGCCAAAATGGAAAAGATTTGTCAAACTGTTTACGGTGGCAAGAAGGTTGTTTTAAGTGATATGGCAAAATCGCAATTACGTAGATTTGAGGCCATGGGATTTGGAAATTTACCTGTCTGTATGGCTAAAACGGAAAAAAGCTTTAGTGATGATCAGAAGCGATTAGGACGTCCTATGCACTTTGATATTCATGTAAGGGAGTTTGAAATTGCCACAGGAGCCGGATTTGTTATTCCAATTGCGGGAAATATGTTGCGTATGCCCGGATTACCAACAAGGCCTGCGGCTGAGAAGATTACCATTGATAAGAATGGAACTATTGAAGGTCTTTTCTAAACTTTGCAATTAGCTGATAGTGTGGATCTTGTTACAATTTCAATAATGGATTTGAAGCCTAGAATATAACTATTGATAGGTACTGACTTGGTACTACTGTCTCCATAAAAGAAGCTTTGGGAGATTCATTCTAATAGGCATTGTAAGATCAGGGCCTTTTACCTAATATAAGCCGAACCTGGCTTAAACATGGTTGTATCTAATGTTTTCTCTTTTCCGTTTTTCCCTTTCTACTGAGTGTTTTTTTGACATATTCATTTTCAAGTTGTAAAGGGAGCACCTGTTTGTGGATGATTCTATTCTTTTATTTTCGAAGGGAATTATTTTCAGAAATTCTCTAATAACTAAGATTACTTGCGCTTTTTGACCTATAGTTGGATATCCTGAAAAATAGGTTTCTTAATTACTAAAGTTTGTATTAGATTCGCGGTTTGTCAAATTTTTTTAACTTTAATTTTAAGAGATGCGTAAGAGTATTTTTAGTCTGTTTTTAGTTTTTTCTGTTTTCACTTCTTGTGTTAAGGATGATATTAAAAATCACGAAAAAGAGTTGTTGAGTTTCATTTTTGAGAGTGCGAACAATTCAGATTATTTACAAGAAGATATTGTGGGAGAGGTTGATGGATCTGTCATTCGTGTATTTCTTCCTCAAAATATAGATTTGACCAGACTTGTGGCAAGCTTTGATTTTCTGGGTGAGGGCGTTTATCTTAATGGAGTTGAACAATTATCAGGACTAACTGAAAATGATTTTAGCCAAGAGCACTATTATGAGATAGTAGCTGAAAATGGAAGCGTGGTAGCTTATCGACTTGTTATAGAATACCTGCAATTCACCTCCTTTTCTTTTAAAAAGGAAGAGAACGAAGGATTGTTTAAAGATTATGAGCTGTCGTTTTCAGAAGATACACTTCATATTAAAATGAAGGGGACCAATAAAAATCTTGTCGCTTCATTTAAGACCAACGCCACAGACGTTCAAGTCAATAACACAACACAAATAAGTTCGATTACTAAGAATGATTTTTCTCAGCCAGTAACTTACTCTTTGATTTATGAAAACGGCTTTACACAGGACTATGTAATTGTCGTGGAGTGGCAAAGGGATATTCCACAGTTTTATATTGATACGGAAGGAGGAAGGCCGATAATATCCAAAGACATTTATATACCGGCTAGGCTGACCATTGATGGTGTTGAGGTTTATGAAGATTTTGAGGCCACTACCGAAATTAGGGGAAGAGGGAATAGTACTTGGCATCGACCTAAAAAACCTTATCGTATAAAATTAAATAAAAAGGCTTCTATCCTTGGATTGAAGGAAGCTAAAAATTGGGTGCTTTTGGCTAATCATTACGATGAAACATTAATGCTTAATGCAGTGGCCATGAAAATTGGAAGACTACTTGAGGTCAAATATGCAAATCATATGATTCCTGTGGAATTAACGCTTAATGGCGAGTATCTGGGCAATTATATGCTTACTGAACAGATTGAAGTGGATGAAAATAGAGTAAATGTTAAAACGGATGGACAGTTATTGGAAATGGATACTTATTTCGATGAGGATTGGAAATTTAAGTCTGCTGCTTACAATTTACCCGTACAAATAAAATATCCAAAATTAAAAAAGTATGATACAGCAGATGCAGAGGAGGAGTTTAATCAAATTAAGTTTGAGTTTGAAGAATTCGAAAATAGAGTGTTTTCCGATAGTTTTCCCAACTCTGGCTATCTTGATCTATTTGATCAAGAGGCACTGGTTGATTACTTGATTGTTTATTTGCTTACTGCGAACATTGAAATTAATCATCCAAAAAGCACCTTTTTATTTAAAGAAAAAGGAGGTAAATATACCATGGGTCCGATTTGGGATTTTGATTGGGCTTTTTCTTTTGATGGCGATAGAAAACATTTTATTTCTCCAAATACCCCATTGTTCTGGAACAACAGTGATAGTATAGGAACCATCTTTTTCCTAAGATTATTAACCGACCCGTCTACAAAACAGTTGTTGATGGAAAAGTGGACTGACTTTAAATCAATGCATCTTAATGAACTCATAGTCTATATTGATGAGTATGCTGAACTAATAAAAAAATCGCAAGCCAGAGATCTCGAAAAGTGGAATGTTGGAAGTCTGGACTTCGGGAAAGATGTTGTGGAACTAAAAACTTGGGTTAGTAGTAGGGCTAACTTCTTGGATGGATATATCGCAGGACTTTAAAAAAAATGGATTGGAAGCCCAACTCAGCATAAAAAAAGGTTATTGCCACTCGTCTTATTTACTTTTCTTAAGTGTTTCTTGTAAATGAAGGGACTTTAGGATTCAAAAAGATGAAATTTGGAATAACCATTTGAACGTTTCTAAATATATAGCGTCAATATAACCCTAATAATTATCAATTTCTTGTTTATAATTTTCTACAACTCCAACAATTCAATATTTCTAAATTCGGTTGGATGACTTTCGCTTTGCAAAGAAATATAACCTCCCTTTATGGTTTCACCTATTTTGTCTTTGTACGCTGCACTGTATTCATCCATATCGGCACCGCCGTATTGTGGTTTCGAATATCTCAGCACTTCTTTGCCATTTACCTTATGGATGATTAAAGAATCGCTGTGAACTTCAACTTCTAAACTCACCCATGGGTCTCCATAATAAGTGTCAGAATTTGAATTGGTACAATGTTCGGTAATCAGCTCGCCATCCATGACCACATTGGTACCAGGGGTGCAAAGATTTCCTGTTGGTCGGCTTACACCTTCGGTAATACCACCTAACATCTGTACTTCCATGCTCAATGGGAAATTTTGGTCTTTGGCCATGTGTTTAGGATCTTCACAATGAATCATTACCCCACTGTTTCTGGTCGCCCAACCCGCGCCATCTTCAATTTGTTCTCCGGTAAATCGGTATTGCATTCTCAATATATAATTGGAAAATGGCGTTTTATAAAAAAGATGCCCAAAAGCATCATTGAACTTACCGTCATAACCATCATAGGACACTTTAATCACACCATCCTCTACACGAAAAGTGTTGTGTACATTGTCGCCAAAGTCGTAACCTTTGATTTTTGGAGACCATCCGTCTAAATCTTTTCCGTTAAATAAAGAGATCCAATTTTCAGTCATTTCTTCTTCAACCTCTACCTCCTTGCTTTCAGATTCTGGTTTTGATTTGCAGCCTACGATGAGTAAAGCAATTAGAGCTATTGACATTGGGTTGATTATTTTGTGCATCCTGATATGTTTAAAGTGTTTTTTATTGAATTTTATCTTTATGGAAGTTTTTTCGATAAAACAGGGTCAATATTTATAGTGACCAAGCTTTGCCTCCAGTTGCTTCTTCTACAGAAATACATCCTTTTTGCTCACCGGGTACGGGATCATAGGCCAATACATTCTTGCCAATCTCCTTACTTGTTTTATAGGCCCAAACCGTTTGATCGCGTATGGTCAAGAGAGTCATGAAAACTAAATGTTCTTCTGTGATATACGCTAATCTTTGCGCTTTTGAAATCCGTAAGTATTTTGAAAGGATGGCGTCAAGGTCTTCCGTTTTTAACTTGATAGGTTGTTCGGGGTCTGGTTCTACATTTGGTATGCCCAACTCGTCCATAACAGCCTCAAAACCCAACTTATAGGTTTCTTTGTCTTCGTCGGTTAATGCTTCAGCCACATAAAGATCAATAAATTTAGGAACATTGACATCCAATGCGCCAGGAGTGTCTTTTGTTTTTGGTAAAATCAAATCGACTAGCCCCTCTAAAACTAAAGCCTGTATATCGGAGTGGAATAGAGGTACCCACTTTTCCGCTTTCGTACTACAACTTTGAAGCATGCTCAGGATGGTAGGCGTTGCAATAATATAGCCCAATGACAAGCCCATTCCTTTAAGTGCGTCTCTTCTATTCATAATTACGCTTTATTTGATTTGAACTGTTCCACGGCATGATGTGCAGCTCTTGCCGTTAGTGCCATATAGGTCAAGGATGGATTTTGACATCCCGATGAGGTCATACAGGCCCCATCCGTAACATATACATTAGGAACGCCGTGTACTTGATTATTGGCATTAAGCACAGAAGTTTTTGGATCTCTTCCCATACGTGCAGTTCCCATTTCATGGATGCCAATGCCCGGTGCATGTCTCATATCAAAAGTCTTGACATCCTTAAAACCTGCTTTTTCCAACATTTCAGCAGCTTGTTGTTTAATATCCTCACGCATGGCCAATTCATTTTCTTTCCACTCGGCATCAAAGGTGACTGTTGGTAAGCCCCAATCGTCCAACTTGTCATAATCCAAAGTCATTTTATTGTCATGATACGGTAAACACTCACCAAAGCCCATAATGCCCATGGTCCACTCTCCAGGTTTTAAAATGGCTTCTTTGAATTTTTCACCATAGCCTATTTCCGCAACGTGCTCTGACATGCCGTTTCGTCCACCACCACCTTGATATCCATAACCTCTCAGAAAGTCTTTTCGTTCTGTGGCTTCATCACCTAAGTTTCTAAATCTCGGAATATAGACGCCGTTTGGTCGTCGTCCTTTAAAATATTGGTCTTCAAAGCCCTCTACTCTGGCGTTGGCACCAGCCCCTAAATGATGATCCATGATATTATGACCTAACTCTCCCGAATCGTTGCCCAATCCATTTGGAAACCGCTCTGATTTGGATTGCATCAATATGGACGCTGAAGCTATTGCCGACGCACAGCAGAAGATGATATCGGCGTTAAAGACATAAGTTTCTTTGGTTTCGGCATCGATAACCTTAACACCAGTTGCTTTCTTTAGTTGGTCGTCATAAATAATTTCATGGACAATGGAATTTGGTCTTAAAGTCATATTCCCGGTTTCTTCGGCAGCAGGCAATGTGGATGCGTTACTGCTGAAATAAGCACCATAAGGACAGCCTCTGATGCATCTATTTCTATATTGGCAATTGCTCCTGCCTTTATGATTGTGATTACCTGTGAGATGAGCAACTCTGCCGATCGTTAACAATCGGTCCTCGTAATTACTGGCAATTTTCGATTTAAATTCTTCTTCAACACAAGTTAATTCCATAGGTGGTGAAAAAATACTATCCGGCAAATGCGGCAATCCTAAAGCTTCACCACTAATGCCAACATGTCTTTCTACATAGTCATACCACGGTGCAATATCTTTATAGCGTATGGGCCAATCCACACCGTGACCATCTTTTATATTGGCCGTAAAGTCCAGATCGCTTAAACGGTAACTCTGACGTCCCCATGTCAGTGAACGACCGCCAACATGATAACCACGCATCCAATCAAAACGCTTGATTTCGTTATAAGGATGTTTGATATCATCAACAAACCAATGTTTACTTTCTGCAGCGGTAGTATAGCCGGTTCTGGCTTGTTTTTCCTGTCTTTTTTTCTCCTCAGCGGTGGTGGCTCCACGTAGTTCCAAATCCCAAGGATCATCATGCATGGTGGGATAATCGCCGTGTTTCACCATTCGCCCTCTCTCAAGGACTAAAGTTTTTAAGCCATTTTCACATAATTCCTTGGCTGCCCAACCACCGCTTATTCCTGTCCCAATGACAATAGCGTCATAATGATCTTTTATCATCTTCTATTTTTAATTTTCATAACTCTTAATAGCCTACTAAAATATGAAAAATAACCACAATTTATTCGGGGTTGAATATTAATAAAGGCTAAACTTGGTCAAATTAGTTAAATTCTAATGAAACTTTAGTAAATTCATCTTTCTTTATTTTTGAAAGAATTAATACTAAACGATCAAACCAATATTATTATGACCAAAAATACCATTATTCCTTTATTTCTACTTTTTACTTTAACGACTATGTTCTTAGGATGCAAAGAGAGTGCGTCAAAGTCTGAAAAAGAGCAGGTGTCAACTGAAGTCAAGGAGCCGTTTTTTAAATTGTCGTTAGCGCAGTGGTCCCTGCATAGAGCCATTGGAAGTGATCAATTGGATCCTGTGGACTTTGCTGAAAAGGCCAAAGAAATGGGATTTGAAGGAATAGAATATGTGTCAGGGCTTTATACTAAAAAGATAGAATCCATGGGGATGGAAGCGCTTCTTGATACTTTAAAAGCGAAAAGTGTAGAATATGATATTGAAAATGTTTTGATTATGATTGACGGTGAAGGTGATTTGGCTGCATCTGATGAACAAGAAAGAAATCAAGCGGTTGAAAATCATAAAAAATGGGTGGATGCTGCCGATTTCTTGGGCTGTCATTCTATTCGGGTCAATCTTTTCGGCTCTAAAAATGAGGACGACTGGATTTCAAATGCCACAATAGGTTTAAGACAATTGGCAGAGTATGGCCAATCTAAAGGAATCAATGTGATTGTCGAAAACCATGGCGGATTTTCTTCCAATGCCGAACTTTTAACGCGTGTCATAAAGAATATAGACATGGAAAATTGTGGGACCTTGCCTGACTTCGGCAATTTTTGCGTGAAACGTGATAGTGGTGAAAATTGGAGAGGAAAATGTATTGAAGAGTACGATAAATATAAAGGTACCGAAGAGATGATGCCTTATGCCAAAGGGGTTAGTGCCAAGTCTTATGATTTTGACAAGGAAGGGAATGAAACGACACTTGATTATCCTCGCTTTTTGAAGATTGTTAAGGACGCTGGGTATACCGGTTATGTGGGGGTAGAATTTGAAGGAAGCAATGTCAGTGAAGAAGAAGGAATCGAATTGACAAGAGACCTCTTGATAAAAATAGGAAAGGAACTCTCCGAATAAACATATTTTAACTTATCTAAATTCGTATAAATTATGAGCAAATCTAATAAAGACCATACAATTTCCAGACGAAAGTTTGTAGGCATGTCCATGGCAGCTACGGCGGCTTTTTCCATCATACCTTCTTATGCAGTAAGTGGTTTGGGCCATGTTGCACCGAGTGACAAATTGAATATTGCCGGAATTGGCGTTGGTGGGATGGGTCTTGCTAACCTAAAAAATCTATCGTCGCAGAATATCGTCGCACTTTGTGATGTGGATTGGAAATACGCTGCAGGTGCGGCGACCACATTCCCAAATGCAAAAAAATATTGGGATTGGCGTAAAATGTTTGACGAAATGGGCAAAGATATAGATGCAGTTGTTATTGCAACGGCTGATCATACCCATGCCATTATTGCTGCACATGCCATGACTATGGGCAAGCACGTCTTTCTTCAAAAACCTTTAACCCACTCAGTTTATGAGTCGCGGTTATTGACAAAACTGGCAGAAAAACATAAAGTGGCCACACAAATGGGGAACCAAGGTGCTTCTGGGGAAGGTGTTGCCAAAACTTGCGAAATTCTCTGGAGCGGTGCCATTGGCGATGTGAAAAGAGTGGAATCTTTTACGGATCGTCCAATCTGGCCACAGGGATTAAATACACCTGAAAGAGGCGATTGGGTTCCGGACACATTAGACTGGGATTTGTTTACGGGCCCGGCTAAGATGAGACCCTTCAGTGAAGTGTATCATCCATGGAATTGGCGTGGGTGGTGGGATTATGGAACTGGTGCCTTGGGCGATATGGCTTGCCATGTTTTGCATCCTGTATTTGAAGGTCTTCAATTAGGATATCCCAATAAAGTACAAGCAAGTTCGTCGTTATTATTAAACGACTCCGCTCCGGTTTCTCAGGCAGTAAAACTAAGCTTTCCTTCAAGAGGAAGAAAAGGTAAAATCAAATTAGACGAAGTAGATGTACATTGGTATGACGGTGGTATCCAACCGATGTTACCAGATAACTGGCCTGCAGGAAAAAATCCGAACAAATCGGGTGGCGGGACTTTCTTCTACGGTACTAAGGACATTCTTCATGTGGGGTGTTACGGTATTGAACCTGAATTGATGTCAGGCAAATCAATAGCTGCGCCTAAAACAGAGAGAAGGGTTGAAGAAGAACTCGGTTTATCGTGGAAAAGCGGTGCACATGAAATGGATTGGGTGCGTGCCTGTAAAGAAAATCCAGAAAGTAGAAAACCTACAATTTCTGATTTTGCGGTGGCAGGCCCTTTTAATGAAATGGTCGTTATGGGCGTCCTTGCCGTAAGACTTCAGGCCTTAAATAAGGTTTTGGAATGGGATGGTGCAAATATGAAGTTTACGAACATTGGCGCCAACGAAGAAATTAGAACCGTGATCAAGGACGGCTTTAAAATCCATGATGGTCATCCAACTTTTAACAAAGATTGGACAGAGCCTATGAATGCCATTGCATACTCTCAAGAGCTTATAAAACACACCTATAGGGAGGGTTGGACTTTACCGGACATGCCTTCGTAATATATAGAATTTTAATAAATAACATATAAATCTAAAATAGTAAACCAATGAAAAAATTAAGTGTGATTGTCATTTTTAGCTTAGTGCTCATGCCTTTCTTATCGAGTTGTAAAGAAAAAACCAAGGAAACTACCGAAACAGAAACAGAAACTATGGATGTAAATGAAGATAATGAAAATGATTGGATCGTTCTTTTTGATGGCACGTCTTCAGAAGGTTGGCGAGGTTATAAAAAGGATCACTTTCCTGAGGCTTGGAAAATTGTTGACGGAACCATTCATTGTATAGGATCAGGTCGAGGTGAAGCTGGGCATAAAGATGGTGGCGACATTATCTATGATAAAAAGTTTAAAAATTTCACTTTGAGTTTGGAATGGAAAATCTCTGAAGGCGGAAATTCCGGTATTTTTTATCTTGGCCAGGAAGACTTGGATTATATCTGGAAAACGGCACCTGAGATGCAAGTATTGGATAATGACAAGCACCCGGATGCTAAATTAGGTAAAGACGGCAACAGACAAGCAGGATCACTCTACGATTTGATTCCGGCAAAACCGCAAAATGCCAAACCTGTAGGCCAATGGAATCAAGTGGAGATTACCGTCTATAATGGAACTGTTGTCCATAAGCAAAATGGTGTCAATGTTGTGGAATACCATTTGTGGACGCCGGAATGGAACGAATTGGTTGCTGGAAGTAAATTCCCGAGCCTAAATGAAAATTGGGCAGATGTAGCCAACGAAGGCTATATCGGTTTACAAGATCATGGCGACGACGTTTGGTTTAGAAATATTAAGATTAAGGAATTATAAGCAGAGGTTTGTCGAAAACCTAAGCTCAACGTATTGAAATTCCTCGTGCCCCTGAATGATTTTGATAGGCAACACATGTTATTCCATCAGATTCATCATTCTAACGCACAAGGAATTTCTATTTAAATGATTTTAAATTCAAAGTAAAATATCAAAACAGATAATACAAACATGAGAAAATTAAGAATGGGAATGATCGGTGGAGGCATTGGCTCTTTTATTGGAGATGTACACAGAAAAGCATCAGGTCTTGATGGAATGATTGAATTGGTCTGTGGTGCTTTCAGCAGCACTGCGGAAAAGTCAAAAGCATCAGGTAAGGCATTGTTGCTTCCTGAAGATCGCTGTTATGGTAGTTTTGAAGAAATGATTCTTAAAGAAAAAGAATTGCCGGAAGATATTCGTATGGATTTTGTAAGCATTGTGACACCCAACCACATGCATTTTGGACCTGCAAGATTAGCCTTGGAAAATGGATTCCATGTCGTATGCGATAAACCGCTGACCTTAACTGTAGATGAAGCGAAAGTTTTAGAAAAGCTGGTAAAATCCACTGGATTACATTTTGCATTGACTCATAATTATCCTGGAAGTCCAATGGTGAAACAGGCAAAAGCCATGGTTAAAAATGGTGATCTTGGAAAAATCAGAAAAGTACAAGTCCATTATTTACAAGGATGGATGGCAACTGCCGTTGAAGATTCGGGCAATAAACAAGCCGTTTGGCGCGTGGATCCTTCAAAGTCTGGTGTCGGTGGTGCCTTGGGAGATATCGGAACCCATGCCCATAATATGTTAGAGTATGTCACTGGATTAAAAGTTAAGGAGCTTGCGGCAGATTTAGGAAAATTTGGTAAGGGTCGCCTTTTGGACGATGATGGCAATATTTTACTGCGCTTAGAAAATGGAGCAAAAGGGACGATGTCTTTTTCTCAAATTGCCGTGGGAGAAGAAAATAATTTCTCGATTAGAGTTTATGGTGAAAAGGGTAGTTTGGAATGGCATCAGGAAACTCCAAATGAATTAACAACGAGGTGGATAGATAAGCCAAAAGTGGTTTACAC
Organism: Gelidibacter japonicus; assembly: GCF_010725055.1. Classification (GTDB taxonomy): domain Bacteria; phylum Bacteroidota; class Bacteroidia; order Flavobacteriales; family Flavobacteriaceae; genus Gelidibacter; species Gelidibacter japonicus. The sequence continues at coordinate 14,345 of NZ_BJKB01000020.1, read as the reverse complement.
ACCTAATGGCCATGAGCTTTATCCAAATGCTATAGCGGCATCTCGCATTCCGGCTGGTCATCCGGAAGGCTATTTGGAAGCTTTTGCCAATGTCTATAAGAACTTTGCCACACATGTAAATGCATCTCTAACGGATACGAAAATTGAAACACCCGATTATCCTACCGTGTACGACGGCATTAGAGGCGTACAGTTTATTCATGCCGCCATTGAAAGTGACAAACAGAATGCGGCTTGGGTAGGCTTGAGTAGCTTTACAAGAAGAGATTAGAAGTATGTAATTGAGATCATTCTTTTGCGACTAAAATATCATAATTTATATATGCGTTATATTTCAATCGATCAATAATTAATTATTTTTTTGTTATATAGGTTATTGACACTGGTTTTTAATAATTGCATATATTTGAATAAATAATAAAATAATCTTATGTCTAATTTACAGTTGACTGCTGATTTGGGGTTTGGAAATGGGAAGTATCATGTTGGTCTTTCGTTGGTAGAATTTGAGGAAGATAACGTTATCATTATTTATTCCCCTGCTTTGGATTTAAGCGGTTATGGATACACTCAGGCAGAAGCAAAGCAGTCTTTTTCTGAAGCACTCCATGAATTCTTTCGTTATACTAATAATAAAAAAACCTTAGAGAAGGTTTTAAAAGAATTAGGTTGGGCGATTAGAGGTTCAAAGAAAAAACCAAAATTCGATCCACCAAAGGATTCTGATTTGGTTTCTTTAAATCCATTATACAATGACATTGTTAATAACAAGAGTTATAAGGTTTCAAGAGAAGATGTTGAATTTGCCTATTAGCCTTTATGTCGACGAAGCATTTAAGAAATATTCCACTTAAATTATATCGAGATTTTCTGAAAGATCAAGGATGTTCATGCAATAGGACCACTGGTGGTCATGAACATTGGACAAGAAGTGATCTTTTAAGACCAATCACTGTTCAATCGCATGTTGATCCCGTTCCTGAATTTATTATAAAAAATGCCTTAAAACAATTAGGATTATCTAAAAAAGATTTTCTTGATTGGATTTGAACTGAATTGTCAATTTTTTATCTGTATTTAAAGACCATAAAGTTCATTGATATAAACCTCTGAAAATTTAAGAGCCGGCAGTTAAAAATTATCAAAAAAATTTGAATCTGACATAGGACACTTTTTAACAAGTTACCATAGCCAATGTAATAAATCATAACAATATAGCAGTACATTTTTACTGTTTGGTCAAAGTGTACTTATCACCAATCGGATTGGTCATTGTTAGTGAGTTTTCACCTAAACGAAACGTCCATTCACCGTTTAAAATCAACGACCAATCAAACTCGGCGGTCCAAGGGCACTCATTAAAAAAGCTTATTGTGTTTCCGGAAATTGAATAAGTTCCATTGCAAATTGCTGGGAATTTTTCGATTTCACTCTGTCCATTGAATGACCCATTATCAAAACGCAATTCAACCTTGGAAGAATTTTCATTACGCTCAAAAATTCCGATATAATCTCCATTTATTTCAGAATGGAAACTGTCATCATCATTTTTACAAGAAGAGATGATCATTAAAAGCCCGATTAGAATTAAGATTTTTGGTTTCATAATGGTGTTTTTCATAAGATGGGATTTGTGTTGAAAGGTTGCGTTATATAAACTACAACTTCAAAATAAAACGACTCTTATTTTCAAAAAGCCATGAAACCTTGTTAAATAATTTCTTATCCCAAAATCTTTCTCTTCACCGCTCTGCCAATAAATCGAACTTTATCGCTCAATGGAAAATTTCCTAAAACGGATTTCACAACACCTTGCGTAAATCGCGTGCGTTTTTTATAATCGATATGTACATCAACTAAGACCGTTTTATTTGACTGCGCCGCTTTGAGAGCCTTACTGATAACGTCGTCAATTTGATCGTCATTTTTTATAACCAAATAGTCGGCGCCAACCGCATGTGCAATGCCATCGATATTGAAATCGCCCAATACAGTAGCTGTTTTTCTATTGTAAGGGATTTCTTGACCTTGGGATATTTGGGAAAGTTCGCCATCGTGAAAAACGAAAATTGCAATTCCAAGTTCATTTCGTTTTGCGGTCAACAATTCGAGTCCGGTCATCAAAAATGCACCATCGCCAACAATGCCGACCACTTGTTTGTTGGGATTGGCAAATTTAGCACCAATGGCCGCCGGCACACAATAGCCCATACAATTGAAATCGGTGGGGCTAATTAAATGCTTGCTTTTTAGATTTTGAAATAACTCAACCGTCAAAAAAGTGTGGTTGCCATCATCTAAAACAGTAATGGCATCGTCGTCGAGATGAGCTCTTAAACTCGTGAAAAAGTGATAAGGATTGACCCGATCGAATTTAAAATCAGACCATTCCTTATAATAGGCCTGTCTGTCTTTTGCTATGGAACTAATTAAATTAGGATTGGATTTTTCGATATTCTTGTTGATGAGTTCTGCCAACAAACTGTCTAAAACCAGTTTCGCATCGCCTTGAATGGCCAATTTGCTCTTATAATTCTTATCGAATACATTTTCGTCAATATCGATATGGATCAAATTTTCAGGTACTCTGGCGCCGAAACTGCCCGTTGGAATTTCGGCAAATCGTGTGCCTACCGCAATTAAACAATCCACATCTTTAAACGCGTTTTCCGAAGCGGGAACAGATGCGGGGCCAAAGCCCATTCCCGTAAATAATTCATGATCACCAGGAAATACACTAAATCCTTGCAGTGTTGTGGATACCGGAGCATTTAGTCGCTCGGCAATCTGAATGCTCGTTGCTGTTGCCTCTTTAGCGCCCCATCCTAAAAACAGTCCTACTTTTTTAGATTCTGAAATGATCTTGATTGCTTCGTCCAATTGCGCGGCGGTAACTGTTGGTTTAATTTCTGGTTTTTTAAACGATAGAATCTCCGAAACTTCGCCTTTAAACATTTGAATATTCGTGGGTATTTCTATAAAAACAGGACCAGGATTTCCAGAAACTGCGATGGTATAAGCCTCAAAAACACTCGCCATAATCTCTTCATGCTTTTTTATATGATAGGTTTTTTTGGTGATGCCGCTCAATACTGAATGCATATCCCACTCGTGAAGCTGATAGCTTTTATTGACATCAGTCCGAATGCCACCCGAGATAATAAGCATAGGAATCCCGTCCAAAAAAGCTTCGCCTATTCCGCTTAAAGCATGCGTAATTCCAGCGGCTGGTACAATGACCATGGTGCCTATTGTCTCTGAGGTACGACTGACCGCATCGGCCATAAAGGCACCGCCACCTTCATGGGTGACCAATATAGGTTTGATTTTTGAAGACTTGTTCAGCTCATCATAAATTTCGGTATTGTGCACTCCTGGAATACCAAAGGTGTGCGATATCGGTAGTTGCTCTAATGCCTTGACCAGTAACCATGCGCCAGTTTTCTTCATAATATTCGATTTAAAGTTTTATTCCTGCTATATGTGCACCGGCAACTCTGCCTGTTAAGATACACGATCCTAAAAAAGTGCCTTCCAATGATCGTGATCCATGAATGCCTCCACCTCCAAATCCGGCAGATTCACCTACAGCGTATAATCCTGATACTGTATCACCATTCTTATCAATCACTTGCGAGTTGAGGTTGGTAGGAAGGCCTCCCAAGCTTTTTCTGCTTAATATATATTGTTTTACAGCAATCAATGGTCCAGCTTTTGGGTCTAAAATCTTTTGAAATTTTGAAGTTCTGATTTTATCCCCTTTGTACAATCTGAAGTTCACCAAACGCCGTAATTGTTCGTCATTAAAATACTTTTTACCTCTATCGATCTCGTCGTCATAAGCTTTCAAATCCTTTTCAAGAGTTTCTAAATCCACAACGTTATTTTCGTCTTGCTCATTCATCTTTTTCACCAAGTTGGGAAGCGTATCTGCCACAATAAAGTGGTCCGATTCTTCAATCAATCTATTGACCAAATCTTTATTTCCAAAGAGAACGTCTTTTATCAATCTCAATTTATCCCGATTTCTAAAAGCCGTCATATAATCAGAACCTGAAACAGCCAATTCCTTTATGGCAATTTTCCAATTCATAATACTCCATGAGTACTGATCCTTGGTTTTGAGGATATGTTCAACAAAATACGAAGTATCTGTATAAGCAACAAGCGGAGGCCTAAACCTTTTTCCTGTAGCATCCACCCAAATGGCCGATCGTGGCGGAACTAAACTTAAACCATCCCTGAATTTTCCTCTCTCTGGATTGGGTGTGGGAATTCCGGCAGCATAATGCCATTGTTTGTTTAGATGGGTTGAAGGGATTCCTTTTTTGTCTAAATCCAAATGTATGGTGCCATCAGCATATTTGTGAGAGCCATTTAATAAATTATCTGGTGGGGTCTGGAACCGCGTTGGCCAATGACTTTTGACCAGTTTTAAATCGCCGCCCATAATTCCACCGGATGCAATAATGATGTTTTCAGAAGTGATGTTGAATCTTTCTTTTGTCAATTCGTCGATGACCTCCACACCTACGGTCTTTTTATTATCGATGATTATTGATTCTACCTTGTGTTGAAACTTTATTTCAAGATGTTCTTTTTTTGGATGATTCAATAAATAGTTGGTCACTTTATTGGTTAAATCATAACCCGTTCCCCAGGTAATATGCCATCTCGGAACCGAATTCCCTTTGACATCCATGCCGCGTTCAGGCCAATTGACCACAGGAAGGAAGTCGACTTTTTTTGCAATAAGCCAATTGTAAATGACGGATATGGAATTGTCTGAGTAAAATTTGGCCCATTGTGCGCCTAAACTATCGGTTTCGGTGAAATCGCCATAACGCATCCAGTCCTCGTAAAGTAATTGCGGTGAATCTTTGATCCCAGATTTTTTTTGCTGAGGTGTTCCAGAAAACAAAATACCGCCAAAGGATTTTTTTGCCAATCCGCCAAAATGCTCCTCCACATCTCTTTCAATAATGAGCACTTTTTTATTATGGTCTAAGAGCTCAATGGCTGTTGATATTCCTGCCAAGCCTCCTCCAACAATGATATTTTCGTAGTTCAGGGCCTTCATGAATTATGGTGTAATAGCGTCTAAGGTTATGAAATTATTAGCTGCATGTTCCAAAGTATTACCGAAAGCGGGAACAATGGTCGGTTTTGGGAAGCGACAAACCTTTCTTTTGTTAAAGGAAATTGAGTGTGAGGTATTAGTGAAAATTTTCAATGGATAGCGGTGGTTGATAGAATGATAATTATTAAACACTAAACTAAGCATTTTTCAACTTAATTAGGTTATCATATTATATTAAAATCGCAGGAAATTTGGTTGGTTTCAGGTAATAAAATGGTCTCAAGAATGTCTTGTCAGAAAGGAGTGGTTTTTGACGTCTTCAGATTCGTGTGGAAATGTTTAGATTTGCCAGCGCAAGTTTCGCATGGGGTGTCATAATAGCTTCGAGGCATTAAACCCCACTATTGGGAATAAACCGTAAATCCATTAGTTTTTTTATTATGAATACTCAGTTAAAAAGTGTTTTATATGTTGCTATTGGCGCAACCAGTTACGGGGTTTTGGCAACCTTTGTCAAATATGCCAATAACCAGGGCATTGGTACGGCTGGTCTTGCTTTTTCACAATACTTATTTGGGGCTTTTATATTGAGTGCTTTGGTGTTTTTGTTTTCCAAAAAATCGGTAACACCTCAAGCTGAAAGCAAGTCACTGCATCCCAAAATTAAATTGATGCTGTTTGGAGGTTTCTCTGGGCTGACCAGTAGCTTTTATTACCTATCCATTCAATATGTGCCGGTATCTATCGGAATTATACTATTGATGCAGACGATTTGGATGGGCGTGGTTTTGGAGTTTTTTACGGCACGTGCCTTGGTCAATAGGGGAAAAGTACTTGGTGCGTTTGTGGCTATTGTTGGAACCATGTTGGCCGCGAAAATTTTTGAAACTGACATTGAACTTAATCTAAAAGGCATCGGCTTTGGTCTTTTGGCAGCCATGTCATTTACAGGAATGATGTACGGCACGAGTCGGGTCGGACTTAAATTGCCTAATCTTGTACGGAGCCAATATTTGGTGTATGGAGGGCTCATTGTCATTGTGCTATTTTGGAACGTTCAAATTCTGCAAGAATTTAATTGGACTATTTTTATAACCTGGGGCGTCTTTCTGGGCTGTTTTGGCACTATTCTTCCACCGGTTTTGTTCAATAAAGGTTTCCCAGTAATTGGCACGGGTTTGGGGAGTATTATTGCCGCTTTAGAAATCCCCATTTCGGTTCTCAGTGCGTATTGGGTTTTAAACGAGGAGATAAGCAACTTACAATGGTTGGGAATTGTCATTATTTTATTTGCAGTAGTAATGATCAATTTTCGAAAAAATGTGAGTCTATAGAGTTCTGATTTCCAGGTATTATACACGAAAAAACACGTCGTAAATACCTTTGTAAAATTGAACGCTTTATTTCTTGTTTGTAATAAGTCTAAATAAGATTACCTTTGCAAATCAAATCAAAACACTATACATATGAGTAATATCTTAAAACTCGGATTTATCATGTGCCTGATGAGTTTAATCGTGGCCTGTGGTGATTCTAAGACAACAAAACAAGAGGTCAATGTCTATACGCATAGACACTATAAGGCCGATGATGAGCTTTTCTCCAAATTTACTGAAGAAACCGGAATTAAGGTCAATATCGTTAATGCCAGTGCTGATGAACTGATCCAACGTCTGGAAACGGAAGGTCAAAATTCCAATGCAGATATCTTAATTACTGTGGATGCAGGACGACTTTATCGCGCACAATCCAAAGACTTATTACAACCTGTTAGTTCTGAAGTATTGGAAGCTAATATTGCACCTGAGTTTCGCGAGAAAGAAGGACACTGGTACGGATTGACTTACCGGGCACGGATTATCGCCTATGCTAAGGACAGAGTAAATCCGGAGGATATTAAGACCTATGAAGATTTGGCAGACCCGAAGTGGAAAGGTAAAATTGTGATCCGATCTTCGGAAAATGTCTATAACCAATCGTTGTTGGCTTCTATTATCTTGGCCGATGGCGAAGAAAAAGCCAAGGAGTGGGCAGAAGGCGTTGTTGCCAATATGGCCAGAAACCCGAAAGGTAGCGATCGTGACCAGGTCAAAGCAGTAGCTTCTGGTGAAGCGGATATCGCAGTAGTCAACACTTACTATATTGGACTGATGCTCAATGACGAAAATGTGGAAGAGCGAAAAGCAGGTGAGAGTGTGGGCATCATTTTCCCAAACCAAGATGGAAGAGGAACACATGTGAATGTCAGTGGCATAGGCGTAACCAAATATGCTCCAAATAAAGATAACGCCATTAAATTAATGGAGTTTCTTTCAGGGGAGGAGGCGCAGCAGGTCTTGGCTAACTTAAATTATGAATACCCTATCAATCCTAAAGCTACTAAGGCGTCGATTTTGAAGACTTGGGGAGATTTTAAGGCAGATCCAGTGGAGCTTTATAAGCTTGGGGAATATAATAGCAAGGCCGTTATGATTTTTGATGAGGCTGGTTGGAAATAAAGTTTAATGAATTAGGCCTTCATATGGGAGGCTAATTCAATGATTAACATAATTAAATGGCAAAAAAAACCACCTATTGGTGGAATAAGTGGACTGGCGGGGCGATTGTAATACTACTTTTGGTATTGACGCCGGTTTTCACTATCCTGGTCAAGCTCTTTGATAAGCCCGGCGAGCATTGGAGGCATATTGCCTCCAATTTGTTGCCGTCGTATTTTGCCAATTCTTTTCTTTTATTGTTAGGGGTTGGCTTCTTTACATTTCTTATCGGGGTGAGTATGGCGTGGTTGGTTTCGGTTTACGATTTTCCGGGGCGGAAGTATTTTGAGTGGCTTTTAATTCTGCCACTGGCGTTTCCATCCTATATGATGGCCTATAGTTATGTGGGAATTTTAGAATATACTGGACCCGTTCAAGCGTTCTTTCGAAATAATTTTGATATTCATTTCAAAGGTGCCATTGTCGATATTATGAATATGCCAGGCGCTATTTTTATACTTTCCATAAGTCTATTCCCTTATGTTTATGTCATCTGCAGGGCATCTTTTACACGACAATCGAGTGCCATGCAAGAAGCTGCTTTTCTCTTGGGAAGTAATCGGATGCGAATGTTCACCAAAATTGCACTGCCTATGGCAAGGCCTGCTGTAGCTGGAGGAATTGCCTTGGTAGGTATGGAGGTGTTGAATGATTATGGCACGGTAAAATACTTTGGGGTGGACACGTTTACTTCGGGGATTTTTAGAGCGTGGTTTTCTTTTGGTGATATCAATACGGCTATTTACCTCTCCGCAATTTTGACCGTGATCGTTTTGGCGCTGATCTGGTTGGAGAATTTTCAAAGAGGAAGTCGTAACTGGAATGCAGGCAGCGGCGGTTCCAGGCCTGCACTCCGAATTAGGCCCAAATACAAAAGTACGAGACGCTTATATACAGCTCTTTGTCTAACGGTTTTACTGATCAGCTTTATTTTCCCATTGATGCAACTTTTTTATTGGGTGTCGCTTACTTGGCAAAACGTCGTAGATTCTGAATTTGGAATCTTGATTTTCAGGAGTTTTTCCTTGGCGATCGGATCGGCGGTGGCCATTGCGGTAATCTCCATATTCTTACTGTATGCCATTCGCTTAAGCCCCTTAAAATGGACCAAACATATTGCCAGGACCGCTTCTTTAGGTTATGCTATACCTGGTGCGGTTATTGCAGTAGGAGTAATGATTCCGATGATGGGGCTTGACCGGACCATCAATTGGGCGGTTTCCGATAATATGGGAATGATATTGTCAGGAACATTGTTTATCTTAGTGGTGGCGTATATTGTTCGGTTTATGGCTGTAGGATATAATGCTATTGACGCAGGATTTCAAAAGACTGGAGCCACGGTGAATGAGGTGGCAAGATCATTGGGCGCTTCCCCTTTAAGAACCTTGTGGAAAATAGACTTACCTTTGATAAAGAACAGCATAGCGGGAGCCGTATTATTGGCCTTTGTAGACATCTTGAAGGAGCTTCCGCTCACCTTGATTTTGCGGCCTTTCAACTTCCATACCTTGGCAACGAAAGCCTTTGACATGGCAACCAATGAGATGATAGCGGAATCGGCGAACGCTTCCCTGGTAGTGGTTTTAACAGGGGTGATACCAATTATAGTATTGAATAATATGATCAGCAGAAAGAAATGAAGCAAGGAGTAAGACGATCAAAAGCTTTTTAAGTCGGAACAGAAAAAACAGATTTCTATCTTTTCGGAGCACAAAAGCAGAAAAAACAAATGACAATGGCGATTATTGAATTAAATAATATTAGTAAACAATATCGGAACGCCGATACCTATGCGGTAGACGGGGTGTCTTTTTCATTGGAAAAAGGTGAGATCTTGGCGCTTGTTGGCGAAAGCGGCTCGGGAAAAACAACCTTGTTGCGCTTGATCGCGGGATTGGAGCATCCCAATTCTGGAACTATTGAGTTGGATGGTGAAATTATTGTGAGTGGACGAAAATCATTACCTACCAACAAACGAAAAACTGGCATGGTTTTTCAAGATTATGCCTTGTTTCCACATTTGACCATTTTTGAGAACGTTGCCTTTGGACTAAAAGGACTTAATAAAAGGGAAACCGAGAAACGGGTTCACGAAACTATTAAACTGACCGGTTTAAAAGAAGATGTGAAGAAATATCCGCATCAACTTTCTGGCGGACAACAGCAGCGGGTTGCATTGGCTCGGGCATTAGCACCACGACCAGAATTGTTGTTGATGGACGAACCCTTCAGTAATTTAGATACCATTCTACGTGACCAGGTACGGGAGGAGGTGCGACAGATCATCAAAGCCATGGGGATCACTGCCATATTAGTAACCCATGATACCAAGGATGCCTTTTCTACGGCCGATAAGATTGCGGTTATGCTTAAAGGGAAGTTATTGCAGTTGGATACCCCTGATAATTTATACAATAATCCGAGCTCATCTTATGTTGCTGAGCTTTTCGGAAAATCAAATAATGTCGTGGCTACCGTAGCACCAGGTGGATTCAAAACACCTTTCGGATTTGTCTCTGGACGGAAGGATTGTCCGTTTTCTGCAAATCGAGGTAAGGTAAATTTATTTTTTAGGGCTGAAGAAACTGATTTTTGTAATGCAGAAGAGCCACATCTTTGTGGAATGGTAGAGCAGTGTATGTACCTCGGTGATCATATGCAATTAAAAGTATGCTGTAACCGATGTAATAAATGTGCCAACGACTGTAAAGGCGAACTTATGGAGGAAACACAGAGTATTTTACTGAAAACCTCAGTGCAAACGTGGAAGCCAGGAGACATTGTAAGGTTTAAACTCAAAAATTTTAAAGTTAAAGAAACGGATTCTGAATAGGAATACCGATTTCAGATGGTTGAGTAAACATGGCTACAAAGTGAACTTTTCCATGTGCTTGTTGCTATCCTTTAAATTACTGCCTTGGGACTAAAAAAATCGAAAAGTTTAAATCACCTCATTAGGCGATTTGGTTTGAACAAATTTCGTTTATACCTTCTTTATCTTGCAACATCTTGAAGTCGTCTTATAGAATCAATTTTGTGATATCAAGTGTCAGGAAAATTAAAAATCGAAGAGAATAAATATCCGTTTATTCCATGATTTTCAATTTCCTAAAATAATACCCGAACATTCAGAACTACAAACCACAAGAATTTCAACCTCTGTACAAAAACTGATGGAGCGGCGAGGTTCCTTTTATGTGTCAGTGCTTACCGTCTGTAACCCAATTACGGAAATGACCAAGGTGCTAATAAAGAACAGACGCCAAAACGTCACAGGTTCCTTGAAAAGCAAAATACCGGCAATGACCGTACCTACAGCTCCAATAGCGCCCCATACGGCATAGGCCGTGCCAACAGGGATGGGATTCTCACCGCCCATGGCCTTGAATAACAGATACATGCTTATGCCTACGCACACGATAAAAGAAAGCAACCACAGCCACATCTCCTTACCAGAAGTGTGTTGTGCCTTTCCTAAGCTTACGGCAAATCCGGTCTCGAATATGCCGCCAATGATCAATATGATCCAGTTGATGTTCATGTTGGTTTTAATTTATTCCCACCAGTGGGTTTTAATACCCCGAGGCTTGCCTCGATCGAAAAGACAATACCTTATTCATACCTCGTGGGCTTGCCCGCTCGTAACGGTCGGACGGCCCCGAGGTTCTTGATTACAGAGAATTTGGTGAATGTCATTTCTAAAAATACAATTGTTTCAATTAACCCACCAATAAAAGTTACAATTTTATTTAGTTAGAGGTTAAAACCCTGTTCCCGATGACTATTGGGATTCAGTGTTGCAACTTTAGTTTCTATAAATGTTTTAGACATGAACTTGCCCAGCCAACCAGGGGGCTGATACACGAATACTTATGTGTTTTCTCATATTCTTTTCCAGCTAGGTCAATAAGCACACTTTCAGTCGGTCCATATATAATTATGGATTTCCAATCGGTAGTGGTGTATTTATAAAACAACAGCCGATTAGGGATTGTGGTTTATGGATAAGCTTATTCATCTTTAACATGACATTAAAAGAAAGCAGCTTTGATTTTCTTAACTTAGCCATAAAAACAAATGAAAAATATTCTAGTCGTTTTTACTCTTTTATTCTCAATTAATTTAATTTCTCAAACTCCTGTGGCCATGCAAAACAATTCTATTCATCAATTTAAGGTCGAAGCGCTTTCTGGTGGTGAGATCGATTTTTCCGATTTTAAAGGGAAGAAAATCCTGATTGTCAATACCGCTTCAAAATGTGGATATACCCCACAATACGAAGGTCTGGAAGCTTTGTACAATGAACACAAGGATAACTTGGTCGTTGTCGGATTTCCTGCCAATAATTTTGGAGCTCAGGAACCGGGGAGCAATGACGAGATTTCGGCTTTTTGTGAGCAGAATTATGGCGTAAGTTTTCCGATGGCGGCCAAAGTCTCAGTAAAAGGACAGGATATCGCTCCGATATTTGATTGGTTGACTTCGAAAACTGAAAACGGATCTATGGATGTGACTATTAAATGGAACTTTACAAAATTCCTATTGGATGAGAACGGTCAACTTACGGCCTCTTTTGAGAGCAAAGTTAAACCTGAAAGCGAAGAGATTTTGGCATTCCTAAATCCATAATCTTTAAGACCATTTATACTTAAAAATAAGTTAATAAACCAATTTTTGTATCTAAAGTTTAAACACATACGGTAATTTATTTTATATTTGCTGAACTATGAAATTATTTTTCCATAAGATGCTATCTGCTACCTTAGCGACATTAGTGTTGTTTACAACTATGTCGTTTACGATAGATATGCATTATTGTGGAGATCATTTGGTTGATTTCTCTTTATTCGACAAGGTTAAGACGTGCGGGATGGAGAAACAAATACCTACTAAAGATTGCGGTAATGAACTAACAGAGAAATCATGTTGTTCAGAATTGCAGATCGTTATGGAAGGACAAGATGATCTTAAGTTTTCATATGACACACTAAACTTAGAGCAACAAGTTTTTGTTGCCGCCTTTTTCTATTCGTATATCAATCTTTTTGAAGGACTCGACGAAAACATCATTCCTTTTAAACACTATAATCCTCCCTTTCTCATACGGGATATACAAAAGCTACACGAGACTTATTTAATTTGATTTTAAACAGTTCCGATCCGATAATTATCGGAACGGAAAATTAGCCCTTTGGTTCTTACCATTTTGGGCTCATTTTGTTGATTTTAATTTTCTGATGTAATCAGGTTTTTATTCAATGTTTAACTGTTTAACAATCAATACAAATGCTAAATAAAAGCATAAAATTCCTCATTGATAATAAGTTAGTGGCGGTCTTAATGCTCGCACTCTTCATAGGTATGGGGGTGGTGAACGCACCTTTTAACTGGGATACCGGTTTTTTGCCTACCAATCCTGTCGCCGTTGATGCCATTCCTGATATTGGCGAAAACCAACAAATTGTCTATACCCAATGGGAAGGACGTTCCCCACAGGATATTGAGGATCAAATTAGCTATCCGCTTACCACTACGTTGCTTGGGATTCCTGGAGTGAAGACCATCCGTAGTTCTTCCATGTTCGGCTTCTCGAGCATCTATATCATTTTTGAAGAAGAAGTTGAGTTCTATTGGAGCCGTAGCCGGATATTGGAAAAGCTTAATTCCTTGCCTGCCGGTTTGCTTCCGGATGGTGTCAACCCATCATTGGGTCCGGATGCCACCGGATTAGGACAGGTGTACTGGTACACTTTGGAAGGTCGCGATAAAGATGGCAACGTCACGGGAGGTTGGGATCTGCACGAATTGCGAAGCATTCAGGACTACTATGTAAAATATGCGCTATCATCAGCAAGTGGTGTTTCTGAAGTAGCGTCCATTGGAGGCTATGTACAGGAATATCAAATTGATGTGAAACCAGAGTTGATGCGCCAATACAATATCGGTCTGTCTGAAATTGTTAAAGCAGTCAAAGAAAGCAATAAGGATATCGGTGCCCAGACCATGGAAATCAATCAAGTAGAATACCTGGTGCGAGGTCTCGGATATGTCAAGTCTGTTGCAGATATTGAAGATGCCGTGGTGACCTCCGAAAATTATACGTCCATACGGATTAAGGATATTGCCAACGTCAGTTTGGGTCCGGCTCCTCGAAGAGGGATTCTGGACAAGGAAGGTGCTGAGGTTGTGGGCGGCGTTGTTACGGCACGCTATGGTGCCAACCCAATGGAGGTAATCAATAATGTCAAAGAAAAGTTGGAAGAACTTAAAGCTGGTCTGCCTTCCAAGGAACTCTCAGATGGCACCATATCGCAACTTACTGTAGTTCCTTTTTACGACCGTTCGATACTTATTCAGGAAACTTTAGATACACTTGACGAAGCTTTAAGCCTTGAAATCCTCATTACCATCTTTGTGATTATCGTGATGGTTTTCAATCTAAGAGCTTCCGTACTTATTTCTGGACTCTTGCCCGTTGCGGTTTTGATGGTCTTTATCACGATGAAGTTCTTTAATGTGGATGCCAATATTGTGGCCCTATCCGGGATTGCCATTGCCATTGGGACCATGGTGGATATTGGGATCATCCTTACCGAAAATATCATCCGACATCTCGATGAAGAAAAAGAACGCTATAGCCTGACGGGGATTAAAAAATCGATTAACACAGTGGTCTACGAGGGAAGTGCCGAAGTTTCAAGTGCTATTCTTACTGCAGTATTAAC
>NZ_BJKB01000019.1 GCF_010725055.1 Gelidibacter japonicus | reverse complement strand
ATAACATATCCAAGTGTTTGTTAATCAGTAAAAAAGATACGAAAAAAGGAGTGAAAACACTACGGTTTACACTCCTTTTTATCTCTTTTTACCCCAATATTTTTAAGGGGACTTTTTCAGTGGCCTCAAAAAATGAGAGCTTTTTAATTGTCTGAAACGCTAATTATTGTTCCATAACGCTTTTATTTCTTTTATCTAAAACACTGGTCTTACTTGGGTCAACAACTTCACCTTTGATTTTAAGGGCTACAGTTGGCGTGTCCGCATTGGATAAGACAGTAATGGTCTTTCTTATTGGATTGACACGTTGGGTATCATATTTGACTTGTATCTCACCTGTTTGCCCTGGAAGGATTGGCCCCTCAGGTTTTTTAGGTACAGTACATCCGCAAGTTGAGGTTACTCTTGTAATTATTAATGGCGCGTTGCCCGTATTTGTAAATTCAAAAACACGAAGGCCATCAGCACCTTTCTCGATGGTACCATAATCAATAACATCTGTCTTAAACTCAATCTTGGCTACTTTTTCTTGCGCAAAAGCAGAAATGCTTAACATTCCTACAAATAAAATTGCTATTAAATTTTTCATCATTTTAATTTTTTAAAATTGATAGGGATCAAAATTACTCACTTTTGACCATTTCACAAAATATTTTAGTTGAACGGTATAAAACAGTTAAAATAGATGTCTGTCTTTAGGTTAATATTTGTTTTTATAATTTCACAAAAACAGAAATATAAGTAACTTTGCCCGTTATGATACAAAAACAGTACCAAAGTATGCAGATCCCAGCAAAATATTCGGCTACCAATGTAGAAGACAAGTGGTATTCCTATTGGATGGAACACAAGTATTTCAAGTCTGTTCCTGATGGGAGAGAACCTTATACCATAGTTATTCCACCACCAAATGTTACTGGAGTGCTACACATGGGACATATGTTGAACAATACCATTCAGGATGTACTCATTCGACGCGCCCGATTACAAGGTCGGAACGCTTGTTGGGTTCCGGGCACAGACCACGCATCAATTGCTACTGAAGCTAAAGTAGTTGCAAAGTTGAAAGAACAAGGCATTGATAAGAATAAATTGACCAGAGAGGAATTCTTGAGTCATGCCTGGGATTGGACTCATGAATATGGTGGAGTAATTTTGGAACAGCTAAAAAAACTGGGATGTTCATGCGATTGGGATCGGACCAAGTTTACCATGGATGATGATATGAGTGAGTCCGTCATCAAAGTCTTTGTTGATCTTTACAACAAAGGTTTAATTTATCGTGGCTATCGAATGGTCAATTGGGATCCGGAAGCTAAAACCACCTTGTCAGATGAAGAAGTTGTCCATGTGGAACGCACTGACAAATTGTACTATGTGAAGTATCAAATTGAAAACCAGGATGATTTTGTAACTATTGCCACTACACGTCCCGAAACGATTTTGGGAGATACTGCAGTTTGCGTAAATCCTAACGACGAGCGATTTCAGCACCTAATTGGTAAAAATGTTATTGTACCAATTTGTAATCGAGTGGTCCCAATTATTGCTGATGACTATGTAGATATGGAGTTTGGTACGGGCTGCTTGAAAATCACCCCTGCCCATGATGTCAACGATAAGGAAATTGGTGACAGACATAACTTGCTTGTTGTGGATATTCTTAATGATGATGCCACTTTAAACAGTTTTGGTCTTCATCATCAAGGAAAAGATAGGGAGCTAGCACGAAAAGATGTGACCCAAGAGTTGAAAGATTTGGGAATTCTTGATAAAACTGAAGATATCACACATAAAGTAGGAACAAGTGAACGCACTAAGGCTGTGATAGAACCAAGACTTTCTGACCAATGGTTTTTGAAAATGGAAGATCTGGTAAAACCGGCCATTAAAGCAGTCTTGGAGGATGAAGACGTAAAGTTGTTTCCAAAACGCTTCAATAATACCTACCGCCATTGGATGGAAAATATTCGCGATTGGAATATTTCGCGTCAGTTGCTTTGGGGCCAACAGATTCCTGCCTATTTCTATGGCGATGGAAAGGATGATTTTGTGGTAGCCGAAAGTCGTGAGGAAGCCCTCATATTGGCACGACAAAAATCAAAAAATCCACAACTGTCGCTAACAGATTTAACTCAGGATAAGGATGCTTTAGATACCTGGTTCTCTTCATGGCTTTGGCCTATTAGTGTTTTTGATGGGATCCGGAACCCGAACAACCCTGAAATTGAATACTATTATCCAACCAATGATTTAGTGACAGGTCCGGATATTCTGTTTTTTTGGGTAGCGCGTATGATTGTTGCCGGATATGAATACAGAGATGAAAAACCTTTTGAAAATGTGTATTTGACAGGATTGGTACGAGATAAGCAACGTCGAAAAATGAGCAAATCCTTAGGAAACTCTCCAGACGCCTTGAAGTTGATAGATGATTACGGTGCTGATGGCGTGCGTGTAGGTCTGCTGTTAAGCTCTGCCGCTGGAAATGATTTGATGTTTGATGAAGAACTTTGCAACCAAGGAAAAGGATTTGCCAATAAGATATGGAATGCCTTCAGGTTAGTCAAAGGTTGGGAAATTGCTGAAATACAACAACCGGAAGCCTCTAAAATAGCCGTGGAGTGGTACCAATCTAAATTTCAACAAGCCTTGGCTGACATAGAGGATCATTATGGCAAGTATCGATTGTCTGATGCACTAATGGGCATATATAAGTTGATTTGGGATGATTTCTGTTCATGGCTTTTGGAAATGATCAAGCCAGAATATCAACAACCTATCGATGCAAAAACCTTTAAAAGTGTGATTGACATCTTTGAATCCAATTTAAAGTTATTACATCCCTTTATGCCATTTTTAACCGAAGAAATCTGGCACTTTATTGCAGAACGATCGCCTGAAGACGCTCTGATCGTTGCGGAATATCCTAAAATTGAATCTTTTGATGCTCAATTAATAGCCGATTTTGAATTGGTAAAAGAGGTGGTTTCGGGAATTAGAACGATTAGGAAGGACAAAAATATTTCTTTTAAGGATAGTATCGAACTATCGGTCATCAATAACGAGAAATTGTCAGAACGTTATAACTCCGTTATTGAAAAGATGGGAAATATCTCAAAGATGGAATCGGTTGAGGCTGCCGTCGATGGCGCGCTAAGCTTTAGAGTGCATTCCAACGAGTATTTTATTCCTATTTCTGGATCCATTAATGTTGAGGAAGAAATCAAGAAGTTAAATGACGAATTAAAATATACCGAAGGATTCCTGAAATCTGTTCAGAATAAATTGTCCAATGAACGTTTTGTGAACAATGCACCTGCCCAAGTATTACAAAACGAACGCAACAAGGAAGCAGATGCTTTGGCTAAAATAGAGACGATTAAGTCGAGTTTGGCCAATTTGAAGTAGATGTAAATTGGCACGTCCTTACTCTATATAGGCACTTACCCGTCCGTATAGGTGGGTGAAACTGCCTAACGTCATCTGTTAATTTTCCAGTAGATTTGCCTCGCCAATTCACTAACGTTCGGGTTGAAGATTAGCGCGCAAGTTCCTCAACAAAAACTCTGTGAACCTCTGTAAAACTGAGTGTAATAACTTGCGGATTTTATGAATTGGATTTTGGAACTTTGAACTTGAAACCTTGAACCGTCAAAGTCTACCACTCATTAATCCTATTCGAATCTAGTTTTATAAAAATAAACAGTAAGATCGTGAATGCCCAAAGTGCTGAACCGCCATAACTGAAGAACGGAAGTGGAATGCCGATGGTCGGGATCAGGCCCATCACCATACCGACATTGATCAGAAAATGGAAAAATAGAATGGATGCGACACAATAGCCATAAACTCTGCTGAATTGAGATTTTTGTAATTCGGCCAAATATAGAATTCGAAGCAGTAGCGCAACGAAAAGAAGTACAACGAGCGCGCTTCCCAGAAAACCCCATTCTTCCCCAACGGTACTAAAGATATAATCTGTATGCTGTTCCGGCACAAATTTCCCGGTTGTCCTCGTGCCTTGCATAAAACCTTTTCCTGTCAACCCTCCAGAACTGATCGCTTTTTCTGATTCGTGCAAATTGTATAGAATTGTCTGTTTTAATTCATGGAGCTTTTGAGGATCATTTTCCAAACGCAGCCATAAACTGATTCGGTCTTTTTGATGGAACTGTAGTATATTATTGTAAAAATATTTAATACCAAAAGCTACTGCTACACAGACTAATAGAATACCAATAGGCTGTAAGATTGATGGTCGTTTTTTCTGGCCAAAAAAATGATGTCCAAAGATTAATATTCCAGATACGAGAACAGCAACAACCACATTGAATTTAAGTGCCAATACCGAAAGTAATACGAGAAAAACGGCGATGACAAGATACATCTGCTGTAGACCTTCTCTATAAAAAACAAAAAAGAACGCGGCATAAACAACGGTACTCCCTGTATCGTTCTGCAACAAGATTAAAATAGCAGGAAGTGCAATAATCCCGGCAGCTTTAATTTGATCTTTGAACGTCTTCATATTTGTTTGAAGGTCGCTAATATATTTTGCTACGGCCAAGGAGGTTGCAAATTTAGCGAACTCACTTGGCTGAATTGTCATTCCTCCTATGCTATACCAAGCCAAGGCGCCATTAACATTTTTCCCAAAAAGAAATAAACCCAATAAAGACAATATGGAAATTAAATAGATAAGGCTGGCAAAACGTTCGTAAAACTTAGCGTCTAAGGCCAAGATGAGAATGATGAGCGCGAAAGTGAATATAATGAAGACGGATTGTTTCCCGTAAGGATGATTCATATCAAAATAACTCACAATCTCTCCTGTGTGTGAGGCTGACATAATATTTAGCCACCCAAAACCAACCAGCAATAAAAATAAAGCAATGGTGATCCAATCAAAATTCAATCCTCTAAAATCTCTTTGCATTTATTGTAAATTAAACGATGATGTTCGTGTACTCACAGGATTGACAACGGTATCTTTTGTTATTTTGTCAATGACTTGCAATGCTGATTGCCTGTTGATGCCAAATTCTTTTCCTGAATATGGTTTTGCATATTCGTTCTCCAAACTGTGCGTGAGAATCCAGTTTTCCATGGCGGTCATTGTAACCTCACCTCTAATATATTTTTCAATCATTAAACTTGCTATACGCCCTGCAAATCGACTGCCCCAATAGCCATTTTCAACAAAAACAGCAATGGCGATTTTAGGATCGTCCTTTGGTGCAAAGGCCACAAATATGGAATGATCTGTCAGCTGGGTCCGTTTGCCATTTATCCGCATAAAGTTTTCAGCTGTCCCCGTTTTACCGCAAATATCAATCCCGGGCACCCGTAGACTGTAAGCGGTACCTTTATTGTAAACATCAAACATACCTTGTACTACGGGTTCAAAATGCTCCTTATCAATGGTGGTATAATTAGGCGTGGTGTATTTTTCATCAATGGTACCTCCTTCAATACTTTTTATAATGTGAGGCGTATAATAAAAGCCTCTATTGCTGATGGCGGCCACCATATTTGCCAATTGAATGGGCGTGGTCTCCACCTCACCTTGTCCAATGGAGTTTGAAATATTGTAGGTTGAAGACCATCGGTTTTCGCCATACCATTTATCATAAAAAGCACCATCCGGCACACGACCTTTATTCCCGATCTTAAGATCATAACCTAAATAGTCGCCAAGTCCGAAGCTTTTAACATGGTTGCTCCAAACATCCATGCCCTCTGAGGGTTTGTCATACTTATCAATAATACGTCTATAGACATTTACAAAATAAGCATTACAAGATTGTGCAATACCTTGGTTCATTGACAGAGGACTCACATGACTATGACATCCAGTCAAACGTCTGCTCCCTAAATAATAACCGTGTCGGCATGAAAACTGATCCTGTGTGGTAACCACGCCTTCCTGAAGACCTATCAAAGCACTGAGTACTTTAAAAGGCGACCCTGGTGGATACTGTGCTTTTAAACTACGGTCAAACAATGGTTTTGCAATGGTATCGTTGTAAAGTTGAGTGAAATTTCGAGAACGTTGTCTCCCCACCAATAAATTTGGATTATAGGAAGGGGCAGTGACCATAGCAATAATTTCACCTGAACCCGGTTCTATGGCAATAATACCACCGTGTTTATGCCGCATTAAAAGTTCACCGTATTCCTGAAGCTCGGAATCAATGGTAATCGTAATGTCTTTTCCGGGCTCCGGTAAGGTATCATAAATACCGTCTTTATAGGGACCAATATCTCTGTTGAATCGATCTTTTTGTATAAACTTTATTCCTTTTACACCTCGCAATACTTCTTCATAGGATAGTTCAACACCCTGTTTGCCAATTAAATCACCACTTTTGTAATAGGGGTCATTTTCAATAATATAATTGTTGACTTCTCCAATATCTCCCAAAACATTCGCTCCAATTGTGGTTTGATAGTCTCTTAGTGATCTTTTTTGAATGTAAAACCCTTCATATTTTCTGATTTTTTCCTGCAACACTGCATACTCCATCCTTGAAAGTTGTGGAATAAAAACAGAGGGTAACCGTGGCGAATAGCGATACGCCTTATTATAAAAATTAATAAAGTCTTCTTTGGTAATTTTTAAAAGGTTGCATAACTCTAACGTATCCAATGGCTTTACCTCCCGAGGAATGAACATGACATCATAGGATGGTTGGTTGGCCACCAGTAATTTGCCATTTCTGTCATAGATGTAGCCTCTTTTTGGATAGTCGCGTACCTTTCTGATGGCATTATCATCAAGCAGGCTATATGGATCTTCGTTGTACACTTGTAAATAAAATAAGCGTGCAATAAAAACCAAACCTACAAAAGCAATAGTTGAAAGGAGTAGCAATTTTCTCATTTACGTTTCTGGCTAAAAAGGATTGTGATAATCAAACAAAGTATTATAGTGAAAATCCCTGAGAATAACGTTTTTTGGAGGATTAAAATTATTTTAGAAATGTTAAAAATCTCTAAGGAAAACATCACCAGGTGATGAATAAACACCAAGGCCGTAAAGTAGGTCAGTTTACTACTGAAATCCGTTTGATTGAATTTTATGGATTGGTAGTCATAAATTGTGCCGAATGAGAATTTCAAAAAAACAGGTCTTATATATGCCAAAGTCACACATGCCGCCGCATGCACTCCTCCTGAATCTGAAAACACATCTACACTAAAGCCCAATAGGAATGCCAAGAAAACAAATAAGGTGCGGTTGTTGTTTGCTGGAAATAATATGATGAATAAAATATAGACATACGGATTGATATAGCCCATGAAATCTATTTGGTTAAAGATCAATACCTGAACCAAAACCAAAATGATAAACCTTGCGGCCAAATTTAAGGTTACCTTAGTCATTTTTTGGTTTTTGTAGAGATTTTATTTCAGCAGCCTGAAGGTTTTCAATTACATAAACATGGCCAATATTGGTCATATCATTAAACAATTTAACGTTTACAATATACGAGTCGCCTCCACTGTCAATTTTATATGAGTTGACCGTCCCAATTAAAATGCCTTTTGGAAAAATGGTGGATTGGCCACCGGTAATGATCGTGTCGCCAATGGCTACCGGTGCAAATTTCGAAATATCGATGAGTTGTGCAAACTCTGGCGACTCCGTATTCCATACCAAAGAACCAATATGATTGGTCTTTTTCAATTGGGCATTGATTCGGCTACGGGTGTTTAAAATTGACAGTACAGAGGAGAAGTTTTGGGAGGTGTTTTCAATAATACCTACGATTCCCTGAGAAGTAATCACGCCATAATCGACTTTAATACTATCTTTTTTTCCCTTGTTTATGGTCAAATAGTTGGTGGATTGTGAGTAACTATTTTTATAAACACTTGCAGTACGAAACTTATAATTCGCATTCAATTTAAGACTGTCTTGAAGGTCGGACGTCATGGTATCCACATCCAAATTGTGAACTATGGTTTTAAGCATACGGTTTTCTTCCAACAATGCCTTGTTTTCCTTGATCAGATTAAAATACTGACTGACATTGTTTGCTGTTTTGTAAACAGTACCGGTAATCACATTAGAGGAGTTAATGAATTTACTTTTATGATAAGAATGCGATTGAATTGTAAAAAACAAAGACAAACCAAGAAGCAACAAAAACACAAGAAAAGTTTTGTTTCTAAGTACAAAGTTTATGATTTGTTGCATTTGGAATTACTATTTTATCAATATACTTTTGAATTTAGGAAGGTTTTTTAATACTATTCCCGTTCCTCTAACTACTGCTCTTAAAGGATCTTCAGCAATATAGACAGGTAAATCTGTTTTTTGCGATAAACGTTTGTCCAAGCCTCTAAGCATAGAACCTCCACCAGCAAGATAGATTCCAGTATTATAGATGTCTGCGGCCAATTCTGGCGGTGTTTGAGATAAGGTTTCCATGACGGAATCTTCTATTCGTAAAATGGACTTGTCAAGCGCCTTTGCGATTTCTCGGTAAGAAATTTGAACCTGTTTAGGTTTTCCAGTTAAGAGATCACGTCCTTGAACGCTCATTTCTTCTGGAGGTAATTCTAAATCTTCAGTAGCGGCGCCAATCTGTATCTTAATTTTTTCGGCAGTGCGTTCACCAACATATAAATTGTGTTGTGTACGCATATAATATACAATGTCATTGGTAAATACATCACCAGCAACTTTAACAGATTTGTCGCAGACAATGCCGCCTAAGGCAATGACTGCAATTTCTGTAGTACCACCACCTATATCTACAATCATGTTCCCTTTTGGTTGCATGATGTCAATACCGATACCAATAGCGGCTGCCATCGGCTCATGGATTAAATAAACTTCTTTACCATTGACACGCTCACAGGATTCTTTTACGGCGCGCATCTCCACCTCAGTAATTCCTGAAGGAATACAAACCACCATGCGTAAAGCAGGGGAGAAGAGTTTCTTCTTTAAAGCGGGAATGTTTTTTATGAACAAACTGATCATTTGTTCAGAAGCATCAAAATCGGCAATAACACCGTCCTTTAGAGGTCTTATTGTTTTAATGTTTTCATGCGTTTTACCTTGCATCATGTTGGCTTCTTTTCCAACGGCAATTATTTTTCCTGAAATTCGGTCTCTTGCAACTATTGAAGGGCTATCTACAACAACTTTGTCATTGTGGATAATTAAGGTGTTTGCGGTTCCTAAATCTATGGCTATTTCTTCTGTTAAGAAATCAAAAAATCCCATGCGTGTTGTTGATTATTTAGGTTGATATTAGTTTGTTTGTTGATATTGTTGTAAATGTAATAAAACTTCATAAATATCAAAGGTTATATTACATAGGTATTTGTTCATTTTAGATGATCGCTTATTTGTCCCTTAGATTTAATTCCATTTAGTGTTTAAAATGCCGTATTCCAGTAAATACCATTGACACATTATTTTGATTGCAATAATCAATGCTCAATTCATCCTTGATTGAACCTCCTGGTTGAATTACCGCAGTAATTCCTGCGTCTTTAGCAATTTCGACGCAGTCAGGAAATGGGAAAAACGCATCACTTGCCATAACGGCTCCTTTCAAATCAAAATTAAAAGACTGTGCTTTATGAATGGCTTGGTTAAGAGCGTCCACTCGGCTGGTCTGTCCAGTTCCGCTAGCAATTAATTGTTTGTTTTTGGCCAATACAATAGTGTTCGACTTGGTATGCTTACAAATTTTGGAAGCGAATATCAAGTCTTCTAACTCGTTTTGCGAGGGTTTATTGTTGGTGGTATAACTTAAATCTGATATGGCATCTGTTTTATTGTCCCTATCCTGTACCAAGAGGCCATTTAAGCAAGTTCTTACTATTGTTTGTGGAAGTTCGACCTCTTTTTGGATCAAGAGAATTCTATTTTTCTTGCCTTCTAAAATCTCTTTCGCTTCTGCGGAAAACGAAGGTGCAATCACTACTTCACAAAATAGACTGTGGATTTCATCTGCGGTTGTTTTGTCAATTTCCGTATTTGCAATCAAAACTCCACCAAATGCCGAAACAGGATCACCTGCCAAGGCGTCAACATAAGCCTGATGTAATGTGTCTCTTTGAGCAAATCCACAAGCATTGTTATGTTTTAAAATTGCAAAAGTGGGTGCTTCACCCTTAAACTCATTCATCAAGTTCACTGCGGCATCAACATCCAACAAGTTGTTATAACTTAATTCCTTGCCATGAAGTTGGGTGAACATGGCTTCGAAATTTCCGAAGAAAAATCCTTTTTGATGCGGGTTTTCACCATAGCGAAGCACTTTGCCCTGAGTCTCACTGATTTTTAAAACCGTTTCCTCATGATTTTGGTTGAAATAATTGAAAATAGCAGTGTCATAATGTGAAGACACATTGAAAGCCTTAGCTGCAAACCGTTTTCTGTCTTCATCTGAGGTTTCTCCCTTCTTTGACTTTAAGAGTTCTAAAAACTCACCGTAATCGTCAACCGAAGAGACACAAACCACATCCGAATAGTTTTTCGCTGCAGCCCTGATCAGAGAAATTCCTCCAATGTCAATCTTTTCAATGATATCTTCATGGCTTGAGTCAGAAGCCACAGTTTTTTCAAAGGGATATAAATCCACAATGACCAAATCGATTTGCGGAATTGAAAATTCTGCCAATTCAGCCACATCCTGAGTGTTGTTTTGACGATTTAAAATGCCTCCAAAAACTTTTGGATGCAATGTTTTGACACGTCCACCCAAAATGGAAGGATAGGAGGTCACATCTTCTACAGGAATGACGTTAATACCTAAGTCCTTTATGAATTTTTCTGTACCTCCGGTGGAGTAGATCGTAACGCCTAACTGGCTTAACTCCTTTACAATAGGTTCTAATCCGTCCTTACTGAAAACAGAAATCAAGGCAGATGAAATGGTTTTGTTGTGCATTGTGTTGTGTGTTTGGTTTGGCATCATTATGCAATGAGTGCGGTGAAATATAAAAATTTAATAAAATGCTATTTTTTAAAGCGCAAAAGTACATATTATTGAAGACAATTTGAGGCAACGGGAGGCAGTTTATTTAAGTTTTTTGTAACAAATAATTGTTGCAAACGTCCTATCTTTAAAATCGTTTTAAAACCACCAAAATTACATGCTGCTTTACTTACGCTTATTTAAAGAAAGTTTTTCATTTGCCATAAACGCACTTACCAACAACAAGCTGCGTACTTTTTTGTCATTATTGGGCGTTACCATTGGTATTTTTTCCATCATTGCTGTTTTGGCGGCGGTCGATTCTTTAGATAGAAATATTCAGGATCAGCTTTCAGGACTGGATAAAAACACAATGTATTTAACCAAGTTTTCCTTTGGGCCAACCGATGTACCTCGATGGCAACGGGATAATTTTCCTCAAACTGAATACAGCGACTTTGATTTTATAAGACGAAATGTGCCGGATATTGCAGCTTCTGCCTATGTGATTTTCGGAAGCCCCCAAACGGTCAGATATGGCGCAGAAACAATTTCAGGAGTCGATATCACACCGGTGTCCAATGAGATTTATGAGATTGAAAACGTAAAAATCGAAGAAGGGCGCTTTTATACAGAATCGGAGTCTATAAATGGAGCACCTGTTATTGTTTTGGGGCATTCCATAGCTGAAAATTTATTTGGAAAATCAAACCCGATTGGAAAGCAAATTAGAGTTTATGGTCGGAGATTGACCGTCATAGGTGTCATGAAAAAAATGGGCGCAGGGCTTGGCGGAAGTCCGGATGATAAAGGGTATGTGCCCGCCAATTTTGTCAGACGTTTCCAAACAGGAGGGCCTGGCGGGATTCCTGGAGCGGTCATCATTAAGCCTGTAAAAGGCGTGGATATGGGGGCTTTTGAAGCCGTCTTAAAACAAAGGTTTAGAGTTTACAGAGGCTTAAAAGCTGGAGAGCCAGATAATTTCTTTGTGAACAAAATGTCAGGATTTACCGATGCAATAGATGGAATCATCGGTACTATGAATGTTATGGGATGGATCATTAGTGGCTTTTCGTTATTAGTTGGTGGTTTCGGTATTGCAAATATCATGTTTGTCAGTGTGAAGGAACGGACCAACTTGATCGGTATTCAAAAATCCTTAGGTGCAAAAAACCGATTTATTTTATTTCAGTTTTTGTTTGAAGCGGTCATTTTAGCGGTCATTGGAGGACTGGTTGGGCTGTTGTTTGTTTGGATCGGTTCCTTGATTGCATCCCAATTTACGGGCGATTTCGAATTTGTCCTTTCTGCAGGCAATATGTTTTTAGGGTTTATTCTTTCTACAATCATCGGATTGATTTCCGGAGTAATTCCTGCTATTTCGGCATCGCGTTTAGATCCTGTCGAAGCGATTCGTACAGGAATGTAACGGAGGAAATTCAATAATCAAACACCAAATTCCAATAAATTTTGCTAAACTTATTGGAATTTGGAATTTTCGTATTGGTATTTATGATAAGATAGAAGCGACTTGAGCACAAACAAACTCCAAAAATCGCTCATCGGCTTCTGTAAACGGGTCAATGGTATTGGAATCGATGTCAATCTGACCAATATTGTCACCATTCACAAAAATAGGAACGACAATTTCAGCCTTTACTGTAATACTACAGGCGATATAATTATCCTGTGCGGAAACATCCGGAACTACAAAGTTTTGATTGCTTACTGCCACCTGTCCGCAGATGCCTTTTCCAAATGGAATAATCGTATGGTCGGTTGGTGCGCCTACATAAGGGCCCAGTTTTAATTCTTCTTTCTCACCATTTCTAAAATAAAACCCAACCCAGTTATAATATGGGATGTTCGATTCAAGAACTTCACAGATGGATAACAACCGTTCATCAACGGATGAATTGGTATCAGAAATTATGGTGATTATTTGCGGTTTAAGTTGATCTAAGCTCATTGTTCAAAAGTTTTGGTAAAAGTATTCAAAATGTGCCGCTTCAATTGGGTTTTTGTATATTTTTAACAACCTAAAGTAAATTTTGAATTCTTGAAGGATCTGATCATAAAGTACAAATCGGTTATTAAGTTTATCCTGACCTTTCTTTTGGTTTATGGGGTGCTGACATTTGCCTATAAACTGTATCTTGATTACTCTGATGGCTCAGTTTACTACCCAGATTATTTTACCAATTTGGTGGCTAAACAAAGTAATGAGTTGCTACATGCTTTTGGATACGATTCTCAAATAGCAAAACATCCTGACGAACCTTCAATGAAACTGATCATTAATGGCAAGTATTTGGCGCGTGTGGTTGAGGGCTGTAATTCTATAAGTGTTATTATTTTGTTTGTTTCCTTTATAATCGCATTTGCAGGAAAGTTTAAAACTACCTTTTTTTATATTTTAGTAGGGAGTGTTCTTATATATATCGTAAATCTTTTAAGAATTGTGATTTTATCGATAGGCTTATATCATTATCCATGGCGAAGAGAAGAGTTGCATACTGTTATTTTTCCGTTGATCATTTATGGAATGGTCTTTCTGCTATGGATGTTTTGGGTCAACAGATTTTCAAACTTAACTGCATCCAATGAGTAACGTTGTAAAAATGATAGCGCTTTTGGTGTTTTTTGGGTTGTTGATCCTGATACGTGCCTTTGAAAACGAACTGTTTTATGACCCTTATCTCACATTTTTTAAGAATGATTATCTCTACATTGATAATCCACGTCGTGAAATATTAAAGTTGACATTGTTTACATCGCTTAGATATTTTCTGAATACAGTAATTTCATTGGGCATCATTTATATTTTTTTTAATGATAGGAGCGTCGTCAAGTTTTCTGTACTTATTTATGTTTTTTCATTTTTTATACTCTTGGCATTTTTCTTATATTTTGTAATTAACCCACGACAAGAGGATTATTACATCTTTTTCAATATCAGACGGTTCTTAATTCAGCCATTACTATTGTTGTTATTATTGCCAGCATTCTATTATCACCAATTGAAATCTAAAAAAAGTTAAGATTTTTATAAGTTGTAGAGTTAAGCACAATTTTTTGTAATTTCGTGGCCATGTATAAAAGCATTATTCATAAAACCTTTTCTATGGCTATGGCATTTATAGTGCTGTTGTCAACCATTTCATTTACTGTGGAAAAGCATTTTTGTGGAGATGTTTTGATGGATACTGCCATTTTTTTTAAAACGGATCCGTGTTGTGACGAAGGAGCAGTTGCCTTAACTCTTACAGAAAATAAGTCATGCTGTAATGATCAGTTAGAAGTTGTCAAAGGCCAAGACAATCTCAAAAAAACTACTTTTGAAGATTTTCAGTTCGACCAACAGGTTTTTATAACCACTTTATATTATTCATATATCAATCTTTTTGAAGGTCTGCCAGAGCAGATCATTCCGCATAAAGATTATTCTCCGCCCAATTTGGTTACCGATATACAGGTTTTGGACCAAGTTTTCCTCATTTGATTTTCAATTTTAAATGAAGTAACGCGTCTATGTGCGCTTATTTTTTTTTAGAGAATTGGAACATCAACTATTCTGATAAATGAAATCTTATTTTCGACTTATTGCTTGTTATTTAACACAATTAGGTGGAGCGTTCTCTTTACAGAATGTCTTAATTTATCTCAAAGAGTCTTATTGCGATGTTTCTTTTTCAAAATAGGAAATCCCCAAGATTAAAAAATCAATACTATTAATTACTAAATGAAAAATATAATTTACATTCTTATATTCCTCCCAATGCTTGTGTTTTCACAGGATAAAATAGAAGGAATCATTGTTGAAATAACCGATCAAAAAAATACTATTCCTCTACCGGGCGCCAATGTATATTGGTTAAACTCTACTGTTGGAGCAACCACGGATATCGATGGCAAATTCAGTATTTCATACCAAAGGGAATTTACCAAATTGGTCGTTAGTTACGTAGGATATAAAACGGATACCTTGTTGGTAAGTTCTCCAAAATATATTAAACACGCCCTTAAATCGATAAGCGAATTGGATGAAATTACGGTGAACTCTCGGAAACAAGCCACATCAAAATCGTATATGCAATCCGCCAACGTCATGTTTGTGAGTAGCGATGAGTTACTGAAAGCGGCTTGTTGTAATCTTTCAGAGAGTTTTGAAACCAATCCGTCCATTGATGTTAATTTTGCAGATGCCGTAACGGGCACTCGACAGATAAAAATGCTGGGGTTGACCAGTCCATATATTTTGATAACTGCAGAAAACATTCCCACAATACGAGGTGCTTCACAAGCTTACGGTTTGAGTTTTACACCAGGGACTTGGGTGGAGAGCATTCAGATTACCAAAGGTGCCGGAAGTGTGGTCAATGGTTTTGAAAGCATAGCGGGTCAGATCAATACGGAACTTGTCAAGCCGACCACAGACAATAAGCTCTTCGTCAATCTTTATGGTGCAAGTAGTGAGCGCATGGAGGCTAACGTGCATCTGAACACCAAAGTCAGTGAGAAATGGAGCACAGGTTTATATCTCCATGGAAATACGCACGATAAAAAACATGATGTCAATGATGATGGCTTTATGGATATGCCCATCTACAAACAAATCAATTTCATGAACCGTTGGCAATATACTGATCCCGAAAAGGGCTTTGTGAGTTTTATTAATTTGAATTATTTGGACGATTCAAAACAAACTGGACAGCTAAGTTTTAATCCTGATACAGATAAATTGACGACCAATGCCTGGGGCAGTGAAATAGATACCAGACGATTTGATGTTTCTGTAAAATCGGGTTATGTCAATCCTAATATTCCTTGGCAAAGTATTGGGTTTCAAACTGCCTTTAGCAGCCATAAGCAGAATTCCTATTTCGGATTGAACACTTATGATATTTTACACAATAGCTTATACATTAATGGGATTTATAATTCGATTATCAGTGATTCAAGACATAAAATAAAAACGGGAATCAGCTATACGTATGATCATTATGATGAATTGGTGGTCACTGAAGATTTTGAGAGAACAGAAAGTTCGATTGGAGCCTTTTTTGAATATAATTTCGACAATCTTGAAGACTTGAATTTAACTGCGGGTCTGCGTATTGACAGGCATAATGTACTAGGAACATTTGTCACACCTCGAGTTCATGTACGCTATACGCCATGGGAGAAGTCGGCGTTAAGAGCGTCGTTTGGTCGCGGTAAGCGTAGCGCCAGCATTTTTGCAGAAAATCAGAATATTTTTGCCACTTCAAGGACGCTATTGATTGATGGTTCTGCGCCTTTGGGAAGCTTGAAAGGGGCTTATGGTCTCGACCCTGAAGTTGCCTGGAATTATGGTGTTTCATTTCTGCAGGGCTTTAATCTCTTCGGGAATAAGGCTGACATCACATTTGATTATTACAGAACGGATTTTCAGAATCAGATTGTGATCGATTATGAAAATCCACAACAGATAAATTTTTATAATCTTGATGGTGAAAGTTATGCGAACAGTTTTCAGGTGGAATTGAATTATAATGTCTTCGAAGGATTTGATTTTAGAACCGCCTATAAATTTTATGATATCAAGACCCAATACAATTCTGGAAAGCAGGAAAAGCCATTGACACCCAAACATCGCATTTTTGCGAATATGTCTTATGAAACAAAGAAGACTGAGAGCTTTTCACATTGGAAATTTGATGTCACTTATAATTGGTTGGGCGAACAACGATTCGCATCAACTGCATCAAACCCCATTCAGTACCAATTACCGGAATACACACCAACCGTTGGCACGTTGAATGCTCAAATTACCAAAGTATTTTCTGAGAAATTTGAAGTATATTTAGGCGGAGAAAACTTGACCAATGTGAGACAGAACCATCCGATTTTGGGAGCAGATGATCCGTTTGGTGCGAACTTTGACACGACATTTGTTTATGGTCCAATTTTTGGCAGTATGTATTATGCCGGCCTGAGATTTAAAATTAAGTAATCAATTCCTGCGAAGGCAGGAACCTTAAGGTTCAGCGAAGCTAATCTCTTAAATAGTAGATAATATTAACAACCAAGACCAATCAAGACCAACCTAATCACGTTTAAAGTATGGGTTCATTCATGGCAAATATCAAGAATCAAACAATTATAAATAAATTCCTTCCTCGGAAGGTATAAAGAACAATAAACAGATTCTCACTTTCGTGGGAATAAAAAATCAAACATTATGAAAAAAATAGTATTCGTATTAATCGTATTGGTTGGGAGCGTAACCTTTGCTCAGAATAAAAATGCCAAAGCCACTATTGAAGTAGACGGGGTATGTAATATGTGTAAGGAACGTATTGAGAAAGCAGCCATTAAGGCCAAAGGGGTGAAAGTGGCCAATTGGGACGTCAATACCCATGAACTAAAATTGATTTATGATGAACGAAAAACAAGTATGAAGGCCATTAAGCAAAGTATTGCCGATGCCGGTCATGATACGAAGGAAATAAAAGCTACAGATGAGGCCTATCATAGTCTACACAAGTGCTGTTTGTATAGAGATGAGGCCGTAAGGGATGATCATAAGGATGACAAGCAGTAAACTATAGTTAAATATTTGCTAATAATAGAATAACATTGTGCTCATCGGTTGTATCTTTAATACGGATTTAAAATCATAAATTATTATGGCACAATCTAATTTAGGTGGGAAACCACAAGCGCCTAAGCCTGCTCAAAAGCAACCGGTAAAAAAGGCACCTCAAGCTGCTCCAAAAAAGAAATAGCTTGACACACAGTTTATTTTATGTAATAAACAGTTTTTAAGAAAAACCACAAAAAGAAAACGCCCCAATTAAATTGAGGCGTTTTTTATGGTAATAATTGTCAACAGCTTTGACCTACATCATTCCTGGCATTCCACCTCCGCCCATTGGCATTGACGGTGTATCTTCTTTGATGTCAACTAAAGCACACTCCGTGGTTAAGATCATTCCAGCAACTGATGCGGCATTTTCTAATGCAATACGAGTTACTTTCTTAGGATCAATAATTCCAGCTTTTAGCATGTCCACATAAGTTTCTGATTTGGCATCAAAACCGAAATCTTTCTTTCCTTCTATTACTTTGGCAACCACAACACTGCCTTCTCCACCTGCGTTTTCAACAATAGTACGTAAAGGTGCTTCGATGGCACGTGCTACAATTTGAACACCTGTTGTTTCATCTAAATTTTCTGTGGTCAACTTCTCCAATACTGATTTTGCTCTCACAAGTGCAACGCCACCTCCGGCAACAATACCTTCTTCAACAGCCGCTCTTGTGGCATGTAGTGCATCATCAACACGGTCTTTTTTCTCTTTCATTTCAACTTCACTTGCAGCGCCTACATAGAGTACTGCTACCCCACCAGCCAACTTGGCCAATCGCTCTTGAAGTTTTTCTTTGTCATAATCAGAGGTTGTGGTTTCTATTTGTGCTTTTATCTGGCTAACTCGAGCCTTGATATCATCTGCTTTTCCTGAGCCGTTTACAATCGTCGTATTGTCTTTGTCGATAGTAATGGTTTCTGCAGAACCTAACATAGTTAAATCAGCGTTTTCAAGAGAGAATCCTCTTTCTTCCGAAATCACCACACCGCCAGTTAAGATGGCAATATCTTCTAACATTGCTTTACGTCTGTCGCCAAAACCTGGGGCTTTAACTGCGGCAATTTTTAATCCACCACGTAATTTGTTTACTACTAAAGTAGCCAAGGCCTGACCTTCAACATCTTCAGCGATAATCAATAATGGACGACCAGATTGTGCAACTGGTTCCAAAATTGGAAGGATTTCTTGAAGATTTGAAATCTTTTTATCGAATAGTAAAACATAAGGATTTTCAAGATCGGCAATCATTTTGTCAGCATCAGTAACAAAATAAGGAGAGAGGTAACCTCTATCAAACTGCATCCCTTCAACAACATCCACATAAGTTTCCAATCCTTTTGCTTCTTCTACAGTGATGACACCTTCTTTACCAACTTTGGTGAATGCAGTGGCTACCAATTCGCCAATAGTATCATCATTGTTGGCAGAAATTGAAGCCACTTGTTTGATCATTTCTGAAGAATTTCCAACCTTCTTGGTTTGTTTTTCAAGATCTGCAACGATAGCAGCAACTGCTTTGTCGATACCGCGTTTCAAATCCATAGGATTTGCACCTGCTGCAACGTTTCTCAGTCCCTCTTTTACGATAGCTTGAGCCAAAACGGTAGCTGTTGTAGTACCATCACCCGCTAAATCATTGGTTTTTGAGGCAACTTCCTTTACCATTTGAGCGCCCATGTTTTCGAGAGCATCTTCCAATTCTATTTCTTTTGCAACGGTTACACCATCTTTGGTTACTTGAGGTGCACCAAAAGACTTGCCAATAACAACGTTACGGCCTTTAGGGCCTAAAGTTACTTTTACTGCATTTGCCAATGCATCTACACCACGTTTAATTCCGTCGCGTGCTTCAATATCAAATAATATCTGTTTTGCCATAATTCAAAAAATTTTATTTTGTCATTCCCACGAAGGTGGGAATCTTTGGATTTGTATAGATTAATGTAATGAGATTTCCGCCTTCGCGGAAATGACTTAATTTTTAGATGATTGCAAGCACATCACTTTCACGCATGATCAAATAATCTTTGCCTTCAAGTTTTAATTCTGTTCCTGCATATTTTCCGTAGAGAACGGTTTCACCAACCTTTACAGTCATTGGATTTTTTTTAGTACCGGCACCAACGGCCACAACTTTACCTTTTTGAGGTTTTTCTTTTGCGTTGTCTGGAATAATAATTCCCGAAGCTGTTTTCGTCTCAGCTTCAACTGGTTCAATAAGAACGCGGTCTGCCAATGGCTTAATGTTTAATCCCATAGTTGTATTTTTTTGTTTTGGTCATGCCAAAGCATGACGGGTTAATTAATTATGTTTAACGTTTGTGATAGATGCGAAAAATGTGCCATGGGTAGTTAACTGACAAAGTTTCAGTAACAAAAAATGCCAACAGATTTTGTTGGCATTTTGAGTGATTTTTTTTTTGAACTTTACTAGTTGTTCGTGGTGTCAATTGGTGTTACTGCATTATCTGTTGCGGGCATAGTTGGCGCAGGGATACTTGTTGCTGCATCACTGTCCAAAGCTTTAGACTCTGTAGTACCAGTGGCACCATCTATAGCAATATTTGATACCAATATCAACGCCAAAAGTACAGTTGCTAAAATCCAAGTACTTTTATCTAAAAAGTCGGTTGTTTTTTTGACTCCACCTAATTGCTGTGAACCACCGCCACCAAATGACGAAGACAAGCCGCCACCTTTTGGATTTTGAACCATGATGACAACCACCAATAAAAATGATACGATGATGATAAGAACTAAAAATATTGTAAACGTACTCATGTGCTATTTGGTATTATTTTCTTGTAATTGTTTTACTGCTTTAATTTGGTCTGCAAAGAAACCACTTTTTTCTGGATATTTCAAAATTAAAATCTTATAAGATTGAATTGCTTTCTCATAATTTTTCTGCTCCAAATAAATGCGGGCCAAGGTCTCTGTCATCAGGTTGTCATTCTGTACAAGCTGGGTTTGCGCCAAATTGATTGAGGGTGCTTTTTCCTTGATTGGAGAGATTTTTGGATTGGCCGTTATAAACCTATCAATTATATCTAGCTTTTTCTCGAGACCGGACTCTTGTTTTGATCCCTGAGGAGGCAATTGAGGCTGGATTTCTGGTTTTTCGACTTCTGGCTCCCTTTCAATAGGTTTAAAGCTGGTCATCTTTAACCATTGCGTAAATGAATGGGTTTCGTTTTTATCAAACTCCAAGGGTTTGCCAATGTTCAATTGCTCTTCAGGAGAGGAAGGGTGGATGTTTTTAACATCAACGTCAAGAATGGGAGCTGTTGTTTCCGCTTTGGGAATGGTTTGAAAGGGTGTTTTTTGCTGAAATAAATCAGGATCCAAGACACCTTCACTGTCTTGGATATATTGTTTTAACGCATCATCTATTGTGACGCTTTTATGTACAGAAATATCGTCGGCATCCTTAACTTCAATGCTTTTAAGCAGTTCTGTATTTTGTTTGATCAGTTTTGAAATTTCATTTTGATTGAATTCCTCCGAGGTGATAAAGTCAAATAAAACACTTCTGTCTGTTGTGTAGGCTGCAGTAACTCTAAGCTCTTGGTTGTATTTAAAGCTTTCCTTAGATTTTAATCCTTTTAAATATAGGGCTCGCGCCGACTGAAAATACGGATAATGCGCAACAATTTCGCCTACGGTCGCCGTGTGTGCAACGGTCAATTGCTCAGGATGGGCGAGTAGATATGTAAATTCTTGTTTGTTCACTCTATATTACCTTACCATTTTGCCAAGGTGGCATTTAAAATATCTTGTGTAATCCGTTCAAATATCTCAGCTATGGCAGTGTCTTTTTGTGCTCCTACCAATTGCGCTTGAGCCGGATAATCATAGAAGAAAGAAAATTGTTGGCTCAGGTCGTTGTCAGGATTGTTTTTTTCATAATACCTTACACGTACCCCAATGGTCAAACGGTTTTGGGCCGCAGTTATGTCAGCAGTCGCCGTGGTTGGAGAGATGCGGTATTCAGTTATTTCGCCTTCATAAATGATGTCTCCTCCAGAAGTTACTAATTGCAGACTGGTTTGGTTTTGAATTAAATCAGCCAATGAATTTGTAAATGTACGCTCTAAACCGGGCTCAATCAACGGGGCATCATTCTGAAAGTAATTGACCTGATAGGTTCTGGTTCCCGTGGGCACAGTTATCCCTGTAAAAGAATAGTTCCCACAGCCAGTTATAAGGCCCAGGCAGACGGCGAGTAGTAAGACTTTGAGTTTATCCACTTATGTTTTTATTGTATAACGTTTAATTATAAATCGAATTGTTTTATTTTTCTATATAAGGTTCGCTCGCTGATACCAAGTTCGGCAGCAGCCAATTTACGTTTTCCTTGATGGCGCTCCAATGATTTTTTAATCAATTCCAACTCTTTATCGTGCAAAGATAATGTTTCTTCTTCTTCAACTTCTTCTGCGAAATGATACTTGTCAGTTGATTCGTCAATAGCATCTGATAGCTGGCTCATTTGCTCAGGAATGGATAATACTTCCATGTCTTCGATGGTGCCTTCATAATCCTCTGCCTCTTCATCGCCATAAATCTTTTGGATCAAACTTTCGTTTTTCTTTTGCACATCATGGGCACTCTCGTTTTTCATGAGCTCCAAGGTGAGTTTTTTCAAATCGTTCAAATCGCTCTTCATGTCAAAAAGCACTTTGTATAAAATTTCACGTTCACTACTGAAATCGCTATCGCTTTTTGAGGTTTTTATTACGGCGGGAAGGTTGTTTCCATGGCTTGGTAAATAGCCTTTTAGGGTAGAGGCACTAATGGTCCTGGTATGTTCTAGAACTGAAATTTGCTCCGCAACATTACGCAACTGCCTAATATTTCCATTCCATCTGTGTTTCACAAGGAGATCCACAGCGTCATCCGTCAATTTAATGGTTGGCATTTTATATTTAAGCGCAAAATCACTCGCAAATTTTCTAAACAATAAGTGGATGTCATCTTTGCGCTCTCGTAATGGTGGCAAGTGAATTTCTATGGTGCTCAACCTATAGTAAAGGTCTTCTCGGAACTTCTCTTTCTTAATAGCTTCAAACATATTGACGTTGGTGGCGGCAACGATCCTGACATCTGTTTTTTGCACCTTACTCGAGCCTACTTTTATGAATTCACCATTTTCCAGGACACGGAGTAAGCGTACTTGTGTGGTTAAAGGAAGCTCTCCTACTTCATCTAAAAAAATAGTACCTCCATCAGCTACTTCAAAATAGCCTTCTCGGGTATTGGTGGCTCCTGTAAAAGCACCTTTTTCATGGCCAAAAAGCTCACTGTCAATTGTCCCTTCAGGTATGGCACCGCAATTGACCGCAATATATTTACCGTGTTTGCGATGGGATAATTGATGTATGATTTTAGGAATACTCTCCTTACCAACACCACTTTCCCCAGTAACCAACACTGAAATATCTGTTGGTGCAACTTGGATTGCTTTTTCTATGGATCGATTGAGTTTTGGGTCATTCCCAATAATTCCGAAACGTTGTTTTATGGCTTGAATTGATTCCATTTAATAATTAAGAGTTAAGAATTGAGATTCTATAATTTATCGACATCGAATAATAAAAAAGGTTGGTTTTATTAATCGAGTGCGTAATCAATGGCTTCCCCGATCAAGGTGGCGCTGGTGCAATCTGTAACCTTTACATTTACTAAATCGCCTATTTTATAATGTTCTTTAGGGAAAACGGTCACCGTGTTTTGAGAGGTTCTGCCGGACCATTCATGTTTTGATTTTTTTGATTCACGTTCAATTAAAACCTCAACTGTAGAATTCAAATAAGCTCTGGTTCGTATTTCACTATGTTGTCTTTGTAACTGAACGATATCATCCAAACGTCTTTTTTTGACCTCTTCAGGGACGTCATCAACCATTTTTCGGGCGGCTAAGGTTCCTGGTCGTTCAGAATAGGTAAACATATAACCAAAACTATATTTAACATATTCCATCAAGCTTAAGGTGTCTTGATGGTCTTGTTCAGTCTCAGTTGGAAAACCTGCAATAATATCGTGGGAAATTGCGCAGGTTGGAAGAATACGTCGGATATTATCTATCAATTCAAAATATTCTTCGCGGGTGTGGAGTCTGTTCATTTCCATTAATATTCTGTTGCTGCCACTTTGGACCGGTAAATGGATGTGGTCACAGATATTTTTATACTTGGCCATGGTTTCAATGACATCTAAAGTCAGGTCTTGTGGATTGGATGTTGAGAATCGAATTCGCATTTTGGGTTGCGTTTTGGCACATAATTCGAGTAAATGGGCAAAATTGACTGCCGTTGCTTTTTGAATGTCGCTGGCTTTCTCAAAGTCTTTTTTCAATCCACCGCCATACCATAAATAACTATCCACGTTTTGGCCTAACAATGTAATTTCTTTATAACCTTTGCTCCAAAGATCATTGACTTCTTCTAGAATACTTTGCGGATCACGACTGCGTTCACGTCCGCGTGTAAATGGCACCACGCAAAATGTGCACATATTATCACAACCTCGAGTGATGGAAACAAATGCAGAAACGCCATTGCTATTCAGTCTGACTGGCGAAATATCGCCATAGGTCTCGTCTTTACTTAATAGGACGTTGATGGCATCTCTACCATCTTCCACTTCGGACAATAAGTTAGGGAGGTCTTTATAGGCATCAGGACCAACAACAAGATCAACAATTTTCTCTTCTTCAAGCAGTTTGCTTTTTAAGCGTTCAGCCATACATCCTAAAACACCTACTTTCATTTTTGGATTGATGCGCTTTACGGCGTTGTATTTTTCCAATCTTTTACGAACGGTCTGTTCGGCCTTATCCCTTATGGAACATGTGTTTACCAAGACCAGATCAGCGTCTTCTAAGTTTTGTGTCGTGTTATAGCCTTCTTTAAGCAGGATTGCAGCCACAATTTCACTGTCACTAAAATTCATAGAACATCCGTAACTTTCAATAAAAAGTTTGCGTGTGTTCTCTGTTTTTTGTTCAAGTACGAGACTTGTTCCTTGCTGGCTTTCGTCAATTATTTTCTCCATAAGCTTTATGAAACAACTGTTGTGGGGTTTATATCTTAGATTAAAAGATAGCTGCAAAGATAAGATTATTTTAATGATTGTGACAAATTGACAGTGTATAAAAATGTTTTGAATATGTTAAAAATTTATGGTTTCTTTGGTCTTAATCAACTAATAACTTAAGACATGACTTCAACAGAATTTCAATCCAAAGTAGCCAATGCAAAAGCTTTGGATTTTGGAACTATTTTTAACCAATCCATTGAGTTATATAAAAAGAGTTGGCTCCAAGGTTTTCTAATGCAGTTGTTTGTGATGATCTTGATGTTGCCATTCATGATCATATTATATGTGCCGTTTATTCTCATGATTATTAATCAATCAGAGTCTGGACAGATTGATCCTAATGCTATGGATGGTTTCTTTGCCGGCTTCTCTATATTCTATATACTTCTTTTCATGATAGGCGTGTTAGTTATTGCTGCCATCCAAATGGCGCTTAATGCTGCTTTTTTTAGAATCCTACGAAGCCTGGATCAGGGTCGTGAAGTGAAAACTTCAGATCTGTTCTATTTTATGAAAGGACAGTACTTTGGAAAGATAGTCGTATTAATGCTGGTCACTATTTTAATAGCTATTCCGGCGGCTTTATTTTTCTATCTCCCATTGATCTATGCCATGGTGCCAATGTCCTTTTTTACAATTATTTTCGCATTTAATCCGGAATGGTCTATTGGAGATATAGTAGGATCTGCATTCCGTTTGGGAAATAAGAAATGGTTGCTGACTTTTGGTCTGTTTGTGGTTTCATATGCGGCGATCATGATTTTGACTATGGTAACCTGCGGAATTGGGAGTTTGTTTGTTGCGGCGTTCATGTATCATCCTACCTTTTATATATATAAAGGAGTTATCGGATTTGATGATTTAAGTGAATTGGATGCTATAGGTGAAAAAGAGGTTTTTTAACGCAACCTTTTGGAAGGAAATGTATCTACCAATAAAACCACCATCCTATGAAACAGTTGATCTTCCTCCTCACATTTGTTTGTCTTTGGTCTTGTCATAATGATGACACAGATTATGAAATAATCACTGTTGCTGTACCAGAAGTGATGTCAAAGACTGAGTTTAGAAATTCGGTCGCGATTCAATCAGCAAAACCAATAGTTGAAGCTGGTAAAATTTATGCCTATGGCGATTATATCTTTGTTTCTGATAAAGATATTGGAGTCCACGTCATTGATAATTCGAATCCAAAAGCACCTAAGGCCATTTCATATTTGAAAATCCCGGGCAATGAGGATATTTCCATCAAGAACAATTATCTCTATGCTGACAGTGCAACGGATTTACTTGTTTTCGATCTTTCAAATATTTTAAACATTCAACTTATTGAACGTTTAGAGGATGTGTTTTCAGTTTATGATTATCAGATTCCCATTGAAGCAGAATATGCTGATTTTAATAACTTTGACTTTGATAATTCTATTGTCGTAGGCTGGAATATTGTCAAGGAGCGAAGAGAAATTATTCGCGAGAGTGAATTGGTTTTTAACGATTCTTCTTTTTCAAATACATCTTCATCTGAAGGATCCAATGTAGGCGTAGGAGGTTCATTGGCTCGTTTTCAAATTGTACAGGATTATTTGTATACAGTGGGTTCCTATACGATGTCGATTTTTAATATTTCCCAATTGTCAGCCCCCGTTTTGGAAACTGTACAACCTTCTGGATGGAATATTGAAACCATGTTTTATGCAGAAGGCTACCTTTATTTAGGAGGTACTAATGGAATGTATATTTACAGTATGGAAAATCCGGCAAGCCCAAGCTACGTGTCTGAATTTGTCCATTGGGAAGGCTGTGACCCTGTGGTAGTAGATGGGGATTACGCGTATCTAACCTTGAGGGGTGGAAATGCCTGCGGACAATTGGAAAGTGTACTCGAAGTTATAGACATTTCAGATAAAACAAATCCTACTCTGGCGGCCAGACACGCCATGGATAATCCTTATGGTTTAGGTTTTAAAAATAACAGCTTGTTTGTTTGTGATGGTACTTCAGGACTAAAAGTGTTTGATAAAACAAATCCGTTGACGCTACAACAAATACAGGTCTTCCCTGATATTCATGCTAAAGATGTCATTCCATTAAATAATAGTTTATTAATGATAGGTCATGGCGCTCTCTATCAATATCAGTATCATGATAAGAAACTGCAATTATTGAGTACCTACTTATTAAATTAAAATCCATGGTTTTATGTAGAAAAGCCTGAACTATCAGGCTTTTTTTGTTCGTTTGATTCTCGTTAAACAGCAGATAAATAGGGTTAAATTTTTTAAAATAGGGGGAATAATTTTTTTTCATATACATTTGTAGCCACAAAAAATTTAATATGGCGAAGAATTTAGTAATTGTCGAGTCCCCTGCGAAGGCTAAAACTATTGAGAAATTTTTAGGAAAGGAATTTACGGTAGAGTCCAGTTTTGGGCATATTGCCGATTTGCCTTCAAATGAGTTGGGAGTTGATGTAGAGGGTGATTTTAATCCGAAATATGAAGTTTCCAAAGATAAAAAAGCAGTTGTTAAAAAACTGAAAGACTTAGCAAAGGGAGCCGATATGGTTTGGTTGGCGAGTGATGAGGACCGGGAAGGTGAGGCCATTGCCTGGCATTTGGCTGAAACCCTAAAGTTGGATAAAGCAAAGACCAAACGTATTGTTTTTCATGAGATCACCAAAACTGCCATTCAAAAAGCAATTGAAAATCCGCGTGATATAGATTACCATTTGGTAGATGCACAGCAGGCACGACGGGTGTTGGACCGCATTGTTGGTTATGAACTGTCTCCTGTATTATGGCGTAAGGTAAAAGGTGGACTTTCAGCTGGGCGTGTACAGTCGGTCGCGGTGAGGCTGATTGTAGAAAGAGAAAGAGATATTCAGGAGTTCAAACCGGAGGCATCCTACAGAATTGACGCTGAGTTTTCCAATGAGGCAGGGCAGAGTTTTAAGGCAAAACTTCCAAAAAACTTTGCTACCAAGGAAGAAGCCTATACATTTTTAGAATCTAATGCCTCGGCATCTTTTAAGGTGGCCGAGTTAGATAAAAAACCAGCTAAAAAATCGCCAGCAGCACCATTTACAACCTCTACTTTACAACAAGAGGCCTCGCGTAAGCTTTATTTTTCGGTTTCGAAAACCATGACTATGGCGCAACGTTTGTACGAAGCTGGTTTGATTACTTATATGAGAACTGATAGCGTCAATTTATCAGATGAAGCCCGAAAGGGTGCAGAAGCCAAAATTAAGGAAGCTTATGGTTCAAAGTATAGCAAACCTCGCAATTATAAAGGAAAAACAAAAGGTGCCCAAGAAGCGCATGAGGCCATAAGACCTACGGATTTTTCGGTACATTCCGTTAATATTGATAGGGATCAGGCAAGACTTTATGATCTGATCTGGAAACGTGCCATCGCCTCACAAATGAGCGAAGCAGAGTTAGAGCGTACCAACGTTAAAATTAGTGCGTCAACTCATAAGGAACTGTTTAGCGCCAACGGAGAGGTCATCACGTTTGACGGGTTTTTGAAAGTATATTTAGAAGGCACTGATGATGAAGATTCTGAACAGGACGGCATGTTGCCAGCAATGAAGACCAATGAAACTTTGGTTAATTCGTACATTACGGCTACTGAGCGCTATACAAGACCGCCTTACAGATACACTGAAGCTTCCTTGGTGAAGCAGTTGGAAGAATTGGGCATTGGACGTCCATCTACTTATGCTCCAACAATTTCAACGATTCAAAATAGAAACTATGTCGAAAAGGGCTCTGTAGAGGGTGTTGAGCGTACTTATACACAGTTGACTTTAAAAAGCGGGAAAGTAAAAGATAAAGAATTAACCGAAAATGTCGGTTCAGACAAAGGAAAATTGGTTCCAACAGATATTGGAATGATTGTTACCGACTTTTTGGTCAACCACTTTGAAAGTATATTGGATTATAACTTTACAGCAAAGATGGAGGCTGATTTTGACGAAATAGCAGAAGGAAAAGAGGATTGGAAAAAGATGATGAAGGATTTTTATAAAGATTTTCGTCCGCAGGTTGAAGATGTTCAAGAAAATGCTGAGCGTGAATCGGGCGAACGCATCTTAGGCAAAGATCCTAAAACAGGACGTCAGGTGAGCGTGCGTTTGGGCAAGTTTGGTCCTATGGTACAAATTGGGACTGTTGATGATGAGGAAAAGCCTTTGTTTGCAAGTTTGTTACCTGATCAACAATTGTCTAATATTACCTATGAGGAGGCTATGGATCTTTTCCAACTTCCAAAAACCTTAGGTGAATATAAAGGAGAGACGGTTGAGGTCAACAATGGTCGATATGGACCTTATGTTAAATATGGCGATAATTTTGTGTCCCTTCCGAAGGGAATGGAGGCCTTGAACGTTGAGCTTGATTTGGCGATTGATCTTATAAAGGAAAAAGAAAAAGCAGACGCTCCTATATATATGTATAAGAATTTGCCTGTGCAAAAAGGTAAAGGCCGATTTGGCCCCTTCATCAAATGGAACGATATGTTCATTAATGTTAATAAAAAATACGATTGGGATAATCTGTCTGATGAAGATATTGTAGAATTGATCGAAGACAAAATCCAAAAGGAAATTGACAAGGTTGTCCACAATTGGGAGGATGAAGGTATTCGTGTTGAAAAGGCACGTTGGGGACGTCACAATATTATTAAAGGTAAAACTAAAATTGAACTCGCTAAAACCGTCGATGTTTCTAAATTGACATTGGAGAAGGTAAAGGAGATGATTGAAGCAAAAGCACCCAAAAAGAAAGCAGCCAAAAAAGCACCAAAGAAAAAAACAACCACAAAAAAGAAGTAATACATGACCTTTAATTTTCTGTCGCCAGTTTCTGATGAGGTGTTGGCGCACAACGAGCTGTTGTCGCCGCAAGCATTGGGAAAGAAGTTGAAGATACATT
This sequence comes from Gelidibacter japonicus, assembly GCF_010725055.1. Classification (GTDB taxonomy): domain Bacteria; phylum Bacteroidota; class Bacteroidia; order Flavobacteriales; family Flavobacteriaceae; genus Gelidibacter; species Gelidibacter japonicus. The sequence continues at coordinate 59,832 of NZ_BJKB01000019.1, read as the reverse complement.
CCACTAAGAATGGCCTTCCGGATCTTGACAATGTAAAGATTGCTATTATTGGCGTTCTTGAAAATAGAAATGATGTCAATTATATGGGATCTGATGTGCAGTTGGATGGGATAAGGAAGGTGCTGTACAATTTGTTTCCAGGCAACTGGCATACCACTTTGGCAGATTTGGGTGATATCCTTAAGGGTGATAGTGTTGAGGATACTTATTTTGCACTACGCACTACAATTTCCATCTTGCTCGAAAAGGACATCATTCCTATTATATTGGGCGGAAGTCAAGATTTGACCTACCCTAATTATAGGGCCTACGACGGCATATTGCCAATGGTCAATATAGTGAATGTGGATAGTAATTTTGATTTGGGAGATTCTGCTCTACCTATAAAGAACAATAGTTATTTGGGAAAGATCATTTTGGAGCAGCCTTATAATTTGTTCAACTATTCAACTATTGGATACCAAACCTATTTCAATTCACAGGAGGAAATAGATTTAATGGAAAAACTTCATTTTGAAGCCTATCGATTAGGTGAAGTTTCAAAGTCCCTAAGCTTGGTTGAACCGGTCATGAGAGATGCCCATATTGTCAGTATCGATTTAAAGGCGGTAAAAGCCTCAGAACTATCTGCAAGACAAAAATATTCGCCAAACGGTTTGGACGGAAAAGAAATATGTGCCGTTTCAAGATATGCAGGAATCAGTAATAAAGTGTCATCTTTTGGAATTTATGAATATCAGCATTCTAAAGAGGATCATATTTCCGACATGCTCGTCGCTCAAATGATATGGTATTTTATTGAAGGAGTAAATTGTAGAGTCAAGGAAGATCCTTTAAACGATGATGCCAACTATCAGAAATTTAACGTGTTAATTGAGGATGATGAACTAATTTTCTACAAAAGTATCAAAACTGGTCGCTGGTGGATTGAAATTCCTTTTTTACCAGAACTCAATAATAAATTAAAAAAACACACGTTATTACCTTGCATGCATGAGGATTACAAGGAGGCTACAGAAGGGAAAATACCTGAGAGATGGTATAAAGCCTACAGAAAAAATAGTTTTTAATTGGTTTCATAGCTGCTCGTTTCCTCGATGAAACGCATCCTTTTTGGGATGAAATGCAAAAAAAATGAAAAAAAGATTGTTTTTTAAAAAATATATAGATATGTTTACTCCCTCAAAAATATCAAACTGAACATTTAAGACTAAATAATTTAACCTCGAGTTTATATGAATATGAAGAAGTTCGCTTTATTAACCGCTGTTTTAGCTCTATTGGCTAGTTGTAATTCTGGAGACAGAGGAGAACTAGTAGGAGTTAAAGGAAAGAAATGGCATCCAGAAAAGCCTTACGGAATGACACTTGTCCCTGGAGGATCATTCATTATGGGTAAATCTGATGATGATTTGGCAGGTATTCAAGATGCCCCAACCAAAACTGTTACAGTAAGAGCCTTTTACATGGACGAAACTGAAATCACGAATAGTGAGTACCGTCAGTTCGTCAACTGGGTAAGAGATTCTACTATTAGAACCAAATTAGCGATTATCGCAGATGATTTTGGTCTGACTCCTGGAGATGGAGGTACTGGAGAATTTGCATTTAAAGATGCTGACCCAGATAACATGACTGTGTACGAAAAGTATATGTATGATAACTATAGTGGTTTAGGCCCTACTGGTTATGAAGGTCGACCTTTAAATAAAAAGGTGAAGTTGATCTTTGACACCAATAAGTATCCTGACGAGTACTATGCTGAAGTTATGGACTCAATGTACTTGCCTTTGGAAGAATCGTACAATGGACAGCGTACTTGGGATGTCAAGAAGTTTAAATTCAAATACACCTATATGGATATCCAAAAGGCTGCAAAGAATAGAAACTTAAAACGTAAGGACGTATTGATTACCGAAGAAGTTGAAATTTACCCTGACACTACAACCTGGATCAGAGATTTCGCTTATTCATACAATGAGCCAATGCACAACGATTACTTTTGGCATGAAGCTTACGGTGCATATCCTGTAGTTGGTGTTTCTTGGAAGCAAGCCAATGCGTTCTGTAATTGGAGAACATTGTATAAAAACGCGCATCAAAAGAGTAAAGGAAAACCTAATGTTAATTCATTTAGATTACCTTCAGAGGCCGAATGGGAATATGCAGCAAGAGGCGGTTTGCAAGGAGCAACATATCCTTGGGGTGGTCCTTATGCATTGAATGATAGAGGCTGTTTCTTGGCAAACTTTAAACCGTTGCGTGGTGACTATGCTGCAGATATGGCATTGTATACCGTAGAGGCAAAGTCTTACGAGCCGAATGATTATAACTTATACAATATGGCTGGGAACGTTTCAGAATGGGTTCAGGGATCTTATGACCCAGCATCCTATGAATACATGTCCACCATTAACCCTAACGTAAATGATCCAAACAACCAACGTAAAGTGGTAAGGGGCGGTTCATGGAAAGATGTCGCATATTTCTTACAGGTAAGTTCTAGAGATTATGAGTATGCCGACTCGGCACGTAGCTATATCGGTTTTAGAACGGTACAGGATTATATGGGTACCGATATCACTGCAAATGCAGCAACAAATAAAAATTAAACAGTTTAACAACCAAAACTAAATATTAATCTACTTATTTTAACTTAACTAAAAACAAACATTATGGCACAATCAAGAACACGAAAAAGAATTATGGTTATGACTTACGGCTTAGGAGCCGCAATTGTAATCCTTGGTGCACTTTTTAAAATCATGCACTGGCCTTATGGTAACACGATGCTGATCATCGGTCTGATAACAGAGTCCATTGTATTCGCTGTTTCCGCCTTTGAACCGATTGATGACGATCTGGACTGGTCGTTAGTATATCCTGAATTGGCTGGAGGTCAATCCTTAAACTTAAAGAAAGAACAACCAAAAGATGCTGAAGGTCTTTTATCTAAAAAATTGGATGAATTGCTTAAAGATGCAAAAATTGATGGCGAGTTAATGGCCAGTTTAGGCAACAGTATCAAAAGTTTTGAAGGTGCCGCAAAAGGAATCAGTCCAACTGTTGATTCTATGGCTGCTACAAGAAAGTATAGTGAGGAAATGTCATTGGCTGCTGCTCAAATGGAATCATTGAACAGTCTTTATAAACTTCAGATGGATTCTGCAAGTCGTCAAGCAGCTATCAACGAAGAAGCTGTTGAAAATGCCACTAAGCTAAAAGATCAAATGCAATCGTTAGCCTCTAACCTTTCATCATTAAATGGTGTTTATGGTGGAATGCTTTCTGCAATGAACAGATCTAATTAGTAATTAGTAGAGTTTAACCAAATCAACAACTAAAAACTATTTAGAAATGGCAGGAGGAAAATTATCCCCAAGACAAAAAATGATTAACCTTATGTATTTGGTGTTTATCGCAATGATGGCACTTAATATGTCTAAAGAAGTGCTGTCGGCATTTGGGTTAATGAACGAAAGAATCACTGATTCTAATGCATCGGCTGCGATTCGCAACGCTGCATTTATGGAAGGTTTAGCTGCAAAGGCTGAAGAGCAACCGGCTAAATATCAACCAATAAAAGCGAAGGCAGATGCCATTGACAAACTTTCAACTGATTTTTATGCTTATATAGAATCTGTTAAAGGTGGATTGTTAAAATCCGTTAAAGATCCAAAGAACTACGAGGAAATGGATAGAACCGATTTTCTTGACGAGAAATGGTTCAACGGTGATAAAATGACAAAAGCTGGGCAAGAGTTTATTGATAATATCAAAACCTATAGAGAAGGTGTGATTCAGATATTGGGCGAGGACAATAAGGAGATCCAGGACGATATCATTAAGAAATTCTCAACCAATGATGAAACGACCAAAGAGGGCATCAAAAAGGGATGGTTAACCTATCACTTTGAAGGCTTCCCAATGGTGGCATCTTTAACTAAGCTTACACAAATGCAAGCCGATGTTAAAACTATAGAATCTGAAGTATTATCTAATATGTTGGCCGGTGAGCAGGTGAAACAATTATCCATGAAAAATTATTCAGCAATCGTAATCCCTGATAAAACCGCATTCTTTAGTGGTGAGAATTTCAAAGGAAAAGTGGTACTAGGTCGTTTTGACAATACGCTTAACTTTGAAAAGATCGTTATCAATGGTAGAGAATTGGATAATGTTGAACAAGGTCAAGTCATGCTCGATTTCCCTGCAGGTGCTGTAGGTGAGCGCGATATTAAAGGAACCATGCAGTTTAAAGAGGGTGATGAAATCGTTGAGATCCCTATTATTAGTAAATACGCAGTTGTTCCTAAACCAAATTCTGCGACTATTTCAGCCGATAAGATGAATGTGGTGTATAGAGGTGTTGATAATCCAATGACTATTTCATTTGCCGGTGTTTCTGATAACAATGTCACAGCAACCGCTCCAGGTTTAGTTTCCAAAGGTGGTGGGAAATATGTTATGAGACCAAGTGCAGGAAAAGACGTAACCATTAATGTTACGGGAACACTTCCTGATGGCTCTAAGGTCAGCGATAGATCGACCTTCAGAATCAAGGATATTCCAAAACCATCAGGTACCATTGCGGGACAAGCTGATAATATTAGCTTGCCGAAATCCAATGTGGAAATTGCTACCGTCAACGCTAAACTATTCGACTTTGATTTCGATTTGGATATCAATGTGACCTCATTTAAAATCAAGGTCCCAGGCCAACCAACAGTTACGGTTAATGGGAATAAAATGAATGATCAAGCACGAAGTGCGTTGCGTAAAGCTTCAAGAGGTGACGGCGTACAGATCTTTGAAATTAAATCTGAGATTAAAGGAAACAGCAGTATTAAGTTGCTTCCTGCATCGCCAGTATTTATTGAAATATCAAACTAAATATAATTTAGGAACAGTTATCCCGTTATACTATCAAGATATTAATGTCCCAAATAATAATTAAAAAGATGAAATTAAAATATTGTTTATTAACCGTTTTAAGTATGGTGTTTGCAGTGAGTTCAGTGGGTCAAACCAACTTGCTCAACGCAAAGACGCCACAAGAAATTGGTATAAAGTCTGAAGCTCAAAAGATATTGGATAATGACAGACCGCTTGAATACGGTTATGTTGATGATAGGGATATCATGTTTTCAAAAATGACTTGGGAAAAAGTTGTTCTTGATGAGCGTGTCAACTTTCCATTATATTATCCAATTGACACCAATAATATTGGTGCCAACAGACGCTCATTATTTGACGTACTATGGAAAAACGTAAGAGAGGGAAATATTGAAAACGTTTATGACGATTCATATTTTACCACAAAACGTAAGCCAGCAGATATTCAAGCTATAATGTCTAAGACAGATACTTTGGATATAGGATACCAACAATACAATTCAGAAGGGTTTGTGTCTCCTGAATATATTGTCAAGCGAGATATTCAATCATATGATATCACAGCTTATCTAATAAAAGGCTTATGGTATTTTGATAAACGACAAGGTGAATTGAAATATAGGCTTCTAGGTATTGCCCCAGCTGCACCTGATGTCAACTTTATTGACTCAGATGATGAGGCCAATAAAGAACCAATTGCGTTGTTTTGGGTGTTTTATCCAGAGGCAAGAAATATCTTGCATGAAGCTAAAGCCTTCAACAACAAAAATAGTGCTATGCCGTTTTCGTTTGACCATTTGTTGAATTCAAGACGATTCAATGGCTATATGTATAAAGAAGAAAACGTTTATGGCGACAGAGAAGTCAACACATACGTTGCTGACAATGCATTAATGCAGCTCTTGGAATCTGATCGTATCAAAGATAAGATTAGAGATTTCGAACAAGATATGTGGGCGTATTAAACTATGCGCTCTGAAAGAACTAAAACGCTCACTATTTCAAGTGGGCGTTTTTTGTTTCTTCACCTGTTCTGAACATAAGGGTTGTGCATTTTTGAAGGCATTTTAAGTTCGATGTTTTTTTAGTTATTGAAATCTGTAATAGGAACAGGTGATTTATGATCGGTTTGGCGATAAGCAGGCTGAAGAGCCAATTCTTCTGAGAAATAGTCCTTAATACTCAGTAAACTTCTATATTTTTGTTACTATGAAAGAAGTCGATTATCTCATTGTAGGTTGTGGATTGGCTGGCGTGTCTTTTTGTGAAGAACTGCGGGCACATGATAAATCATTTGTTGTTTTTGACGATCAATCCCAACAATCTTCAATAGTTGCTGCAGGTTTGTATAACCCGGTTATTTTGAAGCGTTTCACAGAGGTATGGAAAGCCAAGGAGCAATTGGAGATGGCCTGGGATTTTTATGAAGATTTGGAAAATCTATTGGGTGTGAAATTAGATTATAAACTACCTGTTTATAGAAGATTTACATCCGTTGAAGAACAAAATGATTGGTTCAACGCTTCTGATAATCCTGCATTGGAAGCTTTCCTCTCCCCAAAGGTCATCAAAAACGAAAATCCTGCAATAGATGCCCCTTTTGGTTTTGGTGAAGTCCATGATACGGGTCGTATCGATACATCAACATTATTAAATCATTATAAGCTCTTTTTAAGAACAATCAATAGCTATAGCAATGAAACTTTTGATTATTCATTGCTGTCTATGCAAGAGAAAAGCCTTAGTTATAAAAACCTTAATGCCAAGTTTATTGTTTTTGCTGAAGGATATGGGATGGTTAAAAATCCGTTTTTTGAGTATCTCCCATTGAATGTTGTGAAAGGAGAGGTGTTGACCATCAAAGCGCCAGACTTAAAAATGGATTTTATTTTGAAATCCTCAGTATTTGTGGTTCCAGAAAATGACGATTGCTATTCTGTAGGCGCAACCTATAATTGGGAGGACAAAACCCATGAGATTACGGAAGAAGCAAAAAACGAATTGCTCGAAAAATTCGAAAACATCATCCATTGCGATTATGAATTAGTCAATCAGATGGCGGGAATTCGACCTACAGTTAAAGACAGAAGACCCCTAGTTGGGACGCACTCCAAGCACAAAAACATGGCCATCTTAAATGGTTTGGGAACACGTGGTGTGATGATAGGGCCTTATGTGGCGAAACAGTTGTTTTTACATTTGCTGAATGGACAGCCCCTAGATGCTGAAATAGATATCAAGCGTTTTCAGATATAAAGATCTCAAAACTGTATTTTGATTGTGGAAGTATTAGAGTTGTTTTTTGGTCCGATCAGCCAAAGTCTCATCGTAGTTCATAAAAAGATTGATCCATATATTCCGTGATACCCGCATGATAAACGGCATAAAAACGACGAGTGTTACAATAATTGCAATGAATGATGTGGTTAAGCTTAGACCTAAAATAAGGTAGCTAATTACAAAAGCAGCAACTGAAAAAGCCACGCCAACCCCATAACTGACGTACATAGCCCCAAAGAAGAATGACGGCTCCATACGGTACTTCGTGTTGCAGTTGCTACATCTTTCACGAATTTTTAAGATGTCCATCAAAACAAAAGGGTTTGGATTAACGTACATAGATTCCTCATGGCATTTTGGACATTTACCGGTTAAAATACTATACAACTTACTTCCTTTTTTTATCATGGTAATTGATTACTTTTGCATTTCCTAATAAAAAACAAAATTAAGGTTTTTAAAACCATTGTTTAGTAACAATACTTACAAAAAATGCTCAATATACATAATCTTTCTATTTCTTTTCAAGGCGAATATCTTTTTGAAGATATCACATTCATGCTTGGTGCTGGCGATAGGATTGGGCTGATCGGAAAAAACGGAGCAGGTAAGTCAACCATGCTCAAAATCCTTTCTAAGGAGATGGAACCTGATTCTGGACAAATTGCCGCAGATAAAAATTTGAGTATTGGTTTTTTGAAACAGGATATTGATTTTGTTTTAGGCAGGACGGTACTTGAAGAGGCATACGAAGCATTCAAGGAGATTAAAGAGTTGGAGGCCAAGATCGACGATATCAATCATCAATTGGTAGAACGAACAGATTATGAAAGCGATATTTATCATCAGCTGATGATAGATGTAAATGACATTCAGCACCAATACGAAATCATTGGAGGGTATAATTATCAGGGAGAAACAGAGAAAATCCTTCAAGGTTTAGGTTTTAAACGTGAGGATTTTAATAAACTAACAGATACTTTCTCAGGAGGATGGCGCATGCGGATTGAGCTTGCCAAGTTATTACTCCAAAACAACGACATTCTTTTATTGGATGAGCCTACCAACCATTTGGATATTGAATCCATCATTTGGCTCGAAAGTTTCTTAAAGAATTATGGAGGTGCAGTCGTCATTGTATCGCACGATAAGATGTTTTTGGATAATGTGACCAATCGTACCATTGAAATTTCAATAGGAAGGATTTACGATTATAAAAAGCCGTATTCTCAATATTTAGTGCTTCGAAACGAACTGAAGACGCAACAATTGGCATCGCAGAAAAATCAGCAAAAACAGATCGAGCAGACTGAAAAGCTGATCGAAAAGTTTCGGGCGAAGGCTTCTAAAGCGACTATGGCGCAATCACTCATCAAGAAATTGGATCGTATGGATCGGATTGAAGTTGATGAAGACGATAATAGTGTGATGACACTTAACTTTCCTGTTTCTGTAATTCCTGGGAAGGTGGTCGTTGAAGCACATCAAATTTCTAAAAAATACGGCGATTTACAAGTTTTAAAAAATATCGACCTAAATGTTGAGCGTGGAAGCAAGATTGCTTTTGTAGGGCAAAACGGTCAGGGAAAATCGACACTAGCCAAAATTATTGTTGGAGAATTGAAACACGAGGGCCAATTAAAACTCGGTCATAATGTGCAGATCGGTTATTTTGCCCAAAATCAAGCGGAATATTTAGACGGCAGCAAATCAGTTTTGGACACCATGATTGATGCCGCCAATGAAAAAAACAGGAGTAAGGTGCGTGATATTTTAGGATCCTTTCTTTTTAGAGGAGATGAAGCCGAAAAATATGTACGGGTACTGTCGGGTGGTGAACGGAATAGATTGGCATTGGCGAAACTATTGTTGCAACCATTTAACGTTTTGGTAATGGATGAGCCTACCAATCATTTGGATATTAAATCAAAGAATGTGTTGAAGGAAGCCTTAAAACGATTTGAAGGTACTTTGATCTTAGTATCGCATGACAGGGATTTTCTTCAAGGCTTGACAAATAGTGTATACGAATTTAAAGATCAGAAAATCAAGGAGTACTTAGGAGACATTGATTTCTATTTAGACCAGCGCAATGTTGAAAACTTAAGAGAAGTTGAAAAACGGGATGTGGTCAAGATTGAACCTAAAGAAACCAATAAGCAAACCTATGAAGATCAAAAAAAGTTAAAATCTTTGAATAATAGATTGAGCAATGTCGAAGCGAAGATCACCCAGCACGAAAAAGACATCAAAATTATGGACCTCGCCCTTGCTACCAATTATGATGAAACGGTTGCTGATCCGAAGTTTTTTGAACAATACGAAACTAAAAAGAAAAAACTGACCAAATTAATGGCAGAGTGGGAATCTGTTCATGAAGAACTTGAACTTTTGAGTTAAGCAAAATGAAAGAACATTTTTTCCAATGTCCTTATTGCTGGGAAAATATATCAATGCTCATTGATTGTTCCGTCCCATTTCAAAGCTACGTAGAGGACTGTGAGGTATGTTGCAACCCTATTCAAATTTCCGTGTCCATATCCGATGGACAAGTTGAGAGCTTCCATGCTGAAAGTATTGAGCAGTAGTGTATTTTATGATCTAAACTTTTTTACTGTTTAAAATATTTGCTATCTATGTGAAAGTAATTTGTAATTGTCTTATTTTTAGAGATATGCAAGAAGCTTTTCTACATTATGTGTGGCAGTTTAACAAGTTTGAAACCTCCAAATTGAAAACAAAAACTGGGGAAGCTATTACTTTGCTTGATAATGGACAGCCCAATGCAAACGGTGGTCCAGATTTTTTCAATGCGCAACTTGAAATAGATGGACAAATGTGGGCTGGTAACGTCGAAATTCATATCAAGTCCAGTGATTGGTATGTCCATAACCATGAAATGGATGTGGCGTATGACAATGTCATCCTGCATGTCGTGTTTGAACACGATACGGATATTTTCAGAAAAGATAATTCCATAATACCCACCTTGGAATTAAGAAACTTAATACATCATAATGTATTAAAGAACTATCAAAAACTTGTGATGTCGTCGCATAAATGGATTAATTGCGAATTGGATTTTGATGAAGTTGATGACTTTGTGATTTCCAATTGGTTAGAGCGGTTGTATATTGAACGGCTTGAACGAAAATCAGGAGCTATTGAAAATCTTTTAAATACATCAAAAAATGACTGGGAAAGTGTTTTGTTTAAACTTTTAGCTAAAAACTTCGGGTTGAAAGTAAACGGTGATGCATTTTTCAGTATGGCCAATTCTTTTGACTATACAATTGTTAGAAAAGTGCAAACACAACCACTTCAATTGGAGGCTTTATTTTTTGGGCAATCGGGATTATTGGACTCCAATGTCGAAAATGGATATTTTCAAAATCTTTCAAAAGAATACCATTTTATTAAGCAGAAATTCAATTTGTCAAATGATGAAGTCATTCCACTTCAATTCTTTAGATTGCGTCCTCCAAATTTCCCTACCATAAGATTGTCACAATTGGCAATGCTATACCATCAACATGCTAATTTGTTCGCAAAATTAATGACTGTACAAAGCATTGAGGAGATATATGAATTGTTCCAAGTCAGCACTTCTGAATTTTGGCAAAGACATTTCACATTTGAAAAAGCATCCCGAGATTCAAGGAAGTCTTTAACTAAAAGTTTTATTGATCTGTTGTTGATCAATACTGTCATTCCATTGAGATTTTGTTATTTGAAACATCATGGAAAACATGCCTCAGAATGGTGTCTTTTGATGGCCCAAAAAATTGCTTCTGAACAGAATGCCATCATCAAAGCTTTTAATAATCTGAAACCTGTTTCAGATTCCGCCTTGTCCTCTCAAGCATTGATTCAACTTAAAACAGAATATTGTGATAAGAATCGTTGCATGAGTTGCGCCATTGGCAATTCACTTTTAACTCGATAGCAACTGGGTTTTAAACATTAAAAATTAGTAATTTTGTTACATGAATATTTTTTATAGATCCTTATTGTATTTTCAGAAACGTGGATACTACGTATGTCAGCGTATTGCAGACCGGTTGGGGATTAGAGCCAAGGTAGTAAGGACTTCATTTATGTATCTCACCTTTGTGACCCTTGGTTTTGGATTTGCGTTGTATCTGTTCATAGCTTTCTGGATGCGAATCAAGGATTTAATCTACACAAAGCGCTCCTCTGTCTTTGATCTATAGTTAGAGTTGTTATATGGGCCTAGACATTTGAAAATTGATGGGGTTGTTGATTGTGGTCATTCAATACCCAAAATGATCTACGATTTTGTGATAGGAGCTGGGCACTAAGTAAATATCTAAAATTTAAATCTTCTCAGAATTTAGAATAGATCGTTCTATTTTTCATTTTAACAGCCAAATCTTTATAAAATCATTTTTTTTTAGCATCTTGTGGTGTTTTTTAAACAATTATTAACTACTAACTAAAACCCACCTATGAAGAAGTACCTTCTTGCCCTATTTAGTACATTATTACCAATTTTAATTTTCGCTCAAGACTTTGATATCAAAGGAGAAGCATTTAATCCTTCAGACAATATAAATGACGGCATCATCAGGGTCACTGCATCAGGTGGGGTCCCACCTTATACGTATAGATGGAGTAATCAAAGCACGCCTTTAAGCTCCAATGAAGCTGTCGGTTTAACTGAGGGAGTGCCATACTCTGTCGTCATAACAGATGCCGTTGGAGATACAAAAACGGTTGTATATACTGTAAAGACCCAGGCCATCACTGAGGTGTTTAATGGCACAATGACCCCTGCAGTAGCTACTTTAGGGGCCGTTTTATTTTGGGATCCATTCGCCACCATAGGTATTTATGATCCTGTGGTATATGCTGATGTCAAGCAAATAGGTGTCCCAGATTGGACAAATGAGGTAGATGATAAATTTGTTCTTAAGAAATGGCTCCAGCCCGAAGGTGCCCGAGTATCCAAAGACGATCCCATTGCCATTATAACGGACAAGGCAGGAAATGATATTACCGTCAACGCTTCAGCAAGAGGTGAACTGAAACATCTCACTGCTGAAGGGCAAACTATTTACAATTCTAAAAATCAAAAGCATGTCATTGAACAGGGTGCCCATTATTTCGGGCAAATTGTATATGATAAGCCCTTAGTACTAACACATCCCAATGGAGATCCATTGACTAAGCCTATTCCATTTATTGTGATATGGCTGGTGTTAGGGGCCCTGTTTTTTACTTTGAGAATGGGTTTTATAAATTTCAGGGGATTTAGGCATGCGATTGATTTAGCAAGAGGTAAATATGATGATCCTGATGCACCAGGTCAAGTAACCCATTTTCAAGCATTGGCTACCGCGGTTTCTGGTACAGTTGGTCTGGGCAATATAGCTGGAGTTGCAGTGGCGGTTTCATTAGGTGGAGCAGGGGCAACATTTTGGATGATTGTTTGCGGTCTATTGGGAATGTCCACGAAGTTTGTGGAATGTACCTTAGGAGTAAAATATAGAGATATCCTACCTGATGGACGTGTATTTGGAGGGCCTATGAATTATTTACGCTATGGACTCGAAAAGCGCCAGATGAAAGGTCTTGGTAAAGTCTTGGCAGGTCTGTTTGCGGTACTCGCAGTTGGTGCTTCTTTTGGAGGTGGAAATATGTTCCAGGCTAACCAATCCTTTGAACAGTTAGCTGGTCAATTTCCAATGTTGGCAGGTCATGGATTTTGGTTTGGAATCATTACGGCTGTGTTGGTTGGGATAGTTATTATAGGTGGTATCAGCAGTATTGCTCGAGTTACAGGAAAAGTCGTGCCAATTATGGCTTCCATATATATTGTAGCAGCATTGGCTGTCATCATCATGAACATCCAAAATGTAGGCCCGGCATTCGCTGCTATTTATGATGGCGCCTTCAATGCATCGGCTTTAAAAGGAGGTGTCATAGGTGTTTTGGTGATTGGTTTCCAACGTGCCGCATTCTCAAATGAGGCTGGAGTTGGGTCTGCAGCGATAGCTCATAGTACCGCAAAAACCAACAACCCACCGTCAGAAGGCTTTGTGGCTTTATTGGAACCATTTATTGATACCGTTGTGGTTTGTACATTAACGGCACTGGTATTGATCTTTACAGGAATGCATGAAGTAGAAGGAATGGCCGGAGCCCAGTTAACCTCTGATGCTTTTGGAAGTCAGATCTCTTGGTTCCCGTATATATTGGCATTGGCCGTCTTCTTATTTGCCTTTTCAACAATGATTTCTTGGTCGTATTATGGAATGAGAGCTTGGACTTATTTATTCGGAAAAAGTAAAAAAATCGAATTTATCTATAAAATGCTGTTCTTGGTCTTTGTGGTGATCGGAGCTTCAGTTAGTTTAGGAGCCGTACTGGATTTCTCCGATATGATGATTCTCGCTATGTCATTCCCTAATATCATCGGATTGTACATTATGTCAAAAGAGGTCAAAATCGACCTGGATTCTTATGTTAAAAAATTAAAAGCAAACTTGCTCTATAAAAGGCAGGAGCCACATAAATAAATAAAAAACATGGCATATAAATCCCATTTTAAGTTTTCTAACAGTCAACGAAATGGGATTTTTTTGTTGGCTGTACTCATTATTATTTTTCAGTGTATTTATGCTTTCGTTGATTTTTCTTCAGAAAGTGTACAGCCAGACAAAAAAGTATTGGAAAAGTTTAGACAGCAAGTTGATTCAATAAAAAAGGTGGAATTACAAAAGTCCAAGCCGATAGTCTATCCATTCAATCCAAATTATATCACAGATTTCAAAGGCTATACCCTTGGAATGTCCACGGAAGAGATTGACCGGCTATTAAAGTTCAGGGAGGAGAATCAATGGATCCATTCAGCTCAACAATTCCAAGAGGTAACCAAAATTTCAGATTCATTATTGGATCAGCTTTCGCCTTTATTTAATTTTCCTGACTGGGTTACCGATCCAAAGCCCCAAGTGAGCCGGACAGATTACTCTAAAAATCCAAACCATAGAATCAGCGGTTCAAAAACCTACGACCAAAAAATTGATCTCAATAAGGCCACGGCCCAAGAACTGCAGAAGGTGAATGGTGTTGGTGAGAAATTGTCGGATAATATTATCAGATATCGAAATAGGTTTAAAGGTGGTTTTATTTCAGAAGTTCAACTTCAGGATATTTATGGTTTGACGCCAGAGGTGATTGAGCGTATCACTAATGATTTTGCGGTAAAAACACCACGGCATATAGAGAAGATAAATCTAAATACTGCAACAAAGGACCAACTGGTCACGATTCAGCATATTGATTATGAAATTGCACACTATATTATTGAGGAAAGAACCTTGAGAGAGGGGTTTAAATCGTTTGATGAGCTATTGAAAGTTAAAAAGTTTCCAATCCGAAAATTCGAGATAATTAAGTTATATTTGACCCTCAATTAAATGAAAAAGATAATATGAACAGCATGTACTTCACAGAAGAACATCACCTTTTTAGGCAAAGTTTTAAGGAATTTTTGAAAAAAGAAGTCGTTCCGCATATTGATAAATGGGAAAAGACAGGGACCATTGAACGCTTTATATGGAAGAAGTTTGGTGATATGGGCTTTTTTGGTCTAAACTATCCTGAAACTTATGGCGGATTGAATCTTGACTTATTTTATACCGTAATTTTTCTTGAAGAATTGCAAAAAATAAATTCTGGGGGCTTTGCTGCTGCCATGTGGGCCCATGCCTATCTTGCCATGACACACCTCAATAAGGAAGGTAGTCATGAGATAAAGGAAAGGTATTTAGCTCCAAGTATCACAGGTGATAAAATTGGCTGTTTGTGTATTACCGAGCCTTTTGGGGGAAGTGATGTTGCGGGAATGCGCACCACTGCTGAAAAAAAAGGAGATTCCTACGTGATTAATGGTTCTAAAACATTTATTACAAATGGGATTTATAGCGACTATCTAGTGGTCGCTGCTAAAACCGATCCCGAAGCTGGGCATAAAGGGATGAGTATTTTTGTTATGGACAGGGATACACCTGGGATCTCAGCAACCAAACTTGATAAATTGGGTTGGAGGGCATCGGACACCGGAGAAATCGCATTTGACAATGTCGTTATTCCTGCCAATCAACTTATGGGAGAAGAAGGCAAAGGATTTCCATACATTATGCAACATTTCGCTTTGGAAAGATTGATTATGGGCATCAATTCCCATGCAAGGGCAGAGTTTGCGCTTGAATATGCGGTTCAATATATGTCAGAACGCACCGCATTTGGAAAAACCATTGATAAATTTCAGGCCTTGCGTCATAAGGTAGCAGATTTTTACACGGATATGGAAATATGCAAGGAGTTCAATTATTCTGTAGCCTATCGGTTAAATAGGGGAGATTATGTGGTTAAGGAGGCCACCATGTCAAAATTGCATTCCACTAAAATGGCTGATGAGGTCATTTATGGATGTCTACAATTCTTGGGTGGGTATGGATATATGGAAGATTATCCAATGGCCCGTTTGCTACGGGATAGTAGATTGGGCCCTATAGGAGGAGGCACTTCTGAGATTTTGAGAGAAATCATCGCCAAAATGGTGATTGATAAGAAGGACTATAAACCGGCAACATAAATATCTTGATCATCATTTTGGCGAAAATTCACCCCAATTGCGCCAAAATGGTGATTGATAAGAAGGACTATAAACCGGCAACATAAATATCTTGATCATCATTTTGGCGAAAATTCACCCCAATTGCGCCAAAATGGTGATTGACAAGAAGGACTATAAACCGGCAACATAAATATCTTGATCATCATTTTGGCGAAAATTCACCCTAATTGCGCCAAAATGGTGATTGACAAGAAGGATTATAAACCGGCAACATAAATATTTTGGTCATCATTTTGGCGAAAATTCACCCCAATTGTGCTAAATTGATGCTTTATAAAAAGATTGCGAACCAGTAACATCATAAAACTGTTGGTTATTTTAGTTGTCATACCCAAATTGGCTCTAACAATAATTTATAAAAATAGTGTAAGTCTGATCTATAACTTAATCTACATCCTGATCATGAAAAACAATCATTTCAAATACCTACTGACCTTATCCATTTGCTTTTATTCCTTTACTGTCTTTTCTCAAAAGGAAGTCAAAAATAAAATTTCTGATTTTGGCACCTTGATGCCTATTGAAAGTGCCAGTATTTACGTACAGAACACGACCATCGGAACCGTAAGTAATGCCGATGGAAAATTCGTTTTGTTGGTACCGATTCAATTTGAAAACGATACTTTAGTGATCTCATCTATAGGTTATAAGAGTTTCAAAACCCCAGTGAACGCGTTTGATAATTCTCAGGAAATATATTTGGAAGAGGATATCGCGGCATTGGATGAAATTGTGCTTATTGCGGAAAATAGGCCGACAACGGCCAATGATATCGTACTGAGGTCTCTTGAAAGATTGTCTGTAAATATGCCCGATATGCCTTATCTGCAAAAAGGTTTTTTACGCCATAAGGAACGAAACCGACGGGAATTTAAATGGCTTATCGAAAGTGCAATAACGCTTTATGATTCTAGTTATAGCTCATCTTCGGCATCCAATCTAAAAATTAATGTTGATCAAGTTAGAAAAAGTTATGATCTACGTGATGTGGATAGTCTACTCACTTATACGGCCTATCTTAAGGAAAAATCAAATAGAGGCAATCTTCTTGCAAGAAATTTAAGAAGAGATACAATCAAAACATCTACTTTGGTCAAAGCCATTAAATGGAATGATACCAGAATCAATGGCCTTCAAAATCTTTTTGAAAGCAAATTGAATGTCTTAAGAAATGTCAATAACAATCGTGCTTTGTTTGGTGAAGATATTTTGGATAGACACCAATTCAGATTAGATACCATTTTGGTGGATGATGATAGAAAGATTTATAAGATTGAGATTTCAGAAAGCCATAAGTTCATAAACCTGGAAACAAAGGGTATCTATAATGATGGCTATCATGCTAAAGGGTGGCTATATATTTATTATGATAATTATGCCATTAAAAAATTGGAGTACGAATTAGTTGCTGCTTCAGATGCTCAAAAGAGCAGAAGTAAAACGCTTTTCGATACGAAGATCAACCATAAGATAATAATGACCTTTAGGGAATATCAAGACAGAATGTATCCTAATTATCTGTACTATGAAACCCCGAAACTGGTGAATGTCGGCTATAAACCTACCAAGCCGGGAGAAGTGATTGAGCCGGATGCCAATACCGATGAACGTTTTTATTATACCGTACAAGAATTGTTGTTCACGGAAATAATTCTTGATCCAGAGCAAATTGAAATGGCACTTAGTCGACCTTGGGATCCCGATATTTTCGCGGTAAAGCCTTATGATAGGGACTTCTGGCGAAATTATAACACGCTTCTGGAGAGTGAGGAAGATGAAAAGTTGATTCAGGATTTAACCAAGCGGTCTTCTTTATTTAAGGATTAAACTATTGGCGGACAGGTGCTGCTGTTGAGATTTAGGATTCACTAAATAAAATGGCAATGGTATCATACAAATTATATTATAGTAGCTATTCTGATATTTTATTTTCCTTTTGATCTTTTTGTCAGTACGAACTCTCTACAAAAAGAAAGACGAATCAAGAACTTTGGCATCTATGACATGTTGTTTTTCATCAGAGATTATTTCTTTATCCATATTATATCAATTTATAACTACCCCATATTGGTGGGTATTTTGCTGCTGGTCTTATAAATGGGAAGACTTAAGGCTGTTATTGTTGAAAGTTTCTTAAGCGAGAAAAGTGTTTTGAACTTCGTGATAAATATTTTTTAAAATTTTAATTGCGAATTATATTTTACTTTTTATATTTGCAGCCTGAAAATTCTAAAAGAGAGGAGGTTAAGACACTATGTTAATAATACCAGTTAAAGAAGGAGAAAATATAGATAGAGCGTTAAAGCGTTACAAACGAAAATTTGACAGAACGGGAACGAAGCGTCAATTACAGGCGCGCAAACAGTTTGACAAGCCTTCAGTTTTGAAAAGAGCGTCGTTTCAAAAAGCGCAATACATTCAACATTTAAGAGATCAAGAAAGCATTTAACTGTTTTTTGAAATTAAATAAAAGAGATTCCTGCAACCGCAGGAATTTTTTTTGTTCTATATTTAATGGGCCAAATCTAAATATGCTCTTTATGTCTGAAGTAGACTCACAATTCTTAGCATTTTCGGAATATCTTCTACGCGAAAAAAAATATTCAATATTGACCGTAAAGGCTTATCTCGGTGATCTTGAAAGTTTTTCAATGTTTATTGGGGATGAATATGACTCTACCACTATTCAGGACGTCAATTATTCTCAAATAAGACACTGGATTGTTTTTTTGGTAGAACAAAAAATTTCCAACAGAAGTATCAATCGTAAAATCTCATCTCTGAACTCTTATTTTAAATTTCTGATTAAAACAGAAACAATTAAGGCCAATCCATTATCCAAGCACAAAGCGTTAAAAACGACGAAGAAGATCCAAATTCCATTTTCGAGAAATGAAATGGAAGAAGTCATTGGAATTTTGAAAATGGAAACAGACTTTGAGGGGTTGAGAAACCGCCTTATCGTAGAACTTTTTTATGCAACGGGGATTAGACGCATAGAACTCATTCAGATTAAGATAAAGGATTTGGATTTAGCCAATAAAACTTTAAAGGTTATCGGCAAGAGAAATAAAGAGCGTTTTGTACCGTTAATTGATAGTGTGGTGATGACTGCGAAACATTATTTGCAGATAAGAAATCAACTAAAAACTATTGAAGACACGGATTTTGTGTTTTTAACTAAAAAAGGGTTAAAAATATATGAAACGCTTGTTTACAGAATTATAAATGAGTATTTTAGTTTAGCTTCTAGTAAAGTAAAAAAGAGTCCGCATATATTGAGGCATTCATTTGCGACACACTTACTTAATCAGGGAGCTGATTTAAATGCCGTTAAGGAGTTGTTGGGGCATTCAAGCTTAGCGGCAACCCAAGTATATACTCATAATAGTATAGCTGAATTAAAGAAGGTGTATGCCAATGCGCATCCAAGAAGTAAAAACCATAACTAATGTCTAACCAAATGAAAGCATGGGATATTTTTGGCTCCATGTTCTTAATTTTTTAAAAAATCGAACAGATGAAAGTAAACACACAATCAGTTAATTTTACAGCAGACAAGAAGTTGATCGACTTTATTCAAAAACGAATGGATAAATTAGATTTGTTTTATGATAAAGTCATCCAATCAGATGTTTATCTCAAAGTCGAAAACACAAGTGATAAAGAAAACAAAATATTTGAAGCCAGAGTCAGTGTTCCTGGAGATAGTTTTGTGGTTAAAAAACAATGTAAAACATTTGAGGAAGGGGTAGACATGGCAGTTTCATCTCTCGAAAGACAGTTAAAAAGACGAAAAGAGAAATTAAGATCACATATTTGATAAAAATTTCTCATAAAATGTTTTGAATAAAAAAATAAATCTCTACATTTGCAGTCCGTTAGAAATAGCGGGCTTTTTTATTGAAGGAAAAGTTCATAAAAAGCCGATGTAGCTCAGCTGGCTAGAGCAGCTGATTTGTAATCAGCAGGTCGTGGGTTCGAGTCCCTCTATCGGCTCCAAATTCCTGCGAAGGCAGGAATCTCAAAGTTTTAGGATTTTGGGAAGCGTTCATAAAAATATTGAAATTAAGATTTGAAATTTAATTTTTGATAAATGAAATTTCGAATCGGTTTGGGGAGATACTCAAGCGGCCAACGAGGGCAGACTGTAAATCTGCTGACTACGTCTTCGCAGGTTCGAATCCTGCTCTCCCCACAAAACTTTTAAATAAGCAGTTGTCAAAAGCTCGCTTTTGTAAAACTGCGTTTTAAAAGTTTTAGTAAGGGGTCACCCTTACGGATCACCGACCGAAGGGAGGTAATCCACAATAATGTGATAAAGTTTTTAAGCTCGCTTTTGTAAAACTGCGTTTTAAAAGTTTTAGTAAGGGGTCACCCTTACGGATCACCGACCGAAGGGAGGTAATCCACAATAATGTGATAAAGTTTTTAAGCTCGCTTTTGTAAAACTGCGTTTTAAAAGTTTTAGTAAGGGGTCGCCCTTGCGGATCACCGACCGAAGGGAGGTAATCCACAAAACATTCCTGCGAAGGCAGGGGTCTCAAGTTTGGTTATGAATCGTAGCTAAAGGTTGGGAGTCGTTCATTGAGTATTGGAATTTGGAATTTTCTGTTTGGATTTTCCGAGAATAATTGCGGGAGTAGCTCAGTTGGTAGAGCGTCAGCCTTCCAAGCTGAATGTCGCCGGTTCGAACCCGGTCTCCCGCTCAAAGAGTGGATGTCGTCACGCCGAGAGTGTGATTGTCCGCTTAAAATGCGAGTTTTATTGCGTTTAAAATCGTGATTTCTCGCTTAAAAGAGTGAAATGTTGTCATGATGCAATGCGTGACCAGCCCTCTAGGAGAGTAGTATCTGTCGTATCAAATATATGATTGGCTATTCTGGATACGTTTCAAGTTTCTTGTTGCAACTTTTTGAACTTGAGATCAGGAACCTGAAACCACCAAACTCAAACGCCGGTGTAGCTCAGGGGTAGAGCGCTTCCTTGGTAAGGAAGAGGTCACGAGTTCAATTCTCGTCATTGGCTCTTTTAAATAAGCAAAATTAAATTTTTGAACACTAATATAAATTAAGATTAAAATAAATTAAACATGGCAAAGGCAACTTTCGATCGTTCAAAACCACACCTTAATATAGGTACTATTGGACACGTGGATCACGGTAAAACAACTACGACAGCAGCTATTACTAAAGTATTAGCTGATGCAGGTTTTTCAGAAGCAAGATCATTTGATCAAATTGATAACGCTCCAGAAGAAAAAGAAAGAGGTATTACAATTAATACATCACACGTAGAATATGCAACAGCAAATCGTCATTACGCTCACGTAGACTGTCCAGGTCACGCGGATTACGTAAAAAACATGGTTACTGGTGCCGCTCAGATGGACGGTGCTATCCTTGTTGTAGCTGCGACGGATGGTCCAATGCCACAAACACGTGAACACATCCTTTTAGGTCGCCAAGTTGGTATTCCTAGAATTGTTGTATTCATGAACAAAGTTGACTTGGTTGACGATCCTGAATTATTAGAGCTAGTTGAAATGGAAATCCGTGAATTGTTGTCGTTCTACGATTATGATGGTGATAACGGTCCAGTTGTACAAGGTTCTGCTTTAGGAGCGCTTAACGGCGAGCAACAATGGGTTGACAAGTTGTTGGAATTAATGGAAGCTGTTGATACTTGGATTGAAGAGCCAGTTCGTGATATGGATAAGCCTTTCTTGATGCCGATTGAAGATGTTTTCTCTATTACTGGTCGTGGAACTGTTGCTACAGGGCGTATCGAAACTGGTATTGCTAAAACTGGAGACCCAGTTGAAATCATCGGTATGGGTGCTGAGAAATTAACTTCTACTATTACTGGTATTGAAATGTTCCGTCAAATCCTTGACAGAGGAGAAGCTGGTGATAACGCTGGTATCTTATTAAGAGGAATTGAGAAAACTCAAATTTCAAGAGGTATGGTTATTGTTAAGCCAGGTTCTGTAAAACCACATGCAAAATTTAAAGCTGAGGTTTATATCTTGAAAAAAGAAGAAGGTGGACGTCATACACCATTCCATAACAACTACCGTCCTCAGTTCTATGTACGTACAACTGACGTGACAGGAAACATCACATTGCCAGAAGGTGTTGAGATGGTTATGCCTGGTGATAACTTGACAATTACAGTTGAGTTAATCCAACCAATTGCAATGAATGTAGGTTTACGTTTCGCTATCCGTGAAGGTGGACGTACTGTAGGTGCAGGTCAGGTAACTGAAATTTTAGACTAATTATTGCTTAAATATATATTAAGGCGTCTTGATTTTTCAGGATGCCTTGATTTATATTAATCTGTCACGCCTAAATCGTGAGCTCAACAACTGAGGAATTAATTGTTGAAATTAAATAAAAAGAAAGGGATGATAACATGGATTTCTTTTTATAATACGGGTTTAGCTCAGTTGGTAGAGCACTGGTCTCCAAAACCAGGTGTCGTGAGTTCGAGTCTCGCAACCCGTGCAGAGCATTTTGGAACCGAAATATAAATGGTCCGAATAGAATTTAACAGAGAATAGAATTGAACGCTCCCACTTTAAAATTAACACAACTATAATGGCAGGATTTGTAAATTATATTTCAGAATCATTTAGTGAATTAAAGAACAATGTTACATGGCCAACATGGGCTGAAGCTCAGCGTTTGACCATAGTAGTAGCTGTTTTCTCAATAATATTTGCTTTGGCAATTTGGGGAGTTGATACAGTATTCAGTGGGGTTATCGAAACGTATTTCGACTGGATCAAGTAAAATACACATTAAGGATGTCTGAAACTAGTGGAAATAAAAAGTGGTATGTTGTAAGGGCCGTTAGTGGTCAAGAAAACAAGATCAAAACCTATATAGAAAACGAAATTGCCCGTTTGGGTCTCGGCGACTATGTAGATCAAGTTTTGGTGCCTACTGAAAAAGTCATACAAATTCGCAACGGGAAAAAAATAAGTAAAGAGAAAGTTTACTTTCCTGGCTACATAATGATACAAGCCAATTTAACTGGCGAGATTCCTCATATCATTAAATCCATTACTAACGTCATTGGGTTTTTAGGAGAGGTAAAAGGAGGAGATCCTGTGCCTTTAAGACAGTCTGAAGTCAATAGGATGTTAGGTAAAGTGGATGAGCTAACCGTAGATGCAGATGCTAACGCGGCTATTCCGTTTACTATTGGAGAGACCGTAAAAGTTATAGACGGTCCATTTAATGGATTTGACGGAACTATTGAAAAAATAAATGAAGAAAAGCGTAAGCTTGAAGTAATGGTGAAAATATTCGGAAGAAAGACACCATTGGAATTAAGTTATATGCAAGTTGAAAAAGTTTAATAATTGTTACAAATAGATCGTATGTCTTTTGGCTTCCATTGGAAAGACGTGCAACTAAAATTTTAAAAATGGCAAAAGAATTAAGTAAAGTAGTTAAGCTACAAGTTCGGGGAGGTGCAGCGAATCCATCGCCACCGGTAGGACCCGCTTTAGGAGCTGCTGGAGTTAATATCATGGAATTCTGTAAGCAATTTAATGCTAGGACTCAGGATAAGGCCGGTAAAGTATTACCAGTTGTAATTTCTGTGTTCAAGGATAAATCGTTTGATTTCGTAATTAAGACCCCACCAGCTGCAGTACAATTAATGGAAGCGGCCAAAGTAAAAAAAGGATCTGGAGAACCGAACAGAAAAAAGGTAGCAAAAGTAACTTGGGATCAAGTTAAAGCAATTGCAGAAGATAAAATGCAAGATTTAAATGCATTTACCGAAGCAAAAGCAATGGACATGGTTGCTGGGACGGCAAGATCAATGGGTATTACTGTAACAGGTAAAAAACCTAATTAAAAATTTTTGAAATGGCAAAATTAACTAAAAAGCAAAAAGAGGCAAGGGCTAAAGTTGACAAGAATAAACTTTATTCTCTTGAAGAGGCTGCGGCTTTATTAAAAGAAATCACTTATACAAAATTTGATGCTTCAGTGGATATCGCTGTAAGACTTGGAGTTGATCCTCGTAAGGCAAATCAAATGGTAAGAGGTGTTGTTTCTTTACCTCACGGAACAGGAAAGGACATGAAGGTTCTTGCATTGGTAACCCCTGACAAAGAGCAGGAAGCTAAGGATGCGGGCGCTGATTATGTAGGATTGGATGAGTACCTTGATAAAATCAAAAGTGGTTGGACAGATGTTGACGTTATTGTCACTATGCCTGCAATCATGGGTAAACTAGGTCCTTTAGGTAGAATATTAGGTCCAAGAGGCTTAATGCCAAACCCTAAAACAGGTACAGTAACTATGGATGTGGCCAAAGCGGTTGCTGAAGTAAAAGCTGGTAAAATAGATTTTAAAGTTGATAAAACCGGAATCGTTCACGCTCCAATCGGGAAAGCATCATTTACTCCCGATATGATAACGGACAATGCGAATGAACTGTTGACAACTTTAATCAAAATGAAACCTGTTGCAGCTAAAGGTGTGTACATGAAGAGTATTTTTATGTCAAGCACCATGAGTCCAAGTATATCAATCGATACTAAAATAGGTTAGTAGTTAAACTTTAATATTATGACAAGAGAAGAAAAATCACAAGTTATTGTAGAGTTGACTACTCAATTAGCAGAAAATACACATATCTATTTAACGGATATTTCTGGATTAAATGCGAAAAACACTTCAGAATTACGTCGCGCGTGCTTTAAAGCAGGCATTAAAATGGCCGTCGTAAAGAATACCTTGTTGGAGAAAGCTATGGAAGCTTCTGATAAAGATTTTGGTCAACTTCCAAAAACCTTAGTCGGAAACACTTCAGTAATGTATTCGGAAACTGGAAATGCTCCAGCTAAAGTAATTAAAGCATTTCGTAAAAAATCTGATAGGCCTTTGCTTAAAGGAGCTTTTATTGAAGAAGCGATCTACATTGGTGATGAGCAATTGGATGTATTAGTCGACATCAAATCAAGAGAGGAATTAATTGGAGATATTGTAGGATTGCTTCAATCTCCTGCTAAAAATGTTATTTCAGCGCTTAAATCAAGTGGTGGTAAATTAGCAGGTATCCTTAAAACTCTATCCGAAAAAGAAGGATAGTCAAAACAGTACGCACTTAAACAAATTATATTTTATTAAAATTATTAAAACGATAGAAAATGGCAGATTTAAAAGATTTCGCAGAAAAATTAGTTAATTTGACAGTAAAAGAAGTTAACGAATTAGCTACAATATTAAAAGATGAGTATGGTATCGAGCCAGCTGCTGCTGCTGTTGCAGTTGCTGCAGGTGGAGGCGGTGCTGCTGAAGCGGCTGAAGAGCAGTCAGAATTTGACGTAGTTCTTAAAGCTGCAGGTGCATCTAAATTGGCAGTTGTTAAATTGGTAAAAGAATTAACTGGTTTAGGCTTGAAAGAAGCTAAAGAATTGGTTGATAATGCACCAAGCAACATTAAAGAAGGTGTTTCTAAAGATGAAGCAGAAGCTTTAAAAGGTCAATTAGAAGACGCAGGAGCAGAAGTTGAGCTTAAATAAGCTTAACCCAAACTACAAATTTTGGTTTAGGTCTTCCGATCCCGATTACTATCGGAAGTTCGGAATGACCTAAACCCTTTTGTGTATATTAAAGGTACATAAAAAAAACACAATTATTTTAATCAAAATCCCGTTCATCGATGTTAGCACAAAAAGCTGAAAGATTAAATTTCTCGTCTATTGTAAATAGAACGGAGTATCCGGATTTTTTGGATATCCAAATAAAATCCTTCCAGGATTTTTTCCAATTAGAGACTAAATCTGAAGAAAGAGGGAATGAAGGTCTCTACAATACCTTCATGGAAAACTTCCCAATTACCGACACTCGCAATCAATTTGTTTTGGAGTTTTTGGATTATTTCATTGATCCACCAAGGTATTCTATTGAAGAATGTATTGAAAGAGGATTAACATACAGTGTGCCCTTAAAAGCGCGTTTGAAATTGTATTGTACAGACCCTGAACATGAAGACTTTGAAACCATTGTTCAAGATGTGTATTTAGGAACAATTCCTTACATGACTCCAAGCGGTACGTTTTGTATCAATGGTGCTGAGCGTGTTGTGGTTTCACAATTGCACAGATCTCCTGGGGTATTCTTCAGTCAATCCTTCCATGCCAATGGAACTAAATTATATTCTGCCAGAGTAATTCCATTTAAGGGTTCTTGGATTGAATTTGCTACGGATATCAATAGCGTTATGTACGCCTATATTGATAGAAAGAAAAAATTACCTGTTACAACCTTGTTCAGAGCCATTGGCTTTGAACGCGATAAAGATATTCTTGAGATTTTTGACCTTGCAGAAGAGGTTAAAGTGTCTAAGTCTGGACTTAAAAAAATTATAGGCAGGAAACTTGCGGCACGTGTACTAAACACCTGGCACGAGGATTTTGTTGATGAAGATACAGGTGAGGTAGTATCCATTGAGCGTAACGAGATTGTGCTTGATCGTGATACTGTTTTAGATAAAGATAATATTGAGGAAATCCTTGAAGCTGATGCAAAAACAGTTCTTTTACACAAGGAAAGTGCACAGCAAGGTGATTACGCCATTATACATAACACGCTTCAAAAGGATCCAACAAACTCCGAAAAAGAAGCTGTTGAACATATTTACCGTCAATTGAGAAACGCGGAGCCGCCAGATGAGGAAACTGCCCGTGGTATTATTGACAAATTGTTCTTCTCAGACCAACGTTACTCTTTAGGTGAAGTAGGTCGTTATAGAATGAACAAAAAATTGAATCTTGATATCGGTATGGATAAGCAAGTGCTTACTAAATTGGATATCATTACCATTATCAAATATTTAATCGAGTTGATCAACTCTAAGGCTGAAATTGATGATATTGACCACCTTTCTAACCGTCGTGTACGTACAGTAGGTGAGCAATTATCACAGCAGTTTGGTGTTGGTTTGGCGCGTATGGCACGTACTATCCGTGAGCGTATGAACGTTCGTGACAATGAGGTGTTTACACCAATTGATTTGATTAACGCCAAGACTTTGTCTTCCGTAATCAACTCTTTCTTTGGGACGAACCAGTTATCTCAATTTATGGATCAAACGAATCCATTGGCTGAGATTACGCACAAACGTCGTTTATCAGCATTAGGACCTGGAGGTTTATCCAGAGAGCGTGCAGGTTTTGAGGTACGTGACGTTCACTACACACACTATGGCCGTTTATGTCCGATTGAAACCCCTGAGGGACCAAACATTGGTTTGATTTCTTCACTTTCGGTTTACGCTAAAGTTAACGGAATGGGCTTCATCGAAACACCATATCGTAAAATTACTGACGGTGTAGTAGATATTAAGAATGATCCAATTTATTTGAGTGCTGAAGAAGAAGAAGACATGTTGATTGCTCAAGCGAATATTCATGTTGATGGTGATGGAAAAATTCTTGAAGACAAAATTATTGCCCGTCAAGAAGGGGATTTCCCTGTCATAGACGGTGCAACTGCTAATTATACTGACGTAGCACCTAATCAAGTAGCTTCTATTTCAGCATCACTGATTCCATTCCTGGAGCATGACGATGCCAACAGAGCCTTGATGGGATCTAACATGATGCGTCAAGCAGTACCATTATTGCGTGTTGATGCACCAATTGTCGGAACCGGTTTGGAGCGTCAAGTAGCATCAGATTCAAGAGTATTGATTAATGCAGAAGGCGAAGGTGTTGTTGAGTATGTTGATGCGAATGAAATAGTCATTAAGTACGAACGTACCGAAGAACAAGCCATGGTAAGCTTTGATAGCGATACCAAAACCTATCCGCTGGTCAAGTTTAGAAAAACCAACCAAGGTACTTCAATTAACTTAAAACCTATAGTAACTAAGGGCGATAAAGTTAAAAAAGGACAAGTACTTTGTGAAGGCTATGCAACCCAAAATGGAGAGCTTGCCCTTGGTCGAAACATGAAAGTGGCGTTTATGCCATGGAAAGGTTACAATTTTGAGGATGCTATTGTGATCTCTGAGAAAGTTGTTCGTGACGATATTTTTACCTCCATCCATATTGATGAATATTCATTGGAGGTTCGTGATACCAAATTAGGTAATGAAGAGTTGACGAATGATATTCCAAACGTTTCTGAAGAGGCTACGAAAGACTTGGACGAGAATGGTATGATTCGTATTGGTGCTGAGATCAAGCCAGGAGATATCCTAATTGGTAAGATTACTCCAAAAGGTGAATCTGATCCGACGCCAGAAGAAAAATTATTAAGAGCAATCTTTGGTGATAAAGCAGGTGATGTTAAAGACGCTTCATTGAAAGCTTCTCCTTCATTGCACGGTGTTGTTATTGAGAAAAAACTATTCTCAAGAGCGGTTAAGGACAAACGAAAAAGAGCTAAGGATAAAGAAGATATTGACGCATTAGAAGCCGTCTATTACAGAAAGTTTGATGAGTTAAAAGCCGTATTGGTCGACAAACTATTTGCTATCGTAAACGGAAAAACTGCACAAGGAATCTTTAATGATCTTGGAGAGGAAATCATTCCTAAGGGTAAAAAGTACACCCTAAAAATGTTGAACTCTGTTGATGATTATACGCATCTTACTTCAGGAACTTGGACAACTGACGAGCATACGAATAGTTTAGTTTTAGATTTGATCCACAATTATAAAATTAAAGAAAATGATCTTCAAGGATCGTTGCGTCGTGAAAAGTTTACAATCTCTGTGGGAGATGAGTTGCCAGCAGGTATTATCAAATTGGCTAAAGTTTATATTGCTAAAAAGCGTAAACTTAAAGTAGGTGATAAAATGGCAGGACGTCACGGTAATAAAGGTATTGTTGCACGTATCGTCCGTCAGGAAGATATGCCATTCTTGGAAGATGGAACTCCAGTAGATATCGTGTTGAATCCACTTGGTGTACCTTCTCGTATGAACATTGGACAAATTTATGAGACTGTTCTTGGATGGGCAGGTCAAAAATTAGGTCGTACCTATGCTACACCAATCTTTGATGGTGCAACATTGGATCAGATTAATGAGTTGACCGACGAGGCTGGAATTCCACGTTTTGGACATACTTATCTGTATGATGGTGGTACGGGAGATCGTTTTGATCAACCTGCAACGGTTGGTGTGATTTATATGTTGAAATTAGGACATATGGTTGACGATAAGATGCACTCACGTTCAATTGGGCCTTACTCATTGATTACGCAACAACCATTGGGTGGTAAAGCTCAATTTGGTGGCCAGCGATTTGGTGAGATGGAGGTATGGGCACTTGAGGCTTATGGCGCATCTGCAACCTTACGTGAGATCCTAACAGTAAAATCTGATGATGTTATAGGTAGAGCTAAAACTTACGAAGCAATCGTAAAAGGAGAGCCAATGCCAGAACCAGGACTTCCTGAATCATTCAACGTGTTAATGCATGAATTGAAAGGATTAGGATTGGATATTAGATTGGAGGAGTAATTTCCTGGAAATTATTCCAATGTAGAGACAGATTCCGATCTGTCTCTACCCAATCATAAAAATTAAATTATAATTTGTTAGTACCATAAAAAATGGCAAGAAGACAAGATAAGAATACAGTACAGAGATTTAATAAAATCTCCATTGGTTTAGCGTCTCCAGAGTCTGTTTTAGCAGCATCTCGTGGTGAGGTTCTTAAACCTGAAACTATTAATTATCGAACACATAAACCAGAAAGAGATGGTTTGTTCTGTGAGCGTATTTTCGGTCCTGTAAAGGATTTTGAATGTGCTTGTGGTAAATATAAGCGTATCCGTTACAAAGGAATTGTTTGTGACCGTTGTGGTGTTGAGGTAACAGAGAAGAAAGTACGTAGAGACAGAGTTGGACATATCAATTTGGTTGTTCCTGTGGCTCATATTTGGTATTTCCGTTCTTTACCAAACAAAATAGGTTACTTGTTGGGATTACCTTCCAAGAAATTGGATATGATCATTTATTACGAGCGTTATGTAGTGATCCAACCTGGTAATGCAAAAAATGTTGATGGAGAACCACTACAGAAAATGGATTTCTTGACGGAAGAAGAGTATTTGACTATTCTTGAATCACTTCCACAGGATAACCAGTATTTAGATGACAATGATCCGAACAAGTTCATAGCAAAAATGGGGGCGGAATGCTTGATTGATTTGCTTTCAAGAATTGATTTGAATGAGTTGTCTTTTGAATTGCGTCACAAAGCAAACACTGAAACTTCAAAACAACGTAAAACAGAAGCCTTAAAGCGTCTTCAAGTTGTTGAAGCTTTCCGCGACTCTAATGCCAACCGTGAAAATCTTCCAGAATGGATGATCATGAAGGCCATACCAGTAATTCCACCAGAGTTACGTCCGTTGGTGCCATTGGATGGTGGTCGTTTTGCAACTTCAGATTTAAATGATCTGTACCGTCGTGTGATTATTCGTAACAACCGATTGAAGCGTTTGGTTGAAATCAAAGCTCCAGAAGTTATTTTACGAAATGAGAAGCGTATGTTGCAAGAATCTGTAGATTCTTTATTTGACAACACGCGAAAAGCTTCTGCAGTTAAAACAGATTCTAACAGACCGTTAAAATCATTATCCGATTCCCTTAAAGGAAAACAAGGACGTTTCCGTCAAAACTTACTTGGTAAACGTGTGGATTATTCGGCACGTTCGGTAATCGTCGTTGGACCGGAATTAAAATTATTTGAATGTGGATTGCCTAAAAACATGGCAGCAGAACTTTACAAGCCATTCATTATCAGAAAACTGATTGAGCGTGGGATTGTAAAAACTGTAAAATCTGCAAAGAAAATTATAGATAGAAAAGAGCCTGTAGTTTGGGATATATTAGAGAATGTTTTAAAAGGACACCCAGTTCTTTTAAACCGTGCACCTACATTACACAGACTCGGTATTCAGGCCTTCCAGCCTAAATTAATTGAAGGTAAAGCCATCCAATTGCACCCATTGGTATGTACGGCGTTCAACGCGGATTTTGATGGTGACCAAATGGCGGTACATTTACCATTAGGCCCAGAAGCTATTTTGGAAGCACAATTATTAATGTTGGCTTCTCATAATATTTTGAACCCTGCCAATGGTTCTCCAGTTACCGTACCTTCTCAAGACATGGTTCTTGGTCTTTACTATATGACCAAGGAGCGTTTTTCAACGGATGAAGTCAAAGTAAAGGGCGAAGGTATAACGTTCTATTCTCCAGAAGAAGTGACAATTGCCTATAATGAGAAGAAGGTAGACTTAAATGCTGGGATTAAAGTTAGAACAGAAGACCTCAATGAAGAAGGTGAATTGGTCACTAAAATTATTCAAACGACAGTTGGTCGTGTCCTGTTCAACGAAACCGTGCCAAAGGCAGCTGGTTTCATCAATCAGGTATTGACCAAAAAATCATTGAGAGATGCTATTGGTAACATTCTTAAAGTGACTTCTGTTCCTGAAACAGCTGAATTTTTGGATGAGATCAAAGATCTCGGATATAAGTTTGCGTTCCAAGGTGGTCTGTCGTTCAGTTTAGGTGATATTATAATTCCGGCTGAAAAACAAAGTATGATTGATAGTGCCAACAACCAAGTTGATGGTATTATGGCCAACTATAACATGGGATTGATTACCAATAATGAACGTTATAACCAAGTAATTGATATCTGGACTTCTACGAATGCTGAATTGACTGAATTGTCTATGAAGCGTATCCGCGAAGATCAGCAAGGGTTTAACTCTGTATATATGATGCTTGATTCTGGAGCACGTGGGTCTAAAGAACAGATCCGTCAGTTGACCGGAATGCGTGGATTGATGGCGAAGCCTAAAAAATCTAGTGCAGGTGGTGGAGAGATCATTGAAAACCCAATTCTTTCCAACTTTAAGGAAGGTCTTTCAATTTTGGAATACTTTATTTCTACTCACGGTGCTCGTAAAGGTCTTGCAGATACGGCTCTTAAAACAGCCGATGCTGGTTATTTAACGCGTCGTTTAGTGGATGTTTCCCAAGATGTGATTGTCTACAGTGAAGATTGTGGAACATTGAGAGGTATTGAAGTATCTGCTTTAAAGAAGAATGAGGAGATTATTGAAAAACTTGAGGATAGAGTTGTTGGTAGAACATCTTTAAATGATGTTTATGATCCATTGACTGAAGAGTTAATTGTTGCAGCAGGTGAGCATATTGATGATGCCGTAGCAAAACGCATTCAGAATTCTGCTTTAGACTCGGTTGAAGTTCGTTCAGCATTGACTTGTGAAGCTACCAAAGGTATTTGTGCTAAGTGTTACGGACGTAACCTTGCAACCGGTAAAATGGTTCAAAAAGGTGAAGCAGTTGGTGTGGTTGCAGCGCAATCTATTGGAGAGCCTGGAACACAGTTAACGCTTCGTACTTTCCACGTGGGTGGTATTGCAGGTAACATTTCAGAAGAAAATAAATTGACGGTTAAGTTTGATGGTATTGCTGAAATTGAAGATTTAAAAGTGGTTAAAGGAACAGATAACAATGGTGATGCAGTTGATGTCGTTATTTCTAGAACCTCTGAATTTAAATTGGTAGATGCCAAAACAGGGATTACACTGAGTACACATAACATTCCTTATGGTTCATTTATCTTCTGCAAACCAGGTGATAAAGTGAAAAAGGGAGATGTCATTTGTTCTTGGGATCCTTACAACGGTGTAATCATTTCAGAATTTGCTGGAAAGATTTCCTACGAAAATATCGAACAAGGTGTGACATACCAGGTTGAAATTGATGAACAAACTGGATTCCAAGAAAAGGTTATTTCTGAATCGAGAAATAAGAAATTGATTCCAACCCTACATATCGAAGATGCTAAAGGTAATGCGATTAGATCGTACAACTTACCGGTTGGAGCTCACTTGATGATTAATGATGGTGAGAAGATTAATGTTGGTAAGGTATTGGTTAAGATTCCTCGAAGATCAGCTAAGTCTGGTGACATTACCGGAGGTTTACCTCGTGTAACTGAGTTGTTTGAAGCTCGTAATCCTTCTAACCCTGCTGTAGTAAGTGAAATTGATGGGGTAGTGTCTTTCGGAAAAATCAAAAGAGGTAACCGCGAGATTATCATCGAATCAAGGTTAGGTGAGGTTAAGAAATACTTGGTGAAACTTTCTAGTCAGATTCTTGTTCAAGAAAATGATTATGTTAAAGCAGGTATGCCATTGTCTGATGGTTCCATTACTCCAGACGACATCTTGAATATCAAAGGCCCTTCAGCGGTTCAACAGTACTTGGTAAATGAGGTACAGGAAGTATACCGTTTGCAAGGTGTGAAAATCAACGATAAGCATTTTGAAGTTGTTGTAAGACAAATGATGCGTAAAGTAAGAATCATTGATTCTGGCGATACTATTTTCTTAGAAGATCAATTGGTCCACAAATCCGATTTTATCGAAGAAAACGATAAGATCTTTGGAATGAAAGTGATTGAAGATGCAGGTGATTCTAAAACGCTTAAACCAGGACAGATCGTAACGATGCGTCAATTAAGAGATGAGAACTCTGTTATAAGAAGAGAGGATGGTCAGTTGGCAGTTGCAAGAGATGCACAGCCAGCCACGGCAACTCCTATTCTTCAGGGTATTACAAGAGCTTCATTACAGACAAAATCATTTATTTCGGCGGCGTCGTTCCAGGAAACGACCAAAGTACTTAACGAGGCTGCAGTAAGCGCTAAAGTTGATGACTTAGAAGGCTTGAAGGAAAATGTTATTGTGGGGCATAGAATTCCTGCTGGAACCGGTGTGAGACGATATGAGAATATCATCGTTGGTTCTAAAGAAGAGTTCAATGAAATGATGAAAGCTAAAGAAGAATTGAATTATAATTAACAAATCCCTGCGCTTGCCTGCCGGCAGGCGCAGGGACGTTTTTAATAAAACGATGTGTTTTAATTTTATAAGTTGTAAGATGAACGCGTTGAATTATTCAAGATATTAACTTTTAAAGACGAGATTCCTGCCTTCGCAGGAATGTAAGAATTATGAGCGATAACAAAGAAACACCAAGACCAGGACAAATCAATATTGAATTGGACGAAAAGGTAGCAGAAGGGATTTATTCCAACTTAGCCATCATTAATCATTCAGTATCAGAATTTGTAGTAGATTTTGTCAGTATTATGCCTGGTACACCAAAAAGCAAAGTGAAGTCACGAATTATTTTGACTCCTCAACATGCAAAGCGTTTGCTTAAGGCTTTAGGTGAAAACGTCAAACGCTTTGAAAATGCCCACGGTGAGATTAAAGATTATGAACAACCGCCTATTCCATTAAATTTTGGACCGACCGGGCAGGCTTAATTAAAAATGTGCTTGGTGAATTTTATCAATAACAAAAAAATCCCTTTGAACTCAATTTCAAAGGGATTTTTTTTGTTCGTTAATGTTTAGGCTACTTTCTGATTGCGATAAGCTTTCAGGGCACCCGATGGACATCTTTTGACTTGATCAATGATTCTTTCAGATGGCGCGCCATCTATGTCAATCCATGGGATTACTGAATTTCTAAATACATCGGAAAGTTCTTTCGCACAACGTCCTGCGTTGATACAAACAGATGGTTCGTAAGTAATAGTAATATCGCTATTACTAAAATGATTAGCATTTGTTTCCATAAGTAGATCAATTTGGGGTTTGACTCACTCTAAATTTAAATAATTTGTAGGCAATTAATTTAAATCTTCTATTAAAGGTATTAATTATCCGATAAAACGCAAACTTTGAAGGCTTTAATCGATGAACGGCCACCTCGAATTTTAAAAAGCAAAATATCAAATTCCAATTTAGCTATTGGATGAACCTATCGATTGAATTGTTGCGACTTTTGCTGGGTATTGACCGACCTTCAATTTTCTGTATAATCCAGAAAAGAACCTCTGATATCCAATTTGTAATCTTTACCAACTGGTCGTTTTAAAGCAAGACTACCAATTTAATTGGCCAAATGGAAGAATTTATAAACATTGGGAATATAGACCTGCATCGTTGTGTTACTTTCCGAATGATCTTCAATATTATTGCTGATCATGATTACAGAGTCGTACAATAGAAGGTTTTGATGCACTATAGGTCTACTTTCTTGATCATGGCTTTCAACTTCTTGCCATCAAAATTAATTTATAAGAGACTTACAAGCTTTTCAGTATCATTCACAATGAGATATAGCGATAAGCAATTGTGATGAATTGGTTTGTATGATGATATGATAAAATTGAAATTGAAATTGTTTTTACATTAGACCGCTACCCACTACCCACTGATTACTTCCTGCTGACCATTGCCAACTAAATTCTACCATCCTCCAGAAGCACCGCCACCACCGAAGCCGCCGCCACCGAAACCTCCGCCAAATCCTCCACCACCTCCTCCGAAGCCACCACCAAAGCCACCTCCAGACGAACGACCACCGCCGCCAAAACCTCCACGTCCGAGATTGCTTAGAATTATGGCATCCCAGATGCTGAAATCATCGCCTCTGTTGTTGCCGGGACCACCACCGCCCTTATTGTTCTTGGAAATGGAAATCATAATGATGATGAAAATGATGAAAAGGAGGAAAATAAATCCAACTGGAAATCCTTCTTCCGTGTTATTTTGACGTGTACCTTGATATTCTCCAGTCATCACCTCAAATATGGCATCAACTCCTCGGTTTAGTCCGCCGTAATAATCGTTTTGCTTAAAATAGGGGATAATGTCGCGCTCAATGATACGTTTCGACATGGCGTCCGTTAGTAAATGTTCGGTTCCATAACCCGTGTTGATGGCTATTTTCCTGTCGTCTTTAGCTAACAAAATTAGGATACCATTGTCTTCTTTTTCTTGTCCAATACCCCATTTTTGACCCCATTGCGCACCTAAGTAATTGATGTTTTCTCCTTGTGTGGAGCTGATAATCGCAATTACAATTTGTGTTGAAGTGGTGTCCGAATATTTAATTAGCTTTTGCTCTAAACTATTTTTTTGGCTTTCTGAAAGTAAAGGTGTGTATTGGTAAACACTGGTCTGATCGGTAGTTTTTGTTGGTTTATCAGGAATATTAAACTGAGAAAATCCGAATTGTAAACCACCTAAGATAAACAGTACAGTAAAAAGAAAGCGTTTAAAAACGCTTTTTATGTTTGTGTATAAATAAGGACCTTTGAGTGCTTCTGACTGCATACTGCTTACTTAATTTATTATCCTATAGAAATATCGTCAGGAATTTCATTCTTATCGCCAGCTTCCCAAGGAAAATAAATTTCCAGTTGTTTTCCAGCTTTTAAAATGCCATCAACTAACCCTTGTTTGAAATGTCCTCTTTTAAAATGACCTTGCATCACGTTTTTTGTGGTTTCCCAAAAATCCTCATCAACAACATTGTTAATGCCTTCATCACCAAATATCACAAAGGTTCTATCTTCTACAGCAACATAGATCAATACGCCGTTTTGAAGTTTTGTGTTATCCATTTTGAGTAAATGGAACACTTCCAACGCACGCTCATAAGGATCTTTTTTGGAGGTCTTTTCCAAATGAACACGTATTTCCCCTGAGGTGTTCTTTTCTGCTACTCTAATTGCCTCAATGACTTGCTGCTCCTCAGCAGCAGTTAGGAAATTTTCTATTTTTGACATTTTTCTATTTTTTGACATTAGCGCTTTTACAAAAGCACTCAGAAGTTTAGCTGATACATAGATTCATTAAAAATCAAAATCTACATCTGGAGCATTCTCTGAACCTGCATCTGCTTTATAATAACTCATATCATCAAAATTAAAAAGACCAGCCAAGATACTGTTAGGGAAGGTTTTGATGTGTTTATTATAAGGTTCTACGTTGGCGTTAAAACGGTCTCTCGCTACATTGATTCTGTTTTCAGTACCTTCCAGTTGTGACTGCAATTCCAAGAAATTTTGATTCGCTTTTAATTCTGGATAGCGCTCAACCGACACCAAAAGTTTTGATAATGCGCCGCTTAGTCCACTTTGTGCCTGTTGGAACTGAGCCATATTTTCTTCAGAAAGATTATTGGCGTCAATGGTTGTAGATGTCGCTTTTGCTCTGGCTTCAATAACTTCAGTTAAGGTGGTACGCTCAAAATCGGCTGCACCTTGTACTGTTTTTACCAGATTGCCAATAAGATCGTTTCGACGTTGATAGCTGCTTTCTACATCGCCCCAACTTCTAGTGGCAGTTTCTTTGAGTTCTACCGCTGTGTTATTAAAGTTTTTTCCCCAAGAGTAAAGTGCGATTGCAATCAGTGCAATAATAATTACTGGAACGAGCCATTTTTTCATGTGATGTCAGTTTTAGAGTTGATTTTTTATTTTTATGAGTTGAGCTTTAATTCCTTTTAATTTATTGATGATTTCAAAGGTGCTGAGCGCTTCCTGTTTTTGCTCTTTTAAATGAGTCTTTGCGCCATCCAAAGTAAATCCTCTCACTTTTACCAAATGATATATAAATTTAAGGTTTTTAATATCTTCCTGCGTAAACTTTCGGTTGCCTTTGGCATTCTTTTTTGGCCTCAGGATATCAAATTCTTTTTCCCAAAACCGGATCAAAGATGTGTTGACCTTGAATGCTTTAGCAACTTCGCCAATACCATAATATCTTTTTTCTGGAAGATCGATCTGCATATTAATCCAGGGATTGATTTTCTAATGAGGCATGCTCCAATAATTTGCTATACTCCTCAGCAGACAAATTGCCGTAATAGAAATTGATAGGGTTGATACGTTCATCATCCTTGAATACTTCATAATGTAGATGTGGAGCTTCAGAACGTCCTGTACTACCCACAAAACCGATTAAATCACCACGCTTTACTTTTTGATTAGGACGTACATTGTATTTATATAAGTGGGCGTATAGGGTGACGTAGCCGTAGCCGTGATCAATTCGGATATGGTTTCCATAACCTGTTGCAGAATTGTCTGCACGGGTCACGACGCCATCGCCTGCAGCATAAATGGGTGTCCCTTGTGGAGCAGTAAAATCCATGCCGTAATGAAACTTTCTAACTTTTGTAAAGGGATCGGTTCTGTAGCCGTAACCTGATGCCATTCTTGTGAGGTCTTCAGTGTTTATTGGCTGAATGGCGGGAATGGAGGCCAAAAATTTTTCTTTATCCTCAGCTAAAATCGCGATTTCGTCCAGTGATTTTGATTGGACCACAATCTGTTTAAGTAAAATGTCCATACGTTTGTTGGCATCAATGATAATTTTTGAATTATCAAAACCCTCCAGAGCCTTATAACGATTGATTCCTCCAAAACCCGCTTTACGCTGTTCTTCAGGAATAGGATTGGCGGCAAAATAGAGACGGTAAATGGCGTTGTCACGTTGTTCAACGTTGGCCAATACTGCTTGTGCCTCATCCATTTTTTTGTTAAGCAATTGGTACTGCAATTCCATATGCTGGAGCTCTCTTGCCAAAGCGCGCTCTTTTGGGGACTGTATGAACTGACTTGCCAAAAACACAAATAAGAAACCGAACAGCGCTGAGCCTAAAATAAAAATTGAAGCATACTTAAAAGTGTTTCTTTTTCTACGCTCTATTTTCTTATAAGAGAGGGTGTCTGAATCGTAATAATATTTTACCTTACTCATTTCCTAATTTATACTATTTTTGCACAGTTAAAAAGACAGTAAAAAGTCTTTATACATGAACCAAACGAACAAACCTACAAAATATTTTATTTGTAAATTTAGTAAAACTAAATGATTCTCGATTAAACTGGACCAGCGATATGCAAACTTTAAAATAAATTTGTGAAATAATCGGTCATATTCACAATTGTAATATAAAATAAGACATCAATTTATCAAAATGAAATCTCAAGATATACGTTCCACATTTTTAAACTTTTTTAAGGACAAACAACATAGTATTGTGCCTTCTGCACCAATGGTTTTGAAGGATGATCCTACCTTAATGTTTGTCAATTCTGGAATGGCCCCTTTTAAGGAATATTTTTTAGGCAATGCACAGCCAAAACACAAGAGGATTGCTGATACACAAAAATGTCTTCGCGTTTCGGGAAAACACAATGATCTGGAAGAGGTTGGTTATGATACCTACCACCATACGTTGTTTGAAATGCTGGGCAACTGGAGTTTTGGAGACTATTTTAAGAAAGAGGCTATTGCTTGGGCTTGGGAATTGTTGGTTGACGTGTATGGAATAGATAAGGACATCCTTTATGTCACCGTCTTTGAAGGCAGTGATGAAGATAATCTGCCAATGGATCAGGAGGCCTATGATTTGTGGAAGACTTTTATCTCTGAAGATCGCATTTTGATGGGCAACAAAAAGGATAATTTTTGGGAAATGGGCGAACAGGGCCCGTGTGGGCCATGTAGTGAAATTCATGTGGATATTCGTTCAGCGGAAGAAAAATCTGCCGTTGATGGCAAGACCTTAGTGAATATGGATCACCCTCAAGTGGTTGAGATATGGAATCTTGTATTTATGCAATACAATAGAAAAGCCAACGGTTCTTTGGAGCCATTACCTCAAAAACATATTGATACAGGCATGGGGTTTGAACGTCTCTGTATGGTATTGCAGGGCGTACAGTCAAATTATGATACGGATGTGTTTACACCTATTATCCGTGAGATAGAAACCATTGCCGAAAAACCTTATGGAGAAAATGAGGATGTTGACATTGCCATACGGGTTATTTCCGATCACGTGCGTGCCGTGGCATTTTCTATTGCTGACGGACAGTTGCCAAGCAATACAGGAGCGGGGTATGTCATCCGTCGAATATTGAGAAGAGCCATTCGTTACAGTTTTACTTTTTTA
This sequence comes from Gelidibacter japonicus, assembly GCF_010725055.1. Lineage (GTDB taxonomy): Bacteria > Bacteroidota > Bacteroidia > Flavobacteriales > Flavobacteriaceae > Gelidibacter > Gelidibacter japonicus. The sequence goes on along the minus strand of NZ_BJKB01000019.1, from coordinate 20,127 downwards.
GATCAGAAAGACCCTTTTATTTATAGATTGGTGGATGTATTGACCAAGAAAATGGGGGATGCTTTTCCAGAGTTAAAATCACAAAAACAGTTGATTGAAAACGTTATCAAAGAAGAGGAACAATCGTTTTTACGGACTTTGGATCAAGGTTTAGTACTTTTAAATAAAGTTGTTGAAGAGTCAAATTCAAAAATCATCTCGGGAGAAAAAGTATTTGAACTCTATGATACCTTCGGATTTCCAATAGACCTAACGGCTTTAATTCTGAGAGAAAAAGGATTGGAATTGAATGAAGAGGGATTTCATCTTGAAATGAAAAAGCAAAAAGACCGTTCGCGTGCTGCCAGTGAAATGTCCACAGAAGATTGGACGATTTTGCTGGAAGATGACGTGCAGGAGTTTATCGGTTATGATTTTCTTGAAACCAATGTAAAAATCACCCGCTACAGAAAAGTCGTTTCTAAAAAAGACGGCGAAATGTACCAATTGGTATTCAATCTGACACCATTTTATGCGGAAGGTGGAGGACAAGTAGGTGATAAGGGGTATTTGACAGATAGTAACGGCGATATTGTTTATATTTTGGATACTAAGAAAGAAAACAATGTGGCCATTCATTTCACCAAAAACCTGCCTAAAGATCTTAAAGGAACATTTAAAGCCTCAGTAGACCAAAAACAGCGAAGAAGAACGGAGTCCAATCATACGGCAACCCACTTGTTACATCAAGCTTTACGTGAAGTATTGGGTGAACATGTGGAGCAAAAGGGAAGTGCCGTGCACTCAAAATACCTTCGTTTCGATTTTTCACATTTTTCAAAACTGACTCCGGAAGAATTAAACGATGTGGAAGATTTTGTCAATGCACGTATTGATGGTAAGTTACAGCTTCAGGAACAGCGCAACATCCCCATGGAATTAGCTATTGAGGAAGGTGCCATTGCACTTTTTGGTGAAAAATATGGCGATACCGTTCGTACCGTTCGCTTTGGGAAGTCATTTGAATTATGTGGTGGAACCCATGTCAAAAATACTGGAGACATATGGTATTTCAAGATTGTATCCGAAGGTGCTGTAGCTTCAGGCATACGTCGCATTGAGGCCATTACCAACGATGCGGTAAAAGATTATTACCAAGACCATGACCGTGCGTTCTACGAAATCAAAGGACTGCTAAATAATGCACAGGAGCCAGTAAAGGCAATCCAGAACTTACAAAGTGAGAATGCTGAATTAAAAAAACAAATCGAGAATCTATTAAAAGAGAAGGCCAAAAACTTGAAGGGCGATCTTAAAAACGAACTGACAGAGATTAACGGTATCCTGTATTTAGCTAGGAAAGTGGATTTGGATGCCTCAGGGATCAAAGATCTTTCTTTTGAAATGGGGCAGCAATACGACAATTTATTCTTGTTGTTTGCAGCCGAAAATGAAGGAAAGGCATTGTTATCCTGTTATATCTCTAAAGAGCTAGTAGAAAGTAGAGGTTTAAATGCAGGAGCTATTGTCCGCGAATTGGGTAAACATATCCAAGGCGGTGGTGGTGGACAGCCATTTTTTGCAACAGCCGGAGGAAAGAATCCAGATGGGATTGAAGAGGCCTTGGAGGCTGCTGAGGGGTATTTGAAATAGTTTATCTTAGAATGGGTTCAAGTGCCATCTCTTGAAGAGGCGTCAATTTAATTTTTCACGGAGTCGCAGTGACACAGAGCTTGAATGGATAATAATATTTATTGGAGCTAAAAATACATAAGTATGAAATATTAAAGGCTTAGCGCCTTCACGCCTCTGCGAGAAAAAGAAACTATGCCTGAGAATGAGATTTCTGGTATTAACATAGATGCTCGTTATCACATTCATGTTCATTGGGTACCTGGTTTGTTAGAATCTGTTTAAGAAGAAATCCTATATTATGAGTTATGAACTCAAGGATCGAATGTTGAAAGAGAAAACCACTTCCTGTTTTATGGAAAGATGTTAAACTCGATATTGGTTATAGAACGGACTTGATCGTCGAACAAAAAGTCATTGTTGAAATAAAATCTGTTGAAGAAATCATCCCGTTCATCCAAAACAGGTACTGACTTATTTAAAGCTCACCGGCTTGAAATTGGGATTGTTGATTAACTGTAATAGGCCATTAATCAAAACCGGAATAACGAGAATAGTTAACAAATTTTGAACACTTAAACTTTGCGTCTCCACGTCGCTGCGAACAGAAGTACATTCTTAGTACTTGATTAGTTAACAACCTCACATCATAAAAGTAAAAGAACAACCATCTCAAACAGCTTTAACTTTTCGTCTTCGCGCCTCTACGAGCATAAAAAAGGATATTTTTCGAAATACGTATTTCATCGTATAGGTTTGTAGGCGTCAAAAGTTTTTATTTGTAAAAAAAGCAAGCCTATGCTGTTTTCTGTTTTTGTGCCCAATCGCAACAATTCGTATGCGTGGATGAGTATTGTATTTTTAGTAAGCTTCCTTCTGATGGGAAAAATCGCCCCCTATGCCATTTTATTTGGTTATTTTTTAGAGACACTGATTATCGGCGTTTTTAATGTGTTTAAGATGGTGGCAGCTTCGCGATACGATGGCTCAGGCAAATCTATTGGTTTTTTGGTTCTTTTCTTTATGTTCCATTACGGCATGTTCGTAGCGATACAATCTCTTTTTGTTTTTGTCATCGTCGGAATAGATGGTCAAACTTTTGTCAAAGAACCGTTTCACATCATTGAAAATTATCGTGGGATACTGACTCTGGAAGGTATGGCTTACGTCCTTCCTATATTAATAGGAACGCAACTGGTGAAATTCATTTTTGATTTTATGCTGCCTCAAAAACATCTTGAGTTTGCCGCTTATGAAATTATGTATAAACCCTATGTTCGAATTGTGATTCAGCAATTTACAGTCATAATTGCTTTATTTTTCTTTATACTATTTGTTGATGCAACACTCACGGCAACGCTTTTACTTATACTTTTTAAATCGCTTATCGATATTGGTCTTTCTGCCGTTCGGGAAGACACAAAAGTTCTCGAGTACCTGGTTGAGAAACTTTATGATGGCAAAACATCTAAGGATGAATTAAGAAAACAGATTTTATTGTTTTCGGAATAGACCTGAAAATTCCAAATTCCAAGTTTCAAGTTTCAAGTTCGAGATTTCATGCCCGATTAAACTTCAGTATTCAATATTCAACATTCAGTATTCGATAGTCAAATATACTAATTTCTAATCGCCTAATTTCCTAATCATAGCTCGCCCATACCCAAAAGCTACATTCAGGCACGTTTCGTTTCCCCAAAATATACGGCATATGTCGTATTGATTCCCCTTCTCTTTAATTGCAATTTTGGAATATTATAAACCCCTTAACATTTCAACTATGAAAAAATTAAAAAAACTACTGCTAATAACAGTTGTCTTCGCAAGTTTAATGTCCTGTTCAAAAGACGATAATGGAGGCGATGGAAGCGATGCTGCGTCAGGCATTATAAAAGCCAAAGTGGAAGGTGCGCAATTTTCGTCTATGGAGATCACCTCGTTTGCATCGAAGACTTCTGGGGGCGGACAGAATACTTTGGTGCTCCAAGGAAATACGGCATCTCAAGGAATTAACATAACGATTTTTGGTTATGAAGGCGTGGGAACTTACGAATTGAAAGATTCCAATGTGTTTATTATTGCCTCTTATATTGAACCCAAAATTTCCGATCCAACCAATTCTCCAACTTGGTCTGCACCATACCAGGACTCTGGCGTTGTTGGTGAAATTAAAATTTCAGAAGAAACAAGTACCCATGTCATTGGTACTTTCAAATTTAAAGCAAAAAGCACTACCAATAACAGTATGAAAAATATCACAGACGGTTCATTTAATCTTAAAAAACAATAATCATGAAAGTATTAAAATTTAAAGCATTAACACTACTTGCACTATTTATCGGAACGACTTCCGTAATTGCCCAAAAAGCTGAAACTCCAAATCAAAATTATGATCTTGGATCAAGTATAAATGAGATGTCACTTACCGTTGGAGGAGTTTTAGTTGTGGCCACAAATGAAGGTTTGGTCGGGATTAGACCAACTGAAAGTCAACCAGTTTTTAAGTTCAACAATTTTGGTAAACTTAAACCGGAAGAAACTGACTTTGTTCCCAACTCCCCATATATCATCGTTTCACAAGGAGTGGGTTCTAAATTTGCCGGTATCGCCAAAACTAAACGAGCCGTCATCGATTATATGACCGGGAAAGTAATTTTCAATTCAGATACTGATAATTGGAACCAAGTATTCACTATTAATGTGGTGTTGCCACAGAATAAATTGATTATAAGTGGCATTCAAAAGGAAGGAGATAAGTTTGAAAAATCTACACCAAAAGTCGCAGTTTATGATTTGGCAACGTCAAAAATAGACTATAGCTTTTTCTTGGATAAGCCAGGTCGGGTTGGTATTGCTAAAGATTTAAGTATTACCGGAACACCATTACTTTTAAAAAACATGTTAATTCTTCCTACTGCGCAGGGCTTAATTGCAAAATCCCATACTGGCGAAGATATATGGACAAATAAAATAAAAGGGATTAATTGGATGGTTGCTGATGCTACTGAAAAGGAAATCTACGGATTTGAAACAACTTCCAATGGTAAAAACACCCGCATCCATAAAATAGGCGATAATGGCGCTGAACTCTGGAAAGATGATCGTAAAGTACAAGGCAATATCTCCAATTTCCAGATTCTTCCTCAGGGATTGGCGGTGGTCAGCGACAAGAGTGATGGTGGAAGTTCGAGTGTATTTGCGGCAAAAAATGAATCTGAAATAGCTTTTTTAAGTGCAGCATCAGGAGAGGATTTGTGGGACAAAGCGCCAAAAACCAAAGGTTATGTCCAGCATTTTTATGTTCAGGATGATGGGATCTTATTTGGCATCCAACAGGGAGGAATCAACAAGATCTCCTTTGACGGAAACACATTGTTTAAAAAACCTTTAAAAACAGGTGAAAATATTTTGGTCATGGCCGAATCGCCTCAAGGGTTGATTTATATCACCAGTGAAGATGCCAATATTGTTGATTTGAAAACAGGTGACCAAGTATGGAATAAACCTTTAAAATATAAAAATTCGGTTGCGGTGGCTTCAACTTATGATAGCGCCAAAAACAGATACCTTATTGCTGCTGATGATACAGTGTATGCCATTGATGCTGATTCAGGTGATGTTTCTGAACTGGCCAAAGTGAAGTTTGATGAAAAAGAAGCAGCAAATGCAATGGAAATGCGCAATGGGAATATATTTATGGCTTCATCTCAAAACATGATGCTGTTGGAAGATAATGGCGATCAAAAATATCATGGGTATTTTAAATCGCCAGGTCAAAGTGGATTCATGAAAGCACTAGGCGGGGTGGTAGCTGTAGCGGCAACTGGGTTGTCCATGGCACATGCGGCACAGGCTGGGATGAATAAAACAGGATTTGGAAGCAGCAACGATTTAAGAAACTATAATGATTACGGTAAAGAAAACCAACGCGCTGCAGACATGTTTGCATCCATTGGCGATGCATCATTTACAATGATGTCCAAACGTTTTAAAGCAACTGCAGCTACCGAAAATGCGCAATTCATCCTTACAAAATTGGATGATGGCGTTGGTCTGGTAAAAGTAAATAAAGATACTGGAAAGGTTGATAAGGAGATTGTTTTAAAGGATAAAAAGCCCGAATATCAAGTAGATGATGTTGCTGGAGTACTTTATTATAAGGCAAATGATAAGACGATCTACGCCTACGATCTTAATAATTAAATTGGGGATTTAATTTGAGGATTAAGCGTGATTATTAACCAATTACGCTTAATCTTTTTTAATTGCTTTTTGTCGAAAAAATCCAACTACACTAACATTTAGAGTTATATTGGTCATGCTATTAATCAGTTTTCTTAAAAAGGCGTCAGTTATTTCCATCGTTGAAAAATGTGGTTTGTTACTGATGCTTTTTTTATTTCAAATGCTTAACATGAGACAGGTACTTTTGATTCTGATATTCTTTTGTACCGTATCCTCCCATGGCCAAAATAATGGTCAAAATTCTACAATAGCTTTAACCAAAGCAGATTCCCTTCAAATAATAAAATTTCAAAACCGTCTAAAATCTGCGAATGATAAAGAAAAACTTGAACTCTATTATAATTTGGCTTCTCTTTATCTTTCTAAAAATGATTCTGTAGCAACGATATATACTGAATTACTCCTCCAAAATGCAACAGCCATTAACCATGCTCAATCTAAAGGAAGAGCCCTGTTTTTAAAAGGAAAGATTATTTCACCATCATCATCTCTAAGAGCTTTGGATTACTTCCAAGAGGCGACGGCGATTTTAGAAGACTCTGAAGATCGGTCTTTAAAAGACGTTTATTTCGAGCAATCTCAAATTCATAATTTGTTTTCGGAGTTTCCAGAAGCATTGGATTATGGTTTCAAATCCTTGGAGTTTAACAAAATAAACGACATTGAGGAAAATATTTTAAGAGACATGTCCTTCATTGGGTACATCTATGATCGCATGTACGAATTTGAGGAATCGATAAACTGGAATAGACAAGCTTTAAAAATTGCCAAACGGATTGGAAACGAAAAAGGAGAAGCACACTGTTATGGGCGTATTGGAATAGCTTATGATGAATTGGCGGAAAAAGATAATTTTAATAAGCGACTGTTTGACAGTGCTTTGTATTATAATAAAAAAGCAGCAAGATTAAGCGAGAGTATTAATGACCTTGCATTTTCAAGGACGACTTATTCTAATATTGGCAACACCTACTCCAAGCTAAAAGACTATAAAAGAGCGGAAGAATATACTTTGAAATCTCTCGCAGTACCCGGATTTGAATCAAGAAAAGGGGTGACTTTGGTCAATTTGGGTAAAATCTATTTAGAGACCAAACGCTTCATTGAGGCGAAAAAGATTTTAGATAGCGCCATGCAGAACACTTTAAAATACGGAACACGAAAATACCAATTGGAGGCGTATTATAGGTTTCATGAGTTAGATGTGAAAAAAGGCGATTATAAAAGCGCATTGAATAATTATATAGAATATAAATCGATAGAAGACTCCCTCCTAAATGAAACTAAGACTCGTCAGATTGCTGAAATGGGCGAGCGTTACAAAACGGCTGATAAAGAGCGGCAAATTCTAATTCACCGTGCAGATTTGGCAGAACGTGATTTGATTATCCAAAAACGAAACGCCCAACTTTTTGGTATTATAGGTTTCGCTGTGATCTTGATCTTTATTGGTTATTTGTTTTACAATCAGCAGAAATTGAGGAATCAACAATTGGAGAAGGAAAGTGAGTTGAAAGACGCTTTATTGAAAATTGAGACTCAAAACCGACTCCAAGAGCAACGTCTCAGAATCAGTAGGGATCTACATGACAATATTGGTGCACAATTAGCTTTTATTATATCATCAATCGATAATTTGAAATATGGTTTTAAAATTACGGACCAAAAACTTAACGACAAACTAACGAGTATCAGCGATTTCACTACTGAAACCATTTATGAATTGCGCGATACCATTTGGGCAATGAATAAAACTGAAATTACTTTTGAAGACTTGCAATCTCGACTTTCAAATTATATTGATAAAGCACATGTCTTTGAAGGAAAAATCAATTTTACATTTCAGGTTGACAAAGATGTAGATATTAAAAGGAAATTCAATTCGATGGAAGGGGTTAATATCCATCGAGTCATTCAGGAAGCCATTCACAACAGTATTAAACACTCCAACTCAAAAACGATTAAAGTTAAGGTAGAAAATTTCTTAGAGCATTTGAAATTTACAATCTCAGACGATGGCCAAGGGTTTGACAGCACTAATGTGGAAAAGGGAAACGGTCTGTTGAATATGCAAAAAAGGATTCATGAAATTGGTGGTAAGTTTGAAGTTGAATCCTATATAAATAGGGGGACTAAGGTGAGTTTTGTCATTTAGAACTTAATGGTATTCAAAACGAAAATAAAATCAAAATCAGTACTTTAACAATGACAATACGTATAAAGGCCTTGAAAATATTTGTTTGCTTCTTGTTGTTTGGTTTTATCACTCAAGGTTTTTCTCAGGAAAATGCCGAAAAGCTAAACGATTCGGCTATGGCATTATACAAACAAGATCCTCAAAAAGCGCTGCTCATTTTGCAAATTGCTCTTGATGTCGCTCAAAAAAACAAGCAGAAATCAATAGTAGCCCTCTCAAAAAATAATTTAGGAATCGTTTACCGGGATTTAGGCCAATTTCAAAAGGCGAAAGCCTTATCGGAAGAGGGGTTGGCAGATGCAAGAGACGAGCTTGCTTTGGCCTCGGCCTATAATAATATTGGCGCAAGCAACCGTAGTTTGGGCAATTATGAAGAAGCCCTTATTGCGTACTTAAAGGCCTTAGATATATATGAAAAAGAAAATGCCGTGATTGAGCAGGCCACTGTAACCAATAATATTGGAATGGTATATAGTTATTTGGGAATGAATTCTAAAGCAATCGAAAATCATTTGAAAGCCATAACTATATTTGAAAAGAAAAACGACCAAAAAGGAATGTCAGATGCTTATAACAACATTGCCATTCTGTATGCTAATGATGGCAAATTGGATAAAGCCCTTAACTACTTTAAAAATTCATTAGCGATTGAAATTTCCCTCAAAAGCCAAAAGGGAATAGCCGAGTCTGTCAACAATGTTGGGGCCGTTTTCTACTATATGCAGGAGATTGATTCGGCAATGGCATATTTTAATCAATCTGCGAGTATAGAAAAGACAATTGGAAATCTGGCAGGTGTTGGTGCGAGCTATAATAATATGGCTCAAATTTTATTGGAAAATGATCGTGTTGATGATGCGAAAATCTATATTGACAGTGCTTATCATTATGCCAATATATCCAAAGCCGCGGTGGATATTGAAACTGCTTTAAATATGTACTCCCAATATTACGAAGCCAAAAATGATACAAAAACTGCCCTTTACTATTTTAAAAATTATGCCAATTTAAAAGATAGCCTTCTCAATATTGAAACCAATAGTAAAGTAGCAAAATTGGAAATTGAATATCAAACCGAGAAAAAGGAAAAGGAGATTCTTTCCCAACGTGCTGATTTAGCTGAAAAGGAACTCGATTTGAGTAAAAAGAACAGCTATATTGTTGGGCTTCTTGGCTTAGCAGTAGTATTGACCCTAATAGGGCTGTTGCTTTACAATCAACAGAAGCTTAAAAATCATCAACTTCAGAAGGAAAATCAACTCAAGGATGCCTTGATTAAAATTGAAACCCAAAACAGATTGCAAGAACAACGCTTACGAATCAGCAGGGATTTGCATGACAATATTGGCGCACAATTGACCTTTATTATTTCGTCTTTGGACAATCTTAAATATGGCTTTCAATTACCTGATAAGTTGAGTGCCAAACTGAGGTTTATCAGCGAATTCACGACCACCACCATCTATGAGTTGCGGGATACTATTTGGGCCATGAATAAAAATGAAGTCTCATTGGAGGATTTGCGGATCCGTATTTCCAATTTTGTTGATAAAGCGAATACTACCTCAGAGAATGTGAGCTTTAGTTTTGAATCGGATGATGGACTGAATACTGGAATCATATTTTCTTCCGTTGACGGGATGAATATCTATCGCATTATTCAGGAGGCCATGAACAATGCCCTTAAATATGCCAACGCACAACACATTGCCATTAAAATTCAGTCGGACAGTCAACTATTAAAAATTTCAATATCAGATGATGGCAAAGGATTTGACTCGGAAACTGTACGGATGGGTAACGGCATAAACAATATGAATAAAAGAGCAAATGATATTGGAGCAGAAATCTCGATTGAATCAATTAATAACAAAGGAACCAAAGTCAATATAGTGTTGCCATTGCAGATCACAAATACGACGTTTGACGTATAGTAAAACCGTTAATAATTATCGAAATTTAGACTTTGGCCAATCAAAATAACTATATATGAACATCAAAATAGCTATAGCAGATGATAATTCATTTTTAATTTCTGCAGTTAAGGAGAAACTCTCTTTTTTTGAGGATTTGAATTTTAAGTTTTCAGCATTAAATGGGTCCGAATTGTTGACTAAGTTGGAAGATAATTCCAACCTCGATCTGATTTTGATGGACATTGAGATGCCGGTATTAAACGGAATCGAAACCACAGAGTTGGTCAAAAACAAATACCCTCACATTAAAATAATCATGCTGACCGTTTTTGACAATGACGAAAATATTTTTAACGCCATTAAAGCGGGAGCAGACGGCTATTTGTTGAAAGAAATCAATGCTAAAGACCTACACAGTGGTATTTTGGAAACCTTAAACGGCGGTGCGGCGATGAATCCATCCATAGCTTTAAAAACTTTGAAATTGCTCAGAAACCCTATCAATATAGAAAATAGAAAAGATCAAGAAGATATCCAGCTAACGTCGCGAGAAACTGAAGTCCTGGAACAATTAAGCAAGGGATTGAACTATAATAAAATCGCCGAAAACCTAATCCTTTCCACTGGAACGGTACGCAAACACATAGAAAATATTTACAAAAAACTGCAAGTGCACAACAAAATTGAAGCGGTTCAAAAAGCTAAGAGAAATAATTTAATTTGATGGATGGTAGGGGTAGAATGGAATCTACGGGAGATGATTCAGAATTCCACTTTTTAAGTTAAGAACAATGTCCTGCCCATCCGGCGGGCAACTTCAATTTCAATTTCGTCTGTTGAGCCTTTCAAAAATCTTTAAATAGAAAAAAACTTATTTTTGATGGGGTTTGTAATTTTATAAAACCCGAACACTATCCGGCACCAATACCGTATAATCTCCATTATTTCTGATGACATCCCTGACAATTGAAGAGGAAATATAGGATGTACTCGCAGCAGTCAGTAAAAAGACGGTTTCAATTTTTGAGAGCTTTCGGTTGGTATGTGCAATGGCCTTTTCAAATTCGAAATCGGCAGGATTGCGTAAGCCTCTCAAAATGAACTGTGCATCTATCTCTTTGCAAAAATCGATGGTCAAACCTTTATAGGTCATCACCTTCACCTTGGGTTGATCTTTAAAAGCCTCTTTAATGAATTTTAAGCGATCTTCTAAAGAGAACATGTACTTTTTGTCAGCGTTAATACCAATGGCAATCACCACTTCATCAAAGACTTTTAATCCGCGATTGATGATGTCAAAATGACCTAAAGTAAGCGGATCAAAAGACCCTGGGAATAGTGCGCGTTTCATCGATAAACCTTTATCGTTCCCTCGAACGAGGGAATCTCATTTTTAATTAGACCTAAATATACAATTCTTTTTTAGAAAGATTTAACAGAGTTGCCATTCCATCTATGTGAACATTACTTCTTCAAACATTCTTCAAACATTCTTCAATCGCATTTTCAAACAAATCCGCTAAACCAATACCGGCTGCAGCAGCTTGTTGGGGCAAAATGCTTGCCTTGGTCATTCCCGGAACAGTGTTGACCTCCAATAAATGTGGTTCACCATCCTTAAAGATAAATTCGCTGCGACTAAAGCCTTTCATTTTTAAGACCTCATACACTTTCTTGGCAACAGTCCTTACTTTTTCCTCTTGTATATCTGTCAATCTTGCAGGCGTAATTTCTTGCGACTGTCCCAAATACTTGGCCTGATAGTCAAAAAAGTCATTATTGCTCACAATTTCGGTAATGGGAAGTACGGTAACTTCACCTTTATATGTAATGACCCCAACAGATACTTCTGTGCCATCCAAAAAAGACTCGATGATTACTTCATCATCTTCTTTAAATGCAACTTCCAAGGCTTTGTTAAACTCCTCTTTTTTATAGACTTTACTTATCCCAAAACTGCTTCCAGCTTTATTGGCTTTCACAAAACAAGGCAAACCTACCTTGGCAATAATGGCATCTTCATCAATGCTATCACCTAAATTCACATAATAAGATTCTGCTGTTCTAATGCCATAAGGTTTTAGAGTACTCAAACAATCCCTCTTGTTAAAAGTAAGTGCCGCTTGGTACATATTGCAACTGGTCTGTGGGATGTCCAGTAATGCCAAATACCCTTGCATAAATCCATCTTCTCCTGGAGTGCCGTGTATGGCGTTGAATACACAGTCAAAATTGATCTTATGTCCATCAACTGAAATCGAAAAATCATTCCTGTCAACGGGATATTCGTTGTCATTGGTATCTACATAGACCCATTTTTCTTTAAAGATATGAATCCGAAATGGATTGTATTTGTTTGGATCAAGGGTTTCATAGACTACCTGTCCGCTTTTAAGGGAAATCTCGAATTCGCTCGAAAATCCTCCCATGATGATGGCAACGTTCTTTTTCATATTTATTTCCCGCGATGGTGAAAGCCATCGGGAGGGATTATTATTAGGGATTCTTATTTTAAGTTACTCTTTCTGCCACGAATGCATATATTCTTTTCTTGTGGTTCACAAAACTTTAAAGACAACTATTTTAAATTATGTAGTGAAACAGCAATATTTAGAAGTTATAAAAGTTATACATTCGTGAATTAATGGATGATATTCCAAAACAAAAATATCACAATAAAAGGAAAAGAAAAAACGGTTGGTTTTATATATCTTTGCCACTTATAACAATTTTCATGAGTCTAATAAAATTTTTAACGAGTAAAGCGTTTTTAAAACAGATTATTCTTGCCATTGTTGCAATAATAGTTCTGTCTTTTTTAATGTTGAAGTGGTTAGATTACCGTACCAACCATGGCAGTTTTGTGACGGTTCCGGATTTGGCGGGAAAATCTATTGAAACTGCAGGCATTTTATTGAAAGATAATCAGTTGACAATGGAAATTCAAGACTCTGCCAACTACAATCCTAATTATCCTAAATATTCAGTAATTGAACAGTATCCAAAAGCTGGCAGTCAGGTCAAAGAAGACCGAAAAATTTATTTGATTCTAAATCCGTCAGGCTACCGTAAAGTGGAAGTGCCTATTGTGGTTGGACGTACTTTCCGTCAGGCCAAACCAACATTAGAGGCCATTGGTTTTGAAGTGGGCAAAATATCGTACATTGACGATATTGGTAAAGATGAAGTACAATCCATCTCCTTTGAAGGCAAACCGGTCAATGCGGGTGATTTACTGCCGATGACCTCAAAGATAGATGTTGTTTTGGGGAATGGTAATAGAGGTATAGACGAAGAATGATAGAAAACACCCCAGATTTAGACGATCAAAATGATGATGAGCTTTATGAGCATTACGCTTTTACGGCAGAAAAGGGGCAGACCCCACTTCGTATTGATAAATACCTGATGAATTTCATCGAGAACGCCACCCGTAATAAAATTCAGGCAGCTGCAAAAAACGGTAGTATTTATGTTAATGACGTTCCTGTAAAATCCAATTATAAGGTCAAGCCTTTTGATAAGATACGTGTGCTTTTTGAGCATCCACCTTATGAATATTTGCTCACTCCAGAGGACATCCCACTGAATATTGTATTTGAAGATGATGATCTCCTTGTGATCAATAAGGAAGCAGGTATGGTCGTGCATCCTGGCCATGGGAATTATTCGGGTACGTTGATCAACGCCCTGACTTTTCATTTTGATAATCTGCCCAACAATTCCAGTAACAGGCCTGGTTTGGTGCATCGTATTGACAAGGATACCAGTGGACTGTTGGTCATTGCCAAGACCGAAGCGGCCATGGCCAATTTGTCAAAACAATTCTTCAATAAAACCAGTGAGCGCGAATATATTGCTCTGGTATGGGGCAATGTGGAGCAAGATGAGGGGACTATTGAAGGCAATATTGGCAGGCATCCTAAAAACAGGTTGCAAAACACCGTTTATTTAAATGATGATGAAGGCAAGGGCAAACCTGCTGTTACTCATTATAAGGTGATTGAACGTTTGGGCTACGTCACATTAGTGTCCTGTAAGTTGGAAACTGGCCGTACGCACCAAATCCGTGTGCACATGAAACATATTGGGCATACACTTTTTAATGATGCGCGTTATGGTGGCGATAAAATCTTAAAAGGGACGACCTTTTCAAAGTACAAACAGTTTGTTGACAATTGCTTTAAAATATTACCGCGCCAGGCACTTCACGCCAAAACTTTGGGCTTTGAACATCCTACCACAGGTAAGTTTATGAGTTTCGACTCAGATATCCCACAGGACATGCAAGACTGCATTGCCAAATGGCAGCATTACGCGAAGCATAAGGATATGGACATAGAATAATCAAATTCTTTACTGATTTATCTTATCAGCGAATGACATTCCAATGAATTTGAAAAGCTCGGGTTTTCACCATTCGTTTTCTCCCAAAACGATCCAGATGGGGAAATCAATCAGATCCTTTCAATTACAAAACTCTTCCGAGATCGTAATTTCATAATACCAATGGTTCAACACTCCTTTTGCGCAGTGAATCAGGTAGTTGCTATTTTATTTTGTATCTTTGTAGATTGGGATCTTACAGATATTTGACGCAACCAATTCAGTAAGTTTACATCTAACGAATAGATTATGGTATCAAAAGTTATGAAAAGTAAAATTTACCTCACTGTATTCTTGCTGATTGGAAGTTTAGTGATTTCTTGCTCATCTGATGATGATTTTAATTATCAGTATGACTTCGAAAAAAGCTATAGAGCTTGGCTGCATTTTAAGGATCTTTCTGCAGACTCTTATCAATACACGGTTCTTGGTAGTTCTTGGATAGGTTTTTCATGGGAAATCAAGATAACGATATCTAATGGAGAAGTTGTTGAGAGACATTTTAAGTATGTTGCTCCTGATGATTTAGGCGAAATTCCTGAGGAGGAGATAGAGTGGATTGAGAGTGGACAAGAAGTTGGAAGTCACCAAAATCAAGCTGCAGAGCCTTTAACTATGGATGAAATCTATGCTAAAGCTAAAAATGATTGGTTGATAAAAAGAAAAAATGCCAAGACCTACTTCGAAACTGGAAATAACGGATTGATTTCTACTTGTGGTTATGTCATTAACGGCTGTAAGGATGATTGTTTTATTGGACTCCACATTAAAA
The DNA here is from genome assembly GCF_010725055.1 of Gelidibacter japonicus. Lineage (GTDB taxonomy): Bacteria > Bacteroidota > Bacteroidia > Flavobacteriales > Flavobacteriaceae > Gelidibacter > Gelidibacter japonicus. The sequence continues at coordinate 5,000 of NZ_BJKB01000019.1, read as the reverse complement.
ATATAAAAAGTTTATAGGTGTCATTTGCTTAATAAGTTTTTAAATACTGTTTTTGTGAAGGAATTATTGTTGTCGATCTCTATCGCTTAATTAATTGCGATTTGATTCGTAACTTTGCAGATTAAGAGCTTATTAATTCTAAAAACAACATCCATTTGGTTGGAGCAACTATGAAACTTGTATTATCGCCCGCAAAAAGCCTAGACTTTGAAACAGAATTACCTACAGATAAAGCCACGCATCCTGAATTTTTAAAGCAATCAGAGCGTCTTAATAAAGTCCTCAAAAAAAAATCAGTCAAGGCTTTAGCAGAGCTCATGGGAATTTCTAAAGACCTGAGCCAGCTTAATTTTGAGCGTAATCAAGACTGGCAAACTCCATTTACAGCAGCTAACGCAAGACCTGCTATTTATGCCTTTAGCGGTGATGTTTACAGAGGTTTGGAAGCCTACACCATTCCTAAAAATAAAATAGATAAGGTCCAGGATACCGTCCGCATCCTTTCTGGTTTGTATGGCATTTTGAAACCATTGGATTTGATACAGCCTTACCGTTTGGAAATGGGCACCAAATTAAGCATCGGAAAAAATAAGAATTTATACGAATTTTGGAAAGAAAACATTACAAAAGCTTTAAATGCCGAGTTGAAAGATGATGAGATATTCCTTAACTTAGCAAGTGTTGAATATTTTAAAGCCATAGACAAGAAAACCTTAAAAGTTCCAGTCGTGGATGTAGATTTCAAAGAATTGAAAAATGGAGAATATAAAACTATTGGGATTTATGCTAAATTAGCACGCGGCCTAATGACCCGCTATATTATAGATAATAATGCAGAGACTCTTGATGATGTCAAGGGCTTTGACAGGGAAAACTACAGATTTCATGAAAAATTATCTGTAGAAAATAAATTGGTTTTTACAAGATGACCAACGTGTGATAGAATAAAATTCAACCCCTACTTAAGGTTTAGATTTTTTCTCTAAATTGATTTTTTCAAGTGTGGTTGGTCTTTTCTTTATCCTAAGACGTTTCACGCCGTAAGAGCCACGTTGAATTTTTCCTCGTCTCGTTTTTTTATCGCCTTTTCCCATTGTTGTAAGAATTTATTGTAGTTAAAATGAAGTAATCCTGAAGGTACTCAATTTTTATATCTACAAACCGATACCTTCAGACTTTAAACATAATTTAACAGATGTATTTTTATTTTATTATTGCTTTTCAAGCCTTTTGTATTTATCATCTCTTCAAAAATAGAAAATCATTCTATTGGATCTTGGCAATTATTTTCTTGCCTTTGGTAGGTTGTCTGGCGTATTTGGTTACCCAGGTTTCCACAAAAGGCAATCCCGATAAAATACAGGACAATATAAAGAAAAGAATCAATCCTTCCAATAAAATAAAGGCTTTGGAAGAAAAACTCGACTTTGCTGACACCTATCTCAATAGGGTCAATCTTGCTGATGCCTACTTCGAATCAAACGATTATAATAAGGCTATTGAGCATTATAATGTGGCCTTGGCCGACAAGACCCAAAACGACTTCTTTGTTATAGAGCATTTGGTCAAATCCTATTACCATATCAAAGATTATGACCAGGTCATTTCTCTTAGTGAAGGATTGGAAAATCATAGAGAGTTTGAAAAATCGGAAGTTCCATTTCTGTACGGAATGGCATTAGCCGAAAAGGGGAGGACAGAGGAAGCAGAAAAACTCCTAAAACTCATTGATAGGCCTTATTCCAACTACAATGAGCGTGTAGCGTTTTCAAAATTGTTATTAAAAAGCAATAAGTTGAATGATGCCAAAGCGCTGCTGAAGGACCTCCAAGAAGAAATGCAAAACATGACAAAAATGAACCAAAGTATTTACAGGGACACCATACTAGAAGTTGAAAAATTGAATAGTGGCCTGTAAATGTTTTTTCATCAGCATCCATACCCACCTTTTATAAAAGAAGATACCACAAAACTGATTGTTGGAACTTTGCCACCACCGCGTTTTTCAGTTGGTGAACTGCTTGAAAAGGATGTCGATTTTTGTTATGGCAGTTATTTCAATTCACTTTGGCTGTTTATAGATAAAATTTATGATCTTAATTTAAGATATGATAATTCGGAAGAGGCTGTGGTACAGCGTAAAGATTTTCTGATTGCACATAAAATTGGAATCTGCGATATTGTTGAGAGTGCTGAACGTGAAAAGATGGACGCCTCAGATTTGGGCTTGACAAACATTCATTTGCGAAATTTAATTGGGTATCTACAAGATTATCCCAATATCGACACCTTGTTGTTTACAGGTGGCAATAGCAAAAACGGCCCTGAATATTTTTTCAGAAGACATTTGAAAACTTACGGATTGAAATTGAAAGTGGTGTCTGATGTGGTACCGCGCATCCACGAATTTGAACTTCCGGCCAAACTGACTACAGTTGAAGAGCCAGGTATCTCATCTCCAAAAAATCCAACACAACTCCGTACGATCAAAACAGTCTCCCTTACTTCAGGATCAGGGGCGGCGAATATTTCTATCAGCAGGATGCCGTTATACCAACATTTAAAAGCGAAAAACCCTGATTTTAATACCTTCGACTTCAGAGTGCTTCAGTATCGCGAGTTTATTTGAGTCAACACCATTCTTAATTGTGTTAATAAAATGCGTGTTGTTTTGTAAATTGAATCTTTCCTCAAGAATTGATATCAATTTAACCATTCGCAACATCTCAGAGCATTCCTATGAAAAGAATATTACAAATTAGCAATGGTATTGTGTTCGTTATCACCATTATCATCAATTATCTTTCCAATACGGGTACTATCAATAATACAACCATTGGTGAGGTTTCACGTAATTTAAACTCACTTTTTACACCGGCGGGATACGCTTTTGCCATTTGGGGATTTATATACTTGTTGCTTCTTGGGTGTTTTTCTGGCTTTATGGCTATACTGGTTTGTCCTGTGTCTTCATCTTTTTGTTATTGTTCTCTTTACTGAAAATTGTGATGAACAATGCGATGGAATTGTGGGATGCCCCAATTTCAGTAATCGTGTTTTTATGGTGGCCTTTTGTATTTTATAGCGGTTGGGTAACGGTAGCAAGTATTGCCAATGTATCTTCCTATTTAAAAAAAATAGAGTGGAGCGGTTTTGGCATGTCTGATGAGGCATGGACAATATTTATGATCATTATAGCCTTAATCATTAATTTAATTGTTACTTGGACGCGCAACATGCGCGAATTCGCGTTGGTTGGTGCATGGGCACTCATTGCCATTGCGGTTGCCAATTATAATTATGAAGTCATCATTTCTTATGTGGCTGGCGGTGCGGCCCTCGTGTTGATTCTAAGCAGTTTGACGCACGGGTTTATCAATAGAGCCACGAGCCCAATGGAGAAGTTAAATGAGTATTTCAATAAATCGTAGTAGACTAATCAAATACTTGTTCCTAATGGTTTTTTAAAATAAGAAAGTGTTCGTCTTTATTTTTATGAAGTTAAGGTAATTGTCAGCATTCTAAGTTGTGGTGGAAAAAACCATTAATGTATGGAGTGTTTTCTGTCTGTTCGATTTGATTATAGCATCTAAAAAGGCTGAAAGGCACAAGTAAAAAGATACATTTTCCTATAGATCTAAAATCCTTTTCCATAGAATTTGGAGATATCGAAATAGTAAATCACCTCGTCTCCATCTGAGTTTTTAAATCTTAATATATCATAAGGTTTGTTTTTATATTGAGATAAAGACTGCCCTAATAGTTGACATCCTTGACAAGCTTTTTTTGCATATTCGTATTCTTCAGCAACACTTTTAACGATTACTGCTTTTTCATAAGAGCTCCCGTCACGTTCAGAAACTGTTAGATCTTTTGTAGAAGAACAGGATGAAATGAATAGAGTGATAAGGATGAAGCTGAAAGTTATTATTTTTTTCATAGGATTTTTATTTCTTGACAATTTTGCTGCTTTCGTTGTTTTTTACCGACATTGTATAGAATAAAATTGTTCATTTTGATTTTCACAATGTGTAATCCTTTTATTTCTTCTTCGCCTTAAAGGTTCCGTTCGGTTGAATAAGGTTCATATCTGTAATGACGTTGTCAGTCTCCAAAAACTCAATTTTATACCCATCGGCTACTTTAAGTGAAAACTTATGTTTTTCGGTAGGTATCAGTTCATATTCTGGTTGGCCAGGTACAAAGAGATAAAGTACCGTCTGGTTTTTAATATAGATTTTTAAGGTGGTGCCCATCATATTGTAATCACCTACATACATTTCCAAATCTGCACTACTTACTTCAATGGTGTTTGGCGTACGTTTAAAGGCGATAGGTTCGAGGGCTGCTTCTGCTTTCATAGTTACATTTATAATCTCACCACCATCGCCAGTTGCAAAGTTGAATCGCATGGTCCCTGAATCGGTAGTATCGATGCCAGTTTTGGTCACTTCAAAGGGTTCAAACACATCATAATGATAATGTTTTAAATACAGTTTTTTACGTTTAAGGTTTGCAAATAGAGAGTCGTTTTCAACGGTAATATTAAAACTGCCGTAACCCGCATTTTCATATTTTCCGGTAATATCTTGCATGACGTGAGAAGGTTTTGTGTTTTTGACTTGTGTTGTTTCGCTGTCTTCAAGTTTCAGCTCTGCTTCCATTTTTTTTGCTTTTTCTTGATCTTCTACAAATCGTTTGGTCCAATCTGTGGTCTTTCCACCCAATAGTCGATCTGCTATCGTGTTTCTCACTAAGCTTGGTACTGAAGAGCCATTTTGATTTGCCAACACTACAATTCCTAATTGATCACTTGGAAAAAAGGCGACACTTGTTGAGAAGCCATCAATATTTCCACCGTGTTCTACTCGATGTGTGCTGTGAGTGAAGCAAAAGCTTCACGTAACTATTTATAAGATGGTGGATCCGACCCACCAGAATCTGCTTATAGGAGCTGGTTCTAAACCACTTTTCTAATGCATCCAAAGTAATTTGTTTGT
>NZ_BJKB01000018.1 GCF_010725055.1 Gelidibacter japonicus | reverse complement strand
AAAATGGTAAGAACCAAAGGGCTAATTTTCCGTTCCGATAATTATCGGATCGGAACTGTTTAAAATCAAATTAAATAAGTCTCGTGTAGCTTTTGTATATCCCGTATGAGAAAGGGAGGATTATAGTGTTTAAAAGGAATGATGTTTTCGTCGAGTCCTTCAAAAAGATTGATATACGAATAGAAAAAGGCGGCAACAAAAACTTGTTGCTCTAAGTTTAGTGTGTCATATGAAAACTTAAGATCATCTTGTCCTTCCATAACGATCTGCAATTCTGAACAACATGATTTCTCTGTTAGTTCATTACCGCAATCTTTAGTAGGTATTTGTTTCTCCATCCCGCACGTCTTAACCTTGTCGAATAAAGAGAAATCAACCAAATGATCTCCACAATAATGCATATCTATCGTAAACGACATAGTTGTAAACAACACTAATGTCGCTAAGGTAGCAGATAGCATCTTATGGAAAAATAATTTCATAGTTCAGCAAATATAAAATAAATTACCGTATGTGTTTAAACTTTAGATACAAAAATTGGTTTATTAACTTATTTTTAAGTATAAATGGTCTTAAAGATTATGGATTTAGGAATGCCAAAATCTCTTCGCTTTCAGGTTTAACTTTGCTCTCAAAAGAGGCCGTAAGTTGACCGTTCTCATCCAATAGGAATTTTGTAAAGTTCCATTTAATAGTCACATCCATAGATCCGTTTTCAGTTTTCGAAGTCAACCAATCAAATATCGGAGCGATATCCTGTCCTTTTACTGAGACTTTGGCCGCCATCGGAAAACTTACGCCATAATTCTGCTCACAAAAAGCCGAAATCTCGTCATTGCTCCCCGGTTCCTGAGCTCCAAAATTATTGGCAGGAAATCCGACAACGACCAAGTTATCCTTGTGTTCATTGTACAAAGCTTCCAGACCTTCGTATTGTGGGGTATATCCACATTTTGAAGCGGTATTGACAATCAGGATTTTCTTCCCTTTAAAATCGGAAAAATCGATCTCACCACCAGAAAGCGCTTCGACCTTAAATTGATGAATAGAATTGTTTTGCATGGCCACAGGAGTTTGAGAAATTAAATTAATTGAGAATAAAAGAGTAAAAACGACTAGAATATTTTTCATTTGTTTTTATGGCTAAGTTAAGAAAATCAAAGCTGCTTTCTTTTAATGTCATGTTAAAGATGAATAAGCTTATCCATAAACCACAATCCCTAATCGGCTGTTGTTTTATAAATACACCACTACCGATTGGAAATCCATAATTATATATGGACCGACTGAAAGTGTGCTTATTGACCTAGCTGGAAAAGAATATGAGAAAACACATAAGTATTCGTGTATCAGCCCCCTGGTTGGCTGGGCAAGTTCATGTCTAAAACATTTATAGAAACTAAAGTTGCAACACTGAATCCCAATAGTCATCGGGAACAGGGTTTTAACCTCTAACTAAATAAAATTGTAACTTTTATTGGTGGGTTAATTGAAACAATTGTATTTTTAGAAATGACATTCACCAAATTCTCTGTAATCAAGAACCTCGGGGCCGTCCGACCGTTACGAGCGGGCAAGCCCACGAGGTATGAATAAGGTATTGTCTTTTCGATCGAGGCAAGCCTCGGGGTATTAAAACCCACTGGTGGGAATAAATTAAAACCAACATGAACATCAACTGGATCATATTGATCATTGGCGGCATATTCGAGACCGGATTTGCCGTAAGCTTAGGAAAGGCACAACACACTTCTGGTAAGGAGATGTGGCTGTGGTTGCTTTCTTTTATCGTGTGCGTAGGCATAAGCATGTATCTGTTATTCAAGGCCATGGGCGGTGAGAATCCCATCCCTGTTGGCACGGCCTATGCCGTATGGGGCGCTATTGGAGCTGTAGGTACGGTCATTGCCGGTATTTTGCTTTTCAAGGAACCTGTGACGTTTTGGCGTCTGTTCTTTATTAGCACCTTGGTCATTTCCGTAATTGGGTTACAGACGGTAAGCACTGACACATAAAAGGAACCTCGCCGCTCCATCAGTTTTTGTACAGAGGTTGAAATTCTTGTGGTTTGTAGTTCTGAATGTTCGGGTATTATTTTAGGAAATTGAAAATCATGGAATAAACGGATATTTATTCTCTTCGATTTTTAATTTTCCTGACACTTGATATCACAAAATTGATTCTATAAGACGACTTCAAGATGTTGCAAGATAAAGAAGGTATAAACGAAATTTGTTCAAACCAAATCGCCTAATGAGGTGATTTAAACTTTTCGATTTTTTTAGTCCCAAGGCAGTAATTTAAAGGATAGCAACAAGCACATGGAAAAGTTCACTTTGTAGCCATGTTTACTCAACCATCTGAAATCGGTATTCCTATTCAGAATCCGTTTCTTTAACTTTAAAATTTTTGAGTTTAAACCTTACAATGTCTCCTGGCTTCCACGTTTGCACTGAGGTTTTCAGTAAAATACTCTGTGTTTCCTCCATAAGTTCGCCTTTACAGTCGTTGGCACATTTATTACATCGGTTACAGCATACTTTTAATTGCATATGATCACCGAGGTACATACACTGCTCTACCATTCCACAAAGATGTGGCTCTTCTGCATTACAAAAATCAGTTTCTTCAGCCCTAAAAAATAAATTTACCTTACCTCGATTTGCAGAAAACGGACAATCCTTCCGTCCAGAGACAAATCCGAAAGGTGTTTTGAATCCACCTGGTGCTACGGTAGCCACGACATTATTTGATTTTCCGAAAAGCTCAGCAACATAAGATGAGCTCGGATTATTGTATAAATTATCAGGGGTATCCAACTGCAATAACTTCCCTTTAAGCATAACCGCAATCTTATCGGCCGTAGAAAAGGCATCCTTGGTATCATGGGTTACTAATATGGCAGTGATCCCCATGGCTTTGATGATCTGTCGCACCTCCTCCCGTACCTGGTCACGTAGAATGGTATCTAAATTACTGAAGGGTTCGTCCATCAACAACAATTCTGGTCGTGGTGCTAATGCCCGAGCCAATGCAACCCGCTGCTGTTGTCCGCCAGAAAGTTGATGCGGATATTTCTTCACATCTTCTTTTAAACCGGTCAGTTTAATAGTTTCGTGAACCCGTTTCTCGGTTTCCCTTTTATTAAGTCCTTTTAGTCCAAAGGCAACGTTCTCAAAAATGGTCAAATGTGGAAACAAGGCATAATCTTGAAAAACCATGCCAGTTTTTCGTTTGTTGGTAGGTAATGATTTTCGTCCACTCACAATAATTTCACCATCCAACTCAATAGTTCCAGAATTGGGATGCTCCAATCCCGCGATCAAGCGCAACAAGGTTGTTTTTCCCGAGCCGCTTTCGCCAACAAGCGCCAAGATCTCACCTTTTTCCAATGAAAAAGACACCCCGTCTACCGCATAGGTATCGGCGTTCCGATATTGTTTACTAATATTATTTAATTCAATAATCGCCATTGTCATTTGTTTTTTCTGCTTTTGTGCTCCGAAAAGATAGAAATCTGTTTTTTCTGTTCCGACTTAAAAAGCTTTTGATCGTCTTACTCCTTGCTTCATTTCTTTCTGCTGATCATATTATTCAATACTATAATTGGTATCACCCCTGTTAAAACCACTACCAGGGAAGCGTTCGCCGATTCCGCTATCATCTCATTGGTTGCCATGTCAAAGGCTTTCGTTGCCAAGGTATGGAAGTTGAAAGGCCGCAAAATCAAGGTGAGCGGAAGCTCCTTCAAGATGTCTACAAAGGCCAATAATACGGCTCCCGCTATGCTGTTCTTTATCAAAGGTAAGTCTATTTTCCACAAGGTTCTTAAAGGGGAAGCGCCCAATGATCTTGCCACCTCATTCACCGTGGCTCCAGTCTTTTGAAATCCTGCGTCAATAGCATTATATCCTACAGCCATAAACCGAACAATATACGCCACCACTAAGATAAACAATGTTCCTGACAATATCATTCCCATATTATCGGAAACCGCCCAATTGATGGTCCGGTCAAGCCCCATCATCGGAATCATTACTCCTACTGCAATAACCGCACCAGGTATAGCATAACCTAAAGAAGCGGTCCTGGCAATATGTTTGGTCCATTTTAAGGGGCTTAAGCGAATGGCATACAGTAAGAATATGGAGATTACCGCAATGGCCACCGCCGATCCGATCGCCAAGGAAAAACTCCTGAAAATCAAGATTCCAAATTCAGAATCTACGACGTTTTGCCAAGTAAGCGACACCCAATAAAAAAGTTGCATCAATGGGAAAATAAAGCTGATCAGTAAAACCGTTAGACAAAGAGCTGTATATAAGCGTCTCGTACTTTTGTATTTGGGCCTAATTCGGAGTGCAGGCCTGGAACCGCCGCTGCCTGCATTCCAGTTACGACTTCCTCTTTGAAAATTCTCCAACCAGATCAGCGCCAAAACGATCACGGTCAAAATTGCGGAGAGGTAAATAGCCGTATTGATATCACCAAAAGAAAACCACGCTCTAAAAATCCCCGAAGTAAACGTGTCCACCCCAAAGTATTTTACCGTGCCATAATCATTCAACACCTCCATACCTACCAAGGCAATTCCTCCAGCTACAGCAGGCCTTGCCATAGGCAGTGCAATTTTGGTGAACATTCGCATCCGATTACTTCCCAAGAGAAAAGCAGCTTCTTGCATGGCACTCGATTGTCGTGTAAAAGATGCCCTGCAGATGACATAAACATAAGGGAATAGACTTATGGAAAGTATAAAAATAGCGCCTGGCATATTCATAATATCGACAATGGCACCTTTGAAATGAATATCAAAATTATTTCGAAAGAACGCTTGAACGGGTCCAGTATATTCTAAAATTCCCACATAACTATAGGCCATCATATAGGATGGAAACGCCAGTGGCAGAATTAAAAGCCACTCAAAATACTTCCGCCCCGGAAAATCGTAAACCGAAACCAACCACGCCATACTCACCCCGATAAGAAATGTAAAGAAGCCAACCCCTAACAATAAAAGAAAAGAATTGGCAAAATACGACGGCAACAAATTGGAGGCAATATGCCTCCAATGCTCGCCGGGCTTATCAAAGAGCTTGACCAGGATAGTGAAAACCGGCGTCAATACCAAAAGTAGTATTACAATCGCCCCGCCAGTCCACTTATTCCACCAATAGGTGGTTTTTTTTGCCATTTAATTATGTTAATCATTGAATTAGCCTCCCATATGAAGGCCTAATTCATTAAACTTTATTTCCAACCAGCCTCATCAAAAATCATAACGGCCTTGCTATTATATTCCCCAAGCTTATAAAGCTCCACTGGATCTGCCTTAAAATCTCCCCAAGTCTTCAAAATCGACGCCTTAGTAGCTTTAGGATTGATAGGGTATTCATAATTTAAGTTAGCCAAGACCTGCTGCGCCTCCTCCCCTGAAAGAAACTCCATTAATTTAATGGCGTTATCTTTATTTGGAGCATATTTGGTTACGCCTATGCCACTGACATTCACATGTGTTCCTCTTCCATCTTGGTTTGGGAAAATGATGCCCACACTCTCACCTGCTTTTCGCTCTTCCACATTTTCGTCATTGAGCATCAGTCCAATATAGTAAGTGTTGACTACTGCGATATCCGCTTCACCAGAAGCTACTGCTTTGACCTGGTCACGATCGCTACCTTTCGGGTTTCTGGCCATATTGGCAACAACGCCTTCTGCCCACTCCTTGGCTTTTTCTTCGCCATCGGCCAAGATAATAGAAGCCAACAACGATTGGTTATAGACATTTTCCGAAGATCGGATCACAATTTTACCTTTCCACTTCGGGTCTGCCAAATCTTCATAGGTCTTAATATCCTCCGGATTTACTCTGTCCTTAGCATAGGCGATAATCCGTGCCCGGTAAGTCAATCCGTACCAGTGTCCTTCTTTCTCGCGAAACTCAGGTGCAATATTAGCTTCCAATACTTCAGAACTAACAGGTTGTAATAAGTCTTTGGATTGTGCGCGATAAAGTCGTCCTGCATCCACAGTAATTAAGATATCTGCATTGGAATTTTGACCTTCCGTTTCCAGACGTTGGATCAGTTCATCAGCACTGGCATTAACGATATTGACCTTAATTCCGGTTTCTTCAGTAAATTTGGAGAAAAGCTCATCATCGGCCTTATAGTGTCTATGCGTATAGACATTGACCTCTTGTTTTGTTGTCTTAGAATCACCACAGGCCACGATTAAACTCATCAGGCACATGATAAATCCGAGTTTTAAGATATTACTCATATGTATAGTGTTTTGATTTGATTTGCAAAGGTAATCTTATTTAGACTTATTACAAACAAGAAATAAAGCGTTCAATTTTACAAAGGTATTTACGACGTGTTTTTTCGTGTATAATACCTGGAAATCAGAACTCTATAGACTCACATTTTTTCGAAAATTGATCATTACTACTGCAAATAAAATAATGACAATTCCCAACCATTGTAAGTTGCTTATCTCCTCGTTTAAAACCCAATACGCACTGAGAACCGAAATGGGGATTTCTAAAGCGGCAATAATACTCCCCAAACCCGTGCCAATTACTGGGAAACCTTTATTGAACAAAACCGGTGGAAGAATAGTGCCAAAACAGCCCAGAAAGACGCCCCAGGTTATAAAAATAGTCCAATTAAATTCTTGCAGAATTTGAACGTTCCAAAATAGCACAATGACAATGAGCCCTCCATACACCAAATATTGGCTCCGTACAAGATTAGGCAATTTAAGTCCGACCCGACTCGTGCCGTACATCATTCCTGTAAATGACATGGCTGCCAAAAGACCAAAGCCGATGCCTTTTAGATTAAGTTCAATGTCAGTTTCAAAAATTTTCGCGGCCAACATGGTTCCAACAATAGCCACAAACGCACCAAGTACTTTTCCCCTATTGACCAAGGCACGTGCCGTAAAAAACTCCAAAACCACGCCCATCCAAATCGTCTGCATCAATAGTATAATTCCGATAGATACCGGCACATATTGAATGGATAGGTAATAAAAGCTACTGGTCAGCCCAGAGAAACCTCCAAACAGCATCAATTTAATTTTGGGATGCAGTGACTTGCTTTCAGCTTGAGGTGTTACCGATTTTTTGGAAAACAAAAACACCAAAGCACTCAATATAAAAGCCCCAAATAAGTATTGTGAAAAAGCAAGACCAGCCGTACCAATGCCCTGGTTATTGGCATATTTGACAAAGGTTGCCAAAACCCCGTAACTGGTTGCGCCAATAGCAACATATAAAACACTTTTTAACTGAGTATTCATAATAAAAAAACTAATGGATTTACGGTTTATTCCCAATAGTGGGGTTTAATGCCTCGAAGCTATTATGACACCCCATGCGAAACTTGCGCTGGCAAATCTAAACATTTCCACACGAATCTGAAGACGTCAAAAACCACTCCTTTCTGACAAGACATTCTTGAGACCATTTTATTACCTGAAACCAACCAAATTTCCTGCGATTTTAATATAATATGATAACCTAATTAAGTTGAAAAATGCTTAGTTTAGTGTTTAATAATTATCATTCTATCAACCACCGCTATCCATTGAAAATTTTCACTAATACCTCACACTCAATTTCCTTTAACAAAAGAAAGGTTTGTCGCTTCCCAAAACCGACCATTGTTCCCGCTTTCGGTAATACTTTGGAACATGCAGCTAATAATTTCATAACCTTAGACGCTATTACACCATAATTCATGAAGGCCCTGAACTACGAAAATATCATTGTTGGAGGAGGCTTGGCAGGAATATCAACAGCCATTGAGCTCTTAGACCATAATAAAAAAGTGCTCATTATTGAAAGAGATGTGGAGGAGCATTTTGGCGGATTGGCAAAAAAATCCTTTGGCGGTATTTTGTTTTCTGGAACACCTCAGCAAAAAAAATCTGGGATCAAAGATTCACCGCAATTACTTTACGAGGACTGGATGCGTTATGGCGATTTCACCGAAACCGATAGTTTAGGCGCACAATGGGCCAAATTTTACTCAGACAATTCCATATCCGTCATTTACAATTGGCTTATTGCAAAAAAAGTCGACTTCCTTCCTGTGGTCAATTGGCCTGAACGCGGCATGGATGTCAAAGGGAATTCGGTTCCGAGATGGCATATTACCTGGGGAACGGGTTATGATTTAACCAATAAAGTGACCAACTATTTATTGAATCATCCAAAAAAAGAACATCTTGAAATAAAGTTTCAACACAAGGTAGAATCAATAATCATCGATAATAAAAAGACCGTAGGTGTGGAGGTCATCGACGAATTGACAAAAGAAAGATTCAACATCACTTCTGAAAACATCATTATTGCATCCGGTGGAATTATGGGCGGCGATTTAAAACTGGTCAAAAGTCATTGGCCAACGCGGTTCCAGACCCCACCAGATAATTTATTAAATGGCTCTCACAAATATGCTGATGGCACCATACATTTGGATTTAGACAAAAAAGGAATCCCTTCAACCCATCTAAACAAACAATGGCATTATGCTGCCGGAATTCCCACACCCAATCCAGAGAGAGGAAAATTCAGGGATGGTTTAAGTTTAGTTCCGCCACGATCGGCCATTTGGGTGGATGCTACAGGAAAAAGGTTTAGGCCTCCGCTTGTTGCTTATACAGATACTTCGTATTTTGTTGAACATATCCTCAAAACCAAGGATCAGTACTCATGGAGTATTATGAATTGGAAAATTGCCATAAAGGAATTGGCTGTTTCAGGTTCTGATTATATGACGGCTTTTAGAAATCGGGATAAATTGAGATTGATAAAAGACGTTCTCTTTGGAAATAAAGATTTGGTCAATAGATTGATTGAAGAATCGGACCACTTTATTGTGGCAGATACGCTTCCCAACTTGGTGAAAAAGATGAATGAGCAAGACGAAAATAACGTTGTGGATTTAGAAACTCTTGAAAAGGATTTGAAAGCTTATGACGACGAGATCGATAGAGGTAAAAAGTATTTTAATGACGAACAATTACGGCGTTTGGTGAACTTCAGATTGTACAAAGGGGATAAAATCAGAACTTCAAAATTTCAAAAGATTTTAGACCCAAAAGCTGGACCATTGATTGCTGTAAAACAATATATATTAAGCAGAAAAAGCTTGGGAGGCCTTCCTACCAACCTCAACTCGCAAGTGATTGATAAGAATGGTGATACAGTATCAGGATTATACGCTGTAGGTGAATCTGCCGGATTTGGAGGTGGAGGCATTCATGGATCACGATCATTGGAAGGCACTTTTTTAGGATCGTGTATCTTAACAGGCAGAGTTGCCGGTGCACATATAGCAGGAATAAAACTTTAAATCGAATATTATGAAGAAAACTGGCGCATGGTTACTGGTCAAGGCATTAGAGCAACTACCGATATCGCACACCTTTGGTATTCCAGGAGTGCACAATACCGAAATTTATGATGAGCTGAACAAGTCTTCAAAAATCAAACCTATATTGGTCACCCATGAAGGTGGCGGTGCCTTTATGGCCGATGCGGTCAGTCGTACCTCAGAGACAATAGGCACCATGGTCATTGTACCAGCCGCTGGAATTACGCATGCTTTAAGCGGAATAGGCGAAGCTTTTTTGGACGGGATTCCTATGCTTATTATCTCGGGTGGCATTCGGACTGATGTCAATAAAAGCTATCAGCTTCACGAGTGGGATATGCATTCAGTATTGAGCGGCATCACCAAAAAAACCTATCATATAAAAAAGCATGAAGAGATTATGGCGAGTGTTTTTGAGGCTTATACCATCGCAGTTTCTGGAAATCCTGGTCCTGTTTTTATAGAAATACCCACGAATATTCAAATGTTTAAAGGCGAAGTTTCGGAGATTCTATCGTTTAAAAAACCAGAAATTAAACCAACAGTTACCGCCGCGCAATTGGACGAAGCAATCAAGATCATTTCAGAATCTAAAAAAGTAGGACTGTTTTTAGGATGGGGCGCTAAAGAGGCAACAGCAACGAGCATTCAGATTGCCGAGCGACTAAATGCTCCGGTATCCACAACACTGCAAGGATTTAGTGTATTTCCTGGTGATCATGAATTATTTACGGGAATGGGCTTTGGCCCCGCATCTGTTCCCGCTTCGGAAAACGCGTTTAAAGATGTGGATTGTTTAATTGCGGTAGGCACACGATTTGCCGAAATTCCAACGGGCAGTTTCGGCGCCAGAGTACCTGAAAATTTGATCCATATCGATATTGACGAAAATGTATTCGATAAGAATTATAAGAGCAAATTGGCCATTCAAGGCGATGCGAAACTGGTTTTAGACAGTTTGTTGGCAGAACTCATCAACAAGAATATCGAAAAATCCAATCCTAATTTAATTAGTTCCATAGCAAAAGACAGACAGGCCTATTATAAGGAATGGTCTGATTTTAAATTCGATCGGGTCAATCCTTATCACTTTTTCACGAGTTTAAGAGCTCATCTCGACGACGATGCCATTACTGTTTTAGATGATGGCAACCACACTTTTTTGACGGTTGAGTTATTTCAAAATCTAAAAAGCAAGCATTTAATTAGCCCCACCGATTTCAATTGTATGGGCTATTGTGTGCCGGCGGCCATTGGTGCTAAATTTGCCAATCCCAACAAACAAGTGGTCGGCATTGTTGGCGATGGTGCATTTTTGATGACCGGACTCGAATTGTTGACCGCAAAACGAAATGAACTTGGAATTGCAATTTTCGTTTTTCACGATGGCGAACTTTCCCAAATATCCCAAGGTCAAGAAATCCCTTACAATAGAAAAACAGCTACTGTATTGGGCGATTTCAATATCGATGGCATTGCACATGCGGTTGGCGCCGACTATTTGGTTATAAAAAATGACGATCAAATTGACGACGTTATCAGTAAGGCTCTCAAAGCGGCGCAGTCAAATAAAACGGTCTTAGTTGATGTACATATCGATTATAAAAAACGCACGCGATTTACGCAAGGTGTTGTGAAATCCGTTTTAGGAAATTTTCCATTGAGCGATAAAGTTCGATTTATTGGCAGAGCGGTGAAGAGAAAGATTTTGGGATAAGAAATTATTTAACAAGGTTTCATGGCTTTTTGAAAATAAGAGTCGTTTTATTTTGAAGTTGTAGTTTATATAACGCAACCTTTCAACACAAATCCCATCTTATGAAAAACACCATTATGAAACCAAAAATCTTAATTCTAATCGGGCTTTTAATGATCATCTCTTCTTGTAAAAATGATGATGACAGTTTCCATTCTGAAATAAATGGAGATTATATCGGAATTTTTGAGCGTAATGAAAATTCTTCCAAGGTTGAATTGCGTTTTGATAATGGGTCATTCAATGGACAGAGTGAAATCGAAAAATTCCCAGCAATTTGCAATGGAACTTATTCAATTTCCGGAAACACAATAAGCTTTTTTAATGAGTGCCCTTGGACCGCCGAGTTTGATTGGTCGTTGATTTTAAACGGTGAATGGACGTTTCGTTTAGGTGAAAACTCACTAACAATGACCAATCCGATTGGTGATAAGTACACTTTGACCAAACAGTAAAAATGTACTGCTATATTGTTATGATTTATTACATTGGCTATGGTAACTTGTTAAAAAGTGTCCTATGTCAGATTCAAATTTTTTTGATAATTTTTAACTGCCGGCTCTTAAATTTTCAGAGGTTTATATCAATGAACTTTATGGTCTTTAAATACAGATAAAAAATTGACAATTCAGTTCAAATCCAATCAAGAAAATCTTTTTTAGATAATCCTAATTGTTTTAAGGCATTTTTTATAATAAATTCAGGAACGGGATCAACATGCGATTGAACAGTGATTGGTCTTAAAAGATCACTTCTTGTCCAATGTTCATGACCACCAGTGGTCCTATTGCATGAACATCCTTGATCTTTCAGAAAATCTCGATATAATTTAAGTGGAATATTTCTTAAATGCTTCGTCGACATAAAGGCTAATAGGCAAATTCAACATCTTCTCTTGAAACCTTATAACTCTTGTTATTAACAATGTCATTGTATAATGGATTTAAAGAAACCAAATCAGAATCCTTTGGTGGATCGAATTTTGGTTTTTTCTTTGAACCTCTAATCGCCCAACCTAATTCTTTTAAAACCTTCTCTAAGGTTTTTTTATTATTAGTATAACGAAAGAATTCATGGAGTGCTTCAGAAAAAGACTGCTTTGCTTCTGCCTGAGTGTATCCATAACCGCTTAAATCCAAAGCAGGGGAATAAATAATGATAACGTTATCTTCCTCAAATTCTACCAACGAAAGACCAACATGATACTTCCCATTTCCAAACCCCAAATCAGCAGTCAACTGTAAATTAGACATAAGATTATTTTATTATTTATTCAAATATATGCAATTATTAAAAACCAGTGTCAATAACCTATATAACAAAAAAATAATTAATTATTGATCGATTGAAATATAACGCATATATAAATTATGATATTTTAGTCGCAAAAGAATGATCTCAATTACATACTTCTAATCTCTTCTTGTAAAGCTACTCAAGCCTACCCAAGCCGCATTCTGTTTGTCACTTTCAATGGCGGCATGAATAAACTGTACGCCTCTAATGCCGTCGTACACGGTAGGATAATCGGGTGTTTCAATTTTCGTATCCGTTAGAGATGCATTTACATGTGTGGCAAAGTTCTTATAGACATTGGCAAAAGCTTCCAAATAGCCTTCCGGATGACCAGCCGGAATGCGAGATGCCGCTATAGCATTTGGATAAAGCTCATGGCCATTAGGTGTGTAAACCACTTTTGGCTTATCTATCCACCTCGTTGTTAATTCATTTGGAGTTTCCTGATGCCATTCCAAACTACCCTTTTCACCATAAACTCTAATCGAGAAATTATTTTCTTCTCCCACGGCAATTTGAGAAAAAGACATCGTCCCTTTTGCTCCATTTTCTAAGCGCAGTAAAATATTGCCATCATCGTCCAAAAGGCGACCCTTACCAAATTTTCCTAAATCTGCCGCAAGCTCCTTAACTTTTAATCCAGTGACATACTCTAACATATTATGGGCATGGGTTCCGATATCTCCCAAGGCACCACCGACACCAGACTTTGAAGGATCCACGCGCCAAACGGCTTGTTTATTGCCCGAATCTTCAACGGCAGTTGCCATCCATCCTTGTAAATAATGGACTTGTACTTTTCTGATTTTTCCAAGATCACCATTTTTAACCATGGCTTTTGCCTGTTTCACCATTGGACTTCCAGGATAATTATGAGTCAATGCAAAATGTAATCCAGTGGATTTTACCAGCTTTTCTAAAACTTTCGCTTCATCTACAGTTAAGGTCAGCGGTTTATCGCATACGACATGGAATCCATTTTCCAAGGCTAATCTTGCAGGTCCAAAATGCATGTGGTTGGGTGTCACAATGCTTACAAAATCCATACGAATATCTTCCGGCAATTCTTTTTCTTTAAGAATCATTTCTTCAAAACTACCATAACAGCGATCTTCAGGAAGCAACAATGCCTTACCTGATGCTTTTGACTTTTCCGCAGTGCTGCTGAAAGCACCACAGACCAATTCAATCATTCCATCAAGACCTGATGCTTTTCTGTGTACATCTCCAATAAAAGAGCCAATGCCTCCACCGATCATTCCCATTCTTAATTTTCTCATGTTTGTATTATCTGTTTTGATATTTTACTTTGAATTTAAAATCATTTAAATAGAAATTCCTTGTGCGTTAGAATGATGAATCTGATGGAATAACATGTGTTGCCTATCAAAATCATTCAGGGGCACGAGGAATTTCAATACGTTGAGCTTAGGTTTTCGACAAACCTCTGCTTATAATTCCTTAATCTTAATATTTCTAAACCAAACGTCGTCGCCATGATCTTGTAAACCGATATAGCCTTCGTTGGCTACATCTGCCCAATTTTCATTTAGGCTCGGGAATTTACTTCCAGCAACCAATTCGTTCCATTCCGGCGTCCACAAATGGTATTCCACAACATTGACACCATTTTGCTTATGGACAACAGTTCCATTATAGACGGTAATCTCCACTTGATTCCATTGGCCTACAGGTTTGGCATTTTGCGGTTTTGCCGGAATCAAATCGTAGAGTGATCCTGCTTGTCTGTTGCCGTCTTTACCTAATTTAGCATCCGGGTGCTTGTCATTATCCAATACTTGCATCTCAGGTGCCGTTTTCCAGATATAATCCAAGTCTTCCTGGCCAAGATAAAAAATACCGGAATTTCCGCCTTCAGAGATTTTCCATTCCAAACTCAAAGTGAAATTTTTAAACTTTTTATCATAGATAATGTCGCCACCATCTTTATGCCCAGCTTCACCTCGACCTGATCCTATACAATGAATGGTTCCGTCAACAATTTTCCAAGCCTCAGGAAAGTGATCCTTTTTATAACCTCGCCAACCTTCTGAAGACGTGCCATCAAAAAGAACGATCCAATCATTTTCATTATCTTCATTTACATCCATAGTTTCTGTTTCTGTTTCGGTAGTTTCCTTGGTTTTTTCTTTACAACTCGATAAGAAAGGCATGAGCACTAAGCTAAAAATGACAATCACACTTAATTTTTTCATTGGTTTACTATTTTAGATTTATATGTTATTTATTAAAATTCTATATATTACGAAGGCATGTCCGGTAAAGTCCAACCCTCCCTATAGGTGTGTTTTATAAGCTCTTGAGAGTATGCAATGGCATTCATAGGCTCTGTCCAATCTTTGTTAAAAGTTGGATGACCATCATGGATTTTAAAGCCGTCCTTGATCACGGTTCTAATTTCTTCGTTGGCGCCAATGTTCGTAAACTTCATATTTGCACCATCCCATTCCAAAACCTTATTTAAGGCCTGAAGTCTTACGGCAAGGACGCCCATAACGACCATTTCATTAAAAGGGCCTGCCACCGCAAAATCAGAAATTGTAGGTTTTCTACTTTCTGGATTTTCTTTACAGGCACGCACCCAATCCATTTCATGTGCACCGCTTTTCCACGATAAACCGAGTTCTTCTTCAACCCTTCTCTCTGTTTTAGGCGCAGCTATTGATTTGCCTGACATCAATTCAGGTTCAATACCGTAACACCCCACATGAAGAATGTCCTTAGTACCGTAGAAGAAAGTCCCGCCACCCGATTTGTTCGGATTTTTTCCTGCAGGCCAGTTATCTGGTAACATCGGTTGGATACCACCGTCATACCAATGTACATCTACTTCGTCTAATTTGATTTTACCTTTTCTTCCTCTTGAAGGAAAGCTTAGTTTTACTGCCTGAGAAACCGGAGCGGAGTCGTTTAATAATAACGACGAACTTGCTTGTACTTTATTGGGATATCCTAATTGAAGACCTTCAAATACAGGATGCAAAACATGGCAAGCCATATCGCCCAAGGCACCAGTTCCATAATCCCACCACCCACGCCAATTCCATGGATGATACACTTCACTGAAGGGTCTCATCTTAGCCGGGCCCGTAAACAAATCCCAGTCTAATGTGTCCGGAACCCAATCGCCTCTTTCAGGTGTATTTAATCCCTGTGGCCAGATTGGACGATCCGTAAAAGATTCCACTCTTTTCACATCGCCAATGGCACCGCTCCAGAGAATTTCGCAAGTTTTGGCAACACCTTCCCCAGAAGCACCTTGGTTCCCCATTTGTGTGGCCACTTTATGTTTTTCTGCCAGTTTTGTCAATAACCGCGACTCATAAACTGAGTGGGTTAAAGGTTTTTGAAGAAAGACGTGCTTGCCCATAGTCATGGCATGTGCAGCAATAATGGCATGGGTATGATCAGCCGTTGCAATAACAACTGCATCTATATCTTTGCCCATTTCGTCAAACATTTTACGCCAATCCCAATATTTTTTTGCATTTGGGAATGTGGTCGCCGCACCTGCAGCGTATTTCCAATCCACATCACAAAGTGCGACGATATTCTGCGACGATAGATTTTTTAGGTTAGCAAGACCCATCCCACCAACGCCAATTCCGGCAATATTCAATTTGTCACTCGGTGCAACATGGCCCAAACCACTTACTGCATAAGAAGGTATGATGGAAAAAGCCGCCGTAGCTGCCATGGACATGCCTACAAACTTTCGTCTGGAAATTGTATGGTCTTTATTAGATTTGCTCATAATTTATACGAATTTAGATAAGTTAAAATATGTTTATTCGGAGAGTTCCTTTCCTATTTTTATCAAGAGGTCTCTTGTCAATTCGATTCCTTCTTCTTCACTGACATTGCTTCCTTCAAATTCTACCCCCACATAACCGGTATACCCAGCGTCCTTAACAATCTTCAAAAAGCGAGGATAATCAAGTGTCGTTTCATTCCCTTCCTTGTCAAAATCATAAGACTTGGCACTAACCCCTTTGGCATAAGGCATCATCTCTTCGGTACCTTTATATTTATCGTACTCTTCAATACATTTTCCTCTCCAATTTTCACCACTATCACGTTTCACGCAAAAATTGCCGAAGTCAGGCAAGGTCCCACAATTTTCCATGTCTATATTCTTTATGACACGCGTTAAAAGTTCGGCATTGGAAGAAAATCCGCCATGGTTTTCGACAATCACATTGATTCCTTTAGATTGGCCATACTCTGCCAATTGTCTTAAACCTATTGTGGCATTTGAAATCCAGTCGTCCTCATTTTTAGAGCCGAAAAGATTGACCCGAATAGAATGACAGCCCAAGAAATCGGCAGCATCCACCCATTTTTTATGATTTTCAACCGCTTGATTTCTTTCTTGTTCATCAGATGCAGCCAAATCACCTTCACCGTCAATCATAATCAAAACATTTTCAATATCATATTCTACACTTTTCGCTTTTAAAGTATCAAGAAGCGCTTCCATCCCCATGGATTCTATCTTTTTAGTATAAAGCCCTGACACATATTCTATTCCTTCAAATCCCATTTCTTTGGCCTTTTCAGCAAAGTCCACAGGATCCAATTGATCACTTCCAATGGCTCTATGCAGGGACCACTGCGCTAACGACAATTTAAAAAACGGCTCCTTGACTTCAGTTGACACCTGCTCTTTTTCAGACTTTGACGCACTCTCTTTGCATCCTAAGAACATAGTCGTTAAAGTAAAAAGTAGAAATAAAGGAATAATGGTATTTTTGGTCATAATAATATTGGTTTGATCGTTTAGTATTAATTCTTTCAAAAATAAAGAAAGATGAATTTACTAAAGTTTCATTAGAATTTAACTAATTTGACCAAGTTTAGCCTTTATTAATATTCAACCCCGAATAAATTGTGGTTATTTTTCATATTTTAGTAGGCTATTAAGAGTTATGAAAATTAAAAATAGAAGATGATAAAAGATCATTATGACGCTATTGTCATTGGGACAGGAATAAGCGGTGGTTGGGCAGCCAAGGAATTATGTGAAAATGGCTTAAAAACTTTAGTCCTTGAGAGAGGGCGAATGGTGAAACACGGCGATTATCCCACCATGCATGATGATCCTTGGGATTTGGAACTACGTGGAGCCACCACCGCTGAGGAGAAAAAAAGACAGGAAAAACAAGCCAGAACCGGCTATACTACCGCTGCAGAAAGTAAACATTGGTTTGTTGATGATATCAAACATCCTTATAACGAAATCAAGCGTTTTGATTGGATGCGTGGTTATCATGTTGGCGGTCGTTCACTGACATGGGGACGTCAGAGTTACCGTTTAAGCGATCTGGACTTTACGGCCAATATAAAAGATGGTCACGGTGTGGATTGGCCCATACGCTATAAAGATATTGCACCGTGGTATGACTATGTAGAAAGACATGTTGGCATTAGTGGTGAAGCTTTAGGATTGCCGCATTTGCCGGATAGTATTTTTTCACCACCTATGGAATTAACTTGTGTTGAAGAAGAATTTAAATCGAAAATTGCCAGTAATTACGAGGACCGATTGTTAACGATCGGCAGAGTTGCTCATCTCACAGGTAATCACAATCATAAAGGCAGGAGCAATTGCCAATATAGAAATAGATGCATCAGAGGCTGTCCTTATGGTGCTTATTTCAGCAGTAACGCATCCACATTGCCTGCTGCCGAAGAAACCGGGAATATGACTTTAAGACCAAATTCCATTGTCCATGAAATTATTTATGACGACCAACTAAAGAAAGCAACTGGTGTTAAGGTTATCGATGCCGAAACCAAAGAAACTTATGTCTTTAACGCCGATATCATCTTCTGCTGTGCGTCGGCAATAGCTTCAGCGTCCATATTGATGCAATCCAAATCAGAGCGGTTTCCAAATGGATTGGGCAACGATTCGGGAGAGTTAGGTCATAATATCATGGATCATCATTTAGGGGCTGGTGCCAACGCCAGAGTAGAGGGCTTTGAAGACCAATATTTTAAAGGACGACGACCAAACGGCGTCTATATTCCGAGATTTAGAAACTTAGGTGATGAAGCCACAGAACGAAAAGACTTTCTGAGAGGTTATGGATATCAAGGTGGTGGTGGACGAAACGGCATGTCAGAGCACGTTGCGGAAATAGGCTATGGTGAAAAATTCAAAGAAGCCATTTTAAAACCTGGAGAGTGGACCATGGGCATTATGGGCTTTGGTGAGTGTTTACCGTATCATGACAATAAAATGACTTTGGATTATGACAAGTTGGACGATTGGGGCTTACCAACAGTCACCTTTGATGCCGAGTGGAAAGAAAATGAATTGGCCATGCGTGAGGATATTAAACAACAAGCTGCTGAAATGTTGGAAAAAGCAGGTTTTAAGGATGTCAAGACTTTTGATATGAGACATGCACCGGGCATTGGCATCCATGAAATGGGAACTGCACGTATGGGAAGAGATCCAAAAACTTCTGTGCTTAATGCCAATAATCAAGTACACGGCGTTCCTAATGTATATGTTACGGATGGGGCCTGTATGACCTCATCGGGATGTCAAAATCCATCCTTGACCTATATGGCACTAACGGCAAGAGCTGCACATCATGCCGTGGAACAGTTCAAATCAAATAAAGCGTAATTATGA
Source organism: Gelidibacter japonicus (assembly GCF_010725055.1). GTDB lineage: Bacteria > Bacteroidota > Bacteroidia > Flavobacteriales > Flavobacteriaceae > Gelidibacter > Gelidibacter japonicus. Next base: position 75,678 of record NZ_BJKB01000018.1, on the reverse strand, counting down.
ATAGAAGAGACGCACTTAAAGGAATGGGCTTGTCATTGGGCTATATTATTGCAACGCCTACCATCCTGAGCATGCTTCAAAGTTGTAGTACGAAAGCGGAAAAGTGGGTACCTCTATTCCACTCCGATATACAGGCTTTAGTTTTAGAGGGGCTAGTCGATTTGATTTTACCAAAAACAAAAGACACTCCTGGCGCATTGGATGTCAATGTTCCTAAATTTATTGATCTTTATGTGGCTGAAGCATTAACCGACGAAGACAAAGAAACCTATAAGTTGGGTTTTGAGGCTGTTATGGACGAGTTGGGCATACCAAATGTAGAACCAGACCCCGAACAACCTATCAAGTTAAAAACGGAAGACCTTGACGCCATCCTTTCAAAATACTTACGGATTTCAAAAGCGCAAAGATTAGCGTATATCACAGAAGAACATTTAGTTTTCATGACTCTCTTGACCATACGCGATCAAACGGTTTGGGCCTATAAAACAAGTAAGGAGATTGGCAAGAATGTATTGGCCTATGATCCCGTACCCGGTGAGCAAAAAGGATGTATTTCTGTAGAAGAAGCAACTGGAGGCAAAGCTTGGTCACTATAAATATTGACCCTGTTTTATCGAAAAAACTTCCATAAAGATAAAATTCAATAAAAAACACTTTAAACATATCAGGATGCACAAAATAATCAACCCAATGTCAATAGCTCTAATTGCTTTACTCATCGTAGGCTGCAAATCAAAACCAGAATCTGAAAGCAAGGAGGTAGAGGTTGAAGAAGAAATGACTGAAAATTGGATCTCTTTATTTAACGGAAAAGATTTAGACGGATGGTCTCCAAAAATCAAAGGTTACGACTTTGGCGACAATGTACACAACACTTTTCGTGTAGAGGATGGTGTGATTAAAGTGTCCTATGATGGTTATGACGGTAAGTTCAATGATGCTTTTGGGCATCTTTTTTATAAAACGCCATTTTCCAATTATATATTGAGAATGCAATACCGATTTACCGGAGAACAAATTGAAGATGGCGCGGGTTGGGCGACCAGAAACAGTGGGGTAATGATTCATTGTGAAGATCCTAAACACATGGCCAAAGACCAAAATTTCCCATTGAGCATGGAAGTACAGATGTTAGGTGGTATTACCGAAGGTGTAAGCCGACCAACAGGAAATCTTTGCACCCCTGGTACCAATGTGGTCATGGATGGCGAGCTGATTACCGAACATTGTACCAATTCAAATTCTGACACTTATTATGGAGACCCATGGGTGAGTTTAGAAGTTGAAGTTCACAGCGATTCTTTAATCATCCATAAGGTAAATGGCAAAGAAGTGCTGAGATATTCGAAACCACAATACGGCGGTGCCGATATGGATGAATACAGTGCAGCGTACAAAGACAAAATAGGTGAAACCATAAAGGGAGGTTATATTTCTTTGCAAAGCGAAAGTCATCCAACCGAATTTAGAAATATTGAATTGTTGGAGTTGTAGAAAATTATAAACAAGAAATTGATAATTATTAGGGTTATATTGACGCTATATATTTAGAAACGTTCAAATGGTTATTCCAAATTTCATCTTTTTGAATCCTAAAGTCCCTTCATTTACAAGAAACACTTAAGAAAAGTAAATAAGACGAGTGGCAATAACCTTTTTTTATGCTGAGTTGGGCTTCCAATCCATTTTTTTTAAAGTCCTGCGATATATCCATCCAAGAAGTTAGCCCTACTACTAACCCAAGTTTTTAGTTCCACAACATCTTTCCCGAAGTCCAGACTTCCAACATTCCACTTTTCGAGATCTCTGGCTTGCGATTTTTTTATTAGTTCAGCATACTCATCAATATAGACTATGAGTTCATTAAGATGCATTGATTTAAAGTCAGTCCACTTTTCCATCAACAACTGTTTTGTAGACGGGTCGGTTAATAATCTTAGGAAAAAGATGGTTCCTATACTATCACTGTTGTTCCAGAACAATGGGGTATTTGGAGAAATAAAATGTTTTCTATCGCCATCAAAAGAAAAAGCCCAATCAAAATCCCAAATCGGACCCATGGTATATTTACCTCCTTTTTCTTTAAATAAAAAGGTGCTTTTTGGATGATTAATTTCAATGTTCGCAGTAAGCAAATAAACAATCAAGTAATCAACCAGTGCCTCTTGATCAAATAGATCAAGATAGCCAGAGTTGGGAAAACTATCGGAAAACACTCTATTTTCGAATTCTTCAAACTCAAACTTAATTTGATTAAACTCCTCCTCTGCATCTGCTGTATCATACTTTTTTAATTTTGGATATTTTATTTGTACGGGTAAATTGTAAGCAGCAGACTTAAATTTCCAATCCTCATCGAAATAAGTATCCATTTCCAATAACTGTCCATCCGTTTTAACATTTACTCTATTTTCATCCACTTCAATCTGTTCAGTAAGCATATAATTGCCCAGATACTCGCCATTAAGCGTTAATTCCACAGGAATCATATGATTTGCATATTTGACCTCAAGTAGTCTTCCAATTTTCATGGCCACTGCATTAAGCATTAATGTTTCATCGTAATGATTAGCCAAAAGCACCCAATTTTTAGCTTCCTTCAATCCAAGGATAGAAGCCTTTTTATTTAATTTTATACGATAAGGTTTTTTAGGTCGATGCCAAGTACTATTCCCTCTTCCCCTAATTTCGGTAGTGGCCTCAAAATCTTCATAAACCTCAACACCATCAATGGTCAGCCTAGCCGGTATATAAATGTCTTTGGATATTATCGGCCTTCCTCCTTCCGTATCAATATAAAACTGTGGAATATCCCTTTGCCACTCCACGACAATTACATAGTCCTGTGTAAAGCCGTTTTCATAAATCAAAGAGTAAGTTACTGGCTGAGAAAAATCATTCTTAGTAATCGAACTTATTTGTGTTGTGTTATTGACTTGAACGTCTGTGGCGTTGGTCTTAAATGAAGCGACAAGATTTTTATTGGTCCCCTTCATTTTAATATGAAGTGTATCTTCTGAAAACGACAGCTCATAATCTTTAAACAATCCTTCGTTCTCTTCCTTTTTAAAAGAAAAGGAGGTGAATTGCAGGTATTCTATAACAAGTCGATAAGCTACCACGCTTCCATTTTCAGCTACTATCTCATAATAGTGCTCTTGGCTAAAATCATTTTCAGTTAGTCCTGATAATTGTTCAACTCCATTAAGATAAACGCCCTCACCCAGAAAATCAAAGCTTGCCACAAGTCTGGTCAAATCTATATTTTGAGGAAGAAATACACGAATGACAGATCCATCAACCTCTCCCACAATATCTTCTTGTAAATAATCTGAATTGTTCGCACTCTCAAAAATGAAACTCAACAACTCTTTTTCGTGATTTTTAATATCATCCTTAACACAAGAAGTGAAAACAGAAAAAACTAAAAACAGACTAAAAATACTCTTACGCATCTCTTAAAATTAAAGTTAAAAAAATTTGACAAACCGCGAATCTAATACAAACTTTAGTAATTAAGAAACCTATTTTTCAGGATATCCAACTATAGGTCAAAAAGCGCAAGTAATCTTAGTTATTAGAGAATTTCTGAAAATAATTCCCTTCGAAAATAAAAGAATAGAATCATCCACAAACAGGTGCTCCCTTTACAACTTGAAAATGAATATGTCAAAAAAACACTCAGTAGAAAGGGAAAAACGGAAAAGAGAAAACATTAGATACAACCATGTTTAAGCCAGGTTCGGCTTATATTAGGTAAAAGGCCCTGATCTTACAATGCCTATTAGAATGAATCTCCCAAAGCTTCTTTTATGGAGACAGTAGTACCAAGTCAGTACCTATCAATAGTTATATTCTAGGCTTCAAATCCATTATTGAAATTGTAACAAGATCCACACTATCAGCTAATTGCAAAGTTTAGAAAAGACCTTCAATAGTTCCATTCTTATCAATGGTAATCTTCTCAGCCGCAGGCCTTGTTGGTAATCCGGGCATACGCAACATATTTCCCGCAATTGGAATAACAAATCCGGCTCCTGTGGCAATTTCAAACTCCCTTACATGAATATCAAAGTGCATAGGACGTCCTAATCGCTTCTGATCATCACTAAAGCTTTTTTCCGTTTTAGCCATACAGACAGGTAAATTTCCAAATCCCATGGCCTCAAATCTACGTAATTGCGATTTTGCCATATCACTTAAAACAACCTTCTTGCCACCGTAAACAGTTTGACAAATCTTTTCCATTTTGGCGTGTATACTGTCATCAAGATTGTAGGTAGGTTGAAATTGATCAGTACAAGAATTCGCGGCTTTAATTACCTTTTCTGCCAAATCTAAACATCCTTTACCACCTTTCTCCCAACCATAACTCAAGGCCACCGGAACTCCCAATTTTTCACAATGTTCCTTTACTATTTGCATCTCCGCTTCTGTATCCGATTTAAAAGCGTTTATGGAAACAACGATAGGAATCCCAAAACCTTTCAGACTGGCGATATGCCCATCCAAATTGGGAAGCCCTTTCACGAGCGCTTCTACATCTTCTTGTGTAATTTCTTTTAAGGACTTTCCACCGTGGTATTTTAAGGCCCTAATGGTAGCCACCAAAACAATGGTTTTGGGAGAAATACCAGCGGCGCGACACTTAATATTCATAAATTTTTCCGCGCCTAAATCAGATCCAAATCCCGCTTCGGTGATGGTATAATCACTTAAGGACATCCCCATCTTTGTCGCGACAATCGAATTGGTGCCTTGAGCAATATTGGCAAACGGTCCGCCGTGAATAATTGCCGGAGACCCTTCTAATGTTTGGACCAAATTAGGTTTTATGGCATCTTTTAACAGCACCGCCATAGCACCTTCTGCATTCAAGTCTTTAGCGAAAACAGGCTTGCCCTCCCAAGTGTCTCCCACATAAATATTTCCACATCTTTCTTTAAGATCTTCCAAGTCTGTTGCTAAACAGAGAATGGCCATAATCTCAGATGCTGCAGTAATATTAAAGCCTGTTTCTCTTGGAACACCGCCTGCTTTTCCGCCAAGTGCCACCACAATAGTTCTCAACCCGCGGTCATTCATATCCATACACCGCTTCCAGGTTACAGTTCTATGATCAATTCCCAAGCTTCTCGATTTGCTTTGAATGTTATTTTCTATTAGAGCAGAAAGAAGATTGTTTGCCTTTTCAATAGCGTGAAAATCTCCCGTAAAATGCAGGTTGATATCTACCATAGGAATAACCTGGCTCCAACCCCCACCAGCAGCACCTCCTTTGATACCAAATACAGGACCCAAACTCGGCTCTCGAATCACCGCAACAGCTTTCTTTTTTAAAATATTGAGCGCATCAACCAATCCTATGGAAGTGGTGGTTTTACCTTCACCAGGAGGTGTAGGCGTAATTGCAGTTACTAAAATAAGATGGTTGGATTTCACCTTGTCTTCATCAATTAAATCCAAAGGAATTTTGGCTTTGTCGTTTCCGTAGTATTCCAATTTCTCTTCAGCAATATCCATTTTTGCTGCTATTTCTCTGATATGTTTAGGGGTAACGCTTTGTGCAATCTGTATTTCTGTCATAAGAATAATGTTAATTTTAGAAGTGGGATAAAGGTAAAGTTTCACTAAAGAAAATAATATGACTATTGTCATCTCAACTCTAAGACTGAAGTTTACACTTGTTTAATTAGGAGAAAATCGAGTCAGTTTATTGTGTTTGGAAATAAGATGGTACCGTTGTCAGCTTAAGCTCAGTATTACAATTGGTGTTTCTACATAAAAAACCAAATGAGGCACTTGTGTATCAAAATGACCTCTAGAGAATTAGAAAAGAATGGCACAAATCAGCATATAAACAGCCTCCAAAAGCTCAACATTCCTGAAGTCAAAAAATAGTATAAAGCGTAGTCACAATAATCCCTTTACCCTCATTTAGAGGAACAGACACTAATTGTTTTTCATCTTTAATCTTAAAATTAAACGGTGGAGCCAATAGATCTAAGCCACTAGCCTTTTTCAGTCTAATTCCCTGTCCTGAAATAATATCTTTATTGGGGACAAAGTCTGCTTCCGGTAAATGCTCGGTTAAAATGACATATTTAAAATCGGCCAATTTTTCGACTATTCGTTGTATTTCTACATTAGATAAATGCTGGAGTACTTGTCTTAATATAGCGCAATCTCCAGAAGGCAAATCATCCACTGCAATATTCAAACAATGGAATTCTAAATTTTCTTCTTTAAATTTTTCTTTGTTATACGCAATAATATCTGCTACGATATCTATCGCCACATACTTTTTAGTGAACTTCACCAATTCCTTGCCCACATTAAAGTCGCCACAGCCCAAATCACATACGACAAGAGGATTTTCAAAAGACGTCAGAAATGACACCAAAACATCTATATACGGTATTATTATTTCTGGATGATGCGACCCAATTCCTGAATAGAATTCAGAATTGCCACTGCCCCATAGCTTCATGGCATAAATTTGTTCCATCGCTTCTTTAGTAGGCCAGGGTTTCTTTGACATTTTTGTTCCGTTTTCTTTCTTCTTAATGAGTACTTTTTTTAAGCATAATTCCACAATTCAAAGATGCAAAGAACGAAGGGTTCTTCCTAAATCGATTATCTACACTTTATGCTTAATCTCAAAATCTCACGACTTTTTGACTTGATCCTTGTTCCGTTATTCTGTACCCATGGCCATAAAAAAAGCCTCTCAATTTCTTGAAAGGCTTGTCTTTGTTAGTAGCGGGAACAGGACTCGAACCTGTGACCTTTGGGTTATGAGCCCAACGAGCTACCTACTGCTCTATCCCGCGATATAAATTAAAATGATTCTCTTAGCTTTTAACTCTCGGTTCATAATACCGACTGCCTCATTTTAGGACTGCAAATATAATAGCTTTTTTCTGATTATAAAAACTTTATTTCATAAAAAACTCCCAACAAATAAATGTTGGGAGTCTGTCATATTGTGATGCTAATGCTAATCCTCTGTGTCTAAAGTAGCAAGGACCCCACCAGGCTTTGTATTTTGATAATCAAACGCAATTAAATTAGGAAACTGTTTTTCCAATTGCGCCAATTCTCCTTTAAAACTATTGTTTCCTATAAGAAGAACCTTAAGCTTGCTCAATTTTACCATTTGTGAAGGTAAATCGCCATAAAAAGCGTTGTTCGACAACACCAATTCTTCAAGATTGGATAACTCACCAATCGATTCTGGAATAGTACCCAATAGTTGGTTGTCAAAAACACTTAATGATTTCAAATTTTTGAGCTGGGACAAATTGGAAGGCAGTTTTCCTGTCAAGGTATTACTGCTGATTACAAGTGTTTGTAAGTTTGTAAGATTTTCCACAGATTGCGGAATGGATCCACTTAAGTTATTATTGTATAATTCTAAGGTCTTCAATTTTGATAAGTTTCCGATCTTGTTTGGAATCTGCCCTGACAATTCGTTCATGAACAGTTGCAGAGATTCCAACGATGACAGCGTTGTCACCTCTTCTGGGATAGTACCATGAAGTTTATTAAAAGCTAAGTTGATTTCCTTCAGAGCTGTTAATTTCCCGATACTTGCCGGGATAGGACCCGAAATTGAATTTCTGAATAGGCTTAAGTGCTCAAGGTGAATTAAATCACCAATTTCCATCGGCAATACACCCACTAAATTATTGAAATCCAAATTAAGTGAAACTACCTTATTGTCGACAATGTTCACCCCGTGCCATGTATCCACAGGAGAATCAATATCCCAAGGGTTGAGCCAAGCCTCACCATTGGTAGAGTTGCAAAGTTCTATAAGGGCATTTTTTTCTTGAGTAGAAATTTGACCAAAAGAGAAAATGGTCATTAAGAATAACGATATTGTAAGTTTGAAAGCTTTCATAAAAATAAATTTGGTTGGGACATGTACATAACGAATGTATAATAATATCGATGAATAACCAATTATTTTCGATGAACTGCATAACTTCAAATTACAGAAAATCACAATCTATTGATAATGAGTCAATTTAATTTATAGGGAATTTCTAAAAATTGAGCATAAAAAGAAGAGAATAGAAACAACTATATATAGAGAATTGCTTATCAATTATTTCTTTTTAGGCGCAGGTGGATATCCTGACAACACCTTTTCAACAATGGCTCTAAATTGAGATTCCTTCACTTCTGGTCTAGCATTTGGCTGATAAGAACTTTCACTAATGGCCTGCCAAAACAGTCCTGATCTATCTTCATCTACAAATTCAAATACAATCTCCCTAGTTATCTTTGCTTGCCCAACGGGAATACCTATGGAAATTCCGCCGCCAACGTTGCCGCCACTACCACCAACGCCAACGCCCATATTACTGCGTTGCGCTTCTTGATAGCTGCTGCTATTTATATTAATTAGAAAATCGGGAGAATCTGATAAACTCAAGCCTTTCGCCTGCAAGCCCGCATCTAAGGCATCCAAAAGCCTTTTCGAATCCAATTCGCTCATCCCCATATTCATATCGCCATAATAGTTATAGGATTTATAGAGATTGAAATCTGTGGCTCTTTCATAATCATAATTAACGCGCACAGCAGCACAAGACACAACAATAAGGGAAAGCCCAAGTAGGATGAGTGATTTTTTCATGGTTTTTTTATTTTAAAGGTAATAAAAATAATGCCTCTTTAACATTTCTCAATGTCAAAAGACAGGAAATTGCAAGAGGCATTCTAGCTAAACATTTAACAATCTATCTTCATTTACTTGGGGGCATGGTTGGTCTTACCTCAATTTTACTAGGCAACGTGCGCTCATTCATTTTTAACAAACCAACAACCAATTCACCAATATCTTCACTTTGGATTTTCCAGGCGTCGCTTGGATCCGGCTGGTTGCCATTAAAATATGTTGACACCGAACCTGGCATGATCGTACTCACTTTGACATTATGCTGTCTCAAATCCAACATCACGGATTGTGTAAACCCGGTAACCCCAAATTTGCTGGCATTATAAGCTGAACCACCCGCAAAAAAATTGGTACCTGCCAAACTTGAGATACTAATAAAATAGCCATTTGATTTCTTGAGCGCATCCACACTCGACTTAATTGTGTAAAACACCCCTGTAAGATTAGTATCTATCGTTTCTTGCCATTGCTCCGGAGTTAACTCTTCAATGGGCGCAAAATGCCCTAATCCTGCGTTCGCCACTACAATGTCCAATTGTCCAAATTCTGACAGCACTTGTTTTACCGCATTTTGTTGGCTTTCATATTTCCTAACATCGGCTTCAATACCTATCGCTTTCGCTGTTGTTTTACAGTTCCTTGAAAGTTCCGCCGCCGCTTCTTTGGCGCTGGCTTCATCTCTACTGGTTATGGCTACACTTACGCCCTCATTTAACAAACTCATGGCTACGCCGTAGCCAATTCCTTTACTGCCGCCTGTAATTAAGGCAACTTTATGGTTTAGATTTTTCATTTTATATCGTTTTACCCAAAGTTACGAAAGGAAAAATCCAAGACTTCATAAGAATTACTAAAATTGTATTAAATGTTTTATTTAAGAAGTGTTTAGACTCGTATGCTGAAAATGAAAGCAAAAAGGTAGAAAAGAATCATAAAATCATGAAGCCCCACTTTATCAACTGGAAATTAATGGTCAAAAAATAACGAAATCACACAACTGAGGTCGAGCGCCACAATTTCGAAGAAACAGAACGAGGAAACGATTAATTCTAAAATTAGGTATGCAGCATTTTCCAAAGTCTATCCTTCAATTCAGTGATGCCCTTTTGAGCTACAGCGGAGATGAATATATAATCTTTTGGTAAAGTTTTATCGAGTTCAATTTTGAGTTCCGCTTCAAGCTCAGCATCAAGGAGATCGCTTTTTGAAATGGCAATCAAGCGTTCTTTATCCAACATTTCCGGATTGTAGCGACGCAACTCATCCAATAAAATTTCATATTGTTCAAGAATATCTTTAGCATCTGCAGGAATCAAAAACAGGAGGATTGAATTACGTTCAATATGTCTTAAAAAGTAATGTCCGAGGCCTCTACCTTCCGCGGCACCTTCGATAATTCCAGGAATATCCGCCATGACAAAAGTCTGAAAATCACGATACTCCACAATACCTAAATTGGGTTTAAGTGTAGTAAATTCATAATCGGCTATCTTTGGTTTAGCCGAGGTAATCACCGACAGTAAAGTTGATTTTCCGGCATTTGGAAAGCCTACAAGACCAACATCGGCCAGAATTTTAAGCTCCAAAAGGATGTCGCGTTCCTGCAACGGAATTCCAGGCTGGGCATAGCGTGGCGTCTGATTGGTAGAGGTGCGAAAATGCCAGTTTCCCAATCCGCCCTTTCCGCCTTCGACTATAATTTTCTCTTCGCCGTGTTCGGTAATTTCAAAAATGACGTCATTGGTCTCAGCGTCTTTGACCACCGTTCCCAATGGCACATCAACATAAACATCTGCACCGTCAGCACCAGTACTTCTTGAGGCACTCCCGTGTCCTCCATGCTCGGCTCTAATATGCTTTTTAAACTTTAAATGGAATAAGGTCCATAGATTTTCGTTGCCCCTTATAATGACATGACCACCACGACCACCATCACCACCATCAGGCCCCCCTTTGGTGATGTATTTTTCACGGTGCAAGTGCATAGAACCTTTGCCTCCGTTTCCGGATTGGACGTTCATTTTTATATAATCAACAAAATTTCCTTCGGTCATGTCCACTTCCCACGAAAATGGGAGTCTTTTTAATTAAAATCCAATTTATAAAGGTGTTCAAAAAAGATAAAGCCCGATTTCATTAAAAATCGAACACCCAATGCATAAGATCACTCTATTTCAATAATCCAGTTATAGCGCATCAATCACTTTATTCAAACGCTCTGTAATTTCTGAGATGCTTCCAACACCATCTACGCCACAGTATTTATCCTGAGCCATATAATAATCCTTCAAAATGGCTGTTTTCTTATAGTATTCATTGATACGGTTTCTGATGATTTGCTCATCGGCATCGTCCGGTCTTCCACTGGTTTTTCCACGACCTAGCAAACGTTCCACTAAAACCTCATCATCAACCTCAAGGGCAATCATGGCGTCAATCTGTGAATCTTTACTTTCCATCAGTTCATCCAAGGCTTTGGCTTGGGCTGTGGTTCTTGGGAAACCATCGAAAATAAAACCATTGGCACCTGCATTCTTTTCCACTTCGGAATTCAGCATGTCGATTGTGACCTGATCTGGAACCAATTCGCCCTTATCCATGAACGATTTGGCCAACATCCCTAATGCCGTTTCATTTTTGATATTGTACCTAAACACATCACCTGTAGAAATATGCACTAGATTATAGGTCTCCTTTAAAAAATCAGCCTGTGTTCCTTTCCCTGCACCTGGAGGACCAAATAGCACAAAATTAGTCATATGTTGAGTCGTTTTTAATTGATATACTTCTGGCAAATCTCTCCCCAATCCGTCATAATCCAAGCCGTAACCGACAATGAACTTTTTAGGAACATTAATACCAATATAATGTAGTTTAAAATCTTTTTTGTACGCTTCAGGTTTATGAAAGAGCGTGGCAATTTTCAGCTCCTTAACGTTTTCATTCTTGAAAATACGATGGATTTCCTCCAAAGTATTGCCCGTATCAATAATATCTTCAAGAATTACAACGGTTCTACCTGACAAATCCTGCGTCAATCCAATAAGACGTTCAATATCTTCCGTTGATTTTACCCCTTCATAAGACGCTAATTTAATAAACGTCACTTCGCACGGTTTTGGATACTTTTTCACAAAATCACTCACAAACATGAATGAGCCGTTCAAAACGCCAACGAATACAGGAATTTCGTCATTTATATCGTTCGCCACCTCGTCCACCAATCTTTGGACAGCAGTATCAATTTCCTTTTCCGATATAAAGGGTTTAAAATATAAATCGTGAAGCTTAATCAATGTCATTGGTTTTTAAAAGATGCAAATATACGCTTTTGATTTAAAAATTACTCCCGAAATTTCAGGATTTCATTTACAACTTTCAGAGTTTAAGCGTATTTTTGCCGTATTAACGACATAAATTTAAATGATTTCCCCCTGTAAGAACCTTAAACATGAATTATTTTTCCTCAAACTTTAAACTCGGTATTCTAGGTGGAGGCCAATTGGGCAAAATGCTGCTTACAGAAACTCGAAAATTTGACATTTACACCTGTGTCCTTGACCCCAGTGATGAAGCACCCTGTAAAATTGCCTGTAATGAATTTACCCAAGGCGATTTAATGGATTATGAAACGGTCGTCAATTTTGGAAAGCATGTAGATGTACTCACCATTGAAATTGAAAATATCAACGCTAATGCTCTTGAAACCTTAGAAAAACAAGGCGTCAAAGTGTTTCCGTCGTCCAAAACTTTAAAAATCATTCAAAATAAGGCCACTCAAAAGTTGTTCTATGTGGACAATAATATTCCAACGGCCAATTTTACGCGTTTTGCCTACCTTTCTCAAATTGAAGACGCTATTGACAATGGCGGACTCCATTTGCCATTTGTTTGGAAAGCCGCTCAGTTTGGATATGATGGCAACGGAGTTAAAGTGGTGCGTAGCAAAGCAGACTTAAAAGATCTTCAAGATGGCGAATGTATTGCAGAAACCATGATTCCTTTTAAAAACGAACTTGCGGTTATCGTCAGTAGAAATGTGAAAGGAGAAGTCAAGACCTATCCCGTAGTAGAAATGGAATTTCATCCAGAAGCCAATCAAGTGGAATATGTGATTTGTCCAGCGAGAATTGGTACTAAAATCGCCCATAAAGCTCAAGACATTGCTTTACAAGTATCGAAAGCCTTCAATCATGTTGGCCTATTGGCGGTAGAGATGTTTCAAACTCAAGATGACCAAATTCTTGTGAATGAAGTTGCGCCCCGACCACACAATTCGGGACATCATACTATTGAATCCAGTTACACCTCGCAGTTTGAGCAACACTTAAGAGCTATTTTGGATTTACCTTTAGGGAATACAAATAATAAAGTTGCAGCGGTAATGGTCAATTTGGTGGGTGCCGAAGGCCATTCTGGAGATGTCATTTATGAAAATATAGAAGATATTATGGCAATGGACGGCGTTACGCCGCATATTTACGGCAAGAAGCAAACCAGGCCATTTCGAAAAATGGGACATGTAACGATTGTCAATGAAGATTTAAATGAAGCGCGACAAATTGCCGAGGATGTAAAGAATTTAATTAAAGTCATTAGTCAGTAAATACATAGCAGATCAATAATCTGCCTTCCTCTTGGCTAACAGGGAATTTAAATATTTGAAGTTTAAAAAATTATGAGCAAAATAGGAATCATCATGGGAAGCAAAAGTGACCTTCCAGTAATGCAAGACGCCATCGATATATTAAAAGAGTTTAATATTGAGGTTGAAGTTGATATTGTTTCAGCCCACAGAACACCAGAGAAATTATTTGATTATGGCAAAAACGCGCATACCCGCGGATTTTCAGTAATCATTGCAGGTGCAGGAGGAGCCGCACATTTACCCGGAATGATTGCTTCGTTATCGCCACTGCCTGTGATTGGAGTTCCTGTTAAAAGTACCAATTCCATTGATGGCTGGGACTCCATCCTTTCCATCCTTCAAATGCCTGGCGGTGTCCCGGTTGCCACAGTCGCTTTAAATGGCGCAAAAAACGCGGGTATTCTTGCCGCCCAAATTATTGGAAGTTCGGACGCTCAGGTCCAAGAAAAAATCATTGCGTATAAGGAAGACTTAAAAGCAAAGGTTATTGCTTCCGCTCAAGATTTAAAATAGAAAACCCCGACAAATGTCAGGGATTTCATGCTATTAATCAATTCTAAAAAGGGTCTTTATCGAAACTTCTTAACAATTGCTAGGCAAATGTATAAATATAATCAATACATAGTTGTGAAAAATAAGTTAATTATCAGATTTACAACTCTTTAGCAAGAAAAATCTCACATAACAGTTTAATTATCAGAACATTTCATTTTATGAATATCTTAAATACATCTTTTAATACGACCTATAACACGGCACCTTTTTCTCAAATAAAGGACACGGATTTTTTACCGGCTTTCAAAGTCGCCATTGACAGTGCCAAACAAGAGATTGAGGCCATAACCAATACTCTGGAAGCGCCGTCATTTGAAAATACTATCGAAGCCTTAGAATTCACCGGCCAGCAATTGGATCGGATTTCGAGTATTTTTTTCAATCTCAACTCAGCTGAAACGAGCGATATCATTCAAAAGATCGCACAGGAAGTATCCCCTTTAATCACTGAATTCAGCAATGACATCACTTTAAACGAAGCTCTATTCAAAAGGGTGAAAGCAATTTACGATCAAAAAGACACTTTAGAGTTGACCACTGAGCAGCACACGCTTTTGGATAAAAAATATAAGAGTTTTGCGCGAAATGGCGCCAATCTTTCAGAAGAAAAAAAGAATAAGCTTAGAGCTATTGATAAACAGTTGAGCCAACTCCAATTGACCTTTGGTGAGAATGTTTTGGCAGAAACCAACAATTTCGAAATGTTGGTCACCAATGTGGAAGAACTCTCAGGCTTGCCGGAAGGCGTATTGGAAGCTGCCAAACAATTGGCAGAAAGCAAAGACAAGGAAGGCTGGCTATTTACTTTGGATTACCCAAGCTATATCCCCTTCTTAACCTACGCCGACAATAGAGCACTCAGAAAAAAATTAGCCATTGCCGCTGGAAAAAAGGCTTTTAAAGGCGACGCTTTAGACAATCAAAAGAATGTCTTGCAGATTGCCAAATTGCGGTTTGAACGCGCACAACTTTTAGGCTATAAAACACATGCTCACTTTGTTCTTGAAGAACGCATGGCCAAAACCCCGCAAAAAGTAGAAGACTTCTTGGAAGAATTGTTGGTCAAGGCTAAACCTGCAGCCCTCCGCGAGTTTAAAGAACTTCAAGAGTTTGCCAATTCTTTAGATGGTATTAGCCAATTGGAAAAATGGGATTCAGCATATTACGCTGAAAAACTGAAACAGAGTCGGTTTGATTTGGATGATGAAAAGCTAAAACCTTATTTCAAACTTGAGAATGTTATTGATGGCGCTTTTAAAGTGGCTCAAAAATTATTTGGATTGGTGTTTGAAGAAATTACGACCATCGATAAATACCACGAAGAGGTTTTAACTTATAAAGTTACTGACGCCAACGATGAATTGGTTGCCATTTTTTACGCCGATTTTTTCCCGAGACCAGGAAAGCGCAACGGCGCATGGATGACCAGTTACAAACCCCAATTTATAAAAGGAGATAAAAATGAACGTCCGCACATTTCCATCGTCTGCAATTTTACAAAGCCTACCAAAACCAAACCTTCATTATTGACTTTTAATGAAGTCACCACCTTGTTTCACGAATTTGGACACGCACTTCACGGCATGTTGGCAAACACAACCTATCCTAGTTTATCGGGAACCAGCGTGTTTTGGGATTTTGTGGAATTACCAAGTCAGGTATTTGAAAACTGGTGTTATGAAAAAGAAGCCTTGGAATTGTTCGCTACCCATTATCAAACAGGCGAATTGATCCCTATGGATTTGGTTCAAAAAATAAAAGACTCTGCTGCCTTCCATGAAGGGATGCAAACCTTGCGCCAGTTGAGTTTTGGACTTTTGGACATGAGCTGGCATGGCATCGATCCAACTTCAATTACCGATGTTAAAGCGCATGAGTTAAAGGCCTTTGAAGGCACTCAATTATTTCCGGATGTGAAAGAAAATTGCATGAGCACCTCCTTTTCCCACATTTTTCAAGGCGGTTATTCCTCTGGTTATTACAGCTATAAGTGGGCTGAAGTTTTAGATGCCGATGCCTTTGAATTCTTTAAGGAAAGAGGCATTTTTGATAAGGAAGTCGCCACCAAATTTATGGAGAATGTGCTTTCACAAGGTGGTATTGAAGACCCAATGGTGCTCTATAAACGCTTTAGAGGAAAAGAACCACAACCTGATGCCCTATTGAAACGTGCGGGATTGATGCCGTCGAATTAAAATATCTAAACTAAACTGGTGCGACACCTACAGGATCGTGAACTGCGTGAATATTTGGGGCTACAAACGCGGGATGCCTATGGCGTCTTTTAGATTTCTTGTTTCAATTTTCTAAGACGTTTGATACCACATTCTATCAAAACAGTATGGATTCCAGAGGAATCCAACGTTTATAGTTGTATTCATTGCAAATTCCAATTATCAATAATCATTTCACATCAATCATAAAATAAACTTTCAATAATTTTTGAAAGTTCGAAAATTATCATATATTTGTATCATGGAATATCAGGAAGCAAAGGAAAAATTCATTAGTACCTGGGGAAGTCTCGGGACACTTTGGGGCATTAATAAGGCGATGGCCCAGATTCAAGCCTTACTTTTTATTTCAACAAAGCCTTTGTCCATGGAAGATATTATGGAGCAACTACATATATCTCGCGGCAACACCAGCATGAATCTACGCCAACTGATGGATTGGGGCATTGTCACCAAAGAATTAATTCCCGGAGAGCGAAAAGAGTATTTTACCACAGAAAAGGATGTACAGGAATTGGCACGGATTATTGCCAAAGAAAGAAGCAGACGGGAAATTCAACCCGTGGTAAAAGTTCTAAAGGAGGTCTCCTCCATCAGAGATGATGGTACCAAAAAAACACAAGAATTGATCAAACAAACCAAAGCCCTTTACGATTTAACCGAAACTGCTGATGCCATGCTGAATAAAATTGTCAACCAACAACAAAACTGGATTACCAAATCTCTGATTAAACTGATAAAATAAAAAATTTCCAATTTACTTTCAGTAGTTTCTGAAAGTTTAAAATAACCGATATGAAACTAATACACCGTTTTAACCTTTTTGCGATAGGCTTACCAATTCTTCTCGGATTAGTGGGAACTATTTTCAATGTTTTCCTATTCTACGCTTTGCTTTCAACTATGCTGACAGGCCTGATACAAGTTGTTTTAGGAATTTGCCTGTTGCTTAATCATCCAAAAGATAATAATCTCAAAATATATCTTGGCAGTGTCATCGCATACTTTTTATCCTGGATCCCGATTGAAAACAGTCATTTCGAATTAGGGAATTTCGCTTATGTTTTTGTCTCAGTTCCCGTAGTATTGGCCATATACCTTACAGTAATCATCTTTAAAAAAATGAATTCCCATGTTCAGCAGAGTAAATCGGAACAGCTTTACTAAACACAACGCTTTAAAAAAAGTGTCAAAAAATCAAGAACCTTGGGACGTGAGTTCAAACTACGGATACTAAACCGTCTTTTCCCGATCGAAACAAGACTCGAAGTATCAAAACCACTGGTAGGAATAAAACACCGATATAATGAAAAACATCATAATTGCAGGCGGCACCGGATTCTTAGGACAAGTGTTGGAAAACTATTTCATAGAAAACAAATATCACGTCTCCATCTTAACAAGACATCCTAAACTAAAAAACGACATCTATTGGAATGCAAAAGACTTAGGTGAATGGACAAAAGCATTAGAAAATGCTGATGTGCTCATTAATCTAACCGGAAAATCAGTGGATTGCAGATACACTGAAGCCAATAAAAAACTCATCTACGATTCGCGCATCGACGCCACGCATATTCTGGGACTTGCCATTAATCTATGTGAACATCCACCAAAGCTGTGGATGAATGCTTCAACCGCTACCATTTATGAACACTCTTTATGTCATGAAAACGATGAAGAAACCGGCATCATTGGCGATGATTTCTCAATGAATATTGCCAAATCTTGGGAAGATGCCTTCTACTCCATCACTAATCCCAAGACTCGAAAAATAGCCCTTCGCACGTCTATCGTATTAGGCAAACACGGTGGCGCACTCCTCCCTCTAAAAAAACTGATCAGCTTTGGAATAGGTGGCACTCAAGGATCTGGTAAACAAAAAGTAAGTTGGATCCACGAAGCGGATTTTATAAGAACTGTTGAGTTTTTAATCGACCATCCTCAACTTTCAGGTAGTTTCAACCTATGTGTACCAAAACCAACGGACAATAAAACCCTGATGCAGACCTTAAGAAAAACAATGGGGATTCCTATTGGCGTTTCTCATCCGGAATGGCTGTTAACTTTCGGCGCAAAACTGATAGGGACTGAAACCGAACTTATTCTCAAAAGCAGAAACGTGATTCCCAAACGCCTATTGGAAAATGGCTTCAACTTCAAATATGGGAACATCCAAGACGCTTTAGTTAATTTGATCAAATATTAAATTTTATTTACTTAATTTTGAAACACATTGCTATAAAACAGATGCCAAACCATCAAATCAACCCTAATAGGTGGATTGAACTTTATTCGGATTATCTCTTTAATTACACAATCAGCAGGGTCAATGACCGCGAAATTGCTAAAGACATCATCCAAGACACCTTTTTTGCCGGTTTAAAGTCGATGAAGAATTTCAAAGGCGAAGCCAGTGAACGCACTTGGCTTATTTCTATCTTAAAGAGAAAAATCATCGATTATTATAGAAAAATAAACTCCAAGAAAGGTCAAGCTGAAGTCAGAATGACTTACAGTACAGATGAAAACGAAGGGGATTGGCTTGAAGAGCGCGTAGAAGATGATGCCTATTTAAATGCTCAGGACACGCTAGAAAACATTGAACTTGGCAATGCCATTTACGATTGTATGAGTAAACTGCCCGAAAGACAGGCCACCGTGTTCAAAATGAAAACCATTTTAAACTATGAAACAGAAACAATTTGTAATGAACTCAACATCACTGCGTCTAATTTATGGGTCATAATTCATCGTGCACGGTTAACATTGGCAGAATGCATGGAAAAACACTGGTTTAAATCATAACAATGTTTAGATTATTTATCATTTCAAAAGAAGAAGCATTTCATATTTGTGACAAATCACAATATCGTGAATCTACCTTGTGGGAAAAGGTAAAGCTGAGTTTCAGATATCTTTGGTGCCGTACCACAAGATTATATGTCAACCGGAACACCAAGTTGACCAAGGCTCTAAAATCTTCCAACTTGGAATGTTTGGAGTACAGCGAACGTAAACTTATGGAAGACCGTTTAAACCAACAGTTAAAAAATCAGATGTAATACCAGCCAGAATATTGGCACGCTTTCAACCCAAAAAGAACTGTAATAGTTACTTCTTTTCTTATTGGCAAATACTATAAAGAGCAAGGTTATCAATGTGACTGCTAAAGTTAGTAAAATCAATTTTAGGCTCAATTGGTCCTTGAAAAACTCCAACATTAGAAAAACCATACTCACCAAAACCCCCATTATCTTTGTGTTCTTGATTCCAATTTTCTGGGGAATCGTAGCCAGCTTCAAACTGTCGTATTGCAAATCTCTAATTTCAAACGGCAACATCAAAAGCATGACCAACAAAAAGCGCTGAATGGCAGTGAGCCATACATCCAAAGTAAATAGCCCGTTTTTATCCAATACAGGTAGTAAAACAGTGACCCCAGCCCAAACCAAGGCAATCACATACACCTTCAGACCACCAATGTTTCTTAAGTTTTTTTGTCGATCCACAAAATACCGTTTCGGTAAAAATGGAATGGCATATAAAAATGTAACCACACCAAAAACAGCAACATAGACAATCGTTTGAGGTTGTAACTGCCACAAAAACCAGAGCATCAAAAAAAAACATACCAATGAAAACACCTGAATAATTTTCAACCATCTTGCCAACCTTCTATGGTGAAACTTCGCCATTCCAAAGTACTTTACGAAATTATACCCCGTAATCGTGGAGAAAAAGACAAATAAAAACAGAGGCCAATCTGTCGGCAAACCGAGTTCCAATACCGTCACATAAGTCATTGAAAACACAGCAACTGCCACGTGAATGCTGCTATTAATATAAAAATCAATCAAAGGCTTTAACCTGTTCATCTTACAAAAATAAACATTGTGTTGATAAGACTTTATATTGGTTAAAAACTTTAGGTTTCGTTAACTAAAAATGGTCAATATTTCCGTAAATTCGCGGTTGTAAAAAGGCGCCTCAATTCCATAGAATCTCAGCGTCTAATAAATTGACTTTCACGCGTAAGCGGGAATCTAACACAACACTATCTTAATGAATACAAACAGTTTTGCTCTACGCCACATTGGTCCAGACGAAAATGACCAAAATTTAATGCTCAAAGCCATTGGGGTTGATAGCATTGATCAATTGATCTATGAAACAGTTCCTGATAATATCCGATTGAAAAACGGATTGAAGCTCGATCCACCAATGTCTGAATATGAATATAACAACCATATTCATGAACTTTCAAAAAAGAATAAAATTTTCAAATCATATATTGGTTTAGGCTACCATCCTACCATTGTTCCTGCTGTCATCCAGCGTAACGTTTTGGAAAACCCAGGTTGGTACACGGCCTACACGCCTTATCAAGCGGAAATTGCCCAAGGAAGATTGGAAGCTCTTTTAAACTTCCAAACCATGGTAACCGACCTGACAGGAATGGAGATTGCCAATGCCTCTTTACTTGACGAAAGCACCGCTGCCGCAGAAGCCATGAGCTTGTTGTTTGCTGTTCGTGAGCGTGACCAAAAGAAGAATGAGGTCAATAAATTTTTTGTTTCTGATGCCATTTTACCACAAACCTTGTCTTTGCTACAAACCAGGTCCGCTCCTATTGGCATTGAATTGGTCGTTGGAAATGAAGATGAATTTAGTTTTTCATCAGAATTTTTTGGGGCCATATTACAATACCCTGGAAAAGATGGACTGGTAAGCGATATCAAATCATTCATCGAAAAAGCAAATGCAAATCAGATAAAAGTAGCAGTTGCGGCCGATATTTTAAGCTTGGTAAAATTGGAAGCTCCAGGCAAATTTGGCGCTGATGTTGTTGTGGGAACGACGCAACGGTTTGGAATCCCTATGGGATACGGGGGGCCACACGCCGCATATTTTGCAACTAAGGAAGACTATAAACGTGATTTACCAGGACGAATTATTGGGGTTACCAAAGATATGAATGGCAACAGGGCCTTACGCATGGCCTTGCAAACCCGTGAGCAACATATTAAACGTGATAAAGCAACGTCCAATATTTGTACAGCACAAGTTCTATTGGCAGTTATGGCAGCAATGTACGCCGTTTACCACGGTCCGAAAGGCTTACAGCATATTGCTTCCAAAGTTCACAACACAGCTTCGAGCGTCGCAAAAGCATTGAGCCAATTGGGCTACAAGCAAAAAAATGCATCGTTTTTTGACACGATCAACATTGAGGCAAATGCTGACGCGATAAAAAGAATAGCCGAGCGTCATGAAGTGAATTTCAACTATCCAAATGCCGATACCATAACCATTTCCATCAATGAAACAACCTCTTTAAAGGATGCCAACGAAATCATAGCAATTTTCGCTGAAAACCGTCAAAAAGATACGGTTGTCCTAACAGAAATTGAGGATGCCAACAACATCGACAAGAACTTAGAGCGTCAGACGGAGTTTTTGACGGCAGAGGTATTCAACAAGCACCATTCTGAAACAGAATTGATGCGATATATCAAAATGTTGGAGCGTAAGGATTTGTCTTTAAATCATTCCATGATCCCTTTAGGCTCATGCACAATGAAACTTAATGCCGCTGCAGAAATGTTGCCATTGAGTTGGCCAAATTGGGGAACCATCCATCCGTTTTGTCCAGTTGAGCAAGCAGAAGGATACCACATTGTCTTAAAAGCTTTAGAAGACCAATTGACGGAAATCACAGGTTTTGCCGGTACCTCCCTGCAACCTAATTCTGGTGCACAAGGTGAGTTTGCAGGTTTAATGGTGATCAAAGCCTATCACGAATCCCGCAACGAAGGACATCGCAATATTTGTTTGATCCCATCGTCTGCCCATGGCACCAATCCAGCAAGTGCGGTGATGGCAGGAATGAAAGTGGTCGTGACCAAATCGACAGATGAAGGAAATATTGACGTTGACGATTTACGTGAAAAAGCCCTTAAGCATAAAGATCATTTATCGTGTTTGATGGTGACTTATCCATCTACCCACGGTGTTTATGAATCTGCTATTAAAGAAATCACTCAAATTATTCATGATAACGGTGGCCAGGTTTATATGGATGGCGCCAATATGAATGCACAGGTTGGATTGACCAATCCAGGAAACATCGGAGCAGATGTTTGCCATCTCAACTTGCACAAAACTTTTGCCATTCCGCATGGCGGTGGTGGTCCAGGAGTTGGACCTATCTGCGTAGCCGAACAATTAGTGCCGTTTTTACCAGGAAATCCAATCATCAAAACTGGTGGAGACCAAGCAATTTCCGCTATTTCCGGAGCTCCATTTGGATCGTCATTGGTATGCTTGATTTCCTATGGTTACATCAAAATGTTGGGAGCTGAAGGATTGACACGTGCTACACAAACAGCCATATTAAACGCCAATTATATCAAGCAACGTTTGCAAGGCCAATTTGACACGTTATATTCTGGGGAACGCGGACGCGCAGCCCATGAAATGATTGTGGACTGCAGACCATTTAAAGAAAATGGCATTGAAGTTAGCGATATTGCAAAGCGCTTGATGGATTATGGATTTCACGCCCCAACGGTATCTTTCCCTGTGGCAGGAACATTGATGATTGAACCTACTGAAAGTGAAAGCAAAGACGAAATGGATCGTTTCTGCGATGCCATGATCTCCATTAGAAAAGAAATTGACAACGCGTCGAAAGATGATCCAAATAACGTTCTTAAAAACGCACCACATACTTTGGCGATGCTAACTTCGGATGAGTGGGATTTCCCATATTCAAGAGAGGTGGCAGCATATCCGTTAGATTATATTCGAGATAACAAGTTCTGGCCGTCCGTAAGACGTGTGGACGATGCTTATGGCGACAGGAACCTGATTTGTACTTGTGCACCTATAGAAGAATATATGGAGGCTTAGTTTCAAATTAGTCATTAAGTGACCAAAAGCGCTCCTTTAATTATTAAATGAGCGCTTTTTTAGTTATTTTTATTTGTAGAGGCCATATTTTTGATAATTTGGCAAAAATTACCAATAAAGGCCACAATTGGCGACAAACAAAACGAATATTAAGTACATTAGTAAATTGAATAAAACTTCAAATCAAATGGCGATAAAGATTACAGGTACTGGCAGCTATATACCAAGCAGCATCGAAAAAAATGAAAACTTCGGACAACATCGTTTTCTAAATACCGATGGTACTCGTTTGGCCCAACCCAATTCGGTAATCATTGAAAAATTCAAAGCGATTACTGGTATTGACGAGCGCCGTTATGCTTTTGATCATTTAACCTCTTCAGATCTTGGTTTTTTTGCAGCTGAAAAAGCTATCGCTGATGCCAACATTGACCCAGAAGAACTGGATTATATCATTATGGCCCACAACTTTGGTGACGTCAAGCACAATACCATCCAGACCGATGTATTACCTTGTTTGGCTGCACGTGTTAAACATAGTTTACGCATTAAAAGTTCAAAATGTGTAGCCTATGACATCCTTTTTGGCTGTCCTGGTTGGATTGAAGGGGTCATTCAGGCCTATGCCTTTATAAAGGCAGGCATCGCTAAGAAGTGTTTGGTTATTGGTTCGGAAACACTTTCCAGAGTGGTTGATAAACACGATCGTGACTCTATGATTTATAGTGATGGCGCTGGGGCAACGGTGGTTGAAGCTACAGATGAGGAAGGCGGAATTATAGCTCATGAAACTGGAAGCTTCACCTATGATGAAGCGTATTATTTATTCTTTGGAAATTCCAATAACAAAGATCTGTGTGCCGATACGCGTTATATCAAAATGGACGGCAGAAAAATCTATGAATTTGCACTTAACAATGTGCCATTGGCAATGAAAACCTGTTTGGATAAAAGCGGCAGGGACATTAAGGATCTGAAAAAAATCTTTATCCATCAGGCCAACGAAAAAATGGATGAAGCTATCTTAAAACGCTTTTACAAGCTATATAATACTGAAATTCCAGAAGGCATTATGCCAATGAGCATTCAAGAATTAGGAAATAGCTCAGTTGCCACCATTCCCACCTTATTTGATTTGGTCAGAAACAACAAATTAGAAAACCATTTACTCACAAAAGGTGACCTCATCATGTTTGCCAGTGTAGGTAGCGGTATGCACATCAATGCGATAGTTTATCAATATTAAACAGTCATCTTTTTAATAAGAAATTTGATTTATACAGAAAAAATCCCAAGTAAATACATCTAAAATGTACGAAGGAAAATTCCCATTTAAAAGATATCGATTGACATTGGAATTTTTAAAACATCATATTGATCCAACCGAAAAAATTTTAGATTTAGGTATTGAAAATCCTTTTTCAAAAATCATGAGAGATCATGGGTATACTATTAAAAATACAGGTGGCGAAGATTTAGATATCGACACTTCAACGCTCGAAAATGCAGAGGTTGATGTAGTGACCGCTTTTGAGATATTTGAACATTTACTATCCCCTTTTACGGTTTTACAAAAAATCAATTCAAATAAATTAGTTGCCAGCGTCCCTTTAAGATTATGGTTTGCATCTGCTTACCGAAGCAAGACAGATATGCGCGACAGGCATTACCATGAATTTGAAGATTGGCAGTTCGATTGGCTGCTCGAAAAAGCAGGCTGGACCATTAAATCCCGACAAAAATGGACCAATCCCACAACGAAAATTGGTATCAGACCTTTATTTCGGTGGTTCACTCCAAGATATTATATCGTATACGCTGAAAGAGTTTAACTTTAGTCTTCAAATCATCAGCTTTTGAATTTCTACATCATTATACCCGCCCACAACGAAGAGGATTCCATAGGATTAACATTGGAGTCGTTGGTCAATCAAACCTTGACACCCATAAAAATAGTGGTCGTTGATGATCATTCGTCTGACGAAACCTCAGCGATTGTAAAGCGATTTGTCAGTAAACATTCCTGGATTTCCTTAATAAGCAATGAGTCATCAGACCAACATTTGCCCGGTTCAAAAATTATAAATGCTTTTTACAAAGGCTATGAACACTTAGATGACAACTACGATGTGATTTGCAAGTATGATGCTGATTTAATTTTTCCTCCGGATTATTTAGAAGGTTTAGCGCATCATTTCAAAACCAATCCCAAGATAGGCATGGCCTCAGGGTTTTGCTATATCGAACAGAACGGACAATGGGTTTTAGAAAACCTGACGAGAAAAGATCATATTCGAGGTGCCCTAAAAGCGTATCGAAAAAATTGCTTCATTGAAATTGGAAAACTGAAACCTTCCATGGGTTGGGACACCGTTGATGAACTCCTGGCAAAATTTTATGGATGGGAGATTTTAACTGATTCAAATCTCCAGGTCAAACATTTAAAACCAACTGGAACCAGCTATAACACAGCTTCAAAATATTTACAAGGTGAAGCCATGTATAAAATGCGATATGGTTTTCTAATCACCCTGATATCCGCTTCAAAATTAGCGTTTAAAAAGAAAAGTCTTAATTTGTTCAGAGATTATATGTCTGGCTTCTATAAGGCTAAAAAAGAGGGACAGGATTATCTAGTGACCAAGGAACAAGGTCAATTTATCCGTGCAACCCGCTGGAAGGGCATGCTTCAAAAATTTAGTTGAAACTCCATTCTTTAAAATCAGATTGGGCCTCCAATCGATCTTCTATATGATCGTCCAACGCAGGGAAAAAATCAATTCCAGTGAGTACCTCCACTGAATCCACGGATACCACAAAATTATATAAGGGTTCATTTGAATTTTTATTCGGCATCAAAAAAGCAATCATCTTTTGGTGGTCAGGATCATAGATGATTTTATAAAACAGTTCAGGAACGGCCACCTTTTCGTTGCCTATGGTTTTTAGATCGTCTTTCAACACACCACCGGTCACCACAAAAACGCCGTCGTATTTCCTCGCCCAATACCGCACCTTTTGCTCCAATGTGTTCCAGATGCCTGCATTAAATTCACGATCTTGCGGACTGATGTTACTGGTCAAAAAAGTTTCATCATAGGCTCGTTTATTGTAGGCTCTATCCGCTGCCGGAACCAAATGGCCACGATCATATCCGGAATTTTTATAATTTCGCCAACTTGCGGCACCGGTTTTAACCGCCTTATCGATTTCAAAGTAAGGACGTTCAAAGTTGGATCTTGAAAGCTGTGAGCTTTTCAGTTCATAGGCCACCCATTCTGCCTGCTCATGCGGTTCGCTATAAGAAAGCGAATAGCCCTCATGATGTACCACCTGACCGGTCGTACTCGTAGGTAAAAAAAAGGCGGTCGCATCAGATTTGATACGTTCGCCTTCTTTTATATACTCTGAAGATTCTTCTTCCTTTAAGAAATGTTCATAGCCATATACTCCCAAAACAAGGAGGATGGCAAGAAGACTGTAAAGATTTCTTTTACTCACACAATTACTCTAAAACAAATTCTAATGGTTGACCGGTTGCGGCATTCGGGAAACTAATACCCAATATTGCAGATATGGTAGGAGCGATATCCGTAATATGTGTTTTTTTCAAACTCTGTCCGTGTTTTATCCCATTTCCGAAAAGCAAAAGTGGCACATGTGTGTCGTAGTTAAAAGAAGACCCATGGGAGGACCCTGTCAAACTATAGGAAAGAACGGCAGGATCATAAACATAAATCACATCCCCTGATCGCTTTTGGTTGAACCCATTTTGGATCAATTCTTCAATACCTGTAGTAAACGACGTTTGAGTCATTGACATTCCTGAATAGGCCTTATCAATATGCTCATAGGTTATAATTTCATTGATGATGGTTTGTTGAACATCTTCAAGCTTTAAGCCCATCTCATATAATTTAGATCTATTTAAGAAGATCTGGTTGTTGCTAATGTTTTCTATAAGTTCATCAGCTTTAAAAGTTGTCTTCATAAAGGCGTAAACTTTTTCCCTAAATGCTCTGCTGTCAAAATAACCTGCAGGAATTTTTAAGCTTTTCAAATATGAAGGTACTTCAACCGCGGCATGATCTGCCGTTAAAAAAACCGTGTAATTTCCTTTTCCAACCTTAGCATCCAAACCTTTAAATAAGCGCTCTAAGTCTTTATCAAGACGCAAATAAGTATCCTGGACTTCTTTTGAACTTACTCCGAAATTGTGGCCTACATAATCTGGGCTCGAATAGCTGATTGTCAAAACATCTGTAAATTCATCTTGTCCCAAGGCTTCACCTTCAATGGCTGCCAGTGCAAAGTCAGTGGTTATATTATTACCAAACGGGGTCGCTTTAAGAATTTCATACCCACCATTCTGATCTTTCAAAGCGCCTAAATCATAAGGGAAAGTTGCGGTTTCCTTACCTTTAAATCCTCCTTCGAAGGTGTTGTGATCAGGAGCACTTTCGGTATAGGTTGAAATATCGTATAAGGTATTCCATTCTTTAAAATAGGATTTTACTTGGTTGGAGTTATTGAAGTTTTGAACCCATTTCGGCAATTCAGCCATATAGAATGTACTTGAAATCCATCGGCCTTCATCTGCGCCATGGAACCAATACGCCGCATTTGCGGTATGGCCGGCAGGAAGTATTGCACCTCTGTCCTTAAGTGCAATTCCAATCGTTTTTCCGCGCATTTGGGTAAATAGTCTGTTCTCATCAGCAAAGGTTGTGGTCTTCATCCGGTGCGGCGACATTTGCCCTGCCTTATGTTCAGTACCAACAGATTCCACACTATCATCACCCGCACAATACACCGATGATTTGATTTCTTTGTCGTACCAATTATTCCCTATAATACCATGGTATTTTGGTGTTGTTCCTGTATACACCGAGGTGTGGCCAGGTGCCGTATAGGTTGGCACATAATTAAAATGGTTGTTTTTGCAATTAAAGCCTTCGTTCATCATACGCTTAAAACCGCCATCCCCATATTTGTCATAAAACCGGGTCAAATAATCATAGCGCATTTGGTCTACAACAATGCCCACAATTAATTTTGGTGGCGCTTGAATAGTATTATCTTTGTTAGTCCTGTTTTTGGAATTCTGTTGTTGTGCTTGAAATGAAGAGACAAAAAACAACGAGATAAGAATGCCGTAAATAATTTTTTTCATTGTTATTAAATTGAATTCAATTTCAAACATACGGCTTTTTCAAATATCTAAATTCAAATAAAGGGTAAAAACGTCACGGTTTTTTTTACATTAGCAGTAACAAAATATCATATGAGCTACCTACATAATATTGGTCAATATTTTTTAATGATAAAAGAAATGTTCCGCAAACCCACCAAATGGTCAGTTATGCGGCATTTAATTTTTAAGGATATTGATGATTTAATCATTAATTCCATAGGAATTGTAGCTTTTATCGCCTTTTTTGTTGGAGGCGTTGTGACCATCCAAACTGCCCTGAACATCAGCAATCCGCTCATTCCAAAATCGCTGGTAGGTTTTGCAACAAGACAATCGGTCATTTTAGAATTTGCTCCAACATTTATCTCCGTTATTATGGCAGGAAAGGTTGGATCCTTTATCACCTCAAGTATTGGTACCATGCGGGTAACTGAGCAGATTGACGCTTTGGAGGTCATGGGAATCAATGCCATAAACTACTTGGTATTTCCTAAATTCATTGCCCTTATGTTGTATCCGTTTTTGATTTCCATTGCTATGTTTTTGGGAATCTTGGGCGGGATGGCGGCTTGTGTTTTTGGAGGCTTTGCTTCTTTGGATGATTATATAGCCGGAGTACAAATGGATTTCATCCCATTCCATATCGTCTATGCCTTTATCAAGACCTTCGTTTTTGCTTTCTTACTGGCTACCATCCCGTCTTACTACGGATATTATATGAAAGGTGGCGCCTTAGAAGTAGGCAAAGCGAGTACCACCTCGTTCGTCTGGACCAGTGTGGCGATTATTCTTTTAAACTATATATTAACCCAAATGTTGCTAAGCTAATGATTGAAGTCAATGATATCCATAAATCTTTTGGTGATGCCAAAATCCTAAAAGGCATTAGCACAACATTCGAAAAAGGAAAAACCAATCTTGTCATTGGACAAAGTGGTTCGGGAAAAACTGTTTTTTTGAAGACTTTGTTGGGCTTATACACTCCTGATCAAGGCTCCATTATTTATGATGGCACAGACTATTCGGATTTAAGTACTGATGAAAAAAGCAATCTAAGATCAAAGATGGGCATGGTATTTCAAGGAAGTGCACTTTTTGACTCTAT
The DNA here is from genome assembly GCF_010725055.1 of Gelidibacter japonicus. Taxonomy (GTDB): domain Bacteria; phylum Bacteroidota; class Bacteroidia; order Flavobacteriales; family Flavobacteriaceae; genus Gelidibacter; species Gelidibacter japonicus. The sequence goes on along the minus strand of NZ_BJKB01000018.1, from coordinate 46,335 downwards.
GTCCATTGCCGAAAACGTAAAATTTCCGCTGCGGATGTTTACCAAACAGAGTAAAAGCGAAATGAATGATCGGGTGGACCTTGTTCTAAAAAGAGTCAATCTTGGGGATGCGCACAATAAGTTGCCGAGTGAAGCCTCTGGTGGGATGCAAAAACGTGTTGCCATTGCAAGGGCTATCGTCAACCAACCTAAATATTTATTTTGTGACGAACCCAACTCAGGATTGGATCCGAAGACAGCAACCGTTATTGACAATCTGATTCAAGAAATTACACACGAGTACGATATTACTACAATTATCAACACCCACGACATGAACTCAGTCATGGAGATTGGCCAAAAAATCATTTTCTTAAAGGATGGATTTAAAGAATGGGAAGGCTCTAACAAAAATATTTTCAAAACGGATAATGAGGCGGTCACTGATTTTGTGTATTCTTCCGATCTGTTTAAACGGGTACAAAAGATGTACTTGGAAGAAGATCAGTAGTTTTCAGTGGGCAGTATTCAGTAGCAGTTGGCAAGTCATCGGTCTTCAGTTTACAGTCTTCAATCAAAAATCAACAATCAACAATCAACAATCAACAATCACCAATCTTCATACACTCCTATTGACGTCTCACCACCAAAGTATCTAACTTATACTTCTGTTTGAGCCAACGTTGCAACTTTTCCTGTTCTTTAGCAATGACATCTTCTTTTATTTTATCCTTCCATTTCACGGTAAATTCTGCAATGGTATCCAACTTTTCAAAATTGGATGAAATTACGCTCGAGTAGGACAATCTCTCAATATCCTCATAGTTAATCTTAACCTCTTTGGTCAATTCTACGAAAGGAATTTGCAGTGCTTCATATTTTCCCAACTTCCTGACCATATCTTCAAGGAAGACGATCCTCTCGGCTTGGGAAAGTAAGTCTAATGAGTCACGCAAACGCAATTGCGACATATATCGCATGTTGTCCAAATTTCTTGAACGATTTTGATTGAATATCAACTTCGTATTTGCAAGAGCTGGATAGTCCTTCATACGTGCTCTGATAACTGAAATTGTATTGTCCGGAATTTGATCCAGGCCAAAACTATTTAACTCTATAGTGGATGACTCTCCCTTTCTATTTGAATATGAAGAGATTGCGTTTGATTTGATAAAATCAGCGTGTGGCAACTCTTCAAGTTCCTTATTTATAAATGCCCGAGCTTCATTTTCAAATTTGCTTTGGCCCCATACATCAATAAAAGTAATTATTGCCGGAATCATAACAATCACTGCAACAGCTGTTGCTATCCTTGAAATGCGTTTTCTCTTTGCCGAATTGGCATATTTAAGCATAGGAAAACCTAATATCTTCACCACGATAAATGTTGCCAAGGCGATGAAAATAGTATTGATAGTGAACAAGTACATGGCTCCAGTAAAATACTCCAGATTACCCTTTGCCAATCCATACCCGGCTGTACATAAAGGCGGCATCAATGCGGTGGCAATAGCTACGCCAAAGATGACCGAGGCAATAGTTCCTTTTTTAGTTCTGGCAATAATTAATGCCAAACCACCAAAAAAAGCAATCAATACGTCGCGAATATCAGGTTTTACTCGTCCTAACAACTCGGATGTATCCTCACTCAGCGGAAAAAACTTAAAGAACAGAAAAGCCGTTGCCAAACTCAAAACAATCATAATGACCAAATTGATCAAGGAGCGCCTCAAGGTATCGATATCATTAATAGCAATAGAAAGTCCAACACCTAAAATAGGTCCCATGAGGGGGGAAATCAACATGGCACCAATAACTACAGCCGCAGAATTGGCATTCAACCCAACAGATGCCACAAAAATAGAACAGATAAGAATCCATGCCGTTGCGCCCTTAAATGGAATATCGCCTTTAATGGCCGCCACGGTGGCATCTCTATCCGTATCTTCCCGGAAATCCAACAAATCACTAAAGAATGTCTTGATGCTTTCCCAGAGTCCTTTTGCCTCTTTCTTTACGGCTTCTTTTGAGGCTTCTACAGCCTTATCTTGCCGGCTCGTGGTTTTGTCTTCTTCCTCAGAAAAATTGAACTTGTTTTCTTGATTGTTATCCATAGTTTTTTCCGAACTTATCTTTTACCCTCTGTAAAGTTTGCTTAATATCTTGTTCTTTTGATTTAGGAAATATAAGCAAAACTTCGTCTTTGTCAACAATAATATAATCTTTCAATCCATCAATCACCACAATTTTATCGGCTTTGGTTCTAATCATGTTTCCCGTAGCGTCTTCGGTTAAGGTTCGTGCATTGACTACCGCATTTTGGTGCTGGTCTTTTTCGAGCTTATCATATAAGCTACCCCAGGTTCCCAAATCGTTCCAATCAAATTCGGCCGGCAGGACATAAACATTTTCTGAAACCTCCATGATTGCATAATCCACCGAAATGTTTTCTGATTTTCCGTAGTTTTCCGCTATAAAGAGATCTTCACTATCGGTATTATAAAGATTGATTCCCTTTATAAACAGTTCAAATAATTGTGGCTGATGAAACTGAAAGGCCTTGACTACACTTTTGGCACTCCACATAAAAATGCCAGCATTCCATAAAAAATTTCCCTGGGCGATAAAGGATTTCGCAGTTTCGTAATCTGGTTTTTCCCTAAATTGATGTACAGGCTTTATGGCTTTATTTGACGATTGCTCATATTCTATATATCCAAAGCCTGTGTTCGGAAAGGTGGGCTGGATACCAAGGGTCATCAGGGCGTCATTGGTTTCGCAAAAATCAAATGCCTGTTGAACGTTTTGGGTGAATTTGGCTTCGTCTTCAATCCAATGGTCACTGGGCGCGACAATCATCACTGCATCCGGATTTTCTTTTTGAATTTTTAATGCTGCATATAAAATACAAGGTGCGGTATTCCGCATGGCAGGCTCCAACAACACTTGCCGATCCGTTAAACCTGGCAATTGACGGAACACCAAATCTTTATAAACGGCATTAGTGAGAATAAAAATATTTTCTTGTGGAATCAATTTGGAAAGCCTCTGAAAGGTTTTTTGGATGAGCGTCTCCCCTGTTCCCAACATATCGTGGAATTGCTTCGGAAAATCCTGCGTGCTCACTGGCCAAAATCGTGATCCTACTCCTCCTGCCATTAATATGGCGTAATAATTATTGTTCATTAGTTGTATTTTTATTCTATGTGAAAATGAATCTTGTCTTTCTTTTTGTTACGAACGATACCATGGCTTATAACATCATTGTCAACAACAACTGCTTACTGCGACTGTAAACTGTTGACTAATTCCACCTCGGCATTCGGGTTGAAAAGATACAACTTTCCCGATGTAACTTCTACACCCTCATAACGCGTTCGTCTTTTCACTCCTCTTCTAAATATGCGTCCGTTATAAAGTCTAAACTCACTTCCCATTGGCACTTCAAAAATATAGGTTTTATCGTTTGGTGGATCAAATTGTTTTAGGGCCAAGGCCAATTTAACATCGGTGTCGCTGCTAGCCTTCGGGTTTCTAAAGTGTTTCGCCAAAAGTGGCAATAATTCATTAGGAAATATTGTAGGATTGAGAAAAGGCAGCATCAATTGCTGAAAGGTATACTTCCATTCTTTGCCGTGTGGCTTAATAAATCTTCCATAATTTTTATAGGCCTCAAAATGAGCGATCTCATGAATTAAGGTCATCAAAAACCGATAATGGTTCAAATTTGAATTTATGGTGATTTGGTGCCTGTTATTTGGTAATTTCCGATAATCACCATGTCGGGTTTTGCGCTCATTCTTGATTTTGACAACCAAATTATCATGATCTAAAAGTTCGATCACATCGGGAATTGCCTGATAGGGAATGTATTCTTGAAGCGTGTTGTGCATAGACGCAAAAATAAGAGATTTGGTGAGATTGTATAAAGATTTTTGTAAATTTCGGAAACAAAGCTTAGGAATTAGCCGAGGCTACAAGAGCCGGGTTTTTGATTACCATCCATGAGCTAAACAGAAATTTAACACAGAAAATAATTGTCCATATCAAACATTGCAAAACTCAAATCTTTTAAAAAGAAGGTATAACACATGGCATTTATCGATTATTACAAAGTATTGGGCGTAAGTAAATCTGCCACCACTGCAGAAATCAAGAAAGCATACCGTAAACTGGCAAGAAAATACCATCCCGATGTCAATCCAAATGATAAGACTGCGGAACAAAAATTCAAAGAAATCAATGAAGCCAATGAAGTATTGGGCGATCCTGAAAAGCGAAAAAAATACGACAAGTACGGCAAGGATTGGCAGCACGGCGAAGCTTACGAACAAGCACAACGCCAGCAACAATCGCAGCGCCAGTACCAACACCATGCATCAGGTGGCTTTGAAGGTGCCAGTTTTTCCGAAGGAGACTTTTCCGATTTTTTTGAATCCATGTTTGGAGGAGGAGGCGCTACACGAGGTCGTGGCAGGTCGGCTGGCTTCAGAGGTCAGGATTTTAATGCAGAATTGCAATTGGATCTGAGAGATGTTTATGAAACCCACAAAAGAATTCTCAATGTCAATGGAAAAAACATACGTTTAACCATTCCTGCAGGGGTAGAAAATGGTCAAGTCATCAAGATTGCAGGCAAAGGGGGCCCAGGCGTCAATGGCGGTCCAAACGGCGATTTGTTGATCCAATTCAATATTGGCAACAACACAAAATTTAAACGCGATGGATCTGACTTATATTCCACTGAAACCATTGATCTTTATACTGCAATTTTAGGAGGTGAAATTACCGTAGATACGTTTGACGGTAAAGTCAAGTTGAAAATAAAACCAGAAACCCAAAATGGTACTAAAGTCAAGCTAAAAGGAAAAGGCTTCCCTGTTTATAAGAAGGAAGGGCATTTTGGTGACCTGTATATTACCTACAACATTGAGATGCCAACCAAACTTTCTGCTAAAGAGAAAGCACTGTTCAATGAACTTAAAAATTTAAAATCATGAGTACTGAAACCTATATTCCAATAGAAACCCTATGCACCTTTTATAAAGTGGAGACTTCGTTTTTTCATGGCTTGAACGATTATGGATTGATCGAAATAACAACTATTGAAACATCGCCATGCATCCATCAAAAACAGATCAAAAATCTGGAATCCATAGTACGATTGCATCAGGACTTACATATAAATTTTGAAGGCATTGACACGATATTAAATCTTTTGGATAAAATTCACGATCTGCAAAATGAATTGGCCGCAACCAAAAACAGATTGCGAATTTTTGAGGATTAGTATTTTTTTAAAGTTTTTTTTATCAAATATTTCGCCAAAATCCCTGGTGGATATCTTTTTTTTCTATTTGAAACAAAAAACAATCTATTCCCATAAAGTCAAGTAAACCAGGTTGCTCTGGTTTTTTTTATTTAATTCTATTTAGGAATCCGAATTTCAAAATCGAAAACAACACTCTTCACAAATTTCCATCATGATATTTATCATAATTTAAAGTTAATTTATTACTGAACTTTGCACCATAATATTAAAACATACTATTATGGTTACTTTTAAAAACATTAGCAAATCCGTGTTGAGTTTACTATTTATGCTCTTCTTATCAACACCACAAGTTTACTCACAAACTTATAATCTGAGTAATCAAGCCTCAAAACTCACTGTTTCCGGCACCTCTAGCTTACATGATTGGGATATTGATGCCGAGCAGCAAAAGGGTCAAATTATCCTAAATACGGCAAATGACTTGAAGATAGAAAAACTGACTCTTGAGGTTACTGCAGAAAGCCTTAAAAGTGGCAAAGGAGGAATGGACAAAAACACCTATAAAGCATTAAATACGGGAAAACATAAAACCATCAACTTTCAGCTTACTGAGGTCAAAGAAATAAAATCTGTAGGAAATGACAACTATAAAACTGAAATCGTAGGAAATTTAACTATAGCTGGAGTCACCAAAAAGCTCAATATCAATTTGGATATGTCTGTGACGTCGAGCAAGGTGACCTTAAATGGTAAAAAATCATTTAAAATGACCGATTTTGGTATAGATCCTCCTAAAGCTCTTTTGGGTACAATTACCACAGGAGACGAAGTTACAATCAACTTCAACACTGTTCTTAATAAATAAACAAGCTTAAACTTATAATAATGAAAAAATTAATTAGAAATTCAGTAATCGCATTATTACTCCTAGTAGGGGTCAATATGAATGCGCAAAAAAACAACAGAAGTATTGATAATTATAGAGAGCCTGATAAAGGGGGCATAAATGTTTTCGAGGCCCCTAAAGACACTATTTCTACTTTTGAAAATGTTAAAGTAAGAATCGGGGGGTCATCCACCTTACAATTCCAAGCCATTGATCATGAGAATTCCGGAGCGGTAGATTTGATTGAAATAGGTTCAAACTTTAACCTTGCAACCGCTAATCTCGATTTGGATGTCGTATTATATGACGGTATTAGAATGCACTTACGCACCTATTTATCTTCTCGTCACCATCCAGAGCCTTATGTAAAAGGAGGCTACTTCCAAATAGATAAGCTTGAATTTATAAAGCCAGGTTTTATGGAAGACATTATGAAGTACACCACCATTAAAGTTGGACATATGGAAAACAACTATGGAGATGCGCATTTTAGAAGAACCGATAACGCTCAGGCAATCTATAACCCTTTTGTGGGCAACTTGATCATGGATGCATTTACAACAGAAGTGGGAGCTGAACTGTACTATCAAAGAGATGGATTTATTGGAATGGTAGGTTTTACAAATGGAAAATTGAATCAATCAGTTGACAAGCCTGATACCGGCGGTGCTTCATTCTTAGGAAAATTTGGTTATGACAAGCAATTTAATGATGATTTCCGTTTCAGATTAACTGGATCTATTTACAACACTGGTAGAGTTGCCAATTCGTACCTCTACAGTGCAGATAGAGCAGGTTCAAGATATTATTTAGTGCTCGAACCTACAACCGCTACAACTGCAGGTGCTTTTAGATCTGGTCGCTATGACCCAAGATTAAGAAATCAGATTACTGCGATCATGTTCAACCCTTTTGTAAAGTATAAAGGTTTGGAGTTTTTCGGAACGTTTGAATCATCAAAAGGTAAAGGTGCGTCAGAACCAGAAAAAAGAGTTGCCAATCAGTATGCTGGTGAATTGATCTACCGATTTGGAAACACCGAAAACTTTTACATAGGCGGCCGATATAACAAAGTTGATTCTGAGGACATTAGTGGAAGCGATGTAGATATTTCAAGATTCCAATTGGCCGCAGGTTGGTTTATGACCAGAAACATTCTACTTAAAGCTGAGTATGTCAATCAAAAATATGATGGCTTCGATACAGGAAGCATCTTTAATGATGGAAAATTCAATGGACTAATGGCTGAGGCTGTAATTAGTTTCTAACAAACTGATTCTTGATAATAGTAACTAACCTCACTCATTTAGTAGTCCGCTAAATGAATGAGGTTAGTTTTTTTTTAAATATATTGTAGCCGTTTAATCAACAGAACAATGAAAAGATTACTTTTTATTTTACCATGTTTAGTTTTTATTTCCTTTTCCCAATTAGATAGTGCAATTAGCAGTAAAACTGTACGCATTACCCCAAAAAGTGAATTGCAGATCAATGGTACTAGTAATGTTAAGGATTTTACCTGCCAATATGAAATACAAAACCTAAACGAGCCTTTTCGAATTCATTATGAGAAAGCAAATGATATTATCAGATTCGAAAAGTCAGAAATCATTTTAAAAAACAAAGGATTTGATTGTGGAGGTAAAGGAATCAACAATGATTTTCACAGTTTGCTACAATCAAACCTATACCCAAATATTACTCTGAAATTAAAAGAAATCAAATTAAATCCACATAAAAAAAACATAGTCGATGCCTTAATTGATATTGAAATAGCTGGTTTAGTCAATGCTTACCATATGAGAACAGAATTCTATTACAATCAAGGTTGGTCGATTTCGGGAAAACTCAAACTGAACATTAAGGATTTTGACCTTGAAGCGCCAAAAAAAATGTTTGGGCTCGTCGTCGTTTCAGATGACATTGAAATAAATTTCAAATTGGAAATTGAGGAGTGTTAAATTCTCTTTTAATTTATAATAGCTGTGATGTGGACGTAGATATCTGGGTTATCAAACCATTTCTTCCCAATCTACATTTACATATTAAAAACTCCAATCCGTAAAAACCAGATTGGAGTCCTTCTAATAGAACTATTAAGCTTTGATATTAAGCCTTAGGCTCAATATCAGACAATTTCGCCAATGAAAAGGCAGCAATAGCCATGACGATATCTCTTACGGCAACATCCAAATAGGTACCGCTAAATAGTAATGTCAAGTCAATAAGTACCAACCAAACTGAAACAAGATAAGCTCCAAATTTAGTCTTTGTAAATACCAAGATCCCCGCTACGATTTCAATAACACCAATAATCATCATAAAAACTGAAGGTTCAAAAGGAAGCATATCTGCAAGACCATCTGAAAGGTACTGTGTCCAATCGGTCAAAATATTTGTAAACTTATCCAGTCCTGCCACGATTGGCACCAAGCCAAAAGTGTATTTTAAAATGTTTTTTACTAACTGTACATTTGATTCCATGATTTAATGTCTTTTTAATTTGTTATACTATTTTGATAGGGAATCATGAAAAAGGATACAAAATTTTGTAACTTATTATCGTTTTCTCTATCTAAAACAAAAATCATAGAATGATGGAAGCAATAAACATTAACCATTTTAATCGCCATAAAATAACTGAAGCGGATATTATAAGACGTATCCTTTCAGGTGAAAAAGAGCTATATGAGATTTTAGTAAGACGGAACAACCAGAAACTCTATCGCGTTATTAGAAGCTATCTCAATGATGAAGCTGAAATTGAGGACATCATGCAGAACAGTTATATCAAGGGGTTCACCAAGCTTTTTCAATTTAAATTGGAAGCATCATTCTCTACCTGGCTCATTCGGATAGCTATTAATGAAGCCCTGGCGAGATTAAAGGAGAAAGGAAAGCTATATCATATTAGTGAGCGTCCAGAAGAACTGAACAAAAACACCATTTTAGAAATACCAGATAAGAAGCAACTCAATCCTCAAGATAAAATGATACATCACGAAGCAAAACAATTATTAGAAAAGGCCATTGATCAATTGGAACCAAAGTATAAAATAGTTTATATGATGAAGGAAATTGAAGGGATGAGTCTAAAAGAAACGGCCTTGGCATTAGATCTGACACTGTCCAATGTAAAAGTGCGCCTGCACCGTTCAAAGGAAATGCTCAAAGACAGCCTTTTTGAAATCTCACACGATACTCATATTTTTGAATTTGGTTTTAGCAGATGTGATAGGATTACGGAACGGGTCATGGAAAATATATAGAAAATAAAGTCTTTGAAAGACCGAGTTTACTGAAATGTTGACTATCAATCCCATCGTACGTACCCAAAACAATTATAAGAATCATTTATGAGCAACGATTATGACAAAATTTAAAGTTGGAGACCATGTCCAATGGAATTCGGAAGCAGGACATGTTTCTGGAAAAATCATAAAAATCCACCATGCCGATTTTGATTATAAGGGCTACACACATCATGCGAGCAAAGATGAACCGCAATACGAAATCAAAAGTGACAAAACCGATCATATTGCCGCACACAAAGGTTCTGCACTGACAAAAATCAAATGAGCATTAAGGAGTTCTTCTGTTGCGCAAAAATACAGACGAACACATAATTTGTTTCCTTCATAAGGAATTCCTAGCCTATCAACTTCAAGAGTTGCGACATGTCATTAAAGGTTAATGTGGCATTTCCTTCAAGTTCGTTATGGTAATCATGAGCGGTATACCCATAGACGTCAAAACCGCCGTTTAAAGCAGCATTTACACCACTCATGCTATCTTCAATGACCAAACATTCTTTTGGATCGAATCCCATAGTATCGGCTGCCCAAAGAAAAACGGCCGGATCTGGCTTCCATTTTCTAATTGTAAAACAACTGAAAATATTTTCTTCAAAATGGGGCAAAAGCCCTGTCAGTTCCAAATTGAGCCGGATCTTATTTTCAGGACCACTGGACGCCACGCAAAATGGAATTTCCAGGCTCTTTACAACCTCAGTAACACCTTCTACAGGCTGAATGTTTTTTTTGAATGATGCAAAACTTCGTTCCCTGAAATTCGGCATGAAGTCATCGGGCAATCTTTGAGTTGCCAACTCAGCAACCTGCGCATAGCACTCCTGCATGGATGTACCTTTAAAATTTTTTAAAGCATATTCCAAATCGATATTGGCGCCATATTCATTGGCCATATCCACTAAAACTTGGCCAGCGATAGGTTCACTATCAACAAGAACCCCATCACAATCAAAAATAATGCACTTATATTTAGACATAATCAAGGTGTTGAATTTGAAACTTGAAGCAATTTCCCGTTATAAAACTTTTGTCCTTTTAACGAAAAATCAACAATATAGTCGGCTATTTCTTCTGGTGTAACGGGTGCTTTATAACCAGGGAAAGCTTCCTCCAACATTTCAGTTTGGACAGCTCCCAATGCCAATACGTTAAATGAAATACCTGAGTCCTTATACTCTTCTGCAAGCAATTCTGTTAAGGTAATTACCGCAGCTTTACTAGAACTATATGCTGCCAGTCCTGGAAATTTCATACTTCCTTGAACGCCCCCCATGGAGCTCATGGTAATCACATGGCTGTTTTTGGCCATAAACGGAATTAAGGTTCTCGTCAATTCTGCCATTCCAAAAACATTGGTCCGATAGACTTCTTCAAAATCGCTCACCGTGGTTTTTGCAAAAGGCTTGTTAAGCACTTGTCCTGCGTTGTTGATCAATACATCCACATGTCCCCAATTTTCTGAAATAAAATCTTGCACTTTTTTATAGGCTTCAGGGTCGCCCAAATCAAAACAAAATGCTTTTACATTTTTCAATTTCAGGGCTTTTATGGGACCATCGTTTCTGGACAATGCCAAAACCTGATGTCCTTGCTTGGCGAACAATTTCACCAACTCATAGCCAATTCCTCTACTGGTACCTGTTATAACGATATTCTTACTCATTCATTTCTATTTCTTGTGTTGTTGTATTGCTCATGGTTTCATAGGCGGGAATTAATTTATTCACCAAATCAGCCATAAATTCATAATCCATTAATTCGGCTTCATCCCCAACTTTATGATAATGGTCAAAATTAGTAAAATCAAATGTGGAAATGGCATGGCTAGGCCTGTTGAAAACTTTAAAAAATGGATAATTATCCGATCGGTAGAATAGTTGAAATTCTTTAGCCTTAGGCAATTGATCCAAAAGCTTGAAGTCCACATAGTCGTTCATTTTAGTTGCCATATTAGACAGATCAAATCCCGTAAAATAGGCCTTATAATCTTTATCGACCATGGGCACGCCCATCATTTCAAAATTGGTCATGGTGTAGAGATTCATGTTCTGCTCCTTTAAACGTTCTGCTAAATGTTTTGACCCCAACAAGCCCATTTCCTCACCAGAGTAAAGGGTGAATAAAATACTGCGCTTATTATTCTTCTTAGCAGCAAAATAACGTGCCATGGCCAAAACAGCGGCGACTCCTGAGGCGTCATCATTGGCCCCATTCGCAATAGAATCGCCGTCTACGGCTTTTATCACACCAATATGATCATAGTGGGCCCCCAAAATGATAAACTCCTGCTTCAATTCCGGATCATGGCCCTCTAAATAACCTACAACATTGGAGGCATCTACGCCCTTTGCCTTATAATGATCCCGATAAGTTTCAAAATACGGCGGTACATTATAAGATTTGAATTTTTCTTCAATATAAACCGCAGCTTTTTCAATACCCTCTGAACCTGTAGCACGACCTTTAAGCTCATCTGAAGCCAAATAAAATACCGTTTCTTTAAGCTCAGCACTTGTTACGAAATTTAACGTTTCCTCTACCAACTTTATTTCGGCTGCTGCAAGGTCTTTGTTACTATTTTGGGTAGATTCCTGCGATTGATTCTTACAGGAAACGATAACTAAGAGGATACCAATTAAAAAAATGTTTTTCATGCCTAATGCTGATTGATTTTAAATATTCTACTAAAATAGCAAGATAATTCAATACTTTCATATCACCTCATATGACGCCAGTCAAATTGGTGAATTTCAATTTTGGAATTTTACTATTGTATAAAAATGTGATTATTCCGATAAATATCGGGAAGGATTATCCCAATGGCTATCGAGACAACCAATTTATTCCAATGTGCCTTCGGGTTTTGAAATATGGGTTTAGATCCCGCACGAAAGCAGGATGAGTTCAATCAACATATTCCAATGCGCCTTCGGCTATTGAAATATGGGTTTAGATCCCGCACGAAAGCGGGATGAGTTCAACCAACATATTCCAATGCGCCTTCGGCTATTGAAATATGGGTTTCACTAAAAAAAACTGCTTCTTTTAACGGAAGCAGGTTTTTTATATATGTAATGATTCTTGGATATGCTTATCAACTGAACTTGTCTTTAGCTTAATAAAATGCTCAACTCAACATGTCCATTTAATTCACAATTAAACCAACATCGAAATTGGATTTTCAACAAATCCTTTTAGTGTTTGAAGAAATTCGGCTCCGGTAGCCCCATCAACCGTTCTATGATCACATGCCAAAGAAAGTTTCATGGTATGGCCTACAACAATCTTTCCATCTTTAACCACTGGTTTTTCAACAATGGCGCCCACCGATAAGATCGCTGAATTAGGTTGATTGATGATTGAAGTAAAACTTTCAATACCAAACATCCCTAAATTGGAAATGGTAAAGGTACTACCTTCCATTTCTTGGGGAGTCAATTTTTTGGTTCTGGAACGTCCTGCATAGTCTTTGACCTTCGCACCAATTTCTGACAAACTTAGCCCATCAGCAAATCGGACTACAGGCACGACCAATCCATCTTCAACGGCGACTGCTACGCCAATATGCACGTGATTATTTAATCGGATCTTATCGTCAAACCATTGTGAATTGACTTGTGGGAATTCTTTTAATGCCAAAGCACAGGCCTTAACTATCATATCATTGAATGAAATTCTTGTATCTGGAATGGCATTGACCTGCTCTCTAAACGCAATGGCTTTTTCCATGTCAAACTCCACGTTAAGATAATAATGAGGCGCTGTAAACTTAGATTCTGCCAAACGTTTCGCAATCACTTTACGCATTTGCGAGTTTGGTTTTTCGTCAAAATCTTCCACTCCTGATGCCGCGACTTGTCCAACTGTCGCTGGCGCAGCACTTACCTCAGGTGTATAGTTTTCTATATCGCGTTTGATAATACGTCCGTTTTCTCCAGAGCCTTTTACTTGAGACAAGTTGATGCCTTTTTCTTCAGCCATTTTTCTGGCCAAAGGCGATACGAATACACGACTACCATCTGAAGTTGCAGAACTTGAAGAACTTGAAACTTCTTTTTTTTCTTCCTTTACAGCTGGTTTAGAGCTTTCTTTTTTATCGGAGTCAGCGCTTTTCTTTTTAGGTGCAGCCTCTTTTTTCTCTGAGCCAGATTGAAAGTTTTTGGCTATGGCAGCAGCATCCGTCCCTTCAGGGCCAATAATGGCCAATAAAGAATCGACTTTTGCAGTATCGCCTTCTTCCAAACCAATATAGAGCAAGGTCCCCGATTGGAAAGATTCAAACTCCATTGTCGCCTTGTCGGTCTCGATTTCCGCAAGTATATCTCCTTCTTCAACCTTGTCTCCTATTTTTTTAAGCCATGTTGCCACTGTACCTTCCTCCATAGTATCGCTCAGTCGTGGCATTGTAACAACGGTCACGCCGTCTGGAAGCTCATCAGAAGTACTTTTTTCGTCAGAAGCTTCTTCTTTTTTATCATCGTCAGAAGATGTATCCTCTGGAGTCTCTTTTTTCTTATCGGAAGCACCACCGTCAATTAAATCTGAAATATCTTCACCTTCTTCTCCAATAATGGCCAACAGTTCGTCAACTTTAGTAGTCTCTCCTTCTTGAATACCAATATAAAGTAATGTGCCTTCATGAAAAGATTCAAACTCCATTGTAGCCTTATCTGTTTCAATTTCAGCCAAAATATCACCTTCTTCAATCTTATCGCCTACTTTTTTTAACCACGTTGCCACAGTTCCTTCTTCCATGGTGTCACTCAGACGCGGCATATTTATTACTTCTGCCATAACTTATATTTTGTGTTGTATAAATGGATAATCTTCTTGCTCATACACGGCATCATACATGACGCTTGTATCTGGATATGGAGATTCGTCAGCAAATTTTTCACATTCTTCTACTCGCTTCTTAACTCTCTTATCAATTTTCTTAAGGTCTTCCTCAGTGGCGTATTTCTTCTCAAGAATAATATCTTTCACTTGGGTGATTGGATCTATTTTTTGATATTCCTTCACCTCATCCTTTGTTCTATAATGCTGAGCGTCACTCATTGAGTGTCCTCTGTATCGGTACGTTTTTAATTCCAAAAATGTAGGTCCATCACCTCGTCGTGCCCGTTTGATAGCTTCATCAAAAGCTTCTGCTACTTTTACCGGGTTCATTCCGTCCACAGGTCCGCAAGGCATTTCATAGCCTAAGCCCAGTTTCCAAATATCAGTGTGGTTAGCAGTTCGAGCTACTGATGTTCCCATGGCATAGCCGTTATTTTCACAAACAAATACCACAGGCAATTTCCATAACATCGCGAGGTTGAAAGATTCATGCAAAGAACCTTGACGCGCTGCACCATCACCAAAACAACATAAAGTCACTGCGTCACTACCATGATACTTATCACCAAAAGCGATACCGGCACCTAAAGGAATTTGACCCCCAACAATACCGTGTCCACCATAGAAGCGATGTTCTTTTGAGAAAATATGCATGGATCCTCCAAGACCTTGAGAAGTTCCTGTGGCCTTACCATATAATTCCGCCATCACGCGTTTTGGATCTTCACCCATGCCAATAGGCTGCACGTGATTACGATAAGCAGTAATCATTTTATCCTTCGTCAAATCCATAGCGTGCAG
This sequence comes from Gelidibacter japonicus, assembly GCF_010725055.1. Taxonomy (GTDB): domain Bacteria; phylum Bacteroidota; class Bacteroidia; order Flavobacteriales; family Flavobacteriaceae; genus Gelidibacter; species Gelidibacter japonicus. The sequence goes on along the minus strand of NZ_BJKB01000018.1, from coordinate 31,244 downwards.
TGCTCCAGCTAAAATAGCTTCCTGCCCGTTATATAAATGAAGAAAACCTCTTACTTTCTGTTGAATATAAACTGCAGCAAGTTTGTCTTCAAACTTTCTCCAGAACAACATGTCTTCATACCATTTGAGGTAAACCTCCTTTGTTATCTTTTGCATCCGAAATAATTTCTAAAAAATTAAATACATAAATAGTTCGAGTTTAGTGCGCTGAAGCTCCCAATCATGTCAAGAACAATTCAACTTTCAATTTTCTGTTCGTTGTTTTTAAACTCACGAAAAGTTGAACTTCACTAAACGGATAACAAAAGTAACACATTAACCATTAATGAAAAAACTGAAAATCGTAAAACTTCTACGAAATCGTTATAGAACGTTCTTATCAAACACCAACGGGAGAAGATTTGCCAAGGAATGGGACCGGACCACTTTTCCTTTTTCACCCATGTAATAAATTTCAATTGACGCATCCTGCTTTATTTCATACTCTGCAATAGATTGTCGGCATGCTCCACAAGGCGGAATTGGGGAATCGGTTATTTTTAATTTTGACCCAGCAATAATGGCCATTCTTTTAATTTTAACATCAGGAAATTGTGCACCTGCGTAGAAAATGGCGGTTCTTTCGGCACAAAGGCCTGACGGATACGATGCGTTTTCTTGATTGCTCCCGGTTATAATTTCATTATTCTCAAGAAGTATGGCTGTGCCTACGCTAAAGTTTGAATAGGGTGAATACGATTTAGCTCTTGCCTCTGACGCTTTCTTCATTAAAGAGATGACATCTTTGGGAAGTTCATCCAATGAGTCATAGACATTAAGCACGGTTTCGATTTTAATTTCCTTCATGGGTCTATTTATCTATTTTTAAAAATACGATACTTTTTTAGACAAAAAAACTATTGCTTTATAATAGCAATAGTTTTTTTTGTTTTCTATTTAAATGTCGTCTTAGTATTCTCTATAGGTCTCATCCCCAAAATTGAAGGTCAAAGAAAAACGCAAGGTGTTTTCCAAGGGACTTTGAACTTTTGAAGCGGAGAACAAATAAGACATGTCAATATTGATGGTGGTGTATTTAAAGCCCGCACCTAATGCAAAAAACTTACGTGCCCCTTTGTCATCACTTTCATTAAAATACCCTGCCCTGAACGCAAAAGAATCTTGATATTGATATTCTGCACCTAAGGCCCAAGTAAACTCCTTCAATTCTTCACTGAAACCTCCCGGTGCATCACTAAAGGATTGGAACATCCCTTTAAGGAAGTTCACATCTTGCGATTTGCCTTCAACAATAATAGTGGGTTCATTCCCATCCTGTCTTCCATTGCCATTTTCATCAACATAGCCCAAAATAGGAGGTGTCGGCACCAACAATTTAGTCACCTCACCTGTCAGGGCCAAGGTGTTGTACTCATCAAAAATAAAATCGAATCCTCCACCAAGTCTTAAGGTAGTAGGTAAAAAGTTTTCTCTGCCAGCATCGTCATACTTGATCTTTGGTCCAATATTTTGAATGGCAAAACCCAAACGGGTTCTTCCGTTAAAACTATCATAGGCTTCCTCCTCACTTTGATAAAACCCAGAAATATCGGCCGCAACTGAACTCGCTGCCTGTGCTGAATTATCCAAAGCTTGGATTTTTAAATCAGAACGTAAATATCGCAAACCAACAGCCATAGAAAACTGAGTACCCAATCGAAGGGCGTAGGATCCGTCAATAGTAAGTTCATTCGGTTTTGCAAGGAGTGCTTCGGAAAATTCATCCTGTACCAACTCAATTTCGCCCAAGCTAAAATATTTAAAACTCACAGCAAAGGCACTTCCTTCATTGATTCTATTGAAATAAGTAACATTTCCTAAAAAAATATCATTGACCAATTTACTTAAATAAGGCGTATAACTAACAGCAATTCCCGATTTGGTCTCAGAAAAAGCATATTTAGATTGGTTCCATTGTTGGGAAAAGGCATCTACTGAAGTGGCAACACCTATATCTCCCATACCAGCAGCACGTGCATCTGCTGCAATGAGTAAAAATGGAACTCCAGTAGTAATTACCGAAGATTGATTATCAAATATAACAGTTTCCTGAGCAGAAGAAAGATGGTAAATAGTTAATGTAATTAATGCTAGTGCGTATTTTCTCATAAGGTTGTTGGTATTATACACGGCACTTTGAGGGCCATGTATTTAGCAAATATAAATTAATAAAATTATAATATTACAAGTTTCTGGATCTTCTCAACTTGCTTATTTAGCTGATTTGATCTTACTTTTAGTTTATAGACATACACACCTTTCCCGATTTTATCTCCAAAGTCGTCCCGACCATCCCAAACAATGTCTCTTGACAGTGACGAAGCGCCTTCATTGCAGCATCCGCCAGCATTGGTTTGACTATTTATGGTTTTGACAAGCTTACCTGAAATAGTGAATATCTGTATAGAAACGTCTAAAGGTTGCGAACTATTGTGATTGAACCAAAATTCTGTGTAATTTATGAATGGATTAGGGTAATTTAGAACGTTTTCAATCTTTAACTCTTGATCTTTATCATGTACCACAAATTGAATTTCGGCGATACCTGAGTTGTTGTAAACATCCCATGCTTTAAGGGTTAAGGTATGTAATCCGGGTTCTAAATCACGAAAGGGATAAGTGACTACGCCTTTAGTATAGTCATCAACCTGTGCTCTATAGTAATCGTTTAGCACAAACGGATTGGTTTCATCACCATCAATAATGGCTACAATATCATGACCTATACCACTTGCAGTGTTGATGCCATTGCTGTCCTCCAGTTTTGCCAAAAGTGTGGGCGCTTCATTGGTAATACCTCCAGAAACAAAATTCTCGTCATTCATATAGAGCTTTATAACTGGTCCAGTTGTATCTGTTTCTGCATTTTCATTGATCCCTCCCACCAATATATCAAAACTCGCTCCCGCTTGATCCTGCAATGGCACTTCAGATTTTGCATAAAAACTAACTTTACCTTTTCCAACAGGAATTCCAATATCTCTTGGAACCACAAACTCAAAATCAAAATGACCATCGTTGACCGTAGCTTGACCTATAAATATCTTCTCACCTAGGGTGGTGAAGTCCATTGTAACCAATTGTCCATTTTGATAGACATTGTTATTGCCCAATGTTTGTCGCTGAATGTCCTTATCAAAAATAGTTGCAGTGAGCACACCATTGTAGCTGGTCATTAAATTTCCGGCGGGATCCAAAACCTCCCCAGACATTTTAATTTTACTAAGTGCTTTCAGGGTATCATTGGCTTGGCCCAAAGGGATATCGTTTATTTTTGTCAATTGAATATTCGGTTTCGCAATGGCAAGTTTCATTGCCGGATCACCAATAAAAAAGACCAGGCGTCTTTGTTGGATTCCAGAAATGGAAGGATCTATTTTTGTAAGTCGCAAAGCCTCAGCCATTGTTGGATACTCATCCGAACCAAATCCAAAAAGATATTTTTCCAGCTTTATATTAAAGGAAACTCCAACACTGACAAAAATTTGACGCGTGGTCGTAATTAGCGCAATGGCACCCCCTTGAGTGTTCCAATAGGTATATTCTCCCGCGGTTGGACGAAACGGGTTGTCAAAACGCGTGTACTCGCAGGTCACCGTTACAAAACAGTTAAATTTGCAAGTATTTCTTATTTCTTGTGAATCGTTCTTATCAAAAATACGTTCAGATGCCAATCCATCTTCACCGCCATGTCCAAAATAGTTGACCACCAAAGCGCCCACTTCAATAGCATCCTTAATTGCTTTGTTAACCGCCGGATAACGCTCGCCACTTGCTGAAGCCTGTTGTTGGAAGGCGTCGGAATGGATCTTGACCACGTTTAAAAATGGTTTTTCGGCAGTAATGGTTCTTCCAATCTCATCCGTTGTCTCCTGTAGAACACTTTCCCAAGCGATATCTACATCATCCGACATGACCATCACGTTATTTCGCCAACTTCCATAAGATTCATCCTGATAATACAATTCAATCTTATCCACCATTTCCTTGGCGCGTTGTGGTGTCTCTGCCAAAATTCTTCCGACAGCAATATCCAATTTGTTTGAGGCGCCCATATCACCTTCATTAATATCCATCATCCCGAAAAAATCATCAGAAATGAAGGCATTGGTCAGACTAAAACTATCCAATGAATGCCAGGACGGAACAATATTGGTATTATTCGGGATCCTGTCTTTATAATCAAAAGAAGCATCGCCAAAAAGACACAAGTATTTCAGGCGTCTATCTGGCGAACTTGCATTGTGGTACACATAACGCACTAAGTTCCTTATGGCAGAGACATCTTGGTTTCCTGAACTGAACTCGGTATAGATTTCATTTAGTGTGACGACCTTTACATTGAGATCGTTTTGCGTTCTATTTATTTGAGCCAGTCGCTCTGCCTGGGAAACCAAATTGTTTGGAGCAACGATGATATAATCAATATCTTTAAATTGCCCTTGCTCATTTTCAAATATGGTCCCTTTAATATTTTGATTACTGACTTTTGTTTTACTTTCCCGTAAAGGCTCATAGTAATCTGAAGGCGTTACTGCCAAGTATGTTTTAGAAATTCCGGAAATTGATTTAAAATTAAAAACTGAGTTTCCTTCAGTATTGACGACCGTAGTGACATCATATTTATTAGTAATATCCCAAATTTCTGAAACCGAAGCTGCATTGGACAAGCTATACTCTACAATGCCTGGTGTATTGGCCACCTGATTGTTTTTAAACATAAATTGATTGCCTTCAAAAACCAACCCACGCGTGGCTTCAATAGATATATAATCCAAATACCCATGAGAAGTAGGATTTCCTGAATTGTTGTAATTGAGTTTGACCACCACATTGGGAGAGCTCAGTAAGACATTATTATTGAAGAACTTTCCGTCGGCCAGTACCGGAGAACCAATTGGAGAAAACGCAAAATTGGCTACTACATTTGAATTGACCTTAACCTCCATACTTGTGTTTACTTGAGATGTCGATGCGGCATAAACTTTAACACGTGCAGGCTCGGTCGTAACAAGATTAGGAAACTCAAACTCAAACTGCCTCTCGTTTTCAATATCAAACCTCTCGCCAAACCAACGTCTTCCAACACGCACAATATTAATTTCATCAACTTCATGAAACTGATAGTCCTGAAATGTACTCACCAAATAAGTCGAAGCACCCGCTGGCTGAGGCATATTTTGGATCCGCTTGCCTGCGCCGCCACTCACGTTGACGAAATAATAACTCTTATCCGTAAATATATTATTATTGGTATTACTTTCTGCATTATAACCAGTGGGACCTTCGGCATAAAACAAAATATAATCATCACTGTCAAATTCACCATCTTCTTCACCAATAAACTTTATGGCGTTTTCCGTAAGGTCAATGGGATATGGTTCTGAATTGGATAGCGGCAGCATGCCACCTCCATTTCCATAAATTTTAATCGTACGTGGATCTACCGAACTTGTATTCACCCCAAGCGAATTCAAAAAGCCTATGGTCAATTTAAAAACCCCAGACTTATCCACATAAAATCGATACCATTCTCCTGAATTTAATACAGAATTGCTAATACTTTGAGTTTGAAAAGGGCTAGCGGCCGAAGATCGGCTCGCCGTAATATTATAGGAGATAGCAAAAGAGGTAATCTTTTTGTACACGCCATTATCTTTAATGATAGGCGTTAATTCGAGGTAAGCATGCGTTTTCTCTCTTGCCGTTGTATTTTCAAAATGTAATTTTGGAGTTGTAGGAATCGATTCGAGTGGAATTGAACGCAATTCATCTGCAGAAATAATAGCATAAGTTACATTGGTCAGCGTCACTGAGTTCTTATTGATCTTTCCTTCTGATGGCCACTCAGCAAAGAACTTGAGCCCCTTGTCAGTGTCAAAACTAAAATGATCCTTATCAAAATAAGGCACTGTTATGGCCGAAGATTCTGTTTCAAGTAGAATGCTGCCATTCCACAGGATGTCAAAGCGCTTTTCTTGGGAAAAACCTAAAGATGATATTAAAACAAAAAGTAATAGTAACTTTATTCTCATTAGTCTATATAATTCTTTTTCAAAAAACAACCGCAATCTAATACTAATCTCACCAACTGAAACAGCTAATTATATAGAAAGAATAACGTTTGCCCCGATTTGTTAGTATAAAGTCCTTAATTTTTATCCAAAATTACAACAATAATTACTTTTTTTCATCGTTATTGAAATACTAAAAACATCGATAAAATCGCCAAAAATCCGACGTCGTGTTCAAAAAAAGGGATGAAATGCAACTTTTTTTCAATCTATTTGATAAAAACGCTTGTTACTTTCTCTTTAATTACTATATTGCGTCACTAAATTTAATCAGCTTACTTAAAATGTATGGATATGAAAAACATCATTAATATAAAGATTGCATTTGCCCTAATGCTCTCTTTAGCAATGGTTGGATGTAAAAGATCTTCGTCGTCAAACGAGTCTAGAGCTACTGGATGGAAAATAAATGACAAGAACGGAGGTTTTCAATACAACACCAATTTTAAAGAACAAGAAACTTCCCCAGGTTTAGTTTTCGTTGAAGGTGGAACCTTTACCATGGGTAAAGTGCAGGACGATCCTATGCACGATTGGAACAACACACCCAATCAACAACACGTTCAATCCTTTTATATGGATGAAACTGAGGTGACCAACAAAATGTACTTAGAATATCTGGATTGGCTCAAGCGTGTTTATCCACCAGAAGATCCTAATTTCAAATTGATTTATCAAAGTGCACTACCGGATACTTTGGTCTGGAGAAACCGTCTTGGTTATAGTGAAATGATGACCGAGAACTATTTACGTCACCCAGGTTATGGAGAATATCCTGTGGTTGGTGTCAGCTGGATTCAAGCTGTCGATTTTGCAAGCTGGAGAACCGATAGAGTCAATGAATTATATTTGGAACGAGCTGGATTCTTAAAAAGAGATGCCCGTGTAACCGATGTGAATGCTGATGCTAATTTCAACACAGATACCTATATCAATTCTCCAAGTTCGACCTATGGTGGCAACGAAGAAATTCTTGAAGGTGGAAAAAGAAGACAGCAAACTGATGCCGATGGCAACCCAATAAATGTGTACGCCAAGAGAGAATCAGGAATTATATCTCCAGAATACCGTTTACCTTCTGAAGTTGAATGGGAATATGCAGCTCTTGGTTTGAATGAACTAAGAAACTACAATGCTATTCGTGGTAGAAAAAAATATCCTTGGAGTGGCCAATACACCCGTTCTGGAAAAAGAAAGACCAGAGGTGATCAATTAGCCAACTTTAAGCAAGGTAAAGGTGATTATGGTGGAATTGCAGGATGGTCTGATGACGGTGCTGATATTACCAACAAAGTAAAATCATACTTGCCTAACGATTTCGGAATTTATGATATGGCCGGTAACGTTGCTGAATGGGTAGCTGATGTTTACAGACCTATTGTAGATGATGAGTTTAATGATTTCAATTACTACCGAGGTAATGTGTACACCAAAAATGCAATCAATGAAGATGGCACGGTAAAAGTGGTTACCACTGAAGATATTGTTTATGACACCTTAAGTAATGGGCAAGTTGTTCCTAGAAACTTACCTGGAACCATATTACAGGTACCTATCAACGGTGAAGATGCTTATTTAAGAACAAACTTTGACGCCAGTGATAACAGAAACTTCAGAGATGGCGACAGAAGATCATCACGTCACTATACAGATAACTTTAGTGATGATGGCGAAGTGTCTGACACGAGACAAATGTACAATTCTCCAAAACATGAAGTGACTGTTGATTCAACAGGTGCCATTGTAAAAATGATTGACAAATCAAATAACAGAACTTCATTGATCAATGATAATGTAAGAGTTTACAAAGGTGGTTCTTGGAAAGACAGAGCATATTGGATAGATCCAGCGCAGCGTCGTTATTTCCCACAAGACATGGCCACTGACTATATTGGATTTAGATGTGCAATGTCAAGAGTAGGTTCTAAATCAAAACAGAACAATAAAACAAGACATTAGTAATTTATCACAGTAAAATCATAAAAGTCCTAACCTTGAGTTGGGACTTTTTTATTACATTTATTTCATGATTATAGAACAACTCTACCAACATTTCAAAAAATGTTCAACGGTAAGCACCGATACTCGAAAGATAGAAAAAGACAGTCTCTTTTTTGCCTTAAAAGGAGACAACTTTAATGGCAACGCATTTGCCAGCCAAGCGTTGGAATCTGGGGCCAAGTATTGTGTTGTTGACGAAAAACCATACGCTTTAGACCAACGCTATATCCTTGTAGATAACGTTTTGGAAACCTTGCAAAATCTGGCCACATTCCATAGAGTTCAATTAGGAGTTCCCATTATCGCACTTACCGGAAGTAATGGAAAAACCACAACCAAAGAATTGATCAATGCCGTATTATCAAAGACATATAAAACTACGGCCACAATTGGCAACTTAAACAATCATATTGGCGTCCCTTTGACCCTGTTGCGGATGAATGAGACCACAGAAATTGGCATTGTGGAAATGGGAGCCAATCATCCCAAAGAAATTGGTTTATTATGTAAAATTGCTCAACCAGATTACGGACTGATTACCAATTTCGGCAAGGCCCATCTTGAAGGTTTTGGCAGTATAGAAGGCGTGATCAAAGCAAAATCTGAATTGTACGATTATTTAAAGGCAAATCAGAAAACAATTTTTGTCAATGAAAATGATCCACTCCAAATCAAACAGACTTTACATTATGATAAGGTCTACAAATTCGGACTGAGCACCTCTACGGACACCATGCTGGAGCTTATCAACACACAACCTTATGTCATCCTCAGTTATAATGGATCTGTGATTAAAAGTCAACTTACAGGCACCTATAATTTTAATAATATTGCTGTAGCCGTTGCCGTTGGATCATATTTTAATGTTGCGCCAGATCAGATCAAAAATGCCATTGAAAATTACACCCCAACCAATAACCGCTCTCAAATACTCAAAAAAGACAGTAATACCATAATAATGGATGCTTATAATGCCAATCCAACAAGTATGATGGCGGCTTTGGAGAATTTTAAACAGCTACAACAAAAGGGGAAAATGATTTTTTTAGGTGATATGTTCGAATTGGGACCAACTGCCGACACCGAACATCAAGCCATTGTGGATTATCTTGAACAGAACGATCTTGGCAACACCTTTTTGATTGGTAAGAATTTCTATAAGACGAACGTCAAGCATACAAGCATTCTGAAATTTGATGGTTTTGAAGCTTTAAAATCACATCTTCAAAACCATCAAATTAAAGATGCATTTTTATTGATCAAAGGCTCTCGAGGCATGGCTTTAGAGCGGATTTTAGACATTTTATGAATTGATTCATCTTTCTACTGTCACTGTTAACTACTGCTTACTGAAACTCGGAAAATTGTTTTTTACAACGTATCAAATCATTATGATTTCGATTTATTGATAATCGCTTTAAGTCGCTCCTTTCGAAGCGTTTTTTCTTCTTTCTGCTTATTTATTTTTCTATTGAGAAGTTTGGGGTGTGTTGGATTACATTATATGATTTTTGACAACTTTTGCCATTCTTGGTATTTCCCACTAGCAATTTATTCTTAATCCCAACATCCTAAACTTTCTATTTCTTCCAACAATACCTGTTTTAATTTTTTTTAAAACTGATAGGAGTCTCCCTAAGGTCTCAAGGAACATTTAAGGTCTTCGTACTTTGCAATCCTTAAAGTCTTTGACTTGGGATTCTCCCGAACGGGATTAACTGCGTTGATCCAGATAAAGTCCACAACTCCAAATACAATCCCGTGCGCTTGGCAGCGCACTGTGGATTTTTGTTTCCTGCAAACCCTCAAGTCTTTGACCTGGGGTTTATAAAATAGGATGAACTGCGTTGATCCAGAACAAAATCACTTCTGCAAATACAATCCCGTGCGCTTGGCAGCGCACTGTGGATTTTTGTTTCCTGCAAACCCTCAAGTCTTTGACTTGGGATTCTCCCGAACGGGATGAACTGCGTTGATCCAGAACAAAATCACTTCTGCAAATACAATCCCCTGCGCTTGGCAGCGCACTGTGGATTTTTGTTTCCTGCAAACCCTCAAGTCTTTGACCTGGGGTTTATAAAATAGGATTAACTGCGTTGATCCAGAACAAAATCACTTCTGCAAATACAATCCCGTGCGCTTGGCAGCGCACTGTGGATTTTTGTTTCCTGCAAACCCTCAAGTCTTTGACTTGGGGGTTTTCGGAAACAAAAATCCCGATGCTCTCGCATCGGGATTGTGCTTGATGTGGTCCATACTGGATTCGAACCAGTGACTTCCACGTTGTCGACGTGACACTCTGAACCAGCTGAGTTAATGGACCTGCTGTTTATAAAAAAAGTCCATACCAGGTATGAACTTTAGTGGGCGATGAGGGGTTCGAACCCCCGACCCCCTCGGTGTAAACGAGGTGCTCTGAACCAGCTGAGCTAATCGCCCTGTTACGGGATTGCAAATATAGATTAGTTTTTGATATCGCAAAAGCTTTTTTTGAAAAATATTTAAATTATTTCAGCCACCACAAAAGTACTACCACCAACATAAATAACATCTGATGTTGTAGCTTGTTGTTTAGCAACACTTAATGCCTCTTGGACACTACTATAGGCTTTCCCTTGAAATCCATTCGTGATAAAAACACCTCTTAGGTCTTCAGCATCTAAACCACGAGGAATATTGGGTTTACAAAAATAATATCTGGCATTCTTGGGCAACAAAGGTAATATTGACGATAGGTCTTTATCATTTACAACACCAAAAACCATGTGCAGCACTTTATATGGTTCCTTTAATAACTGCGCCATAGCATACTGTAGACCTTCTTTGTTGTGCGCAGTGTCACAAATAATCTTCGGATGCTCTTGCAAGATTTGCCAACGCCCATTTAAACCTGTATTTATAACTACTTTCATAAAACCATTTGTGATGGCTTCTCCTGCAATGTTATACCCTTCGTCGCGTAAGACAGATATGGCACAAAGAACTGTCGTTTTGTTGTTTTTCTGATAATCGCCTTTGAGATCACTTTCATAGCTTGTTATTGCCTCCTGCTGATCTGCAAAATGAACATCCGCTTGACGTTCCTCGGCAAGTGCCTTAAATACATTTATGGTTTCAGGCTGGGTTTCTCCTATCACCACAGGAACATTTGGTTTAATAATTCCGCCTTTTTCAAAAGCAATGGCCTCTAAGGTATTTCCTAAAAACTGAGTGTGGTCCAAGCCAATATTGGTAATTATGGATAACTCTGGGGTAATGATATTGGTTGAATCCAAACGCCCGCCCATACCTACTTCAATAACAGCAATATCTACTTTTTCTACGGAGAAATACTCAAATGCCATTCCCACGGTCATTTCAAAGAATGACAACGAGTGGGTTTCAAAAAACGATCGATGCTTTTCAATAAATTCAACAACAAAAGTTTCTCCTATTTCTTTTCCATTGATTTTGATGCGTTCTCGAAAATCCTTTAGATGTGGAGACGTATAAAGCCCCACCTTGTATCCAGCTTCCTGTAAAATAGAAGCCAACATATGGCTCGTTGATCCTTTGCCATTCGTTCCGGCAACGTGGATGCTTTTAAAATTATGTTCTGGGTGTTGGAGATGTTCTGCGAATTGCAGAGTATTGTCCAAGTTGGCCTTATATGCAGTCTTACCTTGGTTTTGATACATTGGTAACTGCTGAAACATCCAGTTGACAGTATCTTGATAGGTCATTTATTGAGTAACGCTAAAATCAATTTTAACAAAGCCTACTTGAGTTGGGGGCGCTTTTGGATCGGCTGGCCATTTATAGGTGAGAGCCGTCTTTCTTGCGGCTTCATATAGACAAATATTCCCTGTAGTTCCCTTTTTCCCAGGAATGGCGTTAACAACACGTCCGTCTCTGTTGACATGGATTTCAACCACTACCCTGCCTTCTTCATTACAGTCAGGAAGGACTTTACTATTGATAGGTCTCCCTCTTCCTCTCAAACCATAACCACTTCCGCTACCTCCACTACCCGTACCAGGTTCTCCAAAATAACTTGGCGCATACGGATCACCATCCAACTGTCCTTTATCTCCCGGTTTGCCGTCGTCACCTTCTCCTCCAGTAGTTGTACCCTCTGATTTTCTAACGCCTCCAATTAAAGCATCCAACTTCGCCTTTTTATCGGCTTCTTCTTGACGCTTTTTTGCCTCCGCTGCCTCCTTGGCTTTTTGCGCACGCTCCACCTCTGCCTTGGCTTTGGCTTCGGCCTTTGCCTTAGCTTCGGCAGCCTCCCTTTGCTTTTTCATGGCAATGGCTTCAGAATTGTCTTCGGTCAATACCTTTTCAGCAGGTAATTCTGATTTTGCAGGTTCTGTTTTTTCTTCTTCAACTTCGGTTTCCTTAACAACAGGCTCAGTCACTACCTCTTTCGGTTCAGACTTTACAGGTTTTAGAGGTTGTACATCACCACTTCCTACATCTGAATCGCCAAAATTAACAGCAACTCCATATTCCAAAGGAGGATCCATATAAGGAGGACCAACTACAAATAACAATAACAGCAGAATAACCACAATAAGTGTGGTGATTTTTGCTGAATCGCGTTCATGTTTGGTTTTTAGATATTTCATTTCCTTTTATAAAATGTTATAGTTGAAATCTTCCAGGTTCAATGGACTCTAATTAGGCTTAACAGCCAAAATTACCTTAAATTTATTTCTATTGGCAATGTCCATCACTTTGACAACATTATCAACAGGCACTGACTTTTCAGCTCTTAAAACAATGGTCGGCTGATCTTGATCAGTGAGTACATTCTTTAATTCAAGCTCCAAAACACTCTCACCAACCAGCTTCTCATCAATATAATAATTTAAATCCTTTGTAATACTTACCGCCACAGATTTCTTATTCTCAGTTTTCCCATCTGCCTTTGGTAAAAGAATATCAATAGCATTAGTGGTTACCAAAGTTGATGCCAACATAAAAAATATCAATAACAAAAAGACAATATCAGTCATCGATGACATATTGAACTCTGGTGTTACTTTATTTCTTCCTCTTATATTCATAATTACGTATTACTCTACATTATCATTATTGTAATGGTTTCCCAAGTGATGTCAAATGGCAGGTTCCAAGAAGTTCAAGCTCACAACTGAATCTTATACAACTTCGTTTTGAAACCGTCAACTGCCAGCCCATTCATAGCATTTTGCGAAGGTGGAAAGGCTGCCTACTGTGCCCACTAAATTAAATCGGTTCGTTCAAATGGTCTAAGAACTCTAACGAATTAGCCTCCATTTGATGGACCACTTTATCAGTTTTAACCACCAAATGATTATATGCCATATATGCTACTATACCAACAATCAAACCTCCAACAGTGGTGGTCATTGCTGTATAAAGTCCGTCGGCCAGCAATTTGATATCAATTTGCCCGCCCGCATTTGCAATTTCAAAGATGGATAGGATCATCCCAATAACAGTCCCCAAGAATCCAATCATCGGCCCCACTCCCGAAATAGTAGCGAGAACACTCACATTTCTTTCCAATTCATAAACTTCCAATCGTCCTGCACTTTCGAGAGCCGTACTAATATCTTCCAACGGTCTACCAATACGACTGATCCCTTTATTGATTAAACGTGATACCGGAGTATTTACTTGTGCGCATAAAATCTGTGCGGAATCTGTTTTACCATTGGTAACATGATCCTTTATTTGATTCATAAAATTGGAATCTATTTTGGATGCGGCCTTTATAGCAAATAATCTTTCGAAATAAATATAAATCGCAAAAACCATCAACACAAACAAAATGGCAATGATGACCATTCCAGCAGTACCTCCGCTTCCTATCAATTCAATAATTGACAATGTCTTTTCAACTGATTCTGCTTCCGGAACTAGTTCCACTCCATCTTGAATAGTACTCTGTAATATCATATTAAAATTTATTAAAATTGATGTATTTAGTGTGTAAACGTAGAAAACTTAACTTAAGTATATTTAAAAAACCTGATGTTGAATGCATAAATGTTACCGCAGCTTGACTTTATAATATACCCCTCTAAAACGGTGACCTTTTCGAGTCTGATTTTCAATGGCAAATATAAAAAACTAAGCATCGCTTTGAATCAAATTAGCAATATTTTTAAGGATAATAAATTTTACCGGAACTATGATCATGTTTAGCGCCCGTAACACTGCCCAGACAGTTATTTTCGTTGCGAAGTCTTAGCACACCCAAAAAAGCAAAAATGAGTGCCTCCTTGTAGTTAATGATGGATTTATCCGGTAGAATAATCTCATTCTCGGTCTTATCAGATAAACTTGTCATTAAAAATTGATTAAATGCACCGCCCCCGGTAGATAATACTGATGCATTTCTTTTAGAATTAATTTCTTTAGCAATTTGTATGGCAATATGCTCAACGAAGGTTCTTAAGACATCTTTTATGCTCAAAGAGAATGAATCTATCAATGGAAAAATCTCCTCTTTGACCCATTCCAACCCCAATGACTTTGGATAAGGTGTTTCATAAAAGCTTAAAGAATTCAATTCGTTTAACAATGATTGATTGATATTGCCCGTTGCTGCAATTTCTCCACCATCATCGTATTCCAATCCCAAAGCATTAGCATAAGAATTAAGTACAATATTGACAGGACAAATATCATAGGCAATCCGCTGTCCGTTTATTTCGGAAGAGATATTGGCAAAGCCTCCTAAATTCAAACAGAAATCATATTTAGAGAACAGAAACTTATCACCAATAGGCACCAATGGCGCGCCCTGCCCTCCCAAAGCAACATCGGCAACCCTGAAATCGCATACCACTGTTTTATTTAACATAGTGGCAAGTTTAGGCAAATTACCGATTTGGTAGGTCAATCCATTTTGAGGTTGGTGCAAGGCAGTATGTCCATGGGAACATACAGCATCTAAATCGTATAACTTGTTTTTATGTATGAATTGTTCAATATTTCCCCCCAAAAAACTCGTGTAATCTTCATCCAATTGCAACAATTCCTTTTGGCTCAAGGTCACCAGATTTTTCAATTTTTCGACCCAAACGGACGGATATGTACAGGTTTCCGCCTGTAATATTTCAAAATTCCAATGGCCGTGGTGGGTAAAAGCACAATGGGCTAGGTCAATCCCATCCAAGGATGTACCCGACATCACCCCTATAACGTTGTAGTGATTTTTTATCATAGCCGTAAAAATAGTTATTCAAATTGATAAAATAGCACTAAAACCTTATCTTTGCGTTCGTTTTTTAATGAACCAACAATTATTTTAGAATATGGATTTTACACTAACCGAAGAACATAAATTAATTCGTGACGCCGCTCGCAATTTTGCCAATACGGAACTCCTTCCTGGAGTTATTGAACGCGACAACAAACAAAAATTTCCACAAGAATTGGTAAAAAAGATGGGAGATTTGGGTTTTCTCGGCATCATGGTAGATCCTAAATATGGTGGCAGTGGGATGGATACCATTTCTTATGTTTTAATTATGGAGGAATTGTCCAAGATAGATGCCTCGGCTTCGGTAATTGTTTCTGTAAACAATTCGCTGGTGTGTTATGGGTTGGAAGCTTTTGGAAACGAGGAACAAAAACAAAAGTACTTGACAAAACTTGCCACCGGAGAGTTTATAGGTGCGTTTTGTTTAAGTGAACCTGAAGCTGGAAGTGATGCGACGTCCCAAAAGACAACGGCCATTGATAAAGGCGATCATTATGTGATTAACGGAACAAAAAACTGGATTACAAGTGGTGGGCGTGCTGATGTTTATATCGTAATTGCCCAAACGGATAAGCATAAAGGATCTCATGGAATCAATGCGTTTATTGTTGAAAAAGGCACGCCTGGCTTTGACGTTGGTCCAAAAGAAGATAAATTGGGAATCAGAGGAAGTGACACACACACCCTTCAATTTAACGACGTCAAAGTACCAAAAGAAAATAGAATAGGTGAAGACGGCTCAGGATTCCGCTTTGCTATGAAAACACTTTCGGGTGGACGGATAGGTATTGCCGCCCAAGCTTTGGGAATTGCCGCTGGAGCATATGATTTGGCACTAAAATATTCAAAAGAACGTAAAGCATTTGGCACAGAAATCTGCAACCACCAAGCGATTGCATTTAAATTGGCGGATATGTACGTAGATATTGAGGCAGCACGCCATTTGGTGATGAAAGCGGCATGGGATAAAGACCAAGGCAACAACTATGATGTGTCAAGTGCCATGGCAAAACTATTTGCCTCTAAAGTGGCGATGGAGCATACCGTCGAAGCCGTTCAGATTCATGGCGGTAACGGTTTTGTTAAAGAATATCATGTGGAACGCTTGATGCGTGATGCGAAGATTACACAAATTTACGAAGGTACCTCAGAAATTCAAAAGATCGTCATTTCTAGAAACCTCATTAAAGAGTAATATTTCTTATAATATAGATACGAAAGACTCAACTTAGTTAGGGTCTTTTTTTTTAAATAACCTCAATGGCAGTAAAATGTTTTTTGTTAAATTCAGAATTTAAGTCTAAAAATTAACCATATGCAGATAACGTCATTTAGGATTGACATTAAGTATCAGTATCTTAAGATATAACATTGGCCCCTAATTTATTCGATAAGGAACTAAGAACCACCTTTATTTCATTGTAACTGTATTTTGGATCCAGTTGATTTTTTAATTCAGTAAGATTCTCAAACGATTGTTTTGGAATGAGTTCTGTCAGTTCATTAAAATGTGCTTCGGAAATTAAATCTTTCACTTGTACTTCTCCAGATTCCACAAATTTGGCCAGATGACCAAAAATTGTTGTTTCAGCAAGCTCACGTTCTGAAGCAATTTCTGAGATGCTTTTCCCCGATTGAAATAATTCTAAGGATATTTTATGCGACTCTCCCTTTTTTGACGTTTTCTTTGGTTTTGGCGGATCTTCAAAGACTATGGAATCATCGGTCTCAATGTCATTTTCCTCACAATAGGCTTTTATAACTTCAAGAATTTGAGTGCCATACTTCTCGACCCGAACTTTTCCAAAACCGTTGATCTCTAAGAGTTGTTTTTTAGTTACCGGAAGCACTTCACAGATTTCATATAATGCTTTTTGTGTAAAAATCTGATAATGGATGAGGTCATTTTCATGCGCAATATCGTTTCTTAATTCGCGTAACATCTCAAATAACTCAATATTGAAGGTACCATCAATAACGGATGCTCTTGATTTCTTCGGTTTATCTTTGGTCAAGAATACCGATTTGGCTCGCAATTCCAAAAATTTATGTGTAGAAAACCCTTCTGCCAATCCATTAAAATAAGAGAGTTTGGCGGCCAGAAGTTCTTCGATAGTATCCAAGCTCTTAATAAGATCATTTTCGATCGCCTTATTGTCTGTAGCATAATTGAAGGACTTTAGGCTTTCAACAATACATTTTTCAGTTTCCGTTTTGAAATAGACGATCGCCTTTTTAAATCGCTCTTGAATCGTACTATTGGTTTCAGGCAAACTCTCACCATCCGAAATTTGTTTCAATTGATTAATGAAACTTGTACTTAGCTTCAAGAAATTGGTGATCCCATCTTTCATGGTGTTTAATGGTGATTCTATACTTCCCTGGATGCTGCCTCTGTTTTTATAAAATATATCCAACAAGCGATTAATAGGATATAAAAACTCATAGAAATCAAATATCTCCTGAATGGATTCGAGTTGAAACGCTTTTTTGGCCAATGTTAATGTTTGCTCGTCGGGTTGATTTTCTGCCGATGATTGGGTAAATGAACTGACTTGCTGATCATTAATGATTTGGCTGGAATCAATTTTACTTTTCAAGACAAGGCCTTCCAACGATTTACATCGACTCAATGCAACATAGGTTTGCCCATGTGCAAATGCACCTTGAGCGTCCACTATAGCCTTTTCAAAGGTCAATCCCTGACTTTTATGAATGGTAATGGCCCAAGCCAAACGCAACGGAATTTGAGAAAAAGAACCAATCTTATCTTCAATAATTGCTTTTGTTTCAGCATTTACAGAGTAATTGATGTTTTCCCATTCTTCTCGGGTGGTGTTAATATTATAATCGTCATCAGGACATTTAACGACCACTTCATCCTTATCCAAAAAAATAACTTTCCCTATCTTGCCATTAAAATAGCGCTTTTCGGGTGAACTATCATTTTTAATGAACATGACCTGTGCTCCCACTTTTAAATGGAGTTCCTCATTATTTGGAAAGGCATGATCAGGAAATTTTCCAGTAATCATAGCCTTATAGGTATATGCTTTAGTAGTTAAGGCGTTGAGCTCTTTTGTATTGACTTGTTCTGCTCTATTGTTATGAGTGGTCAGTGCGATATAACCTTCTTTCGGATCAGGTTTAAAGTCTTTGATATAGCGCTTATTCAATTCGTCCGCAGAAGCTTGTGACAAGGTATTATTCCGAATTTCATTGAGGATCTCTATAAACTTAGGATTTTCCTGCCTATAAATGTGTCTAAGTTCAATAGTAATAGCATTACAATTTTGGTAAGCCAAGCTACTAAAGAAATAGCCGGTTTGATAATATGGTTTAAGGAGCTGCCATTCATTTTCTCTGATTACTGGCGATAGTTGCTGCAGATCTCCAATCATCAAAACCTGAACGCCTCCAAACACCTTATTTCTATTTCTGAACCGTTTTAAGGTCTTATCAATCCCGTCCAACACATCGGCCCTTACCATACTGATCTCGTCAATAACGAGTAAGTCCATGGATTTAATGATATCGATTTTAGTTTTGCTAAATTTTCTATTGAAGCCTGATGAAGTATGAAATTCAGCATCCGGTAAGATAGGACCAAATGGGAGTTGAAAAAAGGAGTGGATTGTTACTCCTTTTGCATTAATTGCCGCAACACCGGTGGGTGCTACAACAACAATACGCTTTAAAGAATTTTGCTTAAGATTATGCAAAAAAGTAGTCTTCCCAGTCCCCGCCTTTCCCGTCAGGAAAACATTCTGATTGGTAGTGTTGACAAAATTCCAAGCCAACTCGATATCTTTATTTCTTTCCATTTTAAGCCATTTGTTAACAGCCATTGAAAATACATAAAATCGAGTTGATTCTCAAGATCATTCTGATTAAAAGAGGCTAGGCCAGGAGGCCAACCGGCCCATATAAACAAAAAAATCCCTTCATGTTTCCATGAAGGGATTCTCCAAAAAAGGCGGCGACCTACTCTCCCACGAGATGCAGTACCATCGGCGCAAACGGGCTCAACTTCTCTGTTCGGAATGGTAAGAGGTGAGCCCCAATGCTATAACCACCTTAAATTTTGCCTCCTCACTTAGTGCGAGATTACAATTATGTATATAAACTTTCCAAAAACAGGCAGAAAACAAAAAATTCCAGACCTACCTTGTTTGGATCAAAAAAAAATCAAATGTGTCTAAAATTAAAAGTTATTTTGAATTAATAAGATGCAATGGTTATACTAGAAATTATCGTGCGCTCTAATGTTCCCATTAAAGATTATATATAGAAAACAACAATAAAGCAAGGTGTAAATCATATCTTTGTTTAATTATTTTGTTCTTGTCAACTTTCCTGCTGTTGTTTAAGACAGTTGAAACGAGGTAATCTTTTGCCCATCTAAGGTTGCCTCGTAAAATAATTTATCAAAATAACACCTGTTATTTGTTAACAACCAATTTTTTATGGGCAACATTCCCATTGTAATTTATACGAACAAGGTAAACGCCATTGGCAAAGTTGGTCGTATTTATGGTTGTAGTTTCTGAATTTATATGTTTTGAAAACACTTCCTTTCCTGATAGGTCAAAAACCTTTATTTGTGTTTCGCCAAGTGGCAAATTGGCAAAAGTCACCAAATCTTTTGCAGGGTTTGGATACAACAACAATTGGTTGTCTATTGAACTAACTTCAATGTTTAAAGTTTCACCAAAGTTAGAACTGATAAATCCTTCTGAAAGTAAAATGTTACCTGCATTGAGTTCTTGCACATTTACTTCACCTATGGTATAAAGTATAGCTATGTTGTCGTTTGAAGTAATGTTACCACCACTATCAATAGAAAATTTTTCGATGGTTTGGGCTTGTGTCCATAAGCACCCAAAGCCCATTATGAATGTTAGTATGTTTTTCATTTCAATTTGTTTTATAATTATCACTACTACAATTGGGACATAGCGACCTGTTTCTTTTATTGTTGAGATTGCTTCGCTTGTACCTCACTCGGAACGACGTGCATTTTTTATTTTGTCATTGAGAGACCTGTAGGTCGTGACAATCTCTTTGAAATCGAAGTCGAAGTTGAAGTCGAAACCGAAAATATTTGATGAGATTGCTTCGTCGCTATGTTCCTCGCAATGAACAATAGTTAAAAAGCCCGAACAGCACGAACCCTGACCATGCTGCCCTTATTGCCGTAGATTTGGTCACCACCGACGAAGTTCTGCCCCCAAGCGCCGTCGAAAGTGTACTCGGTAGAACTCCAATAGTAGGTACTAGCAAAACTGCTGCCTCCATTTGCCCCTGCTGTGGCATCAATAGCTGCTTTGTTTTGATACATCAGGTTTAATTCTTCTCTCGAGGGTAAGTACCAATCGCCATAAGTATTACCGCCTTCTGTAATTTGTAATTCATTACAAATACGGGCTGCGTAGGTGCTACCATCATCACCAAGAGCAACTTGTGCAGCAATAATGATTGATGTGTTGGCTTTGCCTGCATAAAGTCCGTCTCCTCTGGCTTGAGTATTGCCGTTGGTCCCTGCATACCAACGTACTCCTGTGCTTTGGTCTTGTTTGGCACATACCAGTCCGTGCTGCCCTGTTTCGTCAACCCAAAATACAATGCCTCCGTGAGCAAAGTCACCCACAGAATAGGTGGTTATACTGCTTACACTTTCTGCAGTTTTTGCGTGTATGGCATAAGGCACTGCCATAAACTGCGTCGTACCCATATCCGTAAGGCCACCTCCTGTGTTTATCTGCACATTTAGGTAGTGGTCGTCTGCACTCCAATCAATAGTGCTGAATGTGCCTGAAATAGGTGTGCCCTCACCAATGTTTAGAACAACAATGCCGTTGGCATCGGTGGTTGGACTGTGGGTTTCTTGATATACACTTGTGGCACCTTGTAAAATGGTAAACTGCACCTGTATTAAATCGTTGGCAACCACGTTACCAGAGCCGTCTTTTACAATGGCCTTATAGTTAATACCCTGTTGAGCGAAAATGGTTCCGAAAAGGAAAAACACCATAATGTGTAGTATTGTTTTCATGTGAATCTGTTTTTTGTTATTTCGTTTTTTATAATTGTCCTATTCCATACATTCTTTTTACCGAACTCATTTTAACTTATCAATCTGTTAAAAATCGGTTTTTCCTAAATCGCTTTTTGCCTGTAAGAGTTTTTTACTGTCGTACCTTCTACCAGTTAAGGTAATATGGTAACGGCTTTGTTTGATGTATTGCAGTTCTGAAAATTGGATGTCTTTTACAAGTTCTTCTTTTAATAAAATCCTAACACCTTGATGGTCTTGGGTTTTTGCCCAATTATTATCTCCCTTATTGTTTACTTCCATAGCAATCATTTTATGGACGGCATTGACATGCCCAAAACCATAATTTCCGGCACCATCCAAAATCTTCACAGTAATGTTTTCGGTCTCATGGTTAGGGTCTGTACTTAAACTATAAGTTCCTATAACGGTTTGTGGTGCTGGCGAATCTGAACTTCTTAACGGCAAACCCGCCAATTGTTTAGGCAGTTTAGCCTTGAGTTGGTCTAGTTGCAAAGCTTCTGTTGTTATTAAGTTTTGTTGCCAAGAACCAACTTTAGTCGAATTTTCGAGCTCATCAATCTTTTCTTCAATCAAATTGTTTTCCTTTTCAGAGGATTGCTTGCATGAACTTGTCACAAATAAGATGAAAATCAGTATCAAAAAAATGGGTCTCATAAGGTTTTGGTTTTAAAATTCAACATATAGAACTCATCTTGGCTTTTTCCAATGGTTTAAAAATATTTCGCAATCCATTTTATACCATCTTCTGCTTTAACGTTTTTAACCGTAACCTTACTGGGTTTATTGGAGGTAACCTTGGAATTCATTTTATGGATATCTTCAATGGTATAGGCTATAAAATTCAACCCTGCTTCCAGTTCCAATTGATAGTCGTAACTGGCGTTTACCGTTTCTTCTGAAAACTGTAATGTGATAGCGCACTCGGTTTTAAATGTGGTGGCTTCAGCAACGTAAACCACATCATAAAATTTGCCCTTTACGGGATTGTTGTAAGCTTCGTCTTCCAGCCAGTGCATCAGGGCTTCGTCGGTAACTGGAAACAACACACCCACATAACGGTTTTTGTACCACAATGAAATGGGACTTATACTGGTTGCCTTAACATTTGGGTACACAGATTCGCCCTGCGCAATACAATTAAAACGAAGTGCATGTTTAAAATCGTCCACTACCATTTGTTTTTCCGCATCGGCAGATTGGAAGGCTTCTTTTTCCGGAAAATTGAATTCCAAAGTCCCATTGGCGGTCAATTTCCCAATGGTTACAGCACTGTCCATACCTAAAGGCCAAAGTACTATGTCCATTTCGGGCATATTCTGTAACGGGTTTTCAAGTTTTCCGGTAAGGGTTTGTGTATATCCTAAAATACATAGAAGTAGACCAAGAAATGTAAGTAATTGTTGTTTCATTGTATGTTTTCTTATGTTTTTTTACGGATAGTCATTGCAACCCTCAAAAGCAGATTAAAACGAAACAATCTTTACTTTGTGGCAATCAGTTGTAAAAAGTGTTTCATTGTTCATTTCTCATACCTTGAAATGACAGTCCTGTATTTATTTGTTTACCACCAATTTTTTATGGGCAAGGTTTCCTTTATTAGCTATGCTAACAAGGTACACACCATTAGCAAAATTGGTAGTATCAATGGTTTCTATTGCTGTGTTACTTTTTATTGAAAACACTTCTTTCCCAGTAATGTCAAAAACTTTTATGTGCGTTTCGCCATAGGGTAGATTTTCAAGTGTTACCATATTATTGGCTGGATTGGGATATAACGAAACCCTTGAAACTTCGTTGTCTTGAATGCTCATGGTGTTTGTGAATTTCATAACGGAAGCTCTTCTGTAAGATAAACCTATTAAAGACGTTTCGCTAATTGCCAAATAAGGCTCGTCACTACTGTTTAGCAATAAAGATGAGTGAAATGCCCTACCTTCTGAAAACCCATGGCTTCCAACTGTTTCCCAATTAGTTCCATTAAACTTGACTACGGTAGCCTTGTCTTCATTTTCCCTGTCCATGTAAGCTAAATATGGTTCTCCTGTGCTGCTAAACGCAAGAGAGAAATTAAATGCTCTATCTTCAGAAAACCCAGCTGGACCCACAGTTTCCCAAGAGCTACCATTAAATTTCATGACAGTAGCCTTAAATTGATTGGCTTGATCGTTAAAAGCCACATAAGGCTCTCCTGAATCGCTAATTGCTAAAGTACAGTCATTTGCTTCTCCATCAGAAAATCTGGGCATGCCTACCGCTTCCCAGTTTGAGCCATTAAATTTCATTACAGTAATCTTCTTTGGTTCCATGTAGAGACCTTCGGCATCTTTAAAAGCCACGTAAGGTACTCCTGAAGCATCGAGCTTTAGGGAAACATCGGCTACCTTATAATCTGAAAACCCAGGACTCCCTACATTCTCCCAATTAGTTCCATTAAACTTCATGACAGTTACTCCGAGATCGCCATTATAGTGGTCTCTGTAAGCTACATAAGGTACTCCTGCATTGTTGATGGCAAGTGAAACAAAATAAGCTCCAGCAGCAGAAAAACCTGGCGATCCAACGTTTACCCAGTTGGTTCCATCAAACTTCATCACCGTAGCTTGGCTTGCGAGAAATGATCTGTCTTGGAAAGCTACGTAAGGCTCCCCACTATCATTGATAGCAAGGGAACACCAATCTGCCTGATTAGTAGAAAAACCTCGTGTTCCTACGGCTTCCCAATCAGTCCCATTAAATTTCATTACAGAGGCTTTACCCAAATGTAAAGAATCCAAAAAAGCAACATACGGCTCATCGGCACTATTGAAAGCAAATGACGTATAATCTACACCACCACCTGAAAACCCAGGCGTACCAACATATTCCCAACCTTGTGCAGAAGACAATGGGATAGTGCATATAGATAAAACTATAAAAAATGTAAAATTTTGTAATGTTGTTTTCATGTGTTTCTATTTTATGGTTTTATGTTTTATTCTAAAATTAACCAACCTTAAACGAAAGCGTGGTATTTATGGGTTCTGAATTTGCCTTTACGGGTTTCATTTCCAATTGTATCTCATAATTTCCCGGAGCAAGCTTGCCTTTGTTTTTATTGGCTGTTTTTTGAAGCAACGGAATAAAATCGAAAGCTTCCACAGGAACATACATATCACCAGGCAACCATGGCCAATCGTTACGGCTGCTACTCCCAATGTTTTTTCCATTATGGATAATGGTGGTTTTCATTTGAAAGAGTACAATGCTCTTTTCGCCCGACGTGTTTTTAAAACGGAACAGGATTTTGTGCTTGCCATCTCTAAAGTTTTTGAACAGAGCTACTGGTTCCTGTGATTTCAATGTGGTGGTTTTACCCCAACCTTCAACAATAAGTTTGCCTGAAAGTGATTGCCCTAAAGCGGTAGTACAAAACATACTGAGCATAAAAACAATAGAAAAGATAAAAGATTTCATATAGTCAATCGTATTTTATAGTTTTAAATAATCTTTGGTGCTAAACTTATAGTCTACAGCTTCAATGGCCACACACTCCATAGTTCCAGAAGTATTTTTTTTACCTTTGTTTGTTTTATCGATCATTTCCATATGCATTAAAAGTGCACCCTCATAATTTTTGAACTGTTCTTTTATAGGTTCGGGATAACGATCCATTTCAGATTTGAACACTTGGTCAAAGCTCACGGGCGCATCTACAGTAAAATAGGATATAAATGCATACGCATCATTTTCAAACTTTTTGCCTATGCAGTTGTAGCCCAAAATTATTTTGTTGGGCAGGTCTGTTATGGTCATATCTTCCAGCCATGGAGACTCAATGTCTTCAATATCCTCCATAGATTCATCCATATCAATCGAAGTTGCCGTTACCACTTTGTTGCCACCGCTTTCCATAAACATATATGTGGTCTTGGCATCGTCGTCAGTCACCATAAAAAACGGTACGCCTGCATTCATTTTCATACCTATATATGTGGCATCAGGCTCAAGAAAATAGTCTAAGTCCATCTCTCCGCTTGCAGTAGTCATCTTTAACTGGTATTTATATGAAAATTGATAAGAATCTGGAACATTTTTGGCATCTACCTTTTTGCCCTTTACCTGAGGACTATTGAGGTTAACATCAAAAATTTTGTCCATGGAATTGGATGCTTTTTCGGAAGCTTTATCCGCAGTTTTCTCAACAACAGTCTGCTCTACCTTCTCTTCAATCCTTTTCTTGAGTTTTTTTAAAAATTGAGCCTCTGAGGTTTGTGTAAAACCCACCACCAACAAAAGTAATATTATGTGCCTTGACCTTTTCATAATTATTGTTTTGAAACAAACTTAACCATCAATAGTTGTTTTAAAAACACATATTTAGAATTTGGTAGATTCCATTTAGAATTTGGAAAAAGCAGATTTAACCGACCAAATTCTAAACCCAGACAGCCGAATTCTAAATTTCGTATAAAGGAGTAGAAATCATTTTATATATTGTAAACAATTGAATGGTTAGATGCTTTTGGCTAAAAATATATGGCAAAATGAAAAAACAAGCAATCATTATGCTTCTCTTTCTTTCAGGGTTTTACACGTTATCTGCCCAGATAAAGGTGGACAGCATTGCCACAAGGTTGGACCTAATACGTAATCCAGAGGTGCAAGCCATAACAAGCAGTAGCGATGTTACGTTTAATGACATTATAATAAGTACTTCTTGGAAAGCTTACGACTCTACTTTTACAGCAAATCATGACACAGTGGTTTGGATTAATTTTAAAATAGAAAACACCACTCAAGATATTCTTACAACCTATCTTTTTTATGAAGGTCACTACATCGACATTTATCTGGAAAAAGAAGGCAGGTACGAACATTACAAAAATGGCTACTTCAGGCCATTAAACCAACGCCCTAAACCTAAATCGTACTTTTTTACCGAACTCAAACTTTCACCATTGCAACAGTCGCAATGTTATATAAAATTGAGTACTGATTATAAAAAAAACAGCACCTCTTTTCCTATCCTGTTTTCCAAGTTAGGCTATCTTGAACTTTTGAAAAATATTAGGGCAGTGCATTATCCTCCCATAGCATTTATATATGTTTACTTGATTTCCCTGTGCTGTATTATGCTCTTTGTATTGGTGTTTTGTATCCGTTTGCAGAAACGTATCTATTTTTACTATTTGGGGTATTTGTTTTTTCAAATTGTTTATGCGTTTTTGGTATTACAGACCACACCTGCAACCATAGCAAACCTTGCCCAGCACTTTCCTTATTTTTCAGTCCTGATTTCAGAATCTGTACAATTTACCTTTATTGGTTTTTACATATTATTTATACTGCATTTACTTGATGTAAAAACCTCTAGCCTTAAACTGGTCAGGGCATTAAAAATATTTGGTATTGTTTGTTTTGCCTATGCCATATTATGCTTTGGTTTTAATCTTTTATGGGTCAATTTGGAAGTCAGAAGAATGGCATCCATCATTATCCGTACCATTGTTCTACCACTTAACCTATTCTTCTTTTTTTGGATTATCTATAAGGTAAAACATCCACTGTTAAAGTACTTTATTTTGGGACAGAGTTTCTTTTTTATAGGAGCTGTTCTTTCCTCAATTGTTTATTACACCGGCCTTCATTTAGTACCAGGTGGTATCTTCAATTTTTTCTATTCTCAAAACGTCATCTTTATGGCTGGACTTCTGGGCGAAGTGCTCTGTTTTTCAATAGCTTTAGGAGAAAGTATGTTTCTTGTCCAAAAAGAAAAAGAAAAGACGAGCCAAAAATTGATTGAGCAATTACAGCAAAACAAAATTATGGAAAGCAACATGCGCAAAGAATTGGATAATCAAATCAACCAAAAAACTGAAGAACTTGTACAGCTCTATTCTGAAATAGAAAAACAAAAAGAAGAACAACTTAAAAAATCATTTAATGAACGTTTACGAAACATGGAAATGTTGGCATTGCGCTCGCAAATGAATCCTCATTTTATATTCAATAGTTTAAATGCTCTTAAAAATTTAGTCATGCAGTCACGAGAGGAAGATGCCATTAGTTATTTGGATAATTTTTCTTTATTGCTTCGTAACATCTTGCAAAACAGCAGTAAAAATACTATTACCGTAGAAGAAGAACTTGAAATATTAGAACTATACCTTTCTCTAGAAAAAAGTAGGCTAGGGAATGATTTTTCCTATGTCATCCAATGTGATTCCCGTGAAATACTTTCACAATATAGCATACCTCCTTTATTGTTACAACCTTTTGTAGAGAACGCTATATGGCATGGACTTTATCCAAGTTATAGACCTGAAAAAAAACTTTCCTTGGTGTTTGACACTTCCAAACAACTGCAAATTACTATAGAAGATAACGGAATTGGACGAAAAGAAAGTAGCAAGACAAAAAAAACACATCAATCTGCTGGAACCAATATTACAAAGGAACGGTTAACACTGTACAACCATGTAAGTCATACCCAAATGCAACTCAACATTTTGGACTTGGAAGATAACGGCATACCTTCTGGCACCCGCATAACCATAACATATAACGATTAGACAATGAAAAAAATTATAATTATAGATGATGAAGCACATTGCATAAACGTACTGACAAGTCTTATAAAAAAAGTACATATTGACTATGAGATTATCGGAACATTTTGCAACCCAGAAACAGGTTTAGAGTTTATTAAAACCAATCAACCAGACCTTCTATTTTTAGATATCGAAATGCCAAATCTTAATGGTTTTACTTTGTTGGATAAAATATTACCCATAGATTTCGATATTATTTTTACCACTGCTTATGACCAATATGCCATTCGCGCCTTTGAGTACAGTGCCATTAACTACTTGCTAAAACCCATAACAGAGAAAAGCATCGTAAATGCGTTATTCAACTGGGAAAAACGACGCAAAAAGACCAGTATAGAACAATGGCAATTATTGCATAAAAATATAAACAGTTCGGTAATTAATGCTTCTAGAATTGCGTTGCCAACAGCAGTAGGCTACCATATTGTGGATATAAAAAATATTGTACGTTGTGAATCAGATAACAACTATACTTGTTTTTTTTTAGTCAATGAAAACAATCTGCTTATATGTAAAACCCTTAAGGAAATAGAAAAAATGCTTAGTGATTATGGCTTTTTACGTGTACATCAATCCCATTTAATCAACCCCCAATTTGTCAAAGCCATTCTTAAACAAGATGGAGGAACAGTACTTATGAATGATAAAAAAGAAATCCCAGTTTCAAGGCAAAAGCGAAATGAAATTAATAATATCCTGGAATCTATGCTGAGATTTGGACAATGAAATATTATTCTAACTACATTGCTGCCCGATTAAAACTTGAAATTGTTCTTTGAAATATTTGAAATTTAGTTAGTTATAGTGGTTTGTCAGCCGAACGTACATGAATACCTAGCTTTGTTGTCAGATCAATCTGCCAACCTATGTTCCAAGATAAATATGTTTTCGTCCAATTGGTCTCGTTCCTCAACCGGAGTAGGTTCAATCGGATTGTATCGAAGTATAAAGGAGACAAATACGTCAAGCATTTTAGCTGCTGGATTCAGCTGCTTGTTTTAATGTTCGGTCAGCTATCCAACCGTGAAAGTTTAAGGAGTCTGATTGTCGCCTAAGAAGCCCATAACTCCAAATGCTATCATTTGGGAATGGGGAAGAATGTCTCAAGATCATCTTTGGCAAGAGCAAATCAGGACAGAAACTATCATGTTTTTGAAGAATATGCCTACTACTTGATTAACCAAGCAAGATCGAGGAAAGCTGTCAATATCTTCAATCTTGGCGGTAACGTTTATGCTTTCGATTCGACAACAATCGACCTCTGCCTTTCCGTGTTTTGGTGGGCAAAGTTCCGGAGGAATAAAGGCGGTATCAAAATATACACACTGTATGATGTTCACTGAAGCTTCTATGCACGATTCAAAAACGATGAAAGAGATCCCTTATGAGCCAGATTCTTACTATATATTTGATCGAGCCTACAATAATTTTAAGATGCTATATAAGATCCATCAAATAGGAGCTTATTTTGTGATCAGAGCAAAGAGAAATCTTAAGTATAAACCTCTCAAATGGAAACGCAGATTGCCCAAGAACGTGCTTTCTGACCAAACGATCGGATTGACAGGATTTTATCCAAAACAGTACTATCCCGGGTCACTTCGCTTGGTGAGATACTGGGATGAGGAGCAAAAACGTGAATTTATTCTTTTGACCAATGCCGTTCACATTTCAGCTCTGCAGGTGGCGGAACTTTATAGAAACCGCTGGCAGGTAGAACTCTTTTTTAAATGGCTGAAGCAACACCTTAGGATCAAAAAATTCTGGGGTATTACCGAAAATGCTGTCCGGATTCAAATCTATGCCACCATATGTACCTATTGCCTCGTGGCAATCGTTCAGCACGATATGAAACTGGGTAGGAGCACGTATGAAGTGCTACAGATATTAAGTATTTCCCTAACTGATAAAACCAATCTTAGAGAACTTTTTAGCAAAACTAAATTTCAAAATGACAAATAACGAGATAGCCTTAATGGGCCAAATTTATTTAATTTTTAAAACGTCCCGATTTTAATGGGACACTAGTGACCCAATTATTCAAAAAGAATCACTTTGAAAATCACATTAAAATACAAATTGGTTAAATGTCATTTAACTTAAAAAACGTAGAGAGTGAAGACTTAATATCATAGAAGTGATTTAAACTTTTTTGAAAAGTAAGAAAGGGTTGTGGGTATTTGTGTTGCGAAACATAAATAACTAAATCACAACCCTATATGTCCTCAGTACTCGACAAAGATACAATAGAAACGGAAATTGTCCCATACTTACAATTGCAAAAAGAGGTTTTCCTCCAACTGTTCCCTTGGTGGAGATTGTCAACGCAATCCTCTAGAAGCTGAAAACAGGCGTGCAATGGCATCAATTGGCTGCAGAGGTCTTCTTTAAAGAAAAGACATAAAGTTGGAAATCGGTCTATTATCATTATAGAAAATGGTGCGTCACAGGAGTCTCGAAGACGTGAAGGAGAGGTGTCCTTGTTAGGCACAAATCACGACTGGTCCTTTCAAGTGTAGATCTGGACGGTAGCCACACACCTGCAATTAGAGGCGGCGAAGAAGTAGAATATCAAGGACGAAAAAAAGCGTAAGACCATCAATGCGCTGTATTTAAGCGAAAGGCAGGGACTCCAATTGCAATGTCAGAACCGTTGGCGGGCAACCATAATGACCTGTACAACATAGAGGTACATTTTGAGGTGGTCACAGCAACACCCGAAAAGGCCAATATAAAAGTGGAAGGCCCGTACCTGAACGCAGATGCCGGGTTTGACTCAAAAGATTTTAGAAACTCTTGTGAGAAAAAAGAGATCAAAGCCAATGTGTGTTTCAACAAGCGCAATGAAAGTACCGATAGGGAAGAATATTCCAATCAAGAACTATATAGAGAAAGATATGCAATAGAAAGGACAAACGCTTGGATGGACAGTTATCACTCACTACCAAATATATTTGATACAACCATTGCAAGTTGGTTGGGTTTCAATTATCTAAAATTTATGGTAATATTCCTAAAGAAAAGTAAAATGTTTAAATGACCTCATATTATGAAAAGTATAAAACAAAAAAAATCCTCAACAAATGCATGTTGAGGATTCTCCAAAAAAGGCGGCGACCTACTCTCCCACGGGATGCAGTACCATCGGCGCAAACGGGCTTAACTTCTCTGTTCGGAATGGTAAGAGGTGAGCCCCGTCGCTATAACCACCTTAAGCTCTA
>NZ_BJKB01000017.1 GCF_010725055.1 Gelidibacter japonicus | reverse complement strand
ATCATCATAACTTGGTGGTAAAAGACTTAACTGGTCTTGGTCATAGGTCTTAAAAACTATTTTTCTGCTCATTCTTAAAGTTAAGAATTTACTAGAAAAATTGCAAAAAAAAGACTGCCTTTTCAGACAGCCTCCTATAGCAAAAATGCAAAAATTGCGGGTTGGAGCGTGGTGAATACCTTACGGAATATCGTATCGCCTATTGTATTTTAGTATAGTCTGTTAAATTCGCCAATACTTTTTCGCTCAGTCGCTTAAATGCCTGTTGGGTTCTGCCGGTAGACACTTGCAGGCAATTGACGTTGGGGTATTTTAAAAAGCGTTTGTCGCCCAAGGCTATCAACGTATCGCAATACACGACGTTATCACCAGTAGTCAGCCATTTTTCAAAAGGCTCGACCTCCCAGGAAGGAGATAATCCCGTGTTGAATAATATCTTTCGGTTGCCAAAAGCTTCAAACTCGGCTTTGTGCAGTAAAACGGTGTTTTTATTCAGACAGGTAATGACCACTTCACTGCTGGCCAATACTTCTTTTAATGGTAAAAACTGATAGCCTTTGGCCTTGGCATCTGCTTTTTCACTTCGTGCGAAATAGGTGATGTCAGCACCAAAAAAGCTTAGCGCATCGGCTATCATGCCACCGGACTTGCCCAAGCCGACGATACCGGCTTTCAATCCAGTGATCTCACGCGGAATCGTACTCCAAGGCTGTCTCGGTTGGCCATCTGAAGTTGTGCCAAAGCCGTGCAGGCACCGCACCAATTCACTGATCACATATTCCACCACACCTTCATCGCCATAATCACGAACGCCTTTTACTGTGATGCCTCGTGAATTGGCATAAAGGATATCCACATTAGCACTTTCAGGAGAATAGAGGGAGCAGCACATCCCAATGTATTTGATATTTGGACATTGTTCTAAAATATCCTTGCCTATGGTACTTCTATGACTGACCAATACACCATCGGCGTCGCCAATCCGCTTAACGATTTCTTCAGCAGTTGAGGGCTGGTCTTCATGTAAAATAAGCGTTTCCGCAAAAGATTCTAATTTTTTATTAGCCGAAGGAATCAATTCCAACGGCTCTATTCCAACAAGTTTCTTGAACTTCATTTTTTTATTGTTTTTTGATTTTCAGGGCAGTCAAAAGTGGACTGCCCAATGATTTTTATTCCCACCAGTAGGTTTAAAAACCCTCGAGGTTTTTGCTTAATTATTTCCCGACTGAATACAATCGGACAGGGATTAACTGAATTCGATTTTGACTGACTTTTTAAGTTATAATAGGACACCACTAAATCTTGATTCCCTGCCTGCAGGTTGATTTTAAAAGCGACTTTTACCGAGTGCAGTCGAGGCGCAGTCTACCCTCTAACAGCGTAGCGGTCTATTCTCTAACAGCGAAGCGGTCTATTTAATACGTTAGTGCGCCTCCAACCAATCTTTACCAACGCCCAAATCCACAACCAAAGGCACCGCTAATTCATAAGCACTTTCCATTTCCGATTTGACCATTTTTTTGATATCCTCCAATTCCGATTGATACACGTCAAAGACGAGCTCATCATGCACTTGAAGGAGCATCTTGGATTTAAATTGTCCTTCTTGCAATTTCTTGTGGATGTTGATCATGGCCACTTTGATAATGTCCGCAGCGCTTCCTTGGATTGGCGCGTTTACGGCATTACGTTCCGCTGCACCTCTGACTACGGCGTTTCTGGAATTGATATCCTTTAAATAACGGCGACGGCCTAAAACCGTTTGCACATAGCCATTCTCTCGTGCAATTTCTATTTGATCGCTAATATAATTACGCAGTTTTGGATAAGTGGCGTAGTAGGTGTCAATCAAATCTTTGGCTTCACTTCGCGATAGATCGGTTTGATTGCTCAGCCCAAAGGCGGAAACCCCATAGATGATTCCGAAATTGACCGTTTTGGCATTGCTACGTTGCTCACGGGTCACTTCTTCCAACGGTACACCAAATACTTTTGAGGCGGTAGAGGCGTGAATGTCCTCACCTTTCTTAAAGGCGTTGATCATATTGTCTTCTTGACTCAGGGCAGCAATGATGCGCAGTTCAATTTGGGAATAATCCGCCGCCAATAATACATAGTTCTCATCTCTTGGCACAAAGGCTTTACGCACTTGACGTCCGCGCTCTGTACGAATGGGGATGTTTTGAAGATTGGGGTTGTTGCTGCTCAATCGTCCTGTGGCGGCTACGGTTTGCATATAATCGGTATGCACACGGCCGGTAGTTGGCTCAACTTGAGTTGGCAAAGCATCTACATAGGTGCTTTTCAGTTTTGCCAGTCCGCGATAGTCTAAAATATGTTGGATAATTTTATGATCCTTGGCCAAAACAGATAAAATATCTTCGCCAGTGGCGTATTGCCCCGTTTTGGTTTTTTTAGGTTTTTCAACCAATTTAAGTTTATCAAATAAAATTTCGCCCAACTGCTTCGGCGATGCTATATTGAATTCTTCGCCCGCTTCCTTGAAAATATCGGCCTCTAAGGCTTTGATGTCATTGTCTAGTTTTTCGGATAGGGAATTCAGGAATTTCTCATCCAAATTAATGCCTTCCAATTCCATATCGGCAAGTACCCGCAATAGCGGAATCTCAATCTCATCAAATAATTTTTGGGTGTTGGCTTCACCCAGTTCTTTTTCAAAATGTTCTTTGAGCTGTAAAGTGATATCAGCGTCTTCAACGGCATATTCGGTCTGTTTTTCCAAAGGAACCGTTCGCATGGACAATTGGTTTTTACCTTTTTTGCCAATCAAGGCTTCAATGGGCATTGGCGTATAGTTCAAATAGGTCTCTGCCAAGATATCCATATTATGGCGCATATCCGGATTGATCAGATAATGGGCCAACATGGTATCAAACAATTTCCCTTTGACTTGGATATTATATTTGCGAAGGACTTTTATATCATATTTTAAGTTTTGTCCCACTTTTTCGATGCTCTCCGACTCAAAAAACGGACGGAGTTCTTCAATCAAATTCTGTGCTTCTTCTTGATTTTCTGGGAATGGGATATAGAAACCTTTGCCAACTTCCCATGAAAATGCAATCCCAACCAATTGGGCAGTAATCGGATCTAAGCCAGTGGTTTCGGTATCAAAACAAACGCTGGTCTGCTTCATCAGATTTTGGATGAAGAGTTGTGTGGCCATCCCACCCGTGATACTTTGATAAAAGTGTGAGACGGTGTCCAATGTTTTACGTGTGTACTCCGAAATCGGTTCAGATGGATTGTTGTCATTGGATGGAGAACCACCAAATAAAGAAAATTGACCTGATCCTGCGGATGTTTTTGGATTGTCAGACGGCTTCCCGGCTGACGTATTCTGTGAATTTCCAGCACCAGCAATTTTGTTGGCTTCCGTGCCTCCGTTGGCCATCGCTTCTGGAGTAAAGGTTTTTAGGAAATTATCGGTGAGACGTCTGAACTCCAATTCTTGAAAAATGTTCGTGACCGCCTCAATATCCGGTTCCGACATTTCAAAGTCGGCCTCATTAAATTCCACAGGCACATCCAACATGATGGTAGCAAGGGTTTTGGAAAGCATGCCCAATTCCTTGTTGGCTTCG
Source organism: Gelidibacter japonicus (assembly GCF_010725055.1). GTDB lineage: Bacteria > Bacteroidota > Bacteroidia > Flavobacteriales > Flavobacteriaceae > Gelidibacter > Gelidibacter japonicus. The sequence goes on along the minus strand of NZ_BJKB01000017.1, from coordinate 112,194 downwards.
ATGTTTTCTTTCATTTTACCTTTCAGCTGATCAGTATTGGCCAAAAGATTTTCCATACTCCCGAATTGCTTAATGAATTTCTTTGCAGTCTTTTCGCCAACGCCTGGCAATCCAGGAATATTATCGGAAGAATCGCCCATCATTCCTAAGAAATCAATGACCTGTAGTGGTGTCTCGACTTCAAATTTTTTCTTCACCTCTTCAACGCCCCAGGTTTCATAACCACCACCAAATGATTTTGGACGGTACATGAACACGTTTTCCGTGACCAATTGTGCAAAATCCTTGTCGGGTGTGACCATATAGGTGGTGTAACCCTGGGCTTCTGCTTGTCTTGAAAGCGTTCCAATCACATCATCGGCTTCATAGCCTTCCAAGACCATGATAGGAATATGCATGGCCTTAAGAATATTGTAGATATGTGGAATGGCGGTTCTAATGCCTTCGGGCGTTTCATCTCTGTTGGCTTTATAGGCTTCAAATATTTCCACCCGATCTACACTTCCGCCTTTGTCAAAACATACGGCCAAATGGTCTGGTCGCTCTCTTTTGATAACGTCCAATAAAGAGTTCATAAACCCCATTATGGCCGAGGTGTCTTCGCCCTTCGAATTGATTTGAGGGTTCTTGATAAAGGCGTAATAGCCTCTAAAAATTAAGGCGTAGGCATCGACTAAAAACAGTCGTTTTTTTTCTGACATGAATTTGTTTTTTTGAAGTTCATAAAATTACAAAAGATAATTTGATTTGGGCATGAGGAGGCATTTAATATGAAATGGAATGGGAAGTAACAATTTTGATGTTTTTGCCAGAATCCTTATCCTAAATCCAAATATCGTTGACAAACAGACTGTTTTCAACCATCACCAAAAAAATGGTTTTGATGGATTTAATATCGTTGTATCGATATGCTTTTTAAGGTTTTTAGTTTCTGCCTTGTCTGTTGCCCGTATATCTGCTTACGTTTTTTGAGCAATTCTATACTTGTAAAAACCTTTTAAATAAGGGATTGGCCAATGACTTTTTTGAGAAGAATTTCGTGGGAATAAAAAAAATCGAGGCATTTCAATTTATGAATTGCCTCGATTGTAGACTATGTATAAAGACGGATAAAAGACCGACGCTAGCAGGTTTTAACCTCTTTGGTTCTAATTTGTAAGCTTTTTCTAAAAGCCTTGATGCTGATAAGTTCGATACTTTTCTTATAATTTAAATCCGTTACTTCATTTTTTGAAAGGATAGCAAAAGCTGCTTTATCTTCTGTGATTTGTTGAATGGTAACGGCTTTAATGATAATTGCATCATTTAGCTTTACGGTTTCTTTTGAAGTATTTTGACCAAAAGACAATACTGGTAATGCAATTAATGCAATGAGGGAAACTAGTTTTTTCATGATGTCAGAGGAGGGTACGGATTAATTAATAGTACAAAGTAACAACACAAAGTGATTGAAATGTAATATATTAGTTATAAAACATCGATAAACGGTTAAGATGAAATCTTGCTCAAAAAAAATCGATGAAATGCATGAATTTGAGCCATGACTCAATAAATACGTCTTAAAAATATATACCCAAATGGATAATAAATTCAAAGAGCTCTTCACTCGACAAAAGGAAAATCAGTGTAAAATAGGAAACTCTACTTATAGAGACCGTATCAAAAAGCTCGAAAAACTTAAGAATGCCTTGGAGCTTACCCATAAGCAAAAAATACGCGAGGCACTCTATAAGGATTTCAAGAAACCTTTTTTGGAGACGGATTTGACGGAAATCTATCCGGTATTGGGCGAAATAAAATTTGCCAAAAAGAATTTAAAGTCTTGGATGAAAAATCAAACAGTGGACACACCATTGGCATTACTTGGTGCATCATCTTATATCAAATACGAACCTAAGGGTGTATGCTTAATCATTTCACCTTGGAATTTCCCTATCAACCTTACTTTCGGCCCCTTGGTTTCTGCAATTGCTGCAGGTAACACTGTGATTATAAAACCTTCTGAAATGACGCCAAATGCTTCTGGGGTGATGGCAGAAATTGTTAAGGAGTTGTTCAATGACAACGAAGTTGCCCTTCTTGAAGGCGAGGTTGAGGTTTCTCAAGAACTATTGAAGCTTCCGTTCAACCATATTTTTTTCACAGGCTCGCCACAAGTTGGCAAAATTGTAATGAAGGCCGCATCAGAGCATTTGACATCCGTGACTTTGGAACTGGGAGGGAAGTCGCCTACCATTATTGATGATTCAGCCCATCTTGAAACCGCCGTCAAAAGAATCATTTATGGGAAATTTACCAACGCGGGACAAACCTGTATCGCACCAGATTATGTGCTTTTAAAAGCGAATATGAAAGAAGAGTTTGTTTCTCTTTTTAAATCGAAAATAGCAGAATTTTATTCAGAAGATGCTGAAAATTCAGAATCATATTCCAGAATTGTCAATTCCAAGCATTTTGAACGATTGGTCTCATACATTCAGGAAGCAAAACTAAATAACAGTGATATTGCTTCGGGAGGTACTTATAATGCAAAAGATAATTATATCGAACCTACCTTGGTTTTTGATATGCCAAAAGATTCCAAGTTGATGACCGAAGAGATTTTTGGACCGATTCTTCCGGTGAAAACTTATGAACATATTGAAGAAACCGTAGAATATATCAATTCCAAAGAAAAACCGTTGGCCTTGTACATCTTTAGCAAGTCTAAAAAGAATGTTGATTTTATCATGAATAATACACGTGCAGGAAGTGGCTGCGTGAACCATAACCTTCTTCAGTTTTTAAATCACAATCTGCCTTTTGGTGGCAGTAATAACAGTGGCATCGGAAAGGCACACGGGTTTTATGGTTTTGAAGCCTTTTCCAACCGACGGGCCATGATGAAACAGCATACACTTGGAGCCACGGATTTCTTGTTGCCGCCTTATTCCAATTTTAAACAGAAGCTAGTGGACTTGACTTTGAAATGGTTTTGAAATTAGTTTGCAGTCGGCAGTCGGCAGTCTTCAGTCGGCAGTCAGCAGTCAGCAGTCGCAGTTTTCAGTTTGGGCATAATAAATTTATTTATACAGTTCCGCGAAAATTTGTGTCATCTGCGGGAAAATGAAACCTTCTGTTTTAGTTCCGATCGATTTTATATACTCACTTGTTTTCTACTGTTTTTAAATCCGTAGTAAAGAATATAAGCGTAACATAAAATCACGAAAAACAATGCCAATTTAAATCCGATCTGATCTGTCAGAAAACCGAATGTTGGTGGGATGATGGCCCCTCCAACAATAGCTGTACATAACATCCCTGAAGCTTTTGGCTTTAAAGATCCAATGCCATCAATGGCCAAAGTAAAGATGGTTGGGAACATGATGGAATTGAACAATCCTACCGCCAATATGCTCCACATGCTCACCAATCCGGTGGTGCTTATGGAAATTAAGATCAATGTGATGGCAATGGTGGCAAAAATACCCAATACTTTTCCAGGTTTGATAATTCTTGTCAGATACGCACCGGCAAACCGGCCGATCATGGCGCCAGACCAGTAAAAAGTAACAAAAACACCAACAATGGCTTTATTATCACTTTCGGTAATGCCCGTACTGAGGATCGCTTCAACAATCGACTTCATAAAGCCATTTTGTTTAATGACTTCCACCATATTCATTTCTAAAAAGTAATTGACCAAATAGCTCCCAATGGCCACTTCAGCACCTACGTAAAAAAAGATGCCAATAATCCCCATGACCAGGTTTTTGTGCTTTAATGCATCTCTGTAAGATCCAACCGCAGTTTCATTGATCAGTTTTGGAAGTTTTGCGAAGAAAAAACCTCCCGCAATAATGAAAATGAAAATCGCCAATCCTAAAAAGGGCTTTTGTACGGCCGATGCTTCTGAAGCCAAATAGATACCTTTTTCAGCGTCTGATAAGATCGCAATTTCGTCAGTAGTTTTGATTTTATCACTTAGGATGAAAAGCGCGCCAATGATAGGTGCTATTGCTGTTCCTAAAGAGTTAAATGCTTGGGATAGGTTCAATCGGCTTGAGGCGCCATCTTCAGTTCCTAAAACAGCGACATACGGATTGGCTGCCACTTGTAAAATGGTAATCCCTCCCGCCAAAATAAAATAGGCAAGCATGAAAATGCCAAAAATCCTATACGATGCGGCTGGATAAAACAGCAAACAACCTATGGCCATAGTGCATAAACCTAAAATAATTCCTTTTTTATAACCGATTTTAGTTAAAATATAACTCGCTGGAATAGACAGCAAGAAATAAGCACCAAAAAACGCAAATTGAACCATGCCCGCCTGAAAATAGGTGAGCGTAAATAATTCCCTAAGACGAGGAATAAGTGAATCTACCAAAACGGTAATGAAGCCCCAGAGAAAGAAGAGGACGGTCAATAATATAAAGGAAGAACGATAGGATTTTTGTTGGTTCATAATGTATGGTTAATGGTGTTAAGTTCAGAGTTCAGAGTTCAGAATGATGGGTTTAAATGTTTTAATATAAACATACTTGTTAGGTTTTTATCGCTACCAACCGTCAACTGCCAACAGAGGACTGCCGACTGAAGACTGACAACTGCCTACTGCATACGGTCAACTGAAGACCGAATCCCGATCTCATCGACAAATATCCAGCTTTTGCCTTTATTTTCATAACCGGCATGCCATTTAGGGAGTCTGCTCAATTTTTTAGCAACGACTTTAATGTATTTTGCGTTTTTATCTTTTAAATCGAAAGTAATTGTCTTTATTTTGACTTCTTCCGATCGATGGGTTGCGTTGATGCTTTGTTTTCCAATTAATTGAAAATTTTGATTATCGGCCGAAATATAACATAAAACTTCGGTAGGATAGAAAATAAATGAGCGTTGGTCTTGTAAAAAATTGACATTGACGGAATGGATTGATTTTTCTTCCCCTAAACCGACAATGGCCACAACGTCTTTATCTTCATAGCCTTGCCAGGCACCACCCCGAAAATCCTTTGATCCTTTCATGCCGTCAATCAAGGCATTGCTTCCTCCTGCGCTGTATTGGTTGGCATAGGTCGTTTTTAACTCTATGGTCCGATCTGGATCAATTTTATGGAAATCGGTGGCCACAGTGGCACTTCTTTCATCATCCTTTTCAGAATATACTTTTAAAGTGGACGGTTCTGAAATGATAAACGGTTTCTCGTATTTGACGTAAATGGAATCGTCTAAGGTGTAATAAATATCCGTATCCTTTTGGGCATTTTCCAAAATCACTTCAGTTTCACCTTTAAACGCTATATCGCCTTTTGCAATAAATGGGACTGGAACAATTTTAAAGTAGTCTATGGAGGTTGTTGGCACCTCATCGTCATCACTTGCCCAATTAGAAGGCGCATCGGTCATATAAAATTCAAGAATACCGCCAGACAGAATATCTTTTGAGGAAATATAACTTTGATGCCATTTACTGCCATTGAGTCTCACATAGTCGATGTATTTGTTTTTATCAGAAAGATCAAAGGCCTTGATGGTGAAGTTTTTTCCATTCTCAAGATTAATAGTAGCCTTGTCGAATAATGGTGTTCCAATAATATATTGACTTGATCCTGGTGTGACCGGGTAAAAGCCCAGCGATGAAAATATATACCAAGCACTCATCTGGCCACAATCCTCATTGCCGGCAATCCCATCAGGTTCATTTTTATAAAGTTCAGTCAGGATTTGATGGACTTTCTCTTGGGTTTTATAGGGTTTATTGACAAAATTATAAAGGTAAGCCATGTGGTGGCTAGGTTCATTGCCATGAGCATATTGACCAATAAGACCTGTAATGTCTACCATCTCACGTCCTGAAGTGGTGGAAGTGGCACTGAACAAACTGTCTAATTGTGCTTCGAGCACTTCTTTCCCTCCCATTAGTTCTATATGCCCAGAAACGTCCTGTGGCACGTAGAAGCTGTATTGCCAAGCATTGGCTTCGGTATAGTTGAAATTGACTTCATAGGGATCAAAGGGCGTAAACCACGTATTTTTGTAGCGGCCTCTCATGAATTTCGTTTCTGGATCAAAAACATTCTTATAGCTTTGGGCCCGTTTCATAAAAATTTCAAAGTCGTCCACTTTTTCCAGGGCATGCGCCATTTTCGCAATGGTCCAATCGTCATAGGCGTATTCCAAAGTTTTAGAAACGGATTCGCCTTCTTCCTCTACAGGAATAAATCCCAATTCTTTATACGACTTTAGGCCCAGATGGTTTTGATTGGCCGAATGTTTCATGGCTTTAAAAGCCTTTTCGGCATCAAATCCTTTTATCCCATTTAAATAGGCATCGGCAATCACCGGAACTGCGTGGTAGCCAATCATAGTGCCCGTGTAATTGGCACTTAGGTCCCACATGGGCAAGATGCCGCCTTCGTCATACTTTGCAAGAAGCGTGTTGACAAAATCGCTGGTACGTTTACGTTCAATAATGCTGTATAAAGGATGTGCCGCCCGATAAGTGTCCCATAATGAAAACACCGTATAGTAATTGAAATCTTTGGCAGTGTGGATTTTCATGTCCATGCCTCTGTAGCGTCCATCGACATCTTGGTAGAGATTTGGAACAATCATGGTATGGTACAGAGCCGTATAGAAATTAATTTTATAGTCTTGGTTTTCAGTCTCAATCACGATTTTTTCCAATTGTTCTTCCCAGACGCTTTGAGCTATTTCCTTTACCTCATCAAAGGTCTTGTCACCGATTTCAGCTTCTAAATTTTTCTTGGCGCCTTCTTCGTCAACCGCGCTGATGCCTATTTTCACATAAACTGGTTCATTTTTGGGATTATCAAACTGGAATACGGCTTTTTTATGGGTCAAATTCTGCTTTCTTGCAATCAAATCGACCGACATGGGGTGCGAAAATTTTATATAATAAAACAATTTCTGATTGGAAGCCCATGATTTGGAATGGCGATAACCCGTGATTTCGGTTCTAGAAGTCTGTTTTATTTTTGAGGCCAATAGCTGATCACGATGCTCTAAGTCTAAAACGATGATTTGATTTTTTGCCGTTGGAAACTGGTATTTATGGACACCACTGCGCTCTGAAACCGTTAACTCAACGTTGATATCCGTATCTTCCAAATGCACTTGGTAATAACCAGGTTCAGCCTTTTCATTGTCATGGGAGAATTTAGAGCGGTAGCCTTTTTTGCCGTCACTGCCATTGTTGAAAACGACTTCATTGGTGGGCATGAGCAAGATATCGCAATAATCGTTGACACCTGTGCCACTGAGATGTGTGTGTGAGAAACCATAAATATATTCGTCGCTATAATGATAGCCAGAAGCGCCATCCCAACCGTCAAGACGGGTGTCAGGACTTAATTGCATCATCCCAAAAGGCATGGTTGCCCCGGGGTAGGTATGTCCATGTCCACCAGTGCCAATAAAGGGATTGACCAATGACACTAAAGATTTGTCTTTTTTAGCTGGGGTTGTTTTAGATTGATTAGAACAGCCTACGAGTAGAAACAGGGCTGCGAAAGCTAAAAAAAATGACTTCATCATTTAAGGGATTGATATTGCTGCGGAAATATACTAAATCTTAAGGGACGGTTAAATTTTATTACAACATTTTAATACCGGGTTAATTCATTTATCTTTGAGAAAAACTGCTCTTATGCTACGTTGGTTCATAATAATTACATTTTACATTCTCATTTCTATATATGGATTTCAGGCCTTTAGGACAATAACGAGACACGTTTGGATACACTACGCGTTTATTGCCGTTGCTGTGGCAGTTGCTGGAAATTTAATTATACAATTTGCCTTTGGATCTGGCGGTCGGGTGCTTATCCCCTCAAAAAGTTATGCCTTCGGATTTATCCTGACCTATATGCTCTTTAATTCGGTATTGATCTTTTTTTTATTTGGAGAAGATATTTTCCGATTTTTTGTTGGAATACACTCTAAATACTTTTCTACAAGGGAATCATTCCACATGCCATCCAGACGAAAATTTATAAGCACAATAGCGATGGGTGTGGCGGCTATTCCTTTGGCTTCAATGCTTTACGGAATGTATAAGGGTAAGTATAATTATAAAGTTATTAGGCACACCTTGCATTTTGACGATTTGCCCGAGGCTTTTGATGGCTATAAAATTACTCACATCAGTGACATCCATTCAGGAAGTTTCGATAACCGATCAGAAGTTGTCAACGGTATAAATATAATCAAGGAGTTAAAGTCGGATGTTATAATGTTTACTGGAGATATGGTCAATAATCGAAGTTCAGAATTGCTGCCTTGGAAGGACTTGTTTTCCGAGTTGAAAGCTGATGATGGCGTGTTTTCAATATTGGGAAACCATGACTATGGCGATTATATGGACTGGGATTCGGCAGCAGAAAAAGAGCAGAACTTTGAAGAATTAATACAGCTCCAAAAAGATATGGGCTATGACCTGCTGCTCAATGAAAACCGATTTATTGAAAGAAACGGTCAGCGTTTGGCAATTGTGGGCGTTGAAAATTGGGGGAAAGGGTATTTTAAGAGAGCTGGCGATTTAAGTAAAGCTGCAGACGGTGTTAAACCTGACGATTTCAAAATATTGTTGACCCATGACCCAAGCCATTGGGACGAGGTGGTCATTAATGACGATTACCATTACCACCTGACTTTAAGCGGACATACCCATGGTATGCAGTTTGGGATTGAAATTCCAGGATGGTTCAAATGGAGCCCTATCAAATACAAATACAAACATTGGGCCGGTGTTTATAAAGAAATGGGACAATACATTAATGTCAATAGAGGTTTTGGCTATTTGGGCTTTCCAGGTCGTGTTGGGATATGGCCGGAGATTACGGTAATTGAACTCAAAAAAGGACCCAAAAAGGCGATCGCATAATGTTATTATTGTGCATACCATTCGTATGAAAAATGCAAGTTGAGGCAGGCAACAAGCTATTTACGTATGTTTTAGGTTAATAAAAAAAAAATAAGTAGGTTTGTAATAGCACATCTGATCTAAACATTAAAATGTATGTCAAAATTTGGGGAACTCATAGATGTCGATATTCCTGTCTTGTTGGATTTTTTTACAGAATGGAATGAACAATCTATTGCAATGCATCCTGTGTTAAGAGATGTAGCTGCTGCTCTTGGAGACAAGGCAAAAGTCATCAAGATAGATGTTGATAAAAACAAAGAATTGGCCGAAGCACTTCGCGTTAAAGGTTTACCTACACTAATTATCTATAAAAGAGGCGAGATGAAATGGCGTCATAGCGGAGAGCAGGATGCCGATACGCTTATTAATATCCTCCAAGAGTATATTTGACAAATTCCTACGCATGCAGGAATTTCTTTTTGAAAGACCACCAAGGATTTTATTGAAAAAGTTGACTTAATATCTTTAAATGGATAGCTTTTGACTAACATCTTTCAATTAAACTGAGCATCTTGTTTTTCCCTTCTTTCCTTGTATCGTCAAAGGCGAAAATCGATATATGAAGCTCATCGCAATCACGTTCTACAAGCCTATTTCTTGAGTATATCATCTTGCGCGAAATATTGGTTTCTTTAAAATCATAATCGATAGATTAAGTAAGGTTATTTTTTCCAATAAAATGTGATCGACTAAATATAGCATGTGCTGATTACTTTTTTATAAATTTAATAGGAGTGTTGTTTTTTAAATGGAGAAAGTAAATGCCCGCTGTCAGGTCCTTGATTCTGATTTTAGAATTGGTATGTGGCTCCACTAATCCTTTGTTCACCATTTGACCAAGGCTATCGTAAATAATAAATTCCGTTGTATTTGGAATATGGCCCATATTCAAATAGTCTGAAGAAGGATTTGGATATACTGTTAGTGCAGTAGTTTCAAATTCATTTAAGCCCAGTGTATTTTTTATGAGTATGATTCTATTGGGATTCTCTTGCATGATGAAGATACCCATGTCATTGACTTCAATATCTATTGGGTCGTTAATACTACTTGATATTTCGGTTCTCACGGGTTTGGTAGAAGTAAGATCAATAGTTGAAATGGTTCCGCCATCGTTTTCAGCAATATAAAGGATGTTTTTATAGATTCTTATGCCCATAGGTTTATCAAAACCGGACAAAAATAGTTCAGGCGTGATATCGTTTGTTGAAGGGTCAATCACGTCAATAGAATTGGTTCCCGCATTGGCAATATATAATGTCGTATCATTATAGACCGCAAGTCCGAAAGGAATAAAAGTTGTTGAAGGTGCAGCCACAGCTGCCAACAAGGTACTGTTTGTAGATGCATTTGGATCATCATATCGGCCCACATATCTTGAAGTGGTGGTATTACTTGATACGTAAAGAGAAGATCCGTGCCAGTGTAAAAAATTGGGTTTGTTGGCTGTGGCATATCTTGTCACCTCAAAATTAGCGGAAGAGAGGTCCATCCTTGAGACTTGATTGGCATCAAATTCGGCTATATAGAGAGCATCACCATTTAGGGCCAGTCCGTTAGGATTGCCCATCCCTGAAGCCAAAAGCTCTGGTTCTGCATTTGGAATGGATAGTGCCAAGCGATATACATTATCATCATCAGTGTAATACAAATGTGTGCTACTAAGTACCATCCGGCCAGGATCTGTCATTCCTGTGACTAACTCTTTGATTTGAGAAAAGACTGTATTACCAATAAAGTAAAAGCAAATTATGAGTGCGTATTTTTTCATGATATGGATGTTTAGTTAAACATCGTGCTCTCAAAAAAATGTCAGCATTATTTTTTATAAAAAGTGAATTTAGTTCATTCGCCTTTCCTAAATAAATGAAGAATTTTAGAGGTGTCAATATAACAATACTGGATGATGACACTTTGAATTTGTGATGGATTTATAGACGTTCAAACTTAAAACCCGACTCATTAAAATGGTGCAATACCTTTGGAAGTGCGAACATCATGTTTCGGGAAGCTTTCACACTATCATGAAAAACAACAATGCTCCCTGGGCGTGCTTTGGAAATTACATTTTTGGCGCACTGTTCTTCTGATATGGAATCCTTCCAATCAAAGGCTAAAATATCCCACATTATAATTTCGTAACCTAAGGTCAATAGACGCCTACCTTGTTGCGGAGTGATCTGTCCATAGGGCGGACGGAATAGATTGGCCCTGGGTGAACCTTGAGATCGGTCAGCATGCAAGGTTTGGAATTTGGAATTTGAAACTTGGTAATCGATGATCTCCTCTGTCTTCAAAACTTGATCCACATAAACCTCACTACTGGTGGTCCAACCTTTTGGGTGCGAATAGGTGTGGTTGCCAAGCGTATGGCCATCTTTTAAAATGTCATGGAAAATCTCCGGGTGTTTTTCAATATTATTGCCGATGCAGAAAAATGTGGCCTTGGCATTAAACTCTTTTAGAATGTTTAAGGTCCAATGCGTAATTTCTGGGGTAGGTCCATCATCAAAAGTCAAATAGATGGTTTTTTGATCCTGAGGCATATTCCAAATATAGTTCGGGAATATGCCTTTGATCAATTTTGGTGTTCTTATGGGAATGAGGTTCACAAGAAATTAGTCTAATTTAATCAGGTCATCAACTGTGTCTGTTATGATATCCCGTTCTTCCCTTTGAGGTTCGCGTCGTGGTTCGTCACCTTGCATAAAATGTTTGAACAGCTGCAAATAGTTATTGAATTTTTCAGTTTCCTGCAATGCAAAGTCCTTATCGTCATAAACTACTGCAATGTCCACTAAACTTCTATAACGCTCTATATCAGTAACAATTTGTTCTAAGTATCGCGATTGGGTTTCGAGCGAAAGCCCACTGAAATACGTTAAACTTTCCTGGTATTTTTTGGTGACATCTATATAAAGTTTTCTGGCTTTGTCTGTTTTCTCTACCTCATAATAACCACTGATAAATGGTTCCAATAAGGTGTAATATCCAAAGTAATCAACAGGCATCTTCTCCATCGCCAAATCAGCAATTTTTTCAGCTTTTTCAGGCTGGTCCTCATTGATTAATTGCTCCATCAAACGCGCAAGATTGCCTCTGTAGGTAATCCCGTTTTTACGAGTTTCCACGTCGTGGTAAATGTCTGGACTACCACTGTTTCCCCAATTCCACGACATAACCATGTCATACATCAGGTCCGTGTCCAAGCGCCCCATATCAAACGGGTTAGCTCTATCCACTGGCGTTTTAATTGGGACTAATTTATAGCATAAACCGTCCAATTGTAGGTAGTCTTTCATCCAGATATAGTCATCATCACCAAAACTTCCACCGGTAAAATAGATAGGACGTTCCCAATTGTTGTTGGCAATGATGTCCAGCATCAGTAATCTGTTTTTATATAGGGCGCCTCCTTTGATTTGGATGATGATTTCATCCACAATTTTGTCAGCGTCTTTCTCCTTTACAATACCATGTTCCAAAACCGATGCTTTATCTACAGGTACCCTGACGGATTTAGTAGGGTAATAATTGGTGTTCAACATATTTGGAGGATAGCTACTGGTGTCCCTGCCTTCTTGTTGTAGGGCATATTTGAGTTTCGTTCGAGGATTGTCGCTGCTGACAAAATCCATAAAATCCTTAATGCCCAAGGTGTCTTTGGTGATCTCTTTTTCAACAATATAGTCTCGAGTTCCGTATCGGTATTGCTCGTGCGTCAATTGCGATGGGATGGGATCACTGGTATAGGCTTTCCGTTTCATTTGGTCAATGTACCAATCCGTTTGAAAAAGGCTGGTATTGATGACCCTCACATCTCTTCGGATGCCTTCAATTTCTTGGGCATACCATAATGGGAAGGTGTCATTATCTCCAATGGTGAATAAAATGGCGTTAGGAGCGCAAGATTCCAAATATTTTACGGCCATGGCATGGGCTGTTTTTCTACCGGATCGGTCATGATCATCCCAATTATTGGCTGCTAATATCCCTGGAACCAGGATTAAACACACTAAGGTAATCGCATGCGGTAGGAATTTTGAAGTCGTGTATTTTCGGAGTGCATCAAAAATGGCATACACGCCAAAACCTATCCAAATAGCGAACACATAAAAGGACCCTACAACTGAATAGTCGCGTTCCCGTGGTTCAAATGGTCTGACGTTGGTGTAAAATTGGATGGCGAGCCCGGTCATCAGGAAAAAGACCAATAGGGTCCAGAATAGCTTTTTATCCCTTCCAATTAAAAACAAGAAACCGATCAAACCTAAAATAAGGGGCAAAAAGTAATACGTGTTTCGCGCTTTGTTGTTTTTGACATCACTTGGCAAATTATCCTGTGACATGTTAAGGTGCCACGCGTCAAAAGGTTTGATGCCACTGATCCAGTTGCCGTTCAAATCGTCGTATTTTCCTTGAATATCATTTTGACGTCCTACAAAATTCCACATAAAATAACGCCAATACATATATCCAAATTGGTATTCAATCATATACCCAAAGTTTTGGGCCAGTGATGGTTTATCGATGTTTAAATATTGACCGAATTGTTTCAGGAAATTGTGGTAATCGCTATAGTCAACCTGCCCTTCCCGTATATTTCTTCTAAAATTGGAGACCATATCCCTGATTTGGGGCTCCATCATGTATTCGGGTTTGATGCTGAAGTCTAACAGACCGGTAAACATCATATAATTCTCGGCATTTTCACTGCTCCACATTCTTGGTAGAATAGAGGCTTGGGTGGAATTGTAATTCTGTTTAGCGTTTTTATAGTCATTGACAATCACATACTTTCCTGCGGCCTTGTCCTTTTCATAATTGGGTTTGTCGTCTATATAAGGTTCGTTTTCATCAAGCCCTGTGTATTGCTCAGTGAACAAGGGGCCATAAAAGAGATGGGTCTCAGGATACTGTTCTAAATTGTAATAGGCTAATAATTCACGGGCATCTGAAGGATTGTTCTCATTGACAACCACATTGGCATTGGCTCGTATTGGAAGCATTAACCAACATGAAAATCCGATAAAAATGAACATTAAGCATAATACCAAGGTATTGGCAATATGCTTTTGACGGTCTCGTGTATATTTCAACCCAAAATAGAACGCCACAACAACAATCACAAAGGCGATAATGGTTCCGGAGTTAAATGGCATGCCAAGACTATTGACAAAGAAAATTTCTGAAGCACTGAAAATTTTTAGTGCATTAGGGAGCAAAAGTTTGAAAATAAATAACAAAATAGCCGCAGAAACGACATTGGCCACAATAAAATTAGTGACCGTTATGGTTTTATAGTTCTTAAAATAATAAATCAATCCTATGGCAGGAATAGTCAGAAGACCCATGAAATGCACACCAAAGGACAATCCGATAACAAAGGCAATTAATATGAGCCAACGGTTGCCACGAGGTTTGTCCATCTCCTGTTCCCAGCGCAAAGCCAACCAAAACATGACGGCCATAATTAAAGTGGCCATGGCATAAACTTCAGTCTCCACCGCATTGAACCAAAATGAATCTGTAAAAGTGAAGGCGATACTTCCTACAAGTCCACTACCAAGAATGGCGATTTTTTTTGTAACTGTAAATTCCTCATCTGTTTTGACCAGTTTTTTAAGCAATAAGGTGATGGTCCAAAACATGAATAAAACGGTGAAGGCACTTGCCGCACCACTCATCATATTCAACATGGCTCCAATTTGGGAGGGCTCTAGGGCGAACATCGAAAAGAAGGCACCAAACATTTGGAACAAGGGTGCCCCTGGAGGGTGGCCTACCTGGAGCTTGGCGGAAGTCAATATATATTCCCCTGCATCCCAGAAACTAACGGTCGGTTCAATGGTAAGTGCATAAACAGTAAATGCAATGGCAAAGACAAACCAACCTAAAATGGTATTCCATTTTTTAAAGTTGAAATGATTCATAGATTTTTTGTTGAATTAGAGTGGCGAATTTAAGAATAAATATATAAGAGGGGAAAGTTTTTAAGTAAACGTTAAGTATTTAAAGTGCATCAATCCGTTCATCAGAAACCTCACATTGAATTTTTTCGGGAAAGTGACCTTAAAAAAATGCGGTTTCTAAGAGCGAACGTCTATTACTGTTTTGCCTTTTGATGTCTGTTTTAGTCAAAAATGAAATGATTTTATCGCTGTGCGGATTTAACAAGCTTGATTTTTGAATTGTTTTCTTGACCCAATAAGAATATTAACTTAGTATACCATTGTTGAACTTGAGCTTCACAGCGTAAAACATATATATAATTATCTCATTGTCAACATCTTATTGGTTTAGGCTGTTTTTTTAGAATAACGAATGTTTAAAATAACATTTTTTCTATGTAAAATATTTGCAAAAATAAAACATTGTAGTAAATTTGCGTCCTCAATTGGAGATTGGCCTATGGTGTAACTGGCAACACGTCTGGTTTTGGTCCAGAAGAGTCTAGGTTCGAGCCCTAGTAGGCCAACAGTTTTTCAAAACATCCCGATCATTAATGTGGTCGGGATTTTTGTTATTATAGAGTTTTTTGGAATGGCCACCAACATTAATGTGATGAGGTTTAATTTTAATGACAGGTGAAGGGAAATGGTCTTTTTATGATCTACTTCAGATTTTAAACGTAATCACAGGCCGGTCAGCATGATTGACTACGTCTTCTCCGATGCTGCCACTAAAAAAATGCGAAATCCCTTGCCTTCCGTGAGTGCTGATGCCAATTAAATCGGCGTTTATTTCTTTTGAAAAATTCAAAATCCCGCTTTCAACACTTTCATCGTTATATATGTGAATGGTATAATCTTTAAAGTCATAATCTTTGATGAAATTGTCAATACGATTTTTGGCTTCAGAAGTTGAAAGAAAGTCATTGGCGGTGTTGACCATTAGCAAATGCATTTTGGCTCCAAAGGACTTGGCAAATTCCGTAGCTTGTCTATAGGTGTCTTTGTTGTCCTTTTTGAAATCTGAAGCAAATACGAAACGGTCAACCTTAAAATCACTATGCTTGCGTTTAATAACCAATACAGGGATATCTGAAGTTCGAACCACTTTTTCTGCATTGGATCCGATAAACATTTCCTTGAATCCGCTGGCGCCGTGTGACCCCATGACAATGAGGTTGATATTGTGTTCGTGACAGGTGTCAACAATGCCACTGAATGACGGATAGGTTTTTACAATGTCGTGGATCGCAACATCTTTAAGGTAGCTTTTGGATAGAAGGGCCTCAAATTTCTGTTCTGCTAGCTTCATGAAAAACATAGCTTCGGGCAAAGCGCTTGGGGTGTTCATAGCATCAATTTCCTGCAATGGTATTTCTAGCATGTGCAATAGGTAAATTTCCGAGCCGTGTTTTTTTGCCAATTGAACTGCTACTTTCAGAGCATTTTCTGCTTGTTCTGAGAAGTCAGTGGGTACGAGGATTTTTTTCATGAAGCGGAAGTTGATTTGTGAAACATAAATTTAATAATAAAAAACGACTTTACATCCTTTGGAAAAGTCAATAAAAAAGTCGTATATTTGCACCGCTGAATGATAAAAGAGAACACGAGGGGACATGAAAGTCCCCTCTTTTTATACTAATATAATGCTGAACGAGAACATTGTTAAAGCCTTGATAGAAAAAGGATTGGAGGAAAGATCAGATCTTTTTTTAATCGATCTTAAAATAAGCGCAGACAATAAAATCAGTGTGGTTATAGACGGCGATAACGGGGTTACTGTTGAAGATTGTGTGTTCATGAGTCGTGCCATAGAGCATAACTTGGATAGGGAGGAAGACGATTTTTCTCTGGATGTAGCCTCTGCGGGTGCGACATCGCCATTGATCAATAAAAGACAGTATAAAAAGAATATTGGCAGAACTTTAAACGTTAAAGCTAAATCTGATGCCAAATTTGAAGGTGTGTTAACAGAGGCGGGTGATGAGGAAGTGACTTTGGAATGGAAAACAAAGGAGCCTAAGCCAGTAGGAAAGGGAAAAATAGTGGTAAATAAGCAGGCTAAAATTAAGTATGAAGATATTTTAGAGGCTAAAGTGATAATAAAATTTTAATTCGAGGTAGTTATGGAGAATATTGCGTTAATTGATTCTTTTTCAGAATTTAAGGACGATAAATTAATCGATCGTGTAACGTTGATGGCGATTCTAGAAGATGTATTGAGAAATGCACTAAAGAAGAAGTATGGTGATGACGATAACTTTGATATCATTATAAACCCTGACAAAGGCGATTTGGAAATATGGCGAAATAGAGTTGTAGTTTCTGATGGTGAAGTGGAAGATCCAAATCAAGAAATTGAATTGTCTGCAGCACGTAAAATAGAGCCGGATTTTGAAGTAGGTGAAGACGTGGCTGAGGCTGTTAAACTGATTGATTTAGGAAGACGCTCCATTTTGGCACTTCGTCAAAATTTGATTTCTAAGATACATGAGCATGATAATACCAATCTTTATAAGCAATTTAAGGATTTGGTAGGTGAGATTTATACTGCCGAAGTACATCATATTCGACACAGGGCAATTATTCTTTTAGATGATGATGGTAACGAAATCATTCTTCCAAAAGAAAAGCAAATTCCTTCAGATTTTTTCCGTAAAGGTGAAAATGTAAGGGGTATTATAGAAAGTGTTGAGCTTAAAGGCAACAAGCCAACCATTATTATGTCCAGAACGACTCCGGTGTTTTTGGAGAAACTTTTCGAACAGGAAATCCCAGAGGTTTTTGACGGATTGATTACCATTAAAAAAGTGGTGAGAATGCCGGGAGAAAAGGCGAAAGTAGCGGTTGATTCCTATGATGATAGAATTGATCCTGTTGGTGCCTGTGTGGGAATGAAAGGTTCAAGAATCCATGGAATTGTTAGAGAATTGGGCAATGAAAATATTGATGTGATCAATTACACCAGTAATATACAGCTGTTCATCACCAGAGCATTGAGTCCGGCCAGAGTAACTTCAGTAAAGCTCAATGAAGAGACTAAACGTGCTGAGGTGCTGCTTAAGCCAGAAGAAGTAAGTAAAGCTATTGGTAGAGGTGGTCACAACATCCGTTTGGCAGGACAGTTGACCGGTTATGAGATTGATGTATTTAGAGAAGGTGCTGAGGAAGATGTTGAATTGTCAGAGTTTACTGATGAGATAGAGGGCTGGATCATAGCAGAATTCAGCAAGGCAGGCTTAGATACTGCAAAGAGTATATTGGAACAAGATGTTCAGGATTTGGTTAAGAGAACCGATTTAGAAGAAGAAACCATTTTAGATGTTATCAGAATTCTTAAGGAAGAATTTGAAGAATAACACATATTAAGTTATATTAGAAGCAATTTATGGCTGATACAATTAGATTAAATAAAGTATTAAGAGAGCTCAATATTTCTATTGATCGCGCAGTTGATTTCTTGGAATCGAAGGGCATCAGTGTGGAAAAGAGTCCCAATACGAAAATATCAGACGATGTTCATATGGTTCTTTCCAATGAATTTCAAACCGATGCCAATAAGAAAATGGCCTCTCAGGAGGTTAGTGAGGCTAAGTTGAAAGAAAAGGAGGAATTACGTGAGCAGCGTGAGCGTGAGATTGAGGAGAAATTGAAGAGGGAGGAAGCCAGCAAGCAAATTGTAAGAGCTAAAGCACCTTTTAAAGGGCCTAAACAAGTTGGGAAAATCGACTTGGACCCTAAAAAGTCCGAAAGTACCGAAAAGGTTGAAGATGCAAAACCGGAAGAACCTAAAGTAGAGAAGTCAACTGAAACACCAAAGCAGCCTGAGGCCTCAGTTTCCACTGCTGAAAAAGAGACTCCAAAAGCTGAAGTCAAGGAAGAACCTAAGAAAGCTAAGGAAACCTTCATAGAGACTGAAAAGACCAAAAAGACGGAGAAGGCTGAACCTGTTGCGAAAGTAGAGAAGACCGAAAAAGCAGAAGACGTTGAGACGACAGATAAAACTGATGTTCCTGAGGCTGAAGATGAGCTGATGAAAACACAGTATCAAAAGCTGTCTGGTCCTAAAATTGCTGGAGAAAAGATCGATCTTTCCCAGTTCAATAAGCCGAAAAGGAAAAAAGAAGAAAAGAAACCTGCTGCAGGCGATGCCAACAAAAAGAAGAGACGCCGTATCAGCAAGGGCCCTGCAGCTCCTGGGGTAAAACCGAGTTTTGGAGCGAATAGAGGTTCGGGTACTCCTCATAAGGGAAGACCAGGCCGTACGAGCACTGTAAAGGAAGAGCCAAGCGAAGCAGATGTGCAAAAACAGGTTCGAGAAACTCTTGAAAAGCTACAGGGCAAGACCAATAGAGGAAAAGGAGCTAAATATAGAAGAGATAAGAGAGATCAACACCGTCAACAGACTGAAAAGGATATTGAGCAGCAAGAAGCGGAAAGCAAAGTGTTGAAAGTTACCGAGTTTGTTACGGCAAGCGAAGTGGCTACAATGATGGATGTTCCTGTGACGCAAATCATCTCAGCATGTATGTCTTTAGGATTGATGGTCACCATGAACCAGCGTTTGGATGCCGAAACCTTATCGGTCGTGGCAGACGAGTTTGGTTATGAGGTGGAATTTGTAACCTCAGATCTTGAAGATAGTATTGAAGTTGTTGAAGACCGACCTGAAGATTTAAAACCACGTGCGCCAATTGTTACGGTCATGGGCCACGTAGATCACGGTAAAACATCGTTGTTGGATTACATTCGTAAGGAAAATGTGATTGCTGGAGAATCAGGTGGTATTACACAACATATTGGTGCCTATGCGGTACAATTGGAAGGCGGTCAGAAAATGGCATTCCTTGATACACCAGGACACGAGGCCTTTACGGCAATGCGTGCCCGTGGAGCGCAGGTAACGGATTTGGCCATTATTGTGATTGCAGCTGATGACGCCATTATGCCGCAGACCAAAGAGGCTATTTCACATGCGCAAGCTGCGGGAGTACCGATTATATTTGCCATTAATAAGATAGACAAGCCAACGGCTAATCCTGAAAAGGTAAAAGAAGGTTTGGCGCAGATGAACTTATTGGTTGAAGATTGGGGCGGAAAAATCCAATCGCATGATATCTCAGCCAAAACAGGACAAGGCGTTAAGGACCTATTGGAAAAAGTGCTTTTAGAAGCTGAATTGTTAGAGCTAAGGGCAAATCCAAATAAACCTGCGGTTGGAACTGTAGTAGAAGCGTTTCTTGATAAAGGAAGAGGTTATGTATCTACCATTTTGGTACAAGCTGGAACCTTAAGAGTAGGCGACTATGTGTTAGCTGGAAAAAACAGTGGTAAAGTAAGAGCAATGCATGATGAACGTGGTAAAAACGTTGAAGCTGCTGGCCCTTCTACACCGGTCTCTATTTTAGGATTGGACGGTGCACCACAAGCTGGAGATAAGTTTGCTGTGTTTGCAGAAGAACGTGAAGCACGTCAGATTGCGGCAAAACGTACCCAATTGCAACGTGAGCAATCCGTTAGAACCCAACGTCATATTACTTTAGATGAAATTGGACGTCGTATAGCACTTGGGGACTTCCAAGAGTTGAATATCATTCTTAAAGGTGATGTGGACGGTTCAGTGGAAGCATTGACAGATTCATTCCAAAAATTGTCTACTGAAGAAATTCAAGTAAACATTATTCATAAAGGAGTTGGAGCCATTACAGAAAGTGACGTATTGTTAGCGACGGCATCTGATGCCATTATTATCGGGTTTAATGTACGCCCAATGGGTAACGCACGTCAAATTGCAGATCAGGAAGAAATCGACATCAGAATGTACTCTATTATCTATGATGCCATCAATGACCTTAAAGATGCGATGGAAGGCATGTTGTCTCCTGAGCTCAAAGAGGAAATCACTGGTACTGCTGAAATTAGAGAAATCTTTAAAGTTTCTAAAGTCGGAACCATTGCCGGGTGTATGGTTACTTCTGGAAAGATATTCAGAAACTCAGGCATCCGTTTGATTAGAGAAGGTGTAGTGGTTTACACAGGTGAGCTATCGTCGCTGAAGAGATTTAAGGACGATGTTAGGGAGGTATCAAAAGGGTACGACTGTGGTATGCAAATCAAGAATTACAATGATATTCATGAAAACGATGTTATTGAAGCATTCCATGAAATTGAAGTAAAAAAGAAATTGAAATAAATTTCAATCTGAATATGTCAAAAACGGCGACTCTCATTGAGTTGCCGTTTTTTTTGTTGTTTATGATCTGTTTTTATGATTCGTATTGGAAGTGATCCGGACCATCTGAAAACGTATTTGTTCAGTTCAAGGGGCTTGTTGCTTTCTTTAACATGGCAATGATGGCATGTTTTGAAGAATCAATCCAGCAAATCCAAACCTGCCCATAAACCACCTTTAAAGTTGTTCCAATTATTCTGAATTAGGCGTGTGAAGAGAGTTCTTTATCATTTTCAAATAAACTTTTTGAAGGTGTGATAAAAGACATATAACTAAATCATTTAAGTCTGTTTTCAGTCTCTTTTTAAGACGGCCTATCTATTTTTCTTAGGGCGCAATACCAAAGCATCAGGGTAGCTTTTTTTGACTTTCATTAATGCGCGATCCGCTTCCAAACGTGTTCTGAAGTTGCCCAACCAAATTTTGTAATTTGGAGATTCGTACTCGATCGTATTGCTCCAATCGGGAAATAGCGTTGCCACTTGGCTTCTGGCAGATTGGGCACCACCACGTGGGCCGTTGTAAACTTGAATCACAAAAGCATCTATCGTGCTCCGTACGTCTTTTTTAAACTCAAGAAGTTTGTCGATATCTTTATTTTGTTCTACGGTCACAATGCCATCTTGGGCATGAATTGCGAGTGTGGCCGAAAAAAAAGCAAATGCGAAAAAGGGTAATCTTAAATCAGGTTTCCTCATGGTGTGTATATTCTTTAAGCGAATGATCTCATTTATTATTTTAAATGATGGTTTTTAGAAGCTTAGACATTTGGCAAAAATATCAAATTTAATTTGTAATGTCCTTATCTGAAATCAATAAACTAAATAACCTGAAATTTATTATTTAGAATGTTTATAAATTATCAATTAACACTTCTGTAACATTTCTAAAATCGACTTTAAGTGTTACTTTTGCGAGTGATTTTATAACTGTATTTTTTTCTTTTTAATGAAAAAATCGTACCAAAGTTTGGAAGATAATTCAACTAACAATATGAAACAGGTGATACACTGTAAATTGGCCACTAAATTTCTTCATTTAGGGTTTTTTATTTTACTTACGTTTTCAGCGTCCCTTCAGGCTCAGGATGGTGACCCTGTCAAAGGAAAAACATTATATAATTCTAACTGTGCTGCTTGTCACAAATTAGACGGACCCATGACCGGGCCGCCACTTCGAAATATTGAACAGAGATTGGCCGATGAGCAAGGTCTGGATAGAGAATGGTTGACTGCCTGGATCCATAATAGTATGGGTATGGTCAATGCTGGCGATCCTTATGCTGTTAAAATATACAACGAGTATAATCAATTGCCAATGATGCCGTTTCCGCAGTTGTCTGACCAAGATATCAGTGATATTTTGGCGTATACTGCTGAGGAGAAAAAGGCTCCTGCCCCGGTGGCAGGTACGGAAACTGCCAGTGGTGCAGACGGAGGAGACTCGGGGACTTCAAACCAATTGATTCTTGGTGCATTAGCCTTGTTGTTTGGACTTTTGGCCATGGCTTTGGTTTTGGTAAGACGTACTTTAAATCGTTTTGCAGAGGCTAAAGGTGTTATTGTTGAAGGCGACAAAAAAGACAATATCTGGAAAGCCTTTGTTCAGAATCAATTCTTGGTATTGGTGACCGTCATTTTATTATTGTTGGCCAGTGCCTATTTTGTTTATGGTTATTTCATGCAAATAGGTGTTGACGAAGGGTACGCTCCTGTTCAGCCCATCCATTATTCGCATAGAATCCATGCAGGAGACAACGGGATTGATTGTAAGTACTGTCACTCGTCTGCTCGTGTAAGTAAAACTTCAGGTATTCCTTCATTGAATGTGTGTATGAACTGTCATAAGTCCATATCAGAAGTTTCAGAAGATACCTATGCCGAGGGCAAGACCTATGGTGTTGATTATAATGAAGAAATTCAAAAGCTATATGCGGCCACAGGTTGGAATCCTGACGAGCAAAAATATACGGGAGAGCCACAGCCTGTAAAGTGGATCCGTATTCATAATCTTCCTGATTTTGCATATTTCAATCATGCACAACACGTTACCGTTGGAGGAATCGAATGTCAAACATGTCATGGTCCAGTGGAGTCTATGGAGATCATGTCGCAGTTCGCTCCATTGACCATGGGTTGGTGTATTGAATGTCATAGAACCACGGATGTGAAAATTGAGAATAATGAATACTACACCAAGATCCATGAACAATTGTCCAAGAAATATGGAGTCGAAAAACTTACCGTTGCGCAGATGGGAGGTTTAGAATGTGGTAAATGTCATTATTAATAAAATAAAGATACAGTGTTGGTTTGCACCAAAAACCATTAACTATCAACTAATAACTATTAAAGAATATGTCATCAAACAAGAAATACTGGAAAAGTGTTGAGGAGCTGAACACAGACAGCTCTATTGTTGAGGCGCTTAAACAAAGAGAATTTGTTGACGAAATTCCGACAGACGAATTTCTAGGCAACAAGTCCAATTTGGAAACATCTTCAACAACACGTCGTGATTTCTTAAAATATGTTGGTTTCAGTACGGCTGCGGCATCTTTAGCGGCTTGTGAGGGTCCGGTTATTAAATCGATTCCTTACGTTGTGCAGCCAGAAGAAATCATTCCAGGAGTATCTAATTTTTACGCGACAACAATTGCTGATGGTTTTGATTTCGCAAGTGTCTTAGTGAAAACTCGTGAAGGACGACCAATTAAAATTGATAACAACGATTTGGCGGCCTCTCAAGGCGGTGTCAATGCCAGAGTGCATGCGTCAATTTTAGGTCTATACGATAATTTGAGAATTAAAGGACCTCAAAAAGAGGGATCTGATATTTCATGGGAGACCTTTGATTCTGAAACGAATCAGAAGCTGACGGATGTTATGAATGGAGGAAAGGAGATTGTGTTATTGACACAAACTTTCGCTAGTCCATCAACCAGCAAGTTGATTTCTGCATTTAAAGAAAAATATGGCAATGTGCGTCACGTCGTTTATGATGCGGTTTCCGAATCTTGTGCGTTGGATGCTTTTCAAGCAAAATACGGAGAACGTGCATTGGCAAATTACGATTTCTCCAAAGCGTCGACAATAGTTTCTGTTGGTGCTGATTTCCTTGGAGATTGGCAAGGCGGTGGATTTGAATCGGGTTATGCCAAAGGTCGTGTGCCTACAGATGGAAAAATGTCAAGGCACATTCAAATTGAAGCAAATATGTCCCTAACGGGTGCTAATGCCGATAAACGTATCCCAGCAACACCTTCACAGCAAAAACAAGCCTTAGCTAAACTGTACAGTTATGTTACTGGACAATCTGTTTCAACAGACTTACCGGCCCAATTGGACGAGGCCATTCAAAAAGTGGCATCCGAATTAAAGAAAGCTGGAAGCAATGGTGTTTTGGTTACTGGAATCAATGATGTCAATGCACAAACAGTGGCATTGGAAATCAACTCGGCTTTGGGAAGTAAAGCCTTTGATACCAAATCTCCCATTAAGAAAAGACAAGGTAGTGATAAGGACGTGATGACTTTGATAGCGGATATGAATGCTGGTAAAGTTGGTGCGATCATAATGAATGGTGTCAATCCATTATATACATTACCCAACGCAAATGAATTTGCCGAAGGATTAAAACAAACAGAATTGTCTATTGCGTTTTCAATGAAGGCCGATGAGACTGCTTCTGAATCTCAATATATTGCTGCTACACCTCATTATTTGGAATCTTGGGGTGATGTGGAGCTTAAAAAAGGACATTTTGGTTTAATGCAACCAACCATCCGTCCGTTATTTGATACCCGTCAGTTCCAACAAGCTTTGTTGAAATGGATAGGAAGTGATTTGACCTACTTTGATTTTATCAAGGAAAATTGGAGTACAGGCATACTTGGTGGAGCTTCATTTAATCAAGCATTACATGATGGAGTTTATGTTTCTACCGCTTTGACAAGTGTTTTGGGTGCTGGACCATCTTCCGATGTGGAGGGTGACGCTGCTGCCCAGGCTCTGCCAGAGTCCTCAGGAGGAGGCGCTGCAAGGGCATTGGCATCTGCAGGATCTGCTGAGGGTATGGAATTACAACTCTATACAAAAACGGGAATGGGAGATGGTAAACAAGCCAATAACCCATGGTTGCAAGAGTTCCCTGACCCTATTACAAGAACGTCATGGGACAATTATGTAACCGTATCCAGTGCTGATGCTAAAAAATTGGAGATCAAAAATTGGCATGTTGCCGATGGTGGTCTTAATGGTAGTTTGGTGGAGTTGTCAGTGAACGGACAGACCATAACCATTCCTGCTATTATACAACCAGGTCAGGCCGTAGGCTCTGTAGGTTTGTCATTTGGTTACGGACGCACAAAAGGACTTAAGGAAGAAATGCAAACGGGTAAGAATGCTTACCAGTTTTATAAAGATTTTAACAGTGCCCAAACCGACGTATCGATCAAACTGGTATCGGGAGTTCATGAGTTTGCTTGTGTGCAGTTGCATAACACGCTAATGGGCCGTGGAGATATCATTAAGGAAACCACGCTTGAAATCTTTAATACTAAGGATAAAGAATTTTGGAATCCACTTCCAAAAGTGTCGTTAAATCATATTGAAACACCTTCAACGGAGGTCGATTTGTGGGATGAATTTGATAGATCTATTGGACATCATTTCAACTTGTCTATTGATTTGAATGCATGTACTGGATGTGGTGCCTGTGTCATTGCTTGTCATGCCGAAAATAACGTTCCGGTAGTAGGTAAATCTGAAATTAGAAAGAGTAGAGATATGCATTGGTTGCGTATTGATAGATACTATTCTTCTGAAGACACCTTCACAGGGGATATAGAAAGAAAAGAGGCAGCAGATGGCCTATTGGGCGATACAGGTATCAAAAGCACGTTGCATGAGATGGAAATTGCGGCTGATAATCCTCAGGTAGCTTTCTTACCAATGATGTGTCAGCACTGTAATCATGCTCCTTGTGAAACTGTTTGCCCTGTTGCAGCAACGTCCCATGGACGCCAAGGTCAAAATCATATGGCCTATAACCGTTGCGTAGGTACTCGTTACTGTGCAAACAACTGTCCTTACAAAGTACGTCGTTTCAACTGGTTCCGTTACAATAAAAATGATGAGTTTGATTACAATATGAACGACGATTTAGGTCGTATGGTATTGAATCCTGATGTTGTTGTGCGTTCTCGTGGGGTTATGGAAAAATGTTCATTGTGTATTCAAAAAACACAAAAAACAATTCTCGATGCCAAGCGTGAAGGACGTGAAATTAAAGATGGCGAATTCCAAACGGCATGTTCAGCAGCCTGTGGTACTGGAGCTATGGTATTTGGAGACATTAACGATAAAGAGAGTAAAGTTGCGAAACTGAAAGAGGATAAACGTATGTATCACGTACTTGAATATATTGGAACACAACCCAACGTTCAGTATCACACAATTGTGAGAAATACAACGGAATCATAATTATTAATTAAGAAATAATTCTAAAAGCATTATGGCGTCTCATTACGAAGCACCTATTAGAAGACCTTTAGTTTTAGGTGAAAAATCATACCACGATGTTTCTGTGGATATCGCTAAACCTGTAGAGGGTAAAGCCAATAAATCATGGTGGATAGTCTTTTCTATCTCACTTGCAGCCTTTCTTTGGGGAATTGGTTGTATAGTTTATACCATAGCAACAGGAATTGGAGTTTGGGGCCTAAATAAAACCATCGGTTGGGCTTGGGACATTACCAACTTCGTTTGGTGGGTTGGTATTGGTCACGCAGGGACATTAATTTCGGCAGTATTGCTATTGTTCCGTCAAAAATGGCGTATGGCAATTAACCGTTCTGCGGAAGCGATGACCATTTTTGCAGTTATTCAGGCAGGGCTGTTCCCTCTTATCCACATGGGTCGTCCATGGTTGGGCTATTGGGTTTTACCAATTCCAAACCAATTTGGATCCTTATGGGTTAACTTTAACTCGCCGTTACTTTGGGACGTGTTTGCGATTTCAACCTATCTATCGGTATCTTTAGTCTTTTGGTGGACTGGTTTATTGCCTGACTTCGCTATGATTCGCGATAGAGCTGTAAAGCCTTTCCAAAAGAAAATCTATTCGTTATTGGCTTTTGGATGGTCAGGTAGAGCAAAAGATTGGCAACGATTTGAAGAGGTGTCTTTGGTTCTTGCCGGTTTGGCTACACCGTTGGTACTATCTGTACATACCATTGTATCCTTTGACTTTGCTACGTCTATAGTTCCAGGTTGGCATACCACTATTTTCCCGCCTTATTTCGTTGCAGGAGCAGTTTTCTCTGGTTTCGCCATGGTGAACACCCTATTGATTATCATGAGAAAAGTAGTGAGCCTTGAAGATTATATTACCGTTCAGCATATTGAGTTGATGAATATTGTAATCATGATCACGGGTTCAATTGTTGGGGTTGCTTATATCTCGGAATTATTTATCGCTTGGTATTCTGGAGTCGAATATGAGCAGTATGCATTCTTGAACAGAGCTACCGGACCTTACTGGTGGGCATACCTTCTGATGATGACCTGTAACGTGTTTTCGCCACAGTTTATGTGGTTCAAAAAACTGCGTACCAGTATCATGTTCTCGTTCTTTATTTCCATCGTCGTAAACGTGGGGATGTGGTTTGAGCGATTTGTAATTATCGTGACATCTTTGCATAGAGATTATATGCCTTCAGCATGGACGATGTTCCAACCAACATTTGTGGATATTGGAATTTTCATAGGCACCATTGGATTCTTCTTTGTATTGTTCTTGCTTTATGCACGTACTTTCCCAGTGGTGGCACAGGCAGAAATCAAAACCATCATGAAATCCTCAGGCCAGCGTTACAAACGTATCAGAGAATCTGGTGGAAGTCTGGTTGGTACGGGTACCGATCCTCGCACTCACAACGTAAATATTCATGCAGGAACGCCTATAGTTGATGAGAAATCGACGGTAAAACCCCATGATCCAAAAGCGATTAATGAATTGATGGATAGTGTTGGTGTTTTTGATCCGACGACTCAGGCTAAAGATGACTTACAGCAAATTAATGGAGTTGGTCCGAAAATGGAGGAAGTCCTTAATGGGATCGGAATCTATTCTTTCTTACAAGTAAGTAAAATGACCAAAAGAGAATATGACTTGTTAGACGAAATTACTGCTTCTTTCCCGGGAAGAGCAGAACGCGATGATTGGGCCGGACAAGCTAAAATATTAATCAACAACAAAAAATAGTATGGAAGGATCTTCAAAAGTTATTCACGCTATGTATACGGATGATGATGTCTTGATGGCCGCCGTTAAGAAAGTAAGGGCAGAGAGATATCATATTGAAGAAATATATACACCATTTCCGGTTCACGGATTGGATAAAGCAATGGGATTGGCACCAACAAGATTGGCAATCACGTCCTTTCTATACGGTTTGGCAGGTTTAGTAGTTTCTATCGTAATGATTAACTACATGATGATTGAAGATTGGCCTCAGAATATTGGAGGAAAGCCAAGTTTTAGTTATCTAGAAAACATGCCAGCATTTATTCCCATTATGTTTGAGTTAACTGTGTTTTTCGCAGCGCATTTAATGGTCATCACATTTTATCTACGCAGTAGGATGTGGCCTTTTAAAAAAGCTGAAAATCCTGATACAAGAACAACGGACGATCATTTCTTAATGGAAATCAGTGCCGGGGATAATGTTGATGAACAGTTTGATATATTGAGAAATACAGGAGCTGTAGAAGTTACCTTAATTGATAAAGCACACTAATACACATGAAAAGCTTATTTAAATTAATAATTTTGATGGTCGTTTTGGTTTCTTTTGCATCATGTCAAAATAAATCGAAGCCTAATTATCAATTCTTTCCGGATATGTATGAGCCGATTGGTTATGAAGCATACGGCGAAGTTGAGTTTTTACCTGATGGCATGGAAGCGAAATTGCCAGTTGAAGGATCTGTAGCAAGAGGCCATAAACCTTTTGATATTGACGGTAGTATCGAAGGCTATAACTTAGCGAAGGCAAGTTTAGTATCGCCTTTGGATTCCACTCAGATAGATGGGCCAAGAGGGGGTCAGTTATATGATATTTACTGTGGGGTATGCCATGGTAAAAAAGGAGATGGCCAAGGCATCTTGGTGAAACGCGAAAAGATTTTAGGCGTACCTTCTTTTGATGATCAAGGAAGAGCATTGACTCAAGGAAGTGTTTACCACACCATTCACTATGGTAAGAACGTTATGGGTTCTTATGCTAATCAGTTAAATGAAGAAGAGCGTTGGCAAGTTGTGGATTACGTGATGCAATTAAAATCAGAATTAGGAGGAAGTCAGACTGTTAAAGATTCAATATAGATATGTACACAATTTCAAATAGATTAAAGACATTTTCCATCATCCTCATTGTCTTGGGTGTATTAGGAGTGGCTTACGGTTTTATGACATCTCATAAATCTTTAGAAGAGGTTAAGACAATGCTCGTTGAAGAACATGCACATGATGGTGGACATGAAACTTCTGTACAAGAACACACCGAAAGTGCCGGTTCAGAACATGCAGACGTATCTCAGGATGATAAACATGCAAAACACGTCCAGGAACAGATTGCGAAAAGACCTTGGTCTGCAATGTACGTATCCGCCTTGTTCTTTATGACGATTGCCCTTGGAGTCCTAGCGTTTTACGCTATTCAAATTGCTTCACAAGCAGGTTGGTCGCCGGTATTGTTCAGGGTGATGGAAGCTATTTCTGCTTACTTGTTGCCAGGTGCCATTATTGTCATCCTTCTTGCAGTTGGTTCGCATTATATTGGACATCACAACGAGATATTTGTTTGGATGAACCCAGATGTGGTAGCCGATGATAAATTGATACAAAACAAATCGGGATATTTAAACATTACGGCATTTCTGATCAGAGCCATTATTTTCATTGGTGGTTGGTGTACATACTGGTATTTTGCCCGTAAATTTTCAATTGCTCAAGATAATGCTGAGCCAGGGGATATCAGAAACTTTAAAAAATCGTTTAGAATTGCTGCTGGATTCCTAGTGTTTTACTTGTACACGGAATCCATTATGTCATGGGATTGGATCATGAGCGTAGATCCGCATTGGTTCAGTACGCTATTTGGATGGTATGTTTTTTCAGGTATGATTGTCGCAGGGATAACCGTGATTGCCATGGTCGCCATCTATTTGAAAGGCAAAGGACTTCTTCCATTGGTAAATGATAGCCATATTCATGACTTGGCAAAGTATATGTTCGGATTTAGTATTTTCTGGGCTTACCTATGGTTCTCTCAGTTCATGCTTATCTGGTATGCAAACATTCCGGAAGAAGTAGTTTACTTTGTATCGCGAATAGAGGATTATAAATTGCCTTTCTTTGGAATGTTGGTGCTAAACTTTGTGTTCCCATTCTTGATTTTGATGCATAGCGATTACAAACGAGTACCTTGGTTTGTGATGATGTGTGGCGTTGTTATTTTAATTGGCCATTATGTCGATTTGTTCGTAATGATTATGCCGGCCACTGTTGGCGATAGATGGTACATTGGAATTCCTGAAATTGGATCTATTTTATTACTTGGAGGCTTGTTCTTACTGGTGGTATTTACATCAATGACAAAAGCTCCTTTGACACCAAAAGGCAATCCATTTATTAAAGAAAGTGAAAATTTCCATTATTAATAACCTATAAAGAAGAGAAACGACAATGACTGCTTTATTCATAATTATCATAGTACTTTTTGCGGCGGTAGCTATTTGGCAAATGGTCAAAATATTTGATCTCGCCCAAGTGCGTACAGAAACCATAAATAATGGAATAGCAACTGATTACGATAATAAGATCAATGGATATTTGATGTTGGCTTTTTTAGCCTTTATTTATATCATTACAATTATCTCTTTTGTGTATTGGGGTGATTTGCCCCTAATGTCAAATGCAGCTTCAGAACACGGGGCAGAGGTCGATAATTTGATGTTGATTTCCATGATAGTGATTTTTACCGTACAGATTATCACTCAGTTTTTACTTCACTATTTTGCTTTTAAATATAGAGGAGAGAAGGGTAAGAAGGCATTATATTTTGCCGATCATAACACTTTAGAAGCAGTTTGGACCATAATCCCTGTTATCGTATTGGCTGGATTGATCATTTACGGCCTTTTCACCTGGAATTCCATTATGAATATTGATGAAGATGCTGATCCGATGGTTGTGGAATTATACGCTCAACAATTTGCTTGGACAGCGCGCTATGCTGGTCAAGACAATGTTTTGGGTATGGCCAACGTAAGATTAATCGATATCGACAAAGCAAATGTTTTGGGTATTGATGAAGCCGATCCGAATGCTGAAGATGATATTATTGTAAAAGAATTGCATTTGCCAGTTGGCAAGCCGGTCCTTTTTGAAATTCGTTCGCAAGATGTATTGCACTCTGCATACATGCCTCACTTCAGAGCGCAAATGAACTGTGTTCCTGGAATGATCACAAAATTTGCATTTACACCGACTTTGACCACTAAGGAAATGCGCGAAACTCCAGAAATGATTGCCAAAGTGGAAAATATCAATAATATCCGGGCAGAAAAGAGCAAAGAATTAATGGCGAAAGGTGAAGAAGAATTGGATCCGTACGAATTCCATTTCCTTTTACTTTGTAATAAGATTTGTGGAAAGTCGCACTATAATATGCAGATGAATATTATCGTTGAGACCCAGGAGGAGTTTGATGCTTGGATAGCTGAGCAAAAGACTTTCAAAGAATCATTGAAATAATAATAAAATCGTTTTAAACAAGTATATATAGATTATGTCAACACACGCAGTAGATATTCACGCACATGACGACGGTCACGGACATCATCACAAAGAAACCTTTGTAACCAAATATATCTTTAGTCAAGATCATAAAATGATCGCAAAGCAATATTTGATTACTGGAACTCTCATGGGAATCATTGGCGTCATGATGTCTTTGATGTTTCGAATTCAGATTGCATGGCCTGAGGAGCCCAATATTCTTTTTGAGGCTTTATTAGGCAAATGGGCACCGGGTGGTGTCATGGATGCTGACATCTATTTGGCATTGGTAACCATTCATGGGACGATCATGGTGTTCTTTGTATTGACTGCGGGATTGAGTGGTACCTTCAGTAACCTGCTTATTCCGTACCAGATTGGAGCGCGGGATATGGCATCTGGTTTTATAAATATGCTGTCTTATTGGATATTTTTCGTGTCCTGTGTTCTTATGCTTATTTCATTGTTTTTAGAAGCGGGACCTGCAGCAGCGGGATGGACCATTTATCCGCCTCTAAGCGCTTTACCGATGGCACAAGGCGGTTCTGGCATGGGAATGACGCTTTGGCTCATATCCATGGCGATTTTCATAGCACAGTCTTTGTTGGGATCATTGAACTATATAGTGACGGTTATTAACATGCGTACTAAAGGTATGTCAATGACAAGATTGCCATTGACTGTTTGGGCGTTTTTTGTAACAGCAATCATCGGTGTGGTATCTTTCCCGGTATTATTGTCAGCGGCCTTATTATTGATTATGGATAGAAGTTTTGGAACATCCTTCTTCTTATCCGATATTTTTATTCAAGGTGAAGTCTTGCATTATCAAGGAGGATCTCCCGTACTTTTTGAACATTTATTTTGGTTCTTGGGTCATCCCGAAGTTTATATCGTGATTCTACCTGCCATGGGAATCGTATCGGAGATTATGGCGACCAACTCACGAAAACCGATTTTTGGTTATCGTGCCATGGTGGCGTCTATTCTGGCCATCGCATTCTTATCAACCATTGTTTGGGGTCACCATATGTTCGTATCAGGAATGAATCCATTCCTTGGATCGGTGTTCACGTTTACAACCTTATTGATTGCTATCCCGTCGGCCGTCAAGGCTTTTAACTGGATTACAACCATTTGGAAAGGAAACCTGCAGATGAACCCCGCCATGTTGTTTGCCATTGGATTCGTATCCACATTCATCACCGGAGGTTTAACCGGAATTATTGTTGGTGATAGTGCTTTGGACATTAACGTGCACGATACGTATTTCGTTATTGCCCACTTCCACTTGGTTATGGGGATTTCAGCTATCTATGGTATGTTTGCTGGTATCTATCATTGGTATCCAAAAATGTTTGGTCGAATGATGAATAAGAATTTAGGGTATATCCACTTCTGGATTACCGCCATTTCGGCTTACGGTGTTTTCTTCCCGATGCATTTTATAGGAATGGCCGGATTGCCAAGACGTTATTATACCAACTCAGCATTCCCATTGTTTGATGATTTAACCGATGTTAATATTGTAATCACCGTATTTGCATTGATTGGAGGTGCGATACAGCTTGTTTATTTATATAATTTCTTCGTAAGTATATTCTATGGTAAAAAAGCAACTCAAAATCCGTGGAGAGCGACTACATTGGAGTGGACAACGCCTGTAAAACATATTCATGGCAACTGGCCTGGAGAAATACCTCATGTTTACCGTTGGGCATATGACTATAGCAAGCCGGGACATGATGTAGATTTCGTACCGCAGAACGTTCCTTTAAAGGAAGGCGAGGAAGAATTGCAGCATTAATCACCAATTCCTGCGCAGGCAGGAAACCTTTAGGTTCAGCGTAGCTAATCTTATAATAAACATTTACAGACCTTCGGATCGATACTATCCTTCTGAAGGTCTTTTTGGTTTTTGTCGATTTATATTATGGATTTTGAAGAGAAGATTCCCACCTTCGCGGGAATATGGTGGATTGTTACTATCATTCTGAAGGTCTTTTTGGTTATATCTGCTATTTATTAATCTGGTCTTTCTGTAGATGAGATTCCGGTTTGTACATGAGATTCCCGCTTTTGCGGGAATAGATTATATCAAAAGCCTTTCTGAATATGAAAAGCATTTTGTTTATCTTTGTTTTTGCGGCGAGCTCTAATTAAACCTGTGGCTTGGCTTTACAAAAATTTGTTTTAATTCTTAAAGAGATTCCCACTTTCGTGGGAAGTACCATGAACGATAACCTAAACCCATCCAACGAAAACTTTTCTCCAGAAGAACTTGATGTCGAGAAGAAATTAAGACCCTTATCCTTTGATGATTTTACAGGTCAGGAACAGGTGTTGGAAAATTTAAAGATTTTTGTTGAGGCTGCCAATCAAAGAGACGAAGCTTTGGACCATACTTTGTTTCATGGACCTCCAGGTCTTGGTAAAACAACTTTGGCGCACATTTTAGCGAGCGAGTTGGGTGTGGGCATCAAAGTTACTTCAGGACCTGTTTTGGACAAACCAGGCGACCTTGCCGGGCTTCTGACCAATCTTGATGAGCGTGATGTCTTGTTTATTGACGAAATTCATCGTCTAAGTCCAATTGTTGAGGAATATTTGTATTCCGCTATGGAAGATTACAAAATCGATATCATGATTGAATCGGGGCCAAATGCCAGAACGGTTCAAATCAATCTGAATCCGTTTACATTGATTGGCGCCACAACCCGATCTGGATTATTGACCTCACCAATGCGGGCCCGTTTCGGAATCCAAAGCAGATTACAGTATTATAATACTGAATTGCTGACCACCATTACCCAGCGAAGTGCCTCCATTTTAAACGTTCCAATTTCTATGGAAGCGGCTGTTGAAATAGCTGGCAGAAGTAGGGGAACGCCCAGAATATCGAACGCTTTGTTGCGTCGCGTCCGCGATTTTGCACAAATAAAAGGAAATGGCAGCATTGATATAGCCATTGCCAAATTTGCACTTAAAGCTTTGAATGTGGATACCCACGGTCTTGATGAAATGGACAACAAAATTTTGATGACCATTATTGACAAGTTCAAAGGTGGCCCGGTAGGCATTACCACCCTGGCTACTGCCGTTAGTGAGAGTGCTGAAACTATTGAAGAAGTCTACGAGCCTTTCTTGATTCAGCAAGGATTTATTATGCGTACCCCAAGAGGGAGGGAGGTCACTGAATTGGCCTATAAACATCTTGGAAAGATCAAGGGCAATATTCAGGGAGGATTATTTTCATAATCCTTAAAAGAGGTATTTATAACTCAGACTTCTATGTTTTATTTTGAAAATTGATGACTACACCACTTGGGACGTGGTCTAAAATATGCGCAGTGCAATGGCTATAAATAAAGAAATTCCATCTGTTCCTTTAATAAGTTTTATAAAGCATTCTTTGGAGATTCTGAAAAACCCATTGAATTTTCACCATGCCAATTTCACTGCTAAAGGCGATACTTTTAAGCTGAAAATCGGCTTTTCTAATGAAATCGTTTTTTCGCGTGATGCCGCCTTTGCCGAATATGTCCTTCAAAAGAATCAAAGAAACTATACCAAGTCCAAAATCCAAACGGAAGACTTGGTCAAATATGTGGGGAAAGGATTGCTGACTTCTGAAGGAGAATTATGGAAAAAGCAACGTCAACTCATCCAACCGGCATTTCATAAAAAACAATTGGCGACCCTATTAGACAAAATACGTGAGGCCATTCTGTTGGAATATAAGCATATTGAAGTTGATAAGAAACTTGATGTCTTTCCCATCTTTAATGATCTCGCCTTTCAAACTGTCGTTAAATCCTTATTCAGTAGTGCGGCAGACGATGATGCCATCAACCGATTACAATTTATAACAGAAGCTGCACAAAAAATGTTGGTCAGAGAACTTAGGCAACCTTATTTAGGCTGGTGGTTCAAAGCAAGTGGCACCATCGAAAAACATTTGAAACTGACTCGAGAAGCACGTCAAATCCTTAAAAACATTGTCAAGACGCGGCGGGATTCTGATGAAAAGCAGGGCGATTTGTTGGACATGCTTTTGGAAGCGCAATATGACGATGGCAGTTTCATGGAAGAAGAACAGCTGATAGATGAAATCTTGATACTGTTTATTGCAGGACATGAAACGACTTCCAACGCCTTAACTTTTATCTTTCAGCTTTTGGCGAAACATCCAGAATGGCAAGAGAAAATTCATCAGGAAAATATCCAAATCACCAATGGCTCAGAGGATTTGATGCATGTGGTCACCTCATCTAAAGTGTGCCAACAAGTGATTGAAGAAGCGATGCGGTTATATCCGCCAGTCTATTTTATTGATCGGGTAAACATTGAAGACGATGAGTTTAATAATATGATCTTTAAAAAAGGGTCAAATCTGTTGCTTTCTATTTATGAGATACACCGTCATCCGCAATTGTGGGAAAGGTCAAACGAATTTTTACCATCACGTTTTGAAGACGGCGGACGAAAATTCTCATCCCAATATTTTCCATTCGGTGCAGGCCCAAGAAAATGTATTGGTAATAATTTTGCTATGTTTGAAATGATCATTGCCGTCACTGAATTGGTTAAAAACTATAAAATGACTGCCGAATTTGACGCCATAGAGATCACACCTTTAATTACCTTAAAACCTAAGAATGCTTTTTTGAAATTTGAAAGTAGAATGTCAGGCTGAGCGCAGTCGAAG
Source organism: Gelidibacter japonicus (assembly GCF_010725055.1). Classification (GTDB taxonomy): domain Bacteria; phylum Bacteroidota; class Bacteroidia; order Flavobacteriales; family Flavobacteriaceae; genus Gelidibacter; species Gelidibacter japonicus. The sequence goes on along the minus strand of NZ_BJKB01000017.1, from coordinate 75,526 downwards.
CCGCTAAAATTAACAATATGTTCCAATATTATGTTTATATTCTAAAATGTTCCGACAATTCTTATTATACTGGAATCACAAATAATATTGCACGCAGATTTCAAGAACATGAATTCGGAATCAATAAGGAATATTATACCTTTAAAAGACGTCCTATAACCATGGAATTCTATCAGGTGTTTAATGATATTTTGCAAGCCATAGATTTCGAAAAGAAAATAAAGAGATGGACGAGAGCTAAAAAGAAAGCTTTGATTGAAGGAGATTTTGATATGTTGCAGATCCTTTCTGAATGTCGTAATGCAACACATTATAAATATAATCCGGGTAATAAAAGTGTGTGATATTAAAATCTTCGACTTACTGCGTAAGCTAACTTCTTTCAAAATATATTTTAAAATCGTTAATGCTCAGCTCGACCATGAGAAATAAATTTTCAACTTGAACAACAAAGCCAAATACAGCCAACTCATAAAAACTGAAGCCAAACGTCTCGGGTTTCTTTCTTGTGGCATCAGCAAAGCCCAGTTTTTGGAGGAAGAAGCACCACGACTCGAAAAATGGTTGAAGAATAACATGAATGGCGAAATGCAGTACATGGAAAATCATTTCGATAAGCGCCTTGATCCGACTAAGTTAGTGGAAGGATCTAAAAGTGTCATATCTCTTCTTCTTAACTATTACCCACAAGAAACCCAAACTCAAAACACCTTTAAGCTGTCGAAATACGCGTACGGCACAGATTATCACTTTGTAATCAAGGATAAGCTAAAAGAGCTTTTAAATTTTATCACTGAAGAAATTGGCGAAGTCAGTGGTCGTGCTTTTACGGACTCTGCACCGGTTTTGGATAAAGCGTGGGCAGCCAAATCAGGGTTGGGATGGGTTGGAAAGCACACTTTGTTATTGACCCAACAAGTAGGCTCATTTTATTTTGTGGGGGAATTAATTATTGATTTGGAGTTGGAATATGATTCATCCACAACCGATCATTGTGGCACCTGTACAAAATGCATCGATGCCTGTCCCACACAAGCCATTACCGAACCTTATGTGGTAGATGGCAGCAAATGCATCTCCTATTTTACCATTGAGCTAAAAGATAAGATTCCCACTGAATTCAAGGGCAAATTTGACGATTGGATATTTGGTTGCGATATATGCCAAGACGTGTGTCCGTGGAACCGTTTTTCAAAAGCACATAGTGAGCCTTTGTTCAATCCGCATCCAGAATTATTGTCCATGACCAAAAAAGACTGGGAAGAGATTACTGAAGAGGTGTTTAAGGACCTTTTTAAAAAATCGGCTGTAAAGCGGACCAAGTTTGAAGGGTTGAAACGGAATATTGAATTCCTGAGCAATCAGGAATCTTAATCCTTTATGGCAAAATTTGGATTTGGAACTAAAAACATCCAATTCATTAAATAAAAAAATATAATTTTTCTATAATTGAACTTCCCTGAATAGTGATGACCGTTATTCGTTATTCGTTATTCAAAAATCATAAATCAACACTCTTCAATCTCTTCCTAATCCATAACCCGCCCGTTCCAAAAAGGCACGTTCGGGCGGTTCCTAATTCCTAATCACTAATCACTAATCCCTCAATTATACCAAACCGGTGTTGGCTTCCCCAGATCAAAATCTTGGAAACCGAAATCTTCTGTTTCGTAAGCATTCATTTTAAAAATATTGTTGCCTTGCCCGGGAACTTGTGGATAAAATGAAAATGATAGTTGAAAGGAATTGAACACTAAATAATCATTTCTAATAATAAAACCGGCGCTGAAAGAAGAGTATAATTTGCTGTTTAAAATAGATTCGCCTTCATCGCCCAACGCTGCTGCAGTAAAATTGACATACGGATTTAAGCGAAAACCCCACACTTCCCATGGGGAATAAAATTGGGTCTGTAAGGAAAGGACATATTTCTTCGTTCCCATAAGGTCACTTTTAAAACCGGGAATACCTGCCCCTTGCTTTAGGTCATAATTATTATCGTAAACGCCTCTGAATTTGTTTTTTTGGTCAATAGTAATGCGGTCACCTTCAGATGGCAATCTGTTCGTACCAATAAGTATTTGAGGCTTTACAAATTGACGCATTTTCCAATTGTTGCCCAAAGAAATCAGATTTGTAAAATACTTGGCTTGTAAGGAAATGGTTGTTTGTTCCAGATGACTGTGATCTACAAAGCTCCCAAATTCGAAACTGGTGCTCAAGTAGCCCCAATTGAAATAGTTGCCATGAGATGCTTTGGCCCCAATATACATGCGGTTGTGTTGATTTTTTCGTTGATAACCACTGGTGATGGCATATACCGTACCGATAGGGACGTCTTCAATAGTGCCGTCTCTAAAAATATAATCGTCCTTTATAAATTGTCGTGAGGCAATGCCCAAGCTCCCCAAATAAAATGATTCGTTGGCAAAGTACCCAATACTATCATAAGCGGCAGAAGGTCGTTCACGATATCCTACATGCAAAAACCTTAAACTGCTAATGAGGTTAGTCGTACGTTCCTTTTCCGAAATGCCATCAAATATTTTAAAAGCGTGCCCTCCCCAAAAATCTTGGGTGTGGTATCTAAAGTTTTGTAAGTCAGGTTCACCCTGAGCATTGTCAAGATATTCTTTTTGATATTGTTCATCGAGGTAAATCCCTCCAGCCCAGCGTGCCAATGGGGAATAAAAAGGACGTTCAATATCCAAGACTTTACTATAATCGCCATCCAAGTCTATTCTGTAAGCCAATGTGGTTTCGATAAATGTATTATTAATGTTTGGTACAGTATAGTTCATTTCGTAACCATAGTTGCTATCGTCCAGGCTTTTAGTGACACTGTTGTTGAATTCGTGCCCAAATCCAAGGAAATTTCGATTCTTCAACCTTAACTTGGTTTTTGAAGTTGAAATGGTTGCAGATGGAATTAGGCTCCAAGAGTCCAAAACCTCTATATGAAGATCGATAGAGTCTTTGGAAACCCCCACTTCCTTAGCAGTGACTTCAACGCGTCTTATATAATTTTGTGCCCTGATCAAACGCTCGGATTCATTTAGTAGAAGCGTATCCAAAGCTGTGTTTTCCTTAACGAGCAAGGTGTTTCTTATGGCAAAAGCTTTGGTTTTGATATGAATAAAATTCCCCGTTTTTTCGATCCAACTATTTGCAGTTTGGGTACTGTCTGTAAAAGAAAACCCGAAGGGATCGTGGCTTTGAATAGTGATATTCCGGATGATCTTTCCTTCAAATGGTGCTAAATCTTGTTTCGGTCGATTTTTTGGTGATTTTACCGGTCTCTTTGTCGTTGACCTAAAAATGAGCTTATGTAGCGTTTTGGTGAATTTCCGTTTCTCTGAATAGTCTTCTATTTTTTGGTATATAGAATCCTTTTTGGTTGTGTTTACTTGCGCTTCAACCCTTGCGTGACAACAGTAGAAGAGGATGACAAAAAAGAAGGTTTTTAATGGCATGAGTAAAAAGGGGATTCAAAAAACTTCCCACAAATATAATCCAATTCAAAAGGTTAAAAATATAATTTACTCAGGAAATTATCTTTTGAATTCCGACACCATGGAGGCCGCCATACCTTTAAATATAATTGCTGAACAAATCTTATTGGCCCGGAGGGTGACTGTCGTTTAGTGCTGAACGGAACCTGTTGTTTTTTAAATAGTTGAAGTGAAGATGTTCTAAATGGCGCTGATTTATAATTTAGTTCAAGTTCGCAAATCGTGTGCTGCAAAGAAATTTCTATCAAAACCAATTAATGTCTCTTTTCTTTTCTCATAAAACAGTTACCTTTGTTCTTTAGCTAAAAATTTTAATTTTTATGAGTAAGCAGAGCAAACGTAGAGAAGCATTAGTATATCATGCCAAACCAACTCCAGGAAAAATTGAGGTGGTTCCTACCAAAAAATACGCAACACAACGCGATTTGTCATTAGCCTATTCTCCAGGTGTTGCAGAACCCTGTTTGGAAATTGCCAGAAATGTCAATAATGTCTATAAATATACGGCCAAAGGCAATTTGGTAGCGGTGATAACGAACGGCACCGCAGTTTTAGGGCTTGGGAATATTGGCCCTGAAGCATCAAAACCTGTAATGGAAGGAAAGGGTTTGCTCTTTAAAATTTTTGCTGATATTGATGTTTTTGATATTGAGATAGATACTGAAAACGTAGAAGAATTCATCCAAACGGTCAAAATGATAGCCCCAACCTTTGGTGGAATCAATCTGGAGGATATCAAAGCGCCTGAAGCTTTTGAAATTGAACGTCGTTTAAAGGCCGAGCTGGATATTCCAGTCATGCATGATGATCAACATGGTACGGCAATAATTTCTGCTGCGGCCTTATTGAATGCCTTGGAACTTGCTGATAAAAAAATAGAAGATGCTCAAATTGTTATCAGTGGCGCTGGAGCTGCTGCTATTTCATGTACGCGTTTGTACCAAGCTTTTGGTGCCAAACGTGAAAATATCGTCATGTGTGACAGCAAGGGTGTTATCAGACAAAACAGAACGAATTTAACTTCAGAAAAAGCTGAATTTGCTACACATCGTGAGATAGAAACTCTTGAGGATGCTATGATAAATTCGGATGTGTTTATCGGTTTGTCCACTTCAAATGTCGTTTCCCCTAAAATGCTGTTGTCTATGGCAGATAATCCAATTGTCTTTGCCATGGCCAATCCAGATCCAGAAATTGAATACCAATTGGCCCTCGATACACGCGAAGATGTTATTATGGCCACAGGGCGTTCTGACCACCCTAACCAGGTGAATAATGTTCTTGGATTTCCATATATTTTCAGAGGTGCTTTAGATGTAAGAGCCACTAAAATCAATGAGGCCATGAAAATGGCTGCGGTTGAGGCCCTCGCTAAGTTGGCCAAACAAAACGTGCCAGAACAGGTCAATATCGCCTATGGTGAGACCCGTTTGACGTTTGGAAGGGATTATATCATTCCTAAACCTTTTGACCCTCGTTTAATTATAGAGGTTCCTCCAGCGGTGGCTCAGGCAGCAATGGACAGTGGCGTAGCCAAGGAGCCGATAAACGATTGGGATAAGTACCGCGATCATTTGAGAGAGCGTTTGGGATCTGACAATAAAATTGTCAGATTGCTGACCAATAGGGCTAAAATGGACCCTAAGCGTGTGGTTTATGCAGAAGCAGACCATTTAGACGTGTTGAAGGCAGCACAAATTGCTTATGATGAAGGCATCGCCATTCCGATTTTGTTGGGAAGAAGGGAAACCATTTTGAGTCTGATGGCTGAGATTGAATTTGATTCTGATGTTGAAATCATCGATCCTAAAACTGATGACGAAGAAAAACGTCGCAATAGATATGCAGAAGTATATTGGTCGCAACGCAAACGCAAAGGTGTTACCCTGTACTCTGCACAGAAGTTGATGAGAGAACGCAATTATTTTGCCGCAATGATGGTCAATGAGGGTGATGCTGATGCCTTGATTTCTGGTTTTTCAAGAAGTTATCCATCAGTTGTAAAACCTATGTTGGAACTCATTGGTTTGGCAAAAGGTGCGTCTCGTATTGCTACTACTAACCTGATGATGACCCGTCGTGGTCCGATGTTCTTGAGTGATACCTCAATCAATATAGATCCACCAGCGGAAGATTTGGCGACCATTGCACAAATGACGGCGAGAACCGTTAGAATGTTTGGGATGGAACCTATTATGGCTATGATTTCATTTGCCAACTTCGGATCCTCCCCGAGTCCGAAGGCAACCAAAGTCAGAGACGCCGTCAAAATTTTGCACGAGTCCAATCCTGATTTGTTGGTGGATGGTGAGTTGCAAACGGACTTTGCACTCAATCAAGATATGCTTCAAGAGAATTTCCCGTTTTCGAAATTGGCCGGTAAAAAGGTCAACACGCTTGTTTTTCCAAATTTGGATTCGGCAAACATTACCTATAAACTTTTAAAAGAACTTAATGGTGCAGAGTCTATCGGGCCGATCATGATGGGCATGCGTAAACCGGTGCACATCCTACAGTTGGATGCCAGTGTGGATGAAATAGTCAACATGACCGCCATTGCCGTTATTGATGCCCAACAAAAAGAGAGAAGGGAGCAAGAAGTTAAAGCCGCTTTAGAAAAAGAATCAGCTTTGTAATGAAAATAATTTTATTACATTTGAGTCTTTAACCAAAGCCAACACATGATTACACATATTCAAGGGAAACTTGTTGAAAAGAATTTAACTGATGTTGTAATTGACTGCAATGGTGTGGGCTATCTGATCAATATTTCACTGCACACTTATTCTCAAATTCCTGACGGCGACTTTCTTAAGCTGTATACTTATTTGCAGGTCAAGGATGATTCGCATTCTTTGTTTGGTTTTTCTTCAAAGGCTGAACGTGATATTTTTAAATTGTTGATTTCTGTGAGTGGCGTGGGTTCAAGTACCGCCCGTACCATGTTGTCTTCTCTGACCCCAAAACAGGTGAGGGAGGGAATTGCACATGGTGATGTGGCCTTAATGCAATCCGTTAAGGGTATTGGAGCAAAGACCGCAGCTCGAGTGATTTTGGACTTGAAAGATAAAGTGCTAAAAATATACGATATTGATGATGTTTCTACAATCAAAAACAATACGAACAAAGATGAAGCGTTATCTGCTTTAGAGGTTCTCGGATTTGCACGAAAACAAGCAGAACGTGTTGTCGAGAAAATAGTTAACCATCAACCCGATGCTAATGTAGAGGTCATTATAAAAGAGGCATTAAAAAATTTATAACCGATTTTGAGTACAACCAATCCTAGCTTATCATTATCATTAATACGTTTATGGCTCATAGGCTTGGCTTTGTTTATTGGTCAAATTGGGTTTTCACAGGAAATTCCCTCAACTCAGGATTCTACTAAAACGGGATACACATTGGGCCGTATCAAAATGCCCGATCCCAATAGCATCGTATCCAAGTATACTTACGATCCCAATACTGACCGGTATATCTTTACGCAAACGGTTGGTCGTTTCAATATCAACCATCCCTTAATTCTGACTCCAAAGGAATATCAACAGTTGGTGCTTGAAGAAAACCTAAAGAATTACTACAAGCAAAAAGTTGATGCCGCCGAAGGTAAAAAAGAAGGTACCGAAGATCAACAAAAAAATCTTCTTCCTGAATTTTACGTCAACTCTGGATTCTTTGAAACCCTTTTTGGAGGCAACACTATTGAGGTCATTCCGCAAGGTTCGGTAGAAATGGATTTGGGGGTTTTGTTTACCAAACAGGACAATCCATCCTTTTCACCTCGTAACCGGAGTAATTTCACCTTCGATTTTGATCAACGTATCAGCTTGAGTTTATTGGGAAAAGTGGGCACAAGACTTCAAGTGACGGCTAATTACGATACACAGTCTACTTTTGATTTTCAAAACTTGATCAAGTTGGAATACACACCCACCGAAGACGATATTGTTCGAAAAATTGAAGTGGGAAATGTGAGTATGCCACTCAATAGTTCTTTAATTACGGGAGCTCAAAGTTTGTTTGGTGTCAAAACCGAATTGCAGTTTGGAAAGACCAAAGTAACCGCCGTGTTCTCTGAGCAAAAATCGCAGTCGCGCTCCGTCGTGGCACAAGGTGGTGGGACGCTTGAGGAGTTTTCATTTTATGCACGGGATTATGATGAAAACCGACACTTTTTCCTCGCGCACTATTTCAGGGATCGCTATGATGTCGCCTTAGAAAGGTATCCGCATATCAACAGTAATGTCCAAATTACTCGAATTGAGGTTTGGGTGACCAACAGAAGCAATCAGACCGATAACGTCAGGAATATTGTTGCTTTCCAAGATCTTGGAGAATCGCAACGTGTGGGTTCTACGGTCAATATTTTAAGACCCGGACCACTTCCAGACAATAAAAACAATGGTTTTGACCCGACCAATATTGGTGGTGCAGGTTCAAATTTGACCAGTGCGGTAAGAGATATTACCAGAGTGGAGCAAGGCATCAACATTCCAGCCAATGAAGGTTTTGACTTCGGGAAATTGGAAAACGCCAAAAAATTGACAGAAGGATATGATTATACACTTCAAACCCAATTAGGATATATCTCCTTGAACCAACGTTTACAAAATGATGAGGTTTTGGCCGTGGCCTTCCAATATACTGTCGGCAGTAATGTCTACCAGGTGGGAGAGTTTGCCAATGACGGGGTAGAGGCCACAGGATCGTCAACAGATCCGGTATCGGGAAATACGGTAGTCAACAATAACAATCTTGTGTTAAAGATGTTGAAAAGTGCCATCACAAATGTAAATCAGCCTATTTGGGATTTGATGATGAAAAACATTTACGATTCTGGGGCCTATCAACTGAGTCAGGAAGATTTCAAATTAAACATCTTTTACACCGAATCTTCGGCATTAAATTATATCAAACCAGTTAATGGAACAACGTTTCCGCCGTATGATAATAATACCTCAGATCCTTCTGATGATACAGAAATAACAGAAACCCCATTGATCCGACTTTTTCATTTGGACCGATTGAACTATAACAATGATCCGCAACAAAATGGGGATGGGTTTTTTGATTTTGTTCCGGGGATTACAGTATTGCCCCAAAATGGAAAGATCATTTTTACAAAAGTGGAGCCCTTCGGAAAATATTTATTTGATGTGTTGGCCGATCCTGCTTATCCTACCGATTATAATGATCCAACCTATACCAACCCAAACCAGGAAAAATATGTCTATGACATCCTCTACAAAGGCACAAAAACGGCTGCTTTAGAAGAATCAGAGAAAAATAAATTCCAGTTGAAAGGGCGCTACAAATCTTCAGGTGGTGAAGGGATTGCCATTGGCGCCTTCAATGTGCCACGGGGATCTGTCAAAGTCACTGCTGGTGGACGTGTCCTGGTGGAAGGTGTGGATTATACCGTTAACTATCAATTGGGACGGGTGGAAATTTTAGATCAGGCCTTGAAAGCATCCAATACGCCAATCAATGTTTCTGTTGAGAACAATGCCGTTTTCGGACAACAGACCAAGCGTTTTACTGGGTTGAACGTAGAACATCAATTCAATGAAAACTTTGTATTGGGGGCCACTTTCTTAAACCTTAATGAGCGTCCAATCACCCAAAAATCCAATTATAATTCCGAATCAATCAACAATACCATTTTTGGGTTTAACGGCAATTATTCGACGGAAGTTCCATTCTTGACCCGATTGGCAAACAAATTGCCAAATATTGATACGGATGTTCCTTCCAATCTATCGGTAAGAGGGGAATTTGCCTATTTGCTTCCAGGTGCACCTAAAGGGGCAGATTTTCAGGGTGAAGCCACCGCTTATGTTGATGATTTTGAAGGTTCACAAGGAAGTATCGATTTGTTATCGCCCCAATCCTGGTTTTTATCGAGTAGGCCTAAAAATTTGGGCTTATCGCCTAATGAGGATGATATAGGAATACAAAACGGATTTAACAGGGCACATCTGAATTGGTACACTATAGACCCTATTTTTTATAGTAATCAACGCCCAGGGGGTATAACAGATAATGACGTATCGAACCTTTACACCAGACGGGTGTTTATTGATGAAATTTTCCCAGAACGCGATTTGGTGCAGGGACAGAACACCTATATTCCAACCTTGGATTTGGCTTATTATCCAACCGAAAGAGGTCCTTATAATTTTCAGGAACAAAACATTGATTATCCCAATACCTTAACCCGACCTCAGGATAGTTGGGCAGGAATCACACGGGCCATAACCAGTACCGATTTTGAACAGGCCAATGTTGAGTATATTGAGTTTTGGGTACAGGATCCTTTTCTGGACAACACATCCAATCTTGGTGGGAAGTTGCTTATAAATTTGGGTAATATTTCCGAAGACATTATTAAGGATGGTAAAAAGCAATATGAAAACGGATTGCCTGAAAATGGAGATATCAGCGGGTTACAGGTCACCGATTTTGGAACCGTAGTACCACGCAACCAATCTTTGATTTATGCATTTTCAAGTACGGGACAAAATCGAACCAATCAGGACGTAGGATACGACGGTTTTGATGATGCTGAAGAAATAGCCAGATTCGGATCGCAATTTGGTGCTGACCCATCAAATGACAACTATACGTATTTCCTTCAGGCCGACGGTAATATTTTCGATCGTTATAAGAGGTATAACGGCTCGGAAGGAAATTCGCCAGACATCTTTTCCGATACCAACCGAGGTTCCACAACACAGCCTGATGTAGAGGATATCAACAGAGATAACACAATGAACACCATTGATAGTTATTATGAATATGAAATTGACATTACACGGGCAAGTTTGGACAATCCAAACAATAGTTTGATCAACGACGTTAAAACCAGAAATATCACTTTGCCAAATGGTGATAACCGTGATGTGAGATGGTACCAATTTAGAATTCCGATTGATGCTGCTACACGAGCCATTGGAGGGATTTCTGATATTCGCTCTGTGCGGTTTGCAAGAATGTATCTGAAAGGGTTTTCCCAAACGACGGTTATGCGGTTTGCAACTTTAGATTTGGTAAGAAGTGATTGGAGGCGATATACGCTTGATCTGGACAATAATCCTAACAATAATAGTTCGGATGCTTCATTCAGTGTTGGGGTAGTAGGTTTGCAAGAAAACGAAGGGAATTATGTGCTGCCTCCAGGAGTAGAGTTGGAGCAACTCAACAACAACAATAATATCATCCGACAAAACGAACAGTCTTTGGTGGTTGAGGTATGTGAACTGGAAGGAGATGATTCTCGAGGGGTTTATAAAAATATTAGCATTGACATGCGGCAGTATAAAAAATTGAAAATGTTCATGCATGCTGAAGGATTGGAAGGAAGGACCTTGAACCCTGGTGAAATGATCGGTTTTATCAGGATGGGGAATGATTTCACCCAAAACTTCTATGAGATTCAAGTGTCATTAAACGTTGTTGCCGGGACAGCCCGTGATCAAGTTTGGCCATCTGAAAATGAAATTGACATTAGTTTGGAGATTTTACAAAAAATCAAGGCCTTAGGTATAAGTGATGGTTCTTTGTCCAATCCAGATCCAACCGTTTACAACGTCACGCCATCAGGTCCTGAATTGGCCGCGCCAGGAGATAATTTTGAGGTTGGCCAAACGCGTGTGAGTATAAAGGGAAATCCTAATTTTGGAGATGTCAGGGTACTTATGGTTGGGGTAAAAAACAATACCACAGCTACCTATTTATGTGGAAAAGTTTGGTTTAATGAGCTCCGTCTTTCTGATTTGGATAATGAAGGTGGTTGGGCGGCCATTTTGAGTATGGACTCCAATATTGCCGACTTTGCTGACATTAGTGCCACCGGAAGACAAAGTACAGTAGGTTTTGGAAGTTTGGAGCAACGACCAAATGAGCGCAGTCGTGAGGATGTTATGCAATATGATGTGGTTACCAATGTGAACCTCGGCCAGTTATTACCTAAAAAATGGGGAATTCAATTGCCGTTCAATTATGCTCAAAGTGAAGAGATGATCACCCCAAAATACGATCAATTCTACAATGATTTAACCTTGGATTCTAGGCTTGATGCAGCTAGTTCTTCAGCTGAAAAAGAGCAAATATTAGAACAGTCGGAAGATTACACCAAACGGAAGAGCATCAACTTTATTGGGGTCAGAAAACAACGCACTGGAGACCAGAAACCTCGTTTTTATGATGTGGAGAACTTGACATTCAATTATTCGTATAACAAAGTTGACCACCGGGATTTTGAGATTGAACGCGCCTTAGATCAAAACCTTAGAACCGGCGTTAACTATGCCTATAATTTCAATCCAATCACGATTGAGCCATTCGCAAAAAATGACTCTATTTTTAAAAGCAGATACGCAAAAATCCTGAAAGATTTTAATTTCAATCTTTTGCCTAACAGTTTTACGGTCAATACAGATATTTTACGTCAGTTCAACAAGCAGAAATTTAGAGAGGTCGAACTTGGAGGCAGTAATATCGGACTTGAAGAGTTGTTCCGAAGAAACTACAGATTTGATTTTCAATACGCCATAAATTATAAACTTTCAAAATCGTTGAGTTTGAATTTTTCGGCCAATAATACCAATATCGTCAGAAACTATTTCGTTGATGATATTATTAACGGAAAACAAGATCCTACATTGGATATCTGGGATGGTTTTTTTGATCTGGGCGATCCAAATATCCAAAATCAACAATTACAACTCAATTATGAAATTCCTCTTTATAAGATTCCTACCTTTAGTTTCTTAAAAGCGACCTACTCCTATACGGGCGATTTCCAATGGCAAAAGGGCTCTGATCTGAACAATAATCTGCCATTACTTGATGAAACTACAGGGACTACACGTACTTATAATCTCGGAAACTCAATACAGAACGCCAATACGCATAATATCAATTCCACCTTCAATATGGAAACACTTTACAAATATGTTGGATTGGTAAGAAAGGACGCCAGAAAAACAAGTGCTCAAGGACGAACTGCGGGGCCTCCGGGAATTCAGAGAAGGGGTGAGTCAGCCAACAGAGAAAATGGAGCTAAGCCTGTAGATGAAACGAGCGTTGGCACAAAAGCCTTCAATACTTTTGTAGATATTGCTACTATGGTAAAACGTTTGCAGATCAATTACAGCGAAAATAACGGGACATTTTTACCAGGTTATTTAAGAACACCAGGATTTATCGGTACGCTTAAACCAACCTTTGGCTACACTTTTGGAAGCCAGAGTGATATTAGAGACATGGTGGCAAGAAACGGATGGCTGACCGTCTATCCTGATTTCAACCAACAATATACGGAAGTAACCAACCGTAGCTTGGATGTGTCGGCCAATATTGAAGTCATCAAAGATTTGAAAATCGACCTGATTGGTAGTAGAATGTATTCTGAAAACACCAATGAAAACTTTAATGCAACAGATTCCAATGGTGATGGATTGAGTGATGTGTACAATTCACTGATCACCAATTCCTTTGGTAACTTCAATATTTCAACATCACTTATCAAAACGGCATTTAGCCCAAGTGACGAGACACAGTCGACGGCGTTTGACGACTTTAGAGCCAATCGATTAGTGGTGGCCAGACGCTTGGCCCGTAATTTCTATGGCAACGATACTTATCCAGTAGATACTGAAGGTTATCCTGTTGGGTTTGGTAAAAACAATCAGGCGGTTTTATTGCCAGCTTTTTTATCTGCTTATCAAGGATCTGATGCTGGTAGTGTAAGCTTGAGTGCATTTAGGGATATCCCAATTCCAAATTGGACTTTAAAATATACTGGTTTGATGCGCTTAAAGTGGTTCAAAGACAAATTCAAGCGTTTTTCTGTAACGCATGGCTACCGCTCCGGCTATACCATCAACCAGTTCCGCACCAATCTGGATTATGACGAAAGCAACCCGGCAGAACTCGATCAGGGAGGAAACTTTAAAAATAAAACTTTATTTAGCAATATTAATTTAGAAGAGCAGTTCAGCCCGTTGATGAAATTGGACTTTGAGATGCAGAACTCCGTAAAAATTATGGCAGAAATTAAAAAAGATAGAATTCTGTCTTTAAGTTTTGACAATAATTTGTTAACAGAAATAAAAGGGAACGAATATATATTGGGATTGGGATATCGAATCAAGAATGTGAGAATCCGATCAAAAATGGCTGGTCCTACCCAAATTATTACGGCTGACTTAAACATGATGGCCGATATTTCCGTGCGAGATAACAAAACCATCATTAGATATCTTGATTTGGAAGACAATCAAGTAACCTCAGGACAAACGATATGGAGCCTGAAATATAAGGCAGACTATGCCTTTAGTAAAAACCTGACCGGTATCTTCTATTTTGATTATACGTTTTCTGATTATGCCATCTCAACTGCATTCCCACAAACAACGATCAGATCAGGGATTACCTTGCGATATAATTTCGGGAATTAATTTTGATTAAAGGATTTTAAAAAAGTACATTTGCTTCACTCTAAAATTTATTACAAATGAATATACCAGCACAATTAAAGTACACAAAAGACCATGAATGGATTAGTATTGATGGAGATGTTGCAACTGTAGGAATTACAGATTTTGCTCAGGGCGAATTAGGTGATATTGTCTATGTAGAAGTGGAAACTTTGGATGAGACTTTGGAACGAGATGAGATTTTTGGCACCGTTGAGGCTGTGAAAACAGTTTCCGATTTGTTCTTACCGCTTTCAGGTGAAATAATAGAGTTCAATACTATTCTTGAAGACGAGCCGGAAAAAGTGAATTCAGATCCTTATGGTGAAGGTTGGATGATTAAAATCAAGATTTCAGATCCTTCCGAGGTGGATAATTTACTATCAGCTGATGCTTACAAAAAGGTGATAGGTGCGTAAATTTTGGGCATTGGCCATATTAGTGGTTTACGCCATAGTACTATTAATATTGAGCTTGGTTAGTATTGGTGGCTTTGAAACCTTAGGGTCATCTTTTGATGATAAGATCAATCACTTTGGAGCCTATTTTCTTTTGACCATATTGATTTTTAATTATATCAATACTTTAAACCTAAAAAAGGGCCTTTTTTATGCCTTGATTATTGCCTCAGTCTATGGGATTATAATGGAAGTTCTACAAAAATATTTAACCAATGCAAGAATGTTTGATGTTTATGATATGATTGCGAATGCTTTTGGTGCAATTATTGCAGTACTCTTTGTAATTTTCTATAGAAAGTTAAAGTTAAAATAAATTAATCCCTTGCTTTTTTAACAAATTATTGGTTATTTTAGCATTCCTTAAACACTCAAAGCATATGGAACCGAAAAAAAATGTGAAAGCAGACGTTGGTAGAAATAGTTCTATCTATTTTGCCGTTGGTCTCGCTTTAATGTTATTGCTGACCAATCTGGCCATCAATTACAAAACTTACGATAAATCGGATATTGATATTGGCATGATTAATATGGACGATGAATTGGAAGAAGAAATTCCAATTACTGAACAGTTACAGACACCGCCACCGCCACCGCCACCGCCACCAGTAGCACCGGAGGAGATTGAGATTGTAGAAGATGAGGAAGAAGTTGAAGAAACTGTAATCGAATCTTCAGAAACAAATCAAGAACAAGAAATCGCTAAAGTTGAAGACGTTTTCGTTGAAGAAGCTCCTGAAGAGGATATTGAGGTACCATTTGCAGTAATTGAAAATGTTCCTGTGTTCCCAGGTTGTGAAAAGGAAGTCGGCAATAATGCGAAGAAGCAATGTATGTCTGACAAGATAGCCGAATTTGTGAATAAAAAGTTTAATGTTGATTTGGCTTCAGAGCTTGGTCTTTCCGGAAGACAGCGAATTAATGTGATCTTTAAAATAGATAAGTCTGGAAATATCACAAACGTTCAAGCAAGAGCGCCACATCCAGGTTTAGAGAAAGAAGCACAACGTGTTATTGGATTACTTCCTAAAATGTTGCCTGGAAAACAACGTGGTAAAGCGGTAACCGTACCGTATTCTTTGCCTATTCTTTTCCAAGTGCAAGATTAATATTTGAATCTTAACAAAATAAAACCCTGAAGCGAAAGCTTCGGGGTTTCTTGTTTTTACACTTCTTTTAGGCAGTCGAAATTTCCTATAAGAAAGTATTGGGACAGCATTTAAAAATCCCGTCTAAACAATTTAGACGGGATTTTCGTTTTTGGTACGTTTGTTGTGATTTTATGATATTATTAACATTTTCAATACATGTATTATGAAACATTTAACAAAATCAGGCGATATTGCTGGTCAGAGCAAGGTTCGCAGTGTGAAATCACACAAACATGACGCAAATTTACAAAAGAATTCAACGCTTTATTTCCAGATAGGCCTCATTCTTTGTTTGCTGTTTACCTATGGGCTCTTTGAAATGAAGTTCGTAGCAAAAACCTATGATTTGGCTCAAGTCGAGCCCAGAGATAAGGTTGTTGAAGTGATGCCGATCAACTTCAAATTGGAAAAAGAAGTATTTGAAAAAAAAACCGAATTAAATACTGATATTCTCACCAAGGACCCGATTATTGAAGATCATGATTTTGTTGAAACCTTGCCAACACAGCTATTGACCGAGAGCCCGGCCTTATCAGCGGATCCATTGAATATTCAGGATATCGTGGTTTATAAGAGGGATGATAGTGATGACCTTGATTTAAAGATCTTTAGTACTATAGGTGTTGAAATAGCACCTATTTACCCAGGCTGTGAGTCTGAAAAGAATAATGATGGCCGCTTAAAATGTATGTCCGATAAACTATCAAATCTTGTACAAAAGAAATTTGATAAAGATATGGCCGCAGAACTAGGACTGTCAGGAGTTCAAAAAATAGCTGTCGTTTTTAAAATTGATAAGCATGGAAGTGTTACGGAAATACAAACACGAGCACCACGTCCGGAATTGGAGAGGGAAGCCCAGAGGATTGTGGAACAAATCCCAATCATGATTCCGGGTAAACAAAGAGAACGACCTGTGACGGTCCAATACGTATTGCCTATAATTTTTAAAGTAAACTAGTAAAATAACGTTTATTTTAATAAAACCGCTATCCTTCCTGATAGCGGTTTTTTAGTGGCTAATTTTGAAAAAAACAGTATCTTTCGCCAGTTAAAAAGCTAGTAGCCATCTATGAAGAACTTCTTCTTAATTGTATTTGTCAGTTTTTATCTCAATAGTTTTTCCCAAAATATTGAAATTTACGAAAAACCCCCTGTGTTTGTAGGCTGCGAAAACGAGGCAATCGACAATTTAAAAATCTGCTTCAACACTAAACTCAACCATTATATATTTCAAAACTTCAAAGTGTCACAAGAGGCAATCCAAGACGGTTTTAAAGGCGATGTGAAAGTGCTTTTTGAGGTGGATAAAGAGGGGAGTATAAGCGTTGTGCACGTGGATGCCATCTATGATGCCCTTAGGGATGAAACCAAAAGGGTGTTCCAATCTTTACCCAAAGTTCAGCCCGGAACTTATAATGGAAAGCCTACATTCTATCAGTATTCATTGACCATCAAAATTCCTTTGGTTGATCCTGAATTCATGAAAAATAAAGTTTCGGAAGAACAAGAGCACATTAAGGAGTTTGAGGATCTCAACAAGATCGTTTCCAACGAATTTGATAGCATTACCAAGAATATTGTCACTTATAAAGGACTTGAATACAGCAGTCAATTGAACATTCCCTTCACCCATCAATACTATTCTCGGTTTGATGCCAACATGAATGGTTTGGGAACAAACAGTCATACCGCAGCGAAACCATTTGTATATGAAGATGTTGCTCAATATTATGATTTTAAAGCGGAAAAGGAAACCCTGAAAAAAGGATCGGACGGCTGGTGGAGCAGAAAAATATGGGATGAGCATTTAGTCCAAATTCAGGGAGAAGATTATTGGTTTTCCATTGATCCTGTTTTTGATTTACAGGTGGGTAAGGATACCGATGCCGATTTCAACACCACTTTCAACAATACCAGAGGCGTTTACATTCAAGGAGGCTTGGGCAAAAAGTTCAGTTTTTCTACGTCGGTCTTTGAAAGTCAAGGAAGATTTGCCCAATATTACAACCAGTATGCCGAAAGTTTAAAGGCATTTGGTCCTGATCCTGCCATTGTTCCAGGACGAGGGATAGGGAAACGATTTAAGGACGATGCCTATGATTATCCAGTTGCTGAAGCCTATTTGTCGTATGCACCTGCAAAATTCATAAATTTTCAATTTGGACATGGAAAGAATTTTATAGGAGATGGCTATCGTTCGCTCTTTCAAAGTGATGTGGCCGCCCCGCAGACTTTTTTGAAATTGAACACCAAATTTTGGAAAATAAAATACACCAATACATGGATGTGGCTCCGTGACGTCCGCGATGCTGTAGTTGAAGACAAGGCCTTCCTGACCAAATATATGGCCAATCATTATTTGAGTTGGAATGTATCCAAGCGACTCAATATTGGTCTTTTTGAATCCGTAATGTGGACCGACACCAATGGAAGAGGGTTTGATATTAATTATCTCAACCCCATCATCTTTTTTAGAGCTATTGAATTTGAAGCTGGGCAAGGATCGGGGAATGCCGTTTTGGGAGCGTCGGCAAAATATAAATGGAATAATAAAGTCAATTTATACGGGCAATTTATCTTGGATGAATTTTCGTTAAGCGATGTTAAAGCAGGAGACAAAAGTTGGAAAAATAAATTCGGATACCAATTGGGAGCCAAATATTACGATGCATTCAAGGTTGATAATCTAATGTTACAGTTGGAATATAACCAAGTAAGGCCTTATACGTATTCGCATAATACCATTGTCAATAATTATGGACATAGCAATCAACCCATGGCCCATTTATGGGGAGCCAACTTTAGGGAATTCATCATTATTGGACATTACAATTACCAGCGATGGTTTGCCGATGCCAAATTTATTTTTGGAACACGTGGATTGGATTTTAATGATGGTGCTGACAATTTTAGTTATGGCGGCGACATTTATCGAAATTACAATGAACGTCCATTTGACAAGCATGTGAAGATTGGCCAGGGTAACAAGACCAAAACCTTCAATGCCGAACTGCAGGCAGGCTATATTATAAATCCGGTGAGTCATTTAAAAGTATTTACCAACATCAGTTTTAGAAATTTCAATCCGGAAGCCAATACGGAAACTACCTTTAAAAACAGTACCGCTTGGTTTAATCTTGGGATCAAGACTGATTTGTTCAATTGGTATTTTGACTATTAATAATTCCTGCCAAGGCAGGAATCTCCAATACAGACGTACCATCCTCTAATTTAGAACCTGTCCCTTGAAACTATTTTGAGACAGAAACCTCCTGTACAAAGTCGATTTTTTTAATTAATCTTCAACATTGATCAATGAGAGTTAGTTGTTTAGTCCAAATTGCACCACTTCATCCATATTTTGTCGATGCAAAACACCAACAATGACAGGGCATTTCAGCCTGTCAAATTTTAAAAATACCAACTCAACATCTGCCGTTAGGTTTCAAAAAATCCAATCAGTTCAATGAAACTTATTTATTCTTTAATTGAATTGCTCAAAACCAATTTTCAAAGTATCTTTGCACTCGCATTTACAAGCGTCAAATACAAGACTGATTGGCAACAAAAAAATCTTCTTTACCAAGGGTCTCGGCTATTTCTGATTTTAAGGAAATAACCAAGATGAGACTATCATTGAGTGTCGTGTTTTCAGCAATGGCTGGGTACATGTTGGGTGCAACAACTATTGAAATCGGCACGTTGGTATTGTTGGCATTTGGTGGTTATTTTATGGTTGGTGCTTCCAATATCTATAATCAAATTATTGAGCGGGATCTCGATGCGCTGATGGACCGTACCAAAAACAGACCTATTCCTGCGGGACGCATCTCGGTCAATGCGGCCCTTACCATGGCCATCATCTTTACCATTCTTGGAATTGCTTCCCTATATATAATCAATCCACGCACCGCCATGTATGGTGCTATATCCATATTTTTATACACAAGTGTCTATACTCCGTTAAAAACAAAGACCCCACTATCCGTATTTGCTGGAGCAATACCAGGAGCCATTCCATTTATGTTGGGTTGGGTAGCTGCACGAAATGCTTTCGGAATTGAACCGGGCACCCTGTTCGCTATTCAGTTCTTTTGGCAGTTTCCTCACTTTTGGGCCATTGGATGGTTTTTGTTTGACGATTATAAAAAAGGTGGATTTTTCATGCTTCCAACAGGAAAACGCGATAAAGGTACAGCCACACAAACCGTAATGTACACCATCTGGACGGTCTTAATATCCATCATTCCTGTTTTTGGAGTCACGGGAGATTTAAAATTGTCCATTGTTGCCGCCATTATAGTGTTTGCCATAGGTTTGGGAATGATCTATTACGCATTGCAATTGTATGTTAAAAGAACTGAACTAGCGGCAAAACATCTTATTTTTGCTAGTGTTATATATATCACCTTACTACAGATTGTTTACGTTGCCGATAAATTTATAAGATAATATGGATTTTACAGAAGGAACCTTTGAAGAGAAAAATAACAGAGCGAAAAAAATGATGCTTTGGTTTGGAATTGTGTCGCTTATCATGTCATTTGCAGGATGGACAAGTGCATTTGTCGTGAGCAGTACAAGAGAAGATTGGCTAAGGGATTTTCAATTGCCAAATGCCTTCATCATTAGTACGGTCATGGTGGTGCTGAGTAGTGTCACCTTTGTCTTGGCGCAAAAAGCTCTTAAAAGCAACAACAGGCAAATGACAACAACCTGGCTTTTAGCAACCTTGGTGTTGGGAATTGCGTTCATTACCAATCAGTTTGTTGGCTTTCAACAGATCATTGATATGGGCTATAATTTTACAGGACCTACCAGTAATGTGACCATGTCTTATATTTATTTAATCGCTATGGTACATATTGTGCATGTCCTAGCGGGATTGGTTTGCATTTTAGTCGTAATTTATAATCATTTTAAACAGAAGTATAGCGCCACAGATATGCTCGGTGTGGATCTTGCGGCAACATTTTGGCATTTTATTGATATTCTGTGGGTCTATCTCTTTTTATTTTTATATTTTGTGGGATAATTGTTGGTGTTTTTTCAATTCAAATTAATTGCCAACTGCAGAAAACATTAGTTATAGGGTTTCAAAATTCAATAAGGATGTTTCTTTAGATGAATAAAATGATTATTTTTGTGCAACTTTTTAAACTAAAAAACTAATCACTACATATGGATTCAACTGTCGTGAACACTAGTGCCGAAAACAAGCGTTGGGGCGGAGGTATAGAGCCGTTAAAAGCGAGTTACGGTAAAATGATGATGTGGTTTTTCCTCACTTCAGACTCATTGACCTTTACTGGGTTTTTAGCAGCTTATGGCTTCTCAAGATTTAAATTTGCTGATTCTTGGCCTATAGCCGATGACGTGTTTACCCACGTTCCTTTCATTCACGGTAATTATCCGATGATTTTCGTGGCTTTCATGACATTCATTTTGATCATGTCTTCTGTTACCATGGTATTGGCAGTAGATGCAGGACATCAAATGAAAAAGGCGAAGGTGAGTTTATATATGTTTTTGACGATTTTGGGAGGTTTTATCTTCCTGAGTTCCCAAGCCTATGAGTGGACCACATTTATCAAAGGTGGTTACGGAGCGGTTGGAACCCATGGTGGGAATATCATACAATTTGTGGATGCAAGTGGCGAGCGTGTCGCATTAAAGGATTTTGCGATAGCCGAATCTTCTGATCGTACCCAACATGCACGAAAGGATGGGCTATGGTTTTCTGGTGAAAAGGCCCTTCCAAGTTTTACTTTTGAAGAAGTTCTAGCTGGATTTGAAGCTAATCCGGGTGTATTTGTGAGAACGACCTATACTGCTGAGGATGGCCATAAGACAATTTTATCCCGTAGCGAATCCCTTAGAGAATTAAGAACCAAGGGAAAAAATGTAGTAGAAGGTGCTAATTTGATCCAAAACGAATACGGTCCACCATTATTTGCAAACTATTTTTTCTTCATCACTGGTTTCCACGGATTCCACGTGTCTATAGGTGTCATGTTAAATATTATTATATTCTTTAACGTCCTTATAGGTACTTACGAGCGAAGACGTAGTTATGAAATGGTCGAGAAAGTGGGTTTGTATTGGCATTTTGTTGACTTGGTCTGGGTATTCGTATTTACATTCTTCTACTTAGTATAATTTTAGATAATTTAATTTAAACATGGAAGCATCAGCAGAAACACATAAACTGGCAATATTTAGAGGGTTATTAAAGTTCAAATCCAACAAACAGAAAATATGGGGCGTATTGATCCTTTTGTCTATTGTTACGGCCATTGAAGTTCTTTTGGGAATTTACAAACCAGAAATGTTTATGGGCCAGGTTTTGGGAATGAAGGCCCTTAACTGGATTTTTATAATATTGACCATCGTAAAAGCCTACTATATTACCTGGGATTTCATGCACATGAGAGACGAAACCGCGAGTTTAAGACGAATGGTGGTCTGGACAGCTGTGTTTTTGATTTCCTATATAATCTTTATATTATTACAAGAAGGAGGCTACGTTGAGTATGTCTTTACCAATGGATTTGTTAAGACCGATTTTTAATAGATCTCTTTTTGATAGAACAGTAGGATTTAAGTGTTAAACATAGATAAAAAGACGGTTATATGAACCGTCTTTTTTATTTTTGCACTTGTGTAATTCTGCGTGCATTTATTGATTTAATAGGCACGTTGGAAGAGTGTTAATCGTGCAAATTGTTTTAAATGAATAAAAAACTTGTCAAACGCTATTCAGTTCTCATCATACTGTTTTTTCTCCCCGTGGCGTTTCTTTTGATGCTCTATCCAGCAAAGCATAATTTTATTGCACTCGATGTGATCAAGGAGAATGTAGAGGATATTTCTGGAATCAGCGAATTTGAACTTAAAGACCATATTACGGTACTAGCTTTTTTTGGAAAAACACCAGTGCAGAGTGCCACAGCAGCATCCAATTTAAAGCAATTGATCTATGACAAGTTCAAGGGTTTTAAAAAGTTTCAGATTATTGCCGTTATGGCTCCTGAAGCAGAATCAGAACTTCCGTTGCTTAAGAAGGAAATTGAATCTCATGAAGACCTAAAATATTGGCATTTTGTTTTTTTAGAGGAAGATGACATTTTAGATCTTTTTGAGAGTTTGAAATCAGATCGACCTTTGGATGAGAGCCTCTCTACTTCCAGGGTGTTTATTGTTGATGGAGACCTCAACCAACGTGGACGTTTGGATGATAGGACCGAAATGGAAAGAGAAAGAAATGCCGATGTTTATGATTTAACCTCATACGACTGTGTGGAAGTTGCCATAATAAAAAATAAAATGAGTGAAGATATACGTGTGTTGTTTACAGAGTATAGAGAAAAGCGCAAGGGAAATTATGACTCTTCAACACGACGTGCTAACGAATTAAAAGGTATTACCAATGAGCAAGAAAACTAATTACTCTTACATAGGAGTGTCGTTTATTATACTTCTGTTTGGAATTTACTTTGTGCCAAAAATCATTGATCGCATAAGTAATGACGATATTGTGAGAGATGAAAGCAGAAGTAAGGACATTAATCTGAATCCGAAAAAAAGACCAGGGAACCTTTCCGATTTACAATTTATCGAAATCAACGGGGTGAGAAGAAAAGTGCCCGATTTCAGTTTTACTGATCAAAATGGAAACACCATTTCCAATAAAGATTATGATGGGAAAGTGTATGTGATAGAATTCTTTTTCACAACCTGCCCGAGCATCTGCCCAAAAATGAATGCCAATATGGTGCAGATTCAAAATGCATTTCCAGATGAAAGGAGTTTTGGAATTGCTTCATTTTCCATAACACCCCATATTGACACTCCGGAGGTATTGAAGGCCTACGCAGACAATAATGGGATAACGAGTCCTAATTGGCATTTAATGACTGGAGATGTTGACGAAATTTATAAATTGGCCAATGAAGGCTTCTATCTGTATACGGCCAAAGATGAAAACGCCGAAGGAGGGTTCGAACATTCGGGTAATTTTGCTCTTATCGACAAAAACGGTTTTATCAGATCAAGATCTGATAGTCAAGGTAGCCCGATAATTTACTATAATGGCATCATTTCAGAAGAAGAAAAAGTTGATGAGACAGGAATGGAGCAACAGATTACTTGGTTGAAAGAAGATATTGCAAAGTTGTTAAAAGAATGATGGAAAATAGCAATAGGGCCGCGGAGAAAAAATACAATATTTGGATTGTTATACTTTCAGTTACTATCCCATTGATCGTAGGGGCACTTTTTGGCATCAATTTGCGGGATTTAGGTTATGATGTTGAACCACTGACGTTCTTGCCTCCTATTTATGCGACTATAAATGGGCTGACTGCATTACTCTTGATCATCGCCTTCTGGGCCATTAGGAACAAAAATATAGCACTCCACAAAACTTTGATGACCGCCGCAATAGGTTGTTCGATCGTGTTTTTATTGATGTATATTGCGTATCATATGACGAGCGACTCAACGCCTTATGGTGGTGACGGTATCATGAGATATGTTTATTTTACTATACTTATTTCCCATATATTATTATCCATTATAATCATTCCTTTTGTATTGATTACTTATGTACGCGCCATCACCAATAATATTGAGCGCCATAAAAAAATAGCGCGAATTACCTTTCCAATTTGGTTATACGTTGCGCTTTCAGGAGTGATTGTTTATATTATGATTTCACCTTATTATGTCTAAAATGAAAGTTCGCGTTTTTTTTATTCTGTTTTCACTGTTTACATTTTTCTCGACCAATGCCCAGTGTGCCATGTGTCGTGCAGTGTTGGAAAGTGAAGAAGGGCAGTCTACTGCAAAGGGTGTCAATGACGGTATAGTGTATTTAATGGTTATCCCTTATTTGTTGGTTGCCGGTATGGGATTAGTCATGTACTTGAAATTCTACAAAAAGAAAAAAGTATAAAAAACACGTTTTCTTGTAACAAATCCATTCTTTTTCAGTCTTATTATTATTAATTCAAGATGAGTCTTAACAATTTGTTAATATAATAGGTGTCTTGTTTTATGTAACATTGCAGAAGCAACCGTCTTACTATGATACAAATTAAAGATTTACATAAATCCTACCACATGGGTACGAATTCGCTTCATGTGTTAAAAGGAATTAATTTTAACGTCAAGGAAGGCGAATTAGTATCAATTATGGGATCTTCCGGATCGGGCAAATCAACGCTCTTAAATATTTTGGGCATGTTGGATGAAGCCGATGAAGGATCATATACCTTGGATAATGTCCCAATTAAAAATCTCAATGAAAAAATTGCCGCTAACTACAGAAACAAATTCTTAGGTTTTATTTTTCAATCCTTTAATCTTATCAATTATAAGTCGGCTTTAGATAATGTAGCACTACCATTGTATTACCAAGGCGTCAACCGTAAAGACCGTATTGAAAAAGCAATGCATTATCTGGATAAAGTGGGGTTGGCACCATGGTCCCACCATCTGCCTAACGAGTTATCCGGTGGACAAAAACAACGTGTGGCCATTGCAAGAGCCTTGGCAAGTGATCCTAAAGTATTGCTGGCTGACGAGCCTACCGGAGCTTTGGATACCAAGACATCAAATGAGGTCATGGAACTTATCCAAGGTATCAATGATGAAGGAAAGACCATTTTATTGGTTACTCATGAGCCTGATATTGCTCGAATGACCAAACGTATTGTCAACTTGAAGGATGGGGTCATTATTGATGATAATTTCGTTGAACAAGTTAGAGCTAATCAGTATGTTTAATATTGAACGTTGGCAGGAAATTTTTGAGAGCTTAAGTAAAAATAAACTCCGGACCTTTTTAACTGGTCTATCCGTTGCATCTGGTATCTTTATATTGGTCATTCTATTAGGGTTCAGCTCTGGGATTCAAAATGGAGTCACCTCACAATTTGAAAGGGATGCTGCCAATAGCATTTCGGTTTGGACAGGCGTTACCACCAAAGAATATAAAGGATTAAATCCTGGACGACGAATTCAGCTCAAAAATCAAGACTTCAATGATATTGTGGATAAATACGACGACCACTTAGAATTTAAATCGCCGTTTTATACCATTTGGGGCGGGTTGGTCAACTATAAAAATGAATCTGGAAATTATAGAATCCAAGGCGTTTTACCCGATAACCAATTCATTGAAAATGCAGATATCAGTCAGGGCCGTTTTTTAAATCATTCTGATGTGGTGGGAGCAAAGAAGGTGGCCGTTATCGGAAATAAAGTGAGTCAGGATCTATTTAAAGGTCAAGATCCCATCAATAAGGACATTTCCCTTTATGGAATAAATTTTAAAGTTATAGGCGTCTTTTACGATCCGGGTGGAGAACGGGATGAAAGTAAAGTAATGATGCCCATTACTACAGCCCAAAAAGCATTTAACGGCGGAAATAATATCAGAAATATGACCTATACCGTGAAGATGTCCGATAATTTTGACGAGGCCGTAAAACTATCCGAACAAATTTCACTAGGCATTGAAAACGATTTAAAACAAACACATATAATTGCCCCGGACGATATCAGCGCGATTAATGTAAATAACACCTTGGAAGAAGCAAGAAAAATCTACTCCCTTGTGGATACCATAAAAGCAGTATTTTGGTTTGTTGGAATTGGGACTATAATTGCGGGTATTGTTGGGGTAGGGAATATTATGCTTATCATAGTTAAGGAGCGTACCAAGGAAATTGGTATTCGTAAGGCTCTGGGGGCGGTCCCTATGTCTATAGTTGGGATGATTTTACAGGAATCTATTTTTGTGACTATGTTCTCAGGACTTTTTGGGCTTATCGCCGGACTGGGCCTTCTGGAAGTCATCGGCCCACTTATAGAAAGCGACTTTATTAAATATCCGCAAGTGGACTTCAATACGGCATTGATCACAGTTTTTGTGTTGGTGTCTGCAGGTGCTATTGCGGGATTTATTCCAGCTTACCGTGCCGCCAAAATTAAACCTATAATAGCACTAAGAGACGAATAATATGTTCAGCAAAGACCGATGGGACGAAATATTGGAAGCTTTAAATGCAAATAAGTTCAGAACTTTACTGACAGCATTTGGTGTGTTTTGGGGCATCACCATTTTGGTGCTGTTATTGGCTTTGACCAATGGTCTTAAAAACGGCGTAACTGCCGGCTTCGGTAATTTTGCTACGAATTCCATGTTTATCTGGACCCAACAAACCTCCAAGCCCTATAAAGGCTTGCCTAAAGGACGCCGTTTCAATTTTAAGTTGGACGATGTGGCCAGTTTAAAAAATGATTTCCCACAACTCAAGTATGTATCACCACGAAATCAGTTAGGGGGCTATAGCGGTGCCAATAATGTTGTTAGAGGTACAAAGACCGGAGCTTTTCAGGTCAATGGCGATTATCCGGAATTTATCAAACAGCAACCAATGGATATTATTCAAGGTCGTTTTGTGAGCTATTCTGATATTAATGCCAAACGAAAGGTTTGTGTTATTGGAACAGGTGTGGTGAAGAGTTTATACGATAAGAATGAAGAAACTTTAGGGACTTATATAAAGATCAATGGTGTTAATTTTATGGTGATCGGAACCTTTAAGGTGAGCAATAGCCAAGGCGATAAGGAAGAAGAAGCCAATACTATTTTTGTCCCTTTTACCTCATTTGGACAGGCTTTCAATTTTGCGGATAATGTCGGTTGGTTGGCACTTACGGCCAATGATGGTACAAATATTACAACGCTTAAACCACAGTTGCTTGAGAGTCTAAAGAACAGGCATAAAGTACATCCTGAAGATGATCGGGCGATTGGCAATTTTGATCTTTCTGAAGCGTTTGGGCGGGTCAATGGCCTATTCTCCATTCTTAGCTTTGTGGGTTATTTTGTGGGCGCACTTGTCTTAATGTCAGGAATTATTGGTATTAGCAATATTATGCTCATAGTGGTAAAGGAACGAACTAAAGAAATTGGAGTCCGAAGAGCTTTAGGTGCTACTCCGTGGATCATAAAGTCGCAAGTTTTGCAAGAAAGTTTAATACTTACAATTTTATCTGGAATGGTAGGTATTTCTTTTGCGGCCGCTGTCATATGGGGGCTTAACTACGCATTGGATATGAATGGGCCTGTTGAGAACTTTGCTAACCCAAGCGTGAGTATGTCAGTTGTTTTTATCGCGCTGTTCATACTCGTAGTGTCGGGGTTGCTGGCAGGACTGATACCTGCCAATAGTGCCACTAAAATGAAACCCGTGGACGCATTAAGAATGGAATAAAACAAAAAAATTATCAAGTGGACCACCTCCGAAATATGAGAGTATTTATTCCAAAACGTCTTGAGGTGCACCATTTGACCACTAAAAAACAATAACTAATATCAAATGAACCACCTCCGAAATAGGAGAGTATTTACTCCTAAACGTCTTGAGGTGCACCATTTGACCCATAAAAAAACAATAACTAATATCAAATGAAAAGAACAAAAACCGTCATTATTTTAGGACTTATCGTTGCAGTGTTTGCAATAGCCTTGATTTATTTGTGGAGAAAAAACCAGGAAGATCCTATAACCTATACTACGGAAACTCCGGTTGAACAGACTATTGTTGTAAAAACTGTGGCTACGGGAAACATTGTCCCTAAGGATGAAGTGCTGATTAAATCGAATATTTCTGGAGTGATCGAAGAAGTGTTTATAGAAGCTGGCGAGTATGTAAAAGCTGGCGATTTGATTGCACAAATTCGTGTGATTCCCAATGTGTCCTCCTTATCAAGCGCTAGGAATAATATTTCTTCAAGTCAAACTGCCTTACAAACTGCTAAAATCAATTTGCAGACCCAACAAACTAATTATGACCGGCAAAAAGCATTGTTTGAAAAAGGTGTCATTTCGGCCAACGATTTTGAAGGGATCAAAAACACCTATTTACAGACAAAGCAAAGTGTGGAACAGGCAGAAATCAATTTAAATTCTGCACGTCAGAATTATGATATTGTCAAAACAGGAACGACCAGTGGATTGGGCAATATAGCGCAGACCCAAGTTAGGGCGACCGTATCAGGAATGGTGTTGGACGTGCCGGTTAAGGAAGGGAATCAGGTTATTGAAGCCAATAATTTTAATGAAGGAACCTCAATTGCTTCATTGGCTGATGTTAAAAAAATGATTTTTGAAGGTAAAGTCGATGAAAGTGAAGTCGGCAAAATTAAAGAGGGCCTGCCACTTGAAATCACTGTTGGAGCCATTGAAGACAAGAAATTTGATGCCATATTGGACTATATCGCGCCAAAAGGAGTTGTTGAAAATGGAGCTATTCAATTTGAGATCAAAGGCACACTAAAGTCTATTGATTCTACTTTTATCAGGGCAGGTTTAAGCGCTAATGCCTCCATCATTCTGGAAAGAGCAGAGAATGTGTTGGCAATCAACGAAGCTTTGGTTCAATTTGATCCACAAACGCAAAAGCCCTTTGTTGAAGTAATGGTTGGAGAACAGAAGTTTGAGCGCAGAGATCTTGAATTGGGAATTAGCGATGGCATCTTTGTACAAGTCAAAAATGGCATTGGTAAATCAGACAAAATAAAGGTCTGGAATCAAATTCAAGGTATTCCTGCTTATGCTAAAAGCAAATAATCCATTTTAGGTGTAACACTTTAAATAATCGATAGACTTATATTTTAATTATGAAAAAATCAATTCTTATAGTCCTTGTCCTAATAACAGTAACTTCACAGGCACAAGTAAAAAAATGGACACTCAAAGAATGTGTGGCCCATGCTTTGGAAAACAATATCTCGGTAAAGCAGAGTTTGTTGGACCTGGAGCTGACGGATATCGAAAATTTACAGGCTGTTGGCAATTTTATGCCTCAAGTCAGCATGGGCGCAAATGTTTCGGAAAACACGGGTTTAGGTTTTAACCCATTGACCAATAATGCCCAAACCACAACGTTTTTATCTGCTTCCGGTAGGGTGAGCGTTGGCTATACA
This sequence comes from Gelidibacter japonicus, assembly GCF_010725055.1. Lineage (GTDB taxonomy): Bacteria > Bacteroidota > Bacteroidia > Flavobacteriales > Flavobacteriaceae > Gelidibacter > Gelidibacter japonicus. Next base: position 45,917 of record NZ_BJKB01000017.1, on the reverse strand, counting down.
TTATTTGACGGACTTAGGAATTTTAAAGAACTACAGCGCGCTAAAATTTCAAAAATGGCAGCTCAGTTTCGATTGACCAAAATGGAGGATGATATTTCTTTGTTTGTGGCCAACAATTACCTTCAAGTTATTCTTAATAAGGCAAATCTCAAGGTACTCACGTCGCAAAACACAATAACCCAAGATCAGTTGAAAAGAACACAAGAGCTCGTTGATGCAGGTGTATTGCCAGAAGGAGACATTCTTGAAATTAGGGCCAATGACGCCAGTGAAAGACAAGCCATTGTCAATGCTGAAAACGCGGTTCAGGTGTCATTGATCAGTTTGGCTCAATTGTTATTGATTAAGGATTACCAAAATTTTGATATCGAAGATGAGGGTTATGATATTGTCGATGAAGGAATCGCAAAGAAAAACGTTTATGAAGTCATTGAAAAAGCAAAAGAAAATAGAGCCGAGATCAAAATTGCCGAACAAAATGTGGCATTGGCCGAGAAAGATGTCCAGATAGCCAAAAGTGCTTACTACCCGACACTTTCTGCTTTCTTTGGATATGACACGAGATTTTCAAACTCTGCTTCTTTCATTCAGGATGTTGATCCAAATAATCCTATAATTATAAAAGAGATAGGGGTTGTTGAAGATACAGGGCAATCTGTTATTGGAGAATTTCCAAACACCATTACCCGAAAGGTAGGTGCAGATCCATTTATAGATCAATTGTCGCAAAATGATGGTATTTCTTATGGTCTTTCTTTAAATATTCCAATTCTTAATGGATTTTCAGTTAAAAGCAATGTCAAAAGAAATCAGATTAATTTGGAGAGAAGTAAAAACCAGTTGGAGCAGGCCCAATTAGATTTGGAATCGACAGTCTATCAAGCTTATGTAGATGCTAGAGGGGCCCTTAAGTCTTATGAAGCTGCTGAGTCTGCTTTGGAATCACAAGAATTGGCTTATAATTACGCCAAAGAACGCTATGATGTAGGGTTTACCAATGCTTTTGAGTTTAGCCAATCAAAAGTGAAATTTGATAATGCACAAATTGAGCTCAATCGGGCTAAATATGACTATATTTTCAAATTAAAGGTACTTGAACTATATTTTGGAATTCCTGCGATGGAATTAAAATTTTAATGATAGTTGATCTATTACAACTTAGAACACAACCAATAAACTAACCGTTATGAGCAAAAAAACAGTAATAATCTTAATATCCGCAGTGGTACTCCTGATCTTGGTGTTGATTGTAGGAAAAAAAGCGGGCTGGTTTGGTAGCACGGGCAACTTTAAAGAGGTCGAAACCCAGGAAGTGACCCTTATGAATATTGTGGAAAAAGTGTCAGCAACTGGAAAAATTCAACCAGAAATTGAAGTAAAAATATCCAGTGAAGTATCGGGAGAAATCATTGAACTTCCATTCAAGGAAGGTGAGCAGGTCAATAAGGGCGACCTGTTGGTACGGATCAATCCTGATCTTATCCAATCTGCTGTTAACAGAAGTCAAGCAACCTATCAAAATATAAAAGCAGGTTTAGAGCAGGCAGAAGCCTCCTTAAGAGAAGCTAAGTTAAGTTATGATCGTAACAAACAGCTTTTTGAGAAAGGGATTATTTCAAAATCAGAGTGGGACAAAGCGGTGTCTGCTTATGAAATAGCCCAGGCAACCCGACAATCGGCTTACTATAATGTTCAGAGCGCGAGCGCATCGGTAAGTGAAGCACTAGACAATTTAAACAGAACTACCATATATGCTCCTATGAGCGGCACCATTTCTAAATTGGATGTCGAATTGGGAGAACGTGTTGTCGGAACTCAGCAAATGGCAGGTACAGAAATTTTAAGGGTAGCCAATTTGAACAATATGGAAGTTGAAATTGATGTGAATGAAAATGATATTGTTAAGGTTCAAATAGGGGATTCTACGATTGTTGAAGTGGATGCCTATCTAAAAAAGGAATTCAAAGGTGTTGTTACAGCCATAGCCAATTCGGCAGCTGGTACACTTACAGCAGACCAAGTCACAAATTTTAAGGTAAAGGTTAGAATCCTTGAAGAGTCCTATCAAGACTTAACTGAAGGTAAGGGTGAGAATTTCTCCCCATTCCGACCTGGGATGACAGCAACGGTTGATATTATCACTAAGAAACGAAAGGATGTAGTAGCTGTCCCAATCAGTGCTATTGTCATTAAAACAGACACCTCTTCAGTTAAAAAGACATACGATAAAAAAGGGGATGATAGTGAAGTGACGCTTTCAAGGGCTGGAAGTGAAGAAAAATTTGAGTGTGTATTCGTGAAAAATAAGTATGAAGCAAAATTAAGAGTTGTGACTACAGGTATTCAGGATGAATCCAATATTGAAATTTTATCTGGTTTAAAGGCAGGCGATGTGATCATTACAGGACCTTATAATGTGGTCTCCAAAACCCTGAATCCCGGGGATAAGATAGAAGTAAAAGGAGAAAGGGAAGCTGCAAAGAAATAGCTTTTAAAAACTACTGAAGTGTCATATATACTAAATATTGAAACGGCAACAACCAATTGCTCTGTCTCTCTTTCTAAGGAAGCAGAGATTTTGGTATTAAAGGAAGATTATAATTCCAATTTTTCGCATGCAGAATCTTTGCATTTATTTATTGATGATGTTTTTAAAGAGGCCAATTTGGAACCTCAAGATATTGACGCCATTGCCGTAAGCAAAGGCCCTGGTTCTTATACCGGGTTACGAATTGGAGTGTCGGCGGCAAAGGGCCTATGTTTTTCATTGGATAAACCCTTAATTTCTGTTGATACCTTAGAGGCTTTGGCCCATCAAATGCAAATAGATTTCGGATGTATTGTACCTATGCTGGATGCCCGTAGAATGGAGGTTTATGCAGCGGTCTATGATTCGCAGTACAAACAGATAAGAGAGATACAGTCTCAGATTTTGGATGAAGATAGCTTTAAGGAGTTTTTAGAACAGGGCAAGGTCTATTTCATTGGGAATGGGGTTGAGAAAACTAAAGAAATTATTCGTCATCCCAACGCAGTCTTTATTGAAAACAAGCTTCCTTCTGCAAATGAAATGGGGAAATTGGCTTACGCTAAATACAAAAATGGCGACATTGAAAATGTCGCCTATTTTGAGCCTTTTTACTTAAAGGATTTCATCGGAACGAAAGCTAAAGTTTAATCCTCTTTACGTATATGTACTTGATGTGGATAAGGGATGTCAATACCTGCGGCATCTAATGCCTGTTTAGTACTTTCCATAATATCATAATAAGTGCTCCAATAATCGGAGTTTTTAACCCAAGGCCTAACGTTAAAATTCAATGAGCTATCCGCCATTGCACTTAATCTAACCAAAGGAGCAGGATCTTCCAATACGAGAGGATGAGAAGTCAACTGTTCCATTAAGATGTCTCTGGTCTGTTTGATATCAGAGTCATAGCCTACCCCAAATACGAAGTCTATTCGACGTAAATCCATAGCGGAATAATTCACAATATTGTCATTTGATAATTTGCCGTTAGGAATAATAATTTCCTTATTGTCAGGAGAAGTCAATTTAGTGGTGAATATCTGGATCTCTCTTACAGAACCTGCTGTACCTTGAGCTTCAATATAATCTCCCACTTTGAAAGGTTTAAAAATCATGAGCAGTATACCTCCTGCAAAATTGGCAAGTGAGCCCTGTAGAGCCAATCCGACAGCTAAACCGGCCGAAGCCAATATCGCAGCAAAAGATGTGGTTTCGATACCAACGGTGCCTAAGATGACAATAATAAGAACTATTTTAAAAGCCCAATTTAAAAGATTGAGTAGAAATTTTTGAAGGCTTATTTCATAATTGCCTTTTTTCATCCCTTTTTCAACGCCTTTCAAAAGTAGTTTAATGACCCATGATCCAATGAACCAAATTACAATAGCCCCCAAAACTCTAGGGCCAAAGTTAATTATCAGTTCATAGCCTTTGTCAATCCATTGTTGCATTTCCATATGATACTTATATTTTATCGTTAGGATGCAAAGTTAGGAATTCTGAAAAGGAAAACACAAGGGGATGGGCCCGTTTATTATAAAAAGGCTAGGGCTGCCAATGCTAAGAGCCCGGGAAGAGATTGAATATAAAATAGTTTGATGTTTTTAGTGGAATAGGCACCGTAAATACCAGCAAAAATGACACATGCCAAAAAGAAAAATGCAAAATATGAGGCGTTCAATAAGAGAGACAACACTAAACCCGCCGCTAAAAAACCATTATACAGACCTTGGTTGGCCGCCAATACTTTTGTGTCTTCGGCAAATGCCTTGGATTTTAATCCAAAACTTTTGATGCCTTTGGGTTTTGTCCAGAAAAACATCTCTAAAACAAGGAAATAGAAATGTTCAAGCGCAACAAAGCTAATGAGAACTATGGTCAGGACGCTCATAGATAAAAAAATAGCGCTTTAAAAAAGCGCTATTGAATGAATTAGTTAACTTCAAATGTTATTTTTAAATTGACACGATACTGTGCCAACTCATTATTTTTAACGGTGACGCTCTGGTCCTTTACATATACAGATTTAATGTTTTTAATTGTTTTGGAGGCATGATCCACCCCGTTTTTTGTAGCGTCTTCCCAGCTTTTATCCGAGCTTGCTAATATTTCAATAACTTTTAATACTGCCATTTTTATAGGTTTTAAATTAATAATTTACTTGTATTCTTAAAGATAAGAATAATAAATTAAAATTAACCATTTAGAGCCTCTACTGTCAAGTCCTTATCTTTGAGCATTTGTTTAAGCATATTTTCGATACCGTTTTTTAAAGTATAGGTTGATGAAGGGCAACCACTACATGCGCCTTGTAAAATAACACTCACTCTTTTTGTTGCAGGATCGTAAGACTGAAACTCAATATTCCCACCATCGCTGGCCACAGCTGGTCTTACATATTCATCAAGAATCGTGATGATTTCTTTTGAGATATCGTCATAGTCGGCAAAGTTGGCTTCAACTTGACTTCCGGTTTTGTTGAGAGCTTTTGGAGCATCTGCTAAAATAATGTCCTTGCCGCTTTCAATATAATTTCTGATAAATTCTCTTAAATCTGTAGTAATTTCGCTCCAATCTGCAACCTCATATTTAGTTACAGAGATGAAATTTTCATCAAAATATACACTTTTCACAAAAGGCAAATGGAATAACTCTGTCGCTAAGGGAGAATACTTGGCATCCTCAATAGAAACAAATTCATATGACGTAGCCACAAGTTGTCTATTGGCTACAAATTTTAAAACCGCAGGATTTGGCGTACTCTCAGCATAAATTGATACTGGTTTCTTCTTTTCCATAGTCTCCCCAGTTACTACCGCATTTCCATCATTGATATACTGTTCAATCTGCTGTGCAACTTCATTTTGGACATCTTCCCACTCAACAATATCATACCGTTCTAGGGCAATGAAATTACCAGATATATACACTTTTTTTATAAAAGGAAGATAAAATAACTGTTGTGCTAAAGGAGAATTCTTGGCTTCGTCAATATTGCTAAATTCAAAGCTTTCGTGATTGGTCAAAAACCTATCAGCTTCAAATTTTAATATTGTAGGATTATTGGTTTTTTGTATTGAAATAGTTGTCGTTTGCATAGGATCATCTCTTTATGCAAAAATAAGGAATCTAAAGAGGAAACCCGATGTTTTTGATAATCATATTTGCCGTTCAGTATAGAAGTAAAACAATGGTTATGGAAATTGGTTTTAAAAGATTTAAGTCGCTTGGGAACATAAGATGGGCGCCTATTTATATGTGTTGAAATTTATTGTGTAAAATAGGAAATGTAATCTTACTTATTTGGGAGTAGATGGGATATCAAGTTCAAAAATTTATATATTTGGCATTTATAGAAAACTGCTCAAGTAAACTGACACTTTAATTTGTGTTGTTGCCAACAGTAGTATTGGCTTTTTGTTGACCTAATACAAAGACAAACGCAAATTAAAGCCGATTTCGCCCTGAAAAGAACAATGAATATGAAGTTTAAAAAGTTTTGTTTACTCGCCTTTGTAATTTTAGCAATTCAGTTTAGTAAGGCACAAGAGGGTTTGCCTATATATTCAGATTATTTAACCGATAATTACTATTTGATCCACCCATCCATGGCCGGTGTTGCCAATTGCGCCAAGATTAGACTAACAGCGCGCAAGCAATGGTTTGGTCAAGATAATGCACCTGCTTTGCAAACCATGAGTATCAATAGTCGTATTGGAGAATCGCAATCGGCCGTTGGTGCTATTGTCTACAATGATAAAAACGGCTATCATTCCCAAACGGGAGCTTATCTCACCTATGCCCACCATTTGATGTTCTCTCGAAATGAGATCGACTTGAATATGTTATCTTTTGGTTTGAGTGCTGGAGCCATTCAATACAAATTAGATGAAACCACATTTTTGGATGAGGGTTTTGACCCTTTGATCACCGGAATCGAACAAAGCGCAACCAATTTTAATATCGATTTTGGATTCTCTTATCATTTTATAAATTTTTACGCCCATGCTACGGTTAAGAATGTTTTGAATAACGACGGAGTCAATTCTAACGCCAATGGCATCTTTAAATATGATAATCTAAGAACCTTCTTGTTCAGCGCAGGAAATGTTTTTTCTAAACTTGGCAGTGAGTGGAGTTATGAGCCATCTATTATGTTTTTATATAGGGACGGTACCAAGGAATCTTCTATTGATCTTAATGCAAAGGTTTATAAAGAGATGGACTTTGGGAAATTATGGGGTGGTATTTCATATAGACGAAGTTTGGATGGTGCTGAGTTTGCCAATGGAACGGGAGTCAGTAGCCAAAACCTCCAATATTTCACACCTTTCCTAGGCCTGGACTATAAGAATTTTGTCTTTGCATATACCTATTCTTATCAAGCAAATTCTGTCGTATTTAATAATGGTGGCTTTCATCAATTGACACTTGGATACAATTTTAATTGTAGAAAGAAGAAGTATGATTGTGCTTGTCCAGCGGTTAATTAAGCTGGCAGTCTTCAGTCTTCGGTCAGTGATCAGCAGTCTAGTTTTATTATTATGTCAATCTTTGTGAAACTTCGCGGTCCTTTGTGCAAACTTTGTGGAATAACTTTTATGTTTTCGTTAATCGTCAACCGTAATCCCTGATACCATCAAGTATCATCAGTTTGTAAGTTCAGTTACTCCCAGGAATAATTTTTCTTTTTTGCCTGTGTCTTGATAGCTTTTATCATGGCATTCTCCAATCCGTTGTCATCCTCTTTCTGTTGTTGAAGGATGTAGACCCTGCGTTTGTCATTCAGGTTTTGAACTTCTTGTTGAATCTTTTCTCGCTCTTCACTTTTTTTGGCCACATAGGCTTTTATTTGCGCTGTTGACTTTCCTTTGAGTTCGGCTGGCAAATCGTCGTCTTTTAAATCTGCATACTTAAACGATTTACTCTTTTCTGCATCTACCAAATCCCAAGTGTCATTTTTATACAAGTGCGAACTTTTACTCACCGTTCTGCTAACTGCATTGGCACTACTGTAGGTTTCGGCATTGGCATCCTGTTCTGACTGTAAGGTCATTCTTTGACGACCTGCACTGCCATAGGCCACATAGGTTTGATTTAACTTTTGGTTCAATTGCAAAATTTTATCATCATAAGGCGAGGCAACATAAGTCGTGTTATGGTTGTGGTTGATGGCCATATAATCGCCATTTGCCAAATCGGCGCCATCCTTCCAATAGCTGGAGATTCCTTGGTTATAATCGCCACAAAAAATAGTGTTGACCGTCACATCTTTACCAAGGGCCATTTTAGCTGCATCTTTATAGCTAACTTTACCTTGTGTGAATGGCTCGTTTCCTGCAATAAAAATGAGTTTGAGATCGACTTGGTTGTTTCCCCAGTTTAATTGCTTTAAGGAAGTTTGAATAACCTGTCCGCAATATTCATTGCCGCCGTTGGTGGTTAATGAAAACAATTGCTTGGAAATCTCATCCAAATCGCTGCTAAATGGTAATACCTGACGGATAAAACCTTCATCGCCATTAAGGTTGTCATTGCCATATTCATAAAGTGCTATTTGTAGATTTGGTTTGGCATCATCACATTTGGCATAAGAGAGTTCATTTACAATTTCCCATAGTTGCGCTTTGGCCTGATCAATCAAACCGTCCATACTGTTACTTGTGTCTAACAGTAACGCTACTTTTATAAATTGTTTGTTTGGAATATGGATTGGGATTTCTGCAAGTGCTATATCAGAATTAGGTGTTTTTGTTGAGTTCCCATTACAGGATAAAAATCCGAAAAGGCACAAGCTCAAGACTGTTGTTTTTAAAATCGTTTTCATCGTTTTTGTTTTTTATATGATACGTAAATCTATCTGCAACTTTCTGAAATAAAAAGTTGGAATGAGTGAGCGTGCTCTATCAATTAGTGAAGAGGTATAACGAATTAGCGAACTGCCGTTTATTGGATCAGAAAGTGAGTGAATTGAAAACACCCGTTTTAAATAGTCAAATAAAACGAGTATTTTTAAACCGTTAAAAATGTATGCAAAAGACTCTTAAATATTTCTTGATCCTTATCCTGTGTTTTACGACGCAGCACATGCCTGCACAAGAAAACGAAAGTAAACAAACTAGATTTATAGTAAGAGGCTCGGTCAGAGAAAGTGATACCTATAAGCCTATTTCAAAAGTCAATATTGAAGTCAATGGCGGAGCATATACTGTGACGGGTAGCGATGGCGAATTCCGAATTCAAGTTAAAAAAGGTGATGAGCTGGTCATCAGGCACAAGGACTTTGAAACGGTTTACCATACTATAACAAGCAATGAGCGCATTTCTGTTGAGGTGAAACCGGCACTTCGAGAATCAACATCAGATTTTAAGTATAAACGAAATGTGCAGAACTTTAATGCACTTATTGACTCTGCTGTTGCCTATCAAAAGAAAGATGCCGAAAAGAGCATTCAATTTATTACCGACGCTTTATTGCAAAGCAGGTCTTCTAAAGAAAATGCCGATGCCTATGAAGTTTTGGGAGATGTCTATATACATTGGAAACAGTACGACTTGGCCGTATCCAATTATCGAATAAGTATTCAAAATTCCGACTCGAATGAAGTCAATTTGAAATTGGCAGCAGCATACAGAAACAATAAGAGTTATCAAGAAAGTATTGGCCTTTACAATAGCTTGATCACTACCAGTTTATCCAATTGGCAATTGACAGTCCTCTATGAAGGACTTGGTGATACCTATGTGGCCATAAAGGAATACGATAAGGCTATTGAAAACTACAAAAAAGGACTTATTGTTGCACAAAGGCATTTGATCAAACCAAAGATCACGGACCTCAACTCAAAAATTGCGCAAACCTATAACATTGCAGGAAACACCAATCAAGCACAGGATTATTTTAAGAATGCGCTCAGTTTGGCCTCCAAGGAAAACAAAGCGCGCTCCGTCAAAGAAAAGGTGACGGTTGCCGATTTTCAAAATACCAATCAGTTGTACAATGATGAAATTGAACTGCGCAAGGAAGCCCTAAAGGATATTGAAGCTATAGAGACGGAATCAGTTATTGATAATGAAAGTCCGCTGACCTCCCAAAAACAGAATTATAAGATTGGAAGTGCCTATTTTGCTAAAAAAGACTATGATAATGCCATTCCTTATCTGGAAAAAAGCATCAAGGAAGCCAATAAAAAGGAGGATCTAATCGTGCAAAAGGATGCCACACGAAAACTGTCGGACGTGTATTATGATGCCGGTGACTATAAGATGGCCCTGGCCACATATAAGGCATATACTGAAGTTGTTGATGAGCTTTATATCAGGAAGGAACAGGAACTGTCTCAAGCCGCACGTTTTAACCGAAATATTGCAGAAAAGCAAAATCGCATCACCACTTTGGAGAGTGATAATAAACTGTCCGAAAGTCTATTCCAGCTTACCACAGAACGTAACAAACGACAGGAATTGATTATATATTCACTTGTTGGTGGCGTTTTGCTCTTATTGGTCACCGCGTATTTTATGTACAAATACATCAAACAGCAGCGTTTTGCAAATAACCTACTGGCATTGAAGTCGTTAAGAAGTCAGATGAATCCGCATTTTATTTTTAATGCCTTGAATTCGGTCAATAGTTTTATCGCATCCAATGATGAACGAACCGCCAATAAATACCTCTCTGATTTTTCACAACTGATGCGAGCCGTTTTGGAGAATAGCGATGAAGATTTCATTCCTTTGGAAAAGGAGATTGAGCTATTAGAACTTTACACCAAATTGGAGCATTTTCGATTCAAGGATAAGTTTGACTATACCATTACTGTTGATGAATCCATTGATATTGATGAATATCAGATTCCGCCAATGCTCTTACAACCCTATATAGAAAATGCTGTTTGGCATGGGCTGCGCTACAAATTGGAAAAAGGACGGCTGGATATTGACATCCACAAAAAAAACGATACCGAAATCACCATTACCATTGCCGATAATGGGATTGGTAGAGAACGTTCAAAAGCCTTAAAAACCGAAAATCAGAAGAAACAAAATTCAAAAGGCATGGGAAATATCAAAAAACGGGTTGCCATTTTGAATGAAATGTATAAAGATAAGGTCGATGTTTTTGTGGAAAACCTCCATGATGCTGAAGATGTAGGGACAAAGGTAGTGGTAACCTTAAAGAAGGATTAAAATAGGCTTGAAGCTCGAGGCGTGTGGCTCGAAGTTTATTGTGAATATGAATTGTATAATAAAGTATAGAAATACAAGGTTAGATCTGTTTTCCTTCTAACTTCGTGCATCCAATTTCCAACCCATTCTTATGAAACTAAAATCAATTATTGTAGAAGACGAACAAACCAGTAGAGAAATTCTAAAGAATTACCTCGATAAATATTGTCCTAGCGTTGAGGTCTTAGGGGAAGCAGCCAATGTTGAAGAGGCCTTGGTCCTCATAAGACATCATGATTTGGACTTGGTGTTTTTAGATGTTGAAATGCCTTATGGGAATGCTTTTGACCTGTTGGATAGGGTAGGCCACATTAATTTTGAGACCGTTTTTGTAACCGCCTATAATCACTACGCGATGGATGCCCTAAATGCCCATGCATCGTATTATTTGATGAAACCCATTTCCATTGATGAATTGATAAAGGCCGTAGATTATGTGATGGAGATTAGAACTAAAGAAGATGCCTTGCAAGATCAGATTCTGGTTACGAAGGCCAAGAGTGTCGATGGAAAAATCACCATTCCAACCCAAGATGGTTTTGAGGTATTGAGTACTGTGGATATTCTTTATTGTAAAGCCGATGACAATTACACTGAAATTTACTTAACTACCGAAAAAAAGAAACTTGTGAGTAAAACCTTGAAGTATTTTGAAGATGCTTTATCCGAATCTGGTTTTGCAAGAGTGCATAAATCCTATCTGGTAAACGTCAACGAGATTGTAAAGTACATAAAAGGGAAGGGCGGTAGTGTTGAACTGAGCAGTGGCAAGCAGATTATGGTGTCCGCTTCCAGGAAATCAGAATTATTGTCTTATTTTAAGTGACAAATTCCTGTGCAGACAGGAATCTCTATTTTAAAAGTTCTATTACTCAATGATTTTAATTTTTTACAGAAAAGCACGATCATCAAGAGATACCATTAACCACAAGGAAATCTCAGTTTCATTCCTGCGCAGGCAGGAATCTCATTGTAGAAGTTCTATTTTAGAAGGATTTTAGTTTTTTACAGAAAATACAATTATCAACATAGACCATTAACCCAAAGGAAATCTCAGTTTCATTCCTGAGACTTCTTTTTTAAAAGGAATTTATATGCCAATCATAAAATCAGTAAAGGGAAAGTATCCTCAAATAGCAGACGATTGCTATATCGCCGAAAATGCCACTATCGTAGGTGAGGTCACCATCGGAACACAATGTAGTGTGTGGTTCAATGCCGTCATACGGGGCGATGTCCATTATATTAAAATAGGTGACAAGGTCAATATCCAAGATGGCGCAGTTATACATGGCACCTACCAGAAATCGCCCACCACTATTGGCAGCAATGTATCTATTGGTCATAATGCCATTGTCCATGGTTGTACTGTTCACGATAATGTCTTGATAGGGATGGGAAGTATTGTGATGGACGATTGTGTTGTGGAAAGCAATAGCATTATTGCTGCAGGTGCTGTGGTCACCAAAAACACCCGTGTGGAATCAGGCAGTATTTATGCCGGTGTACCGGCAAAGAAAGTAAAGGATATCAGTGCTGAATTGATTTCGGGTGAAATCCATCGGATTGCGGAAAATTACGTGACCTATTCCGGTTGGTTTAAGGAAGAATAAGGAACAGAAAACAGAGAACAAAGAACAAAGAACAAAGAACAGAGAACAAGAATCAGGACGTCAGGGTAAAGTTAATTTCGGTGATCAAACATTAACCCTTGTGCACCGCCCGCCTCAACGAATTCAGGCAGAGAAAAGGGTATGTTCGGGATGATGACCAATCAAAACTTCAAATATTGCACCTTATATTTACCGTCTAAAATATCGTTCAATACGTCAATGGTACCATTGGAAAAAAACTGATTGTCACCTTGAGTTGATGTTGTATTTAAAAGTTGACGTTGTTCCAATACGGCTTTTGTTTGCCTTGCCACGGCCTGGCCTGAATCGATGATTTTGACGTGTTTTGGCAACATGTCCAACAATAATGGGATGAGATAAGGATAGTGTGTACAGCCTAAAACCAAATAATCAATATCCGCTTCGATCATGGGTTTAAGATAGGTTTTCAGTAAAGATTTCATTTCTTCACTGTTTGTTTTCCCTTCTTCAATAAGTGCCACAATACCTTCGCCTACTTGTTCAATCACTTTGATGCCGTCACTGTAAAGATCTGTGGTTTTATGAAACAACTCACTGCTGAGGGTGCCCTTGGTGGCCAAAATACCAATGGCTTTTGTTTGTGTACTCAAAGCAGCCGGTTTAATGGCTGGTTCAATGCCTATAAAAGGAATGTCGTAAGACTCTCTTAATGTTGTGATGGCGTTGGTGGTTGCGGTATTGCAAGCTACTACAATGAGCTTACACTTTTTTTTGATCAGCAACTCTGTATTCTTAATACTTAAATCAATGATTTCTCGTTTAGTTTTATTGCCATAGGGGGCATTAAAACTATCTGCCAAATAAATGGTATGCTCATTTGGAAGGAGAGCCTTTATCTCTTTAAATATAGAGGTCCCGCCAATACCCGAGTCGAAGATGCCAATTGGTTGCGTGCTCATAGGACAAAAATAGGAAAGCCACTTGTTAAAAGTGGCTTTCCATGTGATTTTTTTGTTTCGATATAAGATAGATTTAGAAACCTAAATCTTTTTTAACGTCTGCAATAAGGTCTTTTCCTTCAGCTAAGATTACACCTGAACCTGGAGAGGAATCCAACACATATTGGAAACCTTGTGCTTTTGCAACTTTTTTGATAGATGCCTCAGCTCTATCCGTAATTGGCTTTAACAAGTCAAATTCCTTTTTTTGAAGATCTTGTTGTGCAGTGTTTTGGTATTCACGAATACTCTGTTGCATACCTTGTACTTCTTGAGATCTCTTGGCATTTTCTTCATCAGTCTTGCTGTCAACCTCAGCTTGATACTGCTTCATTTTGTTTTGAAGCTCAGTAGCCATGGTTTGAATTTCAGTCTCATATGTTTTTTGCAATTTTTCTAGTTCTGCTTGAGCACTTTTCATTGCTGGCATTGATTTAATGAGCTCTTGCGTGTTGATATGAGCAATTTTACTTTGGGCATTAGTGAAGCTTGTTGCTCCAATAAAAAGTAGTCCTGCAAATAAAAGGGTCTTAAAATGTTTCATTTTTAAAATAGTATTACGTGTTATAATTATTAATTGTTTTTAGTTATTGTTGTTTGGAACGGAATCCTTAGATTTTTTTTGGGCTTCTCGTTCTTCTTTTGCTTTTCTACGTTCTTCTAGTATTTTATTTCTGCGTTCTTCAAGTTCTTTTTGTCGTGCTTCACGGTCAGCGGCTTGTTGTTGTCTTTTTTCCTCGGCAATTTGTGCTGCCGTTTTCTTTGTGCTTCCCTCAGCCGCTTTACTTTTGGTTTCAGTCTTTACCGAGGTGCTGTCTTGAGGATTATTTTTATTTTCTCTTTCAGCTTTGGCCTTTGCTCTTTCTTCCAATATTTTTTGGCGTCTTGCATCAACATCAGCCTTAATAGAGTCTCTAATGGCCTGTTGCTCTGCTCTTCGGGCTTCAGCCTCTTTTATACGTTCATTTCTCTTGTCCTCTAATGCTTGTTCACGCGCATCCAATTCTTTATTGATTACCGGAACAACATCTTCTTCTGCTGCGGCTCTTCGTTCTGATTTGGTTTGTGCCTGCGTTCGTTTTGATGATCTGGTGATACTTCTCAGAACTAACTCACTGAGATCATAACGTTCTGCGGCATATAACATGACAACGTCAGCCGATTTGTCGAAAATAAAATCATATTCCCTGCTTCCCGCAATTTCCTGAACTGCTGCAAAAATTTGATCTTGGATGGGCTGGATCAATTGAGTCTTTTGAATCATCAAATCGCCATTTGGACCAAATCGTTTTTGTTGGTAATCCAAAATTTCCTTTTCCTCAAAGCTGATATCTTCAAAACGTTCTTCATATAATTCCTTGGTTAAAAGCACGCGCTCATTGTTAAGCTGTGATTTTTTTTGATCCAAGGCGGCCAATCGCTGTTCTACATCAGATTTCCATTGAAGGACTTTAGCGTCCAACTGCGCTGTGGCCTCTTGGTATTCTGGAACATTTTGTAAAATATACTCAGTGTCTATATACCCAATTCTTACACCACGCTGTGCATTTGAAGTAAAGCTCAAAAGACTTATGACGGTCACTAAAAAAAGAACTTTGTGTTTCATCTGTTTATATTTTATCATTTATTGGTCACGCTATAAATTCTAAAACGACAGATTAACTTAACGACTCTGTCTGATCAGCGTAATATTTTTCAAATTAACGAAATATATTCTAAAAAATTTTAACACTTCAACTAAATCGTCAAAGTATCAATAGAAAATACCATGCCAAACTTAAAATTGCTGTCCAATAATAAAGTGGGTTTCCCACCCGTTTTTTTCTAATTGACCTGGAAGTGCATCGAATCCATGACCAAAGTCAATGCCCAACAATCCAAACGCAGGCATGAAAATTCTTAGGCCAACACCCGCAGAACGCTTAAGGTTGAACGGATTATAATCTTTGAAATTATCAAATGAGTTTCCACCCTCCATAAACCCTAGAGCGTAAATTTTTGCTTGTGCACCTAATGTAATTGGGTAACGAAGTTCCAATGAAAATTTGTTGTAAATAGTTCCACCGTCTTGTGATGACAATGATTGGTTTGGATAACCTCTCATGGCTATGGACTCTCTACCATCCAATGAATAGTTTCCTAAACCATCGCCTCCAACAAAGAAACGTTCAAAAGGAATCACCCCTCTGTCATTATTGTATGCTCCAAGAAAACCGAACTCAAGACCAGACTTAATGACCAATTTGTCAATAATCTGAGTGTACCAATCGCCTTTAAATTTAATTTTATAAAACTCCAACCATTTGTAACGCTCTTGATCAATTTCTCCCATACGGGCGTAGTCGTCAGGATCAGATGGGTCTAATGCGGCTCTTTCGTCTTTTAGTGCAGTATAATCAACATTGTTCAGAAGTGAAAACGGCGGAGACACTTTGGCGGTAACAGAAAAACTTGACCCTCCAGTTGGGTAAATTGGATCAGTATGGGTATTGTTTCTGCTAAGGCCAACAGTATAAGCTAGGTTATTGGAGTAACCATTACCGAAGGTGAAAAGACCTGTGTTATAGTTCTGTAAATCGTAATGTTGGAAACTTACCGCTTGAGATAAAGTGAAATAGTCATCTGGCTGCGTCAAACGCTTGGCAAGGCCAACAGTAACTCCGGTGATAGTAAAGCTCTTGCTTTTGTCTGCATCTCTTGTTCTAGGGTTGTACAAGAACTGCATGGTATGCGATAAAGAGGTTGAAAATTGGATTGGACGTTTTCCTCCCATCCATGGCTCAGTAAAAGAGAAGCTATAGGTCTGATAAAAACGACTCGCCTGTAATCGCAAAGCTAAACTTTGGCCGTCACCAGTGGGTACTGGCTTGTAGGCTTCGCCTTTAAAAATGTCTTTTATGGCAAAGTTATTGAAGGACAGACCGAGTGTTCCAATAAAGCCACCGCCACCATAACCTCCTTGAAGTTCGATTTGACTGGATCCTTTTTCCACAACGGAATATTCCATATCCAAAGTCCCTTCATTGGGATTGGCATTTTTGAAATTCGGGCTCAATTGCTGCGCATCAAAGAAACCTAATTGACCAAGCTCTCTCACTGTTCTTACAACGGCACTCTTACTATAAAGCTGCCCTGGGCGGGTTCTTAACTCTCTATAGATTACACGGTCATTGGTTTTGTCGTTTCCAACAACAGTAACATTGTTAAAATAGGCCGGCTTTCCTTCTGAGATACGGATCTCCATATCAATAACATTTCCATCCGCACTAACTTCAACTGGATTGATTGTTGAGAACAAATAACCATTGTCTTGATAGAGGTTGGTGATGTCTTGCGCGTCAGGTCTTGAGTTGTCGGCAATTCTCTTTTTGAGTTCCACACCATTATAGGTGTCTCCTTCCTTAATACCCAACAATGCACCTAATTGTTGGTCAGTAAAGATGGTATTTCCAACAAAAGCAATTTTGCCAAAAGTATATTTTTCACCTTCTTCTATCTTGATTGCTATTGATAACGTACCGTCTTCATTGGTGTAAATAGAATCGGAAATCACACGGGCATCTCTATAACCATTTTCCTTATACTTGTCAATCACGCTTACCAAGTCTTCTTTATAATTGTCTTTCACGTATTTTGAACGCTTCAGAAAACGTAAAAAGTTTCTTTGCTTGGTGTGTTTCATGGCTTTTCTGAGCTTTTTGTCACTCAGTTTTTCATTCCCAACAAAATCAATCTCTTTGATTTTAACCTTATCGTTCTTTTCTATGTTCACCAACATATTGACCCGGCTTTTCTCAATAGAGTCCATTACAGGTGTTGTAGTTACTGTGACCTTGGTATTGTAAAAGCCTTCCTTTTTGTATTTATTGGTAAGGTAGTTTTTGGTTGTAGTAATCAAGTTTTCGGTGACTTTGACACCTCGGTTCAATTTGTTGTCTTTTATTAAGGCTTCTTTTTTACCTTTTTTGACACCTCTAATCTCCACATCATTGAGTTCAGGTAAATCTTGAAGATTAATCTCCAAATAGGCCTGATCACCTTCAGTCTTGGTGAGATAGATATCTATACTGCTGAAAAGATTTGAACCCCATAGTTTTTTAAGAGCTTCGCTGATGCGCTCTCCAGGGATGGCGATGACTTCGCCTTTTCTTAGGCCTGAATAAGTAACGATAGTTGCTTCACTAAAATTAGTGTCGCCAGTAACGATGATTTCGGCTATGGTGTATTTTTGTCCAGAACTAAAAGGGCTTTCCTGTGCAAAAGATGCCAAGGAAACTAAAAGAAAGAAGGCACTGAGAAAGGTATTAAAAATTGTTTTCAAAAGCATGTTATTAGCTGAGTTGTTCACTTGTTTTTCCAAATCGTCGTTCTCTATTTTGATAGTCTATCAAAGCGGTATATAAATCATGCTTTTTAAAATCGGGCCATAAAATACTGGTGAAATATAATTCAGCATAAGCAATTTGCCATAACAAGAAATTACTGATTCTTTGTTCTCCACTGGTCCTGATGAGCAAGTCTACATCTGGCAAATTTTGCGTGTAAAGATGCTTATTAATAATGGATTCGTCAATAGAATCGCTTGAAATTATATTATTTTTAACTTTATCAGATATTTTTTTAACCATATTTATGAGTTCCTCTCTCGAGCCATAACTCAGTGCAAGGGTCAGAATCATTCTCTTATTGTTTTTGGTTTTTTCTATGACTTCTTCTAGTTCTTCTTTTGCTTTTTTCGGCAAATCATTCAAACAGCCTATGGCATTGAGCCTAATGTCATTGTCCTGTAAAGTTTTAATCTCTTTTTTCAAGGATTTGACCAACAGCTTCATGAGTGTTTTTACTTCCACTTTCGGACGGTTCCAGTTTTCCGTAGAAAATGCATAAAGCGTAAGATGTTTGATGCCGATTTCGGCACTGGCTTCAACGACTTCCCTTACGGATTTAGTGCCGTTTTCATGACCAATGACCCGAAGGAGTCCTTGTTGTTTTGCCCAACGGCCGTTACCGTCCATAATGATGGCCAGATGGTTGGGAAGTTTGTCGGTATGTATCTGTTCTTTTAAATCCACTTAAAAATTACAATAACAAGGTTTTTGACCAAAGGTGTAAGTTAGGGTAATCCCAGAAAACACATACCAGTCATTGCTGTTTAAATTACCAAAACTAAAAGGTGCTCTGGAAGGTGCGTCTGGAACACTACCGTCTATTTCATCTGAGAAGGTATATCTTATTCCAATTTCAGCGCCTAGTATGACACCATCTAACATGGTTGTTGTTTTAAATCCCAAAATCATAGGAATACCATAAGCCCAACTTTGTGAATTCTCAGAGGTTTGGACACCCCCTTGAAAGAAGTAGTTGTTATGTCTTGCGGTTGAAATTCCTGTATAAAGGTAGGGGGTCATTTGAGGATCAGTACTATGAAGATCAAAATCTAAAAACGTAAATTCCATACCTGCCGAAAATTCTAAAATTGAATTTTTAAAATTATAATTTCTTGCAATTCTTCTCGGATCATTCGAACGGCCATCAATGCCCTCCAATTCAGTAAACATTAGAGAAGCCCTGAACGAATGTCTCGGACTTCTATTCCATTTTATCAGTAGACCCATTGCTGGCTTGTTGGGTGCAATGTATGTTGTTGAGCCGACATCACCAATAAAGTTGCTTCCACCAAGGAATAAACCACCTTCGTAAATTTGGGCTTGTATGTTCGAGATAAAACAAACACTAAATATTATTAAAATGATATATCTCATATAATTTTAAAAGTTTGCAAATATAATAAATAAGATTAGCCTATAACAATTTGAATCAAATTGTATTACAGATAAACAGTATTTAAAAGCTTTTATTGTTTAGTTGCGTTTATCCTCTCCCCAAAGCAGTTTTTTGCGAAGGGTATCAATAAAGCTCTCACTATGGAGTTCAATCATCTTTATTTTGAAGCTTGCCTTCTTGACAGTAACAATGGTACTGTTGTGCAAAGTTGCGATTCGTGAGTCCAATGAAATCAAATAAAAGTCTTCGCGCCCATCAACCTTTAATTGGATTTGGGTGTCGTCAGGAATAACCAAGGGTCTTGCACTTAAATTGTGCGGTGCGATAGGCGTTATGACAAAGCTCTTTGCGTCCGGAGAAATTACGGGGCCACCACAGCTAAGTGAGTATCCTGTGGAACCTGTGGGGCTGGAAACAATTAAGCCATCTGCCCAATAGGATGTTAAATACTCTCCATTTAAATGCGTGTTTACCGTAATCATGGAGGTGGTATTTTTTCGACTTATGGCTATTTCGTTGAGTGCGAAATTGAGCTGTACTAAGTCTTTGTTTTCAGGATTGGTTTCGATACTTAACAGGCTGCGTTCTGAAATTCTGTAGTCGCCTTCGTAAATGCTGTCAAGAGCACTCTCAATTTGATTGTTTTGTATCGTTGCCAAAAAGCCTAGGCGGCCAGTATTAATTCCAATAATGGGTATGGAAAGATCACTTACATAGGTTATTGCCCTTAAAATAGTGCCATCGCCGCCAATGCTAATGAGCAGGTCAAAGGAATTGTCGAGGGTTTGAAAAACTTCAAATTCCTTATAATTGTTTTTAAGGTCAAAATGCTTGTCGATAAGCCTATAAAACTGATTTTCAATAAAAACATTAGCTTTTTTCTGCGACAAATAATTCAAAAGTGTCCCTATGCATGTCTCTTTATTCTTGAAATTCTGACTATAAATAGCAATTTTCATAGACTTACATATTAAGGTATTTGTTCAAATATTCTGAACGCTCCTTTAAGTTTTCAATATAGGTGTCCTCTTCGTGGCCGGATATAATATTATAGCTGTATCTTCTAAAGGTTTGTATGACGTCATTAAGCCCTAAACTACCAATTTTAAGTGTGACTTGAACCAGATCATCTTCCATTTTGGAGATGAACGCGCCTAAAATCTTGGCGTCATTGGATTCTACGATCTGGCAGATTTCACTAAACGAATAATCTTGAATGCCTTTTTCAATGATTAGAGTGCCGCCATGTTCTGAAAAGAATGGCGTTTCATTAAATCTTCCAATAATGTCATTGAGCTCGTAATAGCCTAAATAGTTGTTTTGAGTATCTAATACTGGCATAATATTGCATGAATTATGGGCAAAGGATTCCAAAACATCCAACCAAGGGGTATCTAATCTCACAAAAAATCCTTCTAAGGAATGGCTGCATTCTAAAATAGTGTCTTTGCCGTCAAAACAATGGACATCGGTCTCAGAGATGCATCCAAGATATGCTTGATTGTTTTCAATTGGAATATGAGAATACGTCAGCTCATTGAACATCAATTTAAGGTCGCTTACCTTATCATTTATGTTTAGTGGCTTAATATCGTTAATAATATATTCTCGTAATGGCATGTTCTTGGTTTTGTTCTTGCAAAATAATTAAAAATAACAACAAAAAGCATGATCTACTTTGTATTTTTGTCCTTTAAAATAAAAGCTATGACAAAGTTGAGCGTAAATATCAATAAGATTGCAACCCTTAGAAATTCAAGAGGTGGGGATGTTCCGAATGTGGTTCAATTTGCGAGAGATGTTCAAAAGTTTGGTGCCCAAGGCGTCACCATCCATCCAAGACCTGATGAAAGACATATTCGCTATCAGGATGTGTATGATTTAAAGTCAGAAGTATATACTGAATTTAATATTGAAGGCAATCCGATCCGGCAATTTATGGATATGGTCCTGGAGGTGAAGCCTACTCAAGTTACTTTAGTGCCTGATGCGGAGGATGCAATTACATCTAACGCGGGATGGGACACCATTAAACATAAAGACTATTTGGTTGATGTCATCAAAGAATTTAAACAGAACGGGATTCGCACTTCTATTTTTGTGGATCCTGTAATGAAGCAAATCGAAGGTGCAAAAGCTACGGGAACAGATAGGATTGAATTGTACACTGAAGCCTATGCAGACGCCTACAGTCTCGGAGATAAAATGGGAATCAAACCTTACAGAGATTGCGCCATTTTAGCCAGTGCACTGGGTTTGGGCCTCAATGCAGGACATGACCTGTCTTTAGATAATATCAAATATTTCAAGCAGAATATTCCTGACTTGTTGGAAGTTTCAATTGGGCATGCCTTAATTTCTGAAAGTTTGTATTTGGGCATTGAAAATGTAATCAATATGTATTTGAGACAGTTGAAATAGTAGGCAGTCTTCAGTCATCGTTCATAAATCAACAATCATAAATCAACAATCATAAATCATCATGAATCTTCATTCCACTATTTTAGGCCAAGGCCAAACGTTTGTTTTTCTCCATGGATTTTTGGGTATGAGCGACAATTGGAAAACATTAGGTACGCAATTCAGTGAGGAAGGATATGAGGTGCATCTTATTGATCAACGTAATCACGGTCGCAGTTTTCACAGTGATGAATTTAACTACGAGGTCATGGTAGAAGATTTGAAGCGTTATTGTGATGAACATAATATACATGACATCGTTCTTTTAGGGCATTCTATGGGAGGGAAAACTGCTATGCTATTTGCGGTTGAATACCCTGAATTGGTTTCTAAATTGATCATCGCCGATATTTCACCACGCTATTATCCCACCCATCATGATGACATTTTGAATGGTTTATCTGCTTTAGACTTTGAAAAACTTAAAAGTAGAGGTGCTGCAGATAAAGAATTAAAACGTTATGTTTCTGATTCGGGGACGAGACAGTTTTTACTCAAGAATTTATATTGGAAAGAAAAAGGGAAACTTGCATTACGTATCAATTTAGAAGTTTTAAAAGAGCAGGTGAATGAGGTAGGAGAGCCTTTACCGATGCATGCCAAGTTTGAAAAGGAAACCTTGTTTTTACGTGGTGATCGCTCTGAGTATATTTCATTTCAAGATGAAAGTTTGATTCATTCACACTTTCCGAAAGCTGAAATTGTGACGATTTCCAATGCCGGTCATTGGTTGCATGCTGAAAATCCGACCGATTTTTATAATGCCGTAATTGAATTTTTAAATTAAACGCTTCATACATAAAAACAATATCCAATGGTAAAAGTCACTTCTGTTTTCTTACTTATAATATGCTTTCAATTTTCTTATGCGCAAGAAGATGGTGATTTTGTAGAGTTTTTTGAAGATGGGAAGTTAAAGACGGAAGGGCAATATAAAAATAAAAAAAAGGATGGTGAATGGAGAACATATCATCCTAATGGGCAATTGGCAGAAGTCTTTACTTATACTGATGGCAAGCGGGATAGAGAATATACAGCTTTTTTATCGATGGCAAAGTGAGTTGGGAAACCAAGAAGATCAACAATGAATACATTACAAAAGGGTATTATGAAAGTGGATCTCTATTTTATGAAAGTGCTTTAAACGACGGATTCTATAAGGAGTATCTCGAAAGCGGTGAATTAAAAATAGAATCAAATTTTGTCAATGGAGAGCTTTTTGGGGTTTGGAAGCAATATTATGACAATGGAGAATTGCAGTGGTCCGTTCAATACAAAAATGGTTATAGAGATGGTGTTTATCAGAATTTATACACCAATGGACAATTGAAATTGGAAGGCAGCTTGCGGAAAGATAAAAAGGACGGTACAGAAAAAAGATATCTGGAAAACGGACAATTGGTGTGGTCTGGGAATTATAAAGAAGGTAAGCTTCACAAAAACTGGGTGCAATATGATGCTTCTGGGAAAGTGATGGCCAGACTGAAGTTTGACAATGGAAGGGCCTTGACTTCTGATTCTGATACGTTATTGACACCAACGATAGTTCCAGAGGGTGCGATAGAAAAGGTTCCGGTTTATCCTGGGTGTGAAGACAAGTATTCAAATAAAGAACGGAGAAGATGCATGAGTGATAAGATTTCACAATTTGTAGGTGCGAAGTTTAACCCAAATGTAGCCCTTGGATTGGGTTTGAACCAAAGTCAGCGTATCCTGGTAATGTTCAAAATAAACAAGGAAGGAAAAGCAGTGGATATTCAAGCCAGAGGAACCCATCCTGTTCTGGAGAAAGAAGCCATTTGGGTGATTGAACTTTTGCCTAAAATGCAATCCGGTATTCAGCGAGGCAAACCTGTAGTGGTGCCATATTCATTACCTATCCTGTTCAATGTGCGGGAAAATAAACCTAAAAAATGACAGTTTTAACTTAATCCAATTAATATGAACTTAATTATAAGAGTATTGCTTACGGCTATTGCTGTGGTGGTATTGGCAAAGTTTCTTCCAGGAGTGGAAGTTGCCGGATTTACTTCAGCTATAATATTGGCTATCTTACTAGGAATTCTCAATGCTATTTTAAAGCCGATCTTGGTAATCTTAACCTTGCCAATTACTATTTTGACCTTAGGGTTGTTTCTGTTGGTCATTAATGCTTGCATCATCCTATTGGCAGATGAATTTATGGGTGGTTTTGAAGTCGATGGATTTTGGATTGCACTCCTATTTAGTGTGCTTTTATCGTTTCTGCAATCCGTACTTTATTCACTGTTAGACAAAGACAAAAAATAGCTTATAAATCAAGTGTTTAAAAACTTTGTTCAGATTTAAATAATTTGTACTTTTGCGTCCCGATTTTCTGCTAGTTCAACAAGCATTTTGCGGTCTTTTTTTAAGAAAAAACTAAGCTTAAATTGAACTGACTTTACTTTTTAGAAGGTTTTTGGCAGAATTAAAATCACTAAAAATAATATGCCATCTGGCTTTATTAATTATAATATGAATATTACAAGAGAAAACATTGACGCATTAAATGCTGTTTTAAAAGTAGATATCGCTAAGGAAGACTATAGCGCAAAGGTAGAGAAAATTCTTGCGGATTATCGTAAGTCGGCCAACATCCCAGGGTTTAGAAAAGGCCGTGTGCCAATGACACTGGTGAAAAAGCAGTATGGGAAAGCCGTTTTGGTTGATGAGGTCAATAAGCTTTTGCAGGATGCTCTCAACAAGTATTTGACTGAGGAGAAATTGGATGTTTTAGGTAATCCATTGCCAAAAGCACAAGATGATTTGGACTGGGATGCTGATTCTTTCACATTTGAGTTTGAGTTGGGTCTCGCACCAGAATTTGAAGTAGAGCTCAAGAGCAAAAAGCCAATCACGCATTACAGTATTGTTGCTGATGATAAAATGATTGACAGCCAAGTGGAGCATATCCGTAAACAATATGGCAAGTTGGTTTCTCAGGAGACGGTTACAAACGACTCAGAGATTGTAGGTGTTTTTGTGAATGAAGAAAAGGAAATCAACAATAAAGCGACGCTTACTTTAGATAAGATAAAAAGCAAAGCTGCCGAAAAAGCATTGGTTGGTGCTAAAGTTGGTGATGTTGTCACTTTAAAGACCAAAGGCTTATTTAATGACGGTCATGATTTGATGAGCTTTTTAAAGGTATCTCATGATGATGCCCATGATTTGGACATTGAAGTCACCTTCACCGTTCAAGAAATCAACACCAGAGAATTGGCTGATCTGGATCAAGAGTTATTTGATAAGTTGTTCGGTAAAGATGTGGTCACATCAGTTACTGAATTGAAAGCTAAGATCAAGGAAGATTCGGAAAAACAATTCGGACAACAAGGCGATCAAAAATTCATGAATGATGTCACTGAATATTTGGTGGAAAACACAAAATTTGACCTTCCGGCAGCGTTCTTGCAAAAATGGATGCAGACCGCTGGTGAAGATCCAATGGACGCTGATCAGGCTAAAGAAGAATATGAAAATTCTGAAAAAAGCATGCGCTACCAATTAATTGAAGGTAAATTAATTGAAAAATATAACTTGCAGGTTACGTTTGATGACTTGAAGGATTTTGCCAAGAAAATGATCAAGGTGCAAATGGCACAATTTGGCCAAATGGATCCTCAAGATAAAGAGTTAGAGGATATTGCGGCTCGTATTTTATCCAATAAAGAGGAGGTAAGACGTTTGTCAGAACAATTAATGAGTCAAAAACTGCTGGAACTTTACAAAAAAGAAGCTAACCTTAAGGTTAAGGAAATTACTTATGATGATTTTGTAAAAGAGTTTTACAGCTAATAATTATAATTAAATCGTTATCTTTAGAGCGTAAAACTGATAGGTTTTACGCTTTTTTTTGACACTGTAATGGTCATACAATTTTCCCACTGAAGTTGGGGCTATACGAATTTAAGAACTAAATACTATTTATGGATTACGGAAAAGAATTTGAGAAATTCGCAATAAAAGATCAAGGTATCAGCAGTACCTATTACAATCAAATTATGAACAGTATGTATCCTGTTGGTTTGACGCCGAACATTATTGAAGAACGTCAGATGAATGCGGTTGCGATGGATGTGTTTTCAAGATTGATGATGGATCGTATTATTTTTATGGGGACGGCCATTAATGACCAGGTCGCGAATATCATTCAAGCACAATTATTGTTTTTGGAAAGTACCGATGCAGCCAAGGACATACAAATATATATCAATTCTCCCGGCGGAAGTGTATATGCCGGACTTGGTATTTACGATACCATGCAGCTCATCAAACCCGATGTGGCAACCATATGCACAGGAATGGCCGCTTCAATGGGAGCCGTTTTGTTATGTGCAGGAGAAAAAGGTAAACGCAGTGGATTGACGCATTCTCGTGTTATGATCCACCAACCGTTAGGAGGGGCTCAAGGTCAGGCCAGTGATATTGAAATCACGGCGAGAGAGATTGTAACCTTAAAGGAGGAGCTCTATAAAATCATTAGTAAACATACCGGTCAGGATTATGAAAAGGTATATGAGGATAGTGATAGAGATTACTGGATGAAAGCAGAAAAAGCCAAGGAGTATGGCATGATTGATGAGGTTTTATCTAGTTCGAAGAAAATATAATTACACACTTATCAATAGCGATAAAAGTGTATTTTGAATAAATGAAGAATTAAAAGAGTTATGGCAAAGGAAGATTTAGAATGTTCGTTTTGTGGTAGGAAAAAGCCAGAAACCAATTTGTTGATTGCAGGTTTGGATGCCCATATCTGTGACAGGTGTATTGAACAGGCCCACGGAATCGTTTTGGAAGAGTCAAAACAAAGTGGGAATGCGGAGTTGTCGTCAGAATTGATGCTTAAAAAACCTAAGCAAATTAAAGAGTTTCTTGATGAATATATTATTGGTCAAGAATACACCAAAAAAGTGATGTCAGTGGCGGTTTATAACCATTATAAGAGGTTGTTGCAGCCGGCAAACAAGGATGAAATTGAAATTCAGAAAAGCAATATCATCATGGTTGGACAAACTGGAACCGGAAAGACTTTAATGGCAAAGACCATTGCGAAAATGCTCAATGTGCCCCTGGCAATTGTGGATGCTACGGTATTGACCGAAGCCGGTTATGTTGGTGAAGATGTTGAAAGTATTTTGACGCGTCTGTTGCAGGTTGCAGATTACAACCTTGAAAAAGCAGAAAAAGGTATCGTGTTTATTGACGAAATTGATAAGATTGCCCGCAAAAGTGATAACCCATCAATTACCCGAGACGTTTCTGGAGAAGGCGTACAGCAAGCTTTACTGAAGTTGTTGGAAGGCACTACTGTAAACGTTCCGCCAAAAGGTGGGCGAAAGCATCCTGATCAAAAATTCATAGAAGTCAACACAGAACATATTTTGTTTATTGCTGGTGGTGCTTTTGATGGTATTGAGCGTATTATTTCAAAACGTCTCAATATGGCAGCTATTGGTTATAAAGCCGCCTCTCAAGATGATGTCATAGATAGTGACAATCTATTGCAATATATTGTCCCAAAGGATTTGAAGGATTTTGGCCTTATTCCAGAAATTATTGGTCGTTTACCGGTCTTAAGTTATATGGACCCTTTAGATGCCGAAACCTTGAGAGCAATCTTGACGCAACCAAAAAATGCCATTATCAAACAATATAAAAAGCTGTTTGAAATGGATGACATAAAATTCAGTATTACAGACGGAGCTTTGGATTTCATCGTTTCAAAGGCTATTGAATACAAGTTGGGAGCGAGAGGATTAAGATCGCTATGTGAAGAGATTTTAACGGATGCCATGTATGAATTGCCAAGTAGCAAAGAGAAAAAACTTCATGTTACCAAAGACTACGCAGAGGATAAGTTGGATAAATCGACTTTAAAGCGATTGAAAGCAGTTTCTTAAAATCGGAGATTAGATCAAAATAACAAAACCACTCTTTTCAGGGTGGTTTTTTTATTTTTTGGATTTAAAAATTAATATTGCAGGAGCAATGCTTTTGGATTTATTTTCAATAAGAATCTATTGATTGTACCTCTTTTGAGTCGGTTTCAATCTCAATGTTATCCTCTCTAATGATTACTGCGGTGTAAATATAATGGCATAATTGTAAGATAAAAATTACAATATTAGTTTTTAGATAAAGCCTTCTTTATTCTCGTTATAAAAACACTAAATGCTATTATCTAGGATGAACTACAGCTGTAGATTCAATTTTAGCAGCGCATCCATATAATGACGTGTATTGGAAAGTCTGGGTACTTTATGTTGGCCACCTAATTTATCCTGTTGTTTTAACCAATCATAGAATAATTGCTGTCTTGCAATATTAATTTTAGGACTATTAAGCGTGATGTTGTTGTATCGCTTTGCTTCATAATCGGAGTTTAATGATTTTAAGGTGTTGTCCAGAAGTTCGTTAAAGTAATTGATGTCTTGTGGAGGGGTTTTGAACTCGATGAGCCATTCATGGGCCCCCTTCTCCTTGCCACTCATAAAAATTGGAGCTGCAGTATAATCAACAATTTGCGATTTGGTTTCTCTGCATACTTTTTTTAAGGCATCCTCGGCATTTTCAATGATCAGTTCTTCGCCAAAAACATTGATATGATGTTTGGTTCGGCCGCTAACTTTAATACGATAAGGTCGTAAACAGGTAAAACGTATAGTATCTCCAATCATATAGCGCCAAAGTCCCGCATTGGTAGTGATGACCACTGCATAGTTTTTGTTGATTTCAACTTCAGCCAATGGAATGATTCGCTGTTCTGGTGTACCATAGGCATCCATGGGGATAAATTCATAAAAAATCCCATAATCCAACATGAGTAAGAGTTCGCTTGAGTTGTTCTGATCTTGTATGGCAAAAAATCCTTCAGATGCATTATAGATTTCGTAATACCGAAAATCTTTTCTTGGTAAAATCGCTTTATATTGGTCAACATAGGGGAGAAAGCTTACTCCTCCGTGGAAATACACCTCCAAATTAGGCCAAATATCAAAAATGCTCTGTTTGTTTGTGGTTTCTAAAACATTGTTTAGGAGGACTAGCATCCAAGATGGGACACCTGCAAGACTGGTCACATTTTCGTTAATGGTCTCATTGACGATAGCTTGCATTTTATATTCCCAGTCATTCATCAAGGATACTTTGCTGCTTGGTGTACTGCTAAATTCCGCCCAAAATGGCATATTGTCTATTAAAATGGCAGACAAATCGCCAAAAACGGTCCCGTTCTCTTTATAAAGTTCTTTACTGCCTCCTAATCTTAGGCTCTTCCCCGTAAATAATTGTGAATTCTCATTATTGTTGAGGTACATGCACAACAGGTCCTTGCTGGCTGCGTAGTGGCACTCTTCCAGGGATTCATTGCTTACGGGTATAAATTTACTTTTGGCATTAGTGGTTCCGCTCGATTTGGCAAACCATTTTATGGGTGATGGCCAGAAAATATTGTTTTCGCCCATTCGGGCTCTTTCAATATTGGCTTGATACTCTTCATAAGTCGTAACTGGAACTCTTTCCGCAAAGGTCTGATAATTTGTTATGCTCGCAAAATCAAAGCGCTTGCCAATTTCAGTATCCTTTGCTGTAATGAGCAAGTCCTGAAGTAATTCATTCTGTACTTCGTTAGGGTATTTCAAGAACAATTCAATTTGATGGAATCGCTTTTTTAAAAACCATGAAGCAATTGAATTAACTAATGGGATTGGCATATTTATAGTATCTTTAAAGACTAAAAATAACACTTTTTTTAAATTAATTCTTCTAAATAAAAATTTTAAATAAATGACATATCAAGGGGTTTTGACCAAAATGGAAACGGAGTTTTCCCATCCTATTCAATACTATCTTGTTTTTGATAATGACTTTATCAATGTGAATCAGTTACTGGATAAGACGATTGCGATTCAATTTGTAGGCTACCAATGTCTCAACTGCTCGCTCAACAAGCCAATTTACAGACAAGGGTTTTGTAAAAGCTGTTTTTTTTATATCCCTCAAGCTGCGGATTGGATCATGAAACCTGAATTGAGTACAGCGCATTTAGACATAGAGGATCGTGATTTAGAATATGAGAAGCAGGTGCAATTGAGGCCTCATATTGTGTATTTGGCAAATTCCAGTAATGTCAAGGTAGGCGTGACCAGAAAGTCTCAAGTACCCACACGCTGGATTGATCAAGGCGCACACGAAGCGATTGAAATAGTTGAAGTGCCCAATAGATATTTGGCGGGGATTACAGAGGTGGCCCTTAAAGATTATGTGGGTGATAAGACCAATTGGCGAACCATGTTGAAAAATGATATCGTAGATGAAGACTTGGTAGAGTGGCGTGATCGATTAAGGCAATACATTCCTGCCGAAGCTCAAGAATACTATATAGCCAACAATAAGGAAACCAATATTGAGTTTCCGGTATTGCAATATCCTGAGAAGCCGAAAAGTCTGAATTTGGATAAAACACCAAATTATCAGGGTGTTCTAAAAGGTATCAAAGGGCAGTACCTCATATTTGAAGACCAAACGGTTTTTAATATTCGTAGTAGCGAAGGGTATATTGTTGCTCTATCAATCACTTAAACAGTGTTCTTAACATTAATTTACAACTTGATATTTTTTCGCCACTGCAAAATATCGTAATTTAAGAGTATGAAGGTTGTTGCTAGGAATTTCTTTTTATAGCGGCTTCCTATATGTGAATCTTAAATATAGAATCATGAAAATTCCAGTTATGTTTTATGTGGCAATCACCACCCTATTGTTGGTAACTTTGACCATCATGGTGGCTATGGACATGCCGTTTAATTGGGTGTTTTATCTCACTTGCTTGGGGCAGGTTCTTGTTGTTGTGATGACCTATAAAGTGTTGAAAGATAAGTATGTAACGGATAAGACTTTTGAAGATTTTTACGAAGATCATCCCATTGGAAAACAAAAAATCACGTCATGAAAGTATAACGTGATTTTTTAATTTCATTCTAACAAAAACCTACATGTTTTCCTGATCTCTTAAATGTTGGATATAAGCTGCCTTTTGCATTTGTCTTCTCTTTCTGACAGATGGTTTGGTGAAGTACTGATTTTCTCTCAAAGTCTGCATAACCTTGACATTTCTGTGCTTACGCTTATAACGCTTAATAGCGCGTTCAATATTTTCACCTTCTTTAATTTCGATTCTTAACATATATAGTTTTTATAGTATTGAGTATTTAGGTCTATCCTAAATAAGTTTTTAAAATTCTGCTTTTTGACGTGTGCTTTAATCGTTTGATTCCTTTTTCACGTATCTGACGTACACGCTCTCTGGTTAAATCAAAGGTCTTGCCAATTTCGTCCAAGGTCATTGGTGGCTGATTGCTCAAACCAAAATTCAATCGGATGACGTCACTTTCTCTTTGCGAAAGTGTATTTAGCGCCCTATCAATTTCCAAACTTAAAGACTCCGTCATTAAAAGTCGGTCCGGTCGTGGAGAATCGTCGGAAGAAACAACATCGTATAAACTTGATGTTTCTCCTTCTCTTAAAGGTGCATCCATTGAAACATGACGTCCTGAAATTTTCATGGACTGTTTCACATCCTTGATAGTCAGATCTAGTTCCGTGGCGATTTCTTCAGCACTTGGTGGTCGCTCATGTGCTTGCTCCAAAAACGAATAGGCTTTATTGATCTTATTGATCGAACCAATTTTGTTCAAAGGTAATCTAACTATTCGAGATTGTTCTGCTAAAGCTTGAAGAATTGCTTGTCTAATCCACCAAACAGCATAAGAAATAAATTTGAAACCCCTGGTTTCGTCAAAACGTTTTGCAGCTTTGACCAATCCGGCGTTACCTTCATTGATTAAATCAGGTAAGGTCAAGCCTTGATTTTGATATTGTTTAGCGACAGATACAACAAAACGAAGGTTGGCCGTTGTAAGCTTGTCCAAAGCTTCCTGATCTCCCTCTCTAATACGTTGCGCCAATTCCACTTCTTCATCTGCTGTAATCAAGGGCAGTTTACTAATATCTTGTAGATATTTATCAAGGGATTTGGATTCTCTGTTCGTAACCTGCTTTGTAATTTTTAATTGCCTCATGTAATCTCTTTTGTTTTAATGAACGTTAACCCTACAGTATAACTAATTAAACGACAAAAGCAAGCACTCTCACATTACTTTAACATAATTCGGTGATTTTTTTTAAATTAGAGGTTATTTTAGCCTTAAATCAGGTAAATACCTCATTTTCAAAATTTTTAGCTGAGTTTCCCTCTATTTTAATTGACCGTGTCTTTCTTCTTGTTTTGGGATTTGAAAAGATCCTTAAGTGTGTTTTTTATTGTTTCACTACTATTTTTGGTGCTATCTTTTTTTGTTGGAGGGGTTTGGGTATTGGTTGGAGGGGTTTGACTAACCGTAGAATCTTTGGTTGTAGTATTTTCTGGATTCTGATTCGTGCTGCCTCCTAAAACGCCTCCTAGTAAATCTTTTATTTTATCTGTCCCTTTTCCAATTAACTTTTGTTTTTCAATCTCGATCAGTTGTTTGGTTAAATTGGCCACCCCACTAGTTAGATCCGTAGATACTTTTGGATTAGTAAAGGTCCCAGAAATGTTCGCAGTAACTGGGATGGTGATTTTATTTACTTCGTTATCGTTGATTTTTCCAATAAGACGGTTCACGTCACTTCCTAAATATTTTGCGGGCACATTAAAAACGGCATCATAAGTCATCGTTTTATCAAAACCGTGAGCCCCTGAAACAGTAATACCAATATCGTGATATGCTAAATCGAAAGGCTTGATATTTACTTTGCCGTTCGAAAAATCTAAGTTGATCTTTAAATCGCGCAGATCCAGTTTGCTGAAATCTATAAAATTTAGCGCGCCTTCCAATTTTGATAATAACGGACTCGCATTTTCATCAATGTCTGTAGTTAGTAGCTCTGAAAAAGCACTTCCGGAGATGGTATTTAAATTTGGTGAAAACTCTTTATCAAGAGTACCCGATATTTTAATGCTACTATTGAGTTTGCCTTGAAGAACTTTGGCTATTGGGGCCAAGTTTTGTAATAATTCTAAATCGCTGAACGACTTGGCTATGTCAAAATTACTAGCGTCCAAATTTAAATTAAATGATGGTGTATCAGCTTTGGTGCTGACATCTCCTGAAAGTGAAAGGATTCCATCAAAAATACTTGAGCTCAGATTGTTGATGGTGGCTTGCTGATCTTTTATGGTCAAAACGCCTTTTACATTTTTTAAATTGAGGTTGTCATAAATAACGGTGTTGGCATTTGCTGTAACAGTGCATTCCAAAAATTTGGGAATTTTCAATCCTTCCGATGTAGATGCCGATTTGTTAGACGTTGCCGCTGTAGTGGTTTCGGTTTCCTCACTCATAAAATCGTTCAATGCCAAAGTATTTGAACTGAGGTTGAAATTTCCTTTTAAGTTGACCTTCTTGCTCAGCATAAATCCAATTAAATTGTTAATTGTTCCCGTTGCAGAAAAATCACTTTTCCCTGTTTTCGCATTGAAACTGTTTAGGGTTACTGTGGAAGGATTAAATGTCATTTCAGCTTTTGAAATATGTAGCGGTTGGTTCATGGCTTCTGAAGTAAACACCAAGTCGCTGATAGACGCATTTCCAGAAGCCTTAATTCTGTCATAGGCGCTGGTTTCGATGGCGTTCATGTCAAAAGCAGTGTTCAATTTGGCTTTAAGAATCCCGCTCAACTCATTTTCAAGTTCTATTGGGTAGGCCTTGGAAAGGTTTGCTAAATTTAAGGTGCCGTCTACATCTGCGGATACCTGCATATTTCCAGTAAGGTTTTTAATCAATGCTGAGGATCTGAACACATCACTATCAATTTTAAAGTTCAGGGTGTTGATGGCAACATAAGTGTCATCTGCATTTCCAGTGTCATTTTTGATTTCGGTGTCGATTATAATGTTTTCAACGCGCTTTGGTAAGTTTGGATATTTGAATGACGCATTGTCCGATTTGATGCTAATATCCAAGGTAGGGATGGTGGTTTCTGTTACTTTCCCTTTGATGATGCCATTGATCTTGAAATTCCCTGTAGTCTCAACATTATCTAAATTCTTAGAATAGGCTTCAGGAATCACCGCTAAGAAATCTTTAAACGAAGAGCCTGTATTTGTGAAGGATAGGTCGATGTTTTGACCTTCTTCTATAAGTTGAACAAATCCGTTAAACTCAATTGGCAATTGGTTGATGAGTGCTTTGTTTTCTTTAAAAGTATATTTTTGTGCGTTCAAGTCCATGTCTATTAATGCATCCAATTTGACAAGGTTATTACTCAAGTAATTGATGCTATCCATGGTTAAGCTCACTTTTGCCTCAGATTTTGTGTCTAATTCAGAGATGTCACCAGAGAACGTGCCTTTACCTGTATGGTTCAGTTCGGTCACATAAAATTGCATGTCGGCCGGAATATCAATATAAGTTAGTGCACTGTTTTTAATGCTGTACTCTTTGATGTCAAACGAGAAGCTAGAGGAGGTAGTGTCCTGCGGCGTCTCACTTTCCTTTGCAATATCATAATTAACGTTGCCAAAAGCATCCGTTTTCAAGGTCAATAATGCTTCGTTGACATTGATGGAGTTCACAACGATAGGTTCATCGGCCGATTTGAAAAGTTCTTTTATTGACATCGTGAAATTTATATTTTTTGCGGTCACGAAGGTCTCATCCTTAAAAGGTTCGAAGTTGGTGATGACCAAATCACTTACCTCCACATGGGCCTGTGGAAAACTTCTGAATAAGCTCAAATTGACATCACTAAACTCTACATTAGCGTTGAGGTTTTGATTAATAAAGTTTTTGACCATCCCTTTAATCTGCGACTGAAAAACAAAAGGTAAGGCAATCAATAGGATGATGAGGACTAATAAGGTAATGCCGGTGATTTTTAGAAATTTCTTCATTGAAAAATTTAGTTTATAATTTCACAAAGTGAAAAACAATAGTTTAGTATCTATATATACGCAAAGTTTGTTGCAAAAGCCGAGTAAATGTTAAAGTTTAATAAAACTTTAGCAATTTTTAGAGCGTGTCAATTCATTATTTCGATTAGGGTTGAACGTTTTTTAAAAATAAGGGAAAACCTACAGATAAAGATAGCTTAAGAAGAATAGCATTGCTCTCTTTTAAATTGTTTTTTTCAACAAAAATATCACATAAAATGATTTTGTTTTCTTTATTTTGGCATCCGATATGAATCAACCGCATAAAGTTTACATCGCACTTGGCAGCAATAAAGGCGACAGATTAAAATATCTGCAAGACGCTATTGACCTTATTTTTAAGCAGATTGGGAAGATCAATATTATTTCAAGAGTGTATAATACGCCGGCTTTGGGATTTGAAAAGGATGTGCTCGCTGAAAATTTTTATAATGCCTGCGTTTTTGTGGATACTCATTTTTCTGCTGAAGAAGTTATGGTCAAACTTTTGACTATTGAGACTGAACTTGGACGGACACGTGGCTTAACAGATATTTACGAATCCAGAACCATTGATTTGGACGTGATTTTTTATGATGACGACATCGTCACTTCGGAGCTCATTACGACCCCACACCCCCATATGCACAAACGTAAATTTGTGTTACAACCTTTATATGATATTGCTCCAAAAATGATGCACCCCAAATACGGAACTTCGGTGGGCGAACTTTTGGAAAAATGTGACGATAACAGCACGATTGAACCTATTAATATTTGGCTGAAAAATCCGATGAAGAAGTATGGTTTTGGCGACTTTAATTATATTGCTATTGAAGGGAATATTGGTGCTGGAAAAACAAGTTTGGCATATGAGATTGCGAATGATTTTAATGGGAAGTTGATATTGGAGCGTTTTGCGGATAATCCTTTCTTACCAAAGTTTTATGAAGAGCCCCAACGCTATGCTTTTACTTTGGAAATGTCATTTCTGGCCGATAGGTATCAGCAAATTAGTGATGATTTATCACAGTTGGATCTGTTCAAGGATTTTATGGTGAGCGATTATGACATTTATAAATCATTGATTTTTTCGAAAATAACCTTGCCGGAAGATGAATTTAGGCTTTATAGAAAGCTCTTTTATTTAATGTATAGAGATATTGCCAAACCTGATTTATATGTCTATTTGTACCAAAATACGACACGTTTGCAGGAGAACATCAAAAAGCGAGGTCGTGAGTATGAACAGAACATTCAAAACGATTATCTCGAAAAGATCAATACTGGCTATTTGGAGTTTTTGAAAAATCAGACTGAACTCAATGTCAAAATTATTGATATTTCAGATCGCGATTTTGTTGAAAATAGAGCAGATTATTTATGGGTTTTAGATGAGATTTGTAGAAAGACGGAAGTTTGAAGTGGGAAGCACGAGGCACGAAGCTATGAGGATAAAGTACAAATCAAGCATAAAATCGTTCAATTCAGCTCTCATGAGTTTATAGGCCTACCCTTGGCGTCTTTGCGCCTCTGCGAGCCATTAAACCTTTCTACTTCCCATCTTACTAAACACATCCCATACCACCAGGCCACAACTCACTGAGATATTCAGCGAATGTTTCGTCCCAAATTGTGGAATTTCCAAAATCAAATCACTTGCACTGACTACATTTTGTGCCACGCCTTTCACCTCATTGCCAAATACCAGTGCGTAGGTGGTTTGTGGTTGAGGAGCAAAGTCGTTTAACATGACCGAGTGCTCTGCTTGTTCAACAGAAGCAACAATAACATTTTCCGATTTGAGTTTCTGGATAACATCGAGCGTATTCTCAATATATTCCCAGTCCACAGTTTCTGTGCTTCCCAAAGCTGTTTTATGGATGTCCTTATGGGGCGGAGTTGCAGTAATACCACACAGGTAGATTTTTTCCACCAAAAAGGCATCCGAGGTTCTAAATACAGAGCCTATATTGTTTAAGCTTCTGATATTGTCCAAAACAATAATTATCGGTGTTTTTTCTGTCCTCTTAAATTCGTCAACGCTCAATCGGTCGAGCTCGCTGTTTTTTAGTTTTCTCATTGAAAATATGTTTTCATTCCCGCGATCCCGAAAGTTATCGGGAGGGGATCTTATAGTTTTATAAACCTGAGAGGTTTCAATAACGCGCCAATTCAACTGAAGATGCAAATCTCTTAAATTTCGCCACAAACCCACGAAAGTCATACAAATTGATCATAACGCTCCGCGTAACGTTGTGAAAACTCCGCGTAACTCTGCGAAATAACTATTCGAGAATTCTTCGTTCATTAATTGTAAATAACTTCTGCGCTCTCCGTTTTCCAAACCTTCAAATAATAAGTACCTTAGCAGTCCTGATATTCAGGTCAAAAATACCACTAAAAAACACAAATCCATTGGCAAAAAAAGTAAAAAAGGAAACTCCGTTAATGAAACAATACAATGCTATAAAAGCAAAGTATCCTGATGCCTTATTGCTTTTTAGGGTGGGCGATTTTTACGAAACCTTTGGACCCGATGCAGTGAAAGCTTCCAAAATATTGGATATTATTTTGACCAAGCGAGGTGCAGGAAGTGACAGTGAAACAGAGCTTGCTGGCTTTCCACACCATTCAATCAATACTTATTTGCCAAAATTGGTTAAAGCAGGTTGCCGTGTTGCCATATGCGATCAATTGGAAGATCCTAAGCAAACAAAAACAATTGTAAAGCGCGGCGTAACCGAATTGGTAACTCCGGGAGTAGCCTTGAATGATGATATCTTACATTCCAAATCCAATAACTTCTTGGCTGCGGTCTGCTTTGGTAAAAACTTGATTGGAGTTTCATTTTTGGATGTGTCCACAGGTGAGTTTCTGATATCGCAAGGAAATACTGAGTATGTAGACAAATTGCTTCAAAATTTCAACCCGAGTGAAGTTTTGGTTTCCAAACCAAAGCGCAATGTGTTCAAGGATACTTTTGGTCCGGACTTTCATACGTTTTATATGGAAGATTGGGTGTTTCAGGATGATTATGCCACGGAAACCTTGCTCAAGCACTTTCAAACAAAATACTTAAAGGGTTTTGGGATTGAGGAATTATATGAAGGTATCATTGCTTCAGGAGCTGTTCTGCACTATTTGAGCGAAACCCAACATCATAGATTGCAACATATCACCGCCATTCAGCGTATTACCAAAAATGACCATGTTTGGATGGATCGATTTACCATAAGAAACCTCGAACTCTATCAATCTTACAATCAAAATGCAGTGACCTTGATTGATGTGATTGATCGTACAATTTCACCTATGGGAGGTCGTCTCCTAAAGCGTTGGTTGGCGTTGCCACTTATTGATATGGAAAAAATCAATCAGCGTCATGAAGTGGTTCAATATCTTTTGGATGATGCTGTGAATCTTAAAAAAATACAGAATCAAATCAAATTCATCAATGATATTGAGCGGTTGATTTCAAAAGTGGCGACGGTTAAAATTTCTCCAAGAGAAGTCGTTCAGTTAAAAAATGCATTAGAGGCTATTGTGCCTATAAAAGCACTCACGCAAAAAACGGATAATAAAGCCTTGCAACATATAGGTGATAGTTTGGAGCTGTGTGAAGAGCTGCGCCAACGTATCAAAGCAACCTTAAATGAAGAGGCACCGGTTAATATTTTAAAAGGCAATACCATTTCGTCTGATTTCTCTTCAGAATTGAAAGAACTCAGATCCTTATCCACCTCCGGCAAAGATTATTTAGATGCGATGTTGCAACGTGAAAGTGAAATCACGGGGATTACATCACTCAAAATAGCCTCCAATAATGTATATGGTTATTATATAGAAGTGCGACACAGTCATCGCGATAAAGTGCCTGAGCATTGGATCAGGAAGCAGACCTTGGTGAATGCAGAACGATATATCACAGAAGAACTAAAAGAATACGAGACAAAAATCCTTGGAGCGGAAGAGCGGATTCTGGCTATTGAGCAGCAACTCTTTTCCGAATTGGTGTTGTGGATCGGGCAGTTTATAAAGCCTGTACAGAAAAATTCGGCCTTGATTGCGCAATTGGATTGTTTATGCGGATTTGCACAATTGGCTTTTGAAAATAAATACACCCGTCCAGAAATCAACGACTCTTTTGCTTTGGATATTAAAAATGGACGGCATCCTGTTATTGAAAAGCAATTGCCACACGGCGAGCCTTATATTGCCAACGATGTTTATTTAGATCGAGATAGACAACAAATCATCATGATTACCGGGCCGAATATGTCTGGTAAATCGGCCATATTGCGTCAAACGGCATTAATTGTCTTATTGGCACAAATGGGTAGCTTTGTACCTGCTGAGCATGCCAAGATTGGGTTGACCGATAAAATCTTTACACGCGTAGGGGCGAGTGATAACATCTCGATGGGCGAATCCACTTTTATGGTAGAGATGAATGAAACGGCTTCCATTCTGAACAATATCTCTGAGCGAAGTTTGGTTCTATTGGATGAAATAGGACGTGGTACAAGTACGTATGATGGTATATCCATCGCATGGGCCATTAGTGAGTATTTGCACGAGCATCCAAGTAAGGCCAAAACTCTATTTGCCACCCATTATCACGAGTTGAATGAAATGACTGAAACCTTTGCGCGCATCAAAAACTTCAACGTATCCGTTAAAGAATTAAAAAACAACGTGCTTTTCTTGAGAAAATTGGTTGAAGGCGGCAGTCAGCATAGTTTTGGAATCCATGTGGCTAAAATGGCTGGAATGCCGCAGCAAGTCATCCACCGTGCAAATAAGATTTTGAAGCAATTGGAAAAGTCGCACAGTAGCGAAGAGTTGACCGATAAGGTAAGAACCCTTGAAAACGACATGCAATTGAGCTTTTTTAATTTGGATGATCCTTTGTTGGAACAGATTAAAGAAGAAATTGTCAATATTGATATTGACGTTTTGACCCCAATTGAGGCGCTCATGAAATTGAATGAAATTAAGCGTATGTTGTTGAAAAAGAAACGCGCATAAAAAAAACGTCATTTTTTGTTGAAAAGGCTTTGCAATTCTAAGAAATGTATTAAATTTGCCCTCGCAATCCGATAGACGTCGGATGATGTTCTTATATTTAATTGAAATAACGCGAAAATAGCTCAGTTGGTAGAGCGCCACCTTGCCAAGGTGGAGGTCGCGGGTTCGAATCCCGTTTTTCGCTCCATAAAAAAGCAAGAGTATGAATTCCGCAGCCGCGGAAGGTTGTTTTAAAGCAATGAATACTTTGTGAATTTGCTCAAGTGGTGGAATCGGTAGACACGCCGGACTTAAAATCCTGTGTCCATTAGGACGTGCGGGTTCAAGTCCCGCCTTGAGTACTAAGCCCTGATAATCAAAAGATTGTCAGGGTTTTTTATTTCTGCTACGAAATAAAAAAGACCCACCAAATTGATGAGTCTCTATTAATTTATTCCAACAAGGCATTAATTTAGTTATCGTCACCAACAACTTCTTTTGCAGCGCTATCCACAGCTTTGCCTGCTTCTTTAACTTCCTTGGCAGCATTGTCAATGGCTTTTCCAGCCTTTTCTAAGGCACCTTCGGCTTGGTCAGTTTCCTTTTCTATAATGATTACTGAATCATCTGATTTTTTGTCTGTATCTCTACATGATGTCAATGAGAAACCTAAGGCAAGTACCAAGGCAGAACTTAATAGTAATTTTTTCATTATAAATGTTTTAGTGTTAATTTAAGACTCGAATTTAGGTAACTTAAGGGTGATCTCCATAAAATTGTGAATTATTTTTTAGATATTGACCGATATCGATAGTTTATTTACGGATATAGCTCATGATTTGGAACACTGCCCCTTTATTACTGGCAATGAAGTTGCTGTTCAAATCACCGAGTGCTATTCTTTCTTCAGAATTTTTAAGCAATCGATTGAGCGAAGCCTGAAGTTCCTCCTTGTTTTTTATGCTTAAGACCCCGCCATTTGCTATCATTTGAAAGGCTTCTGGGAATTTTTTATAATTTTTTCCAATGATTATAGGAACGCCAAATACCGCTGGTTCCAATATATTATGAAGCCCAGTATTTCCCATGGCCCCACCAACGTAGGCAATATCGGCATAACTGTAGATCTTGCTTAAAAGACCTATGGTATCGACAATGAATACTTCAAACTCCGAAAGGATTTTATCGTCTTTTTCTGAAAACAAAACGCTTTTTTTATTAAGCTGATTGGCAAAATGGGCCATCTGATTGCTTTTGATATTATGGGGCGCGATGATAAATTTGACGCTATCTGATGGAAAGGAATTTATATAGGCTATAAACATTGCTTCATCTTCAGGCCATGAGCTTCCTACAACAATACATAGCTTGCCATCAACGAAATCTTCTATAAACAGGAGTGCATTGTCCTGTAGCAATTGATCCGAAACGCGGTCATAGCGCGTATCTCCGGCTACGGTCACATTGTCGAAATGGTTCGAACTTAATAAACGTTTTGAGCTTTCATCTTGGACAAAAATATGTTCAAATGTTCTTAAGGCGTCTCGCATCATACCGCCATAAAATTTGAAATAAGATTGTTCTTTTCGGAAAACGGCAGAAATCAAGATGGCCCTCAAGCCTTGTTTTTTTAATTCGTTGAGGTAATTTGGCCAAATCTCATATTTCACAAAGATGGTCAGCTCCGGATGGACAAGTTTTACAAAACGTTTTGCATTGCTCTTTGTATCCATAGGAAGATAAACCACCACATTTGCAATTTCAGTGTTTTTTCTTATCTCATATCCTGAAGGGGAGAAGAAGGTCAACACGATTTTGTGATGTGGGTTTTCTGCCCTTAATTGCTTGAAAATGGGCAGGCCTTGCTCATATTCGCCTAAAGATGCACAATGGAACCAAAAGGTTTGGTCATGTTTGGATAGATGTCCTTCTAAGATTTTGAAGGTTTTAGAACGACCGTCGACGCCTAATTTGATTTTGTTATTAAAGAAAGCGAAAATTTTGAGAATAATTCCGGCGATGTAAAGTGTTATGTTGTAAAGTGGTTTCAAGAAGAATGATTTGCGCTAAAATACATTTCTTTCTATTAGGTTGCTTTAAAATCATAACGGAAATTTCGAAGTGCTTTGCATACAACAACCCAATTTGTGCATCAAAAATCAAATTAAACCTTTAGGAATGATTGGTATAAGCAGCACAATTTCGTAATTTCGCTACCTAATTAAACCTAAAAGTTTTAAACTATTCATTCTACATATAACGCGATGAAAAAAATACAAATGGTTGATCTTAAAGGTCAATATCAGAAAATTAAAGACGTTGTTGATGCGTCTATTGCTGAAGTTCTTGACACTACGGCTTATATCAATGGACCGCAAGTACATCAATTTCAGAAGAATTTGGAAGACTATCTTGATGTGAAGCACGTCATCCCATGTGCCAACGGTACAGATGCCCTACAGATTGCCATGATGGGGCTGGATTTAAAACCGGGAGATGAGGTGATTACCGCCGATTTCACTTTTGCCGCAACTGTTGAGGTCATTGCCCTGTTGCAATTAACCCCAGTTTTGGTGGATGTTGATCCAAAGACTTTTAATATCGATATTGAAGCCATTAAAAAAGCGATCACACCAAATACAAAAGCAATCGTTCCGGTGCATTTATTTGGACAGTGTGCCAATATGGAAGCTATTATGGAAATTGCCAAAGAACACAACTTATATGTTATAGAAGATAACGCACAAGCCATCGGAGCAACGTATACCTATAGTGATGGAAGAAAAGCTAAAGTTGGCACTATCGGCCACGTGGCATCTACGTCATTCTTCCCTTCTAAAAACTTAGGCTGTTATGGTGATGGTGGTGCTATTTTCACCAACGATGATGACTTGGCACATAAGCTAAGGGGGATTGTGAACCACGGGATGTATGAGCGTTACCATCACGATGTGGTTGGTGTTAATTCGCGTTTGGATTCCATCCAAGCTGCTGTTTTAAATTCAAAATTGGAACATTTGGACACCTATAATGCTGCACGATTAAAGGCCGCCAATGCTTACGATAAAGCATTTGAAGGCCATAGGAATATTGTCACACCTTTTAGGGAAGGCACTGAAGACAACCACGTTTTCCATCAATACACCTTAAAGGTAAAAGATACCAATCGGGATGCTTTGGTAAAACACTTAAATGACAAGGGCATTCCTTGTGGCGTGTATTATCCAATTCCATTACACCTCCAAAAAGCGTATAAAGATTCAAGATATAAGGAAGAAGATTTTGTAGTCACCAATCAATTGGTAAAAGAAGTCATCTCTTTGCCAATGCACACCGAATTGGATGCCGAACAAATTGAATTCATAACATCTACCGTTATTAATTTTGTAAATTCAAATTCATAAATGAAAAAGGTTTTAGTTACAGGAGGTTTAGGTTTTATCGGGTCGCATACCGTGGTGGAATTACAGGAAAGGGGTTTTGAGGTGGTCATTATTGATGATCTTTCCAACTCTTCAATTGATGTTTTGGCCGGAATAACTGCGATTACGGGTAAAGCCCCAGCGTTTGAGAAATTGGATTTGAAAGAAAAATCTAAGGTGGAAGCGTTTTTTGGGAAACATCAGGATATTGTTGGTGTCATCCATTTTGCGGCGAGTAAGGCTGTAGGGGAAAGTGTTGAAAAGCCGTTGTTATATTATGAAAACAACATCAACACCTTAGTGTATGTCCTTAAATCTTTACTGCATTTGCCAACCCAAAACTTTATTTTTAGTTCGTCCTGTACCGTTTATGGACAGGCAGACCAAATGCCAATTACCGAATCTGCGCCAATAAAAGCTGCAGAATCGCCTTATGGCAATACCAAGCAAATTGGTGAAGAAATTATCAAGGACACCTGCAAGGTCAACAGTACTTTAAATGCCATTGCATTACGCTATTTTAATCCGATAGGTGCCCATAGCAGTATCAAAATTGGCGAATTGCCGATTGGCGTTCCGCAGAACTTAGTACCATTTATCACCCAAACTGCGGCAGGATTGCGCAAGGAACTTTCCGTTTTTGGAGATGATTATCCAACACCAGATGGCACGTGTATCAGAGATTATATTCACGTGGTCGATTTGGCAAAGGCCCATGTGGTGGCTTTGGAAAGATTGATTGGAAAGAATAACACTTCAAATTATGAGATTTTTAATTTGGGAACAGGTAAAGGGAGCTCTGTTTTGGAAGTCATACAGTCTTTTGAAAAAGCCTCAGGTCAAAAATTAAATTTCAAGATTGCCCCAAGACGTGAAGGTGATGTCATTCAGGCCTATGCCGATACGACCAAAGCCAATGCCGAATTGGGCTGGAAAGCCGAAAGCAATTTGGACGATGCCTTGTTATCTGCCTGGAAATGGGAAAAACATCTCAGAAAAATATAAAACCATAAATATGAAAAAAGCACTTCTTTTTTGCAGCCTTTTAGTGAGTACACTATTACTTGGCCAAAACACGTATTTATATTGCGGAAAATTGATTGATACCAAGAATGGCAAAGTTTTGACCAATAAAACGATTGTTGTTTCAG
This sequence comes from Gelidibacter japonicus, assembly GCF_010725055.1. GTDB lineage: Bacteria > Bacteroidota > Bacteroidia > Flavobacteriales > Flavobacteriaceae > Gelidibacter > Gelidibacter japonicus. The sequence continues at coordinate 1,759 of NZ_BJKB01000017.1, read as the reverse complement.
GAAAGAAGATTATGGCTATTGAAGACGGATTTTCGACACCTAAATCTGCTGATGATGTAGTGATTGATTTAAGGTCAAAAACGGTTATGCCAGGACTGATTGATATGCACGTTCATATTGAAGGTGAAAGCAACCCTGCATCATATCTGCAGAAATATACGCTCAATGAAGCCGATATTGCTTTTAATGCCCAAAAGCTGGCTAATGTGACCTTGATGTCCGGCTTTACTACCGTAAGGGATTTGGGTGGTTCAGGTGTTAATGTGGCTTTAAGAAATGCTATCAACGCAGGTAAAGTTGACGGTCCAAGAATTTTTACTGCCGAAAAATCCTTGGCGACAACAGGAGGTCATGCTGATCCTACAAACGGTTCCAAAAGGGAATTAATGGGTGATCCTGGACCAAAAGAAGGCGTGGTCAATAGTGTTGAAGACGCCAAAAAGGCAGTACGTCAGCGTTATAAAAATGGCGCAGATTGGATAAAAATTACAGCCACAGGTGGTGTCTTGAGTGTTGCCAAAAGTGGACAGAATCCACAGTTTACCGTAGAAGAAATAAAAGCTATTTGTGATGCCGCAAAAGACTACGATATGAACGTCGCTGCCCATGCGCATGGCGATGAAGGCATGCAACGCGCTATACTTGGCGGGGTCAAAACCATTGAACACGGTACATTTATGAGTGATGAAACAATGGAACTCATGAAAAAACATGATGTGTATTTAGTGCCAACAATTATTGCTGGAAAATCAGTTACTGAAAAAGCCAAGATCCCTAATTATTATCCTGAAGTGATTGTTGGAAAGGCTTTGGATATTGGCCCAAGAATGCAGTCCATGTTTGCAAGAGCTTATAAAAAAGGCGTCGGAATTGGGTTTGGAACAGACGCTGGTGTTTTTGCCCATGGTGAAAATGCTAAAGAGTTTGGATATATGGTAGAAGCCGGAATGCCTCCTATAAAGGCACTACAGAGTGCTACAGTTACCAATGCCATGTTGTTGAAAATGGAAAACGAAATTGGACAATTAAAAGGAGGTTTTATAGCAGATATTATCGCCACAAATGAAGATCCAACCGAGCATATTGATACCATGACCAGTGTTGTGTTTGTGATGAAAGAAGGTAAAATATACAAAAAATAGCCATTTTGGCATTAAACATCTGCTAACCATCCATGGTTACGATTATTAATATGGCAATAATAGTGCTTGATAATTATTGGTGTCATAATTAACAGCTTGATAAACACTGTTTTAACAGGATTGGTTTGGATATTGCCCTATCAATTCGTTACTTTGTAGTTAATGTTCACTGAATAAATGATGAAATGAGCCTAAGAAATTCTATTAAATAGAATTGGAATGGCGAATGGATTTGACATTAAAAACAAAAGAAAATAACAAATGAAACTGTTTAGTATTAAAAGAGAAACAAAAGCTGAAGGACGATTTACACCAAAGATGGGAGCACTAGTAACAAAGGTTACTTACATTAAAAAGCAATTTTTAAGTATCCCTTACAAAACCCTTCATAAATATAGAGAAACCTATTATGGAGAAGTCAAGGATTGTGAAGATTGTAATTTAGCAAGGTAAAAAATTAATCATATTATAAAAAAGGCCTCAATAATTTGAGGCCACTGAAAAAGTCCCCTTAAAAATATTGGGGTAAAAAGAGATAAAAAGGAGTGTAAACCGTAGTGTTTTCACTCCTTTTTTCGTATCTTTTTTACTGATTAACAAACACTTGGATATGTTAT
>NZ_BJKB01000016.1 GCF_010725055.1 Gelidibacter japonicus | reverse complement strand
TTGTGGTAAAGCCTAATCAGCTTCGTCAAAACAGATCCAAAAAAAGAAGCGATAAAATAAATTTTGGTTTATTTTATCGCTTCTTTAAAGTAATCACTAAAAATGAGATGCTTTTTCAGTGGCCTCCCATAAAGGCGGACTTTAATACATCCAATTTCTTGAGCAAGAAAATTGATTGGACGTAATTTGATTTATAGTGATATTTAAATATCTGAGAATTAAAACAACTGATTAGTAAGCTATGTTTTTAAATGTGCCCGTCATCGTCACAGTAGAGGCCGTATTGGAAACTGCCGTAACATTGAAGGTTCCACTAATAAGCCGACCGCTATCTGATGCTGGATTTTTTTTATTTTCCTGCAAATTAATGTTTCCTTCCGTAGAATTATACGAAATTTCTTCGGTCTGATCCCTGATGACGACACCAGTATAAAACCCATTATTATCTATCTCCCCGATTACTTTATTAACGCCACTGTCAAATCCTCCTTTATCATTTAAAAAAATACGGATCAAATTATTATTTTCATCATTTATCACAATAGTAATCCCAGCACTGGTATCGGTGTAATAGCTTCCAAAGGTTGCTGTATAATTGTCGCCAAAAGTTCCACCCTTAATAGTGGCCTTAAACTCTGCTTCTGGAGCACTTCCACCGCCATCGTCATCATTACTTGAACAGGAAATAATTATTAGAGAAAGAAAAAGAATGCTAAGTGTTTTTAAATTTTTCATGTAATTTGTTTTTAGTTATTATTGATTTGAGTAATTGCTCAAACTTCCCATCGCAATGAAACGAATATGTCATCATTAATTCTGAAATAAAAAAAGCCGCTCGTTAAAGCAGATTTTATTAAAAGTTAACTACACGGCTCATCATTTTGATACCCTGTGTTTTGAAAATTTAATTGCTATTAGACATCTATACGATAGTTCCCAAAAGAACCAATCCTTTTAGGATATGAAAATTACAAATGAATTTTTAACCGCTAGTGGATGGAAAAAGCACATAAAAACATGTGCTGATTGATAAATAATTAAGAGTCCCGTTTAATCTTTAGTGATTTCAGGGCATTATAATTTTCCGTGGCAATGCTCTCGGCATCCTTAACCATATCCTTACCTATTGTGGAGGTCAGGAAAAAGCCAACCGTTGATGAGATGGCTATGCCAATAAAAGGGAAGTATTTAGAAGCCGATTTTGCCGCTACCGTTGCTCCTGCTCTTCTCAACAAAAGCATAATCGCATCTTTTCCCAAATATTTGACACTAAACTGAAGGGCTTTGGCGGTCAATACTTTGGCGTTGTTTTTATCCAACAAATCCATTATAAAATGCTGTTGTTCATCGCCCAGGCAATAAATATCCCTGACATGAACCCCCATTCTTGTAAGCAAAGATATATCTACGCCAACATCAAGTCCTGGAATAGGATTGACACCATTCACCGCTGATAAGGCAGCATGCATGCCTACAATCTTATTTGCGAGTTCTTTTTTTTTTGAAAGGATTTTTTGGCTGGTGATGTTGATATCCGCAACAAACCGTTGTTGCTTGATCCTCCCCAAGCTTGAGTAAACATCATCCAAAAGTTGGCCTAAGTCATATTCTTGCGGATAGTCTGCGGAAGTTAAATAAATACCCTTGATTCGGTACCCCTTAAGATTTTGTTCGAGGTCATTCAAAACGGTATTATAGGTTTCTTCCTCAGAGATATCACGTCTTAAGGCGCGATCAACTGAGAAGTCTATTTTCGTCCGAACCGCAAAGACCGGCATTTTTATTTTTAAAAGCTCATCTATTAAGTAGAGATCATCTTCGTAAAACCGGTCGGCAGTCACTAAAATGACACAATCAAACTGGCTGATATTAAATTCTTCAAGATACCGTTCCTTAGGAAAGTTGATGGTGGAGCATCCCGGCAAATCATAAAAACTCAAACCTCTATGTTCAATTGGCTTCCCAACTTCCATGGTCGTTTCTACTTCGCCAACTTCAGCAATATGCTCACCAACAATGGCATTAATCAGAGACGATTTTCCAACCCCACTCCTACCAATGATGCCACACTTTATCCTTGCGGATTCAAACTTATCCAGATCGGCTTTAAGTTTTTTTTCGAGACTTGCAATTTCTTTGTTTTTGCTCATTTTTTAGTTGGGACTAACCAGGGTATTAAATAGAATTGTTTGTAGTTTGTAAGCTGCGAATTTAATACATTTTAAATAAACATGATCCGTAGTCAGACCCGCTTTTATATACAGAAATTGATCGTCAGTAAGTTATAGTCGCAACTATGGGTACACCAACTATTGACTATTGTTTTAATTGTCATTGTTTAATATTCTATCGATAGTTTGTAATTCTTCCTTTGAAAAATGCAAATTATCAATCGACTTTACATTCTCACATACTTGCTCAGGACTACTCGCACCCACCAAGACTGAAGTGATACGATCATCTCTTAAAAGCCAGGCTATTGCCATTTGTGCCAAGCTTTGACCTCTGCTTTTTGCTATTATATTCAATTGTTTCACGTTCTCCAATTTCTCTTTAGTAAGCTGCTCAGGTTTGAGATATCTTTTGTCTTTTCCTGCCCTAGAGTCTTCTGGAATTCCCTTCAGATATTTATCAGTCAATATGCCTTGGCTCAAAGGTGAGAAGGCGATAGCACCTGCTCCTTGCCTTTCGAGTTCATCCAATAAACCATCTTCCACCCAGCGATCCATCATATTATAGCGTGGCTGATGGATTAATAATTTGGTGCCCATTCGTTCCAAAATCTCGCTTGCCTGTCGGGTTAAATCCGCTGGATAACTGGACACGCCCACATAAAGCGCTTTTCCTTGTTGCTCCATTTGATGCAAAGCGCCCATGGTTTCCTCTAAAGGCGTATCGGGATCAGGACGATGGTGATAAAAGATATCCACATACTCCAATCCCATTCTTTTTAAACTTTGATCGAGACTCGCAATCAAATATTTTTTAGAACCCAAATTCCCATAGGGGCCATCCCACATATCCCAACCAGCTTTGCTCGAAATGAGCAACTCATCGCGATACTTTTTAAAATCCTTTTTTAAGATTCTACCAAAAGTTTCCTCTGCCGAACCATAAGGCGGGCCGTAGTTATTGGCTAAATCAAAATGTGTGATGCCACAGTCAAACGCGGTTCGCACCATGCTTCTGGCATTTGTAAAATCGTCGGCATGCCCAAAATTATGCCATAACCCTAGCGATATCGCTGGCAATAAGATGCCGCTCTTACCGCAACGTCGATACGTCATATCAGTATAGCGAGTTGGTTTTGCCTCATAGTTTGGAATGGATTGTTGATTTGTGTTCATTATAATGATACCGCTTTTTGTAAGTGTTTATTTCTTTGTCCAACTTTCTCTAAAAATCGTCCGTACTTTTCTATTTTCCCATAATTTTCTACGAATGCTTCGTTTTCGAAAATTGTTTTCCCTCCAACCATAACTCTTGAGACGACGCCTTCATTTTTATTGACCAATCTGTCATAATTATCAAATTCCTTTATCGGCTCAATTTCAACATTTTCCGTGATGTTTTTAAAATGTTTAGGATCTAAAATCACTAAGTCGGCCATTTTTCCTTTGGCCAAATAGCCACAATCCAGATCAAACCAATCGGCTTGCTCCTTAGAAAGTCGCCAAATACATTTTTCAATCGTCATGATCGGATTCCCTTTATCTATGGAATCTTGTACGATTTTAATCATTTTTAATGGAAAATTGTAGAACGCCATATTATTGAGATGGGCGCCGGCATCTGAAAAACTGATCAAATTGTACTTGAAATTATAAAGGTTTTTATACTTCTCCTTTCTATCATTGGCGATTGTCGTGGTCCACCTAATTTTTTTGTCATATTTTATGATGGTATCTAAAAACTCATCTACCGGATGCTTATGGTTTTCTTCGGCAATTTCATAGAAATTTTTACCAATTAAACTAGCGTCAGGACAATCGATGATGACCGCTTTACTCAAGTCCTTATGCCAGACTTTTGGTGCAAATTTTTTCTTTATTTCTTTTTTGAAATTCTCTCTAAACTGACTGTCATTTATGAGTTCGTTTCTTTGGTCCAATTCTTTGGCCAGATGTCTCAAGGCCTCTCCACTGGGGAATTCCTCGAACATGACCGAATCCACACCATCGTAATACACGGTAAATGGGCATGGCGGCGATTGCATTCTGAAATTTGCATTTCCCAAACTATTTATGGCTTTGGAACCGAATGCCACCATTGGATAAATATACCGGTCTCCAATGAGATCCATCATGGCAATCATGGTCGTTTTTAGCGGTTTTCGAAAAATACCGGCACTTGCCAACATATAATTGAGCGCATTGATCCGAGTGACCAGATTGGGAGCGCCTTGGAGAATTGCATCCCGTCCTCGTAGTAGATTGATCAAGCTTTTCCTCTCTTTCCAGGAAGCGTAAAAAGAGGGCGTTTTATGGGACCAATATCTATCACCGTCCATTCTATCCCAAGGATTATCCATGGTAGATAACCCGATAAAACCTTCGTCTAAGGCGTCGTTCAACATGTCCAGCATCATTTCCCTTTCTTGAGGTGTAGCCGATTCATTATCGGTTAGAGAACGTTTGATTCCCATCGCTTTCATACGTATATCGGAGTGCCCTATAAACGAAGCGATATTGATTCCTAGAGGCAGTTGGCTAATATATGCCTTCCATTCCTTTGGTGTGTTCCAAATTTTCTCCTTTTCCAACAAGGGCAACATGACATCTCTTGGAATCGCTTCAACCCTGGTAAATGAATCTGCAGTGTCTTCCGCCGAATTATATACCGCCGAAACCGAACAACTTCCCAAAATGATGGTGGTAACGCCGTGCCGAGCCGATTCTTTAAGTCCGGGAGAGGCAAGAAGTTCAGCATCATAGTGGGTATGCGAATCGACAAATCCAGGAACAATCCATTGCCCTTCCGCATCAATTATGTTGAAACCCTCTTCAGAAAACGAATTGTTTAAACCTATCTCCAAAATGCGCCCCTCGTCGTCAATCAACATATCCTGTTTGATTGCTTTTTCATCTGGCATTCCAGAAAAAAATAATCCATTTTTGATAAGAGTTTTCATGATGTTAATTATTCTTTATAGCTAGCTAAATATACCAATTATCCCATATTATCTTTAGGATAAAAGAGGTTTTTCTGACTATAGGAATAATTTTCACAAACCCTCGAAATCAAAAACACCTTAATTTAATCTAATTACAAAACAACAACTGCTCATTTTACAATTTGTCAACTGCCGACTTATTTTCACTAAATTCGTGTTCAAGACAACTCATGTAAACCCCACAACGGAAAATTAAAATGAAATACGATTATATTATAGTAGGCAGTGGTTTTGGAGGGTCGGTGAGTGCCTTAAGATTATCCCAAAAAGGCTACAAAGTTTTAGTGGTCGAAAAAGGAAAATGGTTCAAGGCCAATGATTTCCCCAAAACCAATTGGAACTTCAGAAAATGGCTATGGATGCCTGGTCTACGTTTTTTTGGCATCATGAAACTTTCAGTTTTCAAACACATTGCCATCATTTCGGGGACTGGCGTTGGGGGCGGCTCTTTGGTCTATGCCAACACCTTACCCACTCCAAAATCGGCTTTTTTTAAATCTGGAAGTTGGAGAGACCTAAACGATTGGGAAAACGAGTTGAAGCCGTATTACAAGGAAGCTTTACGGATGTTGGGTGCGACGAAAAACCCAACATTGTTTGATGGCGATTTGGGACTCAAAAAAATGTCGGAAGATTTAGGCATTGCGGATAGATTTGACGCCACCCGTGTCGCCGTTTTTTTCGGAATCCCGAACCAAACGCAAAAAGACCCTTATTTTAACGGTGAAGGACCCGAGCGTTCTGGATGTAATTTTTGCGGGGCCTGTATGACGGGTTGCCGCTATAATGCTAAAAACACGCTAGATAAAAACTACCTTTACTTGGCCCAAAAAATCGGCGCGGAGATCTTGGCCGAAAACGAAGTCTATGATGTACGACCCATCAGTGCCGCCGACGGTTCTCAAGGCTATGAAGTTTATTTAAGAAGCAGCACCACATTCTTCAAAAAACATCAAAGGATAAAAGTAAAAGGGGTCATATTCTCGGGTGGCGTTTTGGGTACGGTAAAATTATTACTCAAACTCAAAAACAAATCACTTCCCAATTTATCGGATAAATTGGGCGAAGACATCCGCAGTAATAATGAAACCTTGGTCAGTGTTTCTGGACTTGACAAAGACAAAAACTATTCAAAAGGAATAGCTATCGGCAGTATTCTGAATACGGATGAAAACAGTCATCTTGAAATTTGCAGATATGGAGAAGGTTCCAACGCATGGAAATTGGTGCACTTACCATACGTCACTGGTTCGAATGTCATTTCTCGTCTGTTTAAAATATTGGCTAAATTCCTAAGAAATCCTGTCGATTATTTTAAAATATATTTTGTGAACGGCTGGGCCAAAAACACGGTCGTCTTGCTTTTTATGCAAACTTTGGACAGCACTTTAAAATTCAAACGCAATATTTTTGGGCAAATGACTTCAACAGTAAGCACCGGTTTGGCTCCAACGCCATTTATCCCAGAATCTATAAAACTTGTAAAAGCCTACCAAAGTGCCATTAACGGCGTAAGCACCTCCTTTGCCTTAGAAACACTGGCGGGAATACCTTCAACCGCCCATATCTTGGGTGGTGCTGTTATGGGAAAAGATCACAAAACAGGGGTCATTGATAAGAACAACAGAGTTTTTGGATATCAAGATCTGTTTGTCATCGATGGCGCGATGATTTCAGCCAACCCCGGTGTCAATCCGTCATTGTCGATAACCGCCATTGCCGAACACGCCATGGCTCAAATTCCAGATAAAACGGATTAAAAATAATCTCCATAGGTTTTGTCTAAACCAAATCATTTTAATCTTTTGTAATTATGTGAGATATATTTTATATCCAAAAAAATGACAAATCACTCCTATTTGGCAATTACAATCGTCAAATGATTTTCTTGTCACTCTTCTAATATTTATCTTAAAAGAAGAAACATTTACAATCCTTTAAAGACGATATTTTTATCTAAAGCACTGTTTTTTAGCTAAATTTTAATAGATATCTACAGTATAGACTTCCCAAAATGAGTTATTTTTGCAAAATCAAATTTCAAAAAAGATGTATTCTGACTTATTTATTGCCATGCTATGGAGTATTTCACCTTTAGGAGAAGCTAAAGTGGGGATTCCTTATGCGCTTTTAAATGGAATAAATATTTATTTGGTTTTCCTTTTTTGCTTTCTAGCAAATGTGATGGTGTTTCCTATCATGACCTTCTTTCTTGATGTTATCAATCGCTACTTTATAAGATGGTATTACTACAAGAAAGCAGCGATTTTTGTAGCGAGACGCGCTAAAGTAGGTGCTGGGAACAATGTGAAAAAATATGGCTTTTGGGGCCTTATGATCTTTGTGCTGATTCCGCTTCCTGGAACTGGAGTTTACGCGGGAACCATTGCTGGCTATCTTTTTGGCCTAGAACGCAAAAAAGCTTTTTTGGCAAACTCCATTGGAATATTTATTTCTTGCGTCATCGTATGGGTGGGCACGATTGCAGCTATGAATGGATTTAACTAAAACTCGCTACTTCCGAACAAAATAAGATGAAGTGATTCTCCATTTTATCTTATAATAATTTCCAGTTCTTCAATTGCCAATCCTTGATGCGGATTGGACTGATCCACCAAACTCAATTCTATTTCATTTAATTTTTCTACATCCAGATTTATAGAAGGGATGGTCAGCACGTATAAATTGCTGTCTCGATGATGATCTGAGCCTAATGTGGAAATTGTATGTTCTTCATTGTTTATAACGAGTTTATAGCTATTGTTTTTCTCAGCAGCAAATACGACTTTCACCTGCGACGGTTCTTTTGATTCATTGCTCATATACCATTTCATTTTAATTACCGTCGCCTTAGTCGAATAATAATCATGTCCACTATAGCTATGGTATTTCTCGGCATTGGCCGTGGTCAGAAGTATTTCTTGATGTTCATTTGCTTTTATAACATTAATCGGCGTAATCGATAATTCATTTTCATATTCAAGGACAATGGTCGTAGCGTATGGATCTCTGACGATTTCATCTGTCAAATCAATTTCATAACCTGTGTCCGTCATTTCACTTCCTAACGACATAGAACTGTCGGATAGTGGATAAGCTCTCTTGACCTTTAAGTCTAAGCCCTCAATAGTTAACTTGTTGTTATCTGGATAATTGATGATATGAAGATATAATTTTCCAGGCTTGTTGGTAATCATTCCCCAATCTTGTTCTTGTATAGCTGTCCCTCGTGTTCCATAAATAGATTCGCCATTTTTGTCCAGCCATTCCCCAATACCCGCAAGCACTTGCTTTTCAAACGGAATCACTGTGCCATCTCCTTTGGGTCCAATATTTAATAAATAATTTCCTCCCGCGCTTACTACTTTAAGCAAATCATTGATCTTCTCAGCCACTTTATCCGCAACTTTTCCTCGCTCCTGCCAAGAGCGGTAACTCCAAGTTTCATTGAACATGGATGCCGGCGTTTGCCATGGCACTCCCATTTTAAAATCAGGTTGCTTATTGTCGCCCATAACCACAAAATCGCCCTGGTCATTCCAAATTCTCCCACTGATCATACAATTGGGTTGTAGTTTTTTGACCAGTGTTGCCATTTCATTACTTTGATCATAAGTTGGAGACCCCATATCAAACCAAATTTCAGAGATGTCACCATAATTGGTCAATAATTCTTCAATCTGATTCAAGTTATATTGGTGATGTAACGGTGGGATGGCGTCCGAATTATCAACAGATTCAAAGGGCAGCGCTCCCTCATAATCCCAGTCAATGAGAGAAAAATACACCCCAAATTTAAGATTGTGGCGTTTAGAGGCTTCCGCCAATTCTTTAACGATATCTTTTTTATACGGCGTAGCATCAACAACATCATAAGTTGTGTATTTAGAATCGAACAGGCAGAAACCGTCATGATGTTTAGCGGTTAAAACTATAGATTTCATCCCCGCTTGTTTAGCCAAAAGGGCAACCGCATCCGCATCCCAGTGAATGGGATCAAATTGGGCGGCCAACTTCCTATAGTCTTCTGTTGGAATTTTTGCGTGTCCTTTTATTTGCTCACTGTAGCCTGTGATTTGCTGACCATTCCAAACCCCTGCAGGAATCGAATAAAGACCCCAATGGATAAACATAGAGAACTTATGATCCTCCCAACTATCATTTGTTACATGGGAATCAGTTTCCATTTGTTGATCCAGTTTTGAATGTTCCGTTTTACAGGAGCCTATCCATAAAAAAACACATCCGATCACTATAAATTTTGATATAAAATGGGCCATAATGAAGTTCTATTTAAATGTACTGGTTGCTTACGAATAATGCGTCATGAGTAAAAATACAGTCACTTTTTATAATCGCGGCTCTATTTTATAAATATTTTCAGATTTCAAAAATTAAAATAATCTTGCAATAACTCCAATCGAAGCTTTGCACTTCGTTTTGATTATATATCGTTGGATTGCTTAAACGAGTGACCTTCTTTTTTCTTGAAAAGATACTCTCTTGGACCTTTAGAATATTATATTTGAAAAACTTCTTAATCAAACAGCAAAACATGAATTAAATTGCATAGATTAAGGGATGAATTGACCAAATTGCAGCCATTATAAAACAAACAGAATATGAAATTTATCGGTAGTCAGTTAGCCTATTATATGAGAGACAAAGACTTCAAGAGAAACTCCAGGGTCTTGCTTAAATATTTAGCCCTCTTGGCAATTGTCATTATCATTTATTCTGTTCTTTTTCATTTTATAATGGCGTCAGAAGGCCAAGATCACTCTTGGGTTACAGGTTTCTATTGGACCCTCACGGTTATGAGCACCCTTGGTTTTGGAGATATCACATTTGCATCCGATCTCGGTCGCTTTTTCAGTATTGTCGTATTGCTTTCCGGTATTTTCATGTTAATGATTGTATTGCCTTTTGCCTTTATCAGGCACTTTTATATCCCACTTTTGGAGTCGAAAAAGAAAAACAAGGTGCCTCGTCAGGTGCCTACTGGAACAAAAAATCACATCTTAATATGTTCTTATGATGTTATAGCAAGAGATATGGCTGAGCGATTGGAGCAGGAGAATACTCCTTATTATATCATTGAAAACGATATTGAAAAGGCGATCAAACATCATGATGACAATGTTCCTGTATTGCTTGGAGAATTGGATGACCAGAAAACTTTTATCCTGGCCAATATTAAGGATGCAAAACTGGTTTTGATCAATAGAGATGACTTTTTAAATACCAAAATCATACTTACCATTCGAGAAATTTCAGCAGCCGTTCCGATTGTTGCCATAGCCACTCTCATTGAATCGGTAGATGTGCAGCAACTTAGCGGCGCAGATCATGTGTTGCCCGTAAAGAAATGGCTGGGCGAACAATTGGCCAATAGGGTAAACACGCAACATGCCGAGTCTCATGCCATAGGTCAATATGAAGATCTATTGATCGCAGAACTACCAATCTACAACACCCCTTTGGTGTCAAAACGTATCCGGGAAACGGATTTAAGACAAAGATTCGGGGTTAGTATTGTAGGCATTTGGGAGCGAGGCCGATTGCAACCTATAACCGGTAGCGAAACACTTACACAGGAAAGCATTTTAGTCATCATAGGACACAAAGAACAACTCAAAAACATTGATGAACTCTTCCATGATTACACCGTAAACCCGCATCCCGTATTGCTAATTGGTGCGGGAAGAGTAGGATTGGCGGCCGCAAAATCTCTTCATAAAAATGGCGTATTAGTCAATGTCGTGGACAAAGATCCCGAGGTCTGCAAAAAAGTAAAACCATATTGCAATAAGGTATATTCCGGTGATGCCTCCGATTATCAATTGCTAAAAAAGGCAGGAATTCTTGAAGCTCCTTCTGTATTACTGTCTACCCATGACGACACCATGAACATTTATCTTGCCTCCTATTGTCGTCAATTGAACAAGGATGTTAGGATAGTGAGCCGTATTTCCGAAGCTCGAAATGTTGATATTATTCAAAAAGCAGGTGCTAATTTTGTTTTGAGCTACTCTACTTTAGGCTCAGAAGCCGTTTTGTCGATTTCTAAAGGCCAGGAACTAACCGTTCTTGGGGAGGGTTTCACCTTGTTTATCATCCCAATACCAAAATCATTAGAAGGTAAGTCACTTGCAGAATCCAATATTGGCGCTAAAACAGGATTATCGGTCATTGCCATAAAAGAAAACTCTGAAGTCATGACCTTGCTATCGTCACAGACCATACTTCCTCATGGTGCCGAAATAGTCATGCTTGGAAACATCGAAATGAAACATAAATTCAATAAGATCTACGTAAAGGACAATTTATGATCGCTACCGTATGGGCGATTTGTAAAAACCCCTGATTATAATGTGTGAAATTTATCATCTCACCATTTTGCGGGATTGTTGATAATGTGGTACGGTTATTCATTTCGAATCATATGTTCATAATAATTGTGTTGCCACAATTTGTCGTTGAGATTGAATCTAAATAACTAAGATTATGTGTCAAAATAGAAGAGATTTAAATAACATCATTTTTAATTTGAAATCAGCTCCCTTTATCCTTCAAGATGTCAGATTTTGAACATCCATGAAAAAGCAGCAACTAACAAAACTAAACTCTCACTCTAATTTTAGCACTTTTTTAGATGCCTTTAATCAATAGAATCATGTTATTTTAAAACTGCTATTAAGGAAAGGCAATGGGGCATAAAAATTATTAAAAAATAACACCATGTAGTACACTCCCTAACCTTATAATTGTGCCATGGCTGATGGATGCTACTATAAAATATGCATCGCAGGGAATATCATTTTGATTTATTATAAAAAATCCAGACTATTCAGTATTTTAACTATATTAGCACCCTCCCTCCTAAGTACAATCATGTTTTAAATAAGAATCCATAAATCAACAGTAGAATAGATCTTTTCCAGCCATGACAATAGTTGGATAAGTCAATTAGTGCTACAACAAAGCAATCAAAAGGTGCTGAGCAAAGATTTTCATTTACCAATTCTCCCTTTTTTGCAAGAATTGAATACTGAAATATGGAGGGAGCGATACATTAAAATAATTCTAAAAATAAAAGTATAATGAAAAACTATTTGGCCCTTATCTACACCTGTTTAATATTGGTTTCTTGTTCAAAAGATAATGAACCTATCGTATTAAGTTCTGAGAACTCCATCACGTCATTTGCACTTTCTATAAATGGCGAAATTGTTAATGGAACTATAGACCAAATGGAGAAAACCATATCCTTTGATCTTGTGGGCGCAGAACTCTCTTCATTAAAACCAATCGTTCAATATTCAAACAAAGCGACCCTGTCTCCATCGGAAAACGAAAGTCAAGATTTTAATAATGAGGTAGTATACCAGGTCATTGCTGAGAATGGAGAGTCCAGCATGTATAAAATTATCATATACAATAGGCCTATTGGCGTGGAGAGCAAAATACTGACATTTTCAACAGTTATCAATAATGAGACTATTGAAGCAAATATCAATCACGATGACCTATCCATAACATTCAATTCTGGTTCTTTTGATAGAACTGCATTGAGCCCAATAATTACGATATCAGAACACGCTACCATTTCTCCAGACCCTTCGATACCTCAAAATTTTGAAACGCCAGTAAAGTATACCGTGACTGCCGAAAATGGAGATATCAGCGTCTATGACGTTATGGTTAATGCTCCAACCATTTCCAATATGTCATCACGACCGATACTTTTATTTACGCGAGCCAGTTTATTTATTACAGGTAATTTTTTAGATCCGAACCTTCCAGGTGCAGAGCTCTATTTATTTGACGGAACTAATAAGTACAGCTTACCAATGACCGATAGCTCAAGTTATGAACAAAATGCGCATATTACCGTCTTTAATTTTTATACCAAAATTCCCGAAAATATTCCCACCCATAAAAACTATAGAATTGGGTTTCGAACGGATCATTCTGATGTTCTATCTGACATCGTAATAGACATCTTAGCAGAAAATGCTCCAAAGTTCGTATCCCTAAATCAAACATCCTATTCATGGAACGATGTATTGGTCATCACTGGAGAGAATTTAACTGAAATAATCACCATCCCATCCAACGGCTCTATTTTTATAGTAAAGAAATCCGGCAATTACGATTATACTTTAAATAGCAGCAAAACTGAAATTTCATTAATTCTCGATTATCGCTATTTTTTTCCAAGTCATTTTGGCCGTTTACCAACCGAGAAAACCATCTCCTTCCGAACACAAGATGGGCGGATGGGAGAATCGTTTACTACCATATTCAATTAAATGCAATCAAAACCCTTCTTACTTATGTTCCTCATTAAACCCAATAGAGAATGAAAAACTACTACACCGCTTTTCTTATTTTAATGGTCAATGTTGTGTTTTCGCAATGCCCAACAGGGAATTTGAATCTTTATAAACAACATCAAGTTGATTCAATTAAAATAAAATATCCTAATTGCAAGGAAATTGATGGTAACATCACCATCAACAGTAGTAGCAGCAACAGCTATTATGACGTAGAAAATTTAAATGGTTTATCGAACATTACGACAATAAAAGGTACTCTGACCCTTAATTCTCTAAAAGAAACTACAGATTTAGCAGGTTTAGCAACATTGAAAGAAATCGAAGGCGACCTAAGATTCACACATAATAATCTTGTTTCCATTAACGGGTTTACGGAATTGACATCTGTTGGAGGCTCCATAGAGTTTGACTATAATAGGTGTACGTCTATTAACGGTTTCAATAATCTTACATTTATAGGCAACAACTTTACCCTATCCCAAAATTACGAGCTTATTAATTTTGAAGGCTTTAACAATATAGAATCTATCTCTGCAGATTTCAACTTTCGAAATAATATAAAAATGCAACCCATCAGTGGCTTTAATAAATTGATCGAAATAGGCGCAAATTTCAACATAAGCAACAATGGCGATCTGACAGCTTTAAAAGGGCTCGTCGCTTTAAAAACAGTACATGGCAGCTTGAACTTCACGTCCAATAGTGTCGCATCTATTGAAGGGCTTCCAGCATTAACAGCAATTGGTGGAGGCCTTAATTTCTACAACAATAGAAGTGAACATATCACAGGCTTTGAAAATCTATTGACTATTAAAGGTGGACTTTCAATATCAGGGAATTATGCCTTATTGGATGTTCAGGGTTTTGACCTTTTAACATCCATATCCGGGACCCTTACGATAAATGAAAATGAAAATTTAGCCTCAGTTAACGGATTTGGTAATTTAACAACCATTATAGGGAACATCAGTATTATCAGGAGCCACAAGCTCATGTCCTTAAATGCTATGGATGCTTTGCAAACTGTTTCGGGAGATATTAAGTTCTCGTATAACGATCCTTCAACGATTGGTGGCTTTGCCGAATTAAACACTATTGGAGGCTCCTTGGAGTTTAGAGGAAATGGTATCAACAGCGTCTTTGGATTTCAAAAATTGGAGACCATAGGGAATGTTTTGTCTTTCTATGAAAACCGGGCTTTAACAAGCATCAATGGTTTTGAACAGCTAAAATCTGTTGAAAGCTGGTTCTCTGCACATGGAAATAGCCAACTCATTACAATCAGTGGCTTTGACCATCTTAATACTATAGGAGCCTTATATTTTATTGATAATCCTAACTTAACTAGCATAAGCCAGTTTGAGAATCTACAAACCATAAAGGATAACTTAACTATCAAACAGAGTTCATTACTAACCATTGACGGATTCAATGTTCTAAAGACTGTTAATAATATAAATTTCTCACATAATAATAAGTTAGCATCCATAGACGGTTTTAATGCTTTGGATATGGTAACAGGAGATCTTTCAATTGAAAACAACGGTGTTTTAGCGAAAATCACTGGGTTCAATGTGCTGCATCAAATAAGCACTGGACTAACCATGGATAATAACCGGACTTTAAGTGAACTATCAGGATTTAACTCGTTAGAGATTATAGGAGGTCACGTAAAATTCAGCACTAATGCCATTGAAGATTTTAGTGGATTTAACCATTTAAAATCCATCGATGGCTATTTAATGATCACGAGTAATACAGGAACCGCTGATGTCAATGCCTTTCATGCGCTGGAATCCATGACCAGCAGCTTTTATATTTGGAATTCTAATATGACGGATATATCAGGATTTAATAAACTTAAGGCCACTGGGGCGTTTACCATTGATGACAGTGGGCTAAAAAACTTGACAGGTTTTAACAATCTTGAAAACGTGGGAGGTCCTTTTACCATCGAAAATAATACCAATCTTGAATATTTAAATGGGTTCAACAATTTAAATACTTGTGGCGATTTCAAATTAAACGCCAACGGTATAAAAGAATTGAATGGATACAATAATCTTATATCTATCCATGGTCCGATAACTATAAATTACAATGGAGAATTAACAATTTTAGACGGGTTTAAAAAATTAGAGAGCATTGAAAATTGGTCCCAAATTGCAGGAAACATAAAACTCAAAACAATCAGCGGTTTTAACAGTCTAAAATCAATGAGGTTGGGTGCTAATTTCGGCATAGGTTTAGGTTTTTATAGCAATAATGCTCTGGAATCCATTACTGGATTTAATAGTATGACTGCAATTGATGGCATTTTAAAATTTACAGGCCATCCCCTATTAACGGATCTATCAGGATTTAACAATTTGAAGTCTGTTGCTGAACTCGATATTAGTAATATAGGATTGAGTGATTTTTCAGATTTCAACAATTTAGAAAGCATCACCAACCGTTTATCTGTGACACACTCTCTCAATCTATTAAATTTTAACGGTTTGGAAAAGGTATCCTCTGCATTAAATGATTTATCCATCATTACCAATCCGCTATTGAACAATATTAATGCTTTAAATAATATCACATCGGTAGAAGAAAGCATTACCATTCAGAAAAGTCCTTTATTGAGTAATTGCAGTATTTATTCTGTCTGCGCTCATTTAATAAAGAATGGACGGTTATATATAGGCGGAAATGATACAGGCTGCAACAATAAAGAAGAACTTTCAATAGGCTGCTCCGAAAGCGAAACTGACGATGACAGCGATGGTGTTATGAACAACCTCGATCACTGTCCTAATACACCAATGGGCGAAAGTGTAAACCAAGATGGCTGTTCCGAAGCCCAAATTGCAGATGATGACCAAGATGGAGTCATCAACAATAACGATACTTGCCCTGATACACCGGAAGGCGAAGCTGTTAATTCAGCGGGCTGTTCAGCAAGTCAATTGGATGATGATAATGATGGCATTACAAACAATATAGATCAGTGCCCAAATACCCCATCGGGTGAATCTGTTAATTCCGATGGATGCTCCAATGACCAACTTGATGATGACAATGACGGTGTTGTTAATGCTAACGACAGTTGCCCTGAAACACCAGAAGGAGAAACTGTAGATCAAAATGGCTGTTCTGAAAGTCAAAAAGATGATGACAATGATGGGGTCATGAATAATTTAGACCAATGTCCAAATACTTCTCAAAACACTAAGGTTAATGCCAATGGCTGCATTGCAATTCCTGCTGATAATTTTACTATTCAAATCATTGGCGAAACTTGTCCCGAGAGTAATAATGCCCAAATTATCATCTCCGCAAATGAAACTCATGACTATAGTGCTCATCTCAATGGTGTGGAATACCTGTTTTCGTCAGATGTAACAATAGATAACCTGCCTCCTGGAAGCTACACTTTGTGCATCTCAATTCCTACAGAGCACTTTGAGCAATGCTTCTCAGTATTACTGCCCGAAAGTTCTACCATTTTAGGCAAAACCTCTTCGACAAAGCCGGGTCAACTTTCCATTGCCATAGATAAAGGATCTGCGCCATACACGGTATCAAGAAATGGTCAAGTTGTTTTGACAACAGCTTCGAAATCTATTGAGGTAGAAGCTGCTATTGGTGATTTGATCCAAGTAAAAACCAGTAAAAATTGTGAGGGCGAATTGTCTAAAATAATGGACGGTGCCTATCGCCTGTACGCCTATCCAAACCCAACCTCTGGAGGTTTCGAATTGACATTACCTGTTTTGAATCATGACGTACAATTGGACATTTATACGGTCCAGTCGCAATTAATTTCGTCTTCTATGTATAAAGTATCCAATGGTAAGATTAGGCTTGACATCAATCATCTACCTGACGGGGTGTATTTCATTAAAGCGAATTTAAAAGAACCAGTAACCATTAAAATCATTAAAAATTAATATGAAAAAAATAGCGTTCTCAATTTTATTTTGTACCATATTTTTAGGTTGTAGTACTGGTGGCGATTCGGATCCTGATTTACCAAAGAATATTGCGCCAACAATTCCTACCCTATCTTCCCCAAGCAATACTTTGTTATGTGTAAACAACATACTGGAGTTTAAATGGGAAGCATCATCAGATGGCAATGGCGATGCTATCACCTATAAGATAGAAATCTCTAAAGACAATCAATTTACTTCAATTTCTAAGACAGCAACCGTTTCTGGTACCACGATGACTTTTACATTGGAAAGAGGAGTCGCTTACTATTGGCGCGTCGAAGCTATTGATAGCAAAAATGAGTCGAGCGGTTTTTCAAAGGTATTTAGCTTATACACCGAAGGAGATGGCGCAACTAATTATTTACCATATGCGCCACAGTTAATAAAACCCGAATTAAGCGCCTCTATTGAAGTTACCACTGCGACATTAGAATGGTTGGGGAGTGATGTTGATGACGATCCATTGACCTACGATATTTATTTTGATGAAAACAATCCACCAACCACCTTGGTTTCTGAAAACCAAGTTGTACAAACGTTTGAGGTGCTATTAGCCCCAAATAAAACCTATTATTGGAAAGTCATTGTAAAAGATAACAAAGAAGGAAGAACAATAGGGCAAGTTTGGAACTTTTCAACACACTAGATATGAATTGAATCTTAATCAATTCTGCTGCACCTGGTAAACTTTTGCTATCCTGATTAAATTTATGAAGATGTAATATCAATTTGCTTAGACCAAGAATTAACCGTTCCTTAGAATGGCCGGATAAGGTTTTACCCTGTTTATCATCCCAATACCAAAATCATTAGAGGGCAAATCACTCGCAGAATCTGATATTGGCGCTAAAACGGGATTATCTGTCATTGCCATAAAGGAAAATTCTGAAGTCATGACCTTGCTATCGGCAAAGACCATACTTCCTCATGGTGCCGAAATAGTCATGCTTGGAAATATCGAAATGAAACATAAATTCAATAAGATCTACGTAAAGGACAATTGATGATTGATTTTTTAATTGTCCATTTGTTTGCGCAGGCGTTTTGCACCCCTCACGTTTCGCAAACGCCCCAACTTAAATACCCCAACCTCAAGGCCATTGAATCACCTCTAAGAAAAGATCGCCTTCATCATTAATATTTTGACCGATATCATCCTTTTTCAATCCGCTGGAAATGGAAATAATATCTCCAAAAGCATTTTCAAAAATAACGTGTGGGTAACCAATGGTTGAAACGGTGCTGCTTTTTTGGGTCTGTCTGTTATAAATAACCGCTTCCTTCGCATGAATACTCTCTGGGGTAATCTCCCAATCCGGATCATTGTTGGAGCCAAAAATCAGCCCACCATCCTTGCTTGTTCCCGATGGAAAATACGGAGATTCAAAACTTTCCATTAACGTAAAGTTGGCCGTTGAATAAAGCCGATTTTCAGAGAAATTGATCACGTAATTCCCTGTAGCATTATACCGCGAATCACCCTCCCAATTGGCCTTAATTGAAATGGGGACCATTTGCTCCTGAGTCATAGTACCATTGGCAGACAAGGCATATAGATAACTATTAGGCTCATTATAATGGCCCAGCAATATGTTGTTGTTTCTCAAGACAAAAGCCTTGTAATGGTTGCTATTTTGATAGTTTGAAAAATGTGGCTTTGTATCCACCAGATTCATATTGGCATTGTCACGGACATAGGTATAGATATTTTCCTTATTCACAACAATCCAATAGCCCAAGGACGAATATGAAAAATCATTCGCACCCTGTATCTTCAAATCTAAAGTGTATTTATACTTTAATGTCATAGCATCATATACAGCCAAATCTGAACCCTGCTCTACGATAATTTCTCCTCCATAACCAGAATTAATGTACTTGATAGGAATGTTCGTAGTGTACGTAGTACCTAAATTGGATATGGCTTCGGTTTGGTTGCTGCTGTAATTAAAACGGTGGATATGGCTCATATTCCGCGAGCTGCCTTCCTTTCCGTAGAAATAAACGACGGTGTTTTCAGGATCAATGGTATAGGATTGTACCTGAGATAGACTTAAAATCTCTGGACGTTTGAACGGCACCTCTTGAAATGTAGTGACCTGCGAATTGTAAAATTCCGTCCGGTTTCCAAAGATATTATGTACATACAGCACATAATATGGATTTTCGAGAAGCGGCGGATGCTCATCCAAATACTTAGTAACCTCCCGATCATTGATGATAGCCACCGAATAGACCTGTTGCCCTGTGGCGTAGCCCCCACCAAAATTTGAAAAAGCCAATTCATAATGCGAAAAATATGGATCAGTACTGGCTTGCCAATTGAATTGAATGGCCGAACCTAAAATATCCGGCTTATAAAGCGTTACGGGTTGGGCTCGAATATTTTCGGTGTGGACAAAATGTCCATAACTCTGGCCCAATAGTCCGCGATCAGTATAGACCTTGAGATAGTAACATAAATATGCTTCTGCTGGGGGAGTCAAATCCGTAAACACAGTGGTATTGACCTCGCTAATGGTTGCGATGAGTTCGGCATCGGCAAAGTTACAATTGCCACCAACACTTCGATAAACCTCATACCGCTCAAAATCATTAAAACCTTGATAGGATTGCCAAGAAAAACTCAAGAGGTGGTCAAAAGCCGCATCTTGATTCCTTTTAAAAGTTGGCGTTACGATATCAATTTCCTTGGGTGTATATGGTTTTAGAAATACGTTTACAACGTCTAAAGTTCCATCCTCATCAACATCAAGCTTCATTTTGAACACAAGCTCGTTAGCATTTAATTTGGTAATTACCAGCTCTTCGCTTTGGCCAAACTCGTTAAACAAATTGATAATACCCTTGTTCAAACTCCAGTTCAGGCTATTCAATTGATACTCACAACCACTATGCTGAAATAAATATTCCGTATAGATCCCATTCTCCGAAAAAATAATAAAATCCCTTCCACAATCAGGGTATGTCACGGGCACCTCCGCAACGTCTCCTTGAAACCCCACATTGAAAATGGCCCAAATCCCCGTTAAATCGGCGACTGAAGCCGAAGTATCAGCTCCTTTATAAAAATTTGATACCGAAGTTGAGTCATCATCACGCTTGTCACAAGACAAGAAAACACAACAAAAAACGAGCATGAGGAGAGAGAGTTTCGTTTTCATTAGCCACTATATTTTTTTTGATAAATGTAGGATTTTTTCCGATGTGCGTATCTGAAATCACAACTATTTCAATAATATGGGAAGAAGACCTTTAAAGTCCAATAGCAATGAAGTTTCAATGTTCTAAAATGAAATGAACAAGAATCCTATTTTAGTTTATTATATCTATATGCTCCCGTTATTTTTATACAGGGGACCATAATTGTAGAAAGTTGCCTCTTTAGTCAATTACTCTCAGAACAGCATCGATAAAAGCCTGCCTTCCTTGAGTGAGCTCTTTAGAACCCGCTTTAGGCCAGGCTGCCATTTGGGCAATCACAAGATTCTTATGGGGGTTGATATAAACCATCTGGCCAAAAATTCCGAAAGCACCATAGCTCCCATCTTTAAAACGCCACCATAAATAGCCATATCCATCGCCCTCATCATTAACTTGTTTTAATAAGGATGTGGAATCTGTCATATATGCCTCTGAAATTATATTTTCATTTCCAATCTTTCCATGATCCAACATTAACGTTCCCAAGCGTGCAAAATCTCTTAAGCTCGCCGAAAGCCCACTTCCGCCTAGATTTAAATTGCTGCATTCATCGGCAAGCCAATACGCACAATGGGCCATTTGGAAGGGTTTCCAAATCTTTTCAGAGAGATATTCCGCTAAGCTCAAGTCTGTAGCTTTTTGGACCAAAATCCCCACTAAATCTGTTTCACCGGTACTATAGTTCCAATGCGTTCCAGGCTCATGTTTAAATTTCAATGGCTTCATATAGGTTAGAATATGAGACTCGACACCTTTACAATTTGCCTTGTACATTTGCCCAACATCAGAATTTGGATCTTCATAATCCTCATTCCAATCAATTCCCGATGTCATCGTCAACAGTTGGCGCACGGTCACTTGACCGTAATCAGAACCCTTAAACTCATCGATATATTTGCTTAAAGGATCCTCCAGGCTCTCAATAGCCCCCTCTTTTAAAGCGACACCAACCAACATTGAAGAAACAGATTTCGCTACGGAAAAGGACGTCCATAAGGTCTCTTGATGGATTCCATCGGCATATTGTTCCACTCTGATTTGATGGTCTTTTATTACGATCACCCCTTTTACATTATTGTCGTCCATATAGGAAGCCAATGTCGTTTCGTCTTCCCATATAGGAGCTATGTTTTTAAGCTCTTTCAAGGAAACGCTGTGATTGCCGGTAGGAATTGGAATGCTCGGAAAGATATCGTGCATGATAGGAAAACGGTGTTCTTTTTCCTCTTGCGACCAAAAGAGCAAACTTTCAAGTTTCTGCCCCATGGTTTCTCCCGGAATTTTTCCAAGTTCAGTGTTGGTCTCTTTTGTATCAGGACTAAAGCAATCTTGTGCGGTTAGAGTTAGTGAACCTAACACTAAAAACAAGAGCAGAAAAAATTTTCTATTGATCATAATTTTGAATTTGATAAAGTGAATTTATGATGGATGTTTTATTTGTATTTTTTTTGGAATATGCTATTGCTTCCCGTAAATAGTGTCTTTACTGCTCAATGAAGGAACAATCAGGACCATATGGTCAATATTCCGGTAAATATATAACGCTTTTACGTAGTACCCCAATGTCTCATTAAATTTCCACAATGGGTTATAACCCTAGCCTATATTATTTAGCACATTGGCATATTTTATCAAATAGTAGATAAGGTTGCACTCTGAAAGTTAAGGGAATTTTCACAGTTATTCTTCAATTTCCTGCAGAACATAAGTGGATTAAGGCAATTAATAATCTGTCATTGTCCATGCGAGAATTACAGATTAGCTTTAGGTATCAAATACGATAATCCATATACCATAAAACTGATTAAGCTCATCTTTTTAGAACCATTCATATTAGGACACAGTAACTCAGTATTGATGCAAATGGTTGTTTGGATGGCGGTTTATTATGGGAAATACAGTGAGAAATAGTCAATAGAAATACAATAAGAAATAGTCAATAATTAAAATCTAAAACTATGAAAACATTTAAGAGATTATTTATCCTGGGATCAGCACTTTTATTGTGGCAATGTTGCAATACCGAAGTGAAATGTGGCACCTACACCTCATCGGGAAGGGGACATTTTCAATCGATTACTATAAAATCTGGTGGTAAAGCGGAATTGGTATTTATGGGAAGTCCCTCCGAAGTAGATTACACGGTAGAAGATGGCAAGCTTAAGTTAATGGCAGCTGGTCAAACACAACTCCTTACCATCACGGAAGATGGTTGCCTGGACGGTGGAGGCTTTATGGGTAAATATTGTTTGGAATAAAAACCAGCCTTATTATTTATACAAATTTAAAACAACCAAAACAATCACATTATGGAAACAAAAGAGCTCATTCATTTACAAGAGATCGATGTCGTAAAAGTGCTTATAAAAGTATTGGAGCTGATTATAATTAAGCCCTTTACCCTGCCCTTGAAAATTTACAAAAATGCCCTAGCGCATCTATCAAATACTGATGCAGATGATTCTGAAGAAAGCGTTTTATCTTCCGACTTCCCACTGTACACGTGGTTTATCAGCATTTTTGATGCTATAATTGTCATCATCTACCCGGTTGGGATCATTGCCGCTATCATTGCTGGGACGAATTCCTTTACCGGTGGACTCGGGAGTTTTCTAAGTGTTCTTGCCCTCACTTATTTTTCGCCCTTGATATATGGTCTTCTTCGGGAACTTTTTCAGATATCCCTGAAAGCCATACTGTATTTAAAGATCATTTCTAATAAATAAACATTATGAAAAAGCACGGTTTCATACTATTTCTAATTGGAATTTTTGGGTGCATTTGTAATGCTCAAACTATTTCGGGATGTGATTTTTTTCCAAAGGAAGAAGACATAACCTTTACCTATTTCAATTCATCCAAATATGATAAGAGTAAGAAAGAATTCAGATATATTTATCAAGGTAATGTCAAGATTGAAGGTAAAACCTATAGGGCATATCAGGTATATGTTAATGGCTACGTACCCGAGGTGAATCAAGTTCTTTATGTTAATTGCGATTCCAACAGTTTAATATTGGGAACCGGCATTTACAGTTTTAATAGACAAGTTGTTGGGTATTCTCAGGATATTACCAAGGTTGTAGATGTAAATGCCATTCCTATTTTCGAAGTGGGTATGGTGAATACCGGGGATTTTTATTTACCCACCGAAATTAAACCTAATAATAAAATAGGTGAAAGTTGGACAGAGACTAAATTTATGCACGGGAATCAAACAAAAGTTACACGAACCTTATTAGATAAAAATCTAACTCTTGAAGTGCTTGGTAGCGTATTTAAAAATGTATACCATATTAAAAAGGAAGTTCTGATAGAAGGAGGTGCCCTCGTTGGTGAATATTCATATGTTCAAGACGTTTATTTTGCTAAGGGGATTGGGCTTATTAAAGAAGTACAAGACTTTGGAAATAATAATATAGTGGTCACCGAATTGGATACCGGTATGTACGAAAAGATTCAAGTGGCGGAACAACAAAGGGTGTTGGAAGAAATAAAAGATATTCTAAAAAAATTACCTGAGGATCCGGAACTTAAAACTATTTACCAGAATTTGATTTTAAATAAAAATAATCTATCCATGGATCAGTTAACAGAGGTACACACCGAAATGAATAACATATTGCTTCGGTATCAATCGTATGTTAAAGACTCTATAAGAAAACAAAATAAGCGAATATCAGAGACCAAAGAAAAAATCAATGCTTTTAATCAATTAGAATCTCACTTAAAACAGGTAGGTGTAATCGATAAAAGGCTATTAGGCACATGGAAACTTCTGTCTACTGGCAAATCATTCTACAAATTCTATGAAGACGGTATGGTTGAAATTTATAAAGAAAATTTAAAATCTGAAAACATTAGTGGGAAGAAACATTTGTTTCGCGTAACCAATGGAAACACGTTGGAAAGCTTATATAAACTATACCAATCTGATGAATTTGGATACCAGAAACACCTAATCGATTTTGATGTTGATAAAAAATCCGGAAAGCCCCTTATTCATTTGAAGCTGGTATACCTAAACTCCATTGATTCAAAATCGCAGCGGGTGAAGGATATGTATTACAACAATAAAATTTATACCTATATTAAAATTGATTGATATATTAAAAATCAGGTAAAACCCCAAAGCTTACCCAAGACTTTTGCGCCTGGTTCCTGTCCTATTTTAGTAGCGTTCGGGCTGATAAACCTGCCCGTTCCATTCAGGCGGGGGTTAGCAAAAATCGGATAGGACGCACCTCTTTTAATGGCGTTCATGAAAGTTTGGTCCGCTGTCTTTGGACCTTTTCTTCTTCAAAATTAATGGCTTCCTTTTAAACTCTGCCATTTCCAACACGGATAGAAACATCGCCATGGTAGGCTTGGTGTGTGTCTTTTCAATACTGCCCAGGATGGCGATAGGAGCATCAATCCGTTTTGTGAATGTTGGTTCAATGGTACTTCCGGAGGGGCCATAAATCTCTTTAGGGGAGATCTCGTTCTGTAAAAAAAGTCGAGCATACTGGCCATGGCTTCCGTATGGGATTTAAAATGTGGAGTCATTGTCCAAATACAGCGCAATGGACTCAAAGGTGTGAAACATTTCAAACGTTTTTTCTATAAAGCCCAAAGAGTTTAAGATTAAAAGAGCAACCTCTTCCATTAGGGGTTTGTTCCACTCCGTCAGGCTCAACCTATCGAATATTCCCTCGGTAACCATCAGTCTACTGCTTCCGTTCCAGAGGTGACTGATGGCCTTTTAGGGAGCAAGAATTTTGATAATATGTGTTCCTCAATTCCCAACCTTCAGAACTGTTCGCTAATTTTAGAACTTTAAAATTATAATTGAAATTCGAAACTCTTGAACTTAGAAAATGCAGTATAACATTATCTTTCCCCTTAGCCGATGTAGAATTGTCCTTGGTCTAAATAATATTATAAAATCAGACGGTAATGCTTATTATTGGAGATAAATGACTTTAAAAATCTCTATTCGATGTGTAACACTTTTAAATTAGTCTTTGTAATTCTATTCCTCTTAGGCATTTCTACGCATACTATTAATGCTCAAAAAACGGGTAACATTGTTGAATACTTCGGTAAGGAAAAAATCAATGACGTTAGCGAAGGCAATGTGCTGCATGTTTTTAAAACTGGACTGGCATTACAAATGCAGAATCTTGGCTTCGAATCCTCCTCCTTTCCTAAAGACCCCGTTTTTAATCGATTCCTGACCGATACTCAATATAGAGCCACCAAAGAATCAACTTTCGATATTGACTTTTTAGGAAATCCTTTGCAGTGGCAATCCATAACAATTGATAGTACGAGCAGTTTTTCTGGCAGTAATTTAAGGTCGGCTTACGTATATCTATCCTATACCTCCAATTCAGAACAGATGGTACTTTTTGAAGCGTCAGGACATTCAGTTGCTTTAATCAACGGTTTCCCTCACGAAGGCGACCACTACGATTTTGGCTATAGTCTCATTCCTTTAAAACTGAAAAAAGGAGAGAATATCTTTGTACTAAAGGTGGGGCGTTTCCCGCGAATTCGGGCAAGATTGATCACGCCTTCCACCGGCGTCCAATTTACAACAAGAGATATGACCATGCCCAATATTCTGCAGGAAGAAAGCAAAGCCTACAAAGGCGCAGTTAGAGTGGTCAATGCCACTGAAAATTGGATAAACGGGGCGATTATTGAAGCAAATTTAGCTGATCATACCACAAATACAATCATTGCCAATATTCCGCCTCTATCCGTGCAAAAAGTTCCGTTTTCATTTACTTCAAACGCCGTGGATGCCTCAAAAGAAAGTGTTGACCTACAATTATACTTAAAAGACAAAAGAGGAACGACATTAAACAATCAAACAATCCCCTTAGAAGTAAAATCGAAATACAAACATCATAAAAAAACGTTTATCAGCGCTATAGATGGAAGCGTTCAATATTATAGTGTCGCACCATCAACAACCAAAGAAGCATCACAAGCTTTGTTTTTATCTGTACATGGTGCTTCAGTGGAAGCTGTCAACCAAGCCAATGCGTATGCCCAGAAAGATTGGGGCACTTTGGTTGCACCCACCAACCGCCGTCCGTTCGGATTTGCCTGGGAAGATTGGGGC
The DNA here is from genome assembly GCF_010725055.1 of Gelidibacter japonicus. GTDB lineage: Bacteria > Bacteroidota > Bacteroidia > Flavobacteriales > Flavobacteriaceae > Gelidibacter > Gelidibacter japonicus. The sequence goes on along the minus strand of NZ_BJKB01000016.1, from coordinate 89,946 downwards.
AGATTGGATGCTTTGGAAGTATTGGCAGATGCAAAAAACATCTATCAACCTGATGAAAGCAAAATTTACCTCACCGGACACTCTATGGGAGGTCACGGTACTTGGTATTTGGGAGCTACATATCCTGACAAATTTGCCGCCATTGCGCCTTGTGCAGGTTACCCTGATTTATTGGCCTATCGCGATGGTTTTTCAAGAGCAGTGTTAGAAATGACCCCGGAACAATTGGAAGAAAGAGGCATTTCAGCAAAAACTGTGGAGCGTATGAAGTTGGCCCCCGTAAATACGCCTGTGCAAAATATGATTGAACGAGCAGGGACTCCAAGTAGAACCTTAAAATTAGAACGCAATTATTTACAAAGTGGGGTCTATGTTTTGCATGGCGAAAAAGATAATGTGGTTCCTACTGCTATTGCAAGGGAAATGAGAGAACGTCTGGGCAAGTTCCATAATGACTTTACCTATTATGAGTATCCTGATGGCACACACTGGTATGGCAATCACAGTGTCGATTGGCAACCCATTTTCGACTTTTTCAAACAGCGCACTATTCCAAAAGATTCAGTCGTTAAGAAATTAGAATTTTTCACGGGATCTCCAGGAGTTTCTGCATCATCCCATTTTATCACCATTCATCAACAAGAAAAGCCTTTTGAGGTCAGTTCTTTCAATTTCTCTAAAGAAGAAGGTTTTAATCTGACCACAAATAATGTGGCGTTACTGGAAGTCGATTTATCGAAATTAACCAACACTATAAATGAAATTACGCTTGACGGAGACACCTTGAAAGTGTCTTCCAACCTTGATAATTTCTTTAAAAAGGATAACGGAAAATGGATAACCACCGCTAAGCCATCCTTAGGTGAAAAAGGTCCCCATAGAAATGGGGGCTTCAAAGATGCCTTTAGAAATAATGTCGTTTTTGTTTATGCAACCAAAGGCTCTGCTATAGAGAACGATTGGTATTACCACAAAGCACTATTTGATGCTGAGACATTTTATTACCGTGCCAATGGCAATGTTGAAATGATTAAAGACACCGACTTTTCCTTGGAGAAATACGCTGATAGAAATGTGATCGTTTATGGAAATAAAGACAATAATACCGCTTGGAAAATTCTGTTGAAGGAGAGTCCAATTCAGGTTAAAAACAACGAAGTCCGTATTGGCGATAAAACACTATCAGGAAACCAATGGGGACTATATTTTACAGTATCTAGAACCGATAGTGATGTGGCGACTATCGGCGTCATTACCGCAACAGGTGATATGGGAATGAAAGCAGCCTATGCCAATCATTATTTAGTAAATGGGACGACTTTCCCTGATGTGGTTCTGTTTGACAGCAATTTGTTAAACCAAGGGAGCGATGCTGTGAAACATGCAGGATTTTTTGGCAATGATTGGACGATAGAAAATGGAGATTTTGAGTGGAAATAAAAATAGATGCGGATAATATTTAAATAATCAGTTATGGAATCAAAGGCTTTTAAATCTGAAAAAGATTATCGAGACGCTCTCAACAGATTGGAAGTGATTTTTGACGCTCCAATTGATACTAAAGAAGGCGACGAAGCGGAAATACTTTCAATGCTTATCGAAAATTACGAAAACGAATATTATCCAATTGATGCACCGGACCCAATTGAAGCGATAAAAATACGAATGGAGGAATTAAATCTGCGCCAAAAAGATTTAATTGGCGTGATCGATGGAAAAAGCCGAGTATCGGAGGTCCTCAACCGAAAGAAAAGATTGACTGTTGATATGATACGTGAATTGGAGCGCAAACTTCATATACCAGCTTCCGTTCTTATAACTGATTATCAACTTAAATAATACGCGTTTAAAATTGAAGATAGAAATTACTTTGGTTTTGCATTCCGAAATTCAGATATTCTAATCAAGGGACAAATTTAAGACCGGAATACTGATTGCCGCTTCCTTCATTTTTGTATCGATTATTTTGGCATAAATCTGTGTGGTTCTTATCTCTCAATGCCCCAGTCGTTTGGACACTGTATAAATATCCGCGCCATTCTCTAATAACAAGACCGCATTGGTATGCCGTGCGCTATGAAACGTAATATGGTTAGACACGCCTATGCGATTGCACCAACGGACCTATTCCTTTATTTTTTTGGGTTGTTTTTTGCTAGGTTCAGCGCCAGTTCTAAACTTTCAATAGTGTTTTCTTCGTCGACAATAGTTTTAAAATTCAATCTGCCAACCAGAGGGTAATTAATTCCTTCTGCGGTTGTTTAAAAATTCTGGCCAGTTGGATAATGTCTTCCTTTTTAAAAGGGCGTTCGTTGCGCTCCATTTTGCTGAGCATAGCGGTGTCCATTTGCATCGCGGCAGCCAGCTCCCGAAGTAGCATTTGATTAGTATTTTCTTAGTTCTCTGATTTTTTTTACCAATCATTGTTGTCTTTTTACATGCTGACTTGTCAGATTTTGTACACTATAGAATTGTTTTTTAAATAAAAATTGCGGGATACCGTACGGTAGGGAAAAAAGAATAAATTTTATTTTCGGTATTTTTGAGAGTTAAGAAAGTTGAGGGGTTTAAGGAAACCAAGGATTAGGAAACTGCAAAATCCAGTAGGAGTTGATAGTTGTTTTGGTCGGCCTGTTTCATTGCCTTTAAATATGCTGTTCTGGTTTGGGTGGCTTTCGATAAATTGCCTGCGCCCCACGAAAAAAGGGGTTTGTTATAAATTTTTTCAATTATAATATCGGCCATTAAGCGGCTATGACGTCCATTCCCATTAGGAAAACAATGGATGCTCACGATACGGTGTTTGAAACGTATGGCTGTTTCCTCTGGGGAATATGTATTGTTTTCTATCCAGTATAAGGCATCATCACAAAGTACTTTAAGTGCCATAGGAATTTGGTGTTTATCGATCCCAATATTTTTGTCCGATTTTCTAAAGGTTCCTGCCCAAGCCCAGATATTGCCGTACATACGTTTGTGTAAATTGCATATAAACTTTTCTGTAAACACCTGTTTGGGTTTGAACTTTTTGTTAAACACCCATTGTAAAGCTTCCTCTATATTGAGCTGCTCAAACTCGTCCAGTTCGGCCTTTGTGCTAATGGTTTCGATTAATAGCCCCTCTTTTTCCTCTTCGTCAATAGGGGTTTGCCCATCAATATACTCTAAGTCTAATCCCATAAAGATTTGGGCATTTCATTTTTAATTATGGCAGTACGTTCCTGAATTGCTTTTTGAAGGCGCTGCTTAGAGTTTTCTTGATCTTCCAGCTTCATTGTGTTAGAAGTTCTGGAAACAATGCGTATTGCCAGTTCTGTGGCTTTGCGTTCAATTAAATCGTCCAAAGTACCATCTTTAGGTACCAATCCATAAACGAGTTGCATATCCAGTGCATTCGCAGTGTCTTTAAGACTGTTAAGCGTAATGGTGCCTTCCTTTTCCCGTATTTCAATTTCCTGAACACTTTGTTTTGTTATGGAAAGTCTATCAGCTACTTGTTGCAGTGACATTCCTAAAGAAACCCGGATTGTTTTAAGCCAGCCTATTGTTGGCTGAGTAACTTGGGCTGCTTCCTTAAATTCTTTTAGTTTGCGGTCCAACTGCTCTATTTGTAATCTTTTTTTGTTCATAACGTAAGGTTTTAACCTGACAAGTGAATATCAAAAGTAAGGTTATTACCTGACATAAACAAATACTTTGTCAGGTTATAGCCTGATTAAGTTTAATATATAGTCAGGTTATACCCTGAAAGACATACAATTTGCTCTTTGGAAAGAAGCTGGGTATTGTCGTTTATGCTTTTATCCTAAACCTTTCACAATTCAGAACTGATAAACATTATCTCTCATTCTGTAAAATAGTAAAAAAATAAAACCGCATAATGGCGGTTTTAGTGATTTTTGTATTGTTTTGGTATTCAGTTAATTACAAAGCTTTCATCCATGCGTAGTCCTTCTAAAAGAAGAAGTTTGGACAACTTTTTCAGGATTAACTTTCTCATTTGCTTCATCAAAAAATGGAGTTTCATTATAGCGTTCAAAAGCTAGTTTGACATTTGCTTCGTTACGTTCCGGTATTTCTCGAATTTCCAAAACCTCTTTGATTTTGTATTCGCAAGATTAAAATACACCTATAAACTTCCAAAGAAATTTTCAATTATGAAAAAGAAAAGTTTTTTTACCTCTAATTCACTCTTATTCAAGAAAAAGACAACTAAGGAAACAGGGATAAACCGATTTTATTTGCCGATGCAGTATTTTAAAACCTAACGTTTACAGGGGTTTGCAGAGATTATGTGGTACATATGTGACACAAAGTATGTTTTTAATGAGAAACTAAGGGATAATAAAATATCTGTGAAATTCAGAATTAAATTACATGATATGGAATTTATTGCGAAAATGATAAATTTTAAATATCAACTTCTTCACGCAACATCCTTCACATTATGACGAGGCGTTTTAGTTCTTTTTTGGTCTTTAATTCTATTATGCCCCATTTTTTTGGCTTCGAATTTCAAATTTGAGTCTAATGCGCAAAATTATAAAATTTAATTTTTTTTCCCAACTGGCTTAAATTGATTAAAATTTATTTTTACCTATTATTCCCAAATTTAATAGTTTTATACCTACTATTCCAAACTAATACCTATTTTTACAAAACCCGTTTTTCCAGAATCAAACATATTTTTACCTGTTTATACTGCAGAAAACCTGTTTTATCATCATAAAATTATAATTAGAAACTATGAAAACCACCAACATTTCAATTAAAATCGCTGTTTTCCGAGGTTTTCAAGCGCCAGAAACTGGCACTTTGGTGGGCTACGGCGCACTCATAGAAGCTTTTAATTTAGCAATGCCTTTACCCGAAACTTTATCTCTAATAAGCGAAAAAAGAAGAAGTTATCGCGAAAACGAATGGATCGTCTATTCGAACAAAACTCAATTTGAAGATACCCTTTATAAACATTTGGTTTTTGCCTTAAAAAATGAAGGAATTAACCTTTTATTTTTTAAGAAATTATTTGAAATCCTTCCAGAAAATGAGGTCGTAGAACTTTTGAGTATTGAAGGGACTGGACAGTATACACGCAAAATATGGTTCTTATATGAATGGCTTTTAGAAAAAGAATTACCGATACCTAATTTAGAAATTAAAAATTATGTGCCCTTAGTAGATGAAAAGCTACAATATACCTTAAGCCATGGAGCAAGATCATCCCGACATCGAATTATAAATAACTTGCCTGGAACAGTTGATTTTTGCCCTTTAATTCGTAAAACACCCAAACTTGAAAAATACCGCTCTGAAAACTTATCTGCTCAAAAAAACAACTATTTAAAGGGCATACGCAAAAGTGTTTTGCAAAGAGCTTCTGCATTTCTACTATTAAAGGACTCAAAAGCGTCTTTTACTATTGAAGGAGAGAGTCCAAAAAGCAAACGTGCAGCACGATGGGGACAAGCTATCGGGCAAGCTGGTATGCACAACTTAAGTCATGGCGAATTTGAACGCTTACAACAGATAGTCATTGAGAACACGCGTTTTGTAGAAATGGGTTACCGTAAAAAGGGAGGTTTTATTGGTGAACGCGATAGCGATTCATTCTCTCCTGTTCCAGATCATATCTCTGCTAAAACCGAAGATATAGAGCAATTAATGAACGGTCTAATTGCCACCAATAATTTATTATTAAATGATGAAACGGATGCAGTCTTGGCGGCAGCAGTGATTTCATTTGGTTTTGTTTTTATACATCCTTTTGTTGATGGTAATGGTCGTATCCATAGATATTTAATACATCATGTTTTATCAAAAAAGCATTTTTCAGATCAAGGCTTGATTTTTCCAGTCTCTGCTTCTATTTTGAACCATATAGCGGATTACCAAAAAGTATTGGAAAACTATTCGGCGCCGTTATTGGATTTTATGGAATGGAAAGAAACCCAAGACCACAATATAGAAGTAACCAACAACACCATAGATTTTTACAGATACTTTGATGCCACAAAACAAGCTGAATTTTTGTACGATTGCGTAAAAGACACCATCATTAATATCATCCCCAATGAAGTTACTTATTTGACTAAATATGAAGAATTCAAGTCGTATTTGGATAATATATTCGAAATGCCAGATGACATGGTTGCCTTATTGGTGAGGTTCTTGGAACAAAATAATGGCGCATTCTCAAATCGAGCCAAAGAAAAAGAATTCAAGCAACTATCCACTGCTGAAATAGCTGATATAGAAGAAAATTATAAATTGATTTTTGCAAATTGATTTGATTGGGAAGTTCTTATAATTTCATAAAATCTGAAATTTAACTAGTACCATATTTTCAGTCGAAGTCCAACCTACCTCCTATTCCTCATAAAATTCTCAGCCTGTTGGTTCCAACGGATTCTTATAAACCGCATCCATCGTCACCTGTGGATACTCAAATTCCAATTTACCGATGATATTCATCTTTAATTCGGCTTTAACATCGTTAAGCTCAATCCAATCGGTATCATAAACCGAAGTTGTTCATTTTTTTAGTATGTTCATTATTCATGAACAGCCATTTATTGTGAAAAATCATACCGAATAATTCGCAATTGAAGACCAATCCGGTTTTAATTACTATATTATAAATTCGGTATCTATCCGAATTAGTTAAATGCTTTACCTTTTTCAGTTAAATAATATTTCTGTTTATGACTGGTCGGCTTATCGGGAATCGTAAGTGATACTAGCCCCATCTCAATTGACGGATTTAAATAATTTATTCTGAAATTTTTTCTATCTGTTAACCCTAATTTTGCTTGTAACTCACTTCTATTATGAATTCCAGTAAATACTTTTAAAAGCTCTTTAACTTGGGGGGTGACTTGGGGGGTGACTTGGGGGGTGACTTGGGGGGTATCTTGCATGGAAGGCAATGTAATTCTTAAAAAATTATCAGAAAACTGAAAAACATCCTTGTTGTAAGCCTGCAAAATTCTCGGAACCCCTGAACCTAATTGCTCTACCAAATCCAAGTCCTTAAAAATGCGCATGAGTTCTTTGTTTCGAGGAATAGAAAAACCTTCAAAAAATTCATCTTTAGAAAGTCCCTCGGGTAAACCGCCATTAGAGGTTATTTCTAAACGATTATCAAACAGCTCAAACTTAGGTGCCAACTCTTTTGTATAATCATTATGTACAAACGCATTAACGACAGCTTCTCTAAGTGCAATTTCATTCCATAAACGTTTTTCCTGACGTTCCTTTGCAGTGATTTTAGTTAGCGTTTTGTTTTCTAAATTTAATTTATCAAGTACTTGCTGTGTTGCTTTTATAATAGATTCATAGCCATATTCATTGCTCTCACTTAAATCCACACGATCCATCCCATTATACCGTGCTACTTTCACTGAAATAGTGTTCACGTCGTTCAGCAAATAAGCTACATAATTATAGCTATGGTCTTCGGTAAGTAGTTCTAGGTTTTTTGCAAATTGGTCATTGAGTACTTTGCCTATACCTTGATAGTAAATATTCAACTGCTGAAAATTAAGCTCTTGCTTTTTTGATTTTATATTACTGATGGAATGGCGTGTCCGTTTTGCAAAGAGCTGTTCAATTTGTCGTGTTGGCATAGGCTCTGAAGAACTGCCTACTCTAATAAAAGCGCCTTTTTCAGATAAGCCGTATCTTTTAATATAATACGGTTTTTCATACCCTCCCGCCACAATAAGTTTTATGATATCTTTTTCTTCTTTACCTTCTACAACCAAATCAAAAAGTCCCATGCACGACGGAAGAATGTTATTTTTCAATCGATCTTTAATAAGCAATTGGTCATGATCTACATCATTTAATCCTACTGGATTTCCTATCTTATCAATGCCAATATAAATAATACCACCCTCATTAGAATTTAGAAATGCAACCACTTCCCTTTCTAGCTCTGGCGTTACTTGTTGTTTGTATTCTATATGTTTGTTCTCAGGCATGTATTAAGGCTTTTAATTTATTGGCCATAGATTAGGTCTAAAACCCTGCAGTTTTATTGCAACCCTTTAGTAATACGAAAAAATCTATTCATTCGCATCTATGAGTTCAAATATAAGAAAAGGTTCACATACATTTTACCCGAATGACCTGTCATATAGTTTGGTCTACCTAGTATAGGCATAAAGTTTTGACCGGAGATATTCAGGTTAGAAGTCGAGAATTCTTAATCCAAATTTGGGAGGCACAAGGTATTGAGATATTGAAAAGTGCAGTCAGTTCAGGCCATGTCCATACGCATATATAATGTATTACCAAACTCAACATGACTTCGATAGTGAAAAGCCTGAAAGATCGTTCGTCTTGCATGCTTCAACAAGAGTTTCCCTCTTTTGAAAAACGATATTTGGAGAATCATTTTTGGGCCACCGACATGGTTGCCTTATTGGTGAGGTTCTTAGAACAAAATAATGGCGCATTCTCAAATCGAGCCAAAGAAAAAGAATTCAAGCAACTATCACCTCCTGAAATAGCTGCTATTGAAGAAAATTATAAATTGATTTTTGCAAATTGATTTGATTGGGAAGTTCTTATAACTTCATAAAATCTGAAATTTAAATAGTACCATATTTTCAGTCGAAATCCAACCTACCTCCTATTCCTCATAAAATTCTCAGCCTGTTCCAATACTTTTTTATAAACGGCCTCCATCGTAACTGGTGGATATCCAAATTCAGCCAATTTAACGATGATATCCATCTTCAATTCGGCTTTGATATCTTCTCTATCACTCCAATCCGTGTACGTCGTCTTAAAGTCTACAATGGCTTTAATCGCTTTTGCTAATTATAAAACTATATTGGTTTTAATTTTAAGCAAAACAAAAAAAATCAAGAAACCAATTTTACTTCCCGATGCAAAAATTCGCAAAAATATTGCCCAACAGATCATCATTCGTGATCTCCCCTGTGATCTCTCCAAAGTGGTACAGCGCCTGACGGATGTCAATAGCCAGCAAATCGCCCGAGAGTTCTGAATCCAAACCGTATTTTACTTTTTGGATTTCTTCAAAGGCTTTCAGCAGCGCATCATAATGTCTGGTGTTGGTGATGATGGTTTCATTGTTTCTGAGTGCTCCCGTATTGATAAGATTCAATAAGGTATCGGTCAACTGCTCCACGCCAAATCTGGTTTTGGCAGAAATTGGGATAAGGTGTGAGGTGTGAGGCGCAAGATGCGTGGTAATATTGGCAAGCTCGGTATCAGAAATCTGATCGATTTTATTAAGCACGACCAATAATTGCTTCTGCGGAAACTGGTTCTTTATTTTTTCAATTTCAACGATAAAGGATCGGATCGCCTCATTGCCTTGGGCTAGCTGACCACTCCCAATTAGAAATAACACCACTTGAGCTTGCTCAATCTTTTCAAAAGTTTTCTTGATGCCAATACTCTCGACAACATCTTCAGTGTCGCGGATCCCTGCCGTATCAATAAATCGGAAGCTCATCCCACCTATGACCATTTCATCTTCAATCGTATCTCTTGTAGTACCAGCAATATCAGAAACGATGGCACGTTCTTCATTTAAAAGCGCGTTGAGTAAAGTCGATTTTCCAACATTGGGTTCGCCAACAATGGCCACGGGGATACCATTTTTGATGACATTCCCTACCGAAAAAGAATCAATCAGTCGTTTTAACACATGGATAATCCGGTTCACCAAGTTATAAAACTCATCACGATTGGCAAATTCGACATCCTCTTCCGCAAAATCGAGCTCGAGCTCAATCAAACTGGCAAAATTAAGCAGTTCGTCACGCAGATGTTTGATCTCATTGCTAAACCCACCGCGCATTTGTTGCATGGCTATTTTATGGGAGGCTTCATTATCACTGGCAATCAAATCGGCCACGGCCTCGGCCTGGCTCAAATCAAGTTTTCCGTTTAAAAATGCCCGTAAAGTATATTCTCCAGCATTGGCCATGCGGCAGCCATTCTTTAAGAACAATTGAATGATTTCCTGTTGGATATAAAGACTTCCATGACAAGAAATCTCAATCACATCTTCCCCGGTGTAAGAATGTGGATTCTTAAAAATGGTCACCAAAACTTCATCAATAACTCTGGGATGATCAACAATATGACCTAAATGTACCGTATGGGATTTCTGTTCCGATAAGGATTTACCGGAAACAGATCTGAAAAATCGAGACCCAATCGCAATAGCATCTTTTCCAGAAAGTCGGATCACCGCAATGGCTCCAGTTCCAGAAGCTGTGGCCAAGGCCACAATAGTATCATTAGCAATCATAACTGTAACATTTTCCTGCAAAAATATCGTAAATATGCCATCTTTAAGAGGAAATGTTCAATTTCTTAAGCTTTATGGTGCGCTCTTAAACGTCGCAATCTATATATCTTCTTATATTAGCGAACATTTAAAAATATACCCCCATGAAAAAAGTCCTTCTTCTTTTACTCCTTTCCATACTAGTAATCTCATGCAAATCGGATCCAAAGGATGAAAATGGCGGTTATACCATCAGTGGAACAGCTCCCGGAGTTGTTAACGGAATCAGGGCCTATCTAAAAACGGTCGATAGCCAACAACGTGAAATCATCCAGGATTCCGCCATTATCGTAGATGAAAAATTCACAATTAAAGGCGAAATAGATTCACCACAACTTTGGCATTTGACTATTAATAGTGTGAGAGGTAGTTTGCCGATGATTATTGAAAATAAAAAATACACCATTTCTGTAGATCCAGAACAACTGGGGAATTCAACGATAACAGGTTCAGAATCCAACAACGCGCTGTCCACGTATCTACGTCAAATTCAAGAGTTGACCATGAAGCGCAATGGCTTACTTGAAGAAAATAAAGCTTTCGTGAATTCTGAAGACAGGTCTGCAATGGCCCGCATGGCTACTCAAATTAAAGCAATCAATCAGCAAATAGCTGATTATCCGAAGAAGTTTATAAACGAACATCCTGATAATTATTTTTCGTTAATGCTGTTGGAGTCGCTAATTGCAGCGCCTAACACCGATCTTGATTTTATTGAGAAGAAATTCAATGCGTTGCCATCTGATCTTAAATCGTCAGATTATGGCAAGACTATAGGTAGTCAATTGGAGGGTAAAAAGCTGGAAATAGCGCAATTTAACGCCCTAAATATTGGTAAAGTGGCTCCTGATTTTTCAGCACCAACTCCTGAGGGAAACCTTCTTGCGCTAAGCGATATTAGAGGCAAGGTAACCATTATCGATTTTTGGGCCTCTTGGTGCGGACCTTGTAGAAAGGAAAACCCGAATGTGGTCAAAGTATTTCAAAAATATCATGATAAAGGCCTGGAAATTATCAATGTTTCTTTGGACCGACCGGGGCATAAAGATCGATGGTTAAAAGCAATCAAAGACGACAATCTGACCTGGCACCACGTCTCAAACCTTAATTATTTTAATGATCCTATCGCGAAATTGTATAATATAAGATCTATTCCTGCGACGTATATTCTGGATGAGTCCGGACAAATTGTAGCCAAAAACCTTAGAGGCAAGGCTTTGGATGACAAGATTGGAGAACTTCTAAAATAGCGTGTTCAAAAACGAAATTCTCAGGGACGAAACAATTATATTTTCCCCGTTTTGTGCATCACAAATAAAATGACAATTGGAATGGCCAGCAGACCAACCATGAGTAAATCGGTTTGAAAAAGTGAAGGCATAAGGATCAATGTAACCACAAAACCACCAATGGCGCCACCAAAATGTGCATCATGACCAATATTGCCCAATTGATTTTTCATTCCGTAAATAGAATATAGCAAATATAAGATACCAAAAACGTAGGCCGGAATTGGTAACGGAATGAACATAATGCCCAACTGCATGGATGGTTCCAACAAAATTGCCGAATACAATACACCCGTAACCGCACCACTGGCACCTACCGCACTGTAATGATATTCATCTTTGTGGAAATAAAGAGACAACAGATTACCTAAAATTAAACTGGCAATGTAGATGATCAAAAAATGTACGGTTCCTAAGTAGGCAATCACTACTGGAGCAAAGAAATACAGCGTAAACATATTGAAGAAAAGGTGCATCGTATCTACATGCAAAAAACCGGAACTGAAAACTCTAATTTTTTCGCCCCGTCTAATTCCGCCAACGTTGAATTTATAGCGTTCAAAAAAACCACGATCGCTAAATCCTTTAAATGATAGAATGACATTTGCTACAATGACTACAATGGTCACCAAATCTAAATTACCCATAAACTCCAAACGTATTATTTATATTAAAGCATATCTTTGCAGCTGCAAATCTAATATTAAAAAATGCAATTTCTCGTCTACATCTTAGTTTATCCACTTATTTGGCTGATATCAATCCTTCCATTTCGATTGCTCTATGCCCTTTCTGATGGACTATACATTATTATATACAAACTTGTGGGCTATCGAAAAAAAGTGGTTCAGAATAATCTAAGATTGGTTTTTCCTGAGAAACCAGAAACTGAAATAAACGACATCACCGAGAAATTTTACCATCATTTTTGTGATATGATGGTTGAAGCGATTAAATCTTTGACCATTTCTGAAGAATCCATGAGAAAACGCTTGAAGTTTACAAACGTGGAACTCCTTACCGATCTGGGAAAGCAAAACCGAAGCATTGTTTTGATGTGTGGACATTATGGTAGTTGGGAATGGATCTTTATTTTACAAACCTACCTTGAGCATAAAGGATATGCAGTTTACAGCCGATTGAGCAATAAGTATTTTGACCGCTTGGTAAAACGGATCCGTGCCAAATACAACAGCACATTAATTACTACAAAAGAAACGGTTCCTACTTTGACCAAATCAAAGTTAGACGGCGAGTTGACGATTAACGGGTTTGTTTCGGACCAATCCCCTCAGGTAGAAAGAGCATATCACTGGAATGAATTTATGGGTATTAAAGTCCCAATCCATACCGGAGCGGAGATGTTGGCGAAACGATTGGATATGTCCGTGGTCTTCTTTAGAGTCAAACGTCTTAAACGCGGTTATTACGAGACGACGTTTGAAATGTTGGCGCACGATCCAAACGAGTATCCGAATTACGAGATTTCGGACATGTTTACTAAAAAGGTCGAGAAACAAATCCACGAGGCACCACAATACTATCTGTGGACGCACCGACGTTGGAAGCATAGAGATAAAGTTCCTGCGGAATTTCAGTAAAACATTAGCAATAACCTCTCGCAACTGTTTTCTCGCAGAGGCGTGGAGACGCTAAGCGTTGTGACAGGTTTGTGAAATAGTGATCTAAAAAAATCAGTGGAAATCAGTTCAATCCGCGTTACCCGCCTGAACGGACGGGCAGGTCAGCGTTCCATCAATCACATTTCAAACCAATCATCCACCGGAAGCTCATACTTATCCTCCACTAAAGTCGATTTATGAACAAACTCGTTGGTTGCCGGAATATACTGATACTCCTTAGCCCAATCCTTATGGTGTTCGGCAAGTTCTTTTAAACTATCACAAACATAAACTGTTTCTTCAGTAGTCGTGGTCGGATGAATAGACATTCGGATCCAACCTGGTTTACGGGTCAATTCACCCAAAGAAATTTCTTGGGTCAAGGCATTTGAAGTCTCCATATCCACATGCAGTAAGAAGTGTCCATAAGTACCTGCACAACTGCATCCCCCACGTGTTTGAATCCCAAAGCGATCGTTTAATATTTTGACACCCAAATTATAATGTAAATCATCAATATAGAAAGATATCACTCCCAATCGATCTTGATGCTGACCGGCAAGAATATTGATGTTTTCAACAGGTTTCAGTTCAGCGAAAATATATTCAATAATTTCATGCTCTCGCTCCAAAATTTTATCCACACCCATTTGTTCTTTGAGCTTAATGGCCAAGGCTGTTTTAATGGTTTGCAAGAAACCTGGTGTTCCGCCATCTTCCCGATCTTCAATATTATCAATATACTTGTGTTCCCCCCACGGATTGGTCCAACTTACGGTACCACCTCCCGGGCTATCAGGAATCATGTTTTTATACAGTTTTTTGTTGAAGATCAAGACACCAGATGTGCCTGGTCCTCCAATAAATTTGTGCGGTGAAAAGAAAATGGCATCCAATGCCTGTTCTTCATCTTCTGGATGCATATCAATATCCACATAAGGGGCTGAGCAGGCAAAATCAACAAAACACACCCCGCCATTTTGGTGCATCACTTTAGCAATATCGTGATACGGTGTTTGGATTCCTGTCACATTTGAGCCGCCTACAACCGAGGCTATTTTGATCGGACGATCCTTATACTGTTCAAGAAGCGTCTTGAAATTTTCCATGCAGAACAAACCATCTTCTCCTGGAGGGATGACTTCAACTTTTGCAATGGTTTCCAACCATGAGGTTTGATTAGAATGATGTTCCATATGGGTGATAAACACCACTGGTTTCATGGCATCAGGAACTATAGTATGCTTTCTCATGTTTTCAGGCACTTTCAAGCCCAAAATCCGTTGAAACTTATTAATAGCTTCGGTCATGCCACTACCACAACAAATCAGTACATCATCATCGTTGCTATTTACATGCTCTTTAATAATGTGTTTTGCCTTATGATAAGCCTTGGTCATAGCCGTCCCGGAAACTGTGGTCTCGGTATGTGTATTGGCCACGTACGGACCAAATACATTAATCAATTTCTCTTCAATAGGTCTATATAAACGTCCGGAAGCTGTCCAATCGGTATAAACGATTTTCTGCTTCCCATAAGGTGTCAAAAATTCTTGATCAATCCCAATAATATGTTGCCTGAACTGTTGAAAGTAACGTTCTAGTTCGGTAGTTTTTTTATTGGATATTTCGGTGGTTATCATGGTATTAAATTTACACGGTAAAGGTACTAAATATTTGCGACAGCTTTAATTTCGGAAATGATCTTATCCGCAAGACCGTCGGCTTCATCCTGTGAGGGTGCTTCTGTATAGATCCTGATAATTGGCTCCGTATTACTCTTGCGTAAATGGACCCAACTTTCGCTAAAGTCTATTTTAACACCGTCAATAGTCGTTAGTTTTTCGTTTTTATAGCGTTCTTCCATCGCTTTTAAAATCCCATCTACATCCAAACCTGGTGATAAATCGATTTTTTTCTTACCCATAAAATAGTTTGGATAGGTTCCTCTAAGTGCACTTGTGGTCATTCCTTTTTCTGCCAACAGACTTAAAAACAAAGCGACACCAACCAGCGCATCACGGCCATAATGCAGCTCTGGATAAATAATACCGCCATTCCCTTCGCCACCAATAATAGCATTGTTTTTTTTCATCAATTCTACGACGTTTACCTCGCCCACTGCACTGGCCTCATAACTACCGCCATGTTTTTCTGTTATATCTCTTAAAGCTCTTGTAGAACTCATATTACTTACCGTATTGCCTGGAGTTTTGCTCAACACGTAATCCGCACAGGCAACCAAAGTATATTCCTCACCAAACATATCCCCATTTTCATCCACAAAGGCCAAACGGTCAACGTCAGGATCTACCGCAATACCAAAATGCGCTTGCTCATTGACAACCATCGCCGATAAATCCTGTAGATGCTCCTTTAAAGGTTCTGGATTATGCGGAAAATGGCCTGTAGGTTCACAATACAATTTTACGGCCTCCACACCCAAACGTTCCAATAATAAAGGGATAATAATGCCTCCAGAAGAATTGACCCCATCTACAACCACTTTAAATTTGGCCTCTTTAATCGCCTTTTTGTTCACCAACGGCATTTTTAGAACTTCGTCAATATGGATGTCCATATAAGCTTCATTTTTTGTGATTTTCCCAAGATTATCCACTTCTGCGAAAGTCATTTGATCGGCTTCGGCTATTTCCAAAATCCGCGCCCCTTCAGCAGCATTCAAAAACTCACCTTTGGCATTTAGCAACTTAAGGGCGTTCCATTGTTTTGGATTATGGCTGGCCGTTAAAATTATGCCACCATCGGCATGCTCCATTGGCACGGCAACCTCAACCGTTGGAGTGGTTGACAATCCGAGATCGATAACGTGGATGCCCAGACCCACCAAGGTATTCATCACCAAGTTCTGGATCATTTCACCAGAAATCCGTGCATCACGCCCTACCACCACGCGGTAGTTTTCTTTATTTCGTTGTTCCTTTAACCAGATTCCATAAGCAGATGCAAATTTAACAGCATCAATAGGCGTCAAATTATCGCCTACTTTACCTCCAATAGTGCCTCGTATTCCTGAAATTGATTTGATGAGTGTCATATCTTTATTTTTTAAATGAAAAACAAATATACAATTACAAAATCGGAAATCTAAAAAGCAATTCCGTAAATTAGACCAATGAATTTTTTAGCCCACATTTATCTTTCCGGAGACAACGATTTAATTACCATTGGCAATTTCATGGCAGATGGTATCAAAGGGAAACGCTACAAAAAGTATCCCATCGAAATTCAAATAGGCATTCTCCTCCATCGCGAAATTGATACGTTTACTGATGCACACCCTACCGTAAGAAAAAGCACCAAACGCTTGCACAAAAACTATAGCCATTACAGTGGTGTGATCGTGGATATTTTATATGATCATTTTTTGGCCAAAAACTGGGCAGACTACTCTTCAATTCCACTAGATGTTTATGTGGATCGTTTTTACGAATCATTGAAAACACACGCCGAATTTTTACCTGCGCGCATGCAAAAGATGGTGCCTTACATGATAGCGGGAAATTGGCTGTTGAATTATGCGCAAATTGAAGGCATCCAAAATGTTTTGAACGGTATGAATAGACGAACCAACAATATCTCAGGGATGGATCAGGCCACCAATGAGCTCAAGGAATTTTATCATGAATTTGAAGCCGAGTTTACGAGTTTCTTTGAAGAACTGCGTCTGTTTTCTGGTGAAAAACTAACATACTTGAAACAGATGCACAATTTGGAATAGTCTGCCAATAATATAAAACCATAAAATTTGTACATTTAAAGATGATTTTTAACACCAACGCCATTATGAAAAATTTCCTTATTTTCTCCGCCTTGTTTTTTTCACTTTCGATATTTTCCCAAGGCACCCAACTGCTGAGACAGCCCACAATTTCAAAAACTGAAGTCGTTTTTATTTATGCCAACGATTTGTGGAAAGCACCTCTAAATGGCGGCACAGCAATTCGGATGACCAGTGGCGAAGGCTACGAATCCAATCCTCATTTTTCCAAGGATGGTAAAACCATAGCCTTTACGGCGGAATATGATGGCAATACCGATGTGTATATTATACCTTCTGAAGGAGGTGAACCAAAACGCATCACCTTTCATCCTGATGGCGACTATGTTGAAGGATGGACGCCAGATAACAAGATTCTCTTCCGTTCTGGTCGAGAAAGCAAACCTACGGCAACCACAAAACTTTATACCGTTGGAACAGATGGCAGTTTTCCAGAAGCTTTAGACCTGCAAAGGGCAGCCTACGGCGATATTTCTGCAGATGGAAAATATATTGCTTATACGCCAATCACCTCTTGGGATCCTGAATGGCGAAATTATCGCGGCGGACAGGCCATGCCTATCTGGATTGTCGATTTGGAAACAAAAGAACTGATTACGACACCACAACTGGATAAGGAACGTCATTTAGATCCGATATGGTTAAACGGTGTGGTTTATTATTTATCAGAACGTGATTATACCAGTAATATTTGGTCCTTCGATCCGAAAACCAAAACGGAAAAACAAATCACCTTCCATAAAAAATTTGACGTCAAAAGTCTAAGTGCCAATGAAGACCAAATTGTTTATGAGCAAGGTGGTTTCCTCCATCTGGTCAATGTGGAAACTTTGGCTACCAAACAATTGAATATAACCGCAACGGGCGACTTGAATTTTGCGAGACCACGTTGGGAAGACGTTTCCGCAAATAGGTTAAGCAATCCGCAAATTTCACCAAAGGGCATGCGTGCTGTTTTTGAGCATCGTGGTGACATTTTTACAGTTCCGAAAGAACATGGTACTTGGCGCAATCTCACCAATACCTCAGGAGTAGCCGACCGCAGTCCCATCTGGTCTCCCAAAGGTGATAAAATAGCTTGGTTTTCTGATTCCAGTGGGAATTACAAATTGGTTGTGGCCGATCAGGATGGTAACAATCAAGAGGAAATCACTTTACCCAATGCCACGTTTTTCTTTAAACCTGAATGGTCCAATGATGGCAAATACATTGCGTATACCGACACCGATTATAATATCTGGGTGCTAAATTTAGATACTAAAAAAGCCGTTAAGGCAGATACGGATCGGTACGCCCACCCTGAACGTTCCATGAATCCTGTTTGGTCTCCGGACAGTAAATGGATTGCCTATGCCAAACAATTGGAAAGCCATTTCAAGGCTATTTTTGCTTATAATGTTGAAACCAACGAAAAAATCCAAATTACGGATGGCATGGCTGATGCCATAACGCCAGTTTGGGATGCCTCTGGAAAGTATATTTTCACTTTGGCAAGTACCAATTATGGACTCACTTCAGGTTGGCTGGATATGAGTTCTTATGATGTGAATGTGACCCGCGGGCTGTATGCCATCGTTTTGAACAGTAAAGATGATGCGCCCATCCTTCCAAAAACAGATGAGGAGAATTCCAAAAAACAGGACGATAAATCAGAGGATAAAAAAGATAGCAAAAAGAAAAAAGAGGATTCCAAAGAACAAGATAAAGCAGCCGAGATACCAAAAATTGTCATCGACAAGGAGAATATTTTCAATCGAACCGTACCTCTTCAGTTCAAAGAGGGCAACTATGTTAGCTTGATAAAAGGTCCAAAGAACATCGTTTTTGTTGCAGAGTCAATTCAGGATGAATCCGGACAGAAAATACACAGTTATAGCTTAGCTGATGGAAAAGCGACGGATTATGCGAAAAACATTTCAGAGATGGTCGTTTCTGCAGATCGTGAAAATGCCTTGATCAGACAAAACAATAACTGGAGCATTGTCAACACTTCAAAACCTCCAAAAGACGAGGAAAAACTCAAAATGGATCTTAAAATAAAAGTAGATCCCAAAGAGGAATACCATCAAATGTTCAAGGAAGGCTGGCGTTATATGCGTGATTTCCTTTATGTAAATAACGTCCATGGCGCCCCTTGGGATGAGATTTATGAATGGTATGCGCCGTGGATTGACCATGTACGCCACAGAACAGATTTGAACTATGTGATCGACATTATGAGTGGCGAGGTATCCATTGGACACTCCTACGTATCTGGTGGCGATATGCCCAAAATCGATCGTGTGCCAGTAGGACTGTTAGGTTGCGATTTTCAATGGACAACAGATGGCTATCGCATTAGTAAAATCTACACTGGTGAAACTTGGAATCCAGATACCTATTCGCCTTTAGGTTTAACGGGTATAAACGTGAACGAAGGTGATTATATCATTTCCATCAATGGTAAAACGGTGAGTCCAAATGAGAATATTTACAGTCTATTGGAACAAACTGCTAACCGGGAAATCACGATTGAAGTCAACAGTAAACCAATAAAAACAGGCGCCAAATCATTTTTGGTAAAGCCTGTAGCCAATGAAAGAAGTTTGCGTTATGTAGATTGGGTGGAAGGCAACCGTAAAAAAGTTGATGAACTCTCCGATGGCAAATTAGCTTATGTGTATGTCCCTAATACAAGCCAAGGCGGGTATGAATCCTTCAACAGGTATTATTTCGCACAACAGGATAAAAAAGGTGTTATTATTGACGAGCGCAATAATGGGGGCGGATCAGCGGCAGATTATATGATTGACATCATGTCTCGTGAGCTCTTTGGCTATTTCAACAGTAAAACCAATGACAACCGACCATGGACCACTCCCATGGCAGGTATTTGGGGCCCAAAAGTGATGTTGATCAATGAACGTGCAGGTTCTGGAGGCGATTTGCTACCTTATATGTTTAAAGCTAAAAAAATCGGACCGTTGATTGGCACCAGAACTTGGGGCGGATTAGTGGGTACCTGGGATACCCCACCTTTTATTGACGGCGGACGCATAGTGGCACCACGTGGCGGCTTTTACGATGTCAATGGCGAATGGGCAGTTGAAGGCGAAGGCGTTGCCCCAGACATTGAGGTGATTCAGGAACCAAAATTAAGCATGAACGGAAGGGATCCGCAATTGGAACGTGGCGTCAAGGAAGCCTTAAAACTTCTGGAAATCCAAGAGTTTGAAATGAAACCAGAGCCGAAGGCACCGGTGAGATGGAAACGACCTGCGGGGTATGAAAATGAAAATTAGGGGCTGTTATGCAGAGTTACGCAGACCTCTGTCTGCCGGTGAAACAGGAGGTTTACAGTGTTGCGCTGAGTTTTATTTCAATCTACCAGTAGTTTTTTTAATCTCCGTGTAGCTCTGTGTTTCTCCGCGAATCTCTGTGTCACAACCCCGTGAAATACTTATCTTCGCAAATAAAATCCACATCAATTGGCTAAACCAAAAAAAGTATTAAAAATTATCGCTGGGGTGATCGTGTTTTTCACACTTCCCACCCTACTCTTCTTCGGTTTTTTGTATTTGAAATACAATGAAGATTTACCTGAAGGAATAAAAGGCGAACGAGCAGACGTGTTGGCAACCAAAATGCTCAATGCTTTAGATCATGAAGCTTACGAGAATACAAACTATATAGAATGGACTTTCGATAAACGTCATCACTATAAATGGAACAAAGCCGATAACACCTGTCAAGTCTATTGGAAAACCTATCGCGTGGATTTAGATTTGAACGATCCATCCAAAAGTGAAGCGTTTCATAACGAAGAAAAAGTTGACAAGGAATCTTCTAAAAAGCTCATCGAAAAAGCGGTCTCCAACTTTAATAACGATTCGTTTTGGCTGGTTGCACCTTACAAAGTGTTTGATCCTGACACAGAACGGCGTATAGTAACTTTGGAAGATGGATCAGAAAGTCTTTTAGTAACTTATACTTCAGGTGGAACGACTCCTGGAGATTCGTATTTATGGCATTTGGATGCTTCAGGAAAACCTACAAGTTTCCAAATGTGGGTAGATATACTGCCCATCGACGGATTGGAAGCCACATGGAGCGATTGGACTATTACGGAAAGTGGCGCGCAATTGCCAAGCTTTCATAAGTTTATGGTCTTTGGATTGGAGATCACGGACTTGGTAGGAAAAGAAAAGTGATCCTCTTTAAGTCGGATGGAAAATGTCCCGCAGATTTGCTTCGCCAGTTCGCTATCGCTCGGGTCGCAGATTTTCGCAGATGGCTTTGATTTTGACACTGAATCGACATTGAAATTTTTGATTTGCCTATAGAAGACATTCGATTTTCAAAAGTTATAACGCAAAGAAAACCTAAAAAGATTAAGGATTTTTGATTAACGAAAAAAAATCCTTAACGCTGACCTCCCAACTTAAGATCTATAGCACAAAGGACCACAAACCTGCCTGCCGGCGAGCCAGGGGTAGCATAGAGTTACAAGGAAATAACCTCAGACTATAATAAAAGACTATAAATTCTGAGATGCCCACTCACCACTCACCACTCACCACTCATAACTCGCCTAAATTCCATAGACTGCCACTGAAGACTGCCAACTGAAGACTGAAGACTGCCAACTGACGACTACAAACTATCCTCGCTGTCCCACAAAATTATGATTTTTAAGCTTAAACAGTACATTAAATGTGGTTAAACTCCCGTAACTTCTAGTGATATACTGCTGTAGATCAATTTTTTCCTGTTCTTCAAGATTGCTGCTATTAATTTTTTGCTCCATCACTCGCAAACGGTCGCGGACCATCGTGATTTTATGAAAAAAAGTGTCGATTGGAACTTCTGTTGCCTTTAAATTGGGGTCGCCGGGCTGCATAATGAGTTTGCCCCCTTTCCATTTATCGCCAATATTGACGACTTCACTCACATCGCTCCATTTTTTCAAGATGGCTTTTAAAGTGCTTTCCACTTCATGGAAACTTATGGTGTCCACATCATCCTCAGCGGCTTCAATAACTTCAAATTCGCTATCTAAATCTATTGTTTCCAATCCGCTATCAATAAACGTCACCCAATAATGTTTTGAAGTGACATTGGTGACAACGCCCTTACCAAATTCAGGGTGGTTGATTCTGGAGCTTATTCCTAATAATTGCATGGTTTGATTTTTTATTTTGAATTACAATAATAATAAATCTCATCGAAATTGGGTACTAATGTAGAGTTTTGTTCAAGTTAAAATCACAACAAAATTTTAAGTTAAATCCTATTAAAAGTCATTCCAATAACATTCCTTCCTCAAAACAGAAAATTAGACGGTATTGTGGATTCATGGGTAATAAACCATAAAAAAATCCCGAAAAAATCGGGATTTAAACAATTACGGTTACTTCAATCGATTGAACATTTCATTTAACTGCTAACTGCATCAGTATGGCAAAAGATCGTTCTAATCCTTTACAATTTTCAATACCGTCTTTTTGGCTTGATGATCAATAATCTCAAGAAGATAAAGACCATTAGGCTGTTGCAATTTTAAAGTGATTTTATTTGTATTCTGAAAATGATCTTCCATAAGCACTTGTCCTGTAACAGAAAGCAATCTTACGAAAACCTCAGGCTGTTCAATTTTAAAAGTAATCGCAAAATCACCTTTTGTAGGATTTGGATACAGCGCCAAACCAGAGGATAACGTAGACTCTTCAAGACCCATGGTCTCCATTGACAGTTTTTGGATAAAACCATCATAACCTCCATGAGAGGTCAGTTCCCCGTTACTTTCACCGATATTAAAATCGGCTGAACCTTGAAAATAACCTACAGTATAAATTTTGCCAGAAGCGTCAATAACTGTAGACGCAGTCCGATCAATACCAGATCCTCCCATCTGTCTGAGCCATATATGATTTCCATCAGGATCAAATTTTTGGATAAACATATCATAACCTCCTTCAGACGTCAAACTCAAATCGCCAGCACCTGAGTCAAAATCAGCTCGATTAAAGAAATTTCCTGTAACGATAACGTTACCATCGGCATCGTTTGTGATGGATACTCCTTCGTCATTTCCTAATCCGCCCATATAGTTGGCCCACAAAAAATTTCCGTTGGTATCCAATTTTTGAACAAATATATTTGAACCACCTGAAGATGCCATGTTAAAAACGCCATCACCAGGGTCAAAATCCACAGTTTGAATAAAATGACCTGTCGTATAAACATTGCTCTGGGCATCTACTGAAATGGAAGTTCCTTTATCAACACCAGCGCTTCCCATTTGCTTCACCCAAATAAAATCGCCATTTCCATCAACTTTAAGAATAAAGATATCCTCGTTACCAGCCGAGGTTAAAGTAGCATCACCCGATCCTGGATTAAAATCAACCGTGCCTTTAAAGTCGCCCGTCAAGTAAACATGGCCGCCTGTATCCAAAGCTAAAGCAAGTGGGTATTCTGAGAGGACACCCCCATATTGCTTCACCCAGATAAATTCTCCTTCAGTATTCAGTTTTAACAGGTACGCCTCTGAATCTCCATTTGAAGTCAGGTTATAGACGCTTTCTCCTGGATCAAAATCTACGGTTTCCCGAAAAAACCCGCAAATATAGACATCACCATTTAAGTCAGTACGAATGGCATATCCGAAATCATTTTCGATACCTCCCAACTGTTTTACCCATTGAAAGTTGCCGTTGCTATCATATTTAATTATATACGTATCATAATCACCGTTCGCCGTTAAAGCTGCAGGGGCACCACCAGGATTAAAATCAACAGTATATGCAAAAACTCCTGTCATATAGACATTTCCAAACGTGTCAGTAGTGATGGAATGAGCAAATTCTTCGGAAATACCACCAAACTTTTTAACCCAGAGCAAATTGCCCTCGGCATCTAATTTTTGTATAAAAGCATCCGTGTATCCGTTAGAGGTAAAATTGGCTGTGGCCTCTCCTGGATCCAAATCGGCCGTTCCCCTAAAATGTCCCCCAACTAAAAGGTTTTCATTTAAATCGGTGGTAATTGTAGATGCTACCACAATGCCATTGCCGCCAATCTGCTTTACCCATTCAAAAGTCGGATTTTGTGAGTAAAGTGAAGTGGTCGTCGCTAACAGACTGGTAATGATGGTGAAAAATGTAATTTTTAAATTCATAATACATTGATTTTAAAGTTAAAGTGTTCTATTTATAATTACCATCGGTAAAAAGAATAATTGTCATCATAATATTCTTACAATTTCTTAAGTTTTAAGTTCCTTGATTAAATTACATATTAATTTTCAATTGATCGGCAACATTATTTAACAAAACTCTAAATAGCGACTCCTTCATTTTTTACTTCATAATCTGTACCTTTGCAAACCTGTCTGTAAATCAGGCAGGATTGCTATGAATATGAGTAAATTTGAAGAAACAATTGAGGTTCAAGGCGCACGCGTTCACAATCTAAAAAATATAGATGTTTCGATTCCAAGAGAACAACTTGTGGTCATTACAGGACTTTCCGGAAGCGGAAAATCATCCCTGGCCTTTGATACGATTTATGCCGAAGGTCAACGTCGATATATTGAAACTTTTTCGGCCTATGCTCGTCAGTTTTTAGGTGGCTTGGAGCGTCCTGACGTTGATAAAATTGATGGTCTTTCACCAGTCATCGCCATTGAACAGAAAACGACCAGCAAGTCGCCGCGATCCACTGTGGGCACCATTACTGAGATTTACGATTTTTTACGTCTGCTCTACGCTAGGGCGAGTGATGCCTATAGCTATAACACTGGTGAAAAAATGGTGAGCTATACGGATGAGCAGATCAAAAACTTGATCAAAGAGAATTTCAAGGGCAAGCGCATCAATATTTTAGCGCCTGTCATCCGTTCACGAAAAGGTCATTATCGTGAATTGTTTGAGCAAATCGCAAAACAGGGCTTTGTAAAAGTCCGTGCAGATGGTGAAGTGAGAGACCTTGTCAAGGGAATGAAATTGGACCGTTATAAAAACCACGACATCGAAATTGTCATTGACCGACTCAAAATTGACGACACCGATGATAATGACAAGCGCCTCACTGAAACCATTAATACCGCCATGTATCATGGGGACGATATTTTAATGGTTTTGGATCATGATACGAACGAAACCCGTTATTTTAGTAGAAGTTTGATGTGTCCTACTACGGGAATCTCCTACCCCAATCCTGAACCCAATAATTTCTCTTTCAACTCGCCAAAAGGCGCCTGTCCAAAGTGTAACGGCATCGGTAAACTTTATCAGGTCAATGAGAAAAAAATCATTCCCGACGATAGCCTATCCATTAAGGCAGGAGCATTGGCTCCACATGGCCCCTACAAAAACAGTTGGATTTTTAAACAATTTGAAACCATTGCCCAACGGTTCAATTTTCAGTTGACTGATCCGTACAAAAACATTCCTGAAGAAGCAAAACAAATGATCTTGTACGGTGGAAGCGAGAAATTTTCAGTAGAAAGCAAAACTTTGGGCGTCACCCGTGATTATAAAATTGATTTTGAAGGCGTCGCCAATTTTATAGAAAACCAATTTGCAGCGGCCGAGACGACCTCGTTGAAACGCTGGGCAAAGGAATATATGGATAAGGTGGAGTGTGATGAATGTCACGGCTCACGCTTGCGACAAGAATCGCTTTATTTTAAAGTGAACGGATTGAATATTGCAGATTTGGCAAATAAGGATATAGTCGATTTAGCTGCTTGGTTCTCCGATTTGGCGTCCCAGATTTCTGAAAAACAAGTCCTGATATCTGAAGAAATCATCAAAGAAATTCGAACCCGATTACAGTTTTTGTTAGATGTAGGGTTGGAATATCTATCCCTTAACAGAAGTTCGAAATCCCTGTCTGGAGGTGAAGCACAGCGGATCCGATTGGCAACTCAAATTGGGTCTCAATTGGTAGGTGTTCTTTATATTTTAGATGAACCGAGCATTGGATTGCATCAACGTGATAACGAAAAACTAATCAAATCATTACTATCACTTCGTGACTTAGGCAATTCCGTTATTGTTGTTGAACACGATAAAGACATGATTGAAAGCGCAGATTATGTCATTGATATCGGTCCAAAAGCTGGTAAACACGGTGGAGAAATCATTAGTGTTGGAACACCTGAAGAATTAAAAACCCAGAGCACACTTACCGCCGATTATCTCAATGGCACCAAACAGATTGAGATTCCGAAGAAACGTCGTCAAGGAAATGGCAAATTCATTGAACTTAAAGGCTGTACAGGAAACAATCTTAAAAATGTTTCCGTAAAATTTCCTCTGGGAATGATGATTGGTGTGACTGGCGTTTCTGGAAGCGGTAAATCGACTTTAATCAACGAAACCCTCTACCCCATCCTGAATGCCTATTATTTTAACGGCGTCAAAAAACCAATGCCCTACAAAAGCATCAAAGGCTTGGAACATATCGACAAAGTCATTGATATCAACCAATCGCCCATCGGACGAACACCACGAAGTAATCCTGCGACCTACACCAAAACTTTTGACGAAGTTAGGAGTCTATTTGCAAAAATTCCAGAGGCCATGATTCGGGGTTATAAACCGGGACGCTTTAGTTTTAATGTGAAAGGTGGACGTTGTGAAACCTGTCAAGGTGGTGGTTTAAGGGTGATTGAGATGAATTTTCTTCCAGATGTATATGTGGAATGTGAAACCTGTCAGGGGAAACGATTTAATCGAGAAACCTTAGAAATCCGATATAAAGGAAAGTCAATAAGTGATGTGCTGGATATGACCATCAATGAAGCCGTCGATTTTTTCGAGCACATTCCGAAAATCCATAAAAAACTACAAACTATAAAGGATGTAGGTTTGGGCTATATCACACTCGGTCAACAAAGCACAACCCTCTCTGGAGGTGAGGCACAACGGATCAAGTTGGCTACAGAACTGAGCAAACGCGATACAGGAAACACCTTTTATATTCTCGATGAACCCACTACCGGTTTACACTTTGAAGACATCAGGGTATTGATGAATGTTTTAAACAAACTCGTCAATAAAGGCAATACCATATTGATTATTGAACACAATATGGATGTCATAAAAATAGTAGACCATATTATTGATATTGGTTATGAAGGCGGTAAAGGTGGCGGGCAGATTATTGTGGAAGGCACGCCTGAGGAAGTTGCAAAACACAAAAGAAGTTATACTGCGCAATTTCTTAAAAAAGAGCTCGAAGCCCATTAACGATAAAAATCATTTAAGAGGCTCAAATATAAATACTTTTGAATAATGTCAAACATTTATTCGAAACAGCACATTACCAAGGACCTATCTTTATTATCTTAGTGAGGTAACTTTAAAACTAACAATTATGAGAGGTATTCTTTGGCTTGTAGCCGTAATTTGTATTATAGTGTGGCTTTTAGGTATGTTGGGTGTTGTTGAAGGATTAGCTACTAACAGTTTGATCCACATTCTATTGGTCATCGCCGTCATTGTTATTCTTTACAATATCATTTCTGGCCGAAAGCCGCTTTAAAATAAAATTGAAATAGTATAACACGACATGCACTTCTAAAGAGGCAAAATCCAAGATTTGTCTCTTTTTTTTTTGTTTAAATCATAATGTAGCCACTTTTGAAACTAAAGTGAATTAAGTGGTTGCAAGGAGTATTATTGAGAAATCTCCAAATTTTGGCAATGAGCCATCATTAACAATTCACAAAATCTATAACAAAACGGTTTTAAAATCCGTTGAATAGAACTTATTCTGTTATTTTCTATTAAATTTGTCTGTTTTGGCGTGCTGCTAGGAGGCGTAAGGGATAAGGAATTAGAGATGATGACGGCTGACCGATGGCAGATGTACGGAGGCAAATTAGGCTTAAAGATTTAGAAAGGATGAATGAGGACGCCACTGTTGACTGAGACTGAGAATTGAGATTGACACTTGAAATAATGACTAAAAAATAGATTAAATACAGAATGAGATTAGAAAAACACAGTAAAGCGTGGAACGAAATAAAAACAAACGATTCATGGGCCATTTTTAAAATAATGGGCGAGTTTGTAAATGGTTATGAAAAATTGAGCAAAATTGGACCTTGTGTTTCCGTTTTTGGTTCAGCGCGAACCAAGCCCGATCATAAATATTATAAATTGGCAGAGGAAATTGCTAAAAAAATTGTGGAGCATGGTTACGGGGTTATCACTGGTGGAGGTCCTGGTATAATGGAAGCCGGGAATAAAGGGGCACATATTGCAGGTGGAACTTCGGTTGGATTGAACATTGATCTACCTTTTGAACAGCACGATAATCCTTATATAGACGCTGATAAAAGTTTAGATTTCGACTATTTTTTTGTTAGAAAGGTCATGTTTGTCAAATACTCCCAAGGCTTTGTTGTGATGCCAGGAGGCTTCGGTACTTTGGACGAATTGTTTGAAGCCATCACCCTTATTCAGACCAATAAAATTGAAGAGTTCCCAATTATTTTAGTGGGCACCGATTTTTGGAAAGGTCTTTTAGATTGGGTAAGAACCACACTTTTAGACTCTTCCAGCAATATCTGCGCCAAAGACCTGGACCTTATCCACTTGGTGGACACGCCAGATGAAGTTCTGGAAATACTGGATAACTTCTATAAAGAATTTGAACTGAGCCCAAATTTCTAAAAAGATTCGACTATTATCACCTTTTTATAACCAGTTTTATGGTTGGGACCCATGAGCAGTAAAATAAGCAGGGCATATTTATCATTTCTTGCTGAAAAATGTGCCCTAAATACTTATCATTGCTGCCAAAAGATGAAAACCCTATACTGTTTTTATTACTTTAAAACCTAAAACACCTAAAATTCATTATATAGCTCGTCAATAATTTATTATTTTTCGTAAAGAACTTGTGCGATATCAATTCATTATCAAAATTCAAACCATTAAAGCTTTTTATAGCCCCTTGAAAAAACATTTTCTTTTAAGTTTTATAATATTTTATTCGGCATTGATGGTCGGTCAAAACAAGATCAGTATCGATGCACAGTTCAATATGCAAAAAAAGAGGGCAAAAATAGCTCAAATCATTCGTTATCAAAATACAACAAACGATACGTTGACAAAGATTTACCTCAACGATTGGAGCAACAGTTACTCTACAAAACACACCCCTTTAGCGAAAAGGTTTGCTCAAGAATACAGTACCAAATTCCATTTTGCAAAAAATGAAATGCGGGGCTTTACCAACATTACCTCGTTAAAGGATAGTACAGGCCAAGAGCTAAATTACACAAGGTTAAAACCACATCCTGATGTCATAGAGGTAGAATTATCCGAACCATTATTGCCAAACGAATTCTATCATATTGAACTGTTTTATAATTTGCAGTTTCCAGATGATACGTTCACCGATTATGGCGCTACACCCGACGATGAACTCAATTTGAAGTATTGGTACATTACACCTGCCGTTTACGATGGTAAGTGGCATTACTACAGTAACAAAAACCTGGACGACCTTTACGTTCCCAAAGCAGATATTTATCTGAAAGCAGAGTTCCCAAAAAACTACGGTATCTATTCGGAACTTGCCATTCAAGACCTCACCCAAGGAGACAGTACCCAAACGTTCTACTTTTACGGGAAAGATCGTGTGGACAGCAAACTTTATCTCAATAAATTCCCAAAGTTTAACTTTGTACAGACCGATAATTTTACAGTTATCAGCAATTTGGAAAATGAAGGTATAATGCCCGCCGATCGTGCCATCATCATTGACAAAATCACCCAATTCATAACAAAAAACCTAGGAAAGTATCCTCATGACTACCTGATGGTCACTGATATCGAATACCGTAAGGATCCGCTTTACGGGTTAAACCAATTGCCAAAATTTCTTAATCCTTTCCCGGGAAATCTGCAATACGAACTGAAGCTTTTAAAAACGACCTTAAACAATTATCTCAATAACACCCTATTAGTCAACCCGCGAGAGGATTATTGGCTCAAAGACGCAATTCAGATTTATTATCTGATGAAATACGTTGAAGACAACTATCCTGACTTAAAACTATTGGGTACGTTGGCCAATGTCTGGGGCCTTCGTTCATTCCACGCTGCCGATGTAAACTTCAACGAACAGTACAATCTTTATTTCATGCAAATGGCACGTTCAAATCGCGATCAGCCTCTAACCATGCCAAAAGACGAATTGTTAAAATTCAACGCAAATATTGCCGGAAAATACAAAGCGGGCATTGGACTGAAATATTTGAACGACTTTGTAAATTCTGAAATTGTTGAAAACACCATCTATGAATATCTCGATACCTTCAAACTAAAACCTTCGACGAGTGCCGATTTTGAAAACTTATTAAAAAAGAAGACCGACAAAGATGTAGATTGGTTCTTTCAGGACTATATCGATAGTAGAAAAAAAATAGATTTTCGGATTAAGGACATTGTAAAGACTAAGGATTCGGTGACCTTCACCGTCAAGAACAAGCGAAAAAATGATGTTCCTGTATCACTGTTTACTTTGAAAAATGATTCTGTTCTGTCAAAAATTTGGATTGAGCATATCGATGGTTCCAAAACCTTGACCATTCCGCGCAATGACGCTACAAAGTTGGTCCTGAATTATGACAATACCATCCCGGAATACAATCTCCGGGACAACTGGAAATCATTAAAAGGTTGGTTTTTCAACAATAAACCCTTACAATTCAGACTCTTTAAGGATATTGAGGATCCTAACTACAATCAAGTATTTTTCATGCCATTGGTAGAATACAATAATATTTATGACGGTTTTACTTTAGGCGCTAAGGTGTATAACAAAACCTTATTAATGAAGAACTTTACCTATCAATTTACACCAAAATATGCCTTTAACTCAAAAACCATTACCGGTGGTGCATTAGGTGTTTATACGCAACATATTGAAGACCAAAATTTGTTCAGGATCAACTATGGTTTAAGTGCAAGTTACTCCTCCTTTGCCAAAGATGCATTTGTAACAAAACTTAGTCCAAGCGTTTCTTTCTATTTTAGGGATAATGAATACTTTAGATCGAACAAATCCAGCTATATAAATTTTAGATATTTGGATATTTCCAGATCAATTAAAGACAATTCACTTTTGGTAGTCACAGAGCCAGACTATAGTGTGTTCAACATTAGATACGTTAATGCGCATTTGGACTTGATTGATTTTTCAAAATTTTATTATGATTTTCAGATTGCCAAAAAATTCGGGAAAATTGCTATGAATTACGAATGGCGGAAGCTTACAGAAAAAAACAGACAATTTAATTTCAGATTTTTTGCTGGAGCCTTCTTATACAACAAAACCGATGAGAATTCAGATTACTTCAGTTTTGCGTTGGACAGGCCTACCGATTATTTGTTTGACTATAACTACTTAGGACGTTCTGAAGCTTCGGGTATTTTCAGCCAGCAAATTATCATTGCAGAAGGTGGCTTTAAATCAAAGCTAGAAACTCCTTTTGCCAATCAATGGATGACTACTGCCAATATGAGCACCACTTTATGGCGATTTATTGAAGCCTATGGCGATATTGGTTTGGTTAAAAACAAATCCGTCAAACCCAAATTCGTTTATGACTCGGGTATCAAATTGGACTTGGTCACCGATTATTTTGAACTCTACTTTCCGATCTATTCCAGTTTAGGATGGGAAGTTAGTGATCCCAATTATAGCCAACGCATCCGTATTAAATTCACCGTAGATCCAGAAGTGCTATTAGGACTTTTTAGACGAAAATGGTATTAGGTTGAAAATGCCTCCCCCACCGCTTGCCGTCCGCAGCAGAGCGGAGGCGGGTAACGAAGCGGAGGTAGAAAACTGAAAGGCTTAAGCTCTAAACTTTGAATTTTATATGACAAATGGCGGATGACATATGACGGATACCCACTGATTGATACCTGAATACTGAAAATTGAAGTGGATTGCTTAGCCTTAAAACCTTGAATTCTGAATTTTGAACTTTGAACTCCGAACTCCAAACTTTGAACTTTGAACCCTGAACTTTGAACACTCAGTATTCCATTTCTATTTAACATCAAAACTTATCGTTAAAATTTGTTGAAAATTCATAAGTTTGTGAGATAGTCACCTATTTGATAAAAGGGCATATGACTTTTAACGGTCAAACAATATTCAATACTGTTGGACTCTAAATTTAACCATAACGAACACAAAGTTTTATGCGAAGGAAATCATGCGATAGGTGATAGAAACTCGCAACTTTGAACCTTGAACCTTGAACTTTGAACAACATAAACACAATCACCCATGACTAAATCCTTTTTCCTAAGCCTCCTCTTTTCAGTACTTTTCATTAATCTATTCGCGCAACAGAGCGAGCTTTCAGTAGAAAAAATAATGCAGGACCCAAAATGGATGGGAACATTTCCTTCCAATGTCAAATGGGATCAAAACAGCAGTGGCATCTATTTTAATTACAACAAAGATGCTGATCCTGCAGACTCCTTGTACCGCATCCACTTGGCAGCTCCTAAAAAGATTGAGAAAATAAGTTGGACTGAAGAAAAAGAAATTGATTTCGCACGAGGTACCTACAATAAATCAAAGTCTAAAAAGATTTATTCCAAGGGAAATATCTTAATCATTTTTGATATCAAGTCAGGAAAAGAAACTGAACTATTGCAGTTCCCTCAAAACATCGGCCGTCCAAGTTTCTTGGCCAACGAAGATTGGGTTGCTTTTGAAGCCGATAATAATGCCTATATCTATTCGCTTGACAGCGGTATCTTAAAAAAATTGACCCAAATAAAATCGGGAGAGGAATCGAAAAAGAAGGATCCAAAAACATCTGATAAAGCCGCTTATCTTGAAGCAGAAAATCTAAAATTGCTAAGTGTGGTCAAAGAGCGGGAAGACAAAAAAGAAATGACAAAAGAAATAAGAGAAGCACGTAAAGAAAAAGAAGCTTACACCTACTATACAGGAGATAGTCAAGTGAGTAGTTTGCAGGTCTCTCCAGACGCCAAATACGTGACCTTCACCCTCTTTAATCGAGGTAAGAGTGACGCCACCATCGTTCCGAATTATATCGACGCCTCTAGTTATACCAGAGATTTGAACACGCGTTCTAAAGTTGGTGATGACGAAATGAAGGTAGAATTGGCCATCTACAATATTGAAAAAGATACGGTTTACAAAGTTCAAACAAACACGTTGCCTGGAATCAAGGATTTGCCTGACTATGTCAAGGATTATCCAGATAAGGAATGGGAAGCCAAGGAACGTCAGGTCATTACCTCACAGGCCTATTTTTCTGATAACGGCCAATATGCTATTGTTAACGTCCGTTCTAAAGACAATAAGGACCGTTGGATAGCGAAATTGGATTTATCTACCGGCGAATTGTCCATCTTAGACAGACAGCGCGACGAAGCCTGGATTGCAGGACCTGGCATTGGTTGGTCTATGGGCGGTGGCACTTTGGGTTGGTTGCCTGACAACAAGCATATTTATTTTCAATCGGAAGCCACAGGCTATTCGCATTTATATCTTTTGGATGTTACAAATGGCAAGAAAAAAGCATTGACTTCTGGAAACTTTGAGGTTTTTGATCCCTTTATTTCCAAGGACCAAAAAAGTTGGTATTTAACCACTTCCGAAGTTGGCCCTGGCGAAAGACATTTTTATAAAATGCCATTAATGGGAGGAAAAATGGAGCAATTGACGTCAATGACGGGAAATAATGATGTGACCCTTTCACCCGATGAAAAATACATGGCCATTTTATATTCCTACAGCAACCAACCTTGGGAATTGTATTATAAAAAGAATAGTGCTAAAGCTGAAGCGGTTCAATTGACCTCAGGGCAATCGGATGTCTTTAAGTCTTATAATTGGAGAGATCCTCAGCTTATCACGTTTAAAGCCGAAGATGGCGCACAAGTACCGGCGCGACTTTATGTTCCTGAAGCATCGGTTAAAAATAATGCAGCGGTTATTTTCGTCCACGGTGCGGGTTATCTTCAGAATGCCCATAAATGGTGGTCGTCTTACTTTAGAGAATATATGTTCCATAATTTGTTGACCGATTTAGGCTATACCGTTATTGATATTGACTACAGAGGAAGCGCGGGCTACGGAAGAGATTGGCGCACTGGCATTTACAGACATATGGGCGGAAAAGATTTATCTGACCAAGTGGATGGCGCTAAATATTTGGTCGATAATTATGGGATTGACAAAAATAAGATTGGGATTTATGGCGGAAGCTATGGCGGATTCATCACTTTAATGGCATTGTTCAATGAAGCGGATACTTTCACTTCGGGTGCTGCGTTACGATCGGTTACTGATTGGGCACACTACAATCATGGATACACTTCCAATATATTAAATGAACCGTTTAATGACCCTATTGCTTATGAGCGCTCCTCTCCTATTTATTTTGCAGAAGGCTTAAAGGGTAACTTGCTCATAGCTCATGGGATGGTAGATGTGAACGTACATTTTCAAGATGTGGTCAGATTGGCCCAACGCTTGATTGAACTGGGCAAAGAGAATTGGGAGATGGCCGTTTATCCGGCAGAAGATCACGGTTTTGTTGAACCAAGTAGTTGGACGGATGAATATAAGAGGATTTTGAAACTTTTTAATTCAACTTTACTCGAGGATTAAGTCTCTTTAAAAACACTATCAGTTAAAAAACATCCCATAGGTTCAATATTTATGGGATGTTTTAGTTGATACGCATCAAAAAGCCTTCTTTACGACGCATTGAGACTTCAATGACTGTATCATCTTTTAGGGTCACGTAACCACCTTTACCTTTTGTGTATTTTTTGATGTATTCCAAATTGATGAGATGCGAATTGTGAACTCTATAAAAATTACAGTCCGTCAAAAGTTCTTCAAACGATTTCAATGTTTTGGATACCAGTAGTTTCTGGCCGTTCTTAGTAAAAATGTTCGTATAATTTACATCCGATTGGCAACGGACAATATCAGCCACCTCCAAAAACTCAAACCCTTCAAACGTAGGCACACTTATTTTTTTATGAATATCAGGTTTGATGATATTTGACAATAAATGATTCACTTTTTTAGAAAAATCTTTTGTGGCCAATTTATCGGTCACTTTATCAATTGCCATATTGAAATCATCAGCATCCACAGGTTTCAATAAATAATCAATAGCACTAAATTTGAAGGCTTGCACCGCATAAAAATCAAAAGCTGTTGTAAAAATCACTTCAAAAGGATGAGCTTCAATCGCCTTTAACACGTCAAAACCCGTTTGTTCATTAATTTGTACATCTAAAAACAATACGTCAGGCTGTAAGTTTTTTAACCCCATGATTCCTGATTCTACAGTTGTAAATTCACCGATCAAGACCATGTTCTGATGCCTATCCATAAGCTCTTTAACCCTATCAATACAATGCTGTTCGTCATCAATTATTATGGCACGTATCATATGCTAAAATGCTAATTGTAATGGTAGTTTTACTTCAACGCACAATCCTTGATTCTTATCAATGAGGGTCACCGTACCATTACTGTTTTTCTTTTTATTAATAATCTCAATTCTGCTTTTTGTTATATTGGTACCTAGCGCATTTTTATTACTCTTTTGATCGTGTGCGCCTAATTTTCTTCCAATGCCATTATCATCTACAATACATACCAGCATGTTATTTTCTTTTTTAATATTAATTTGAATATGCCCGGTAGTTTCCTTTTTAGAAATCCCGTGCCAAATACTGTTCTCAATAAAGGGTTGTAAAATTAGTGGCGGAATTAGGGTGTTTTCAACATCAACATCATCATCCACAACAATAGAATAAGTGAATTTATTCTTTAAGCGCATGTTTTCTATTTGAAGATATAATTCTAAAATTTTTAAGTCTTCATCCAGTGGAATTTCATTTTGGCTAGAGGTTTCCAATATCTGCCTCATGATTTTGGCAAACTTGGTCAAATAGTGACTTGCTGAATCAGCATCATTTTTTGAAATAAAATCGTTGATGGAATTTAATGCGTTGAATATAAAATGTGGATTCATTTGTGCGCGTAACGCTTTCAGTTCTGTATCTGATACTATGGCATCAAATTCGGCTTCTTGTTTTAGCGCTTCGGCATTTCGTTTTCTATAATATAGGATGAATCCGGTCAATGTTGCCAATAGTAATCCGCTTCCACCAATAATAGAGCCATTTTTGATCAGCTTTTGATTCTCAATCTCGGCCTCAGCCATTGCCTG
Source organism: Gelidibacter japonicus (assembly GCF_010725055.1). GTDB lineage: Bacteria > Bacteroidota > Bacteroidia > Flavobacteriales > Flavobacteriaceae > Gelidibacter > Gelidibacter japonicus. The sequence goes on along the minus strand of NZ_BJKB01000016.1, from coordinate 53,642 downwards.
TTTCTTAGCATTTTCAAATTGGATGTCTCGTTTGGCTATTTCTAGTTTTTTATCCTCTCCTGCAAGACTATCGGAAAGCTTTACAAATGTTTTATGGGCATTTAAGGCTTTTTGATAATCACCTTTTTCTTCATAAACATCTGTTAACGTACCCCATATGGATTTTTGAACATAGATATTGTCTCTCAAACTGGAGTCTTTTAAGGCTTCAGTAGCATAAAACTCAGCTTCATCATACTTATCATTAGCTAAATAGGCCATTGAAGCATTCGCGTAAACCGATGATCTTAGGAACTCTAGCTGGTGTTCATTTACCAAATCCAAACTTTTCTCCGAGTTTTCGAGAGCTTCAGCATGTTGTCCATTTCTGGTTTGCAATAAGGACAAATTGGATAAGGCAAGTGCTAAAATCATAGGGTTGTTTTCAACCTTAGCACCATCGATTGCATATTTAAAATAAACTGAGGCAGAGTCCTTCTCTTTTAATTCTGTAAAGGCATTAGCCATATTCAAATAGCAGTTCGTCCGGTATTCTGGATAATCAAGCAGGATTCGAAAGGTATTGATAGCCTTCTTGTACTCTTGTTGTTCATAGTAAATAACGGCAATATTGCCATAAAAGCCGGGTGTATATCTTTTTAAGCTTTTCTCACTCTCAGCAACCAAAATTGCTTTGTGATAATTTTCTAAAGCTTTGTAATGATTGCTGGCTATGTATTGAAAATAAACCCCCAAGCGGTCGTGGCTTAAGGCAATGCCCTTCTTAAAATCAATCTTAGTGGCTACTTCCAATGTCTTATTGATGTATGGCAGCCAAATCGAGTCGTTTGGAGTTAAAAAAATCTTGTCTTTTATAAAGTCCAATCGAAGTTTAACGTAGGTACTGTCATGAACTTTATAGTTTTCAATAACATTTTCTAATGAATCTAGAGTTTTGTTTTGGGCAAATAAAGATGCTGTTACAAGAACTAAGCACAGTCGTAGTAATTTCCTCATGACATAAATTTTGATACTGCTATTAATCAATAATTTATTGAGGCTGTGTTAAATTTACCACATTTTTGAAAATGATGCTTCTTTTTTTCGCATTAAATAATTAAAGACCCGCAAAAAATAATTGGGTATTGGTTTTAGAAAATGATAAATATAGATTTATACAACTATTAATCCGAAATACTTATCATTATGAAAACCAAACTATTACAATTAATTGCAGTTGGTACTGCATTATTGTTCTCCAATGGCATAACAGCCAAAACTTGGAGAGTAAACAACCAATCCAATTACAACAACACCTCCCAATGGGGCGAAAATTATGGCGGCACACCTTCCTTTCCCGTATTTAGACAAATAAATGAGGCGGTACAAAATGCCAATGTCATGGATGGTGACACCTTGCATATTGAAGGCTCAACATTGGTCTATGATGATGCCATAATCACCAAGCGACTGGTTATTATTGGCCCAGGGTACTTTTTGACAGAAAATCCAAAGGTATCCAATAATACCTATGATGCACAAATTGGACGCGTTACCTTTAATACGGGTTCAAAGTCGTCACAGATTATAGGCATGAACATTATATACGATGGGAATAATGCTGATGGTTATGTCTATGTCAATGTTGACCAAATAACCGTTAAACGTTGTCGTATGGAAAGAGGTGTAAGATTTGCAACCTTATTGAATGAAGTCTATATTCTTCAGAATTTCTTCGCTGCGAGCGCAAATGCAATCTACACAAACGGTAACAATTCCTTTGTACCACCTCAGGACATCATTTTCAATAATAATATTTGTCTCTCAAAATTAATTTGGGTCGGCTGGAATATTGTAGAATGCAACAACAATGTATTTGACGGGCCGCCGAACCAATTGAATCTCGAATTTAACACAGGCTCGTTTCAAAACAATATTTTAAAATCGGCAGGCATGACAGCCAACATCAACGGTGGCACCAATAACAATGTACAATATAACACGGTCTCAAATTCTGGTGTCTTCAATGGTACAACAGGGAATATATGGGAGCCCAATATGACCGCACTTTTTATGACGAATAACACAACAGATGGCAATTATCAATTACAAGCCGGTGCAAGCAGCAATGTTCCAGGAAGTGATGGCTCGGAGCGTGGCGCTTTTGGTGGCACTGCACAAACCAATCGCTATAGACTTTCCGGACTTGGTGCCATTCCTGTAATCTACACCGTTTCGACCACTGGTGTAGCAGAACCTAATACAGGGTTGTTAGTAAATATCAAAGCAAGAACTGTTAATTGATTGGTTATGAAAAAGATCGTCTTATTTCTGAGTACAGTCTTGACATGTCAATTATGTCTTGCTCAAGCTACTGTTACAACTGTGGAATATTTTATAGATGCCGATCATGGTATAGGTTTAAATACACTTCTTACCATCACTGAGGGCGAAGATATCACTGCAGCTATCTTAGCAACTATGCCTTCAACAATTTCTATAGGGCATCACAAATTATATCTGAGAACTAAAGATTCCGACAATCAATGGAGTCAAACGTATAGGAAATCTATCGAGATTATTCCACCACAAATACCAAATAACATAGTGGCCGGAGAATATTTTTTAGATGCCGACCCCTCATATGGTACAGGAACTACATTTGCAATCAATCCACAAGTAGTCGATATCGATCAAGCTTTTATGGTGCAAATTGCCCAAAGTGCGGCACTCGGCTATCACAAGGTCTACGGAAGAGTTAGAGATGGTTATGGCCACTGGAGTTTAACTTTCAGAAAAAACATTCAAGTGGTAGAAAACCCTGATAAATCAATAGTTGCCATTGAGTATTTTTTTGGAAATGATTTAGAATTTGCAAACAATACTATTGTAACATTGGATAACCCTGAAGCTGATGGATCTTGGCTCTTTAGTGTACCATATCCTGCCGGTCCCTATAGTTTTGATGATGTACTTTTTGTACGGGCAAAAGACAGTAATCAAAAATGGTCGCACACTGCAATCCTTGATGAAATTGATCCAAGTTTAAGTGTAGATCAAGTCATTGGTAACAACTTTTTAAAAGTTTATCCAAATCCTGTAAAAAATAACATCACAATTACATCTTCGTTAAGTTTTGACGTTCAAACCATTAGCTTGTATGACATGACAGGACGAAACGTTTTTACCACAACTGAAAACACACGTATCCTTGATCTAAGTCATTTACATGGTGGTATGTACACATTAATGTTAACAACAACTATTGGAACAGCCAGCTACAAAATAATTAAACAATAGAATCATGAAATTACTGATGCTAATCGCAATTCTAATGCTTTCCCTGCTTTTTCTAAGCTGCGCCAATAAAACACTGGAAGGTGTTTATATAGGAAATGAAAATGCTTTTTATGACCAACTTATATTCAAGTCCAACAATAAAGTTGAAGTGGTTTTTATGGGAGCAACTAGTGAGGCCGATTACATTGTAGAAGCTGATAAGGTAAAAATAACCAGCGCCGGTCAAACACAGGTATTAGCCATTTCTAAATCCAACTGTTTAGATGGCGGTGGTTTTATTGGTAAATATTGCAAAGAATAAAGACTCACGGGGCTCGTCCGACCAACACGGGCGGGCAAGCCTCGGGGCAGTAAACCCCAACAGTGGGAATAAATTTAAAATCAATTACAAACTCTAAAAAATTAACATTATGGCAAGTATTGGAATCTTTTTTATTGTCGTAGGAATTCTATTAATCTACATTGGAACGAAACTTAAAATGTCATCTAAGAAAATTAGTGATTCGAGTTTTGGTGAGGGAGGCGTACAAATGTTTAAGGGCTACTTAAAAATTATGACCATTATTGGAGGGGTGGCATTTTTAATGATTGGTCTTATGTGGTCATGTATAGGTGCCATGTAGTTTTAATGTAACTGTATCGTTAAAAACAATATTAACAACATTTAAGCAAACTTAAGCATAGTCATTCGAATCGACCATTTAAATCCAATGAGGGTTTTCAAATAAGACTGCTGATAAGTGGCCACCTTGCTTTATATTCATCAACATTAACAGCTGTTAATGGGATTTAGTCCGGCAAAAAATCGCTAAAAATTAGCTCTACTCGCAACGTCATCCATTAAAAGGATCAAGTTTATTTGAAAACCCTTAATCGATTCCCAAAATTAGCATCTATAAAAGTTTCGTTTCTAAGTACCTGTCCACCTTGAAGCACGTGCCGTGACTTCTTTTTAAACATAAATTACGCTCTTCATGTGGCATTTGAATTGCAAAACCTCTTCATTTTGTCTACTTTTGCAATATCTAAAAAGCACTTTATGCAAACGACGCCACAAACAACCAAAGATATATCCTTCGAAGAATTTCAATCTGAAATCCTCAAAGATTATAAAATAGCCATGACGAGCAGAGAATGCAGTCTTCTAGGCCGTAGAGAAGTTTTGACTGGAAAGGCGAAGTTTGGAATATTTGGTGATGGCAAGGAAGTCCCACAATTGGCCTGGGCCAAAGTGTTTCAAAACGGCGACTTCCGTTCAGGTTATTATCGCGACCAGACTTTTATGATGGCAATTGGTGCTTTGACTATTCAACAGTTCTTTGCAGGGCTTTATGGTGATCCGAATATTGATCACGATCCAATGTCCGCCGGGCGTCAAATGGGCGGCCATTTTGGGACCCATAGTTTGGACGAAAAAGGCGATTGGAAAAATCTCCTGGAACAAAAAAACTCAAGTGCCGACATCTCTCCCACTGCAGGCCAGATGCCTCGCTTATTAGGATTGGCTCAGGCTTCAAAAATTTATAGAAATGTCAAGGGTATTCACAGCCCCAAATTCTCAGATAGAGGCAATGAAGTCGCTTGGGGTACCATAGGAAACGCGAGTACCAGTGAAGGTTTGTTTTTTGAAACCATCAACGCTGCAGGCGTGTTGCAAGTGCCAATGATCATCAGTATCTGGGATGATGAATATGGTATCTCGGTACATGCAAAACATCAAACTACCAAAGAAAACATCTCAGAAATTTTAAAAGGCTTTCAACGTGACAACAAACACAAAGGTTACGAGATTTTAAAAGCCCATGGTTGGGATTATGTTGAATTGGTTGAAACCTATCAGCGTGCCTCAAAAATAGCAAGGGAAGAACATGTTCCAGTGTTGATTCACGTTATAGAGCTGACACAACCTCAAGGTCATTCCACCTCCGGATCGCATGAACGTTATAAGAGTAAAGAACGTTTAGATTGGGAAATGGAGAACGACTGTATCCGTAAAATGCGCGAATGGATTATCAGCAGTAATATCTCTACAGAGATAGAATTGGATACCATCGATAAAAATATCAAAAAACAAGTTCGAGAAGGCAAAAAATTAGCTTGGGAAGCCTATCAAAATCCAATAAAAGAAGAACAACAAGAAGCTATTCAACTCATTACTAATTTGGCAAACTCAAGCATCAACAAGGTTTTTATTGATCGTGTGATAACAGAGTTAACCAATGTTTCAGACCCTATCAGAAAGGACATAGCCTCAGCTGTTCGGAAATCGTTGCGATATGTGATCACTGAGAATACCCCAGAGAAACGTATTCTACATGAATGGATTGATGCCTATATGGAAAGGATACAACCAAAGTACAGCTCACATTTGTATAGTCATTCCAAAAAATCGGCGCAGTACATCAAGGAAGTCTTACCAGTGTATGACAATTCTGCAGAAGATGTAGATGGCCGATTGGTGCTACGGGATAATTTTGACGTTATTTTTAAAAAATATCCACAGGCTTTAATCTTTGGTGAAGACGCGGGAACTATTGGCGACGTTAATCAAGGTCTGGAAGGCTTACAGGAAAAATATGGTGAACTTAGAGTGGCCGATGTTGGTATAAGAGAAGCCACCATTATTGGTCAAGGCATTGGAATGTCCATGCGCGGTTTACGCCCTATTGCTGAAATCCAATATTTGGATTACATCCTGTATGCACTTCAGATTATGAGCGATGATTTGGCTACCTTACATTATAGAACCCAGGGCAAACAAAAAGCACCGGTAATTGTTCGAACAAGAGGGCATCGACTGGAAGGTATTTGGCACTCTGGATCACAATTGGGAGGTGTCTTAAATTTAATCAGAGGCATGCACGTTTTAGTGCCCCGAAATATGACCAAAGCCGCAGGTTTTTACAATACACTTTTAGAATGCGATGAACCTGCATTGGTAGTTGAATGCCTAAACGGGTACCGACTTAAAGAAAAGCTGCCAACTAACTTGGGAGAGTTTAAAACGCCCGTTGGAGTGGTAGAAACCCTTAAAACTGGAAGCGATATCACCTTAGTATCCTATGGCTCAACCTTGCGTTTGGTACAACAGGCAGCCAAAGAATTATTGGAAGTCGGAATCGATGCCGAAGTGATTGACATCCAATCTTTATTACCTTTTGATTTAAATCATGATATTGTAAAAAGTGTTGCCAAAACCAACCGACTGATGGTCATTGATGAAGATGTCCCGGGTGGTGCATCCGCCTATATCCTCAATGCTATTTTGGGCGAACAAAATGCCTATCAGTATTTAGACAGTCAGCCAAAAACCTTAACGGCACGTCCGCATAGACCTGCTTACGGATCAGATGGCGATTATTTTTCAAAACCATCAACGGAAGACATTTTTGAGAGTGTCTATGCCATGATGCACGAAGTAAGTCCTAATGACTACCCTAAATTGAGATAATTTTTACAACACCTTGTTTTTTTGGAATTGAATATTCTATTTTTATTCCTTATAAATCCACTAACCTTTTAACCCTTTTGTATATGAAAAAAAACTTTAACGATTTGGCACTTGCTATTTTAAGGATTGGTTTCTCTGGCATGTTATTAACCCACGGAATTCCAAAAATAAGTATTCTCTTAGAAAATCCAGGTGGTTTTCCAGATCCCCTAGGTATAGGAAATGTAGTTTCTCTCATCTTGGCAATCATAGGAGAAGTCGTGGCTCCCCTTCTTGTTTTGATAGGATTTAAAACTAAAATTGCCGCTATTCCCGCCATCGGCACTATGGCTGTAGCTGCTTTTATCGTGCATGGCCAAGACAGTTTTGGAACTAAAGAAAAGGCTTTGTTATATCTGATAGGATTTATCGTTATCGCTTTGGCTGGAGCTGGAAAGTATTCAGTCGACAAGAAATAATAATTTTAGATGAAAGCAGTTTCTGTTGTTACCATTAAGAAAGAATTAAAGCATCGCTCTTCAGAGGAATTGATGGAACTTTGCTTGCGTCTTTCTAAATTTAAAAAGGAAAACAAAGAACTGCTTACCTATTTATTATTTGAGTCCCATGACGAATCTGGATATATCGAAACTGTAAAAGCTGAAATTGACGAACAATTTGAAGGTATCAACACCAACAGTTACTTTTATATAAAAAAAAGCGTGCGAAAAATTCTCCGAAATATTAAAAAATATGCCAGGTACTCATTAAAAAAAGAGACTGAAGTAGAATTATTACTTCATTTTTGCACAGTTCTTAAAGACTTTAAGCCTTCCGTTTTTAAAAATGTTACCTTGACCAATATCTATGACCGCCAAATTTTGGCCATAAAGAAAATAGTAAGCAATTTGCATGAAGACTTACAGTATGATTATAATTTGTTATTGGAGCAATTAGAAGATGCAAGCTACAATTCCAAAGTATTCAGACTTTAATATCTATAGCTTCATGATTACCCTTGGCCTCTTACCCTCATCCGCAATTAAAGAAATGCATCGCTACAATAAAATGAATCCTCTCGCATGAATATAAAAACTTTAATTGCACTTGTTGTTTTAATTCAACTACCAATTGTTGCTCTTTCACAGTCAGAGTCAACGGTCAATACCAATGCTGCTAAAATCATCTTAAAACAAAAGTCTGGACAGGACCAACTTCATTATGTCGATTCTACGTTTGGTTATAGTGTGAGAGTTCCAAAATGGTGGGATATTAAAGAAACACCAAGCGCTAATTTTTTTGGCGGTACATTTCCAGAGATCGATAAATCGGAGAGTGCACTTTTAATTAAGGCCTTTGAAAAGGAGAAATTTAAAACCTTCCAAAATTTTGAAAATTGGGTCGTTGCTGGATACCGATCTGGTGATACACCAAGATGGTCCAATGAGCATATGTTTCTGTTTAAAAAAGACCTTCAGGAATTTAAAAATATTGGCAAAGCGTATAAAGTTCAATTAAAGACAAATGACACTTTTTACAACTCTTGCTACATTATTGTTGAAACTGCAAAATCTTTTTTATGGATTGATTTAACATCCACAAGAGAAACTTACGATGCCAATTTTAAAAAACTAAAGGAGTTGATGCCACAGTTTAAAATCTTATAGTATAAATGAAATAAAAAACGTCAGGTATTGAATTTTACCTGACGTTTTATTATTCATTTAAGAATTGCCCGTCATTAATTATTTCTTAATGCATGGATCAATTCTTCTTTATCCATTTTACTTCTGCCTTTAATGCCAATTTCTTTAGCTTTTTCATACAGCGCACTCCGAGTGCGGTCTTCATAAGTTTTAGCCTTGCCCCCTTTCTTACCCGGATTTTTGGTATTGGCTATTCTGGCAGCTTTTTGTTTACTGTATCCTTCGTTTCTTAAGGCTTCATAGCGAGCATCATTTTTTATACTCGGACCATGATTCTTTTGTTTCGCCATAATTCAAGTTTTTAAAATTGTTAGACATTCAGATGCATTATGCAACCTGCTCTTTATGTTTGCCCTCATAAACTTCCTCAATCAATTTGGCGTTGAAAGCCGGCAAATCTTTAGGAGTTCTACTGGTTACCAAACCTTCGTCAACAACTACTTCTTCATCGACCCAATTGGCTCCGGCATTGATCATATCCGTTTTTATTGAGCTATAAGAGGTTATTTTTCGATCTTTCAAAACATCAGCTTCTGCCAACAACCATGGTCCATGGCAAATAGCACCCACTGGTTTGTGGTTTTCAAAAAATGATTTTATAAAACTCACTGCCTTAGGGTTTTTTCTTAATTTATCTGGGTTGATCACACCACCTGGAAGCATCAATGCATGATAATCCTTTTGGCTGACATCGTCCAGAGTTTTATCTACTTTATATTCTGAACCCCAATTTCCATCGGTCCATGATTTTATGGTTCCCGATTTTTCCGAAACAATATGAACTTCAGCACCTGCTTTTTCTAAAGCAGCTTTAGGTTCTCTTAATTCACTTTCTTCAAATCCGTTGGTTGCTAAAATTGCGACTCTCTTTTTATTTAGGTTTTCCATAATTTATATTTTTAAGGTTAATATTTGATTTTATATAACTTAACCAAAATATGGCTCACAAAAAAGCCAGAGAGTGGCTTTAACCTAAGCTTAGCACAAGATGTTAACGTTTCCTAAAATTGGGCAGGCGTCATATAAGAGAATTGAAATTGAAGTTGAAATTGCGTGTCCGTCCAAAGCCAAGCGGAGGCAGAAAGTTGAAGTGTTTGATTTAGATGCTGAAAATAAAAAGGATATTTACCCATATCTAAATAGAGTAAAAGTAGATAAGGCTAATAAGGACAATGCTCAAACCTGAAACCTGAAACTCGAAACCCTGCCTGCCCGTCCGAAGAAAGGAAGAGGCATGAACCCATAACTCAAATCACCTCATAATCCGAACTAGAAGTTCTTTTAGCAAATCTCCTTGTGGAACCGCATAAGCCCCTACACCTTTACTTTTAACATCAAATTCGCGTAAGGTAGCAATGACACTGCTCACTTTTCTCATCGGATAGTTTCTTGCAGCGGTGATATACTCATTTACAAAATAGGGATTGATTTTTAAGGCAGAAGCCACATTTCTCGGTGATTTGTCATTCATTCCATGCAAGTAGAGCAACTGTGAAAAGAAATTAAACAACAATGACACCGTTACCACCATGGGATTATCCTTGGGGTTTTCAGCAAAATAAATAACGATTTGATGGGCTTTTTTAAAATTACCTTCCCCGATGGCCTTACGCAATTCAAAGTTGTTAAAATCCTTACTGATCCCGATGTTCTCTTCTATTTGTTCTGGAGATATCTGTGTGCCCTTTGGCAAAACAATCTGAAGTTTATCCAATTCATTGTTGATCTTGCTCAAATCAGTTCCCAAAAACTCAACGAGCATTTGGGCAGCTTTTGGAGCAATGGTATAATCCTTAGGTGCCAGCACACGTCTTATCCAATCTGCTACCTGGTTTTCATAAAGTTTTTTGCTTTCATAAACCACCCCCATTTTATTCAGGGTTTTATACAGTGATTTGCGTTTGTCAATGGTCTTGTACTTATAGTTCATCACCAATATGGTGGAAGGCTGTGGTTGCTTGGCGTAGTCAACCAACTTCTCTATTGTCCGCGATAGATCTTGAGCTTCCTTTACAATAATCACCTGATATTCTGCCATCATAGGAAATCGTTTCGCATTGCCCACAATATCATCTATGGAAACGTCACGGCCATAAAGAACCATTTGATTGAAACCGCGTTCCTCCTCGGTAAGCACATTGTCTTCAATAAACTCTGAAATCTTATCTATATAATAAGGCTCTTCGCCCATTAAAAAATAAATGGGCTTCAACTTCCTGCTCTTTATATCGGCAGCTAACTGTTTAACTTCGTCCAAACTTTGTAAATTTTGAAATTCTTAAGCACCAAATCCCAATTTTATCTTGAAGAATTTGGTATTTAGGTATTGAAGATTAACTTTGGCAATGTCTAAATTAGAAGTCTTGCAACCACTTAATTTTCCAAAGTTTTCGTTCCGATTCAAAAATAGCGAAAATAAAGTATCTATTTTCGACGTCGTTCGTAAAAAATTCATGATTTTACAACCAGAAGAATGGGTACGTCAACATTGTGTGCGTTACCTGATGGACGAAAAAAATTATCCTCTCTCCTTAATCAACGTCGAAAAGGAATTGATCATAAACAATTTAAAAAAACGTTACGATATTGTTGTTTTCAACACCCGTGGCAATGTTCATTTAATTGTGGAATGCAAAGCACCCCAAATTGAAATCGACCAAAGTACGTTTGATCAAATTGCGCGTTACAACCTCACTTTAAAAGCAAAATATTTGATGGTTACCAATGGATTGCAACATTATTACTGCCAGATGGATTTTGAGAAGGAGAGTTATGTTTTTTTGAAGGATATTCCGGAGTATGAAAGGGGTTAAGTGTGATTTGATAGGAATTGGGGATTGTTGATTGTTGAGTGGGGATTTGTTTGGAATTTTGCACAAAGAAGGGTTGAATATTGAATGCTGCATATTGAAGTTTGACAGAATGAAATCCGGAACTTGAAACTTAGTAAGTAAAAATAAAAAATAGAGCATTCGTGGCTAAAAAAGACATCGCAGTCGTAATCTTAAATTGGAATGGCAAGGCCTTGTTGGAAAAATTTCTTCCATCAGTCATTATGCATTCTGAAGCTGCTGTTATTTACGTAGCTGATAATGCCTCAACTGACGACTCTGTCAGTTTTTTAAAAACGAATTATCCTTCAGTAAAGATTATTCAAAATCAAGAAAATGGTGGTTATGCCAAAGGTTACAATGATGCTTTAAAACATGTTGATGAAGATATCCTATGCCTTCTAAATAGTGATATTGAAGTGACAGAAAGTTGGTTAGAGCCCATAGACTCCTTGTTTAACACCGAATCCGAAACAGCCATTATTCAGCCAAAAATCCTCGATTATCACCATAAGGACTATTTTGAGTATGCTGGAGCTGGCGGTGGATTTATCGACAAATTCGGATATCCCTATTGCAGAGGGCGGATTTTTAATACCATCGAAAAAGATTTAGGTCAATACGATGACATCACCCCAATTTTCTGGGCCTCTGGCGCCTGCTTCTTTATAAGGAAATCGGTTTTCGATAAGCTAAACGGTTTTGATGAATCTTTCTTTGCACATATGGAAGAAATCGATTTGTGTTGGCGCGCCCACAACTACGGCTATACCACTAAATATGTGGGCACGTCAACGGTATATCACGTTGGTGGTGCGACCTTAAACACTACAAATCCAAAAAAAACCTATCTCAACTTCAGAAACAGTTTGTACACCATAACCAAAAATGCTCCAGGACAATTATTTCTTTTAATCTTTACTCGGCTTATCTTAGATGGTTTTGCCAGTTTAAAATTTTTGACAGAATTAAAATTTGCCCATATCGTGGCGGTTTTAAAGGCCCATGGTAGCTTTTACACGCATTTTTTCCAATTATTAAAAAAACGTCAGTTCTTAAGAAACAGTATTCCTAGAATTTCAAACCGAAAATATTATCGAACAAAGTCCATTATATGGCTTTATTTTGTGAGAAATCGCAAGGAATTTAGGTGAAAATTAAAGTGTTAAAATTCTTGTTAATTCTTCGCTTAAGTAGGATTATTTGTATAATTTTGCCTTGTTAAATTTCTAATTATTTAATCACTACCATTATGAAAAAAATCATGTTATTAAGTGTGTTTTCATTGTTGGTTTTAAGTTCATGTGTATCCAAAAAAGAATATGCAGCTCTTGAAGCTAAGCAAAAAGAAACACAAGATTTATTGAATACCGCAACAGTAAAGCTAAACAGCTGTATTTCTGAAAGAGCTGCAGCCGTAGCACGCGTTGAAGGCCTACAAGAGCAATTGGCTGATATGCGCAAAACAAACCAGGATTTAATTGACACCAAAGGCAACTTAACAACTCTAACCCAAAAAGGCGCTGAGAATCTTGAAAGATCTCTTGAAAGCCTAAAAGAAAAAGATCTTAAAATTACACGTTTGCAGGATGCATTGACCAAGAAAGACAGTGTGACCTTAGCAATTGTAACAAGCTTAAAGAAAGATGTTGGTCTTAACGATCCTGACATTCAAATTAATGTTGAAAAAGGTGTTGTTTATATATCTATCGCGGATAAGTTATTATTCCAAAGTGGAAGCTACAACGTTACTTCAAGAGCTAAGACTATCTTAAGCAAAGTAGCAACTGTGGTAAACGGAAAACCTGATTTTGAATGTATGGTAGAAGGTCATACAGACAGCGTACCTTATAACAGAGGTGGTGTATTGCTTGACAACTGGGATCTTAGTGTCAAACGTGCCACTTCTATCGTAAGAGTATTGGAAGAATTAGGTGTGAACCCAAAGCAATTGATTGCTTCTGGACGTAGTGAATATGTACCATTGGTACCTAATGATACTGCGGAAAACAGATCAATCAACAGACGAACACGTATTTTAGTACTTCCTAAAATTGACCAATTCTACGATATGGTTGAAAAAGAAATGAAAAGTATGATTGCTGAAGACAAAAAATAATTTGTCTGATGATACATCTTTTAAAAGCCCAATCTCGCGATTGGGCTTTTTCAATTAAGATAGTGTTTGATCCTTTGTCAATAATAAAACCTACGAAATATTTCTACAATCAAAATTTATCGTAGATTTTTGCATCTTCAAACTGAAATAAATGAACGAAAACCAAAAGCAACGGATTGCTTTAAGCATATTTTTTTTAATTTCCGGATTTAGCTTTGCCACATGGGCATCTCGTATTCCCACAATCAAATCACTTTTCGACCTCAATGACGCCGAACTGGGTAATATATTGTTGATTTTGCCTATCAGTTCGTTGTTGGGCTTACCTATTTCAGGATGGTTGGTTTCAAAATTTGATAGTCGAAAACCAATGATCATTTCCTTCGTCTTTTTCAATATTGCCTTAGCTTTGATTGGGTTTTCGCAGTCAATCTTAATGTTGGCCTTTGCCGTTTTCTTATTCTCGTTTACTATGAGGATCATTAATATTGCCATAAATACACAATCCATAAGTGTTCAGAGGAATTTTGTTAGGAATATTGTGGGTTCTTTCCATGGTCTATGGAGTGTTGGAGGGCTTATGGGCGTAGCCTTTTCTACGCTAATGGTCAAATTGGAAGTCCCAATGGACTCGCATACCTTAATGGTGTCCACATTTTCAATGATTGCCATCCTAATCGCTTATCCATTTTTACTCAAAAACGACAAATCTCCTCATGGCAATAAACTCATTCTGGGAAAACCTGACAGATCCATCATGCTCTTGGGAATCCTGGTCTTTTTTGCGGCCGTTTGCGAAGGTGGCATCTTTGATTGGAGTGGTGTGTATTTTAAAGATATTGTCAAAGTCGAATTATTTACACTCGGCTACCTCATTTTCATGGTATTTATGGCCCTCTCACGATTCTTTTCCGATCGGTTGATTGAAGAAGTAGGAATGAAACGACTTTATATCATCAGCGCTTCATTGATTAGCATTGGCATTCTTATTCTTATTGTATTTCCTTATTTCTGGCCTTGTATCATTGGATTAAGTATTACCGGAATTGGCGTTGCAGCTATTTTCCCCATGACCTTTATGCTGGCGGGAATGTCCAAAAAATATTCTCCAGGAATGGCGATTTCTATCGTTGCCACCTACGCCATTGTTGGAATGCTCGTTGGGCCTCCACTCATTGGCTATATTGCCCATGCCTTTAATTTGAAAGTAGCTTTTGTGATTTTCTTGATTGCAGGATTAATGTTGATTCCTATTTCACAGTTATTTTTTAAGCAACAACATGAGGCCGATTAAAAAATCTCCAAACTGCCTTTCCCTTCTCTTACAATGACAGGCTCATCTTCAGATAAGTCAATAATTGTAGAAGCTAGGTTATCGCCATAACCTCCATCAATGACCAAGTCCACCAAATTATCCCATTTCTCCAAAATCAATTCAGGATCTGTGGTATATTCTATAATTTCGTCCTCATCCCTAATAGATGTCGAAATGATGGGTCTTCCCAATTGCCTTACAATTTCTAAAGCAATATTGTTCTTTGGCACTCTGATACCTACCGTTTTTTTCTTTTTAAAAGGATGAGGAAGTGTTTTTGCTCCAGGAAGAATAAAGGTATAGGGCCCAGGCAGGGCTCGTTTTAAAATCTTAAATGTGGTGGTATCAATTTGTTTGACATAGTCGCTGAGGTTGCTCAAATCATGGCATATAAAGGAAAAATTGGCTTTGTCCAATTTGACGCCCTTAATTTGCGCCACGCGCTCCAATGCCTTGATATTATTGATGTCGCAGCCCAATCCATACACAGTATCGGTAGGATAAATAATCAATCCACCATTTTTAAGTACCTTAATGACCTTCTTAATTTCCTTGGCATTCGGGTTCTCTTCATAAATTCTTATAAATTCAGCCATAATATGTGTGTTTTAATTACGTTTACAAAGTAATTAATAATTTCATTATGAAGGCCATAAAACTACTATTACTCACTTTAGTCATTGCTTCTATATCATTTTCCTGCAGTAAAGAAAGTACCGATGCACCTATCCAAGGTTTAAATCCCACAGAATATTATCAAGAACTCAATATCAATTATGGACCTGACGCCGGCCAAAAATTCGATCTGTACCTGCCAAAAAACAGAAATGCTTCAACAAAAGTCATCATCTTGGTACACGGCGGCGGATGGACAGGAGGCGATAAGGTAGATATGAATGGTTTTAGGGATATCATCCGTCAGGATTTATCTGATGTGGCCATCGTGAATATCAATTACCGACTGGCAAACAGCAACAGAAATCCTTATCCCATGCAGATTGACGACATCACTTCAGTAATAAACCATCTCAAAGAGAATCGAGACTACTACGTTATTTCCGATGATTATGGCTTGATTGGAGTCAGTGCGGGCGGACATTTATCATTACTTTGGAGTTATGCTTTTGATACCGACGAGAATGTAAAAATGGTTTGTAGCATTGTTGGTCCTACCAACTTTACGGATCCCGCCTATTTGAACAGTACTGATCCAAATATTCGGGCTTTGATGGACTTGTATGGTGTTGATGCTTCTACTGAGTTTTTGGAAGAAGTCAGTCCGTACCATCGTGTCACTGCCAATGCATCGCCAACGATTTTGTTTTATGGTGGAAAAGATCCGTTAATTCCAACAACCCAAGGTACGGCCATGAGAGAGCGGTTGCAACAATTGGGCGTTACCCACGAATTCACGCTCTATGAAAATGCCGGCCATGGTTGGTTGGGATTGGAATTATTGGATACTTGGTCAAAATTAAAAACATTTACCCAAACGCATTTATAAGTTTTTGAAACTCCTTACCCGAGCACATCCAATTTCGCAAAACGCAATAACAATTTTTTGACACCGCCATGCTCAAAGTTGATTTCAGCCTTGGTATCTGCGCCAACACCTTCAATCTTCAACACCTCACCTTTGCCAAAACGCATATGTTCCACTATATTCCCTACTGTCAATTTGCCGTCAAACAAATTCACATCAGGGCTTCCTGTTGATTTTCCAATAGGCTTTAATTTGGCTGGAGGAATAAATTTAGGTGGTTTTTCTTCTGATTTCCGTTTGACAGGTTTCTTAAAACGAATCTGATTGGGTTCCACATCGCCAAAAATATCTGCAGACAACATCGGATTGAAGCGTCTATCATCTATTGGGGTTAGTATTTCTAAATATTTTTCGTCTATTTCCTCAATAAAACGGCTTGGTTCAGCGTCAATCAATTTTCCCCAACGGTAACGTGACATGGTATAGGTCAGATACGCTTGTTTTTCGGCCCTAGTTAAGGCCACATAAAATAGGCGTCGCTCCTCCTCCAACTCACTACGGGTGTTCATACTCATCCCGCTTGGGAATAAATCCTCCTCCATACCTACGATATACACATAAGGAAACTCCAACCCCTTTGCCAAGTGGATAGTCATTAGGGCCACGTGATCGGCATCGCCTTTATCGGCATCCAAATCGGTTGCCAAGGCCACATCTTCCAAGAATTCTGTCAAGGCACCTGTGGCATCTGCCAACTCCTCCTGCCCTTCTACAAAATCTTTGATTCCATTGAGTAGCTCCTCAATATTTTCCATCTTGGCAATGCCTTCTGGAGTGCCATCATTTCTAAATTCATTGATCAGCCCAGTCACTTTGGTCACATGTTCCGCCAATTCAAAAGCGTTTGCTGTTTGGTTCATCACCTGGAAACTTTCAATCATGGTGACGAAGTTTCTAAGTTTATTTTTAGTGCCCGAATTGATATTGATTTCAATTTTGTCAATATGCTTCATCACATCAAAAATAGAACGGTTATAGCCGTTTGCAGCTACCACCAATCGATCTATGGTGGTCTGGCCTATGCCACGCCCAGGAAAGTTGATGACCCGCTTAAGCGCTTCCTCATCGGCTGGATTGATAATCAATCGCAAGTAAGACAGTACATCCTTAATCTCTTTGCGCTGATAGAAGGACAATCCTCCATAAATTCTATACGGAATGCCCCGTTTTCTCAACGCATCCTCCATCGCACGAGATTGGGCATTGGTACGGTATAAAATGGCAAAATCACTGTTCATCAGTTGATGTTCCATTTTGTTTTCAAAGATGGAACTTGCCACAAAACGTCCCTCATCACCATCGGTCATCAATCGGTTGACCTTTATTTTAGCCCCTTCATCATTGGCCGTCCACACCACTTTTTCAAGTTTGGTCTGGTTCTTTTCAATGATGGAATTGGCAGCATTGACAATATTCTTGGTAGACCTATAATTTTGTTCCAAACGAAACATTTTCACATCGTCATAATCTTTCTGGAAATTTAAGATATTGTTGATATTGGCACCTCTAAAGGCATAAATACTCTGTGCGTCGTCTCCAACGACACAAATATTTTGGAAACGGTCTGACAATGCCCTGACGATCAAATATTGGGAATGGTTGGTATCCTGATACTCATCTACCAGAATATATCGGAACCGATTTTGATATTTGGCCAATACATCTGGGAAACGCGTCAACAACTCATTGGTTTTTAATAAAAGATCATCAAAATCCATGGCACCCGCCTTAAAGCAACGATCCACATAATTTTTGTAGATATCTCCCAGCCTTGGGCGTTTGGCCATGGTGTCGGCCTCAATCAACTCAGGATTTTGGAAATAGGCTCTTACCGTAATCAAACTATTCTTATAGGAGGAAATCCTCGAGCTGATCTGTTTGGTTTTGTAAATATCTTTATCAAGCCCCATTTCTTTGATAATAGCACCGATCAAACGTTGTGAATCCTGTGCATCATAGATGGTAAAATTGCTAGGAAAACCCAGTTTATCGGCTTCAATTCTCAGGATTTTTGCAAAAACCGAGTGAAATGTTCCCATCCATAGGTTTTTTGCTTCGCTAGCGCCTACAATTTCAGCAATTCTGCCCTTCATTTCACGAGCCGCCTTATTGGTAAAGGTCAATGAAAGAATATTAAACGGATCAACCCCCAAACTCATTAAGTAAGCAATCCTATAGGTCAACACACGAGTTTTTCCAGAACCTGCACCTGCAATCACAATCATAGGGCCGTCTTTTTGCAGTGTTGGTGCCAACTGCGCTTCATTTAACTGACTTAAATACTTTTCCAAATCTTATTCAATTATTAATCCGTGAAATTAACCAAAGCTTCTCTTTTTAGAGAACGTTTTTATCAATAATTATAAACAATTGTCATTGCTTTACAACTTTAAAAAGAAAATGAATATCTTTAGAATGACTTCAAAAATATCAAATCCATGAAATATTTTTTTCTGAGTATCTGTCTCTTTGGAACCGCCTTGATAAACGCCCAAACTGATTTAGAATCTGATTTCAATGCCATCGAACCTAAAGTAATTGAATGGCGCCGTCATTTCCACGAACATCCAGAGCTGAGCAATCGGGAATTTAAAACGGCTGAAAAAATCGCTGAACATTTAAGATCATTGGGTATTGAAGTGCAGACTGGTGTTGCAAAAACGGGAGTTGTCGGACTTTTAAAAGGAAATCACCCAGGGAAAGTTGTGGCCCTGAGAGCGGATATTGATGCCCTTCCCGTAACGGAACGCAATGATTTGCCGTTTAAATCGATGGTTGAAACAGAATTTATGGGTACAAAAACCGGGGTGATGCACGCTTGCGGACATGATACCCATATTGCCATTTTAATGGGTGTTGCAGAGATTTTATCCAAACATAAGGACAAGATTAACGGCACCGTGAAATTCATTTTTCAACCTGCAGAAGAAGGCCCACCACCTGGAGAAGAAGGTGGCGCCAAACTCATGATCAAAGAAGGGGTGTTGGAAAACCCAAAAGTAGATGCGATTTTTGGTCTACATATCAACTCAGCAACTCCTGTAGGCACTATTAAGTACAAACCTGGCGGTATAATGGCCGCGGTAGAACGATTTGTAATTAATGTGAAGGGCAAACAAAGTCATGGATCTCAGCCTTGGTTGGGTGTGGATCCTATTTTGATTTCGGCAAAAATTATTGATGGCTTTCAATCGATAGTTAGCAGGGAGCTCGACTTGACCGAAGAAGCTGCGGTCATTACCGTGGGCAAGATTACGAGCGGCGTCCGATTTAATATTATCCCTGAAAGCGCCGAGCTCATTGGAACAGTCCGATCCTTGGATGCCGAAATGAAAGCAAAGATCATCAAACGTATGACTGAAATGACAGAAACCATTGCCACGGCGTATGGTGGTGAAGCTAGTATTGTCTTTGAGAACTTTACCTCCATAACTTACAACGATCCGGATTTAACCGCTACAATGTTACCAACACTTCAAAAAGTAGCAGGAAATGACTATGTTGTGATTACCAAAGCGGTCACCGGTGGAGAAGATTTCTCCTATTTTCAGGAAGTCGTACCGGGTCTGTATTTTTTCTTGGGCGGTATGACTCCAGGGAATACAGAAGCATTTCCACATCACACCCCAGACTTTGTCATTGACGAAAGCGGGATGCTATTGGGCGTCAAAACAATGACTCAGTTGGCGATTGATTATTTGGAGCTGGATTGATCTTGTTTCCCGCCTCCGCACTACCCGCCTTCGCTAACGCTTCGGACGGGCAGGCGGACGGGCTGGCTTCTTTCTTGTTTCTTGTTTCTTGTTTCTTGTTTCTTGTTTCTAAAGAAATCTAAAGTAAACGATTTAACCATTTGAAAAATACTATTTAAAATAATAGATTTGAAAGGAGATGGCTCATTTTGAGTTGACGTCTATTTTCGCTATTATCAAAGAAAACAGACTGCCGCTACTTCTTTTTTCCATCTCCAGTCAAGACACTTGCCAGTCCCGCCTTGATGCTTATCCACAGAAAATTGAAGATTGATTTGGTATGATCCCGCTCAATTCCTTCTTTATTGCCTTCCCTAAAACCATCTGAAGCTCTATCGCTATTCTTCGCGATGAACAAGTTGGCAATGGCTGATAATACTTTATTTTTCTTTTCTCCATCACCATCCAATATGTCCACCTTGAAATCTTCGTAATTTGCTTTCATATCTACTCTTGAGGTATTGGCATCACCGGAAACCGTCGCATAGGTCTGTAAAAGCTCACCCTCAAGTTTCACCTTTAAATTGGGTTGTGAAAACGCATTCAAGTCGGCAGCAGGAAGCTTACCAAGATCAACTCTAAATACAAAGGCGTCATTGACGTCATTGACATCAAATTCCCAATGTACTTTTAATGGCGTTTGTGCCATAAAAACAGCATCAATATCTAAAGTCGTTCGTTCGGAAGCACCATAAGTATTACTTATATTTTTAATGTCGACGTTCATCTTTGTAAAAGAAAGTTGTCCCGCCCCCATATCCACATTCACTTTTTCAGAATACACAATGCTCGCATTCCTAAGACTTACTGAACTTAAAGTCAAGTCAAACTTCAGCTCTCTTAACATCCTACTGTATAACCTCTTGCGAGTCAAATCGTCAGCTATTAACTTATTTCTATAAAGGTCCATTTCTGGAGTTTCAAAAGTCACTTTCGGACTTTTAAAATAAAAAACGGAATCATTTTCATACCCAAACTTTTGATCCTCTATTACCAATGACGCAATAGACACATCAAAATGATCTCGTTCAACCTGGATCATTTGATCAAATTTTGCCTTGGAGTATTTTGTGTACATTTTCATTCCGTCAAAAACGGCCTTATCTTGGGTTATACTCGCTGAAGCGATTTCAAGATTTTCATATTCTCCCATTGTATAGAATAAATCATTGTAGGAGATATTATAATCGTCATATTTAAATGGAATAGTACTTTGGACTGTTTCACTGTCAATTGTGATGGCCATGATATTGGCAGTCAAGCTTTTTAACTGTAACAACAAAGAGTCCGTCCCAAAGTCCTTAATAATAACTTCAGCGTCTTGGATATTAAATCTTTCTACGGTAATTTCTTGCTGAAGCTGCTCTATTGACGAATTCCTGTACTCACTTTTAGGGATTTCGCTATTATGGCTATATAAGAACTTTGGGCTTCTGAATTGCACGCTTTTTACATGAATATTATCATTGACCAGGTAGCTCCATACTCCAAACCCGTCTACCAATAAAGTGTCCAATTCCACTTCGACATTGATTTTTGAAGTATGGCTGCCTCTATTCACGATTCTGGGCTGGGTAAGCACGACATCTCCTCGCCATATACTTAGGTCTAAAGACTCATAGTCAAGGCTAAGGTTTTCAGGAAGCTTTGTATTCAGGAAATTTTCAACTTTTGAAGTCACAATGGCATTGGCCACAAAATACCCCACAATGGTCAGAACCAAAATTGTGGACAATGTGATTAGGGTAGTTTTCAACGGTTTTGTCATAGTTTAAAGATATACTTTTATGTACATCGGTTTAAACTTTTAAATAAAAATCTTTGAGTACAGGACTTTCTGGCGACCAATAGCCGTCTTTAGACCAAATAAAAGCATTCTTTGTGGAGTCAACCTTCAGACGTATAGGCTAAACTTAGATTCCATAATCTCGTTAGCTTTTGTGACCATTGTCAAAACCTGATTGGCCTGGTAAGTATGTTTTGCACCACACTTATAAAACGTCAATGTAGGTCGACAACTTTGTGAGAATTATAAATTTTCGATTTTTTAATAACTTTACGAAATTTTAAATAAAAACATCTTATGTTTGAAAAAACTTAATACCTATTATGGATATAGCAACAAAACTAATTGATGCCTTACTTTATGCAATCCCAGCGATAATCACTGGACTTATAGCTTATTATTTTTTTAGGGAACACACAAAAAATGAAGATGGCAGAAGACGTTTCTTACTTCAAAAAGAGATGCAAGTCAACGCTATGCCATTACGCCTGCAAGCCTATGAACGCATGGCTCTATTTTTAGAGCGCATCACACCTTCTAAACTATTAATCAGAGTAAATCCAACCTCTTCTGATAAAGATAGTTACGAAAGCTTACTTATAGCAAACATTGAACAGGAATTTGAACACAATCTGTCCCAACAGATCTATATCAGTGATGACTGCTGGAGGATTATTACTGCCGCAAAAAATGCCACAATTCAGCTCATAAGAAAAGCTAACCTTTCAGAAAAAACCAATACAGCCAACAAATTGAGAGAAGTTATTTTATCAGAAATGATGGAGAGAGGCACACCAAGCGATACAGCCCTTTCTTACATTAAAAAAGAAGTAAGCGAAATGTGGTAAGCACTATTTGTCAACCTCATTTGACACAGCACTCTCGTACTTGTTTTGAGCATATTCATAGCCTTGTTCCCACCAATTTGTCATTAACTTTTTACTGAAGATCAAGGAGTTTTCGGTTAGTTTTGTAGGTGTATAGTACAGATTGAGCTTGACATTTTTGTTGATTGCGGCCAGTTGTCCGATGGTCACATCGCTTTTTTCAACCTGTTCCAACAAATAGGAGAATAAATTGATCATCAAAGAAAACGGATTCTTCCCCAAGACCTTATGGTCTTCCATGTTTTCTGACTCCAAGATAATGGCATCAATCTCTGTGGCCCCTCTCTGTATAGCCTCTCTTATGGGCACAACACAGCCCAATCCGCCATCGGCGTATTCAAACCCATTTTTTACGGCCAACGACATAAATGGGATATAATTACAGGATATCCAGATCCAATCGCAAAATTCCTCGTACTTAAATTCTCTAATAGACTTGTATTCAACAGAGCTTTTAGACAGGTTTGCAACCGTCACAACAACATCAATCCCCGACTTCCTTACTTTGTTGAATTCATGCTCGGTAAAATTCTTCTTGATATTCCTTCGCAAGGCACCACTCTCACCAAAGGTCCTTTTGCGCTTCACAAACTGTATCAAGGAGTTAAAATAGTTTATGGAAACAAACTCTCTCCCGTCCTTTTTGTGCTGCACAAACGGACTGATACTAAAAACATCCCTCTGTTTAACATTAGTAAAAATGTCATATAATTTTCCAATATCATTAACTGCCAAATGAGGAATCAGGAGGCTTCCTGTCGAAGTCCCCAGGAACAAATCATACTTCCTGCCCTGATCTTCCATTAAATACTGCGCCACTCCTCCAGCATAGGCGCCTTTACTTCCTCCTCCTGAAATTACCAATGCTCTTTTCATCTATTCGGTTTTTTCTGGCTCCACCGGACTCACTTCTTGATTTTTGTATTTTGCAAAGTCAAATCCGCTTTGCCACCATAAGGTCATCTTGTCCTTGTTAAAAACCAATGAATTAGTGGTCAGAACTGTTGGTGTATAGTAAAAATTTATTATCGCATCTTGGTTGTTGGCTACAAACTTTCCAATCCTAATATTTTGAAACTCGATTCTATCCAACATAAACGCAAACATGTTTGTCAATAAGGAAAACGCATTCAACGAAGGCATCCTGTTATATTGCGTCACTTCAGTCTGTAAAACCACAGCATCAACCACAGTGGCACCACGTTTAATAGCTTCTTCTATAGGCACCATAGATCCCAATCCACCATCAGCATATTCGCATCCATCCTTTTTTACCAAGGACATAAAAGGCGTGTAATTGCAAGAAATCCAGACCCAATCCATAAACTCCTCGTAACCAAAATCTTTAATCGACTTATATTCCACCTGGTTAAGGGATAAATTCGAAACGGTGACCACCACATCAGCTTTCAAGGCTTTCAAAGCATTAAACCCCTCTTCAGTGACATGTGAACGAATCAATTTTTTTAAATTATAGCTTTCGCCGAAAGTTTTACTGCCCCGCAAAAGGTTTCGCAACACATTAAAGTGGTTGATGCTTATGGTTTCAATACCCTTTTTTCTCTTGATGTTAAACGGACAGACATTGAATATGTCATTCTGACTAACATTGGTGTAGATCTCTTTGATTTCATCTACTTTCTTTAACGCCAAATGAGACACCAAAAGGCTTCCCGTAGAAGTACCGATGAACAAGTCGTAATCCAACTTCTTGTTTTCTATAAGATATTGCGCCACTCCACCGGCAAACGCACCTTTGCTCCCCCCTCCTGATATAACTAATGCTCTCATTTGTGATTGGTATTTCTTGTTTCCCGCCCCTGCAATTGCCACCTGCCTTCGCTAACGCCTCAGACGGGCTGGCGGACGGGCAAGCTTGATTCTTGTTTCTTGTTTCTAAGTTGAAACTATTTGCTATTTGTTATTCGCTATTCTTTATTCCATACTCTATATTCTATTTTCTATTTTCTATTTTCTATATTCTTCACTCTTCATTTCATCCAAAATCGCTCTGTAGTCCTCAATATCCTGTAGTTCTATCATCAATCGTTTCGCAAACTGTTGAAAACGCCAATTGTGATGATGTGTAGCTTGCATCAGATTTCCCAAGGAAACCTTATCGAATCCGTGGATCAATTTTAGATAATTAAACGCATTCATCCTCAAATCAAAACCAAACCTTGGATCGGTATATCCCCTTAACTCATCAAAGACATCTTGCTTTTTATCCCGTTGATATTCTATGGTATTTAAATGTAAGGCCAACCACAGTAATTTTACGTTATAATCGTTAAACCCATAAATATCTTTGGTTTGATGCAGATATTTAGCCCGATCTGCTGGAAAATTAACCCATAGATTGTATAACGCATTCTCAATGGTCACATAGGACGCATCGTTTAAAAGTGTTTCATACGATTTTTTAAATTCCACTGGAATCGTGGTCATGTTTTGAGCGATGGCCTGTCGAACCTTAAGACCATTGTTAAAGTCTTCCAACTTGATCTCGTAGTTGGGCTGTGAAAGAATCTTGACCTTCGCCTTGTCAGAAATATCAGAAACCAAATAATTGTTACATTTTTCGGGATAGGTTCCACAGCTGACATCTAGATACTCACGAATAAACTCAGATCTGTTCAAACTTTGAACCATTATATCTTGCGGCAATACGCTATCTTCCAACCAAATTTTTACAAATTCCGACAAATCCTGATCGCTCGTCATCTCAACTTCTTTGATAAAGTCCGATGTTACAACGTTTTGATACTTGTGTTTTTGCAGGTAGTTTTTCACTGCCAATGCAAAAGCTTCCTCTCCAACCTGTTCGTGAAGCACATGCAAGGCCCAACATCCCTTTTGATAAAAAGTTACGCTGCTGGATTTGGGATCCAATAAAGCCGTGCTTTCTCCCGCATTTTCTTGTGCCAACAACTGCTGCGCATATTCATATAATCGCCAATAGTAATAATCAATCCCAAACACGTCACGTTCTGCCAAGAGCGCGTAATAGGTTGCAAATCCCTCCTGCAGCCAATGATGCTCACCACTTTTAGCGGTCACCAAGTTCCCAAACCACTGATGGGCAAGTTCATGCGCATTGACATTAACATAATTTCTATCGTTAAATGCAATAGCATCAACTACCAAATCGTCTGAGAAAATAGTCAACGTGGTGTTTTCCATCCCCGAATACAAAAAGTCCCTGACCGGAACCTGCCTGTAGATTTCCCAAGGATACGGCACACCAATCTTTGTCTCCAAAAAATCAAACATGTGTTTACTAAAGCGAAAAGTGGACTCCACCCTGGAAGAATCTTCTGGATAGAAGTAATACTCCAAAGGGATACCGCTATCTGAAGTTTCCGTCTTTTTACTGTATTTACCAATGGCCAGCGCAACAAGATAGCTGCTCATAGGCTCACTCATATCATAATGCCAAGTGGTCCGATTTTGGGTGATGGCTTCTTTTGCAATAAGCCTACCATTGGCCAACACTTCATAACCATCCTGGTATGCTATGGACAGATCAAATTCAATCTTATCATTTGTATCATCAATACTTGGCAGCCAACTACTTGTGTACTTTCCTTGGCCCTGGGTCCAAATTTGATCGCCTATAAAGTACAGTGCTTTTTTAGGCGTAGCCGAATACCAGAATTGCAATAGATACTCTTCGTTTTCCTTAAAATTAGTCGAAATTATAATTTTATCAGCATCTATTTGGTATTCAACAGATTCAACTTCATTCTTATTATGATCAGTCAACTTTAAACTCTTAAAGTCCATGTCCAAGGCATCGAGATATACAGAATTGACATCTCTTAAAACCTTAAAATAAACAAAAACGAAACCAGAAACACGGTTGGCTTCTTTAAAATTCAGTTCTGCCTTGATTCTTTTAAAATCAACATCTTCAACCTGTTGCGCAGAAACAATTCCAAAAATAAAAACAAATAAAAGCGAAAAGAAACTCTTCATTTACGGGCTTTGGTTAAGTGATGACCAAAATAAGAAAATAAAAACGATAATTCCACAATGCGAATAACCCTTTGTGAAACTTCTTTTTCTTTGTGTAACTTTGCGATATAGCCATCACTCAAAGTATTGCATAAAGGAGTTATAAAGAACCTTAAAGTTCATTTTTGAAGTCATTTAATTAGCTTTTGCACTTCGTGAAACAAACATGAAAACCAATCTTCAAACACCCATAGACTACCTTAAAGGTGTCGGCCCAAATCGAGCTGATTTGCTCCGTAGCGAACTTGGTATTCATACCTATCAAGATCTGATCAACCTCTTCCCCAATCGCTATATTGACAAAACACAATACTACAAAATCAACGAATTACAGCGAAATAGCGCTGATGTTCAAATAATTGGCGAAATTACAAGCTTAAAAGATGCTGGGACGGGACGAGCCAAACGCTTGATTGCCACATTCAAAGACGAAACGGGCATTATGGAACTCGTTTGGTTTAGAGGGCATAAATGGATCAGGGACAGCATTAAATTTGGAAAAAAATACGTCATTTTCGGGAAGACCAATTGGTTTAATGGCGTTTTTAATATGCCACACCCAGAAATGGAACTACTTGAGGAGCATGAAAAGAACCTACGTTCTGCCATGCAACCCATTTACCCGTCCACCGAAAAACTGGCAAACAAAGGCATCTCAAATCGTGTATTGAACAAAATAATGCAGCAATTATTTTTAGAAACCAAAGGACGATTTGAAGAAACTCTTTCTGAGAATTTACTGTCCGACCTCAAATTAATTTCAAAAAGCAAGGCGCTTTTCAACATCCATTTTCCCGAAAATCAGGAACTGTTATCACGTGCACAATTCCGACTTAAATTTGAAGAATTATTTTATATTCAACTGCAATTGATCATTAAAAATCTGATCCACAAATCGAAAATTAAAGGGTATAATTTTGAACATGTCGGAGATTATTTTAACAGCTTTTATCATGAGCATTTACCCTTCGAATTGACCAATGCCCAAAAACGGGTGTTAAAAGAAATCAGAGCCGATTTGGGAAGTAATGCCCAAATGAACCGCTTATTGCAGGGAGATGTTGGTTCCGGGAAAACGATTGTCGCGCTAATGTCAATGTTAATGGCACTTGACAACGGTTTTCAAGCCTGTTTGATGGCGCCGACTGCTATTTTGTCAGTCCAACACTACCATGGATTATTGCGACTATGTAAAGGATTGAACATCAGAATAGAACTGCTCACTGGATCAACTAAAGCTTCAGATAGACGAAAAATTCATGAAGCCCTCGAAAATGGCGATTTGGACATCCTAATTGGCACTCATGCCCTCCTTGAAGACAAGGTGAAATTCAAGAATTTGGGACTTGCAATCATTGATGAACAGCATCGATTTGGAGTTGCACAACGCAGCAAATTGTGGCACAAAAACACCTCGCCCCCGCACATTTTAATTATGACCGCAACACCAATTCCGAGAACCTTGGCGATGTCGGTTTATGGGGATTTGGATGTGTCCGTCATTGACGAATTGCCGCCCGGAAGAAAGAACATCAAAACGGTACATCGCTACGACTCCAATCGGTTGAAAGTTTTTAAATTCATCCGGGATGAAATTGCAAAAGGGAGGCAAATTTATATCGTCTATCCGTTGATTCAGGAAAGTGAAAAAATGGACTATAAGGATTTAATGGATGGCTATGAAAGTATCGTCAGGGAATTTCCAATGCCCAAATACCAGGTCTCCATTGTTCACGGACAAATGAAACCGACAGATAAGGATTATGAGATGGAGCGCTTTGTCAAAGGTGAAACTCAAATCATGGTAGCAACGACAGTCATTGAGGTTGGCGTCAACGTCCCCAACGCCTCCGTAATGATCATTGAAAGCGCTGAACGCTTCGGATTGTCACAACTGCATCAACTACGTGGACGTGTTGGACGTGGTGCAGAGCAAAGCTATTGTATCTTGATGACCAGCCATAAACTCAGTGAAGACAGCAAAACCAGATTACAAACTATGGTCAGTACCAACGACGGATTCGAAATAGCCGAAGTAGATTTGAGACTTCGAGGACCTGGAGATTTGATGGGAACGCAGCAGAGCGGCGTCTTGAACCTTAAAATTGCAGATGTCATCAAGGATAAAGATATTTTACAGCACGCCCGTCATTACGCTAAAATTATTTTAAAATCAGACCCTTCACTATCCCTTCCTGAGCACAAGGTACTGCGTTACACCTACGGACAGTTGACCAAGTATAAAAATATTTGGAATTATATTTCATGAATGGGCAGTGCATTGAGAAGGTAGTTGGCAGTCTTCAGTCTTCAGTATCTGTTTTCAGTTCGCAGTTGGCAGTTGGCCAAGTTCAGTCGTCAGCCCTCAGTTATCAATTCTCACGTAATTTTGGATAATGCTTTCTATTTTCTATTTTCTATTTTCTATTTTCCTTCTTCCATTTTCCTCCTTCCATTTTCTCGTTTTCCTCTCTCGCTAAAACTAGGGACAGGGAGTCAGCGTTCAGCGATCTTCGCATTAAAATGTCCATTCTGAGGTGTTTTCATCCAAAATTCTGAATTCATCTCACATTTTTCCTAAATTTGAGTGGAATGCACTAAGTTTCATTCCTGCCCGGCCTTTCAAGCGGGGTTTTAATTTAAACAAAATCAAATGAGAAAATTCAATTTTTTTCTACCACTTACGATGATATTGCTCATACTCAACTGTAAAGACACAAAAGAGACAACAGGGCAAACAGATATATTAGATACCAGCCAATTAGATTCCTATTTCTCAATCAACATGCCTGCTGATGAACCCGGAGGAGCAATTTTAATCATGAAAGGCGACAGCATCATTTTCAGCAAGGGATATGGACTTGCCGATCTTGAACTAAAAACCAAGATTGACGAAAACACCTTGTTCAACATAGGATCCATTTCAAAAACTTTTGTTTCCAATGCTATTTTAATGCTTCAAGCAGAAGGCAAGCTTTCGGTCGAAGATAATATGGCCAAATACTTTCCTAATTTCAAGAACAAGTCCATTGCCGACAAAGTAAAAATCAAACATTTAATCACCCACACTTCCGGCTTACAAGACAATAGGGAAACCAAAACGGATTCTATTTTCTACCTAACTGCTAAAGACGAAGAAAATTGGTACCCAACAACGCAAGCTGAAGATCTAAATTTTGAACCTGGTACCCATTACGAATATTCCAACCCTGCATACAATGCATTGGCTTTGATCATTGAAGAGGTGAGCGGGATGAAATGGCAAAAATATGTTGCGGACAACATTTTCAAGCCGTCTGGTATGACCACGAGCACCATTACCGATGGTCCACACCCTGAAACGGGCGTCTCTCATGCCTACTTAAAGAGCAACGGAGACTGGATTGAAAAAGACTATGGAGAGGAGCCTACTTTTGCAGCGGCCGGCAACGGTGGCGTTTGGAGTTCAGTCAATGAATTGGCCAAATATGAATTGGCATTACAAAAACATAAACTTATATCAGATTCCATCCTAGAAGATTCAAGAACCATAAAACCATGGCCAGATTGGGAAGATGATACGGCCCCTTTTATAGGCTGGTCTTGGTTTATCGACAAAACCACAGATGGTTTAAAAACAGTTGGGCACACGGGAAGCCAAGGTGGTTTTTTATGCAATTATGTTACAGTGCCCCAAAAAGATATTACATTTATAATTCTGTGCAATACCCGAAGGGATGTTGATGGATTTACAGAATTTATTACGGAATGGTTGATCAAAAATAATTGGCTACACATTTAACAGCATAATTGAAAATGAATCACATAGACCTTAACAATAGAACATAAAACCAACCACCATCATGAACATTTTGAAAACATTTTCGATTATTATTTTTGTTTCACTTTTAATTCCCCTTTTCTCTTGTACAGACAAAGTTTCTAATAAGGAAAAATTCGAACAAAACATTCAAGCCCAAATTGATTCCATAGACGGCAACATCGCAGTGGCATTTTACAGCTTGTCTCAACCCAAAGACAGTTTATTGATCAACGTCGACGAAAAATTTCATGCGGCCAGTACCATGAAAGTACCCGTAATGATTGAATTGTTTAAACAAGATCACGAAGGAAAAATAGATTTGCAGGATTCAATTTTATTGAAAAATGAATTCAAAAGCATTGTGGACGGCAGTTTGTACAGCATGGACATAAACGATGATAGTGACGATATTATTTACAGTCAAATCGGCACCAAAGTAGCACTCAGTGACCTGATGCACAGCATGATTACCGTGAGCAGCAATTTAGCAACCAACGTCCTTATTGAACTGGTTGGTGCCAAAAACACAACGGCAACAATGCGAAGTTTAGGCGCAAGAAATATAGAGGTCCTGAGAGGCGTCGAAGACCAAAAAGCCTATGACCAAGGCCTGAGCAATTCCACCACCGCTCGGGATTTAATGATTATCATGGAAGCTATTGCCAACAACACTGCTGGTAGACAAGGAGATTGTGAGGCGATGATCACTATTTTAAAAGATCAACAGCACAATGACCTAATCCCGATGTATCTACCCAAGGAAGTTCAAGTGGCCCACAAAACCGGTTCTATAACTGGAGTACACCACGATGCGGGAATTGTTTATCTACCTGATGGCCGTACTTATATATTAGTTTTACTTTCAAAAAACTTGAAAGATTTTGATAAAGGAACCGATCAGTTGGCCAAAATCTCTAAAACGGTTTATGATTATATGATCAGCAATTGAACTAACCGCTATGGTCTTAGAACGGATCTCAAATCAACTCTATCGTCTTCAAAATAAATAACGTCTTAGTGATTTTAGATTTAATTTTTTAGACTGCGTATAAAGTCAAAATTTCGATAAGTGACATATTTATCGCTTTTAACCATATTTCAAAATAACACTACCTTCTGAACCTGTTTCCGAAGTTTAATCTAATACTGCTCATATGTTGCATCTCAAATTAGAAACTGATCCGCGTTGGGCATCCATAGCCGAAGAAAATTTAGAAGAAATTTTGACCGATCATGCATGGTGTGAACAAAAAGCCGCCACCAATGCTATCACATAGTTATTCCTTCAGGAGCTCGTTCACAAAAACAGTGAATTCATCTTTAAACTCCATGTATTTCTCACCAGTTGCGGGACCATTGAAACCTGTGTGAATCCTTCGGACTTTTCCTTTCTTATCAATAAATATAGTAGTTGGGTAAGAAACCACCTGGGTCAACATTGGCAGCTTTTTTTGAGCCTCAATTTTATCTGTAGTCCCGTGTTGTGCCAATAAAATTGGGTAATCAATTCCCAATCGGTCCTTTAAGCGTTTTATACCTGCAAATGCCAACGAATCCGTTTTAGCGGTTTCAAAGGCAAGTGCCACAAATTCCACATCTTTTTCAGAATTAAGTTTAGAAAATTCCGAGAAAAAAACACTTTCATCCAAGCAGTTTGGACACCAAGTACCCATCAGCTGTACCACAACTACCTTATCTTGGAACTGTTTATCGGTAAGAGATACGATATGTCCATGTTCATCAGGAAAACTGAAAGCAAAAGGCTCATTGTCATCGCGCATTTTGGTGAGTGTCGTGGCATCAGGCAGTTCATAATCATCATTTTGCTTTCCCTCAAAAAAGGCACGCCAATTATTCCCCGAATAAAATACACCATTGAGCTTATTGTCATTAACCGTAGCCACAAACAAAAATGCGTGTGCCCCATCAAAGGCAGACATTTTCAATTCATTCCCATTCATAATCCCTTCCAAATATCTGTAATCGCCAATTTTGGTTCTAAAGGTTCCCGTTACTTTTTGCCCATCTTGCTCAAAAATGCCTTTGGCAAAGTAGATTCCCTGAGCGGAATCAGGGCTAAATACCACCTCCCAGGTTCCTGAAATATTGGCCGAAGGCGCTTCTTTGATTTCAAATCTGTCTTGAACATTATAAATGGCCTTGAAGGGCATCTTCATGTTCATATCGTCATTGATATAGTTTCCCCGCATTCCTTCGTCAGTAAGCCTTACTGCGAAATAGCCCTCAAAAACAGGCATTTTAATAAAAATAGAATCGTTTCTATAGGTCACTTCATCTACTAAAATGACTTCTTCTCCGTTAAGAACCTTCAAACTTTTGTCGGCCGTAACCTCAAAATTAAAAGGTAAATTCTCTTGATCATTAATTTGTAGTTCACCCCGCCAATGCCCATGTTGCATTTTCTTTGAATTATCCTTATTGCAGGAAACCATTGTAAAAAAGGATAAAATAATAAACCAAATCTTCATAATCTATTTGGGGCTTTTAGTTGAGGGTTAAAATAAAGCTAAAAATCAGAAAAAATAAAATTATTTACCATTTCTATAACTATATACTATTATTATCTTTACCCCGAATTTAAAATTAGATGCAATATTTGGTCCACTGAGGATTGTTCAAATAAGAAAATATTGCCTAAAAATCATCAACCTATAGTATAACACTCAAAAAATGAAGATTTCATATAATTGGTTAAAGCAATTTGTAAATATAGATTGGACACCTGAACAAACTAGTGAACTCCTTACCGACTTGGGCCTTGAGGTTGAAGGCATCCAGCCATTCCAATCTATTAAAGGGGGATTGGAAGGCATTGTGGTTGGCGAAGTGCTTACCTGCGTCCAACATCCCAATGCAGACCGCCTTAAAGTAACCACGGTAAACATTGGTTCTGGAACACCATTACAAATTGTTTGTGGCGCACCCAACGTAGCCGCTGGTCAAAAAGTACCTGTTGCTACCATCGGAACCACATTATACACCTCTGAAGGAGAAGCTTGGATCATTAAAAAAGGAAAGATACGAGGTGAAGAGAGCCATGGGATGATCTGTGCAGAAGACGAATTAGGGCTTGGCGACTCTCACGAAGGAATTTTAGTGCTTGATAATGACCTGTCAGTGGGCACTTTATTGGCTGATATCTACAAAGTAGAAAATGATCAGGTTTTTGAAATTGGCCTTACACCAAACAGAGCTGATGCCATGAGCCACTTTGGCACTGCCAGAGACCTTAAAGCTGGACTTTCGCAAAAAAACATGCACGTGGAGTTAATTACACCATCAGTAAGTGCATTTAGGGTTGATCAGGGGACTTTGAAAATTGATGTTGAAGTCCTAAACAAAGAGTTGGCACCTCGTTATTGTGGTGTGACTATTTCCGATGTAAAAGTCGATACTTCACCTATTTGGTTACAAAACAGACTGAAAGCAATTGGGATCACCCCAAAAAACAACATCGTTGATATTACAAATTACGTTCTTCATGAGCTCGGACAACCCTTACATGCATTTGATGCCAACAAGATTGAAGGCAATAAAGTGATTGTGAAAACGCTACCGAAAGGAACGAAATTTAAAACTTTAGATGGTGTTGAGCGTGAATTGCACGAAGAGGATCTGATGATTTGCGATGCCGTAAAACCAATGTGTCTTGCCGGTATTTTTGGTGGCGAAAATTCGGGAGTTACAGAACAGACTACTAGCATTTTCTTAGAAAGTGCTTATTTCAACCCGATCAGTGTTCGGAAATCTGCCAAAAGACATGGGTTAAATACAGATGCCTCATTTCGTTTTGAACGAGGTGTTGATCCAAACATCACAGAATACGCCCTAAAACGTACTGCCCTATTGATACAAGAAGTCGCAGGGGGCTATGTTACCAATAATCTCGTAGACTTCTATCCTAAGAAAATAGAAGATTCCCCAGTACATTTCAGTTTTGCCAATGCGCAAAAACTAATCGGTGAAGAAATCCCCAAGGATACCATCAAGAGCATTTTGATGTCATTAGATATCAAGGTTAACAACGTTACTGAAACTGGCTTGGGCTTAATGGTGCCAGCCTATAGAAATGATGTGGTACGTGAAGCCGATGTGATTGAGGAAATTTTGAGAATATATGGATACAACAATATCAATTTTACCGAAAAATTAAACGCCTCTATCTCCCCAACTTCGCGTTTTGAAGATTTTAAACTTCAGAATGTAACGGGTAACCAATTGGCAGCACAAGGGTTCTACGAAATTTTATCGAATTCGTTGACCACCCCTACTTATGCAAAATTAAGTCCCGATTTAAAAGAAGAGCACAATGTCACCATGCTCAATCCATTGAGTCATGATTTAAGCGTGATGCGCCAAAGTTTACTGTTCTCGGGACTTGAAGCCATTAATAGAAACATCAACAGAAGACGTTCGGATCTAAAGCTTTTTGAATTTGGAAAAACCTATCACAGCCATGATGGCAAGTATATTGAAAATAAGCATTTAGCACTTTTTGTCACTGGAAATAAAGACGCCGAACGATGGAATACCATACAGCAACCAAGCAATTTCTTTTATTTGAAGGGGATCATTACAGCCCTCTTGGAGCGATTAGGTCTAAATAAAGTTACCGTCTCACCTGTTGATAAAGGTCTTTATAGCGAAGGAATTAGCCTGCGAATCGGTAAAAAGACACTAGTCGATTTTGGTCTGGTCAATAAAAAAATCATGAAGCATTTTGATATTTCGCAAGATGTATTGTTTGCAGATTTCAATTGGGACAATGTGATTGATTTGGCTAAACACAACAGAATCAACTTTAAGGAACTACCTAAATACCCTTCTACAAGACGCGATTTCGCACTCTTGGTAGATGACAAGGTCACTTTTGAAGCCATCGATACCATTGCCAACCAAACCGAGAAGCGCTTGCTGAAGGATGTCGATTTATTTGATGTTTACCAGGGTGAAAAACTTCCAAAAGGAAAGAAAAGTTACGCAGTGAGTTTTAAATTCCAGGACGAGCACAGCACCATGACGGATAAACAGGTTGACAAAATTATGCAAAAGCTAAAATCCAATTTTGAAAAACAACTTGGAGCAGAATTGCGATAAGACCTAATAAGGTATAATTTCAATAGGCAATTATTGGTTGATCATCTAAATTTTGATTATATTCAAGAACTTATCTTCTTAAGTCAATATTCAAAATATTTAAGGTTTAATTAATAGACAAAGCTTTAAATTATTCTTAATTTTAACATTTCACAATTAATACAATATATTATGGCAACCGTAACATTAAAAGGCAACCAAGTAACAACTTTTGGTGAGCTTCCAAAAATAGGAGTTGATGCTCCAAACTTTAGATTAACCGCACCTGATCTCTCTCCAAGATCTTTAAATGACTATTTAGGTCATAATGTTATATTGAACATTTTCCCTAGCGTGGACACTGGTGTTTGCGCTCAATCGGTCAGAACATTCAACGAGAAGGCATCGCAACTTGACAATACCAAAGTTCTTTGTATTTCTAAAGATTTACCATTTGCCTTTGCACGTTTTTGTGCGGCTGAAAGATTGGATAATGTAGAGACCCTGTCCGATTTTAGAGATGGTAATTTCGGCAAAAATTACGGACTGACCTTTGTTGACGGTCCTTTAAAAGCATTACATTCCCGTTGTGTGGTGGTGCTGGACGACAAATCAAAAGTCATCTATACTGAGCAAGTTCCTGAAATAACCGACGAACCCAATTACGAAGCTGCATTACAATCACTCTCATAGTTTTTATGTCCGTAAAGAAAGATTCGTTCCTTGTCAATCGTTTAAAAAGCGTAGGATGGGCATTTAAGGGGGCACTGATTTTACTTCGAACCGAAGCCAGTATCAAAATTCAATTTGCAATTGCCATTATTGTGACTATTGCCGGATTTTACTTTGAAATCTCTTCAACGGAATGGTTATTTCAAGTTGCCATGATCGGCTTGGTCATGAGCATTGAAGGCCTCAACACCTCTATTGAATACATCGCAGACTTTATTCATCCTGAACGTCATCCAAAAATTGGACGCATCAAAGATGTGGCTGCAGGTGCCGTTTTTATTGCTGCCATCTCAGCGGTAATTGTGGCTGTAATCATTTATTATCCAAAGCTTTTTTAATACTAAATCCAATAGGATTAACGTTAGTAATTTGTATTTTTGTTTCCTCAAAGAATCAACAAATTCTAACGTGTTTTAGTAATCCTATTTAAAATCAACAGATTTCCGTAGTCACGGAAAGTTAACAATGGCGAAGAAGAAAATCAAAGCTAAAAGCAGTACCACAAAAAAAACAATAAAGCCAAAATTCAAACTATCAAGTCAACAAAAATTCATTTTTGGCAGCTTGTTGATGATTCTTGGCATTTTGTTGTTTATTGCTTTTCTTTCTTTCTTTTTTACAGGAAAAGCAGATCAGAGCACGCTTACTGAAATTGGTTCTCGTGACGTTGTTGCTGAAAATTGGTTAAACAAACTGGGTGCATGGGTGAGCGACTTTTTTATAATGAGGGGTTTTGGGGTCTCCTCTTTTATTTTTGCAGGATTGATATTCCTATCTGGAATCTATGTGACGTTAGACATCAACAAAGCCAAACTTAGAAGCCATTGGATTTGGGGAACGCTCATAGCCGTATGGCTGTCTATTTTCTTCGGATATTTTGCCCATAAATACGATGCGCTCGGTGGTACCATTGGTTTTGAAATGAACTCCTTTTTCCAGGACTATATTGGAATTATCGGCACCGCCCTCCTTCTCTTATTTGGGTTGATCGTATATGCTGCCGTCAGATTTAAGGTAACTGGTGAGGAGGTTGTCAAGGTCTTCAAATCGGCAAAAAAAGATTTTAATGAGGATTTTAAAAGCACATCAGAATCGTCAGAATCTTATGTCGCTTTAGACAATGATTTAACTGCCGAAGCTGAAGATATAAAAGCGGCTTTTGATTTAAAGCCTGCCAAGGATACTTCGGTAGCTGAAACCAAATCCAAGCCCGAACCTCCAATTAAGACCCCGAATCTCAATATTGAAGTCCCTCAAATAAATGAGGAAGAGGAATTGGCGATGGAAGTTGAACACGTTGTTGAAGAAATTTCTGAAAGTGATAATCTGTCAAATAAATTGGTGGCCGATTTTGGTCAGTTTGATCCTACCTTAGAATTGAGCAAATATCAATTCCCACCCTTAGACCTATTAAAAAAATACGATTCTGAAGGCATAACCATTGATCAGGATGAGCTTGAGGAAAACAAAAACCGTATTGTTGAAACCTTAAACAATTACAATATTGGCATTAGCAATATCAAAGCCACCATCGGTCCAACGGTCACCTTGTATGAAATTGTACCTAATGCAGGGGTTCGCATCTCTAAGATAAAAAACCTGGAAGATGATATCGCCCTGTCCTTGGCGGCTTTGGGCATTCGTATTATTGCACCAATCCCTGGAAAGGGAACGATTGGGATTGAAGTGCCCAACAAGAACTCAACCATTGTCTCGATGCGTTCGGTGATTGCTTCTCAAAAGTTCCAAAAATCAGAAATGGAATTGCCCATAGCTTTTGGCAAGACCATCAGTAATGAAACCTTTGTTGTCGATTTGGCCAAAATGCCCCATTTATTGATGGCCGGTGCGACCGGTCAAGGAAAATCAGTCGGTTTAAATGCTGTTTTGACCTCTTTGCTTTACAAAAAACATCCTGCAGAAGTGAAGTTTGTTTTGGTGGACCCCAAAAAGGTGGAATTGACACTCTTCAATAAGATTGAGCGCCATTACTTGGCCAAATTACCAGATAGCGAAGATGCCATCATCACGGACAACACCAAGGTCATCAATACCCTGAATTCCTTGTGTATTGAAATGGACAATCGCTATGAGATGTTAAAAAACGCGCTCTGCCGTAATATTAAGGAATACAACGAAAAGTTCAAGGCTCGTAAATTGAACCCTAATGAAGGGCATCAGTTTTTGCCATATATTGTTTTGGTGGTGGATGAATTTGCCGATTTGATTATGACTGCTGGCAAGGAAGTGGAAACCCCTATTGCCCGTTTGGCCCAATTGGCACGTGCCATTGGTATCCATCTCATAATTGCTACTCAAAGACCATCTGTTAACGTTATTACGGGAATTATTAAGGCCAATTTTCCGGCCAGAATTGCATTTAGAGTGACGTCTAAAATTGATTCCAGAACAATTTTGGATAGTTCTGGTGCCGATCAATTGATTGGGCGTGGCGACATGCTCTATACCCAAGGTAATGAACTGACCAGGATCCAATGCGCCTTTGTTGACACCCCAGAGGTTGAAGTCATAACCGAGTTTATTGGTGGACAAAAAGCCTATCCAGATGCCTATCTTTTACCCGAATATGTTGGTGAAGAAAGTGGCACAAGTCTTGATGTAGATATCTCCGACAGAGATAAATTATTTAGAGAAGCTGCTGAAGTCATCGTCACTGCACAACAAGGATCAGCTTCCTTATTGCAAAGAAAATTAAAACTGGGTTACAATAGGGCCGGTCGATTGATAGATCAATTGGAAGCGGCTGGAATTGTTGGCCAATTTGAAGGCAGTAAGGCAAGGCAAGTACTCGTTCCTGATCTTGTGGCGTTAGATCAGCTTTTGGCAGATGAAATATCATAAATTTGAAATAACAACACCAATCCCCTTAACGGGATTAACAAATACCATTCTAATGAAAAAATTATATGTATTAGCCATTGTTCTATTATCGTTTTCCACCTATGCTCAAGATGCAGAGAAAGCGAAGAACTTGTTAAACGAAGTGAGTGCCAAAGTTAAAGGCTATAATAACATCAGCATCGATTTTAAATATGTTCTAAAAAACCTCAGCGAGAACATTAACCAAGAAACACGAGGCGATGTGATCATTGAGGGCGAAAAATACCTATTGAATATCCTTGGGGTTACCCGGATTTATGACGGCAAAACACTTTATACGATAAGCCCGGAAGATGAAGAAGTGACCATTTCCAAAAACAACACTGAAGACGAAAACACCATTACACCGAGCAAAATGTTGACCTTTTATCAAAATGGGTACAATTATGCCATGGATATCGTTCAAAATGTAAATGGGCGAAAAATCCAGTATGTTAAACTTACGCCAATTGATAGCAATTCTGAAATTAAACAAGTCTTGCTAGGTATTGACGCGCAGACGAAACATATTTACAACCTTATTGAAGTGGGCAAAAATGGCACCCATACCACCTTAACTGTAAATAGTTTTAAAACTAATGAGCCCATTTCAAAAACCTTATTTACTTTTGATGCTAATAAATACAAAGGTTATTACATCAATAAGCTGGATTAGATAAGGCGCCAATTTTATGAAAATACTGGATAGGTACATACTTAAGACCTACTTAAAAACTTTTTTGAGCGTGTTTGTTATACTCATGCTCATTTTTGTTTTACAGGCTGTTTGGCTATATATTTCTGAATTGGCGGGCAAAGACCTTGATGTTGATGTGATCCTCAAGTTCTTATTATATATCACACCTACACTTATCCCCTTAATTTTACCCCTAACCATTTTGTTAGTGTC
Organism: Gelidibacter japonicus; assembly: GCF_010725055.1. Taxonomy (GTDB): domain Bacteria; phylum Bacteroidota; class Bacteroidia; order Flavobacteriales; family Flavobacteriaceae; genus Gelidibacter; species Gelidibacter japonicus. The sequence goes on along the minus strand of NZ_BJKB01000016.1, from coordinate 13,556 downwards.
TATAATGGTCTTTGGCACCTTTGCCGAAAACTACGAGTTTGCGGCAATGAAATCTACTGGTATTTCGTTGCAACGCGCCATGAGGGGTTTGAGTATTTTTATTGTCTTCCTATCTATAACTACGTTTTTATTTGCGAACAATGTGATTCCATGGGCAGAATTTAATGCTTACAACCTGAGAAAAAACATCGCTAAGCTCAAGCCGCAAATGGCCATTGCCGAAGGACAGTTTAATGAAATAGGCGATTTTAATATCAAGGTGGAGAAAAAAAGTGGCGATCGTGGTCAGTATCTTTCCAAGGTGATCATGCACCAGCGCAAAAACAATCGACCGGGCAATTTCCTCGTGATTATATCGGAATCTGGCGAATTAATAAGCAGTGCCTCGTCAAACATTCTTCAACTCGTGCTGTTTAACGGTAATTATTACGAAGAAATTTACAGCAAAAACGCAAAGGAGGTCCAAAAGAGGCCACATGCCAAGAGTTATTTCGACTCCTATACCATGAATATTGATCTCGAAGCACTAAATGATGTCGACCTGGGCGAAAAAAGCTATACAGATAGATATAATATGCTCGATGTGGGAGATCTTAACTATACCATTGACAGTCTCTATAGAAACAAGTCGAATGAATACAAAAATCTCGCTGAAACTCTATACAACAGAACCTCAGTTAATTCCTTAAACAATAATATTTCACCAGAAACGGACAGTATTTTTAAAGGGAATGTCCTTGATCTTTTTGAGACTAAAGGCAAATTACAACTTGTCAATTTATCGTTAAATACTATTAGCAGTACGACACAAATTATATCGACAAAAGAACAATTCTTGGAGATTTCAGACAAAAATCTGAACAAACATCTCATTGCTCTTCACGAAAAGTACGTTTTGGGTATTGCCTGTTTTATTCTCTTTTTTGTCGGTGCGCCATTGGGAGCCTTGATCAGAAAAGGCGGTATTGGCTTGCCATTGGTCGTTGCCATTCTTTTGTTCCTTACATATCATTTTATAGGGATTTTCGCAAAAAACAGCTCAGAAGACGGGACCTTAAACCCGATTTTGGCCACTTGGCTTTCCACCTTGATCATGTTGCCGTTAGGCATCTATTTGACCACGCGGGCCACCAATGACAAAGGTCTGTTTGATTTTGACAGTTATCTCGATCCTATCAAGAAATTCCTCAATCTCCGTCCAAAAAACTCCGTCATCATAGATGGTGAGCTGGTTCAGTATAGTTTCTTAGACGATTATAACAACGACAAATTGATTGATATCATCAAGAACCACAACGATCTTAATTTTGATAAAAGCATTAAGCCTTTCGCCTTAAATCAGTTATTTAAGCGCAATCAAACCATCGAAGATCTTCAAAAACAAGGAATCATCATTAATGACGCCTATGTCATATCAAAAAAGGATGCCACCGACACGATAGACTATTCGAAATTTGCTTTTATTTTCTATATCATTGGGGCCATCCTGCTCCTTTTACATTTTGTTTTCAAAAACAATAAATTTCCTGAATTTGCCTCAGCGGCCATAGATTTAAGCATGATTTCTTTTATCATTTATCTACTTTACTATATTGTCACTTGGATCAAGGCCAAGGTTTTCTACAAAAACATTGGATTCAAAACAAAAGGCTTAGACATTTTATTGATGTTGATTGCCTTTCCTTTCTATGGCGTTTCCCACTTTTTACTTAAGAACAAAATCAAGGAAGACTTGGACAAAAGTTGCCTTTTAAATGTAAAATAAGCCATATCTTTGCATATAATTTCAAAAAAATGACAACAAGCACCTATATGCCAACTATAACGTTAAATACCATTGAAGAGGCCATTGAGGATATTAAGAGTGGAAAAGTCATTATTGTTGTTGACGATGCCGATAGAGAAAATGAAGGCGATTTTGTGGCTGCAGCAGAAATGGTGACTCCGGAAATGATCAATTTTATGGCCACGCATGGACGTGGATTGATTTGTACACCACTTACAGAAAAACGCTGTAAGGAATTGGAATTGAACCCAATGGTACACAATAATACTGATCCTATGGAAACTGCCTTTACGGTTTCAGTCGATTTGCGTGGCAACGGTGTGACCACTGGAATTTCAGCAAGCGACAGAGCAAAAACAGTAAAAGCTTTGATCAATCCTGAGACCAAGCCATTTGAATTGGGACGTCCTGGACATATTTTCCCATTGGTTGCCAAGCAAGGTGGTGTGCTAAGACGTACCGGACATACTGAAGCGGCGATAGATTTTGCACGCTTAGCGGGATTACAGCCAGCTGGTGTCATTGTTGAAATTATGAATGATGACGGCACCATGGCGCGATTACCTCAACTGGTGAAGGTTGCTGAGAAGTTTGACCTCAAGATCGTATCCATAGAAGATTTGGTAGCTTATAGAATGCAGCACGACTCTTTGATTGAAAAGAAAGAGGATTTTGAGATTGTCACCCGTTTTGGGAAATTTAGATTAAGAGCCTATCAGCAAACGACCAATAATCAAGTACATATTGCCCTGACCAAAGGCGCTTGGGAAACCGATGAACCTGTTTTGACCAGAGTCAATTCTACCCTGGTCAATAATGATATTTTGGGGACATTGACCAATAATGCCGATAAGAAGTTGGACGATATGTTCAAGGTAATCAACGATGATGGCAAGGGCGCTATCCTGTTTATCAATCAGCAGCATCAATCCACCGATTTGCTCAACCGATTAAAAATCTTAAAACAAGAACAGAATCATACCGATGTCATCAAGGCACCGGCAATTGCCATGGACCATAGGGATTTTGGAATTGGAGCGCAAATTCTGCACGATCTTAACATCCATAAGTTATTATTGATGTCCAATAGTGAACATACCAAGCGTGTTGGGATTATTGGCTATGGTTTGGAAATTGTGGACCATGTGAGTTATTGATGATTGATCCCCTACTTAATTTAATCGGCTACAAACATTACGAATAGACCGGAAAGGTCATGAAATCATTCTGTCACATACAATAGATCTTCAACAACAACTGTCGCCACAAGGAGATCAAGTAAAAACTCAAATTAATGATATGGCATAGTAAAAAAGCCTGAGTAAAACCTCAGGCTTTTTAAATATCATAACCTATCAATAGTACAATTCCGTGTCAATTTCTTATCTATTTGACCATTATTCTCTTTGTTGAACTTGAACTTTTATCATAAACTTTTAGAACATACATTCCAGATTTCAAACTTTCCACATTCAGCTGACTCACATTGTAGGATGACATTAGCTTTTTTCCCGATACATCAAAAAGTTCCATTTTTTCAATAGGTTGAAAATAAGTTATATTGATGATATCGGTTGCTGGATTCGGATAGACCACGAATTGCTCTTTTTTAAAATCGTCGGTACTTAAGCTAAATGGCAATACCAGAGAATAATCAGTTTCAATTTTATGGACTGGCTCCCAAGCCATACCCGTTGTATCCCAATCTTCTGCAATCATCACTATATTATTGCCATTAGCGTCGTAAGTATTTAAAACTCTATCCACATTAACCCACTCCGTTCCATCTCGCTCCTGATATAAAATTTCTGTTGCTAAATTATTCACATAAGTAAACACCGTTCTAAAATCCAAGACCCACGTGCCTCCAATATAATCATATCCCAAGGCTTCACTTATTCTGTTCGTTTGATAGGTATAATCTATTCTTTCATCAAATTCCCAGATGCTTGTTCCAAGATTCCATTCTTTAATGATGGTTTGACTCGGATAGCCAGGAGAGCCATAGGTTATTTCAGTCTGTTCCCTATTGACCCAATTGCTTGTGCCGGCATTCCATTCTTGGTCAGTCTGTTGAGACATGTCAGTACCCGAATACTCATATAATTCTCTTGAGTCATTGACCCAAGTACCACTTCCGGCATTCCAAAACTGTTTGGTTTCAGAAGTCAGATTTGCTCCTGTATACACATACATGGTTCTTACGCTATTTGTGTAGACCATTGTACCAAAGTTATAAGTTTGATCGGTTTTAATGACCAAATTGTTTGAGCCGTCATATTCATAGTCCGTTTTTGAGAAATCTTGCCATACCATCAAAGAAGGTTCCCAAAATTGGGTTATCTGAGTCGTGATCATATTGCTGGCATTATATTGCTTATGATATTGGATTTGTTTCTGGGAACCTGGCATGACTAAACTAAGTAAATTGGTTTCCTTATCGCCCTCATTGCCATAAGTATATTCCATGGTCGTAGTATGTTCCCATTCAGAGCTTGTATCGTCCCATGAGTACATTCGCTGCTCGTCAGGCTTGTACTGGGAAAAAGCCGAGAAGCTGATAAAGGCACATACAATAAATGTCGAAAATAGTAATCGTTGTTTCATGATCAATGGTTTTAGAATGGTTATTAAATAGACAAAAAGAATCGGATAAAATGAAAAAGACCTAAAAGTGATTCATTTCTTAACTGTGATACTAAAACATAAAGTAGGAACTAAATTGTGATTTCCGTTGAGCTGTATACCAAATTCACTATGTATAAGTCTCATGGAAAACCCAAGCTCGTTAAGCTTAAATTAGAAGAGGGGCTTTCTCAAAATTGATGGCAAAATAAATAAGCTCGTAAATTATAAAGGCATTTTCCGATTCCCAAATTACAACTCATTTATCCTCACTAATTTAAGCTTATTAAAAGACATTTGCAAAAAATATTTAATCTGGTTATCCACAACTTCAAATTAAACTGAAATCGGCCACTTGGGGCTTTCATCAAGTATTTTCAAATGCCCATAAAAAAAGGATTTAAAACAAACGTTCTAAATCCTTTTTCAGATACTATCAATAACAGTTCTTATCTTATCGCATAACCTATTCGGTACTCGTGCAAATACTTTTTGAACACTTTCTACTTTACAACTTCAAAGCTGAAGTAACTGCCTTCACCATGGCCGTTGCGCGCAACTTCACCTCTTCTTCTGTCCATGAAAGTTTGATGAGACATGAAATATTCCGTCCTATAAAATGATCAGATTGCTCAAAGGTTTTTGTTTGAAGATATTTGAGACCTGATTTCACTTCTTCAGAAATTGGGTATAAGGTTTTTAGAGTCTTTAAATGGTCCCATTTTCTGATATAATGCCAATTGTTGTCATAATAATGGAAACAACCATCCACATTTGCCTCTTTCAAGTTTTTGGAAGCTTTGCGTGCAATTTCCAAATCGGGAAGAAAAAAGTTCAAAAAGCCATAATTTTCTTCGCCACCCTCTGGAACCGTTCTAAAAGTGATTTCGGGAACTTCAGAAAGCGCTTCCCTGAGTATCGTATAGTTTTTTTGTTGGATGGACAGGAAATCCGGCAATCGTCTTACCTGTGCCAAGCCAACGGCCGCATGTAGTTCTGAAATTCTAAAATTATAGCCCATAAATGGATGATCTTCAGCACCTCTATCATTTCCTATATGATCGTGGCCATGATCGGAATAATGGTCGGCATTAATATAGTATTGCTTATTGTCGGTGATGACTGCGCCACCTTCGCCACAGGTAATGGTTTTTACAAAATCGAATGAAAAACAGCCGAGGTCCCCAATACTTCCCAAGGGTTTCCCTTTATAAGTACCACCAATGGCCTGACAGGCATCTTCAATCAGGACTAACTTATGCGCATCGCAAATATTTTGCAATGCCTCCATATCGCCCATACTGCCGCACATGTGCACGATCATGATGGCTTTGGTTTTAGGTGAAATTGCCTTTTCAACAGCCTTCGGATCCAAAGTCAAAGTATCATCAATATCCACCAAAACAGGAATGGCTCCCATCATCATGATGGCTTCAAAACTGGCTACAAAGGTAAATGATGGCATAATGACCTCGTCCCCTGCTCCAATTCCTGCTACGGCTAGAGCAACCGATACCGCCGCGGTTCCGCTGGATACCAATTGTACATGTTTAGATTTAAAGGCCGATTGTAATTCGGTTTCCAATTCCTTTGCTTTCCAATGGCCGTTGCGCATCCCGTCAAATCCGTAGCGCATCAACACACCGTTTTCCAAAACATCATTGACTTCTTTGCGTTCTGCACTTCCAAATAATTCAAATCCTGGCATAATTATCTATTCATTAATAAATTTAATATTCAAATTTACATTATATATGTTCAAGCAAAAAGTGAATGATCTGAATTAATCATCTCGATTTAACATAAAAATCAATCGGAAACAATGAGATTTTGTATATTTATATTCATTGTTGTCTGATAATGAGTAAAGACCGCTGCGCTTATACCTGTCTGCCGAACAGGCAGGGAATAAAGACTTGATGGTAACTCATTGACAAATACGAAGTGTTTTATTAAAATTGTCCAATCATTCGCTATAGAAATAGTTTCTAAAAAGTAAGGTGTTATTTTAAAAATCTCGTGAAACCCTTTGTTTTAAAAGGGTTTATTAGCTTTTGTATTTTTATCGGACACTAATAATTTAGATTGTAAAATCCATTCTTGCCATGAAAAGATCGTATGTGTTATCCGTTTTATTTTTCTCCTTACTCATAACCAATTGTGGAACTAGCAAAAGTGCCGTAAAAGTGGATCCTTATATCGGTGCTTGGAGCTTGTTGATAGAAGGTACACCACAAGGCAATGTATCAGCCATTATGATGATTACAAAAAACAACGAGGGTGTGTATTCTGGACGTGTCAATTCTGACGTGGGCGAATTTGATCTTTATGATGTAAAAATTATGGATAATAAACTTTCAGCAGGATTTATGGTTCAGGGCGCTGAGTTTGATATTATCGGCAATTTTGATGATGTGCTTTTTAAAGGGTATGTCTCAGGAATGGGAGAAGATTATCCAGCGAATGGGAATAGAGTTCCCGAATAAGAACATCGTTAATAGGTGTTTTAAATGAGCGTTTTACATTTCGATAATACTATGTTTTAATTCTTTTCTCACTTTTTTAAAGCCTGAAAACATATCGTCCTCTGCACGATACCCCACAGGCAGCAACAAGGTCGATGTGAGATGTTTCTCGTCAAGTTTTAAAATCTCGTCAAATTTCGCACGGTCAAAACCTTCCATTGGGCATGAATCGATGCGCTCAACGGCACATACCGTCATTAGGTTGCCAATGGCTATATACGCTTGTTTAATGGACCATTCCCGCTGTTCTTCCAAGCTCATGTTTTCCATAATAGATTTCAGGTTATTTCGATAAGGTTCGAGAATGGATTCTGGGGTTTTCCTTAATTGGCTGACATTATCAAACAAATCGTCCACATCGTCGTCCTTGATGGTTTTTTTGACACAAATCACCAACAAATGTGAAGCATCGACGATTTGACGTTGGTTATAGGCCGCTTCCAACAATTGATTTCTCAAAACTTTGTCCTTAACGACAAGCAAAGAAATGGTTTGCAAGCCAAACGATGTTGCGGTCAGATTAAATGCCTGTTTGAGTGTATGCAGTTTATCTGAGGTCAGAACCTTATTGGGATCAAATTTTTTGGTGGCATAGCGCCATTTTAAACTCTCTATAATGCTCATTAGTATTGGTTTCAGATTGCTGCAAAAATAAGGCTTGCGGACGTCAATTTTAAGCCATTGCCATAAATTAATTCAATGGCCGATTTTATTTTTTAAAAAGTTGTGATTTTACTTGAAAGAATTAAAAAAGGGTTCTATATTTGCACCCGCCTACGGAACGCTAAGGCGCTCCTTCGGCGGGCAGGCCCGCTTAGATTTTTTAGCTTATTATCATTCTTGCTAAATTATTGAAAGGTAATGCATCGACACTGGAGAAATGGCAGAGCGGTCGAATGCGGCAGTCTTGAAAACTGTTGAGGGTCACACCTCCGGGGGTTCGAATCCCTCTTTCTCCGCAGGGAATACATCAAATTCCATCAAAAGCCGATAAACACTATGTTTATCGGCTTTTTGCATTTTAGTTAATATCAAATGAAATCAATTAATATCATCTTAAAAGTGAGGTATTCGGTGAGTAAAATTGAATCTTGATTTACTCACCTATCTAAACGTTAAATATTGATTTTCAATGATTTATTTTTTTTTACAGTTTTTATTTTTTGTATCTTTAGAAGTAATATACTTACTCACCGATGCAAAATACTTTCTCACTTCTGTTCTATCCCAAAAGAAATGATATCGACAACGATGGCAATACTCCAATTTACTTGAGAATAACTGTGAATGGTAAAAGGAGTGAAATAAGCATTAATAGGAAAATTCCTTTAAACAAATGGAATTCCATAGCTGGGAAAATCAAAGGGACTACATCTGACGTTCGTGAATTAAACCAATACATGGACTCCATAAAATATAGAGTTCAAAGCATTTATAATAATCTTATTCGAGAAGGACGGCCAATAACACCAATAACAATCAAAAATCGATTTTTAGGAAAAGATGTTAAAGTAAAAATGATACTCCAAATTTTTCAACAGCATAATGACAAAGTGGAAAAATTAGTCGGAAAAGACTTTGCTGCTGGTACATTGGAACGTTATAAAACCGCTAGAAAGCATCTTAAAAATTATATTATAAAAGAATATAAGGTAGAAGATATTCCTGTAACAGATGTAAACCATGAATTCATAACTGGATTTGAATTCTATCTTAAAACTACCAGAAACTGTGCTCACAATTCGGCAATTAAATATGTAACCAATTTTAAAAAAATCATCCGAATTGCTTATGCAAATGATTGGATTGATAAAGATCCTTTCGTTCATTGGAAAGGTAAACTTAAAATTGTAGATCGCGAGTTCCTGACTGAAAAAGAGCTTCAAACTTTAGTCGAAAAAGAATTCGGGGTACAAAGACTAAATCAAGTTAAAGACATTTTCGTGTTTTGCTGTTTTACTGGATTAGCCTATGCCGATGTAAAAAAGCTTTCTAAAAACAACATTATCTATGGTCCAACAGGCGACAAATGGATAAAAATAAATAGAAGTAAAACAGACACGAGAAGTAAAATTCCGATTTTATCTATACCAGAAGCTATTCTTGAAAAATATGCAGAATGTCCGGAGCTTATGAATGGTGACAGGTTACTACCAGTATTGAGCAATCAAAAAATGAATGCTTATTTAAAAGAGATCGCCGATTTATGCAGTATTGAAAAGAATCTTACCTTCCATTTGGCCCGACATACATTTGCAACAACAGTCACATTAACTAATGGTGTTCCCATAGAGTCTGTTAGTAAAATGCTCGGCCATCGATCTTTGACAACTACACAACATTACGCAAAAATAATAGATAAAAAAGTTAGTGATGACATGAAAGCTATTAAAGATAAGTTGTCAAAGTACACAAGCATTTAAGGCATTAAAACTAATTTCTGTTTTTTGAAAATTAAATTACGTAGTTTCAAAATTTCAATTTAAAATCCGGATGCCCAGCCTGCCACAATCCAAAAGCAAACATTTCAGCCCATTTTTTGTAAAGATCGTCAGAAGATGCACTTGTCGAGTGACCTGCATGATCTTCAACTTTGTATAAGATAGGATTTTGAGAATTTGTATAAGCTTGAATTTTTGCCACAAACTTTCCAGTCATCCATGGCGGAATTCGTGGGTCATTCATTCCTGTGATATATAAACCGGCAGGATAATTCACATCTTTTTCCAAATGCATATAGGGATCCATTGCTAAAAGACCATTAAACTCAGTAGAATCAGTTATAGTGCCGTATTCTTTATAATTCGAACTTCCAGAAAATGATTCTCTTCTTAATGGATTAAGCACACCCACATCAACAATGCTAGCGGCAAAGACTTCTGGTTTTTCTGTTATTGCTCTACCAACCATAATGCCGCCGGCACTATTGGAATAAACCACAGTATTATTCTTTGAAGTATATTCTTTATCAATCATGTACTCTGTAGCCGCAATTAAATCTTTCCAAGTATTCATTTTGGTAGATTTATATCCAGCTTTATGCCAAGCCTCCCCTTTTTCACCTCCTCCACGGACATGGGGCACGCATAGAATTCCCCCATTTTCAACCCAAGTTAGAAATAACGGAGAAAAGAAAGGATTTATGGCCTCGCCATATGCGCCGTAACCATAAAACAGTGTTGGATTAGTACCATCCATCTTTATATCTGAACTGTATATTATAGATAAGGGCACCAAAACGCCATCATAGGATGGAATTTCTATTTCTTTCACAAGGAACTTTTGAAATTCGGGATATGCGGCTATTGGAGCAAGTTCTTCACTCCTAAATTCTTTATTTTTATTTAAATATAAGTATCGTGAATCATTGCTGATCCATCCTGATAGAGTTATCCACAACGCATCAGAGTTTTCACCCAGAGAAGATAGACTTACCTTCCCTGAACTCTTTGGAAGTGGAATTTTATGAGAAACATTCTCTGAAAAATGATATAATTTTCCTTCCACCCCATTAGTTATTGTTGAATAAAATAAACCTTCTGCATTTATAATAAAATCGTCTATAACTTCATCATGCTTTTCTGAAATCAAAATTATAGGATTTTTAAAACTTAAGTTTTCGAGAGACACCATAGAGATATTAAAATTTGATGCTCCCAAAGCAGATATATAAAAATAATCTCCATCATTGAAAATCCCAGTGTTTGTATAGACCATATCTTCTTTTGAAAAAAATGATTTCCAAGAAAACTCATGACTATAGAAGTCATCAATTGGTAAAAAATAGGAATCCCAGTAATTGTTAACTGATGCAATATATGCTACTGCATAAGGGTCATGTTTTGACTTGATTGTAACAATAGGATAGTCATTTGGTTGTATGTTTAATTCAGGATTTGATTTTGAGCTTAATAAAACTTTAAAGTCATTTGGATCATCCCCTAATTTATATAATACCGATTGTGTGTTTCTTTTGAATTCGGCATTCTCAATATCTGTAACAGGAAAATGCAAATAAATAACCCCAGAGCTATCTGGTAACCAACTGACACCTAAAAAAGAAGATGGCCAGGCTTTACTAATTATTTGTGGAAGAACAATTCTTTTAGCTGTATCAATCACAATCATTTCGGAAAGCTCCTTTCCAGAATGCGATAAACTTATTAAAACAAATTCGCCCTCCCAACTTGGTTTAATATAATTGATTGTATAATTATTTCTATTTTCAATTTGAAATGAATCAGGATCGTACAAAAGAATTTCCTTGCCATTAATACTGCTTCTATAAAATAGTTTATACTTCTTTTCTCCTTTTTCTTTTTTTAAATAAAAATAGTTCCCATTTTCCAAAATATTTATTTTATCGACATAATATGTCTGACGATTATTTAATTCTTTCATCCTATTCATCAGTGAATCTGTCCCAGAAATAGAACTTAAAATAGCATCGGCATAAACAGCTTGTTGATGGTACCACTTTTGAACTAGTGAATCTTGCATATTTTCTAAATTCCTATAGTCATCTACCACTGTTTTACCATAATACGTCTCTGCTGTGGGAGCAGGAGTTATCGGCAATGGCTTAGGCTGAGGCAGCGTTTGTCCAACACAAGCTATGGTTAAAAAAAGCACCAATACGGAAGTGATTGCGTGTTTCATATCAGTAATTTATAAACTAATTGGAAAGAATTAAATTTAGACCCCAATTGGCAAATTGAGGTCTAAATGAGGTTAGTGACCAGATGTTGGTGGTCTACCTGCTTTGTCTCTGTCGATATCACCGATACCTCCACCGCCGCCTCCAATTATACAATTGGAGTTTTGAAGAAAGTCATTTCTAAAATGATCAATTTCTTTTGCTTGCTTCTTTTTCTTCATGACAAAATATTTTAAAATTACACTTTAAAAGTAAAACGTAATTCTCAATATTTCAAGAACTTATTCATGACATTTATAAATTTACACTAATTATTGTTCAACTTTCTTAAGAAGTAAGATGGATAGATTCCAGTCTCATGAAAGAATGCTTTAGTAAAAGATTGGGCGGTTCCAAAACCAATTTCCTCTGCAATGGCCTTTATTGTATAAGATCGCAATAAGGAGTCCGATTTCAATCTTTCTATGACATATTGGATTCTTAATTTATTAATATACTGACTAAAATTATCGTTAGTGTTGATATTGATATATTTGGATAAATAGGTTGAGTTTGTATCGAGTTTTTTTGCCAGTTCAATCAAAGTTATAGATTTTAAGAACTCATGTTCCGTTTCAAATTTCTTTAACCCAGATGCTATATTATTATAGATTTCTACTGGAATTACTTCTAACTGCTGGGTTTCCGGTTTTTCTGAATGTATAGCTTGACTATCCTCCAAGACCAACGCATTGAATTTCTTCAGAAAGATTTTTTGATTCATCCTGTATTTATAAACCAAAAAAATCAATCCTGCAATCAACAATCCGAAAAGCAGTATGATTAAGTTGCCTAACTTGTTTTTATCTTCCAAACTGCTAATGATGCTTTCTTTCTTATGCAATAGTATAGGCCGATCATATTTTTTTACAATTTCTAACTGTAAATCCTTTGAATGGGTAAGCGTACTATCTAGTTTTAATAACTTGTTTATATAGATCAATTGGTTCTCCAGATCAAAACTCTTTTCATAATGTTCAATAGTATACTCATAAATAAATCTCAGTTCAGGAAAGGTATAATTCAATTTTTCAGATATTGAATCCGTGATTCTAAAAAAATGGAATGCCTCTTTATTATCTTCGTTGTGAAGTGCAATTTGACCTTTGTAATAATTGGCCATTGCTTGAGAATGAGCATCTAAATGTGGTAGGGCTCGATTTATATTGGTTAATGCGATATTTTCATTTCCTTGCAAATACTCAACAATTCCTAAATTGTATACAAAATCAAAATACATCAAACTGTCTTTTACAATCAAGCTTTCATTCAATCCCCTCTTAGCATAAACTTTTGCCGAATCGAGATTCTTCAAATGCATGTAAGTAAGAGAGGCATTGTAAAGTCGATTTAAATAGTCGGAATAATTTAAGGGATTATTATTCTTAATACTACTCAATGAATCAATTTCCTTCAAATAAATTTCCAAGGCCCCTAGATGATCTCCAGCTCTATTTTTTAGAAGTGCAATCATTTTTCTATTTTCAATGTATTGAATCACATTGCCTTTGCTTTTCGCAATGGAATCTCCAATTAAATAATTGTGTAGCGCCTCTTGATATTCACTTAGCTCGTAACACCAATAGCCTTTTAAAAAATACCCAGAAGCTGGAAATGAAGAATGATTGATACCCTTAGTAATCTGTATGATACTATCCGCATATTTCTTACCTATCCCTGGTTGATTATATAATATTGAGAACAGATAATAACCTCTAGCGATATTAATTGTATCATTCTCACCTTTTGATTTTTTTAAATAGGTGTTTGCGATGAATTCTCTTCTGCTTATCGAATTGGATAGGACGGATAAAGTGAGCCACTCGCAGCGGATGAAAGTGAGCATAGCAAAGTAAGTGCTCAAAATCGATTCATCTGTGGTTAAATTTAGTGATTATTTTTTAGTTTTTTACGCATGGATTCT
>NZ_BJKB01000015.1:538-121448 GCF_010725055.1 Gelidibacter japonicus | reverse complement strand
CCGATGTTTACTTAGAACTCAACCCATCTTTTTGCGAACCGCCGTATACGAGACCCGTACGTACGGTGGTGTGAGAGGCGCAGTGGCGACCGGTAGGTCGTCACCCGTCTACTCGATTGGCGGTTCGTTTTTATTTTTTTTTCTGGTTTCTTATCCGTTCCGATAATTTTTTTGGTGCAACTTCGCAATATGCCGAAGTCAATGTTTTGGTCAGTAAATCCTGATTGACTCCACCCAACTCTATAAATGTCCAACCTTGTTTCCCCCATTTATTGTCAACTGGGTAGATGCTGGAACTTAATGATGAAAAATCATCTTGGTCGAATTCCGTTAATTTGACCGTTACCTTGTTGTTTTTCTCATCGAACGTTGCAAATATTTTCTTTTTTATCCGAAAGGATATCTTTTCAAAATGAGGTTCAATCGTAACTTCGGGAAAGTTCAGTATTATTTTTTCTAATGTTCCAAAAGTCGCCATCAACTATTTTTTACAGGTGTTAAATGGGTCAAGACACAAAGCCATTTTTCGTTTTCCTTTTTATACACGTCCGTTACCCATTCATCCGCTTCGATATTTTGTCCTTGCCAAGTCGCTGTATTTTTTCCACGCCCGGTTACAAGTGCGATATCTCCGTATTGTTTTACCCTTAATATTTCCTTGGTCATAGTGGAATGGGAAAGTAGCCCTTGTTCTACAACCTGAAAAAACCGCTCCTTCGGTATTATTCCACCTTGGCTGTCGATAAGTATCCAATCCTCTGTGATACATTCTTTAATCTTGTCCACATTATTGGAAATCACAGCGAGATTGAAGGTTTCTTCAATCTGGAAAAAATATTCTTTCAATTCCTTTTCTGTCATATTTCGTGTTTTTGTTTAAATGACCGCCAACGTTTATGTGTAAGAATAGTTGCGGTGGCAAACATCTAAAATAGTAAACATTTACCGAGCCTGTGGAAAATCCGCAGGATTTTCCAAGTAGGCGAGCACCAAGCAATTATTTTTACACGGTGTTAGCAAACGTATTTTTATTAGAAGCTAAATTCAACGACTACGATTCTTTTATGGAAATAATCATCGAAATTTGGTTTTGAGCTTAAAATTCCATCCACAATTAATTCATTTTGTATCAGTCCTGCACCTTCTCGTTTATACCAGTATTCTTTGATTAATGAATCTGAATCTTTAATTGCATAAAGAGCCCGCATATATGTTCCAATTTGGTTGACGTCTAATATTTTAGTTGAATCATTTGAATCAAGTTCGTGAGAATAACTGTATTCATAAACTTCGTCGTATAATCCACTTTGGTGAAATTCCTTATTTGTTTTGTCTGATTGAAAATCAAATTTTTGCCAATTCGTTGTTGAGTCAGATATTAAGTCAATTAAATATTTATTGTAACCTTCCTCAATTGTTAAATCTGGATAGATTTTGCTTAAATTCTTTTCAAAGTCAAACACGAGTGAATTCAAAGCTTTTGTTTGTCGTTCTCCGAGTACATTTTCAAATTTCGTAATCCGATTGTCCGTTTGTTTTTGAGAACAACTTAAAGTCAATGTCAAAATTAAAATTAAATGGATTTTACGCATTTTTGGTTTATATGTTTGCTAACTTATATATAGGAGCATCAAACCTACCTATTAAACTCCCAAAAGGAGGGATAGGCGTACTTTTTGGTGCTTTTATATTCGAATATAATCTATATTCCCATCTCATCAAATGGATTCTTAATGTTTTTTAAACTACTCTGACTAACGTGGGTATAGATCATGGTAGTTTTAGGACTGTTGTGCCCTAAAATGTCCTGAATATACCTAAGGTCAGTGCCGCTTTCCAATAGATGGGTCGCATAGCTGTGTCTTAACGTATGTAAGGTCACATGTTTTTTTATAGACGTGGCTTCAACCGCCGTACGTAAAATCTTCCGGCAACTTTCTTGAGAATAGGCTTGACCTTCATTCCCTTCAAACAGGTAAACCTTAGGTTTGTATAGAGTGTAATAGTGCCTAAGTAAAGCTAAGGTTTTTTCGCTTAGAGGTACAAATCGGTCTTTGGCACCTTTGGCATGTTTGATATGGATAAAACCTCGTTTACTGTCTATGGCATCCATTTTCAAAGCCAAAGCTTCGCCAATGCGCAATCCGCAGGCATATACCAAACTTAAAATGGTTTTGTGCTTTACATTTTTTACATTGGTGAGTAATTTCTTTACTTCATCCTGGGAGAGAATTTCAGGTAAGCGCTTGTCTTTAATTGGGCGCTCAATTCTGCTGACATCCATCTGGAGGTTGCTGTGATGATTGTAAAATAATTTAATGGCACTTATAACTTGGTTTTGAAATGTCCTGCTATACCCATTGTTTAGAATATAATCTTGATTGAATAAAATGATATCGTCTTTGGTTATTTCTTGAATGGCTTTTTGGGGATAAAACCTGAAGAATATGCGCAATACACCAACATAATTTTCTATGGTGTTATGGCTGTATCGCTTCTGTAAAAGATAAGTTTCAAAACTTTTGAGCGCATCATAATGGAATTTATTAAGCTTTCCGAGTGGTGAGGGTTTCGATTTTGAAACTGGTTGTACTGGTGTTTGAGGACTGGAATGCAGCGCACTGTAATTTATATAGTGATTTTGCTTCCTTAAATAATCAAATAAATTACGCTTATTCTCAGAAGTATGCTCTATATAAAAGACATTATGGGTTTTACTCCATTTTACACCTCCAAAGGCTTTGATATACCTTTTTAAATCTTCATTGTAATCAAAATGAATAGCAATTTGAGAAGCGTTTTTATGGACAAGCGAAGAAAGAGTAATCGTTGGCATATTGAAAAGACTAAAATATTAATTTAAATATAATACAAATCTTTCATTTGGGCTAACTTGCAGATTGTTATGGGTTTATGACGGTAGGTGCGCGGTTGATTGATTTTTTGAATAACATCTGGTAACTATTACACTATCGGTTTGGGATGACCTATGCGTCATGGTCAGGCATCTTCGAGAGTATTCCGTGGGTTAATGAATTTTGAACACCTGATCTAATAAGGTTTGTATACTTTCCTGATTGGCGCGAATTAATTCATTTCTGGCACTTACCATATCCTTTGGTTTTTTGTCTTGTGAAAGCTTGAATTTACCTTCCCAATGAGTAATATCAATTTCAAATCCTCTAACATAACTAATAAACTGTGCCATTCTGGGATTATCCAATTCTAAGGTGTAGTTGTGCTCAGGGGCTTCTAAAAAAGATGTCATGTCAACCATCGATTGCTTGATGGCTGCAGAGTCAATAATTTCTTTGACCTTGCCCTTGAGATGAACCATAATATAGTTCCAGGTAGGCAATTGTGTCGTGCTGTAAATGCTTGGCGATATATAGCATTGTGGACCTGAAAATATAACGGTAACATCATGGTTGTCTTTCAGTAATTCTGCTTGCGGATTGTATTTGTCCAAATGTCCAATCAATTTTCCATCAGAATAGATCAAGGGCAAATGCGAAATCAATGGTTGGTTCTCTTTGACCGAAATGAGAGTAGCCAGCGGATAGGTCTTGATAACCTCAATCATATGCTCATGATTGTCGTCTTGATGATGTCGTGGTGGGTAGTTTGTCATATCATTAATTCCCGCGAAGACGGGAATCACTTGAATTTAAAAATAGTTTTTTGATGAGTGCCTCCAATTTAAGTAATTAAGTGATATTTGTAGAGTGCTCAAATCTACTGACGAAACAGGTGATAATCAATAGAAAGACGATTTATTTGATTTTTTTTACACGGATTTTGCGAATTCTGTCCGAGTTTTTTTAAGCTTCATAACTCATAACTCATAACTCATAACTCATAACTCATAACTAATAACTCACCACTCGAAAGCCTCATACCCCAAACTGCCTCAAGTGATGGTCCAGATGTTTGTATTGCATACGTCCCCATTGATCAGTGCTAAAACTACCAAAATAAGGATGCTTGGGCCAATGCATGTTTAAGGCTTTACCTTGGAATTCGTTTATGATTATCTTCAGTCGGTCCCTTTCCATTTCAAAAATCTGCGGATCCGTTACCTTAAAATCTTTGGGTGTGGTAATGTTCTCAGGCCAGGGTTTGTCATTGTACATGATGGGTTTATAAAATTTGAACACCATTTTTTTAAAAATACTAACTTTTTCCTCCAATTCCATCTTGCCACTTGCCACCAATAACGGCATCTGGCAGTGTTTTACCATTTGTGCTACATCCATTTCCCCCCAGTTAGGCTTAGAGTTTTCTGTGAGCCGATCAATCCTGGTCAATATGTCTTGATGTACTTTTTGGTCAAATAGCGTTTGCATCCTACAACAATTAATATATCTGTTCTGAAATTTACAATTTTTATCTTTTCTTTGGTAATTATTGACTATTTTTTATAACCAAAAATCGACTGCTTCTGCAATTAATACTAACTTTATAACCATCTAAAATCTATTTGGGTAACATGTCAGAAAAACAACCTTCATTTTCCATAAAAAACTGGTCTCAGGACGATCAGCCTCGTGAGAAATTAAGAGATAAAGGAAAGGCAGCCTTGAGCGATGCCGAATTGGTGGCTATTCTGATAGGTTCTGGAAGTCGAAACGAAAGTGCCGTAGAACTGTGCAAACGTATTTTGGCCAGTACCAATAATAATTTAAGTGCGTTGGGGAAATTGTCAATCAAGCAGCTGACCGAATTTAAAGGGATTGGAGAAGCAAAGGCCATCACCATTATTGCCGCCTTAGAATTGGGCAGACGGCGTAGAGGAGAAGAGGCCCTCCAACAGCATAAGATTGATTCCAGCCAATCGGTTTTTGAACTCATGCAACCCGTGATAGGCGAACTGGGACATGAAGAATTTTGGATCATCTATTTGAACAATTCCAATAAAGTGCTTCAGAAAAATCAGTTGAGTAAAGGTGGTATTACAGGAACCTTGGTTGATGTCCGATTGGCATTCAAAATGGCACTCGAAGTGGGAGCAGTGGGAATAATTTTGGCACATAACCATCCATCAGGAACATTAAAACCAAGTGAAGCCGACAAGCAAATTACACGGAAATTAAAAAATGCAGGCGAGAGTCTCGATATTAAGATATTGGATCATTTGATCATTACCGAAAATGCCTATTTTAGTTTTGCCGATGAGGGAATGCTTTAGGAGACGGATGATGGATGACCGAAGACCGATGACCGAAGACCGATGACGGGAACCGGGAATACAGCGACTGAAACTGGGTACTGAGACTGTAACAACCTGCCCCACCGCTTGCCCGAAACTTTTGTAGAGGCGGGCAGCATTTGCGGGGGAGGAGCACTATAAAATACTCAAACACCAAATTTTAAGCAAATCAGGCCAAATTGACATATGAAATCATCATATTCCAAGGTGTTACTATTATAAAAAACAGTGCAATTGGGAAAGTTATTTTAATGAATAGAAGCTTAAGCTGGAAATTTGCCTTTTATTATTTTCTGTTGGATAATTTTTTTAAATATAATTAACTTCATGAATATGGAGCAAATAACCATTTTGGAATTTGGAATTTGTAATTTTGGAATTTACAACCGTTAATGCTGCTAGTTTACACCCATAAAATCACCCCAAGATTAACCTATGCCTTTAGGCATATCAGTTTGCGTGTCTTAAATGTTCCGGTGAGTTTTACAACAACTGTTGAAGAGTTTATTGCACATGATAGCATGAAGATCTCCTACACCAAACAGCCGTTAAGTAGTGAACTCTTTATCAGAAGCCATGAGCTTTTATTTGAACAGGGGCTTTCTGATCTTGATATTCATGTTCAGGATTGGGGCCATACAAAATGCTTTTTTTCCACATCCGATAAAAGTAGTATGCCATTTGATATTTTTGCCGCTACTTTTTATTTGCTGAGCAGGTACGAAGAATATTTGCCGCATGTTAAAGACGAATATGGACGGTTTCTGGCCACAGAAAGTTTGGCCTTCAATGAAGGATTTCTGCACCAGCCCGTGGTAGATATTTGGGCCTATAAATTTAAAGCCATTCTGCAGGAACAATTCCCCGATTTTGAATTTCCTATAAAAAAGTACAATATTCAGCCAGTTATTGACGTTCCAGTGGCTTATTATTTTAAGGAAAAAGGTTTGTTGAGAACCTTCGGTGGTGCGGTCAACGATCTGTTCCGTCTAAAATTAAAACAGTTTTACAGGCGTTTTCAATCGTTGGCAGGCTTTAAACGCGACCCTTACGATACGTTTAAATGGATTATTACCAAACAAAAACAAAATCCAAATAAGTTCATCGTATTTTTCTTGATTGGCGAATATTCCACCTATGACAAGAATATCAATATCAATAAAAAGCGATTTGTATCGCTCATTAAATACGTTGCCGATTACTGTAAGGTTGGATTAAAAGTGTCGTTCTTGGCTTTGGACGATAAAGAAATGCTTAAAAAGGAAAAGCGGACATTGGAATCTACCACTAACCATCCCTTAGAAGCTTCCAGACATTCATTCTCCAAACTCAATTTGCCCGAATCCTACAGGAATCTGATCGAATTGGAAATTAAGCAAGATTTCACAATGGGATATATCAACCACATGGGGTTTAGAGCCGGTACATGTACACCGTTTCACTTTTATGATCTGGACTATGAGGTGCAAACACCATTGCAGATCAATCCGTTTCATTGTGTGGATTATGCCTTGTTAAAACGCCATTCCTTATTGGATAAAAAAGAAGATCTTCTGCGTATCATCCGCGAAGTGAAAAATGTAAATGGCACCTTTGTGCCCATATTTCATAATTATTCGTTTAGCGATATGGACCGATGGAAAGGATTTAGAGAATTGTTTAGAATGGTTTTAGAGTCAGAACATGAGGATTGAAGCTATTAAACACGTTTTTTTTGATTTGGATCATACCCTTTGGGACTTTGATAAAAATTCGGCGTTGACCTTTGATAAAATATTTAAGAAGCATCACGTCGAAATCAGTTTGGAAACTTTCTTGGAGGTTTACGAACCAGTGAATTTGAGATATTGGAAACGCTATAGAAATGACGAGATTGATAAGATTGAATTGCGATACGGCAGACTGCGCGACACGTTTAATGAAATCGGGTTTGCTGTTGATGAGACCTTGATCCATAATCTTGCCATGGATTATATAGAGTTTTTGTCCAGCTTCAGCCATCTATTTGAAGGTACGCTTGACCTCCTACAGTATTTGCAACCCAAATACCACTTGCACATCATCACCAATGGTTTTGAAGAGCCACAGTTGAAAAAGATGAATGCTTCCGCAATCACTTCCTACTTTAAGACCATCACCAATGCTGAAGTTGCAGGCGTTAAGAAACCAAATCCTATTATTTTTGATTTTGCACTCAATATTGCGAAAGCCCAACCAAAAGAGAGCATCATGATTGGCGATAATTATGAAGCCGATATTTTGGGAGCACTGAATGTTGGGTATGACGCTATATTTTTCAATTACAGAAATGACCAAACTGAACCGCATATTAAGCAGATCAAACATTTATCGGAACTTAAAAAATATCTGTAGTGGTATGGTTCGCTTTAAAAGTAGCTCTAGTGACCAATTAAATCGCTTTAAATCCTAATGGCACTGGTGTTTATAAGAAGATGGAATAGGGAAGGATTGATCTGAATCTAAAATTTAATTTCATGTATTTATCAATGAAGATCTTTGTTTTAATTGCCTATCAGCCTTGATTGCTTTTTCCAACTTTATTGTATCTTTATAATCAAATTAATATATCCAAGTATCCTATGAAATCCATTTTAACACTATGCGCCTTTTTGATTTTGTTCAACCTTAAAGGACTCTCTCAAGAAAATATCAATGCTTATAAATACGTCATCGTACCCACATCCTATAACTTTTTAAATGAACCTGACCAATATCAAACAAACTCCTTGACCAAGTTCTTATTTGAAAAACAAGGATTTAAAACACTGTTGGCCGACGAAGAGTTTCCGGAAGACTTGAACAATAACCGTTGTCTCGGCCTGTATGCAGATGTTGAAAAACACAAAGCATTCTTAAATACCAAATTGCAGGTGCACCTAAAAGATTGTAACAATAAAGTGGTGCTCTCTTCAGAAATTGGCGAGTCACGGGAAAAAGAATATGCCAAAGTCTATAATTTGGCGCTAAGAGATGCTTTTAAAAGTTTTGATAATATAAATTACTCTTATCAGCCAAGCGCTAAAATCGTAGCCAAAACCACAACCTCGCCTTCTCAAAATGCAGACGACTTACAGGTTCAAGAAGAAATTGAGCGTTTAAAAAAAGAGGTGGAGGCGCTAAGAGAAATGCGACTTCAAAAAGAAGCCGATGATGCGAAAGCCATAGCCGATAAACAAAATAGTGTAGTGGACCAAGAAAAGATTGACTTGGACGTTAAAGAAGAAAAGCCCGTTAAGAAAGAGGCTAAAATCGAGCTTGCTGAAACCTTAAAAAAAGAAAATAAATCTGATGAAAGTATCCAAACCTTATTTGCAAACCCTGCCGCAAACGGCTACACAATTACAGACGCGTCTTCTAAAGTTCTGTATCATCTGGTATTTTCAGGTAAGGAAGATGTGTATATCGTTAAAGGGCAAGATGCCATTGTCTATAAAATGAACAACAGTTGGATTGTTTCAAAAGCTAATGATTCTGGTGTTTCAATGAAAACGCTTAATGTGAAATTTAACTAAATAACTAAGACTGTTTATCAAATAAAAACCCCGAAGTGCTTTTCTTGCCTCGGGGTTTTAATTATATACATATCAAGATCATTTATCATTGCCTCTCAATTTCACTCATGTCCTAGAGTCTTTTTTTAATCTCTATCGTCTGTTTTCTATTGTCTATTTTCTATGGTCTTTTTGAATGTTCCAGAATGGAGTTGACCATTATTCGTTATTCGTTATTCAAAAATCTTCAATCTTCAATCACTAATTTCTTTTGGTCTTTTATCTCAATTCTATCGTCTTTTGTCCAACTACCCACTACCCACTACCCATTACCCATTACCCACTACCCACTACCCACTACCCTCTAATACCCATATTTCGTCTTCCAACGTTGTTTTAAAAATTCACGCTGCGAGTTTTCCCTGGCGTTATTTCCGGGCTCGTAAAGTTTGGTGTTTTTTATGTCATCAGGAAGAAACTCTTGAGGCACAAAGTTGTTTTCGTAGCTATGGGCGTATTGGTAATTATCGCCATAGCCCAATTCTTTCATGAGTTTGGTTGGGGCATTCCGGATCGATAAAGGCACCGGTAAATCACCGGTCTCCCTCACCAATTGTTGGGCTCTCCCAATAGCTTCATAAGCCGAATTGCTTTTTGGAGAGGTGGCTAAATAGGTGGCGCACTGACTCAGTATAATGCGAGATTCTGGATGTCCAATTACAGAAACGGCCTGAAATGTGGTATTTGCCATGACCAATGCGGTCGGATTGGCATTGCCAATATCCTCACTAGCCAAAATGAGCAAACGCCTTGCAATAAATTTCACATCCTCACCACCTTCAATCATCCGAGCCAACCAATATACGGCCGCGTTCGGATCACTACCGCGAATCGATTTAATGAATGCCGAGATTATATCATAATGCTGTTCCCCAGTTTTATCGTAACGCACCGTATTGCTTTGGACTTTCTCAAGCACCGAGTCATTGGTAATCACAATCTTTTCATCATCGTCATAAGAAGTAATGATCAGTTCAAAAATATTCAAAAGCTTTCGAGCGTCCCCACCTGAAAGACGCAGTAATGCCTCGGTTTCCTTGAGTTGGATATTGCGCTTTGAAAGGATCTCATCTTGGGTAATAGCGCGTTGCAATAAGTCTTCCAGGTCTTTCTTGTCAAATGAATTCAGTACATACACTTGAGCACGTGAGAGAAGGGCGGGAATGACTTCAAAACTCGGATTTTCCGTCGTGGCACCAATGAGCGTGACCCAACCTTTTTCAACCGCTTCCAGCAGCGAATCCTGTTGTGATTTACTGAAGCGATGAATCTCGTCAATAAACAACAACGGATTTTTAGCTGTAAACAAACCGCCACTTTGTTTTGCTTTATCAATCACTTCCCGGATGTCCTTGACTCCAGAGTTGATGGCGCTCAGCTTGTAAAACGGACGATTGGACTCATTGGCAATAATATTTGCCAAGGTCGTTTTCCCCGTTCCAGGAGGTCCCCAAAATATCATGGACGGGATGACGCCCTGCTTGATATGTTGCGTCAAAACCCCTTTGTCGCCAATCAAATGCGATTGACTCAAATAGTCTTTTAAATATTTTGGTCGTAAACGTTCTGCTAATGGTGCATTCATAATGCAAAATTACATGAATATCTTTGAAATAATTAATTTACTAATATACTATTGTAAGACATTGTGTCTTGATGACTCTTTTTTGGGCATGCCTTTTTTGTGAAGGACAAAAAAGTCGTGCTCTCGCGGCTCAATCTTTTTGTTTTGAAAAAAAAACAAAAAGGATTTCAAACAAACCGCTCCATCACTCATGCAGAAATGTGACAATATTTCATATTTCGGTCAAATGGATACGAATTTGATAATAAACCTTTAAATTTAACCATGAGCAATCAACAACATTTCAGGTATTCAACAGGCGTTGTAGCCTATCCCATCTTTTTTTTAATGCTTATTTGGGTGGTGTTCTGGTTGCAAGTGCGCTTTTTTCCGGTCATCAAAACCTGGGGTATTGTCCCTGAAAGTTTGATTGGTTTGCGAGGTATTGTCTTAAGTCCACTCATCCATTCCAATATTGAACACATTTATCACAATAGTATTCCGTTGGTAGTACTCACCATGGCCTTATTTTATTTTTACAGGCCCATTGCTTGGAAAGTCTTGCTTTACGGCATTCTCCTTTCAGGATTGATTACTTGGATTATTGGAAGACCATCAAACCATATTGGTGCCAGCGGACTTATTTACGTCTTGGTCAGTTTTATTTTTTTTAAAGGCATTTTTGCCAAACATTACCGATTGGTGGCCTTGTCACTCATGATTATCTTTTTATACGGTAGTATGATTTGGTATGTGCTCCCCATAAAGGACGGTATGTCATGGGAGGGGCATTTGGGAGGGCTCATCACAGGAATGCTGTTTGCCGTTATCTTTAGAAAATCCATTGCCAAACCAGAACGGTACGTATGGCAGGAACCACAATATAATGAAGAGGACGATCCGTTTTTAAAACATTTTGATGAAAACGGCAACTTTATCGAAAATTTAGAATTGGAAAATGAAGATGAAAGTGAAATTGTCGGCCTACCGGATGTACAAGAAGATGATATTGAAAAAGATGAGCAACATAGCGGACCCAGAGTCAATTATATTTATAATAAGACCCCTAAAAATGAATAATGAGGTCAATGACACCCATCGAATAGATTACAATGGTATTAATTTTTAGTTTTATTTGTTGCCGAAATCTGTTCCCTTTGCCTGTCTGGACATATTCGATGTGTAATGGTTGAGTTAGGAATGCAAAATCAACAATCAAAAATCGTCAATCCTCAATCAAAAATCTTCTAACCCTAATCCCTAATCCCTCATGCCTAATTCACATCCTTTGTCTCACCACCTCATACAAAAACGCACCACAGGCCACAGAAACATTTAAGGACTCAATCTCGCCCAGAATCGGCAATTTGGCTTTCTCATCTACAATCTTTAAAATTGAAGGGTTAATGCCTTTTCCTTCAGAGCCCATAATAATCGCACAGGGTTCGGTAAAGGATACATCATAAAGATTTTGGTCGGTTTTTTCAGTGGCGGCAATCACTTTAATACCTGATGCCTGCATATAAAACACAGCATCTTTGATATGATCGACCTTGCAGATGGGAATCTTGAAAATGGCACCTGCGCTCGTTTTAATAGTATCGCCATTAACGGGAGCGCCACCTTTTTTCTGAATGATAATTCCAGAAACCCCGGTACATTCTGCAGTTCTGATGATGGCACCAAAATTACGGACATCGCTTATCTGATCCAAAAGTAGAAATAAAGGCGTCTTGCCTGATTCCATAACATTGGTGACCAATTCTTCCAACGGATAGAAACTGATAGGCGCAATTTGAGCCACAACCCCTTGATGGTTTTTAGTGGTCAGTCGGTTGAGTTTTTCAACAGGCACATAAGAAAAGTTTAATCGTTCTTTATGTAAAAGCTGTTCCAATTCAGTAGACAAATCGCCGCGCAATCCCTTTTGTAAAAAGATTTTGTCAATGTTTTCACCAGATTTAATAGCCTCTATAACCGCTCTGATTCCAAAAATAGTTGTTTCGTGTTCCATGGGCGCAAAGGTATAAAATAACCTTCTTAGTTTGGGAAGGTTTATTTAAGAATGCATTTATAAGATGATCAATTTTTTAGAAGGAAGAACAAAAAAACCTCTTAAACATAAAGCTTAAGAGGTTTTCAAATTTCAAGTAGGCAAATTACATTAATTTACGTCCCAAAATAATTTTTGTTCGGCAGTATCTTCGCCTATAGCAGCCGATGCAGCATTATAACTTGCACCATTTAAGGTCTGCTCAACAATAGGGTAGGTATATCTGTTTGGATATCCTGACACGGCATCAACAGGCTCTGCCATGATAGGGTAATCTAAAAGACGGATCGAAGTCCAAGCTTCCATTCCCCGGCTAAATAAGGATAACCACTTTTGTGTACCGATAACCTCTTTCCAAGGTGTCGTTGCTGTACTCGTGGCAATAGCAGTGAGATAGTTAACCTCAGGTTGTGCCAAATAGGCTACTGCTTCTGCTGGTGTACCACCCCAATATACTATAGAGGCCGCAACTCCATTGTTATAATGCTCCATTGCAGTGCTTGGAACCGTAAAGTTTTTTGCAGCTAATTCTGCCAAAATGAATTCTACTTCTGAATACGAAAACAAGATTCCTGGAAGAGAAGCATTTTCAAATTGCTCAGAGAAATGCGAAAAGTTAGCATAAGTTGATTCTTGACCAATAACACCTCCTTTGTACTCGCCATCTACCATTGTAAAATATAGAGGTCTTCTAGGATCGTTCAAATCGTTCATGATATCAATTACCGTTTTCCCCGCAACATAATCTTTTCTACCGCTTAATACCAATGATACATAAAC
The DNA here is from genome assembly GCF_010725055.1 of Gelidibacter japonicus. Classification (GTDB taxonomy): domain Bacteria; phylum Bacteroidota; class Bacteroidia; order Flavobacteriales; family Flavobacteriaceae; genus Gelidibacter; species Gelidibacter japonicus. The sequence goes on along the minus strand of NZ_BJKB01000015.1, from coordinate 108,270 downwards.
CGGATTGGTATTCGGATCAGCTGTTAAATAACTGTAGGTAGCATTGTCATCAGGAGAGGTTATAACACCACTGTCCAAGGCTTCAGTTATAGCGGTTTGCGCTATACCAGGCTCAATGTCTGATATTAAATTCGCCATTCTCAATTTTAATGAGTTGGCAAACATCTTCCATTTTGAAACGTCACCTTGATAAATTCTATCGGCACTACCATAGCTTCCTTTTGAGGTATCCAGTGCATTGATGGCAACTGTTAGTCGAGTGAGGAGATCTTTGTAGATGGTAAGTCCATCATCATATTTAGGCAACAAGTTGTCAATGTCTAAAGCTTCAGAATATGGTACATCTCCAAAGGTTTCTACAAGATTGCTATAAGCATAAATGGATAGTATTTCATTGATTAACAGCTTATTTGGTTTTAAAGCATTTAATGCATCTGTAGTATAAGTAGTTTCTGAGATTACTTTGGAAGCCTCATCCAAATCTTTCAGAACATCTTTGTACATCACATCCCAATGACTTTGGGGAATGGTTCGTGTAACCTGATCATAATTACTTTCGTCAGTATAGGTAGCCTCTTGCAAAAACTGCGACCACAATTGGGTGTTATTGAGGTTAACATTAATTTCGGCAATTTGGTCCATCAGGTTTTTTTGTGCACCAGTAAATAATGATTCACCAGGTACGCTCGCAGGATCTTTTATATTCTGATTGAGATTCTCTAAATCACTAGAGCAAGAATATATGGCGACTGCGCCTATTAATAATAATATTACTTTTTTCATTTTCAGTAGTTTTTAAAATTTCAATTTAACGTTAAATGCAAAGTCCCGCGTTGTAGGAAGTGAACCTACAGAATATCCTTGTAGGTTACCAGCACCTAATCCACTTTCTGGATCGGCATGCGGAAGACTTTTATCAATGATCCAAAGATTTGAACCAATAACGCTAAATGTCACATCCTTAAATAATGATGATTGACCAATTAAACTTTGAGGTAAGCTGTATGATAATGCTACTTCTCTCAATTTCACAAATCCAGCGTCATAAACAAACGCTTTGTCCGGTAAGCCTCTACGGTATCCGAAGGCACCAAATCTGTCCGCTCTAATACGTGTTGTGTTGATAGAACCATCAGGATTAACTCCTGGGTTGATAAAGCCACCACCGTCAGCGAGGGTGTTTCTAACAGGGTTTCCGAGATCATTGATAAATGATGTCTCGGCATAGAGACCTGTAGCCATTCCGTAATAATTATCTAAAGAGAAAATGCTACCACCTTTTTGAACATCAATTAAGAAGCTAAGTGATACGTTTTTGTATGTGAATTTATTGGAGAAACCTGCAGACCATTCTGGATTGATGTCGCCAATAACTTGATCTGACGTAGAGGTTTTAATGTATTCTCCAGAAGTTTCATCCACAACGCGTTGACCGTCAATATACGTGTAGTCTGTTCCGTTGATAACACCATAAGGCTCCCCAACTCTTGCGTTAAGTGTAATTCCTCCTTGGAAAGAACCTAATTGTAAATTATCAATACCATCCGCTAAAGCAATGACCTTGTTTTTGTTGGTAGACCAGTTGATGTTCATGTCCCAAGAAAAATCGTCGTTTCTAACAGGTGCCGCAAAGATGGTGACCTCTACACCTTTATTTTCAATTTCACCGGCATTTAAGATTTTAGAAGTAAATCCGGTAGCTGTAGAAACAGGTACACCATAAATCTGATCTACAGAATTGGTTTTGTACAATGCCACATCCAGTCCTAACCTACTTTTAAGAAAACGCATCTCTAAACCTAATTCAACACTTTCAGTGTTTTCTGGTTTAAGATTCGGATTTTTCTTGACATCTCCAACGGAGGTGTTAGAAGTCCCGATTGGCGTATTTACTGTAAAGCTATCGTACAAAAAGTCGAACGGAGCACTATTACCTACCTCAGCATAACTTGCTCGTAGTTTTCCAAAAGAAATGACATCTGATTCAATTAAATTTGAAAATACAAAACTCGTAGCTATAGACGGATAGTAAAACGTGCTATTGTCTTCTGGTAGAGTTGATGAATGGTCTCTTCTTATTGTGGCATCAACGAATATAAAATCGTCATATCCCAGAGAGGCACTTGCATATACACCATCAACCCCAACTTTTTCGGCAGTTTCCTTTGGCAAAGGTAATGGGCCAACACTATTTTGTAACGAGTATAATTTTGGTACACTCAATCCACCATTGGTTGAAGCGTAGATCATTTGGTATTCATTTCTACGAATATTGACTCCTAAAATACCTTTTAGGTTGAATTTTTCGCCTAAGTCTTTATTGAAATTGAGCATTAAATCGTAGTTGGTTTCCGTGTTACTGATATTTCTTCTTAAATATCCAGAATCTACGTTACCACGATTGACCCCAAAAGCCGACGGTACACTACCATTAGCTCTTCTTTCTTCTTGCATTTCAGAATAAGTATCTGTAGCAATTCTACCAGTTATGTCCAACCAATCCGTCAATTCATAGTTTAAGGATACATTTCCTATAAAACGATTTCTTGAATCATTCTGATAGTTTTCGTATCGTGCAAAGTAAGGGTTGTCCCAGAAGATAGGTACTTCGCCAGGAGCTGATGTACCAGGGTTCCAAGTGACATTTCTGCGAGTCGCAAAATAAATGTCCTTTTGATCCTTTAAGTCAACGTTGGTTTGCCACCATTGTTTAAACATTGAAATGATGTTGTCGCTATACCCCGTAGAGTTTCTTCCTAAACCATCTGTTTTAATGTAATTGGCATAACCTGTGGCAGTTAATTTTTCGTTTAACTTATAATTACCACTGATTGAAAAATTGTGCTTGGTGATATTGCTGTTAGGCATAAGACCATTCTGTTCAAAACGTGTATAACCCAATCTGTAAGATCCATTTTCCAGACCATTTTCAATAGAGATTGAATTGGTAGTTGTGACTGGAGTTTCGAAAAAGGTTATCGGACCATTGGCAGCACTTACCCATGGTGTTGGAGTGAGATAGTTTGGTGAATCAGGATCAAACGAATCCCATTGGTAAACTAACAAACTTGAATCAAATGGAGCTCCATACGAACCATCTTCAGTGTATGGTACTACTTGGTCATCAATTCCGTCACCATTGATATCTTCCATATACCAAAAACCACCTGGCCCGTCATAGTAAGCACCATAACCAGCACCATAATCTTTTTGATATTTAGCAAAAGTGCTCTTGTCAATAGATCCGAAGGTAACGCCAGAATTAACTGTAATTCCTAATCCTTTACTCTTTTTACCGGTTTTGGTCGTGATCATAATCACCCCGTTGGCAGCTCTGGAGCCGTATAGGGCCGATGCTGCTGCACCCTTAAGGATGTTCACTGATTCAATGTCGTCAGGGTTGATGTCAGACGCCGTATTACCATAGTCGTAATATCCACCGGAAGCCTGAGCTTGACTGGCCGAATTGGTATTCGTATTATTGATAGGTACACCATCAATAACAAATAAAGCCTGGTTGCTGCCCGTTAAAGACGCATTCCCCCGAATGACTACGTTCGTAGATCCGCCAAGGTTATTGTTCCTTTTGATTTGAACCCCGGATGCTCTACCTGAAAGGGCATTGACGAAGTTGCCACTTTTAACAGTGCTTAAATCTTCACCTTCAACTTCTTGAGTGGAATAACCTAATGATTTTTTCTCCCTTGAAATACCCAAAGCCGTTACAACAACTTCATCAAGCATTGCAGCGTCTTCTACCATGGTGACGTTGATTGTGCTGGATGTGCCTACTGTAATTTCTTGAGGTTTGAGTCCAACATAGGTGAACGAGAGAATATCACCTGTACTTGCTTCAATGGAATACTTTCCATCAAAATCTGATTGGGTACCAACTGAGGTGCCCTTTACAATAATGTTAACTCCAGGAAGCGGTAAACCAGATTGGTCCGATATGACTCCTGAAATCACTTTGTCTTGCGCATACAACGTATGTGCGACTAACACTATGAATAGCGTTAGAATTACACGAAACTGTGTTTTCATATTTAAATTAATTTGAATTAGCCTGTTCCAAAAGTGCTAATAAAAAGTTAAAAAACCAATTAAAAACTCACCGAATTTGATTTTAATCCAAATAAAAATATTTAGAACACTGAAATACAACCTATTAAACTAACTAAATCGATTGAGTGCATTGCGTTCCGTCCAAATGTCTGAAGGTTGAAGGCTGATTTGGTCAGGGTTTAGGTCGCGCAGATTTCTTGGAAATCCTGTTGATATCTATGAGCGCTTTATTATAAGGATTACTTAAAAAATTGCCGATAAACTGATATGTATTTTGGAGTTTGACAGTTTGATACTTTGATTTTCTGTGCTGCCATTGCTATAGTTCAATTTAAAAAGACCAGCTTGTGTGAGCACTCCAAATCCAAAACCCAATCCCAGAAGCTTGCTTTTTATGTCCAGGATCTGATTTTCGTAATAGGCGAGGTCAATAATCGAATTGACATAAAGATTGTTTGAAACCTTATAACGGTATTCTGTATTAAAGACCATATATAAATTGGCTGCCAAACTGTTTTCCTCAAAGCCTCTAATGGAATTGATCCCTCCAAACCGGAACAATTCGTTTTCAACATAAGTATCCGAATGTAAAATAGCAGTATTGATCTGCCCATAAATACTGTTCCTAAAATTAAGATTGACGATCTTGAAACTGTTCAGCTCCAATTTAGTTTGTGATTGGTCAGTGTCATCAATAAATCTATTGCCCATTCCAAAGGATACGTCAAACATAAAGTTAATCGGAAACAATTTGTCGTAACGCTGCGGCTCTGAATGATTGTAACTTAAATTGTAGAAGGTCGATTTAAAATCGTTAATGGTTAAGATGGGATTGTCCAATAAATTGGTAGATGCCTGCGTGTTAATTCCCAAAGCCACACTGTTTTTTGGATCAAATTGATAATCCATTTTGGCAAATTGCGTTGTGGTAACAAAAGAGGAATCCTTTTTAAAAATATTGAGACCCAGTTGTATTCCTATTGGCGACCCCAATATATAGGGGAGCTTTGCTTTGACATCAAACGTCTTTTGCTCGCTTTCATCACTTTTATAGAGCAATCGGAATGATTCTCCATAATTCAGATTGTTGATCAAGTTGAGGTTTAGGTAGCCGTCAAATTCTATTTTATCCGTATCAGTGTTCGTACCAAAGCCGAGGAACCCATCAAATGTATTGCTTTTCTGCTTTTCTACATATATATATAGTAAGGTAGAGTCTCTCGTGAACAGGACTTCTGGATCTTTTATCTGAGCGGCAAACTGTAAATTCTCTAAAGCCTCCGTTTTTTCCTTTATGGTTTTTAGATTGAAATCCTGCTTGCTCTTGATCTTCAGGTAGCGCTTCACAAACGATTTTGGAAATTTATCGTAGCCCTTAACAATAACCGTGTCGATTGTCCTTGGATGTTGCGCGACAATTTTTAAGTCGGCCAACAAAACACCCCCTTCCTTTTTGATATTGGTTAGTCGCGTGGTTGAAAAAGGATCGCCCGTGTTCGCAATCTCAGCGTTTAGCGTTTGTAGCGATGCCTCTAATGTATTAATGTCAACCTCAAAATAACGTTCTGCAATGGAATTGGATACTAATTTCAGGATTTTCGTATTAAAATCGGGATCAAAATATATTCTGGCCATGGTATAGTGCCCCCCTAAAAAGTAGGTGGCCACAAAAGATGAGTCGCTGGTCTTCTTAAGATCGAGCAACTTACTTTCCAAATAGCCTAAATGGGATAAGGAATTCGCAATTGAATTGACCTCTAGTTGAAGCGAATTAAAGTCGTCAAATTTCTGCTGATATTCCAAGGCCTCAAGTACGGTTGTCTCATCATCAGTGGTGCCAACAGCTTTGAGGGCTAAAGATTGAGCCATAAGGTTTGAAGAGGAGATCCATCCAATAAAAACTAAAAAAAAGAATGTTTTTAAGGTCATGTTATACTTAAACATCTTCAAAGCTAACGGAAAATTTTGTCTAAAAATATGTGCTATGTTAAATAATTAGCTAAAGAATTAAAAATTAATCACTATACATTTGAAAAAGAGAAATTATTTTCTACCTTTGCAGCCCTCAAAAGCGAGGAGTAAAATAAATTTATATAGAAATATATGCCAACAATTTCACAATTAGTACGAAAAGGAAGAACCAAAATAACCAAGAAGAGTAAATCGGTTGCCCTTGATTCGTGTCCACAAAGACGTGGTGTGTGTACTCGTGTTTACACGACGACACCTAAGAAACCTAACTCAGCAATGCGTAAGGTGGCAAGGGTTCGTTTGACAAACGGTAACGAGGTCAACGCATACATCGGCGGCGAAGGTCACAATCTTCAGGAGCACTCGATAGTATTGGTTAGAGGTGGAAGGGTAAAGGATTTGCCAGGAGTTAGATATCACATCGTTCGTGGTGCCTTAGACACAGCAGGTGTTACAGGTAGAACGCAACGTAGATCTAAGTACGGAACAAAACGCCCTAAGAAGTAAAACAAGTTAGGAGTTAAGGGTTATGAGTTGTAAGTGCGTAGCATTTAAGCGAATAACGATTAGCAATTAACAATTAAACTCAAAAAGAAGACATGAGAAAAAGAGCAGCAAAAAAGAGACCGCTTTTACCAGATCCACGTTTTAACGACCAGTTAGTAACTCGTTTTGTTAATATGATGATGTGGGATGGAAAGAAGTCTGTGGCTTTTAAAGTATTTTACGATGCAATTGACATTGTAGAATCAAAGAAAACTGACGACGAGAAAACAGCCTTGGAAACATGGAAAGATGCTTTATCTAACGTAATGCCTCACGTAGAAGTACGTAGCCGACGTGTTGGAGGTGCAACATTCCAAATCCCAATGCAGATTCGTCCAGACCGTAAAGTATCAACCGCAATGAAATGGATGATTACTTACGCCCGTAAAAGAAACGAAAAATCTATGCCAGCAAAACTTGCTGCTGAAATCTTAGCCGCAGCCAAAGAAGAAGGTGCTGCTGTTAAAAAACGCATGGATACACATAAAATGGCAGAAGCTAACAAAGCATTCTCACACTTTAGATTCTAATATATGGCAAGAGATTTAAAACTTACAAGAAATATAGGAATTGCAGCACATATTGATGCTGGAAAAACTACAACTACAGAACGGATCTTGTTTTATACCGGTGTTAACCATAAGTTAGGTGAAACTCACGAAGGGTCATCAACTATGGACTGGATGGAGCAGGAAGCAGAAAGAGGTATTACCATTACTTCTGCTGCAACGACTTGTGATTGGGTATTTCCAAAGGAAAATGGAGAACCAACAGAAGATGCTCAAAGCTACCATTTTAATATAATTGATACTCCAGGTCACGTTGATTTTACGGTTGAAGTCAACCGTTCATTACGTGTACTTGATGGGTTGGTCTTCTTGTTTAGTGCAGTTGATGGTGTTGAGCCACAGTCTGAAACTAACTGGAGGCTAGCTGACAACTATAAAGTACCAAGAATTGGGTTTGTCAATAAAATGGACCGTCAAGGTGCTAACTTTTTAGAAGTTAACAAACAGGTTAAAGAAATGCTTGGGTCTAATGCAGTGCCAATTGTATTGCCTATTGGAGACGAAGCTGACTTTAAAGGTGTTGTTGATTTAGTGAGAAATAGAGCCGTAGTATGGCACGATGAAAACTTTGGTTCAACATATGACGTGGTGCCGATTCCTGAAGACATGAAGGATGAAGTTCGTGAGTACAGAGCTTTGCTAATTGAAGAAGTAGCTACTTACGACGAGAACTTATTAGAGAAATTCATGGAAGATGAAGACTCTATTACTGAAGATGAAGTACACGCTGCGTTAAGAGCTGCGGTGATGGATATGGCCATTATACCAATGGTTTGTGGATCGTCATTCAAAAATAAAGGAGTTCAGTTTTTATTGGACGCTGTTTGTCGCTACTTACCTTCTCCAATGGATAGAGAAAGTGTTGTAGGGGTTAATCCAGATACAGAAAAAGAAGAGAGACGTAAACCAAGTGTTGCAGAACCTTTCTCAGCATTGGCATTTAAGATTGCTACGGATCCTTTTGTTGGTCGATTGGCTTTCTTTAGAGTTTACTCAGGACGTTTGGACGCAGGTTCTTATATCTTGAACAACCGTTCAGGAAAGAAAGAGCGTATCTCACGTATCTACCAAATGCACTCTAACAAACAAAATGCGATTGATTTTATCGAGGCGGGTGATATTGGAGCTGCAGTAGGATTTAAAGATATTAAGACTGGTGATACCATGTCTGATGAAAAACATCCAATTGTTTTAGAATCTATGGATTTCCCAGATCCGGTTATTGGTATCGCTGTGGAGCCAAAAACTAAAGCAGATGTTGATAAAATGGGGATGGCCTTGGCTAAATTGGCTGAAGAAGATCCAACGTTTACAGTAAGAACTGACGAAGCATCAGGACAGACTATTATTTCAGGGATGGGTGAGCTTCACTTAGATATTATTGTGGACCGTATGCGTCGTGAATTCAAAGTTGAAGTCAACCAAGGTGCACCGCAAGTTGAATATAAAGAAGCCATTACCCAAGCGGCTCAACATAGAGAGGTTTATAAAAAACAATCTGGTGGACGTGGTAAATTTGCTGATATCCAATTCACATTGGGTCCAGCTGATGAAGGTAAGGTAGGATTGGAGTTTATTTCTGAAATTAAAGGAGGTAATATTCCTAAGGAATTTATCCCTTCAATTGAAAAAGGATTTAAACAAGCTATGGTCAATGGTCCATTGGCGGGCTACGAAGTTGATGCAATGAAAGTGGTGTTGACAGATGGTTCTTACCATGATGTCGATTCTGATCAACTGTCATTTGAATTGGCGGCAAGAATCGGATTTAGAAATGCTGCAAAAGCTGCAAAAGCTGTTATAATGGAGCCTATCATGAAAATCGAGGTGATTACACCTGAGGAAAACATGGGTGATATTGTTGGAGATTTAAACCGAAGAAGAGGACAAGTGAGTGATATGGGTGATAGAGCTGGAGCTAAAACGGTTAAAGCTACTGTGCCATTATCTGAAATGTTTGGATATGTTACGACATTAAGAACATTGTCTTCAGGTCGTGCAACATCAACAATGGAATTTTCACATTATGCTGAAACACCTTCTAACATATCTGAAGAGGTGATTAAGGCAGCTAAAGGCGTCGAAGCTTAAATTATAAGAAAATGAGTCAAAAAATCAGAATAAAGCTAAAATCATACGATCACAGTTTAGTAGATAAATCTGCAGACAAGATTGTTAAAACAGTAAAAAGTACAGGCGCAGTTGTAACGGGACCGATTCCATTACCAACACACAAGAAAATTTTCACTGTACTACGTTCTCCACACGTCAACAAGAAAGCTAGAGAGCAGTTCCAATTAAGTTCTTACAAAAGACTTTTGGATATCTATAGCTCTTCATCAAAAACCATTGATGCTTTGATGAAGCTTGAATTGCCAAGTGGGGTAGAAGTAGAGATCAAAGTATAGTAAAGACGCAATGCATTGCGTCTCAACATGTCCTAAGCTGCGGGCGAGGGAAAAACGGTAAAAATACATTCAGGGCTGAAGTATTTTTCGGCCCTGAATATTTTGGATCCGTACGGACAAGTTTCGACTTGTCAGTGCAAACAAGCAAAAATTGAATAGTAAGTAATTAATAATAATCATTAAATAATAATTATGTCTGGGTTAATAGGAAAAAAGATCGGTATGACCAGCATCTTTGATGAAAACGGGAAAAACATTCCTTGTACAGTAATCGAAGCTGGACCATGTATCGTTACCCAAGTCAGAACCAAAGAGGTTGACGGGTATAGTGCTCTTCAACTTGGTTTCGATGACAAGACAGAGAAAAGCGCCACAAAAGCTGAAGCAGGTCATGCTAAGAAAGCCGGTACTTCTGTTAAAAGAAAAGTCGTTGAATTCCGAGGATTTGAAGAAAATTACAAATTAGGTGATGCCATCACTGTAGATCATTTCATCGAAGGTGAATATGTTGATATAACTGGTACTTCTAAAGGAAAAGGATTCCAAGGTGTCGTAAGACGTCACGGATTTGGTGGATCAGAAATGACCCATGGTCAGCAAAGTATGGGTAGAGCTCCTGGTTCTGTTGGTGCTGCTTCATATCCTGGAAGAATATTCAAAGGAAAGAAAATGGCCGGTAGAATGGGTGGCGAAAGAGTGAATGTTGAAAATTTAAGAGTTTATAAAGTAGTTCCTGAAAAGAACTTATTGGTGGTTAAAGGATGTGTTCCTGGCCATAAAAACTCTTATGTAATTATTCAGAAATAATGAAAGTAGCAGTTGTAGATGTAAACGGAAAAGACACAGGAAGAAAGGTTGAGCTTTCGGCTGATGTGTTTGCTATTGAACCTAATAACCATGCGGTTTACTTAGATGTTAAGCAATTTCTTGCTAACCAACGTCAAGGAACGCACAAGGCCAAGGAAAGAGCAGAAATCTCTGGAAGTACACGTAAGATCAAAAAACAGAAAGGTACTGGTACTGCACGTGCAGGATCAATCAAGTCTGGGATTTTCAGAGGTGGAGGACGTATGTTTGGTCCAAGACCAAAAAATTATAGCTTCAAATTGAACAAAGGACTTAAGCGCTTAGCGCGAAAATCGGCCTTGACAATGAAAGCTAAGGATGATGCAATCGTGGTGATGGAAGACTTCAATTTTGACTCTCCAAAAACCAAAAACTTCACTAACGTGTTGAAAGCGTTGGGAGTTGAGAATAAAAAATCTTTGTTTGTGTTGGGAGCGTCAAATAATAATGTATATTTGTCCTCACGTAATTTAAAAGGTTCTGACGTTGTAATGAATTCAGAATTAAGCACTTACAAAATTTTAAATGCAAACAAGTTAATCCTTTTGGAGAGCTCTTTAGAAGGTATCGAATCGAATTTAAGTAAATAAGGAAACATGAGTATCTTAATTAAACCTATAATCACTGAAAAAGCGACAGCTAATAGCGAGTTAAATAACTGCTATAGCTTCCAAGTGAATACGAAGGCGAACAAGGTTGAAATAAAAAAAGCGGTAGAAGCTGCTTATGGCGTTTCCGTTGAAAAAGTTCGTACTATAAATGTCCGTCCAGACAGAAGAACCCGTCACACAAAGACAGGTATTCAGGTTGGTAAAACAAATGCTGTCAAAAAAGCAATTGTACAACTGGCGGAAGGTGAATCTATTGATTTATACAGTAACATGTAATTAAAGACAAATGTCAGTAAGAAAATTAAAACCGATCACAGCAGGTCAGCGATTTAGAGTAGTCAATGGATATGACGCCATTACTACTGATAAGCCGGAAAAGAGTTTACTCGTTCCGAATAAAAGATCTGGTGGAAGAAACAGTCAAGGAAAAATGACCATGCGCCAAATAGGAGGCGGTCATAAAAAGAGATATCGTATCATCGATTTCAAGCGTAATAAACCTGGAATTCCAGCGGAGGTTGCATCAATCGAGTACGATCCAAACAGAACGGCATTTATCGCTCTTTTGAATTATCAAGATGGTGAAAAACGTTACATAATTGCTCAAGCGGGTTTAAACGTAGGGCAGAATGTAGTTTCTGGAACTGAGAATATTGCTCCAGAAATTGGAAATGCAATGACATTGAAGCATGTGCCACTCGGTACTATTATTTCATGTATTGAATTGCGTCCTGGACAGGGAGCAATCATGGCCAGAAGTGCTGGTTCATTCGCCCAATTGATGGCGAGAGATGGGAAATTCGCATCTGTGAAATTACCTTCTGGTGAAACCCGTTTGATACTTGTAGAATGTATGGCAACTATTGGTGCGGTGTCCAATCATGATCATCAATTGATTGTATCTGGTAAAGCAGGTAGATCAAGATGGTTAGGAAGACGTCCACGTGTAAGACCGGTAGCTATGAACCCTGTCGATCACCCAATGGGTGGTGGTGAAGGTCGTGCTTCAGGTGGTCATCCAAGATCAAGAAAAGGAATTCCAGCCAAAGGGTACAGAACACGTACTAGAACCAAGGCGAGCAACAAGTATATTGTAGAACGTAGAAAGAAATAATTGAGATAATATGGCACGTTCATTAAAAAAAGGACCTTACATCCATTATAAATTGAGTAAGAAAGTTGAAGAGAATGTAGCTTCAAACAAAAAGACGGTTATCAAAACGTGGTCTAGAGCCTCTATGATTTCACCGGATTTTGTTGGACAAACAATTGCTGTTCACAATGGTCGTCAATTTGTACCGGTTTATATAACTGAGAACATGGTAGGTCACAAATTAGGAGAATTTTCACCAACCCGATCGTTTAGAGGTCACGCAGGTGCAAAAAATAAAGGTAAAAAATAAGTAGAGCTATGGGAAGTCGTAAAAAACAAATGGCAGACGCTATTAAGGAAGAAAAAAAGCACATTGCTTTTGCTAAGCTTAATAACTGTCCTACATCACCGAGAAAAATGCGTTTAGTAGCGGATTTGGTTAGAGGACAAAAAGCTGAAATGGCTCTAAATATCTTAAGATTTAGCCCTAAAGAAGCATCTCGTCGATTAGAAAAATTGGTGCTTTCAGCAATTGCCAATTGGCAAGCTAAAAACGAAGACGCAAGCATTGAAGATGCTGACTTGTTCGTAAAAGAGATCAGAGTAGATGGTGGCGCAATGTTGAAAAGATTACGTCCAGCACCTCAGGGTCGTGCACACAGAATAAGAAAACGTTCCAACCACGTAACCGTGGTCATTGGAGCAAAAAATAACACACAAGCTTAAATAGAGATATGGGACAAAAGACAAATCCAATCGGAAATCGTTTAGGAATTATCAGAGGATGGGAATCTAACTGGTATGGTGGCAATGATTATGGAGATAAACTTGCTGAAGACGATAAGATTAGAAAATATGTTCACGCTCGTTTATCTAAAGCAAGTGTGTCAAGAGTAATTATTGAGCGTACGCTTAAACTTGTAACCGTTACTATCACTACGGCGCGTCCTGGTATCATTATCGGGAAAGGCGGTCAAGAGGTAGACAAGTTAAAAGAAGAACTCAAAAAAATTACTGATAAGGAAGTTCAATTGAACATCTTCGAGATCAAGAGACCAGAATTGGATGCATTTTTAGTGGCATCTAGCGTTGCTCGACAAATCGAGAATCGTATTTCGTACAGACGTGCCATCAAAATGGCAATTGCTGCTACAATGCGTATGAACGCTGAAGGAATCAAGATTCAAATTAGTGGTCGTTTGAACGGTGCTGAGATGGCACGTTCTGAGCACTACAAAGAAGGAAGAATTCCATTATCGACGTTTAGAGCCGATATTGACTATGCTTTAGTTGAGGCACATACTACTTACGGTAGATTGGGTGTTAAGGTGTGGATCATGAAAGGTGAAGTGTATGGTAAAAGAGAGCTTTCACCGTTGGTTGGTTTATCCAAAAAACAAGGTGGCAAAGGAGGATCTGATGCACCAAGACGTGGTGGGAACAACAAGGCCCGTCGTAGAAAGTAATTTTTAAAGTAAAAGAAAAATGTTACAACCTAGAAAGACAAAATTCCGTAAGCAGCAAAAAGGCCGCATGAAAGGAAATACCGGTAGAGGACATGAACTTTCAAATGGGATGTTCGGTATAAAATCGGTTCACGAAACAGGAATGTTTTTGACATCTCGTCAAATTGAAGCAGCTCGTATTGCAGCTACACGTTATATGAAAAGAGAAGGGCAACTTTGGATCAAAATATTTCCAGACAAGCCTATCACCAAAAAGCCTCTTGAAGTACGTATGGGTAAGGGTAAAGGTGCTGTAGAATATTGGGTAGCAGTAGTAAAACCTGGTAGGGTTATGTTTGAAGTAGGTGGCGTGCCAATAGACGTGGCAAAAGAAGCATTGCGTTTGGCTGCTCAAAAATTACCTGTAAAAACAAAATTCGTAATCGCCAGAGATTACGGTGTTTAATAATAAGATATTATGAAGCAATCAGAAATTAAACAGCTTTCTACAGCTGAATTACAAGATAAGTTAGGTGAAACTAAAAAGAGTTATGCTGACCTGAATATGGCTCATGCTATCTCTCCATTAGAAAATCCGATTCAATTACGCAACGTCAGACGTTCTGTAGCAAGAATTGCAACCGAATTAACTAAAAGAGAAGTACAATAATTTGTATTCCGCTGAAAGATGGAAAAAAGAAATTTAAGAAAAGAACGTATAGGAGTTGTAACTAGTAACAAAATGATGAAATCCATCGTTGTTGCCGAAGTTAAAAAGGTAAAACATCCTATGTATGGAAAATTCGTGTTGAAAACGAAAAAATACGTTGCGCACGATGAGACAAATGACTGTAACATTGGAGATACGGTAAAGATCATGGAAACACGACCTTTAAGTAAATCTAAATGTTGGAGACTAGTAGAAATAATTGAAAGAGCTAAGTAATTATGTTACAACAAGAATCAAGATTAAAAGTAGCTGATAACACTGGAGCAAAGGAAGTATTGACTATCCGTGTTCTTGGTGGCACTAAAAGAAGATATGCTTCTTTAGGTGACAAGATAGTTGTTTCTGTAAAAGATGCAACACCTAATGGTAACATCAAAAAAGGAGCTGTTTCTACGGCTGTTGTTGTACGTACCAAAAAGGAGGTAAGACGCCCAGACGGATCATACATCAGATTCGATGATAATGCTTGTGTTCTTTTAAATCCGCAAGGAGAAATGAGAGGCACACGTGTTTTCGGACCTGTAGCAAGAGAACTTCGTGATAAGCAATTCATGAAAATTGTATCATTGGCACCTGAAGTGCTGTAAAAACGCCAGATGTTGCGTTTCAACAGCTAAGCATTTCAAAAAAAGATAAAAATGACGACAAAGTTTAAAATAAAATCAGGAGATACAGTACAAGTCATTGCCGGAGACCATAAAGGTACCGAAGGTAAAGTTGTAAAGATCTTAAAGGATAAAAACAAGGCAATCGTTGAAGGTGTGAACATGGTTAAGAAACATACTAAACCAAGTGCACAAAACCCGCAAGGTGGCATTGTAGAAAAAGAAGCGCCTATTCATATTTCCAACTTATCACTTTTGACCAAAAAAGGTGAGACAACACGCGTTGGCTATAGAATGGAAGGCGATAAAAAAGTGAGATTTTCTAAAAAATCAAATGAAGTAATTTAGTTATGGCATATATTCCAAGATTAAAACAAGAGTACAAGGAAAAAGTAATTTCCGCTCTTACAGAAGAATTCGGATATAAAAACGTAATGCAAGTACCTAAACTTCAAAAGATAGTCATATCAAAAGGAGTGGGCGCTGCCGTTGCCGATAAAAAATTAGTGGATCATGCAGTGGACGAGTTGACCAAAATTTCTGGTCAGAAAGCTGTCCCTACAGTATCTAAAAAAGATATCGCATCGTTTAAATTACGTAAGGGTATGCCAATTGGCGCTAGAGTGACATTACGCGGAGAGCAAATGTATGAGTTTCTAGACCGTTTGGTAACAGCAGCATTACCAAGGGTAAGAGACTTCAATGGTATTAAAGCCAGTGGATTTGATGGCCGAGGTAATTATAACCTAGGGATTACGGAGCAAATCATCTTCCCTGAAATTGATATTGATAAAGTCAATAATATTTCTGGAATGGATATTACCTTTGTGACTTCAGCTGATACAGATAAAGAAGCAAAATCGCTATTAACAGAATTGGGTTTACCTTTTCAAAAGAATTAAGATATGGCTAAAGAATCAATGAAAGCCCGTGAGGTGAAAAGACAGAGAATGGTAGATAAGTATGCCGACAAACGCAAAGCTTTAAAAGAAGCTGGCGATTATGAAGGCCTACAGAAATTACCACGAAATGCATCACCTGTACGTTTGCATAACCGTTGTAAACTGACCGGAAGACCAAGAGGATATGTTCGTATTTTCGGAATCTCTCGTGTAATGTTACGCGAAATGGCAAATCAAGGGTTGATACCAGGAGTGCGCAAAGCATCTTGGTAGAAACACAATGCCTTGTGTTTCTAACACAGTGCGATAAATCGCATTGTAGTGAGGCGATGAACCGCATCTCAGATGTTCAACATTTTATTTGTACATCATAATAAGAGTATAAACTGGGCAAAGGTTTGGAAAGAACCAAAAACCACGTCCGCAATTTAATATAAATGAATACAGATCCAATCGCAGATTATCTAACGCGAGTTAGAAATGCAGTAATGGCCAACCACAGAGTAGTTGAGATTCCTGCATCCAATCTTAAAAAAGAAATCACTAAAATATTATTCGACCAAGGATATATTTTAAGTTACAAGTTTGACGACTCTTCAGTACAAGGCACTATCAAGATAGCCCTTAAGTACAACAAAGAGACTAAAGAACCTGTTATCAGAGAAATTCAAAGATTAAGTAAACCAGGTTTACGTAAATACGCAAGCTCAAGTGAAATGCCAAGAATCCTTAACGGACTTGGAATTGCAATTGTCTCTACTTCTCACGGAGTAATGACAGGAAAGCAAGCGCATAGAGCGAATGTTGGTGGTGAGTTATTGTGCTACGTTTACTAAAAAAGGGAAGATATGTCAAGAATAGGAAATAATCCAATAGCAATCCCAAAAGGGGTTACCGTAGACGTCAAAGACAACGTAATTACCGTTAAGGGAAAGTTGGGTGAATTAACTCAGGAATTTTCAAACGTTGAAATTACAGTCAAAGATGATGAAGTGTCAGTAGCACGTCCATCAGACAGTAAGGAAGCAAGAACCAACCATGGTCTTTACAGATCATTGGTTAATAATATGGTACATGGAGTATCTGAAGGTTGGACCAAACAATTGGAATTGGTAGGTGTAGGTTATAGAGCTACAAACCAAGGACAAAAATTGGATTTGGCTTTAGGATTCTCTCATAACATCGTTTTATCTGTAGCGCCAGAAGTTAAAGTGGAAACGATTTCAGAAAAGGGAAAGAATCCAATAGTAAAGTTAACTTCACATGACAAACAATTGGTAGGACAGGTTGCAGCGAAGATTCGTAGTTATAGAAAACCTGAACCTTACAAAGGAAAAGGAATTAAGTTTGTAGGAGAAGAATTAAGAAGAAAAGCAGGTAAATCAGCATAATCGTTTAGTTATGGCATTGACAAAAAATCAAAGAAGATTAAGAATAAAGAGCAGAATCCGAAAGATTGTTTCTGGAACAGAAACAAGACCTCGTTTGGCTGTGTATAGAAGCAATAAAGAAATTTATGCTCAAATTATAGACGATGTAACTGGTAATACTATTAGTGCTGCATCTTCAAGAGATAAAGATATTAGTTCTGCAAAAGGAACCAAATCAGAAATTGCTGCCCTTGTAGGGAAAGCGCTTGGTGAAAAAGCATTGAAAGCCGGTGTAGAAACGATCTCTTTTGATAGAGGTGGTTATCGCTATCACGGAAGAGTAAAATCGTTAGCAGATGGTGCTAGAGAAGCAGGACTAAAATTTTAAGACATTATGTATCGAAAATATAAAAACGCAGAATTAGTAAAGCCAAGTGGTTTAGACCTTAAAGATCATCTTATAGGGGTTCAAAGAGTTACTAAAGTTACTAAAGGTGGTAGAGCATTCGGATTTTCAGCTATTGTTGTAGTTGGAGATGAAGCAGGTGTTGTTGGACAAGGTTTAGGGAAATCTAAAGATGTGGCAACGGCTATTGCTAAAGGTATTGAAGATGCCAAGAAAAACTTGGTAAGAATTCCACTTCTTAGAAAGACTTTACCTCACGAACAAAAAGGTAAGTACGGCGGAGCAAGAGTAAATATTATTCCAGCTACTGAAGGTACCGGAGTAATTGCTGGTGGAGCTGTAAGAACTGTTTTGGAGGCAGTAGGTATCCAGGACGTATTATCAAAATCGCAAGGATCTTCTAACCCTCATAACGTAGTAAAAGCAACTTTTGATGCCTTGCTGCAGTTGAGAAGCGCAAAATCTGTTGCCCAGGATAGAGGAATTTCACTTGAGAAAGTATTTAACGGTTAATCAATACAATAATGGCAAAGATTAAAGTAAAAAAAGTAAAGAGTGCTATCAACCGTACGTCAAAGCAAAAGAGAATATTGGAATCTTTGGGTTTGCGTAAAATGAATCAGGTTGTTGAGCATGACGATACGCCAAGTATCCTTGGAATGATTAATAAAGTTCAACATTTAGTTTCTGTAGAAGAAATTAATTAACAATATGCTTTCAATTTTATTAAAGGTTTAACGATTTATTCAATCTGACCTTAGGATAAAATAGAATTGAACAGATTAAACAAAATAATACAGCATAACAATGGATTTAAGTAATTTAAAACCGGCTGAAGGGTCAGTTAAAAATCAAGGCAAAAGAATAGGTAGAGGACAAGGTTCTGGAAAAGGTGGTACCGCAACTCGTGGACACAAAGGAGCTAAATCGCGTTCTGGTTATTCTAAGAAATTAGGTTTTGAAGGAGGACAAATGCCACTTCAAAGACGTGTGCCTAAGTTTGGATTTACAAATGTCAATCGTGTAGAATATCAAGGTGTAAATCTTGATACCTTACAACAATTGGTGGATGATAAAGTCATTAAGGATACTGTTGATTTGGTGACACTTTTAGAACTAGGTCTTGTTGGCAAGAATGATCTTGTTAAAATATTAGGCCGTGGTGAGTTAACATCAAAATTAACCGTAACTGCTCATAAATTTACTGCTTCAGCAAAAGCTGCTATTGAAGCTGCAGGAGGAGAAGCTGTAACTTTATAAGATCGTTTAGAGGATGAAATTTATAGAGACTTTAAAAAATGTTTGGAAAATAACAGAACTAAAAGATAGAATCATGCTTACGCTTGGTCTACTTTTAGTTTATCGTTTTGGTGCTCAAGTCGTTTTACCAGGTATTGATGCAAGTCAATTGGGAGAGTTGGCCAGTAATACGGATCAAGGTATTTTAGGGCTTCTAAATGCCTTTACGGGTGGAGCTTTTGCTAATGCCTCTGTATTTGCCTTAGGGATTATGCCATACATTTCAGCTTCAATTGTTGTTCAATTAATGGGAATCGCAATTCCTTACCTTCAAAAATTACAGAAGGATGGGGCGAGTGGCCAAAAGAAGATTACTCAAATAACACGTTGGTTGACCATTGCTATCTGTTTGGTACAAGCACCAGGATATTTGGCAAGTTTACCAGCTTTGGGTATTCCTACATCGGCATTTTTATTGGGAACTGGAACGATGTTTTATGTGTCTTCAGTAATTATATTGGTTACTGGATGCGTTTTTGCCATGTGGTTGGGTGAAAAGATTACTGATAAAGGAATTGGTAATGGGATCTCATTATTAATTATGGTTGGTATCATTGCACGTATGCCTGCATCATTTGTTCAGAACTTTGCTTCTAGAGTAGAGGGTGGTGGAAACGGTGGCTTAATGATGGTGTTGATCGAATTGGTAATTTGGTTCGTGATCATCTTACTATCCATCATGTTGGTCATGGGCGTTCGTAAGATTGCCGTCCAATACGCACGTCGTACGGCTTCTGGTGGTTACGAGAAGAATGTGTTTGGATCAAGACAGTTCTTGCCTTTAAAATTGAATGCATCTGGAGTAATGCCAATTATCTTTGCACAGGCAATTATGTTTGTCCCTACCTTAATTGGTAAAGGACTGGGTGAAGGACCTGTTGGACAATGGTTACAGACCAATTTCAACGACTTTTTTGGTCTTTGGTACAATATCGTATTTGGATTGTTGATTATCGTGTTTACGTATTTCTACACCGCCATTACTGTGCCAACCAATAAAATGGCTGATGATTTAAAACGTAGTGGTGGATTTATACCTGGAATTAGACCAGGAACTGAAACTTCTGAATATTTAGATAAAATAATGTCTCAGATAACCTTACCAGGTTCCATATTTTTGGCAATGATTGCTGTGTTCCCAGCGGTTGTCGTAAAATTGATGGGCGTACAGGATGGTTGGGCATTGTTTTTTGGAGGTACATCATTATTGATTATGGTAGGAGTTGCAATAGACACGATGCAACAGGTCAATTCATATCTGTTGAACAAACACTATGACGGCTTAATGAAAACCGGCAAGAATAGAAAAGCAATAGCTTAAAAGAGGATAGAAGTTAGACGTTAGATGTTAGAAGTGAGTTGTGCTCATACAAATCAATTTTAAGTAAAGCTCCCAAATAACTAATAACTAATAACTAATAATTTAAAAATGGCAAAACAAGCAGCAATAGAACAAGACGGATCAATCATTGAAGCATTATCGAATGCTATGTTCCGTGTTGAATTGGAAAATGGACACATTGTAACAGCGCATATTTCTGGTAAAATGCGTATGCATTACATTAAATTGTTACCAGGAGACAAAGTAAAATTGGAAATGAGCCCTTATGATTTATCAAAGGCTCGCATAACTTATAGGTACTAATTAAGATTGAAATCGAAAGGTTCCGACTAAACAGTATAGAACTAATAACAAAAAACAGATGAAAGTAAGAGCATCAGTTAAAAAGAGAAGCGCAGACTGTAAACTAGTGCGCAGAAAAGGTAGACTTTACGTCATTAACAAAAAGAATCCTAGATTCAAACAAAGACAAGGATAGATATGGCAAGAATTGCAGGTGTTGATATACCAAAACAAAAAAGAGGAGTAGTCTCTTTAACTTACATCTATGGAATAGGTGCAAGCAGAGCAAAAGACATTTTGGCCCAAGCTAAGGTTGATGAAAACACAAAGGTTCAAGACTGGACTGATGATGAAATCAGCAATATCCGTGAGGCAGTAGGCGCTTTAACAATTGAAGGTGAGTTACGTTCTGAAATTCAATTAAACATTAAGCGATTAATGGATATTGGATGTTACAGAGGTATCCGTCATAGAGTTGGACTTCCATTGAGAGGTCAGCGTACAAAAAACAACTCTAGAACCAGAAAAGGAAGAAGAAAAACTGTTGCTAACAAGAAAAAGGTAACTAAATAATAACAAGACATTAGTCATTAGTAATTAGACGTTAGATGAATCTGCCTGAAATGTAAAAGTCTAGGATTCTAACAACTAAAAGCTAACAACTAGAAACTAAAAATTATGGCAAAGTCAAGTACAAAAGTTAAAAAGCGTAAGGTTATTGTTGAAGCAAATGGAGAAGCCCATATCGCTGCTTCATTCAACAACATCATTATTTCTTTGACAAACAAAAAAGGTGATGTCGTTTCTTGGTCATCAGCAGGTAAAATGGGCTTTAGAGGTTCTAAGAAGAATACTCCGTATGCAGCTCAAGTAGCCGCTGAAGATGCTGCAGCTGTAGCAAGAGAAGCTGGACTGAAGAAAGTAAAGGTATATGTTAAAGGACCAGGAAACGGAAGAGAATCTGCTATCCGTTCTATCCATAATGCAGGTATTGAAGTAACAGAAATTATTGACGTTACACCATTGCCACATAACGGATGTCGTCCTCCTAAACGTAGACGTGTATAATTTATATTATATATAGAATTAATATCAATCACATAAAGTGGTTGATATTAGTTTTTTATATGTAAATTTGCAAACTGAAAAAAATAATAAACAAGTATCAACGAGAGATCACTGTTTATCGAAGGATAGATTAAGACCTTAATTCATAAGCACTCTCATAATTAAATTTAAGAAATGGCAAGATATACTGGTCCTAAAACTAAAATAGCCCGAAAATTCGGTGAAGCTATTTTCGGAGATGATAAGGCTTTCGAAAAAAGAAACTATCCTCCAGGTCAACACGGTGCAAACAAGCGTCGTGGAAAAAAATCTGAATACGCTCTCCAGTTAATGGAAAAGCAAAAAGCTAAATATACCTATGGTATTTTAGAAAAGCAATTCAGAAACATGTTTAAAAAAGCAACTGCTGCACGAGGTATTACCGGTGAAGTATTGTTACAATTATGTGAATCTCGTTTGGATAACGTGGTTTACCGATTGGGATTGTCACCTTCAAGAAGTGGTGCACGCCAATTAGTTTCACACAGACATATCACTGTTAACGGAGATATTGTAAACATTCCTTCCTACCAATTGAAAGCAGGTGACGTCATTGCTGTAAGAGAAAAATCGAAATCTCTTGAAGTCATCCAAAATGCACTAGCAAATTCTAGCAACGTGTACGAGTGGATGACCTGGAACAATGAAACTAAACAAGGAACTTTCGTTTCAGTTCCTGAAAGAGTTCAAATTCCGGAAAATATCAACGAGCAATTTATCGTCGAATTATACTCTAAATAATAACTGATACAAAACGCACTATGGCAATATTAAATTTTCAAAAGCCCGACAAAGTCATTATGATTGATTCAACTCCTTTTGAAGGGAAGTTTGAATTTAGACCTTTAGAACCAGGCTATGGATTAACAGTAGGTAATGCTTTAAGAAGAGTTTTGTTGTCTTCTTTGGAAGGCTTTGCTATAACATCTGTGAGAATTGAAGGTGTTGATCACGAATTTTCAACAATTGCCGGCATAGTTGAGGATGTCACTGAAATTATTTTGAACTTAAAGCAAATTAACTTTAAGCGTCAAATCGATGAAGTTGATAACGAAACCGTTACCATTTCCATTTCAGGACAAGAACAAATTACTGCCGGAGATTTTCAGAAATTCATCTCAGGATTTCAGGTGTTGAACAAAGATTTGGTCATCTGTAATTTAGATGCTAAAGTGAGCATCAACATGGAGTTGACCATTGAAAAGGGTAGAGGATATGTTCCTGCAGAAGAGAATAAAAAAGCATCTGCACCAATCGGAACCATCTTTACAGATTCAATTTTCACACCAATAAACAATGTGAAATATGCGGTTGAAAACTACCGTGTTGAGCAAAAAACAGATTACGAAAAATTAATTTTCGAAATTATTACTGACGGATCAATCAATCCTAAGGATGCATTGACTGAAGCAGCTAAGATTCTAATCCATCACTTCATGCTATTCTCTGACGAGCGTATCACATTAGAAGCCGATGAAATTGCACAAACAGAAACTTATGATGAAGAATCACTTCACATGAGACAACTATTGAAAACCAAATTGGTTGATTTGGATCTTTCAGTACGTGCTCTTAACTGTCTAAAAGCTGCAGAAGTAGATACTTTGGGAGATTTAGTGTCTTACAATAAAAATGACTTAATGAAATTTAGAAACTTCGGAAAGAAATCCTTGACAGAACTAGAAGAATTAGTAGGAGGAAAAGGTTTGAACTTCGGAATGGATTTAAGTAAATACAAATTAGATAAAGACTAAATACTATTAGATTTACGATTCGCGATTTCAGAATAGGGAAATCGTGAATCGTACGTCGCAAATCAAAAATCATTAATCGCTTCATAGTTTGCTCCTCAAAATGGGTTGTAGCAAGATGAAGGTTATAAACAAAGGTCATGAGACACGGAAAAAAAGGAAACCATTTAGGTCGTAAAACCGCACACAGAAATGCAATGTTGGCTAATATGGCTTGTTCTTTAATAGAACACAAACGTATCAACACTACAGTTGCGAAAGCAAAAGCTTTAAAGCAATTTGTTGAGCCAATGATTACAAAGTCTAAAGAAGATACCACACACAACAGACGTATTGTGTACAGTAGAATTAGACAAAAAGAAGCCGTTGCTGAACTGTTCAGAGAAGTTGCACCAAAAGTTGGCGATCGTCCAGGAGGATACACACGTATCATCAAATTGGGTAATCGTTTAGGTGATAACGCTGATATGGCAATGATCGAATTGGTAGATTTCAACGAAATCTACAACGCCGATAAACAACCTAAGAAAAAATCAACCCGTAGAGGGCGTTCCAAAAAATCTACTACTCCTGTTGCACCTGCTGCTCCAGTTGTTGAAGATAAAGCAACCAACGAGGAAGAAGAATAAATGGCTGTACATTTATAAATATAAAAAGGATAAACGTTTTAGTTTATCCTTTTTTTTATGCAATTTTGCAAAACTTTAAAACGTTCTGAAAGGTTTTTAAAACGTCCTGCAAGGTTTTTAAAACCTTGTAGGTCTATATAACTGAACAACTAAACAAGTAATATTTTTTATTTTGAAATATACTAAAAAACACAAAGCCATCATTCTACTTTCAGATGGTACTATTTTTCACGGTAAATCAATAGGAAAACAAGGTACAGCCTTTGGCGAAATTTGTTTTAACACTGGAGCCACAGGTTATCAGGAAGTCATCACAGATCCATCTTATTTTGGACAACTAATGGTGGCTACTACAGCACATTTAGGAAACTACGGTACCCATAAGGATGAAATTGAATCTGATGCCATACAAATTGCCGGATTGATTTGTAAGAATTTTAGCTACAATTACTCCAGACCGGCAGCAAATGCTTCCTTGGAAGAATTCTTGGATAAGTATGATCTATTCACAGTGTCTGACGTTGATACACGAGCATTAGTGAGTTATATAAGGGATAACGGCGCTATGAATGCCGTCATATCCACCGAAGTAGATAATATCGAAGGGTTAAAGAAACAACTGGCCGCCGTGCCTGAAATGGAAGGTCTTGAACTGGCATCAAAAGTCAGTACAAAAGAAGCCTATTTTGTAGGTGATGAAAATGCAACTTACCGCGTTTCTGCCCTTGACTTGGGAATTAAACGAAATATACTTCGGAATTTGGCCAGAAAAGATGTGTATATTAAAGTGTTTCCGTTTGATGCCACTTTTGAGGAAATGGACGCTTTTAAGCCTGACGGATTTTTTATTTCCAACGGGCCTGGAGATCCAGAACCATTAGAGAGTGCCATCACTCTGACCAAAGAAATCATTGAACGGGACAGACCGCTTTTCGGTATATGTTTGGGACACCAGATTATTGCATTGGCCAATGGCATTTCAACCTATAAGATGAATAATGGCCATAGGGGCATCAACCATCCAGTAAAAAACCTGATCACTGGCAAAGGTGAAATCACGTCTCAAAACCACGGTTTTGCCATTAATCGAGAGGAAACTGAAAACCATCCGGACATTGAAATCACACATGTGCATTTAAACGATAATACCGTTGCTGGACTTCGGATGAAATCAAAAAATGTGTTCTCTGTTCAATACCATCCGGAGGCAAGTCCAGGACCTAATGATGCAAACTACCTGTTTGATCAATTTGTAGAAAACATCAAAAAAAAATAGTATGAAAACCTCAAAAAACCATCGGCTTTTTTGAGGTTTTCTTATAGCGAAATCATTATCGCTGTTTTTATTTGTAATTCTGAAGCCCAATGGGAAGTTTGGGTGAACTATTTCGTAAATTTACATTGATCAAACCTCTCGGTTTCTCAAAACTTGGAAAGTCTAGTGAGGATTTTATCAACAAAAAATATCAATAACAATAAAATATATAACAATGAGTATCATCATCAACATTCATGCAAGACAAATTTTTGATTCACGTGGAAATCCGACGGTCGAAGTAGATGTTATTACCGAAAATGGCATTATGGGTCGCGCTGCGGTGCCTTCTGGAGCTTCTACGGGCGAACATGAGGCTGTAGAACTTAGAGATGGCGGAAAGGCCTATATGGGCAAGGGTGTGCTTAAGGCAGTTGAAAATGTGAATGGCATTATTGCTCAGGAACTTTTGGGCACTTCTGTTTTTGAACAAAATAAGGTAGATCAGTTGATGATTGATTTGGACGGAACTAAAAACAAATCGAAATTGGGCGCCAATGCCATTCTGGGTGTTTCTTTAGCCGTTGCGAAAGCAGCTGCCGGCGAATTGGGTATGCCATTATACAGATATGTTGGCGGTGTTTCGGCCAACACTCTTCCTTTACCAATGATGAACATCATTAATGGTGGATCACATTCGGATGCACCTATCGCTTTCCAGGAGTTTATGATCATTCCGGTAAAGGCAAAAGATTTCACACATGCCATGCAAATGGGAACGGAGATTTTCCATCATCTCAAAGATGTTTTGCACCGTAGAGGTTTAAGTACTGCTGTAGGAGATGAAGGTGGATTCGCACCAAACTTGGCTGGTGGGACTGAAGATGCTTTGGATACTATCAAAACAGCAGTAGGAAATGCTGGTTATTCTTTTGGCGATGATGTGATGATTGCTTTAGATTGCGCCGCAGCCGAATTCTATGTGGATGGTAAATATGATTATAGCAAGTATGAAGGCGAATCTGGAAAAGTAAGAACAAGTACAGAGCAAGCGGATTACTTGGCAGAATTAGCGTCTAAATATCCAATAATCTCTATTGAAGATGGAATGGATGAAAACGATTGGGACGGCTGGAAATATTTGACTGAAAAAATAGGTAAAAAAGTACAATTGGTGGGTGATGACCTGTTTGTTACCAATGTGGAACGTTTATCAAGAGGTATCGAGAACGGGATTGCCAATTCAATTCTTATTAAAGTCAACCAAATCGGAACCTTGACAGAAACCATCGCTGCTGTCAATATGGCCCACAATGCTGGTTATACCTCAGTTATGTCGCATCGATCTGGTGAGACCGAAGACAATACCATTGCCGATTTGGCAGTTGCTTTAAACTGTGGACAGATAAAAACAGGTTCGGCATCACGTAGTGACCGTATGGCAAAATACAATCAGTTGTTGCGTATTGAAGAAGAACTTGAGAATGTGGCCTATTTCCCAAAGGAGAAAGCATTTAAGATTAAGAAATAAATATAGATAAATACTTAATTTAATAACCCAAACGTTGATGCGTTTGGGTTATTTTGTTTAATGATAGACCATATTCCTTCTTTTAAAATAATATCAGATTTTAAAACGTATATAAAAGCCCATTTGTCCATTCGTATTGTGATTTAGGTATGGTGACCACTGGATAAGCATCAAAGTTGTATATGAACGTGGTTTTAAAAGCGAGATTCTCCCAGATTTTGAATAGTACGCTTGTGGTACTTGATAACCTAAAATCCTTTAGTTTATCCAATCGGGGTTGATAATAACTGGTACTGATGATGGCTAATGTTTCCGTTGGATAAAGACTAAATGATAAGTAGGTGCTTCCGCGGACGTCTTTATGGACTCTATCCGTTGCAATATCTGAGGCTTTTTCATATTCATACATAATTAAAGTTCCCAAATAAAACCGATAATCGTCATTGGTGCTAAGCTTGAATCGTGGTCCAGCACCAATCAATCCTCTAAAATCTATTTCGGAGATTGCATCGTACTGAGCTTGGGCAAAGCCTTCCATCTTAATCTTTTCAGTAATCGTATAATTATAGCGCAAATGTTGGGTGCCTTTGTTGACGAATGATTCACCTGCTGCCTTCTCAAATTTTAAATCATTGATAAAAAGCCATAACTCCTTTTTGTTATTATATTGAAGATCTGCTTTGGTTGCAATTTTAAAGATGTTGTTCTTGTTTTTGATGAGGCTCGCATCTAAACTCACAGATCCCGTCCATTTTGCAGAATCGGTCTTTTTTCTTAACGTTTCTACGTTGATCACCTGTCCTTGCGAATAGCTATAAGTCAGTAAAAAGAGCAAACAAATAATAAATCTCATACCTATTTATTTTTTAAATAATATTTTGAAATTTCCAGAGAAAACCAACTCGATCTTTGTGCCATTTGACGACAAACAAAAATATAAAACCAATCGAAGAACAGACCATTTTTACCAATGTTTTGTATAGTTTTTAAAAATATAAAGATTGTTAAAATGCTTGTTAAGTTGCTTTATATATCGTGATATATTTTGTAATTTCGTGACATCCATCAAATAAAAACTCAAATAAAACTTATAAATCCATATGTCAGATAAAGCTACGATAGAAATACACGGTAAAAAATACGAATTTCCATTAATTATAGGCACCGAGAAAGAGGTTGCCATCGATATCAGTAATTTAAGAGCCACGACCGATAGTGTCATTACGCTCGATCCAGGGTATAAAAATACAGGTTCTTGTGAGAGTGCCATCACATTTTTGGATGGTGAAAAAGGAATCTTAAGATATCGAGGATATTCTATCGAAGAATTGGCAGAAAAGGCAGATTTTCTTGAAGTTGCTTTCCTTCTGATTTTTGGAGAATTACCAACAAAAGTGCAATTGGATAAATTCCATGCGGATATAAAAGCACAATCAGTTGTTGATGAGGATATTCGTAAAATTGTAGATGCATTTCCTAAATCGGCGCATCCTATGGGCGTTATTGCCTCACTTACAAGTGCACTCACGGCTTTTAACCCATCTTCAGTAAATGTTGATTCTGAAGAGGACATGTATAAGGCTATCGTGAAAATATTGGGTAAATTCCCTGTTTTGGTAGCTTGGACCTTCCGCAAAAAGAACGGGTTGCCTTTAGATTACGGCGATAAAAACTTGGGCTATGTGGAGAACATTCTTAAAATGATGTTCAAACAGCCTAATGAAGACTATAAAATCAATCCTATTATCTTAAATGCTTTGGATAAATTATTGATCCTTCATGCTGATCATGAGCAAAATTGCTCTACGTCTACAGTACGAATTGCAGGTTCATCTCACGTAGGTTTGTTCGCATCTCTTTCTACAGGTATTTCTGCACTATGGGGACCACTACATGGTGGCGCCAATCAAGCGGTTTTAGAAATGTTGGAAGCTATCAATGTGGACGGTGGAGATACTGACAAATATATGGCCAAAGCTAAAGATAGAGAGGATCCATTCCGTTTAATGGGCTTTGGACACCGCGTTTATAAAAACTTCGACCCGAGGGCTAAAATCATTAAAAAAGCAGCCGACGAAGTATTGAACGATCTGGGTGTGGAAGACAAAATTTTAGATATAGCAAAGGCTCTAGAAAAGGAAGCTCTGAAAGATCCTTATTTTGTGGAACGCAAGCTTTATCCTAATGTGGACTTCTATTCTGGGATCATTTACAGAGCGATGGGCATCCCGACAGATATGTTTACGGTGATGTTTGCCTTAGGACGATTGCCAGGCTGGATTGCACAATGGAGAGAAATGAGATTGAACAAAGAGCCAATTGGAAGACCAAGACAGATTTATGTTGGTGAAACTTTAAGATCTTTTAAAAATATTGATAAGCGTTAAAACACATCTATTAATGCAATAAAGCTTCATTTTTTCAAATGGAGCTTTTTTTATACTTTAGATCATGCTAAAACTGAATATTAAAAACGAAACATCAAGACTCCGGGTTGTTGTATTGGGCACGGCCATTAGTAATGGCCCAACACCCAAAGCAGAAGATGCATATGACCCAAAATCATTGGAGCACATAAAGGCAGGAACCTATCCAATTGAAGCGGATATGGTACTTGAAATGGAGGCTGTAGCCAAAGTTTTTGAAAAATATGAGGTTAAGGTCTTTAGGCCTGAACTGATCAAAGATTATAACCAAATTTTTGCAAGAGATATTGCATTCGTTATAGACGACACCTTTATTAAGGCCAATATTCTACCAGATAGGGAAAAGGAACTGGATGCCATTCAGTATGTCATTGATCAAATTGATCCAATCAAAGTAATAAGTCCACCGGAGGAAGCCCATGTTGAAGGTGGTGACGTGATGCTCTGGAACGACCACATCTTTGTGGGTACCTACAAAGGAAGTGATTATAGCGAATATATTACCGCACGGACCAATATGGAGGGTGTCAATTTTATAAAGGATTTGTTTCCCAATAAGATTGTGAAAGAATTTGATTTGGTCAAATCAAAAATAGAACCCAGAGATAATGCACTACATTTAGATTGTTGTTTTCAGCCTGTTGGGACAGACAAGGGGATTATTTATAAAAGTGGCTTCAGGGAAGAAAGTGACTATATGTACTTGGTCAATTTGTTTGGAAAAGAGAATTTATTCCATATTACCCGTGAGGAAATGTACCATATGTACAGCAATGTATTTTCCATTTCAGAAAATGTGGTTATATCAGAACGGAATTTCACACGTTTGAATGATTGGCTTCGAACAAATGGCTTTACTGTGGAAGAAGTGCCTTATGCCGAAATATCCAAGCAGGAAGGCTTGTTGCGATGCAGTACGATGCCTCTAATCAGAGATTAAGGAACGCGCTAAAAATTATCACTTGAATAACCTTTGCCATTAGTATTGCAAACCAACGACAGCCGTGCTTAAAAAAGTGGCGCAAATAGATAGTCTAAAGTTGTAACGCATATTTTCCTTAAAATGAAAGTAGAAGATAAAAGCCATATTTATAACGTGATATATTAAAAGGGTCGTGTGGAGAAACCCTTTGCCATCTGCATAAATTATCAGCGCCGTTAATGTGATGATATTGCTGATCACAAAATATGAAAGCGCTAAAGCCACTTTCTTTTTATTGGATTCACTCAAAAAATCGTTTCCCAAGAATAATCTTACAGGAAAAAAATAGATACTCACTACCACTGCAACGACCAAATATACAAATGTGGCAATAACGTTTTTGATGGTTAAAAAATGCATCACGCTCATTAGAAGCACTAAGATATAATCATTTCTTAAAAGTGTTTTTGATGTCAAGGCGCTATCGATTGGAATGATTGTATTGGTATCTTTATTGTTAGCGAAATGTAAAGCAATGAAATCGCGAATTCATTCATCACAAAATCCAACGCAATAAATATATTAGAATAAAATTCGATAAACAATACTTTTCTGAATCTAACTTAGGAAGAAGTTTAACCTATTTTCCGTACAGAAAATAATGATTGACCAGGTCAATATAGATGCGTTTCGCCTCGTCTGGTGTTACATTTTGTACCTGAAATAGGGCATTGGTTTTAAACGCAGTGATGATTGGTTTCTTGCTTCTTGGGGTCTTGTAGTTATTGGTTGCCTTTTTGTAATAGGCGTAGAGTCGAAGTAACAGATCTGCAGGAAACGGTTCTGTGTAGCTGTTGATGCGCTCTACAGCCTCATTAAATTCAATATCTAAACTATCTTCTGACGTCATTTTGTTTCTGCAATTACGCTTATGCCACCTTTTACTTTTTGGTTAAGTGTTACTTTTATCTCAGTATCCAAAGGTAAAAATAAATCTACCCTCGAACCAAATTTTATAAATCCAGAATCAGCTCCTTGCTGTACGTCATCATCTACTTGGGCATAATTGACAATTCGCTTTGCCAAAGCTCCCGCAATTTGACGGTACAGCACCTTGCCGAAAAATTCATTTTCAACCACCACGGTGGTGCGCTCGTTTTCTTCACTGGCTTTTGGATGCCATGCCACCAAAAATTTCCCAGGATGGTATTTGCTAAATACTACTTTGCCGCCTATTGGATAGCGCGTAACATGTACGTTGATGGGCGACATAAACACCGACACCTGAATACGTTTATCCTTAAAGAATTCCTTCTCAAAAACTTCTTCAATGACCACAACCTTTCCGTCAACTGGCGACAGTACATGATGGTCGTGAAGTGTGCCAATACGCTTCGGATTTCTAAAAAACTGAAGAATAATGAGAAAGAATGCTATTATCACTAACATTAAACTCGTTCTTAGCCAAGATATCGTGACAAAGTAATCAATGCACATGATGGCTATCACAACGACTGCGATAGATATCAGCACTATTTTATGGCCTTCTTTATGTAACATAGGGGAATAATCTTAAAAATAAATAAAAAAATGGTGCAGCAAAAATAATGCTATCCAGCCGATCTAACAAACCGCCGTGTCCTGGCATGATGACACCACTGTCCTTGACACCAGCTTGCCTTTTGAACTTAGACTCAATCAAGTCGCCCAAAGTTCCAAAAACACTCGCAATAATACCCAAAATGAGCCAACGCGTAAAATCTAAAGTACCTGTAAATGTAGCAATAAAATAACTAGCCACGCAAGCAAAAAATAGGCCACCCATAAAGCCTTCAACAGTTTTTTTTGGAGATACACTTGGGAACAGTTTCTGTTTTCCAAAATTTTTACCTACCAAATAAGCCCCCGTATCATTCACCCAAATTAATATAAATGCGCCTAAAAGCAGCATGGGTGTGAACTCTTTATCATTATTTGCAATCAATATGAGAAATATAAATGCACTAGTAAGATAAAACGTGGTGAGTAGATAGCGTTTGGACTCAAAGAGAGGGATTTTTTTTTCAGAAAATAAATCCTTGATTAAAAATAGTTGTACAAAAATGGTAAGGACATGAAGAATTTTTATGGTTTCATTAAAGCCTAAATCTGTTTCAGGAATGACGGCCCAAATGCTAAAGGCCAAATACATCACGGTAAAAACGATATAGGGAGCTTTACTTTCTAATTGGATGAGCTTTTTAAATTCGGCCATACAGATAAGTCCAAAGGCAAAAAAAAGAACCACCAACATATATTGCCAATATATAGAAAGTATCAGCAATGAAATGTAGATTGCGCCAGAAACGGCTCTTGTACTAAGTTCGTTCATCTGTTGTGTTTAAGGAGATTGAAATAACAGATGAGACATTTGAAATGAATTTCTGGACATAGAATAAAGTAAAAAGGTTCATTAAAGATCTTCTAGTAGCAGCAAATATAGGTTTTTTGAGCTACTTCCATAACTAAGAAAGTTTTTATCTTCTATGGTTTTGAAATGTTTGATAGTTGTGATGTTGGTAGGGATTTTATCTCTATTCTTGTTTTTAATGCCTCTAAGACCTTCACCAATATTTTCAACAAACTGACTTGTGGTTGCGTAGATTACAAAATTGGGAGGTAAGTCCCGCAATTGCTTTTCTGCAATTTGGTTGGAGGAAATCAATAAGGAGCCGTCATCTGCTATTAGATATTCGCAGGTAGATAAGAAATATTCACTTTCTGAAGGGTTTCTGGTGGATTTAAGATCAAAATCCTTGAATAAATCCTTAAGTCGTGTGTCTAACAGAAAAACGCTCTTGCCTTCCCAGTTGTTTTCTTGTAGGATTTTTTTTAAGGTTTTATGGATTTCTTCCATATTTTCACAATACAGAAATTTTCCCCCATTAGCTTTGAAATTTATAGTAAATTTTTCGTCTATAGGCAGCTTGATTTCAGGCATGTACTTGCCTCTCTCTTCGCTTTTTATGTGATCTTCTGGCGTGTCTTTTAGGCCGAAAATTTTACGAAATAGACTCATGTATGGTTTGCTATTAACCTGATTTTACTAATGATTAGCTCAAATATAAAAAAACTTAAATTAACATAAGATTAATTTAAGTTTTTTATATGAATTTGAAACTGGATTCTAAACTAGTGGTTCATCTTTTTTAATATCTTCTGCCGGCACTTCAACGTTCTCAATTTCTGGAGGGGTTTCCTTCGCCTTGTTCTCCCGTTCCAAAACGTCCTTATCAAATGGACGAATACCAAAAATACGTTCAAGATTATCCTTGAAAATAACTTCTTTTTCAAGTAGCTCTTCTGCTAATTCGGTTAATTTATCCTTGTTTTCCTCCAAAATCTTGATGGCGCGCAAGTATTGCGTTTCAATAATTTCAGAGATTTCTTTATCAATCAACTCTGCCGTTTGCTCACTGTAAGGTTTGGTAAATCCGTATTCAGATTGCCCAGAGGAATCGTAGTAAGTTATATTTCCTACTTTATCGCTTAGCCCGTAAACGGTTACCATAGCACGTGCTTGCTTTGTAACTTTTTCCAAATCGCTTAAAGCACCTGTTGAAATCTTGCCAAAAATGACCTGCTCAGCGGCCCGACCCCCAAGGGCAGCACACATTTCGTCCAACATTTGTTCTGTTCTTACGATCAGACGTTCTTCAGGTAAATACCAAGCAGCACCTAAAGATCGTCCTCTTGGTACAATGGTTACTTTCACCAAAGGCGCAGCATGTTCCAACATCCAACTTATCGTGGCATGACCAGCTTCATGGAAGGCAACAGCGCGTTTCTCGTCTGGAGTAATGATCTTATTCTTCTTTTCAAGACCACCAATAATTCTATCTACGGCATCCAAGAAATCTTGTTTGTGAACGGCCTTATTGCCTTTACGAGCAGCAATCAAGGCAGCCTCATTACATACGTTGGCAATATCTGCACCCGAAAATCCCGGTGTTTGCCTGGCAAGGAAATCGATGTCTAAATCCTCGCCCTTTTTGATGGGTCTTAAATGGACTTCAAATATCTCCTTTCGTTCAACGATGTCCGGAAGATCTACAAAAATTTGTCTGTCAAATCGACCAGCTCGCATTAATGCTTTATCTAATATATCAGCTCTATTGGTTGCGGCAAGGACAATAACGTTGGTATTGGTACCAAATCCATCCATTTCGGTCAATAACTGATTCAGTGTGTTTTCACGCTCATCATTGGAACCGGACATGGCATTTTTGCCTCTGGCACGGCCAATGGCGTCAATCTCATCAATAAAAATAATAGAAGGCGATTTTTCCTTTGCTTGTTTGAACAAATCACGCACTCTTGAAGCTCCGACACCCACAAACATTTCTACGAAATCTGAGCCGGATAAGGAGAAGAAAGGAACCTTAGCTTCACCTGCAACCGCTTTGGCCAATAAGGTTTTACCTGTACCTGGAGGTCCTACAAGGAGTGCTCCCTTAGGAATTTTACCCCCCAAGGAGGTGTATTTTTCTGGAGTCTTTAAGAAGTCCACAATTTCTTGAACTTCTTCCTTGGCGCCTTCCAAACCTGCAACATCTTTAAATGAAGTCTTTATATCAGTATTTTCATCGAACAATTTGGCTTTAGATTTCCCTATGTTGAATATCTGGCCACCAGCACCACCGCCAGCGCCACCAGACATCCGTCTCATGATGAAAATCCAAACTCCAATGATCAAGATAAATGGTAGGAGACCCAAAAGGAAATCTCCCCATACGTTGTGCTCAGTCTCAAAAGTGACTTCGGTGTTGCTGAGGTTATTTTCTTTAATAACGTTTCTGATTTCTTCCTGAAAAAGTGCCAAATCACCAAATTCAAATTTGTAATTCGGACTAGGGTTGACAGTAGGAATAATGTTATTGGGCCTGGTCCCTTTATGGGTATCTGTTTGAAGTGCGGCTTCTGTTAAATATACTTTGGCCTCTCTATTGTTGACAATTTCAACTTTGGCAACATCTCCATTTTTTAAATATTCAAAAAACTGAGCTGGTGTTGTAGTTTTAGCATCCTGTCCACCAAAACCACCTGAGAATATCTGAACTGCGAAAAAAGCAGCAATGACCATTCCATAGATCCAGTACGGACTTAACTTTGGCTTTTTGTTTAAGTTTTTATTTTCTTTTGACATTAATCTTTTTTTAGTAACTGGTTTCTATAACGGTTGTTTTTGCGTCGCCCCAAAGGCCTTCGATATCGTAATATTGTCTTATATGTTTTTGAAATACGTGGACCACCACATTGACATAATCCATTAGAACCCATTCTGCATTGTCACTTCCTTCAACATGCCAAGGATGATCTTTAAGGGTTTTACTGACTTTCTTTTGAACAGCATTCACAATGGCATTTACTTGTGTATTTGAGTTTCCTTCGCAAATAATGAAATAATCACAAACCGTGTTTTCAATATCCCGCAAGTCGAGAATTTTGATCTCTTTTCCCTTGACGTCTTCAATACCTTCTAATATAGTGGAAATCAGTGCATCTGAGTTATTATTTTCTTTCGCCATTAATTTATTTTAAATTTGTGCAAAGTTATTGTTTTTTTTAATTCTTTTAAGCCTTATAATCTCATAAGAAATTTATAAATTATTGAAGCTTGCACATGCGTATAATCAAACTTGATGCCATTGACTCAACTAACACGTACTTAAAAAGGCTCAGTAGTGGAGGCAATGCTGAAGATGGTTTGACGGTAGTTGCTAGTTTACAGACCAATGGACGAGGGCAAATGGGAACCGTTTGGAGCTCTCAAGAGGCCAAGAACCTTACGTTTAGTGTGTTTAAGGATGTTTCATTTCTCAATATTCGGCAACATTTCTATATCAGTATGGCGGTCTCCTTGGCGGTCTATGAGGCCTTAAAGAGCCTGGGAATAGCCAAATTAAAGGTGAAATGGCCCAACGACATTTTGTCAGACAATAAAAAAATTGGGGGAATTCTGATTGAGAATGTCATCAAAATAAACGTGATTAGTGGGTCTGTAATTGGAATAGGGCTCAATGTCAATCAGACCGATTTTACGGGATTGCCAAACGCATCATCCTTACTGTTGCTTTCAGGGCAAGTGAACAATTTGGACGAGGTATTGAACTTGGTTTTAAAACAGATTGATATCCATTTTAATTGTTTGAAAGAAAAGCAGTTCAAATCTTTAAAAGCACGATACGAATCACAGCTATTTAGAAAAAACAAACCTTCAACATTTCAAGATGCTGAAGGTTCTGTGTTTTCAGGTTATATTATTGGAATTTCAGATGTTGGACTACTACAGGTTAAAGTTCAAGACAACAAGATAAGAAGTTTTGACTTTAAGGAAGTAGCTCTGTTGTATTAAACCGCTTTGGACATGTTGGTTACCAAGGTCTCAATGAATTTTGAAATTGGACCTTTGATCATCATGGCCATCATAGGATTGAAATCGCCTTCGAAGGTCAATTTAACATCACTCTGATTGTCTCCTGTTTCTTGGATATCGCCAGTCAGTGAAAAATCCAATTTTCCTCCGGCAGCACCAAGAACAATTTTATTTGGCGCGTTGCTTTCCTTCTTCTTCAATACAATCTCAGGCATTCCTTTTAATGCGAATAAAAACTTATCCTCGCCCAAGACTTCAAATTTACTGATATTATCAGGCATTAACTGTTCGAAATTCTTAACATCAGATAGGAAGTCGAAGACTTCTTGTGGGCTTTTCCCAAGACTTACTTTTGGTGATTCTAAATTCATTTTTGTTTGTTGTTTTATCCCGTTTGCGATAATGCTGCGGAGGGGAAATAATTATTTTATATTGTTGTGGTTAAGTCGTGCTTTTTGGCTGAAAACGATCCCTCGATCCATTCCCTCACGACTTCATTTTTGTTGGTGAAGGAACATCAAGAAGCATTCCATTCGCTTGGTCTGGCATTCCAATCTGCCAAAACTTTCTGTTCCTTAGTGGTGATATATTTAGTGTCTAAGGCTTGTTCCAACAGTGATTCATAATTACTTAATGTTTGTAAGGTAACATCGGCTTCTTTAAAATTGTTATTGGCCACTTCAAATCCGTATGTGAAAATGGCGACCATTCCTTTAACATTAACGCCAGCTTCTTCTAAAGCCTTTACGGCATTAAGACTACTTTTGCCTGTGCTGATCAAATCTTCTACCACTACCACACTCTGGCCTTTCTCAATATAACCTTCAATTTGATTTTGACGCCCATGACCTTTTGGTTCTGGTCTGACATACACAAATGGCAGTCCCAAATACTCAGCCACTAAAATACCAATACCAATGGCCCCAGTGGCAACTCCAGCTATGACGTCGGGTTTTCCATATTGCTGTTCAATATGTTTGGCCATGGTTTCACGAACGAAATTACGGATGGGTGGATAAGAAAGTATGATGCGATTGTCGCAGTAAATTGGTGATTTCCAACCAGAGGCCCACGTAAATGGTTCATTCGGTTGTAGTTTGATCGCGTGAATCTGCAATAGCAGTTCGGCAGTCTTTTTAGCGGTTTGTTTATTAAGAATCATGGGGTAAAATTAAACAATTTTATAGATTTTAAATTTAAAAATTTGCGGAAAAATTTTTTCAAAGACCGCGCTGTGAATCAAATTATTATATTTTTACAAATTCAATTCTTCATTATAGAAAAGATGTATAAAGTTTTTGTCAATGACAAACCTATTATTTTGACTACAGAGGTCAAGAAAGAAAAGCATTTTAAAAATTACTTGATGCGAACGGTCAACATAGGAAAAGTTATTAGAGAACTCAATTCTACCGACTTAAAAGGTGTAAGGATCATTGGTAAGAGCGAAAAAAAACTTTTGAAATCATTTTTAAAGAAGTTACCAAATGTGGTTGCCGGTGGGGGCAAGGTATTTAACGATAAAGGTGAAATTCTTTTTATTTACAGAAATGATAAATGGGATTTGCCCAAAGGAAAAATAGAGGGGAATGAAAGCATTGAGGAAACCTCTTTGAGAGAGGTTGAGGAAGAAACCAAAGTCAATGGTCTGAAAATTATCAAACCATTGGAAACGACCTATCATATTTTTAAAAGGAACGGGAGACACCAACTGAAAATAACCTATTGGTTTGAAATGACTTCCACTTATAAAGGCGAATTGATACCCCAGGAAGACGAAGGCATCACAAAAGTAGAATGGCTGAACCCAACCCAGGTTAAGAAAGCTATGGAAAATTCGTATGCCAATATTAAGCTTTTGGTTTAAATTTCAAATTAGAATCTTATCAAATACAATCCCCAAGAGTATTTACGGTATGGTTTGCTTCATTGGTCAGTGGAATGTTGCATCACTCTATACACAGGATACCGCATATGTGCCAACTCATAATACTCACTTTGCTTATGCAGCCAATCCAATTGTGCATACCAGCTTTTTGCAAATTCAGGTTCCGATTTCTTTTTGGTTTCGAAAGCAGCAAGTAATTCTGGTTTATTCTTTAATAATTCGGCTGCAACGTCCTCAAATGCATAAGGCGAGAAACCTTCTTTCTGTTGCAGAATCGTATCGAAGAAATTCCAATTAAAAAATGAATCGGGCGCTTGTGGCTCTAAGGTTTCCAAGAGGTATCTTATAGCGTCCTGATCTGTAGAAATAAAATAGTCTCCTTTTTTGAATCGCATGGCTTGGGTTGATGGAATCACTTTGGTGTTATAATGTTGGTAATGCCCCTCATAGGCCTGATTTCTGGTTTGGTAAGTATCTATTTTATAACTTTCAACAGTAATGGTCGTGTCTTTTTCAAGAAATGTCATTTCAACTTGGTTCAGCTTCAACAAGTCAATAACGTTCCACCAACCTTGAGGAATGATATAAGCCGTTGGGACAGAGACTTCAACTTTTGGCTTGAAATAGTTT
Organism: Gelidibacter japonicus; assembly: GCF_010725055.1. Lineage (GTDB taxonomy): Bacteria > Bacteroidota > Bacteroidia > Flavobacteriales > Flavobacteriaceae > Gelidibacter > Gelidibacter japonicus. The sequence continues at coordinate 69,226 of NZ_BJKB01000015.1, read as the reverse complement.
TTGTAGACCACATCCTTTGTGAATGGTTTGCTTCTATCATATTTTAAGCGATTTGCTCCTGTGATCTCACTTGGAATCATCTTGCCTTCGTAGCCTTTAAATGTCAGACGGGTCGATTTTGTGGTGTCAACCATCCAATCTAGGGGATAGGTTTTTGAAGCTTGAAATTGTTTAATAGCATCGGCACGTAGTTCCTTTATTTTATTATGATCAGTTTCCATGATCTCCAACATGCTTTTCATCAATTCGTAAGTGCCTTCCACTCGTGGTTTGTAAGGTTTGAGCATATGGGTTTCGACCATCATTCCTAAGCTGTTGAACATTGCCGTATAGCCTGTAGAATAACGTGGTGAATCCAAAAATTGGGTAAATCCGGCTTCAGGTACCTCGTTAAAAACATTGACATAAGGCGTGATGTCCCATTTCTTGTGGGCCAATTTACTTTCCAAACTTGGCATCATTTCCTCATGGAGATATTCACCCAAATCACCTCCAAGTTTATTGTGCTGTGTAAATAAATGGGTCAAGGTATATTGGTAATCGGCGCCATTGCTCACATGGTTGTCGATAAAAACTGCAGGTTGGACCAAGTGATAAATTTGGGTGAAACTACGAGCGTTTTTGGTATCTGCTTTTATAAAGTCGCGGTTCAGATCATAGTTTCTGGCATTACCTCTAAAGCCGTATTCCTTAGGTCCAACTTGGTTGGTACGGGTGGTGGAGTTTCTATTTAGGCTTCCTCCAACATTATAAATAGGAATAGTTACCAATACAGTATGCACTGGTGTTGCAATTTTGCCTTGTGCAAGATCTCTGAATAAAAGCATTGTGGCATCAATGCCATCAGGTTCTCCTGGATGGATGCCGTTATTGATCATCATCGTCTGCTTGGTTTTTCTAATGGATTCAAAGTCGAAAACCTTATCAGGATTGAAAATCACTATGTGCAGAGGTATGCCAGCATCTGTCATGCCGATACTGTCCATACGGATTTCAGGATAGTTATCAGACAAGAGTTGATAATACGCAATTACTTCTTGATAGCTTGCCGTTTCAAGTCCGTTGCTTTTTTCAAAAACTGTCAAGTAATCCTTGGGCAGATTCGCTTCTTGAGCGATGATGGAAAGACTCGTTAAAAAGAAAATAAAAATGGTTTTCATCAGAAGTAATTTGCATTTGAGCTCTGCGCATATTTAAAATCGCAATAGCTTCCAAATTTAATCAAATTAAACTATTTTTGCCGGCATAAAATCGCCTTTACTATGCACCAAACCACAAATACAATCTTGATGATTCGGCCTGTAAATTTTAGGATGAATGAACAAACAGCGGTCAATAATTATTTTCAGGAAGATTTGGATATAAAGAACTCTGAAATCAATGCAAAGGCTCAAGCCGAATTTGATGCCTTTGTAGAAAAGCTCAGAGCTGTAGGTGTCAATGTTATTGTGGAAGATGATGATAAGGTCAACGATACTCCTGACTCTATCTTCCCAAATAACTGGGTAAGCTTTCATGAAAATGGCGATGTGGCACTATATCCAATGTTTGCCGAGAATAGGCGTAAGGAACGACGTGAAGAACTGCTCGACCGTTTGGAAGAAGAAGGCTTTGAGATTACAAATATAATGGACTATACCAGTGCCGAAGAAGATCATTTCTTTTTGGAAGGTACTGGCAGTATTATTATGGATCGGGTACATAAAAAGGCATACTGTGCGCTTTCTCCACGGGCAGATGAAGAACTATTTATAGAGTTTTGTGAAGATTTTGACTATTTTCCTGTCATTTTTACAGCGTATCAAACTGTGGATGATGACCGTTTGCCTATTTATCATACCAACGTCATGATGTGTATTGCTGAAACTTTTGCTGTCATTTGCTTGGATAGTATCGATGATAAAAAGGAGCGTAAAAACGTCGTGGACCATCTGAAAAAAGACGGTAAGGAAGTTATTGCAATTACCGAAGCCCAAATGCACAGTTTTGCTGGCAATATGCTACAGGTGAGAGGCGCCGATGAAAAACGCTACTTGGTGATGAGTAAGGCGGCACATGACAGTTTAACCAGCATGCAAATTGCGAAACTTTCCATGCATTGCGAGATGTTGTACAGTGATTTGGAAACTATAGAAACGTGTGGTGGTGGAAGTGCTCGTTGTATGATGGCGGAAGTGTTTTTGCCGAAAGCAGGAAGATAAAATTGAATTGAGCAAAACTGGAATTGAATTAAAAATGATTAATTCTATGTAATCAAGGAATAACTTTGAACCCGAAACTCGAAACTCGAAACCCTTTTTAGCTCTCTTCTTCCGTTTTCATCTTGGGAAGCTCTACATAGAATTTTGTGCCAACATTCGGAGTGCTTTCAACCCAAATTCGACCTTGGTTAAGTTCTACTAATTCCTTACAGATTGTCAGACCTAAACCGGTACCCTTTTCGTTCTTGGTGCCAACAGTCGTGAAATTATTGTTTTGAAAAAGCTTTTTGAGGTTTTCTTTTGGAATCCCAACTCCTGTATCTTCCACACAGATTAAGGACTTTCCATTGTGTTCTTTATTGGAGATGGTAATAATATCTCCAACACGACTAAATTTTACGGCATTGGTCAATAGGTTCTGGATAATAATTTCCACCATACTTTTATCAGCATAGATGAATCCCTGCTGAGATTCATCAATGAGGACAATCCGTTTTTGTTCAATTTTTTGTTCTATCAATCTGACTTTACTGTGAAACACTTCTTGAACATCAAAAAGCTCGGGCTTTGGTTCCAAGTTTTGCATTTGCGATTTCGACCAATTTAAAAGATTGAACAATAATAAGGAGGCATTATCGGCATTTTCACTCAATTCCGGAATCAACTCATTGAATTCTTCTCTACTAATACTGTCTTCCTTAAGTAAATCTAAGAATGCTTTAATGGACGATATGGAGTCTTTTAGATCATGAGAAACAATACTGAACAAACGATCTTTAACGTCATTGATTTCTTGGAGATGGAGTTTTTGCTCCATAATGGCTTCATTTTGAAGCTGGATCTGCTTATTCTTTTCCTCAAGTTCCTGGGTGTATTTAATAGAGCTTTTTCTTTTCAGATAAATCAGTAGTAAAAAGGTCAGAACGATGAGAAATGCAACGATTAATCCGTAAGAAAGAAGCTTTAAATTTTTGACTTGATTGGTATTGTTAGCCGTTTCTTTTATGGTGTCATCAGGCGTTGTCGTCTCAAGGTTGGCTTCATTCTCAAGAATATCCTCAATGGAGTCGGTATTTACCGGCAAATAAGGTTGGTTTTCCTGATCTAAAATGTGCTTTAAACTAAAATACTCGCGTTGCCAACGATAGGCATTTTCAAACTTTCCTTTGGTGGAGTCCAAGGCCATTAAAAGTTTGTAGTTTTTAAGAAGTTCTTCGTTGTTCCCCACTCCTTTTGCCAAGTCATGGGCTTCGTAGATTTGACTTTCTGCCAATCGCGTGTTTTTCTGCTCCAGATTAAGTTGTCCGATTGAATTCAAGGCTCGTAAAATACCTTCCTTATCATTAGCTCTTCGGTTAAATTTAAGGCCTTCCACAAGGTATTTGGCGGCCTTGTCATAATCTTTAAACTTAAGGTACTCTTCGCCTATACGTGGCAATATTTCTCCTTTTAGGGCTTGGTCTGCTTCAGGATTGAGCATCGATAAAACGTCTTCATAGTATTCAATTGCCTTTCGGTGTTCTTTCCGCCTTGAATACAGTTGGGCAATATTCTTTGTGGACATTTTAATGCCTGAACTATCATTTAACCGCTCTCTAATATTTAAAGCTTTCAGGTTGAATTCAAGCGATTTATCAATTTGGTTCGTATTATAATAGGCTTTTGCCAGATTGTTGTAAGCCAAACTAAGATCTTCGTACAAGTTGCGTTCTTCAAATATTCTGATTGCAGATAGGGAATTCAATAACCCGTTTCTGTAATTCCCTCTTTTGATCTCTAAAAGACCAATACTGTTGCTCACTTGTGCGACTCCTAAAGCATCATTGAGCTCTGTATATAATTTTTTCGATTTATTGAAATGGTCAATTGCATTGAAATAGTCATTTCTATCGGCATAGATAAGGGCTTGAAAATAATTGACTGCTGCGATGCCTTTGGCGTAGTTAATTGATTTTGAAAGCTGCTCGGTTTCTGAAATATAGGAGAGTGCCTTTTGATAATCTTGCGCTTTATAAAGTGCTTTAATAAGAAGTATCGAGGTGTCAACCTTGGAGGAATCCTGCTTTTGAAAAGCTAATTGTATAGCAAGACTGTCTATCTCTTTGGTTTGGGAATAACCAGACAAGACAGCAAAAAAGGCAGCTAAGGCAATTAACCGTTTCATTTTTTTGCAATTAGTTATAAAATTGTAATGCGATGTGATTTGAGCTTGCCTTGAGGGAGAGGGTAGGCACTTACACAAAAATACAATAACAATGGTGTTAAGGACTTTTCAATATATGCATCAACGTTTTTTGGGACCTTGATTAATAGCTTCTTCAAAAATGGATAAAAGGGTTTTAATAATCTAATTTTCGGGTTTTAATGCCAAAAAATTAGATGAAGTGATATGGTATTTTTTTTGAATAATTTAGATATCGGGTGAAAGGTCAATATCTTAGAAAAACGACACTTTCATCGATGAAATGCAAAATGCTGATATGCGGAAATTTAAGGTTGCACAAAAGGTTACGAATCATTGGTTTATAAAAAATAAGATGAAAAGGAATATTGACTAACTTTAATGAAATTAAATAACACAAGAATGAATAAAACGATTAAAACCATTTTGATGGTTGTAGGCACTGTACTGCTAGTATATGGCATATACACCTTAATTGCGCCGGAAGCCTCTATTGGCATTGGGGATTTCAGTGTGGATATTCAAGATAATACGGATGCTTATATGACCATAGGCCTTGGATTGGTGGCTTTGGTGTTGGGATTTCTGGGAGGTAAGAGATTAAAATAAATGCTAATTGTTTCTAAAAACGTCAAAGATTGGTAGGGCCTTATGGTCAAAATCAAACATGCATTGGTTTTCCCAAGCACTCCCCTTTGTTGAGGTGTTCCCATTGCCAACAAAGGCAACCCAGTCTGGCGCCCAATAGCAAAAACCAATTCCTTTTTGGTTTGGAATGGATTTAACAGTGTTCACAAGCCATTCAAGATAGGCTTTCTGACCCCATGGAGTTGCTGGGAATTCTGTCAGTATCTGGCTGTCGTCGCCAATAAAGTTGATGCTCTTGTCGTTCCATTCCAAAGTAAATGGATAGGCCATTTCTACCATTAAAATATCTTTGTTAAAAGTAGTTGCCAAGGTATTGAGTTTTGTTTTTACCAAACCCAAATCTTTGGTCTGAAATTGTGGGTAATAAGAAAGTCCGATAATGTCAAACTCTAAATGATAGGGTTGGAGTTCATTGAAAAAATATATCGCATCTTCAACACTCGAATGGTGCAGCATAATTTGAATATTGTTGTTCGGGTCAACCTCCTTTGCTCCCTTTATGGCTTCTTTTACCAGGGCAGCATAATTGGGCCAATTGTCGTTATGTTCATTCCAAACTTTTCCGTAATTCTATAAAAGGCCACTGTCCGTTTCATTTCCTATCTGAATGATTTTTGGAAGTGTATTTTGTTCTTTTAATTCGAGAAGGACCTCTTTTGTATAGTTGTAAATGGCATTTTTAATTTCATCAAAGTTCATATTTTGCCATGCTTGAGGTGGCGTTTGCGACCCTGGATCGGCCCAGGTATCCGAATAATGAAAGTCTAGTAGAAAATCCATATTCCTGCTTTTTATTTTTAGTGCATACGCTTTGACATCTGATAAACTGTTCTGTCCATTCTGTGGGGTGTGCCATAACTTGAGGCGGACGAGATTGGTTCCGTTTTCAGAAACGTAATCTAAAAGGGTGATGGGCTTTCCGTTTTCGTCTTTATAGACCAGATCGTATTTTTCCAACTCCGATTGAAATGATAAATCCATGCCTTTATAAAACTGAGGTTCTACTGGTGATAAAACATCGGAAGTATATTTGGAATCGTCACATCCTATAATAATAAATATGAGACTCAGAAAGTAGAAGATGCGATTCATAGGAAGTTTTGAAGTTCAAATTTAATCAAATTTTGAAAAATCAAATCAGATGAGGTTATGATCAGCCCTTAGACTTATAGCTTTTTCCTAACAATAGAGCTATTGCACTTATAAAAAATTAATTAAAATCCTATCTTTGCAAACTTAAAATGAACAGCAGATGAATCTTCAGGAAACCTTATCACATCAAGTAAAAAAAGCAGTAAATGAACTTTTTGGCGCGACCTTGGAGTCGGTAGAACTACAATCCACCCGTAAAGAGTTTGTGGGTGATGTCACTGTGGTGATTTTTCCAATGTTGCGGGTGGTAAAAGGGAATCCAGTTCAGATTGGCGAACAGATTGGCCAATATCTGTTGGAAAACATTGATGTCGTAAAATCCTTCAATGTCGTGAAAGGCTTTTTAAATATTGAAATTGAGGATGCACATTATCTCAAAATTTTTGAAACCATAAAAGATAATGAATCTTACGGATTTGCAGCCCCTCAACCAAAAGATAAAGCCATAATGGTGGAATATTCATCGCCAAACACCAATAAGCCATTACACTTGGGACATATTAGAAACAACTTATTGGGTTATAGTGTTTCTGAGATATTAAAAGCTTCCGGTAAAAAAGTATATAAAACGCAAATTATTAATGACCGAGGTATTCATATTTGTAAGAGTATGTTGGCTTGGAAACGTTTTGGAAATGGAGAGACTCCCGAGTCATCGGGTTTAAAAGGCGATAAGTTGGTAGGGAACTACTATGTTAAGTTTGATCAAGAATACAAGAAGGAAATTCAGGAGTTGGTGGCCCAAGGTAAGTCTGAAGAAAATGCGAAAAAACAAGCTCCTATTATCATTGAAGCTCAGGAAATGCTTCAGAAATGGGAAGCTGGCGATGTAGAAACGGTTGCCCTTTGGGAAAAAATGAACGCTTGGGTTTATAAAGGTTTTGATCAAACCTATAAAAATTTGGGGGTTGATTTTGATAAACTTTATTACGAAAGCCAAACCTATCTCTTAGGAAAGGAATTTGTGGTAGAAGGATTGAAGTCAGGAGTGTTTTTCAAGAAGGAAGATGGCTCTGTTTGGTGCGATTTGACCGAAGACGGTTTGGATGAAAAAATTGTTTTACGTTCAGATGGTACCGCAGTTTACATGACCCAAGATATTGGTACGGCCATTCAGCGTGTTAAAGATTTTCCTGATGTTGGCGGAATGGTTTATACCGTAGGCAATGAACAGGAATACCATTTTCAAGTGTTGTTTTTAATCATTAAGAAACTGGGATTTGAATGGGCGAAAAATTTATTCCATTTAAGTTATGGCATGGTCGATTTACCTTCTGGAAAAATGAAGAGTAGGGAAGGAACTGTTGTTGACGCCGATGATTTGATTGTTGAAATGGCTAAGACTGCTGAAGAGATTTCAGAGGAATTGGGCAAATTGGAAGGGTATTCAGATGCTGAAAAACAAGAACTGTACAAATCTATCGGTTTGGGTGCCTTGAAATATTTTATTTTAAAAGTGGATCCAAGAAAACGCATTCTTTTCGATCCGAAGGAGTCAATCGACTTCCAAGGTAATACGGGGCCGTTTATTCAGTATACCTATGCTAGAATTCAATCCATATTAAGAAAATCAGATTTAAATGCGGTTATAGACATACAGGATATAGCACTTCACGGTAAGGAAAAAGAATTGATCAAACAGTTGTTGTTGTTTCCTGAAGTGATCCAAAATGCCGCAGATAATCACAGCCCTGCATTGGTGGCCAATTACACCTATGATTTGGTAAAAGAGTTCAATTCCTTTTATCAGAATGTGTCTATTCTTGGAGCGGAAAATGACAATGAAAAGGCCTTTAGGGTAGCCTTGTCCAATAAAGTGGCGGTGACCATAAAGAATGCATTTGGTCTGTTGGGGATTGATGTACCTGAGCGCATGTGACCCCTCCCGACGGTTATTGGGATTAGAGAGATCTGAAGTTCAATGTCCGACAAGCTTGCCAAGATGATATTTATTAAGCCTTTAGGTTTTATAAATAGACATCAAATATGTAAATTTGCAACTCAAAATTTAATTCTTGTAGTTTTTAATACTACAAACAGAAGACTGAAAATATATGTTTAATAATTTAAGTGAAAAGTTAGATAAAGCCCTGCACGTCCTTAAAGGGCACGGAAGTATTACGGAGGTCAACGTTGCCGAAACCTTAAAAGAGGTACGAAGAGCCTTGTTGGATGCCGATGTCAACTTTAAAATTGCCAAGGAATTTACCAATACGGTTAAGGAAAAAGCCTTGGGTCAAAACGTATTGACCACTTTGCAGCCAGGCCAGTTGATGGTGAAATTGGTCAAGGATGAGTTGACTGAGCTCATGGGTGGCGATGCTGAGGGTATTAATCTTTCAGGTAATCCAAGCATAATTTTGATGTCTGGTTTACAAGGTTCTGGTAAAACGACTTTTTCCGGTAAACTTGCCAATTATCTTAAAAACAAAAAAACAAAAAAACCTTTATTGATTGCCTGTGACGTTTATCGTCCAGCTGCTGTTGATCAACTTCATGTAGTGGGAGAACAAATCAATGTTGAGGTTTATAGCGACAAGGGAAATACAGATCCTGTAGCTATTGCAAAGGCAGGTATTGCACATGCTAAAGCAAATGGTCATAATGTGGTCATTATTGATACCGCAGGACGATTGGCTGTAGATGAAGCGATGATGACCGAGATTTCCAATATCCGTGATGCCATTCAGCCACAGGAAATTTTATTTGTAGTTGATGCCATGACCGGCCAGGATGCCGTTAATACCGCCAAAGCCTTTAATGATGTCTTAAATTTTGACGGTGTTATTCTGACTAAATTGGATGGTGATACTCGTGGGGGGGCGGCCATTTCTATTAAATCGGTAGTCAATAAACCAATTAAGTTTATTGGTACGGGTGAAAAAATGGAAGCGATTGACGTGTTCTATCCATCGCGTATGGCAGATCGTATTCTGGGAATGGGAGATGTCGTATCTCTTGTTGAACGTGCCCAAGAGCAGTTTGACGAGGAGGAAGCACGAAAACTTCAAAAGAAAATTGCCAAAAATCAATTTGGGTTTGATGACTTCTTAAAGCAAATTCAGCAGATCAAGAAGATGGGTAATATGAAGGATCTGATAGGAATGATCCCGGGAGCTGGGAAAATGATGAAAGATATTGATATTGATGATGATGCTTTTAAAGGTATTGAAGCCATCATCCATTCCATGACCCCATTAGAACGGGCAAATCCATCAGTAATAAATGCCAGTAGAAAAAAACGTATTGGAAAAGGCTCAGGAACTTCCGTGCAAGAAGTGAATCAGCTTTTAAAGCAATTCAACCAGATGAGCAAGATGATGAAAATGATGCAAGGTGGCAAAGGAAAGGCGATGATGCAGGCGATGAAGGGGATGAGGTAGGCTTCAGTTGGCAGTTTTCAGTCGCAATCGCAATACTGGTTTTTCTATACTTAATAAACTTTTGTGATATGGATTTCAAGAAACTGATAGTGTGTCAAAAGTCATTAGAATTGGCCATGGATATTTTCGAAGTCTCTAAAAATTTTCCAAAAGAGAAGACGTATTCATTAATTAGTCAATTAATTAGAAGTTCTCGTTGAGTCACGGCTTATATTTCTGAATCGTATAGAAAGCGATTGTATCCGCGTCACTTTATAAGTAAGCTTACCGATGCGGCTGCTAAAATTCAGAAACTTTCGCATGGTTGGAATTTGCTTTGGCTTGCAATTATATAGATGATTCTACATTTCAGGATTTAAACATTTAATCATTAGAAATTAGAAAATTAATAAATTTTATGATCAATAATCCAGGTAAATTCGGAGTTAAGCCAGAATGATATGTTTACCACAATCAAACTGAAAACTGCGACTGCGACTGTAAACTATTAAAGGAATGACAATCTTAGATGGAAAAAAAATAAGCAATGACATTAAAAATGAAATTGCCGAACAGGTAAAAAGAATGAAGGAAAACGGGGAAAAAGTGCCACATCTTGCTGCAATTATAGTGGGCAATGATGGTGCCAGTTTGACCTATGTAGCCAGCAAAGTTAAGGCCTGTGAACGAGTTGGGTTTGAATCTACCATGGTGCGCCTTTCCAATACCGTAAGTCAAGTTGAATTGTTGGATAAGATTAAGGAATTGAACGAAAATCCAGAGATTGATGGGTTCATTATTCAACTGCCATTACCAAAGCAAATTGATACTCAAAAAGTGATTTTAGCCGTGAACCCAGATAAGGATGTGGATGGTTTCCACCCAATGAATTTTGGGAAAATGGCTCTTGATATGTCCACCTTTATTCCTGCAACACCATTTGGGATATTGGAGCTTTTGGACAGGTATAATGTTGATACTCAGGGCAAGCATACTGTTGTTATTGGTAGAAGCCATATTGTTGGCCGTCCAATGAGTATTTTAATGGGAAGGAAAGGATTTCCAGGGAACTCTACTGTTACTTTAACGCATAGTCATACCAAAAACATTACACAAATTACGTCTCAAGCCGATATTATTATTTCAGCTCTTGGAGTGCCCAACTTCTTGAAGGCCGAAATGGTAAAAGATGATGCGGTGATCATTGACGTTGGAATTACCCGAGTGCCTGATGATACAACCGAAAAAGGCTATCGTATTACGGGTGATGTTGATTTTGAGAACGTCAGTAAAAAAGCGAGCTTTATAACGCCAGTACCTGGTGGAGTTGGTCCGATGACTATCGCGATGTTGCTTAAAAACACGCTCTTGGCTAGAGAACGCCAAATGTAAATCTCACTATAGAAAAAGAACAGGGCATGATGTATGTTTTAGTTTTAACAATGCCCATAGTCATACTACGAGTAGTCATGGGGAGCATGGAACATTGGCTTCCCATTGTTCTTGCGGTTCTATTTGGATTCGTGGTTATACAATATGCCAAGAGAAACCTAAGTGTTAAAAACCAATATCGGTTTATCCATTTTATGGCAATTGGAATTTCCTTATTAGTTATTGCCTTTCATCTTCATAAGGTAATTTCCGGGAACTATAATGTTCAAAAAGATTTACCTCTATATCTATGTAGTTTGTTGGCTATTTTAATTCCCGTGTTTACATATTATCGTAAATTTTGGATGTACGAAATCCTGTTTTTTTGGATTATCGCTGGCACCTTGCAGGCTGTAATAACACCAGATATTGCCTCTGGTTTTCCAACATTCGATTATGTCAGATATTGGGTTGTCCATTTGGGACTGTTAATGGTCATAAGTTATGCCACACTAGTTTTTAAAATGATGCCCAATTTTAAAAGTGTGTTTAAATCATTTTTCGCCTTACAACTCTATTTTTTGGCTATAGTGGTTGTTAATGATCTGTTGAACGCCAACTATTTTTATCTCAATGAAAAACCACAATCTGCATCTCTACTGGATTATCTTGGAGATTGGCCGATGTATATCATAATTGTCCAAGCTGTTTTAATCCCATATTTTCTGCTCATTTACCTTCCGTTTTATCTTTATGGATTAAAAAGAAAGCGCCTTACTCAATTGGGGTAGTGAATTCAGTTTATTTGGCAAATAATTGTCCCATATCCTTAAAGGCCTTAAATTCTAAAGCGTTTCCTGAAGGATCCATAAAAAACATCGTAGCCTGTTCTCCAACTTGACCTTCAAAACGGATATAGGGTTCAATAACAAATTCAATACCTTTTTCAGTTAGTTTCTTGGCGAAATCCTGAAATGAATCCCATGGCAGTACGACGCCATAATGCGGTACTGGAACATTTTTACCGTCTACACTATTGGAGTGCGACTCTTCTGTAGATTTTGATTTGTAATGAATGACCAATTGATGGCCAAAGAAATTGAAATCCACCCAATGATCCGAACTTCTGCCTTCTTCACAGTTTAAAACATCCCTGTAGAACACTCGGCATTCCTCAAGATTATGTACTGGAATAGCAATGTGAAATGGTGATAATGCTGTAGTCATGACTGTTTTTTAATTTGTTTTTTAGTGTTTAAAAGAGGTGCACCAATCTTAATATAGTCTTCTTAAAATAATTGGTGCCAAGAATTACTATTGGCAGTGTTATTTCTGCAAATTTTAACTACGCCTTACGTCATGGTCATAATGTGTCTCAATAATCACGGTTAATAATAGAATTCATTATTTGTATTTTAAATGATGCCAACGAGTCTCTTATACCATCGTGCTTTAGTTATATTACTATTTTCTGCTTCTTCTAGGTGGAGGAGATTTGTCTTCCGCCATACGTTTTTCTGAACTGTCCAAAAGCGCATTCAACTCCTTGAATTCAGCTTCTGTCAATTCCCGATAAGAACCAACGGGCATATCCAGTTTGATGTTCATGATCCGAATGCGTTTTAAAGTTTCCACTTCATAATCCAAGTATTCACACATTCTACGGATTTGTCGGTTGAGGCCTTGAGTTAGAATGATCCTGAACTCATTGGTCCCTAGTTTTTCAACCACACATTTTTTGGTGATGGTGTCTAATATGGGTACGCCGTTGGACATTCGCTCGATAAAGGTTTGTGAAATGGGCTTATTGACCGTAACAAGATATTCCTTTTCATTGTTATAACCTGCTCTCAATATTTTATTGACAATATCACCATCGTCCGTAAGCAGGATTAAACCTTCGCTTGGTTTGTCTAATCGTCCAATTGGAAAAATACGTTTGTGGTAGTTGATATAATCAATGATATTATCTTTTTCAACACGTGTATCTGTTGTACATACGATACCTACGGGCTTGTTGAAGGCTAAATAAACAAAACCTTCGTTGGTGTCTGAAATCCGCTTTCCATCGACATGAACGACATCACTCTTCGAAATTTTTGTTCCCATTTCGGGTACTTTTCCGTTGATGGTCACTCGGCCAGCTTCAATGAGCTTGTCAGCTTCCCTGCGTGAGCAGTAGCCTACTTCACTTAAAAATTTGTTGATACGTTTAAGATCTTCTTCCATAATACAAAGATAGTGGTTTTAGGTATCAATGAACTCGTAAATATGTTCAGCAACGGAGGCGTGAATCAACGAATGACCTAAACCCTTGGTAGTTATGAGCTGACTGTTTTTAAAACTGTTTTTTATCAGTAAGGCGTCGTTGTAAGGAATAATATGGTCGTCTTGGTCATGGATGATCAAGCCCTCTGATTCAGTCGTAGCAAGGAATCTGGCCGTTGATAAGGCATCCGACGGAGTGCCAAAACGTTTTATTATGGTCTGCTCCAATTCTGAAACAATCCGATGATTATAACCCAACATATCGGTATAGCGTTTCATGACATCCTGAAATTCAGAAGGAGCTCCCAATAAAACGATTTTCTTTAACTTGTCAAATTGATATTTATGTTGAAAATAAGCCGAGGCCATTCCGCCGACAGAATGCCCGATAATGACATCTGGAGAGAATCGCTGGGCGACCACATTAATGAACTCGGCATATAGCATGGCGTCAAATGCCCTGCCTCCTGATTTTCCATGTGCAGGAGCATCAAGTGCAATGACATTAAAGCCTCTCTTTTTGAGGTCCAATATCAGATTTTTCCATCGCGCGGCATTGCTTTCCCAGCCATGGGTCAATAAAATGGTTTGCTTTTTTCCCAACCATCTGTAGGTCATTATAGGATAGTGTTTATATTTTAGTTCCTCTTGGTAAGCGGTATGTAAAAAATCTGATTGTTCCTCGTTAATCCGGCCAGCCCGTGGGGTGGTAAATAAGTACATGGCCTTATCTGCGGCATAGGGCTTTGAAACATAGCTCAGCATATTATAATACGAACCAATTAATTTAATAAGAACTTCCTTCATGACAATTTAGGTTTGGGATTAATGTTCTCTGTGTACGAGATCCATTGAGAATGCTGGAAGGCAAATAGCGAGGTATTCGCAAGGCTCTGTGTAGGGATTTGAATATTGAATGCGTGTATTTTTTTCTATTTTTATGGATTCGCCCGCCGATAAAATAATGGTCTCATCCTCAATAATAAATTGTTTCTTGCCGCTGATGATAAACGTGTATTCATCAAATTCAGGGGTTTGGAAGGGTTCGCTCCAGCCAGCTGGTGCTATCATGTGTGCGATACTTAATTGGGAGTTGCCGTCTGTTGCCCTTCCAAAATGTTCCTTTATGGTTTTTCCATCGGTTGTGGGAACCACAAATGGAGAGGTTTGTATTTTATAAGGTTTATTTGCCATAATTTTATTTTTAGTTGATCGTGAGTAGTTTTAAATTCAAAGTTTTACGACTTCGCTGGAAGATCCAGACGGGCAGGTAAGTTCCAAATCTTAAATCCTCAATCGTTTATGTCAATCAAAAGTCTTGTACTTGTCATCTGTCATTCATCACTTCTCCGTCACTTCAAAGGTTTCTTCTTGATCATACCGCCTCTGATATCTTTTACAAGTCCCATGATAATAAATGCTTTTTCATCAATTTTATCTATTTCTGTATGCAATTTTGCGAGTTCCAGTCTGGTTACGACGGTATAGATAATATCTTTATCATAGCTTTCGCCGTTTCTTCCATAACCGCCTTTTCCTGCATAAATGGTGCAGGCACGTCTCAATTTTTCGACAATCATCTTGCGCAGTTCTTGGTGTTTTTCTGAAATAATCGTTACCCCAACATATTCTTCAACGCCATCCACAACAAAATCGACTGTCTTTGCCGCAGATAAATATGTCAATATTGCATAGAGCGCAATTTCAATAGATAAAATGTAGGCACCAAACGAGAAGATGATAATATTGATTAATAATAGCACATCACCTATGGTGATTGACAATTTCTTGCTGAGCCAAATGGCCAATACCTCGGTACCATCAATAACACTGCCGCCTCGCATGGCCATCCCTATACCCAATCCGAGAAAGAAACCACCAAACACAGCAATTAACAAACGATCTTCGGTAATGGTGGGATAGTCCACATAATGCACAACAAGGGCTAAAATGGCAATGGTGACAATACTCCTAACAGCGAATTTGACACTGAATGTTTTTGCCGCGAGAATTAGAAATGGGAGGTTGACTAAAATCAATAGAAAACTCAAGTCAATTTGAGTGATGTTTTCTAAAAGCAGCGAAATACCTGTAGCGCCACCATCAATAAAACGGTTGGGCAATAAAAAGCCCTTCAACCCGAAACCGGCCGAAAACACACCAATAAGGACATAGGTGTAATCCTTGATGAAGTGCTTAATCTCTACTTTGATTTGACGTGCTAAAGGAATTGCCTGCCTGTCTCTGATTTTTGAAGATGAATGTTCATGCTCAAGTTTTTTCCGAGCAATCGCAACTAATAACTTTGAGAAGAATGAACTCATCTTTTAGTCTTTGGGTTTTAGTTCCAGTGTATGAAAAAATATTTCACTTTAGCATTATCAGGAATCTGCGAAGCCTCAATAGAAATACTTCTATCAAAGCGTAAATTTGATGGCAATTCTTTTTTATCGATGGTAAAGGATGCATTAATCTCTTTGACACTCACAACAATTGAGTTGATGAGGTTGTCAATTTTTGAAATTTCATAGGCATTTTGGATATCCTTGAAACTGCTCATAATCGAAATACCTTTTTCAGTTTTATAGCGAGAATCTAAGATTCGGACGCTGTTGACCACGGAAGTTGAGTCTGCGCTTATCTGAGGAGAAATACTTAACAATGAAGTGCCATCTTTGTCAAATATTTCGATTGTATTGATATTTCTCGTAAACTCGTCTTTGCCAATATAGTTGGCAACGGAATCGTTCTCAAAAATTGATTTTAAATCTTTGATCTGTGTTGAATCCGTCAAGTTTCCGATATTGTGTTTTTGAATCAAAAACGGATCTTGGTCCTTCCCACAACTGGACAATAAAAGAGAGAATAGGGTAATGTAAATAAATGTTTTATGCATTTTTAATGGTGAATTTAATTTCCGTAACACTTTTCGTTATCGGTAGATAATTGGTTAATGATTGTTTTTTTTATTTCTTTTTCATGGCTTTTGAGAGAATGCCAAAAACACTTCTGATAAATGTAGCACTGGTGAGCACTTTTACAATAGGGTTCATTGCAGAGCTACGACGCGTGGTAGTAGTTCGCTGTTTGGATTGTGCTTTTTTTAAGTCTTCCAGTTCTTTTTTTACCTTTTCTTTTTCATCCTCAGCTTGCGCTTTTTCAATCTTTCTGTTCAGCATTTCATAAGCACTGTCCCTGTCTATGGTCTCATTGTATTTTTTGATCAATTTTGACTTGGACAGTAAGTCTGCCAATTCACTTTCGCTCAGAATGTCCATCCGGCTCATTGGTGCACGCATCATGGTCGCGGCCAATGGTGTAGGCCGTCCCTTTTCATCTAGAGCACTTACTAAAGCTTCGCCAGTTCCTAAAGAAGTTAAAACGCTTGCAGTGTCATAATAAATAGTATCAGGATAATTTTGTGCGGCTAATTTGATGGCTTTTCGGTCTTTGGCGGTAAAGGCTCTTAAGGCATGCTGAACTTTTAATCCTAATTGGCTCAAGACCGCTTCGGGAACATCAGTCGGATTTTGGGTGACAAAATAGATCCCTACGCCTTTACTTCGAATGAGTTTGATAATACTTTCAATTTGGTTTAAAAGGGCCGTTGATGCTTCATTAAAAATGAGATGAGCTTCCTCAATGAATATAACAAGTTCAGGTCGGTCGGTATCACCTCTTTCCGGAAAAGTTGAATAGATTTCCGCCAATAGCGTCAACATGAATGTTGAAAACAATTTTGGACGGTCTTGTATGTCCGTCAATCGAAGGATATTAATGTATCCTCTTCCATTGTCGTCAACTCTTAGCAAATCGTCCACTTCGAACGAGGTTTCTCCAAAAAACAAATCGGCACCTTGCTGTTCCAAGGCAACAAGCTTTCTTAGAATAGCCCCTGTAGAGGCGGTCGAAATTCGGCCATACTCTGATTCAAAGGCCTCTTTTCCTTCTTGGGTTGAGTATTGTAAGATCTTTTTAAAATCCTTGATATCCAAAAGTGGCATTTTATGATCATCGCAATATTTGAAAATCACTGACACAATTCCGGACTGAGTTTCGGTCAATTCCAAAATTCGAGATAAAAGCACGGGGCCAAATTCACTAACCGTGGCTCTTAATCGGACGCCATCTTGTTCAGATAAGGTTAAGATTTCAACCGGAAATCCTTTCGCTTCGTGCGGAATTCCGATTTTGGCGTGACGCTCATCGATTTTAACGTGCGGTGAACCCGGTACAGCCAACCCGCTTAAGTCTCCCTTGATGTCCATTAATAAAACGGGAATACCTTTTTCTGATAGCCCTTCTGCCAGCACTTGCAAGGTTTTTGTTTTCCCTGTTCCAGTAGCACCTGCAATCAGCCCGTGTCTGTTTAAAGTCTTTAAAGGTACATTGACAAGGGCGTTGGTAATGGTCTCACCATCTAGCATGGCAGCACCTAAGGTAATGAACTCGCCCTTATTGGTGTTTCCGTCTTGAATATGTTTGAGGAAATCATCCTTTCTGGCCATAAATTCTAAATTTTGGATAAAAATAGTGTAATTTTATTCAAGTTTAAAAGATAAAAAATGAAACTTAAATCTGTTTTCTCCATCATTTTACTCACCTTCTTGGTTTTTGGATGCCAAAAAACACCAAATGAAATTATTTTTCATAAATCGCATGAGGCCAAAAAACAGGATACACCGTTTAGTGATGTGGTTGAGAGCAATGGCTTTTTGTTTTTAAGCGGACAGTTGGGAATGGACCATGGAACGCGTACTTTGGTTGAAGGTGGTATTGAGGCTGAAACTAAGAAGTGTATTGAGAATATTAAAGCTGTTTTGGAACATCACCAATCCTCTTTGGATAAGGTCGTGAAATGTACCGTCGTGTTAAAAAGCATGGATGACTTTGTGGCATTTAATAGGATATACAAAGACTATTTTCCAAATAAACCTGCACGGACCACCTTTGCAGCAAGTGGATTGGCACTCAATGCCAGCATAGAAATTGAGGTTATTGCTTCCAAATAAAAACTTCTGTTTATTGGCCCCTAATTTTTAAGATTATCAAGTATCTTTGCACGCTATGACAAAAAGTGAAAAACAAGAGTTGATAGATCAAGGTCTTCTGCTGCCTTTGATGGAAGAGTTTTATACCATTCAAGGCGAAGGCTTTCACAAGGGAACCGCTGCTTATTTTATAAGACTTGGTGGATGTGATGTGGGGTGCCATTGGTGTGATGTCAAAGAAAGCTGGAATGCAGAACTGCATCCTCCAACTATGGCGGAATCAATTGTTGAAAATGCAGTAAAATATAGTAAAACCATTGTTGTTACTGGCGGGGAGCCTTTAATGTGGAATATGGATCCCCTAGCTACTAAATTAAAGGAGAAGGGCTTGCAGATACATATTGAAACTTCTGGAGCCTATCAATTAACGGGAACATGGGATTGGATTTGTTTGTCACCAAAAAAATTAAAACTCCCTACTCAAGCGGTTTACGACAAAGCCAACGAGTTAAAAGTGATTGTTTATAATAAGGACGATTTTAGATTTGCGGAAGAACAGGCAGCGAAAGTCAATAAAGACTGTATCTTGTTTTTACAGCCAGAATGGAGCAAACGCGATAAAGTGATACCCGAAATTGTAGACTACGTCATGGCAAATCCACAATGGAAAGTGTCTCTACAGACTCATAAATATTTGAATATCCCATAAAAAAAAGAGCTTAGACACCTAAACTCTTTTTTTTGTTTGGAAGGGATGGGCTAAAATGTAAAAGGAACTTTTACTCTTAAGGTTCCCCAACCCATGTACATATCGGCACCCGATTTAGATTCTTCAAAAGTAATTGAAAACGCTTCCAAAATATCTTTGCTTTGCGATACTGGAACATTTATACGAGCCACATCGTGATCTTTCGTATAGGTATAGGCGCCCCAAACGTTAACGTCAGAACTCAAGATAATGGTCCATTCGTCGTCGCCAGGAATTGTAAACAATGTATAAGTGCCAGCCTTAACCTTTGTATTTCCAAACATAACAGGCTTGTAAAAGGTTATTTCGGTAGCCTCATTTGCACCTGTTCGCCACACCTCGTACTTTGGCGTTAGTCTTGCTAAATCACGCCCCTTTAATTGAGGTCGGCTGTAAATGATTTTTATGGCCTTATCCGAAACTTTATAGCTGCTTGGATAGGTGGCAGCGTCCATTGGACTTGGGTCTAAATCTGGAAATTTTTGTGCATTGGCGGTATAGGAAAATACCAATGCCAGCGTAAGTGCTAATGTTTTGATCACTGTTTTCATAGAATTTTATTTTAGGGTTAAATTTAAGATTTTTTATCTTAAAATAATTATAAAGTTGGGGGTTGATCGCCATTTACAATTCTTCAAAAATCACACCATTTTTAAGAATCATGCTTTAATATTTTCTTAATAACATGGTATTTTGTTGTAAATTGTAATCATTTAATTATAATTGGTTTCATATTTGAAATGATAGGCCCATATTTGCCTAAGTTTTATAATAGAAAATAATAAATATTAAAAGATAGAATCATGTGTGGAATTGTATGTGCTTTTGATTTAAAACAGAAAGCTGAAGATTTAAGACCTCAATTATTGGAAATGTCCAAAAGAATCCGTCACCGCGGACCAGATTGGGCTGGAATCTATAATAATGAAAAAGCGATTATGGTTCATGAGCGTTTGGCTATTGTTGATCCAGCTTCAGGAAAACAACCTTTATTGAGCGAAGATAAACAGTTGATTTTGGCCGCAAATGGCGAAATATATAACCATAGAGAATTAAGAAAGCAATTTCCGGACTATAAATTTCAGACTGAAAGTGATTGTGAGGTTATTTTGGCATTGTATAAGGAAAAAGGTTTTGATTTTATTGACGAAATGAATGGGATATTCGGTTTTGCCATTTATGATGTGGAAAAGGATGAGTACTTCATTGCTCGTGACCATATGGGCATCATTCCTTTATATATAGGTTGGGATCAAAACGGAACTTTTTATGTAGCCTCAGAATTGAAAGCTTTGGAAGGTATCTGCACCAAGATCGAATTATTTCCTCCAGGCCATTATATGTCCAGCAAGGATGGGGAATTTGTACAATGGTACAAACGCGATTGGACGGAATATGATGCGGTAAAAGATAATGAAACGAGCATTAAAGCTATTAAAGAAGCTTTAGAAGCTGCGGTTCATAGGCAATTGATGAGTGATGTGCCTTATGGTGTATTGCTTTCAGGAGGTTTGGATTCGTCCATCACTTCTGCAGTTGCTAAAAAATATGCTGAAAAACGTATAGAATCTGATGATACGCAGACTGCTTGGTATCCGCAATTACATAGTTTTTCTGTAGGTTTGGAAGGCTCGCCAGATTTGGCTGCTGCCCGAAAAGTAGCGGATCATATCGGGACGATTCACCACGAAATAAAATTCACCATTCAAGAAGGTCTGGATGCGCTTAGAGACGTCATTTACAAACTTGAAACTTATGACGTAACTACCATTCGTGCCAGTACACCTATGTATTTAATGGCACGTGTCATCAAATCAATGGGTATTAAAATGGTCTTATCTGGTGAAGGAGCAGACGAGTTGTTTGGTGGCTATCTCTATTTTCACAAAGCGCCAAATGCTAAAGAATTTCATGAAGAAACCGTCAGAAAATTGAGCAAGCTTCACATGTACGATTGTTTACGTGCTAACAAGAGTTTAGCGGCTTGGGGCATTGAAGGCCGTGTGCCGTTTTTGGATAAAGAGTTTATGGATGTTGCCATGCGCATCAACCCACAAGATAAAATGATCAATGGCGAACGCATGGAAAAGTGGGTGGTCAGAAAGGCATTTGAAGATATGTTGCCGGAAAGTGTGGTTTGGAGGCAAAAGGAACAGTTCAGTGATGGTGTGGGCTATAGTTGGATTGATACCTTAAAAGTAATGGTGAGCAATGAAGTGAGCGACGAGCAATTGGCAAATGCCAAATACAAGTTTCCAATTCAAACTCCAACCAGTAAGGAAGAGTTTTACTACCGTTCAATCTTTACGGAACATTTTCCAAGTGATGCCGCGGCGTTGAGCGTGCCACAGGAGGCTTCAGTGGCGTGTAGCACCAAGATAGCTCTGGAATGGGATGAAAGTTTTAAAAACATGAACGACCCGAGTGGAAGAGCTGTGGCCAGAGTGCATTCTGATGCTTATGTGAAAGCCTAAAAACAATTAAATTTAAAATTTTATAATCGCAAAATCCCGCCTTAGCGGGATTTTTCTGTTTTCACCTTTTTTCTAAGATGTTAAAATCCATCAAAACTCGATTTAAGATGCTTTTTAGGCGTTTTAAGCGACTTTCAAGTAATCAACAAATGTTGATAAATTTGACACATAATCGACAAAATGCTTTCAAAAAGCCTCCTTATTTTGTATCTTTGTGGGTATCCAAAAATGATGCGCGAGTATCATTTTTTTTATGAAGATTAATTAGCAAAAATATAGTTTTGAATGTTCTTTCGTATTATTCTCCGTTAAGAATAGTTATCGAAATGGCGTTTGGGTTCTTAATAAAAAATAATAATAAAGAATAAGTAATATAACATTATGAAAGAAGAGTTTAATAAGGATAATTATTCAGCGGATAGTATTCAAGCCCTTGAGGGAATGGAGCATGTTCGTATGCGTCCGTCCATGTATATTGGTGATACTGGTACGCGAGGTCTGCACCATTTAGTTTATGAGGTAGTAGATAACTCCATTGATGAGGCCATGGCTGGGCATTGTGATAATATTACCGTCACTATTAACGAGGATAATTCTATTACCACAGAAGATGATGGGCGTGGTATTCCGGTAGATCTACATAAAAAGGAAGGTGTTTCAGCCTTGGAAGTTGTTATGACCAAGATTGGTGCTGGTGGAAAGTTCGACAAGGATTCTTACAAGGTTTCAGGTGGACTGCACGGTGTTGGTGTAAGTTGTGTGAACGCTTTATCTGAACATTTAACAGCAACAGTCTACAGGAAAGGAGAGATCTGGCAGCAAGAATATGAAAAAGGCAAACCGATGTATCCAGTGAAGAAGATCGGCGAAACTGATAAAAGAGGTACGATGGTAACCTTTAAGCCCGATCCTACAATTTTCACCCATGTTTTAGAATATAGCTACGATACGCTTGCAAGCCGGATGAGAGAACTCGCTTATCTGAACAAAGGGATTACCATCCATTTGGTGGATAAGCGACACAAAAAGGAGGACGGTACGTTTGAAGGTGAAACATTCCATTCAGAAGAAGGTCTTAAGGAGTTTATCAAATTTTTAGATGGCAACCGTGAACCATTAGTGAGTAAGGTTATTGCTTTTGAAGGTGAGAAAAATGGCGTTCCTGTTGAGGTGGCCATGATTTATAATACCAGCTATGCTGAAAACCTGCATTCGTATGTAAATAATATCAATACCCACGAGGGAGGAACGCATTTGTCAGGGTTTAGAAGAGGTTTGACCCATACACTTAAAAAGTATGCTGACGATTCTGGATTGCTCAAAAACCTAAAGTTTGAGATTGCAGGTGACGATTTCCGTGAAGGGCTAACAGCTATTATTTCAGTAAAAGTCCAGGAACCACAATTTGAGGGACAAACTAAGACCAAATTAGGAAACCGTGAAGTGTCCGCTTCGGTAAGTCAAGCGGTATCTGAGATGCTGACCAATTATTTAGAAGAGCATCCGGATGATGCTAAGGTCATTGTGCAAAAAGTGATTTTAGCAGCGCAAGCCAGACACGCCGCTCAAAAGGCCCGTGAGATGGTACAGCGTAAAACCGTCATGAGCATTGGTGGATTGCCAGGAAAACTAAGTGATTGTTCTGAACAAGATCCGAGTTTGTGCGAAGTGTTTTTAGTAGAGGGTGATTCGGCAGGTGGAACTGCAAAACAAGGTCGTGATAGAACTTTTCAGGCTATTTTGCCTTTACGAGGTAAGATATTGAATGTGGAGAAAGCAATGACCCACCGAGTCTTTGAAAATGAAGAGATAAAAAATATTTACACCGCTTTAGGGGTTACCATAGGGACGGAAGAAGATAGTAAAGCGCTCAACCTTTCAAAACTGCGTTACCACAAAGTAGTCATTATGTGTGATGCTGATATTGATGGTAGTCACATTGCCACATTGATATTGACCTTCTTCTTCAGATATATGAAGGAGTTGATTGAAAACGGTCACATTTATATTGCAACACCACCTTTATATTTGGTAAAAAAAGGTCAGCGTAAAGAATATGCATGGAGTGATAAAGAGCGTGATGAAATAGCTGAAAAATTTGGTGGAAGCGTGGGTATCCAACGTTACAAAGGTCTTGGAGAAATGAATGCGGAACAACTTTGGGATACGACAATGAATCCTAAATATCGCACCTTACGTCAAGTTCAAATTGATAATGGCGGTGAAGCCGATAGAATTTTCTCAATGTTGATGGGCGATGAGGTTCCACCACGAAGAGAATTTATCGAGAAAAATGCGGTTTATGCAAAAATTGATGCTTAAATTGTTTTGATTAAATATGTCAACCGAAAGAACACCCTTGATTGGGTGTTTTTTTTATTTGATGATCGCCATAAATCCTATGGGGGACAATAAAACACATTGTAAAAAGTATTTTCATAAATTTGTGATGTTTAAATTTTATGAAACATGAAAACATTAGTCGCTTCCATCATAATCATTTTGAGCGTGCATTTTGCTAAAGGTCAGGAATTGGAATCTATACTTTTGGCGGCGGACGATGCCACTTTGCTCACTGAAAATTATTTGAATCCGGGTATGAAAGGTTTAATGTATAGCATGAATGACGGTTGGGCAACAACCGCCAAGGTCCATAAGAAATTTGGTTTTGACATCACAATTGGTCTCAATGCCTCAATTGTGCCCAACTCAGCTAAAACTTTTGCATTCCTTTCGGAGGAATATGCTTATGTGAGCCTACCAAATGGTGAGTCCCGACTACAGACCATAATGAGCGAAAATAGTGTTGACACCAAAATAGACATTTCAATACCTACCGGTGATGGCACCTATAAAGTTGGAAGCTTTACGATGCCAGGAGGCATTGCTGAAGATCTGCCTTTAAATGCCGTGCCAGCACCAACAGTCCAAGTAGGATTTGGACTGCCATTTAAAACCGATATTAAGGCGCGTTTTGTGCCCAATATTAAATTTGACAACGATGTGGAATCGAATTTATTAGGTTTTGGCCTACAACATGATCTTACCCAGTACTTGGGAGTGTTTGAAAGATTGCCCTTGAGTATTTCTGTTTTGGGTGCATTTACAAATATGAATGTGGTATACTATATACAGGATGAAAATGGCAGCGATGGTGTAATGGTAAGGGACGGCAAAACAGAATTTAAATTGAATACTTGGACGGTGCAGGCCTTGGCGTCCTTAGATTTCAAGCTGATTACGTTCTATGGGGGCGTAGGCTATAACAACGGAAAAACCACTGTAAAGTTGAAAGGAGATTACCTGTTGACCTATGATATAGAGGATAGCAACGGAAATTATATGGGCTCTGTGGATGAATCTATAAGTGATCCTATAAATTTATCATTTGCAGCAAACGGGATGAGGGCCACTTTGGGGACAAGGTTGAACCTAAGTATCTTTAAAATATTTGCCGATTATACCTTTCAGGAGTACAATACGGCCACTCTGGGTATTGCGTTTAGTGTGAGGTAAAGAGAATTGTTTATTGAATACCATAAAAGCGTAGGAGGAAATCTTGCGCTTTCTTTATTAACAGCGATTTTATTTGTAATTTTGCAATCATTTAATACATAAAGTTTCACATTAAAAACCATATATAATTATGAAAATCACAGTAGTAGGAGCAGGTGCCGTTGGGGCAAGCTGCGCAGAGTATATCGCCATCAAAAATTTTGCGAGTGAGGTTGTTTTGTTGGATATTAAAGAAGGTTTTGCAGAAGGCAAGGCTATGGATTTAATGCAGACTGCGTCATTAATCGGTTTTGATACTAAAATAACAGGCATCACTAACGATTATTCTGTAACTGCGAAAAGTGATATTTGTGTCATAACTTCGGGTATTCCGCGTAAGCCTGGGATGACTCGTGAAGAGTTGATCGGTATCAACGCAGGGATTGTTAAAGAGGTCTCTTCCAATTTAATTAAGCATTCTCCAGATACCATCATTATAGTTGTCAGTAATCCAATGGATACGATGACCTATTTGGTCCATAAATCTACAGACCTTCCAAAACATAGAATCATTGGTATGGGAGGTGCTTTGGATTCTGCACGATTTAAATACAGATTGGCAGAAGCTTTGGGAGCTCCAATTAGCGATGTCGATGGAATGGTTATTGGTGGCCACAGTGACACAGGAATGGTGCCTTTAACCCGTTTGGCTACTCGAAACAGTGTGCCAGTGTCTGAGTTTTTATCAGAAGAGAGATTGAGCCAAGTCATGGAAGACACTAAAGTAGGCGGTGCTACTCTGACTAAATTGCTGGGTACTTCAGCGTGGTATGCGCCAGGAGCTGCGGTTAGTGGATTGGTTCAGGCGATTGCATGCGACCAAAAGAAAATGTTCCCATGTTCAGTATTGTTGGAAGGTGAATACGGATTGAATGATATCTGTATTGGTGCTCCTGTAATTTTAGGACGCAAGGGTATTGAGAAAATCGTTGAAATTGAATTGAATGATGCTGAAAAAGCGCACATGCAAGAAAGTGCTGAAGGCGTTCGTAAAACCAATGATTTATTGTAAAAAGTTGCACGTACTTAAAGTATTTATGGTCTAACGTTAAAAGTTGGCATTATTTTAGTTACTTGTAGCACATTTCACCTAAATTAAAAACAAACAAAACACATGAGAAACATATTATTTATTGTAGCCTTAACCTTGAGTGTAACAATGTTCGCTCAACAACAGATTGATGAAGGCATTGTAATATCAAAGCAAACCATGTCCAGTGATAATGAGCAAATGAATGCTCAATTGGCTATGTTGGGCGATATGATTACAACCACATATTTCAAGAATGATAAATCGCGTTCTGAATTAAGCAATCCAATGACTGGAAATACTGTGTTTATTGCAGACAGCAATACCAAAAAATCGTTGGTCCTTATGGATAATGCCATGATTGGTAAGAAATATATGGAATCTGATATTTCTCCTTCGGACGAAGATTTAGATCAAATGTCGATTGAAAAAACTAATGAAACCAAGACTATTCTTGGCTATGAGTGCACAAAATACAATGTGACCATGAGTAAAAATGGTGCAGATGTAAAAATGGAAATATACGCCACGGATAAACTAAAAGCCATATCTCAACAAGCAGCTTCTTTTGGAAAGGATTTTTCTGGCTTTCCTATGTATATGAGCATGGCCATAGAGCAGCAAGGTATGAAGATGAATATGGTCATTGAAGTTACTGAGGTAAAAGCTGAAAAAGTATCTGATGACAAATTTAGTATGACACCACCTGAAGGCTATTCAAAAACGGAAAATCTTCCGGGAATGTAAGATGTTTCAATCGAAATAACACTTAAAGACAGTATACATACTCCCGATTGCTATCGGGAGTATTTTTTTATATATTTGCCGATTGTATGCCCACTGCCTAATTTTCAATTTATGAAACTTCAGATGGGTTCAAAACATAACCATTGCAACATTTCAGAGACATAAAGTTCCAACCAAAATGGTTCATCAGTGCAGCACTAATCTTTATTGCTGTGTTAGGTGGCTTTTTAGGTCAGCAGCAATCAGCGCTTCCAAACCAGGAAATTGTGGTGCAGTTTGCCAATGAGAATATTTCTTTAAATGATGCGACACATACCATTTCCATTGTTGAACAAGAACTGCAACGCATTGGTGTTTCCCATATTCAGATAAGTGAAGAGGAAGATGGCAGATTGGTCATCAGTTATTATAGCAAAACCAATGTTGAGGGCATTAAAAAATTGCTTTCTGAGCAGAAAGACCTTGCCCTAGGCTTTGTTTCTTCTGAAGAACAAGAAATCCCCCTTCATTTCCCTTCCCACAAGGAGCCTATAGCATATAATCTTGATGTTTACGAAATTCATTCGGGTCAACATTCTTTTTCAGATTTAGGAGGTAAATATGCCTTGGAATTAAAATCGAAGCCCTATCGTTTCGTAAATTCTAATTTTTATATCCTTTCAGACGACTTATATCCGCTGGTCAACGATCATATTATAAAAGTCAATTTAAGCTTTCAACGATATACTGCCATAAAGGATTACCGATCTCACAAAATCCCAGAAGTCAGGGCAGGTCCTATATCATAAGGGATTCAAGGCTTACGTTTGCTTGTCATTCTCCCTTTTTTTTACCAAATCAAACAATGGGATGTTCAAAAAGGCAAATCTCATTCCTATTAAGCTTCCGTAGCTTTAGGCAAAATCATACATAATCATAAAAAACAATTGTCAAATCGTGTGTAAACTCTATATTTGCGCGATTAAAAATTTGACTTAAAAAAATTAAAATAATGCAAAACAAAGGATTAGTAAAGCTGTTTGCTGTGTTATTTGGGTTGGTAAGTATTTATCAGCTATCATTTACATTCAAAGCTAACCAAATTGAAAATCGTGCTGAAGAGATTGCAGCACTTAAAACCGACGACCCTGAACTAAGGGCCGACTATGAAGCCAATTATTTGGATTCTATAGCCAATCAAGAAGTCTTTAATCTTGGTATTGCGAACTATACCTATAATGAGGTAAGGGATAAAGCCATGAATTTGGGTCTTGACCTTAAGGGTGGGATCAACGTTATTCTTGAAATTTCTGTAAAGGATATTTTAAAAGGGCTTGCAAACAACAGTAAAGATCCTGTTTTCAACAAGGCTTTAGATGATGCATCTGAACTTCAGAAAACAAGTCAGAATGCTTATGTTGATGACTTTTTTATCGCTTTTGATAAAATAAAGGGCGATCAGAAATTGGCATCTCCAGATATCTTTGCCAATAGAACTTTAAGTGAGGAAATCACTTTTGATATGTCAGATCGTGCTGTACAGCCAATCATTAGACAAAAAGTAGATGAATCCATTGTTTCTGCATTTGAGGTATTGCGTAAACGTATTGACAAGTTTGGGGTTACGTCGCCAAACATTCAGCGTTTAGGAAACACAGGACGAATTCTCGTAGAACTTCCTGGTGCAAAAGATGTAGAACGTATCAAAAATCTACTCCAAAGTACGGCTCAATTGGAATTTTGGGACGTGTATAAAGGTGAGGAGTTTCTTCCATTCTTGGCACAAGCCAATGAGGTTTTAAAGCCTTTAGTGAATAAAGATGCTAAAAGTGAGGTTGCTGACTCTGAAATTGTAACAGATACTATTGATGACGCCGATAGTAAAATTAAAGAATTAACAGGTGTTATTGATACCGATTCCACCGAAGTTGGTGAAAACCCTATTTTGGATTTATTAAGAGGTTACGGTTCTGGAGGTCCAGTTGTGGCAACCTTTGAAGCGAAAGATAAGGATCTGGTCATGGAGTATTTGAACATGCCTCAAGTGCGTTCTTTACTGCCGGCTGATCAGCGTTATGTAAAATTTGCATGGGGCATCCAAGCTAAAAACAGTGAATTTGTTGATTTATATGCCATTAAAGGCAATAGAGATAACACTCCTGAATTAAGTGGAGCAGTTATCACCGATGCACGTCAGGCTTATAACCAAAGAAATCAACCAACTGTGAGCATGCAGATGAACAGTAAGGGGGCCAAAATTTGGGAAGAAATGACTGGTAGGGCTTATACCCAACAAAGTCAAATTGCAATTGTTCTTGATGACATTGTGTATTCTGCCCCAGGTGTGACAACAGGTCCTATTTCTGGTGGAAATTCTGAAATCTCTGGATCTTTTACGCTTAATGAAGCCATTGATTTGGCCAACGTATTAAGAGCTGGTAAATTACCTGCTAAGGCTGATATCGTCCAGGCGGACGAAGTAGGTGCATCCTTAGGACAGGAAGCTATTGAAAGCGGAACGTCTTCATTCTTGATCGCCTTGTCATTGGTATTGGTTTGGATGATCGTTTACTACGGTAGAGGTGGTTTATTTGCTGACATTGCTTTATTGATGAACATCTTATTGATTTTTGGTGTCTTGTCCGGATTGGGAGCTGTGCTCACACTTCCTGGTTTGGCTGGTATTGTATTGACCATTGGTATGTCAGTAGATGCGAACGTGATCATTTTTGAACGTATCAAAGAAGAATTGGCCAAGGGCAAAGGTAGGCGTGAGGCTGTAAAGGATGGGTTTAGTAATGCCTTGTCTTCAATTTTGGATGCCAATATCACTACGTTATTAACGGCTATTATCTTATTTGTATTTGGTACAGGGCCTATAAAAGGTTTCGCAACAACCTTGATCATTGGTATTGTGACTTCGTTGTTTACGGCAATTTTCATCACCAGATTGTTGGTAGATTGGTATCTTGATAAAGGTAAGAACTTAACGTTTACAACGGCAGTTACCAAAGGGCTTTTCCAAAACATGAACATCAATTTCATCAGTAAAAGAAAAGTATCTTATGTGGTATCCGTGATAGCTATTGTACTGAGCTTGTTTACTTTGTTTACCAAAGGTTTGGATCAGGGAATTGATTTTGTTGGAGGTAGAACCTATCAAGTGCGTTTTGCACAAGAGGTAAATCCAGAAGAAGTTAAAGCAGATGTTTTAGAGGCTTTTGGAAGTGCTGAGGTAAAAACCATTGGAAGTTCGCACCAGTTAAAAATATCTACAAAATATTTGGTAGATGTCAACACGGCTGAAGCGGATGAAAAAGTACAATCGGAACTTTTTGAAACCTTGATCCCGTACCTACCAAAAGGAATGACTTTTGAAGACTTTAAAGTGGGCTCTGGTGATAAGAAGATAGGACAGATGTTCTCAAGTAAGGTGAGTCCAACCATTGCCGATGATATCAAAACGGAATCGTTCTGGGCGGTCATTGGGTCGTTGGTGGTTGTGTTCTTATATATCCTATTGCGATTCAAAAGATGGCAATTCTCTCTTGGTGCAGTCACGGCTGTATTCCATGATGTGATTATTGTATTGGGTATCTTCTCATTTGCCTACACATTTATGCCATTCTCAATGGAAATTGACCAAGCCTTTATTGCGGCAATCTTGACAGTGATTGGATACTCGTTGAACGATACGGTGATTATCTTTGACCGGGTTAGAGAAACCGTTATGGAGCGTGGTGGATTTGCAAGAGGACGTAATATCAACTTTGCAATCAACAGCACGATTAGTAGAACATTGAATACCTCATTGACCACTTTGGTGGTGTTATTGGCGATGTTCCTATTAGGTGCGGATTCATTAAGAGGCTTACTCTTTGCTATTATAGTTGGTATTGTGGTAGGAACCTACTCATCCATCTTTATTGCAACACCGATAATGTATGACACCTTAAAAAATAAAGGTGAAGCTATTGATGAAGATTCTAAAATATAAGCTTAATATTAAATCTTTATAATTGAAGAATGCCGCTCCTTGAGCGGCATTTTTTATGCTTTTAAGTGGTCAGAACTGCAGCTGAATCCTAATTTGGATTACTAATTATTATCGAATGATGTACGAAAGATGAATTTGACTAATGATATGGCCTAATGGACGTAGCGGTACAATAATGGATAGGTTGAACTGGCTATTAGATTACCACGAAGTAGGCTTCCAATTGGTTACTTGAATTAATTGAATTTAGTATTCCATGACTTTCTTTAAGATAGTATGGCGTATCAAAATTGGACTAAATGTTAATCGCAATGCTTAGTTCTGAGACGGTTGTTTAAATGTTTTGCTGAATTCTACACGAATGCAATTCCGTAAACTACGACCGCAGCCTGCGACTGTAAACGGCGACTTAAGTGTTACTCCACCTTTATATACTCCATTTTATCTCCAACTTCCAACTGCCACTCATCCGCTAAACCTGCGTTAATTTCCAGAACATATTTTGCAGGTGCATTGGAAGGCAAAGAGGTTTCATTATTTGGCTGGGCGTTTTTTTGGAAACTGACAATCTTTTTATCGGCATCAATATAAATGATGTCCAATGGGATGTTGGTGTTTTTCATGTAAAAGGAACGAAAATCTTCATCTGGGAATACAAACAGCATCCCTTGGAGTTCTCCCATTTGATCACGGTACATAAGCCCTGTTTGGGTTTTGTACTCGTCATCGGCAATTTCTATATCTAATTTTTTAATGATGCTGTCATTGGCGTTTTTTAGCACGAGTTCAGCTTCTTTTTTGAATTCGATGACCACTGGTTTAATTACCCTTTGTTCCTCTTTACAACTTTGAAACTGTAAACAGGAAACACCTAAAGTAAGTAACACCACAAGTTGAAACGCAGATTTTTTCATTAGGAGAGTTGTTTTTTTGGTTTATAGAAGAACATAAAATACAATCCGATGAGTATAAAAGGAATACTTAGCATTTGTCCTGTATTGAGCGCTGAGGTTGCTATATATTCGTGGTCGCTTTGAGGCTCTTTGACAAATTCCACAAAAAACCGAATAGCCCAAAGCAGGAGCAAAAAGAGGCCAAAAAGAAAGCCTTGTTGCTCACTCTTTTTGGTTTTCCAATAAAAGAGCCACAGGGCAATAAATACAAAAACATAACAGAATGCTTCGTAAAGTTGTGCTGGATGTCTTGGGAAAGCTTCACCATTTTGGACAAAGACGACTCCAAAATCAGTGCCAGTTGGTTTGCCTACAATTTCAGAATTTATGAAATTGCCAAGTCTAACAAAAACAGCGCCTGCAGCCACAGGGACGACAACGCGGTCTAAGATCCATAGAACTGATTTGCGCAATACTTTCTTATTATAGAGGTACATTGAAATGATCATCCCAATGGCAGCGCCATGACTTGCCAAACCTTGAAATCCGGTGATTTCAAATCCTCCCTTAAACTTAAAAGGTAAAAATATGCTGAAGAAATCTTCTGAGATCAATTCACGTTGATAAAAAAGTACATGGCCCAAACGAGCTCCAAGCATAATCCCAATAACCGAATAGATAAATAAGGAGTCTAAGGATTCTTCAGATTGGTTTTCATTTTTATAAATTCGTTTCATGATTAAAAAACCCAAAATGAAGGCTACAATCCACATCACGCTATAAAAGTGTAATGTAAAACCAAGAATATCGATACCTTTTGAAGGGTCCCAGACAATTTTAAGTGCGTGCATGAAGTAAGATTTAATTAGAAGGGTAAATATAATATTTTGAAAAGTAATAAGCAGTAATGCGGTTGAATTTAACGAAAGCTTTAATAAAACAGGTCAATTGGCATTGGTAATAATAAGCAAATCCTTATCGTAGAGATATCCGCTCTGTAAGATGATCAAATTTTTTCAGGTGATGGAACTTTGGTAATTTATCAATCGTACGACGATTGAAAAGTACGTGCTTTTATTTGTCTTTACGATCAGGCACAGGGTCATAGCCGGATTTTCCCCAAGGGTGGCAACTGAAAATTCGTTTTATTGCCAGCCAGCCACCCCTAAAAAGGCCATGTTTTTCGAGGGCCTCTTTTGCGTATGAAGAGCACGTAGGTTGAAATCTGCAACTTGCTGGGGTTAACGGTGAAATAAAGGTTTGATATACCTTAATCAGCAACAAAAACGGATATATCAATAGGTTCTTCATTACAGTGAATTACTCCTTATATATAGAAAGAATATAGGAAAAGTTGTTTAATTAATAGTGAAGGTTGTGCCTTCCTTTCCATCATTCAATTGTATGCCTGCAGCAGCGAGCTCGTCGCGGATCTTGTCAGAGGTCGCAAAATCCTTATTTGCTCTGGCTTCCTGTCTTAATTGAATCAAGAGTTCTACGGCACCTGAGAGCTTTTCCGTACCACTTTCCGTTGCTGTGTCGTTGACTAATCCCAAGACATCATATGCGAAGCTGTGTACCGTATTTTTTAAGAGCGTTAAGTCATCTTGTGTTATCGTAGCCGTCCCTTCCTTTATTTGATTGATAAATTTAACAGCTTCGAATAAATTCGCAATGAGTATAGGCGTATTGAAATCGTCATTCATTGCATCATAGCATTTTTGTCGCCATTCTCCAATATTGAAGGTTGAAGTCATTGAAGGGGTCAATTCGTCTAAGGAATTGATGGCATCCATCAACCGAATAAAACCTTTCTCGCTTGCTAAAAGTCCGTTATTGGTAAAATCCAAAATGCTTCTATAATGTGCCTGCAGCATAAAAAACCTTGCAACACTTGGCGAAAACGCTTTAGTGATGTGTGGATTGTCTCCTGTGAAAATTTCCGTAGGCAAAATAAAATTCCCTGTAGATTTTGCCATTTTCTTACCATTCATGATCAACATGTTGGCATGCATCCAATAATTGACTGGTGCTTTATCATTACAGGCTTCGGCTTGGGCAATTTCACATTCGTGATGCGGGAATTTCAAATCCATTCCACCACCATGAATATCGAATTGTTCGCCCAAATATTTCGTACTCATTGCGGTACATTCTAAATGCCAACCTGGGAAACCATCGCTCCATGGCGATGGCCAGCGCATAATATGTTGTGGTTCGGCTTTTTTCCAAAGAGCAAAGTCCTGTGGGTTTTTCTTATCACTTTGTCCATCAAGATCTCGGGAATTGTGCATTAGATCTTCAAGGTTTCTTTTGCTTAAAATTCCGTAAGGCTTGGTTTCATTATACTTTATAACGTCAAAATAAACAGACCCATTGATCTCATAGGCCAAACCTTTATCAAGAATCACCTTGATAATTTCAATTTGTTCGATGATATGTCCTGTAGCCGTTGGTTCAATGCTTGGCGGTAAAAAATTGAATTTATTGAGTATATTATGGAAATCAACAGTATAGCGCTGTACAACCTCCATAGGTTCAATCTCTTCCAATCGGGCTCTTTTGGCGATGCGATCTTCACCAACGTCGGCATCATTTTCCAAATGCCCAGCATCTGTAATATTTCTTACATATCGGACTTTGTACCCTAAATGCCTGAGATATCTGAAAATCACATCAAAAGACATAAATGTCCTGACGTTTCCCAAATGCACATTACTATATACGGTAGGTCCACAGACGTACATGCCTACATAGCCCTCACTTAACGGTGTAAAGGTCTCTTTTTCTCCTGATAGGGAGTTGTATATTTTGATGTGATTGTCTTTATAAAGTGGCATCGGTCTCTTATGTTTTGTTACAATTAAAAATCGGTGTCTAATTTGATATAATCTAAAAATTCACGTCGGGTGGCTTGATTTTTAAACACACCACCAAACTCTGAAGTTACGGTGCTACTCGCCACATCTCTAATGCCGCGTGAATTGACACATAAATGTTTGGCATCAATGACACAGGCGACATCCTCAGTGCAAAGTGCCTGCTGCAATTCTTTCACAATTTGAATGGTAAGGCGTTCCTGAACTTGAGGTCGCTTGGCATAATAGTCAACAATCCTGTTCATTTTAGAAAGTCCTATCACGGTGCCATTGCTGATATATGCCACATGTGCCTTGCCTACTATTGGAAGTAAATGGTGTTCACAAGTGGAGTAAACTGTAATGTTTTTTTCAACCAGCATTTCTCCATACTTATACTTATTGTCAAAGGTGGAGGCATTTGGTTTTTTATCAGGGCTCAAGCCGCCAAAAATTTCTTTGACAAACATTTTAGCAACACGTAAAGGAGTTCCTTTAAGACTGTCGTCATTAAGATCGAGACCTAGTGTTTCCATGATATGTCTCACATCATCCTTGATAATGTCTATTTTCTCGTCAGGAGTAAGTTTAAATGCATCACTGCGTATAGGAGTGTCTGCTGAGCTGCCCACATGGTCATCACCAATGGCATCAATATCTTGAATGTTTTTATCTGTTTTCATAGTCGTTTTGTAAATCGATCAAGGTCTCAAACTCTGTAAAAGGAGTAATTTCGGATGAAATAAGGTGCAAAGATAAACAAAAATAAAACCATAACATTAGGTTGTCTGCATTATTGCTTTGGTATATTCTTGAATATTAAAGCTGTAATTTCGTTAGAGATTGATCTGATTAAATACCATTTTTAAGGTTTTAAGGCAATGACAAATGAAAAAGCACTCTCTTTTTTAGAGAATGCTTTTTTTTCAATAGAGTTATATAAAATCTTTACAGACTAAACCCTAAAGTCAAGGTGAAATTTGAGTTTCTGCTATCAATTTGAGCGGCGTCTGTTAAACCTACGGCGTATAACTGTTGGTTATAGTCTCTTTGTGCGTGGTCATAAGCTACATCTAGTTTCACATTTCCAAAGTTGAAGCCCAAACCAAGAGAGTATCCGTTTAAATTGCCATAAAAGGATTCATTTTTATATGGGCTTTCCTCAAATCTGTACCCACCTCTAAGGCTTACTTGCTGAATTCTATATTCGCCTCCAACCCTGAAAGTGGAAGCATTCTTTAAATTATTGCTGATTATACCATTCTGGGTAGAAAAATATGAATCAGATGTCGGTTTGAATTTTGTGTTACCGTAGTTTTTTAAAGAATAATCAAAACTTAACAAGCCTTGGTTTCCAAATATATAGGCTAAACTACCTGTGATTTTACTAGGGGTTTGTAGTCTGTAATCTGGGTAAACGTTGACTACGTAAGGATCGATGATTTGTGATACATTTGAGCCGCCTTCATCTCGTATGGTGCCCAAATATTGTGTGGTCTCTTCCGAAATGGTGTACCACGTAGGAGAGTTATAGGATAATCCAGCGCGTAAAGATTCATCTATTTTTGCAATTGCACCCAATTGAAATGAAAAGCCACTACCTATAGTAGAAAGTGCATTTTGGAACCTCACATCCCTTACCCAAGAACCAGCGTTACTGTTGGTTTCATGGAGGTCAGTGAATTTATCATAATTGATGAAATGAGAATTTAAATTGAGTCCAAAATAAAAATTGTCCCCGTATTGTGTGGATGCATTAAAACTGAATTTTCCATTATAACCCGATGCGGCATAGAGATAACCTTGGTCAAAGTTGTTTCCGACAATATTGGAAGAATATAATGTATTATCGTCGGTATCCATGGCTGGTTCAAGAATATAAGACTCATAACCCAAAAAGGCTTGTTGATTGCCAAATCCGTACAATCTGTTGATTTCAGAATACGCAGTGGACAGGCTTTCGTTGTCAAGGGCTGACATTTGATCCAGCCTTATCCCTTGGGCGTAACTGAGAAAGTAGTCTCCAATGGAGTTGGAATTGGTATTAATGCCTCTAACGTTCCAAGAATTTTCAAAATTTGATATTTTGTCGTAAGCAACACCTAATGAAAACTTTTTCCAAGGAGAGTTAGGATTAGTGTTGTTAAAGACAAATGCGGCACCCGTTTGATTGAGGTCAAATTTAGAATCCGATGAGGAACTCGAGCCGTTAAAATAGTTGATATCATTTTTGGTTCCTAAATTGGATATGGATATTGAAGCGTGGCTTGTTGTGAAAATTGATGAGCCCGCAGGATTAATACTTACCGCAGACATGTCGCCTCCCAGTGCTCCAAATGCGCCACTCATACTTCTAAATCTTGCAGTTCCCTGGACTTCATCTTGTGAATATCTAACGGCGTCAGTAATATCTTGAGCCATAATACTAGACATAGATAGGGCAGCTATGAACAGTAAATTTAACTTTTTCATATTTTAAGTTTTTATTTTTCTGATTTTTTATCTGCCACCACGTCTTGATGATCCACTAGAACTTCTAGCGGGAGCTGAAGACCTTGAAGGCGAACTGTTAGAGCTCCTTACGGCTGGGGCCGGTGAAGAGTTAGAACGCGAAGGTGCACTGTAATTTGAATTGCTCCTTGAACTTGGTGTAGAAATATTGTTTCCACTCCCTCTTGTATTGCCACCACTCCTTCTCGTGCCAGAGTTATTAGATCTGGTTCGAGTTGCTGGCCGAACGTTTCTATTGGTATTGGTTCTTGTGGCAGGCTGAACACTTCTTCTGTTGGTGTTGGTTCTTATAGCCGGTTGAGTGTTTCTATTCGTATTTGTTCTTGTTCTAGTATCCGTAGAAGAACGGTTAACGCTATTTGAACTTCTTCTATTGATGGTCGTATTTCCTGAATTATCTCTTGAACTTCTGTTTGAAGAGTTAATCGTGCTACGTCTTCCAATATTTGAATTGCTCAAATTTGAGTTGCTTCTATTTAGAGTTGACGATCGACTGGAATTTGTGTAGACACTTCCTCGTCTACCTTGACTGTAGGATACATTTCTACTGTTGCGATAATAATTGCCATAATAAGGGTAATAAGGATAGTATCCATAACCATAATTATAACCATATCTGTATCCATAGTAACCATAGCCGTAGTAAGGATAATAACCAGGGAAGTAGCCGTAGGAGTAAAAAGGATCATAAAAACCTGAATAACCCCAACCTATATAACCCCATCCTCGATATGGGCTGTAATAACCGTATCTGCTGTATGGATACCAACTGTTGTTATAGTACACGTTTATATCTACATTTTGACTGTCTTGGCCCCATCCTGCATAACCATCTTCATATTGGATATCACCATTATCGTCAGAATAACTTCCTTGGTAATCGTCAATATTGGTAAAAATAACGTTATCATTTTGAGCAATTTGCTCAAATTGCTGTGATTTCTGTCCGAAAAACTCTTTGTAATAACTGTTATTATTAGTTGGAGCATCTTCATAGTAGACTTCGTACTGAGGAGTTTCGGATCCGTATATACCATCATTTTCATAACCAGCATACTGGTATGATCCACAAGAAGCTAAAAGGAAGAGTAAGCTTAGTGCAACAAAAAATGGCAACCTGCGATATATGTAAATTTTAAATGGCATATCTATTTGTTTTTATTGTTGAACATTACAAAAATAGTTAGTTTTGTCGAACTATTTATTTATTTAACATAAGCACAACTTTTGTGCCAAAACCCAGAGAATGAGTAAAAATCTTACAAGTAGAGCGGAAGACTATTCAAAATGGTACAATGAGTTGGTTGTGAAGGCCGATTTAGCAGAGAATTCCGCAGTTAGGGGCTGTATGGTAATTAAGCCCTACGGCTATGCGATTTGGGAGAAAATGCAGGCAGAATTGGACAGGATGTTCAAGGAAACGGGACATCAAAATGCCTATTTTCCTCTTTTTGTGCCGAAAAGCCTATTTGAGGCAGAAGAGAAGAACGCCGAAGGTTTTGCGAAAGAGTGTGCTGTGGTTACCCATTATCGCTTGCAAAATGATCCTGATAATCCTGGTAAACTGCGAGTGGATCCGGAAGCTAAATTAGAGGAAGAGCTCGTGGTACGCCCAACTAGTGAGGCTATTATTTGGAGCACGTACAAAGGATGGATTCAAAGTTATAGAGATTTGCCTATTTTGATCAATCAATGGGCCAACGTGGTACGATGGGAAATGCGTACGCGCTTATTTCTAAGAACTGCTGAGTTTTTATGGCAAGAAGGGCATACGGCACATGAAACTAAGGCTGAAGCTTTGTCAGAAGCAAAGTTAATGAACCAGGTATATGCTGATTTTGCTGAAAATTTCATGGCAATACCTGTGATTCAGGGAGTCAAAACTGAGAGTGAACGTTTTGCGGGTGCCGAAGAAACTTACTGTATCGAGGCATTAATGCAAGATGGTAAAGCCTTGCAAGCTGGAACATCTCATTTCTTAGGGCAAAATTTCGCCAAGGCATTTGATGTAAAATTCACAAACAATGAGGGTAAGCTCGATTATGTATGGGCGACTTCCTGGGGTGTTTCTACGCGATTGGTCGGTGCATTGATTATGACCCACAGCGATGATAAAGGTCTTGTTTTACCGCCCAATTTGGCGCCTATCCAAGTGGTGATCGTGCCTATTCATAAAACTGATGACCAATTGGAGGAAATTGGGAAGGTGGCAACAAAATTAATAGGTGAATTTAAGGCAAAAGGCATCAGTTGCAAATATGATCATCGTACTACACAGCGTCCAGGAGCCAAATTTGCTCAATATGAATTACAAGGCGTGCCTCTTAGAATTGCCATTGGTCCGAAGGACTTAGAAAATAAAACAGTGGAGTTAGCTCGAAGAGATACCTTGTCAAAAGAAAACGTAGCTCTTGATGGATTAGTTGACAAAATTGCTGATTTGCTTACTGAAATTCAAGAGACATTATTTAAAAAGGCATTGGATTTTAGAGATTCGCACATAACTGAAGTAAATACCTTTGAGGAGTTTAAAACGGTACTGGAGACTAAAACCGGCTTTATCTCAGCACATTGGGATGGCACTCCAGAAACAGAAGAGAAGATCAAGGAGCTTACCAAGGCAACTATAAGATGTGTGCCCCTGAATCAGGAAAAAGAGCCTGGAAGCTGCGTGTTTACAGGGAAAACATCCAGCGGAAGAGTGCTATTTGCGAAGGCGTATTGAAAATAATAAAAAAAAGATCGCGAAGGTGTTGCAACATTTAAAAATAGTTGTATTTTTGCATCCGCAATGAAACATTGTGTGTTCATTTGAAAAGTTTGCATATTGATACAAAATGTTATTAATTTGCGCCTTTAATAAACAAATGGCCCGTTCGTCTATCGGTTAGGACGCCAGGTTTTCATCCTGGTAAGAGGGGTTCGATTCCCCTACGGGCTACAATTTTTTAAAAAGAAAGAAATAAAATGGCAAATCATAAGTCAGCATTAAAAAGAATCAGAAGTAGCGAGTCAAAACGTTTAACCAACAGGTATAAGCACAGGACTACTCGTAACGCTATTAAAAAGTTGCGTGAAATGGAGAATGCGCAGGAAGCACAAGCTTTACTACCTGTCGTTTCTGCTATGATTGATAAGTTAGCTAAGAAAAACATTATCCATAACAACAAAGCAGCTAACTTAAAGTCTGGTTTAGCTAAGCATGTTGCTTCTTTGTAAGAAACAGTAACTTTTATTTAATCATATATAAAATCCATTCATACCGAATGGATTTTTTTATGCACATATTTCGATAGGACTAATAATAAAGCCCCAAGTGAAAATTTGGGGCTTTATCTATTTTACTTTACTGGTCTCTTATCCATTCATTGACAATAAGAACTCTTCATTGTTTTTGGTTTTTTTGAACCTGTCGTTAATAAACTCCATTGCTTCTACTGGATTCATATCGGCAAGGTATTTACGCATCACCCACATTCTTTGAATGGTGTTGTCATCCAATAAGAGATCGTCTCTACGGGTACTTGAAGACGTTAAATCGATAGCAGGGAAAATACGACGGTTGGATATTTTTCTATCCAATTGTAATTCCATGTTTCCAGTACCTTTAAATTCCTCAAAGATCACTTCGTCCATTTTAGAACCTGTTTCTGTTAATGCTGTGGCAATGATGGTCAGTGATCCGCCATTTTCAATATTACGCGCAGCTCCAAAGAAACGTTTTGGTTTGTGTAGGGCATTGGCATCCACACCACCACTCAATATCTTGCCAGATGCAGGTTGTACGGTGTTGTAAGCTCTTGCCAGACGGGTGATGGAATCTAAAAGGATGACCACATCGTGACCGCATTCAACTAAACGTTTTGCTTTTTCTAAAACGATATTGGCAATTTTGACGTGTTCATGTGCTTCCTTGTCAAAGGTTGATGCAATGACCTCTCCACGAACGTTACGTTGCATATCAGTAACCTCTTCTGGACGTTCATCAATTAGCAAGATCATTTGGTACACCTCAGGATGGTTGGCTGCAATAGCATTTGCAACATCCTTTAATAGCATGGTTTTACCTGTTTTTGGTTGTGAAACGATCATGCCTCGTTGTCCTTTTCCGATAGGTGAAAATAAATCCATGATTCGAGTAGAAATAGTACTTTGTCTTTCGGCAATATTGAATTTCTCCTGAGGAAACAAAGGCGTTAGATGCTCAAAAGATACGCGGTCTCTAACAACTTCTGGTCTTTGACCGTTAATTTTACTTACCTTGATTAAAGGAAAGTATTTTTCGCCTTCTTTTGGAGGTCTGACATGGCCAAGTACCGTATCTCCGGTTTTTAGACCAAATAATCTGATTTGAGATTGGGAGACATAAATATCGTCAGGAGAGGAGAGGTAATTATAATCTGATGAGCGTAAAAACCCGTATCCATCTTGCATAATGTCCAACACGCCTTCACTTTCAATAATTGCATCGAATTCAAAATCAGGTTCTCTATATCGGTTTCTATTGTCTTTATTTCCGTTGCTTACTTTGGAGGAGGCTTGATTGCCGCTATCACGATTATGGTTATGATCTTTAGATGAAGATTTGTTTCCGTTACTATCGCTTGAGCGCTGTTGTCTGTTGTCTTTGGCTTGAGGTTTGTTGGATGTGTCTTTGTCTTTTGACGTGTGCTGTTTTTTCTCCCTGTGTTCTACATTCTTACCACTAGGGCTTTCTCTTTTGGAGGTACTTGAAGCATCAGTTGTAGGGGTGGTGGATTTAGTTGCAGGAGCTTTGGGAGCTGCAGCTTTTGGTTCCGATGATTTGATGTCAGACTTTTTTGTCTCTGGCTTTTTATCTTCGACCTTGTCTTCCGCCAATTCCATTCTTTGTTGTGCTTTGTCTGAAGCTGGTTTTTTCTCAACACGCTCCCGTTTTTTCTTTTTGGGTGTGGTTGATGGTTTTGGGGCTTGAGGTTTTAGATCTGCCTTAGTGTCGGTGATGGCTGCGATTTCAGTTTTCACCACATCCGGATTAGCTGCTTGTAAATCTAAGATTTGATAAACTAAATCTAATTTCTTAAGCGAACGGTACTTAGGTACATTTAACTTTTGAGCTATTTCCTGTAAATCAGAAAGCTTCTTTTCTTTTAATTGCGAAATTTCAAACATGTATGTTTATGAATATTAGTGTAAAATTGAAATTGGATTAGTTCCGAATCTATTTTTTAGAGATCAAGAAGAGGAAAAAACCGAATGTAATTTTGAAGATTTAACAGTTTATTACCCTGTGAGTAACATAACGTTAGTGCAATAATACAATTTTATTTTAAAAATTACTGTATGAATCAAAAAGAAACTGTTAATTTTGGGATTTAATTTTTTAGATTATCTCATGTTACAACGCATTCAGACCATTTATTTACTTATAGCAGCCATTTTTTCTTGCGGTTTGATATTCGTATTCCATTTGTGGACCAATGCACAAGATGTGCCTGTGTACGCAAAAGATGATATGTTATATTTGGCTATGTTTTTTGGATCGGCTGCCTTATCTTTGATTTCTATATTTAATTATAAAAACAGGAAGTTCCAATTTGTTTTGGGGCGACTTAATATCATATTGAACTTTATTTTATTAGGATTATTTGTTTATGTATTGCTAATGGCTCCTGGAGAGAGTGAAATCTCTGAGAAAGGTGTTGGGATATTCATTCCTATTTTTTCTATCGTGTTTTTGGTGTTAGCCAATAAGGCCATAAAAAAGGATGAAGATCTTGTAAAATCTGTCGATAGATTGCGATAAACCTATTATCTTAATTTTTTTAGTGCGTAAACCCGAGGTGAAGATCTCGGGTTTTTTTAGTGAAACTCATTTTTGAAAAGTCCAGAGGACGCATTCAAAAATGTAAGTTGAACTAATCCCGCCACTTGGCGGGATCTCTACCTTAATAGTCACAATCTACATTGTCATAAAGCCGTAGGCGCATTGGGATATGCTGGTTGAACTAATCCCGCCACTCGGCGGTATCTCAAGGTTGTTTATCACCATCTATAGTTGTTGAAAGCCAATGGCGAATTGAACGAGACTTCCCTTAATCCCTCCAAAGGAGAGAAACTGTTGCGCAGTGCTAAATCGAATTTTTATACTACAATAGTGCATCTTAAAAATCATTTAATTTTCTGAAATTTTATAGTTGGAACACTGATGACACTGATTTTTTATAATTTTTGCTGATATCTTCATGAAAATCATTGAAAATCTGCTCAAACTGCGTCATCAGTGTTCTATTCTATTGATCAATCTCACTTCTTAAACTCAATCACCTCCAAATTATCAATTTTGCTACCGTCGATGGTAAAGCGCAGCATCGTTCGTACTTGTTGAAAACCATGCTTGCCGATGGCGCCTGGATTCATGTGGAGCAGATTCAGTTTTTTGTCGGGCATGACCTTAAGAATGTGCGAATGGCCGCAAATAAAAAGTTTGGGTGGATTTTGGTAAAGCAATTCGCGCACGCGTGGTGTGTATCTCCCGGGATAACCGCCAATATGGGTGATGAAAACGTCTATCTCTTCGCACATAAATCGGTTGTTTTCCGGGAATTCCAAACGGGCTTTGGTATCATCAATATTACCGTAAACAGCTCTAAGTGGTTTTAGGTTTTTGATGGTATCCGTAACTTTCAAATCGCCGATATCGCCAGCATGCCATACTTCATCTGCTTGTTTTACATATTTTAGAATAGCGTCATCAATATAACTGTGGGTGTCCGATAAGAGGAGGATTTTTTTCAAAATAGGGTTTTCTGTATTTTTGAATTCTTAAATCAACAATCGTTTAATCATCAATCTTAAATAACTAACTTTGCAACTCACAAAAATAGTGATAATGACATTAAACTATCGTAAACTAATGTATAATCCTATTTTCAAATTTTAGTTTGTTGGAGCAATGGGTCTATAGGCTATACCTCTAATAAACTTTCAAATCCATCAAAGTCGCCTTGAGATACTTTATTGAATTTTCATATAATGGAAAAGCCTATCACGGCTGGCAGAAACAGCCCAATGCCATATCGGTGCAACAGGTTTTGGAGAACGCATTGACCACATTATTGAGGGCTCCAGTTACAGTTATGGGTGCAGGCCGAACAGATGCAGGCGTTCATGCTGCTCAAATGTATGCACATTTTGACTTTGAAGAACCTTTTGATATGGATGTGTTGATCTATAAGATCAACTGGTTTTTGCCCCATGACATTGCCGTCCATCGGGTTTTTGAAGTTCAGGATAAAGCACATGCCCGATTTAATGCGCTTAGCAGAACCTATCATTATCGAATATCGAACATCAAAAATGTCTTTACGCATGATTTTGCCTATAAAATTCATTTGCCTTTAGATATGGATAAAATGAATGAAGCTTGTCATATATTATTAC
The DNA here is from genome assembly GCF_010725055.1 of Gelidibacter japonicus. Lineage (GTDB taxonomy): Bacteria > Bacteroidota > Bacteroidia > Flavobacteriales > Flavobacteriaceae > Gelidibacter > Gelidibacter japonicus. Next base: position 24,837 of record NZ_BJKB01000015.1, on the reverse strand, counting down.
AGTATAAAGAGTTTCAATGTTTTTCTAAAAGTAATACAGATGTGAAAACGTACTTTTGTGACATTAAAGAGGCGTACTGGATGATAGAAGGCACGGAATTGACCTTTGTCGTTACTGCCGATCGTTTTTTGAGAAATATGGTACGTGCCATTGTAGGAACTATGGTCAATATCGGCCTAGGAAAACTTGAGGTTGATCAATTGCACAGCATTATCCAATCTAAAGATAGGAGTGAAGCCGGTTTCTCAGTTCCTGCACATGGGTTGTTTTTAATGAATATTCAATATCCAGATACGATTTTTAACACTAAATAATATGAGTGCCAAAAGGAAATCCAAAGTTTATGACGTGAACCTCTTTAAAAGGTTGATGCAATATATCAAACCTTATAAACTCGTTTTTGCACTGACTTTATTCTTTGTTACGGGATTGGCAGCTTTTGGGGCTTTAAGACCTTATGTCTTGCAACAAGCTATCGACAATCAAATAGAAGTTCAACAATATGATGGTTTCATGTTTTATATCATCATCATGATTGTCCTATTGCTATTGGAAGTTATCTGTCAATTATTATTTATCTACAATGCCAGTTGGTTGGGCCAATCCGTGGTAAAGGACATAAGAGTGAAGCTGTTCAAGCATATCATGAGTTTCCGGATGAAATATTTCGACAACTCTTCAGTAGGAGTATTGATTACGAGGACGGTTACGGATATGGAGCGTATTTCAGATATTTTTGGAGAAGGTCTTTTTATGATCTTTAGTGATATCTTGAAAATGTTAGTGGTTGGAGGTGTCATGATTTATATGAACTGGAAGCTCAGTCTTTTGGTGTTCACAACTTTGCCCATCGTTCTTTTTGCAACGACCATTTTTCAGAAGTACATGAAAATTGCCTTTGAGGATGTGCGCAATGAAGTATCAAATCTCAACTCCTTCGTTCAAGAACGCGTCACCGGAATGAAAATCTTACAATTATTTACACGTGAAGAAACAGAATACCGGAAGTTCAAGGAAATAAACGCACGCCATAAAAAAGGCTGGTTGAAAACGGTATGGTACAACTCCGTATTCTTTCCAATTGCAGAGTTTTTATCGTCATTGACTTTAGGGCTGGTTGTATGGTACGGCGGACTCAATATTATCTCTGATGATATGGCTTCACAAGGCGATTTGTTTGCCTTTATCATGATGATCCCAATGTTGTTCAGGCCTTTAAACCAAATTGCAAACAGGTTTAATACGCTACAAATGGGAATTGTAGCTGCCAATCGTGTTTTTTCAGTATTGGATACCACATCACAAATTGATGATTCCGGAAAAATTGAGGCTGAACCCTTTAAGGGCAATATTAAGTTTGAGAAGGTTCATTTTTCATATATTGATGACGAAGAAGTTTTAAAAGATGTTTCTTTCGATGTCAAATCAGGACAGACCATTGCTATTGTAGGTGCAACAGGGGCGGGGAAATCGACCATCATCAATTTGTTGAATCGTTTTTATGATATTCAAAAAGGGAAAATTTATATTGATGAGGTCGATATAAAGGAAATGACCTTGACCTCATTGAGAGCTCAAATTGCTGTAGTGCTCCAAGATGTATTTCTTTTTGCCGATACGATCTTAAACAATATTACGCTCAACAACCCGAATATTACGGAAGCACAAGTTCAAAAAGCGGCCAAAGATATTGGGATTCATGAATTTATTATGAGTTTGCCCAACGGCTATCATTATAATGTAAAAGAACGTGGGGTGATGCTGTCTTCCGGCCAGAGACAATTGATTTCTTTTTTAAGAGCTTATGTGACCAATCCGAGTATTTTGATTTTGGACGAAGCAACCTCTTCCGTAGATTCCTATTCGGAGCAATTGATGCAGGTGGCCACAGAGAAGATTACAAAAGATAGAACATCTATTGTCATCGCACACCGCTTGGCTACGATTCAAAAGGCAGATAACATTATTGTTATGGATGCTGGTCGTATTGTGGAGCAAGGAACTCATAAGGAATTGCTTCAAAACGAAAATGGCTACTACAGAAATTTATATGAAGTCCAGTTCTTGAAGAATGAAGCAGTTTAATTTATAAGCTATTTTAAAAATTTTTCTGGACGGCTGTTTCTCAAAAGAAAACAGAGTAATCACATTTCAAGTTTTGATGGCTTGACATTTTATTAGGCCAAATCATTTTTGATCATTTCTACGAGCTCTGCACTATCCTTGAACATCACAAACTCTCCATTTTTTATATAGGAAATCTGACCAGTTTCTTCACTGACAGCAATGGCCACGGCATCGGTTTTTTCAGTGATTCCAACGGCTGCTCTATGTCGAAGGCCAAAACGTTGTGGGATACTTCTTTCGCTACTGACAGGGAGAATGACGCGTGTGGCTTTTATGATGTTATTTGCAATGACGATGGCGCCATCGTGCAAGGGACTGTTTTTAAAAAAAATGCTTTCAATGATTGGCAGGGTTACGGCAATATTCATGGCATCACCAGAACTTGTCAGGAAGTCCAGGTTGTTGTTTCGCTCAATGACGATCAGGGCACCTGTACGGGTAGATGCCATTTTTTTACATGCAGAAATGATAACATCCACATCGGTCTGTACTTGTCCTTCAGTTTTTAGAAAGTTTAGATGTCTCAGGAACTTCCGCTTATTTCCAAAATTTGTTGAGCCGACCATCAGCAGAAATTTTCTTATTTCAGGTTGGAAAACTACAATTAACGCAATAATTCCAACATCCATAAAACCGCTAAAGATTGAACTCAGAAGTCCCATTTTGAGGAATGCCGTCAGTTTCCATACAAAATAGATGATGATGATGCCAATGAAGATGTTGATGGCAACAGTTCCTTTTATAAGCTTATAAACATAATATAAAAGTATGGCAACGAGAAAAACATCGATAAAATCTATAATCCCGAAATCCCAAAATTTAAGCTCGTCCAATCCAGAAATGTTTTTGTAAAATTAAAAAAATATGATTAATAAATGAATTCATTTTCATTTATGGTCACATTAGGTGATTCCACTTTAGAAAGTGTTGATTTGAAAGTAATATAATCCTGAAAGGTCAATTGATCATTGATATTCAGCACTAAATCAAAATCTTTTTCCTTAGGCAAGGCATCAAGATCGTTTTTAAGGGTCTTTAATGTCGATTTTTTAATTATGGAATCATTGTAGAGCGTCACCAATTTAATGTCATTTGGGGTCTTGAAATCCAATATGATCCGTTTTTCTTTAGAATTATAATAATCTGACGATACATTGGGAAGAATAGAATTTACCTTATAGATAGTTTGAGTAAACTCCAAAAAACCTAAGTTTTGAATACTAGTGTCATTGCAGGTAAAATAATTTTTTGAGTTTTCATTTTTATGACCATCAGCATTCCGCTTTTTGTCCTGTAGCAAGATGATTTTTGGAATGACCTGTCCTAAGGTGAGTCTTTTGTCGATATTTACAAGCCAGTTGGTAGTACTAATGACATTACTTCTATTTAGTTCAAGGCTGTCCGTTTTGGTTTCATCATAAAAAATGTAGATTGGTGAAATATCGAAAACTTCAGTAATCTCAGCATTCTCTATTTCAGGAAGCAAAACTGTTTTTTCGTGGCTACAAGAAAACGTTAAGATAAGTAATAGGAGGGATAAATATTTCATGGATCATTAGTTTAATTGCTGTGTCAATTCGATACACTCCTTAGCTTCTTTAACATCATGGACTCTTAAAATAGAGGCGTTTTTTTGTAAGGCAAAGGTGTTTAAGACCGTAGTGCCATTCAAGGCTTGAGCAGCCGAAGTACGCAGAGGTTTATAGATCATTGATTTTCTCGAAAATCCAACTAAAAGAGGTTTCTCCAACATTTTAAATAGCTCTAAATGTTTTAACAGCTCGTAATTTTGAGCAGTTGATTTTGAAAATCCAAAACCAGGGTCTACAATCACGTCCACAATACCTAAAGCTCTGGCCGTTGCAATGCGTTCGGAAAAGTAAAAGAGAATCTCCTTTACTAAATGCTCATAACTAGTGTTCTTCTGCATATTTTGCGGCGTACCCTTCATATGCATCATAATATAAGGAATTTTTAGCTCCGCAATGGTGGATAGCATCTTCTCATCCATTTTTCCAGCCGAAATGTCATTGATTATGCAAGCTCCAGCGTTTATTGCTTGTTTGGCTACTTCACTCCTGAACGTATCCACAGAGATCAAAATATCCTGAAAAGCGTCAACCAATAAATTTATAATAGGAAGCAATCGCTGCAATTCTTCTTCCTCTGTGATATGAGCGGCATTTGGTCTAGAGCTGTAGGCGCCAACATCAATAAAGTCAGCACCTTCGTTGAGCATTTTCTCTACGTGCCTTAAGATGTCGTCGTCATTTTTGTAAACGCCACCATCATAAAAGGAATCCGGAGTCAGATTTAAGATTCCCATGACTTTAGGAATGTTCAAGTCAATCAGCTGCCCTTTGCAATTTATAGTCATGAGATCGATTTCTAATTTCTAAGTTTGAATTTCAAGGATGTAAGGGGTAAAGAGTCAAATCTATAGTTATTCATTAAAATATAATTTCATATCTGTAAAACTTTGAACCCTGAACTTTGAACTCTGAACTATTTAGGCGAAATTTACGCAAAATTACGAATTTTATATGCAAGATACCTCAAAACAATACGATGCTGTTATTGAAAAATGCAGAAATCTCTTTGTTAATAAGATGTCCGACTATGGAAGTGCATGGCGCATTTTGAGACTTCCATCCTTAACCGATCAAATTTTTATAAAAGCACAGCGCATCCGAGGTTTACAACAAAATCTTGAGCGCAAGGTGGATGAAGGGGAAGAGAGTGAGTTTATTGGCATTATCAATTATTGCACGATGGCCTTGATTCAGTTGGATAAAGGCGTGGCGGATCAACCTGATATGTCCGTGGAAGTGGCCACCAAACTTTACGATGAAAAAATAGCCTTGACCAAGGAACTGATGATGAATAAGAATCATGACTATGGCGAAGCATGGCGAGATATGAGGGTAAGCAGTTTGACTGACCTTATCTTGCAAAAACTCTTAAGAGTGAAACAAATAGAGGATAATGCAGGAAAAACATTGGTAAGTGAAGGTATTGATGCCAATTATCAGGATATGATCAATTATTCGGTCTTTGCATTGATTCATTTAAACGAAAAATTATAAGTATAGTAGTATTTACAAGCTCTGATTGGAGTTTGGAATTTTTAACTTTGGAATTTTATGAAATATTTAGTAGGCATCAGTAGAATATTTGTAGGTATTCTTTTTATCATATCAGGTTTTGTTAAATTAAATGACCCTTTGGGCTTTTCTTATAAACTTCAAGAATATTTTGGAACGGACGTATTAAACCTTCCTTTTTTGGAGCCTTATGCCTTGGGAATTGCCGTTATAGTAGTAGTTTTTGAAGTAGTACTGGGCATCTTTCTGCTCATTGGATATAAACCTAAATTCACAGTATGGAGCTTGTTGCTCATGATTATCTTTTTTACTTTCTTGACTTTTTACTCTGCCTATTTTGATAAAGTGAAGGATTGTGGATGTTTTGGAGATGCCATGCCAATGACACCATGGCAAAGTTTTACCAAGGACATTGTTTTATTGGTCTTTATATTAATTCTCTTTTTGGGAGTAAAACATATTAAACCAATCTTCAGTAAACTTGGTGTGACTATTGTAGCGCTCGCAGGTTTTCTTGCCTCGCTTTCATTTGCGTATTATGTGCTTATGCATTTGCCGCTCATCGATTTTAGAGCGTATAAAATAGGGGATAATCTACAGGAAAACATGATGCTTGCCCCCGATGCCAAAAGAGCCATTATAGATTATGAATGGACCTATACAATTAATGGTGAAGAAAAAACATTGACTGACCGCGGGCAGGGACCGGCGGAGTACGATGAGATCATAGGTGTAGAAACCAGAGAAATTCAAGCAGCTGATCTTCCTAAAATACAGGATTTTTCAATAGAATCAGAGGATGAGGATTTGACTTCTTATTTCTTGGAAAAGGATAAATTGTTGATGATTGTGGCTTATGACTTAAAATCGGCAGAAAAGGATGGTATGGCTAAGTTGAAATCCCTGTCTGATGAAGCACTCAAAAAGGGATACACCGTTATTGGGATGACCACCTCTGATGAAGCCACCAAGCAAAATATCAAGTCTGTTTACAATCTCGATTTTGAATTTTATTTATGTGACGAAAAAGTATTGAAAACCATAGTGCGTTCAAATCCAGGCGTGGTTATTTTAAACAAAGGAACCGTCATGCAAAAGAAACATTGGAACGATATCGAGGATTTAAAATTATAAAACTAATTATTAACTAAAAATGCAAGTTCTTTTTTGAAAGGATTTAAGATCGAATATGAGAAAAAATATAGTAGCAGGAAATTGGAAAATGAACAATGATTTATCGGAAACGGAAACATTGATTAGAGAACTTAAACAGCAAAACAAGATAAGCGATGCCGAGGTTATGATTGCCCCATCATTCACAAATCTCTGGCAGGCCTTCAACTCATTAAAAGACAGTACCATTGAGGTGATTGCACAAAATATGCATTTCGCAGAATCTGGTGCTTACACAGGTGAGGTCAGTGCAACAATGATAAAAAGTCTTGGTGTTAAAACTGTTATTTTAGGACATAGTGAGCGTCGCGCTTATTTTAATGAAACCGATGAGTTATTGGCTAAAAAGGTGGATGCTGCCTTAAAAAATGAAATGCGTGTTATTTTCTGCTTTGGAGAGGAGCTCAAGGATAGAAAATCTGGAAATCATGAGCACATTGTTGAAAATCAGATCAAAAATGCTTTATTTCATTTAGAAGCGTCAGCTTTTAAAAATATTGTATTGGCTTATGAGCCTGTATGGGCCATTGGAACTGGAGAAACTGCGAGTCCGGAGCAAGCCCAAGATATGCACGCTTTTATTAGACAAACATTGGCGAGCAAATACAGTAAGGACTTGGCTAATAGTGTATCGATTCTTTATGGTGGAAGTTGTAAACCATCAAACGCCAAAGAAATTTTCTCTAAACCAGACGTTGATGGTGGATTGATAGGAGGTGCTGCGCTTAATGCCGACGATTTTTTTGCCATCGTAAATTCATTTTAATTATATAGAACCCATTTTTGAGTTCCAAGTTGTAATACAGTAATTAGAAATCGAACATGTCCAATACCATTTATATAGGTTATCAATTTAAAGTAGAACCATTGCAGCCGGGAACAGAAATCCTCATTGCTGAATTGGGGTATGCCGGTTTTGAAAGTTTTGTGGAAACTGATGAAGGCGTTACGGCATACATTCAAAAAGATGAATGGAATGAAGATATCTTGAAGGATATCCAGATCTTGAAATCAGATGAATTCGCGTTTTCTTTTACATTTGAGGAAATAGAACAGGTCAATTGGAACGAAGAATGGGAAAAGAATTTCAATCCTATTGTTGTGGATGATTTGTGTTCCGTTCGTGCACCATTTCATGAAAAACCAGACACCAAATACGACATTGTTATTGAGCCGAAAATGAGTTTTGGTACTGGGCATCATGAAACCACTCACATGATGATTCAGCATATATTAAAAAACGATTTCAAGGATAAAGCGGTGTTGGATATGGGTTGTGGGACAGGTGTATTGGCTATTCTTGCAGAGATGAAAGGTGCAAAGCCTGTTGATGCCATTGATTATGATAATTGGTGTTATTTAAACAGTTTGGAAAATGTGGAACGTAATAATTGTAAGCACATTACAGTTTTGGAAGGTGATGCCAGTTTGTTGCAAAATCAAAAATATGATACCATCATTGCCAACATCAACCGAAATATATTATTGAATGATATGTCTTCTTATGTGAATTGCCTAAAGCCAAATGGAACCATCTTTTTGAGCGGGTTTTACAATCACGATATTCCAGCTATTCAGGAAGAATGCAATAAACAGGGATTGACTTTCGTTGAAAGTTTGGAAAGAAATAATTGGGTTGCTTTAAAATTTGTAAATTTGTTAGAGGATAGAGGATAGAGGATAGAGGATAGAGGATAGAGGATAGAGGATAGAGGATAGAGGATAGAGGATAGAGGATAGAGGATAGAGAGAGGATAACTAATGAAAATATTAAATTGCGCAGACTGAGTGCTGCAAACTGAAGACTAATAAAATGAGTACTAAAGAGAAAATTCAAGAAGACCTTCTCGTTGATACGCTTGAGCAGAATCTGAACGAGATCGTATTGTATAATGATGATGTCAATACTTTTGATCACGTCATTGATACTCTTATTTATGCGTGTGACCATACTCCCGAACAAGCTGAACAATGTTCCATATTAGTGCATTATAAAGGAAAATGTACTGTCAAAACAGGATCTTATGAGGATCTTAAACCACGTTGCACCATGCTTTTGGAGGCAGGTTTAAGTGCAGAAATAGTATAATCAAAACACCTTATAACTTTCTCTTTGCGCTTCTGCGCCATGCCGAAATATTTCCGAATCTGAAGTAATCTGTTAGCTATGATGCCTAAATAGAACCCTATTGTGTTTTTTACATCAATACTATCGCATTTTTTGGATAGGCATTTGTTCCAAAAAAATATAAATTCAATGGGCCATTCAATACTAATTTGAGATATTTTCCCATTTCGAATTTTATATAATCCAAATCCCACTAACTGAAACAATAATTAGGCAGCCAAAATTTTGATTGCAGATTAAAGGAAATCTTTAATTGCCTTCCACCAATTAATGTGGAAGTTTGTCTTTCACAACGCCATAAAGATATGTGCCAAAAATGGCTGCTAAAATTGGAATCAGCATGGTAAACACTCCAGTACCCACCAAGATGTACATTGGTCCTGGACAAGCTCCAGAGAGCGCCCATCCCAAACCAAATAGCGTACCGCCTAAAATATAGCGTGTAAAACCCTTCTCTTTATCAGGGACGCTCATTAAGTCGCCTTCAATATTTTTGAGCCTTAACTTTTTGCTGACCAGAAGTAAGATAACCCCTGTGGCAATTGCACTACCGATAATGCCATACATGTGGAACGATTCAAATCGGAACATTTCGTAAATGCGATACCATGATACCGCTTCTGATTTCACTAAAATGATTCCGAAGATAATTCCGACGATTAAAAATTTTAAAAATTTCATCTGTATAAATTTATTTTTATTGAAAGTCAGGTGCAGTTCCTAAATTATCCTTTTCAAAAAATTTAAGAATTGTTAAATGACACCTCTAATTAGCTAAAAATTATAGGGAATAATAAATGGATCATAATCAATCCACCAAGAAAGAAACCAACCACAGCAATTAAGGAGGGCAGTTGTAAGCTACTTAATCCGGTAATGGCATGTCCGGAGGTACATCCACCAGCATAGCGGGTACCAAAACCTATCAAGAGACCCCCAATAATTAAGATGGACAGCCCCTTTGGGCTGAAAGCAGCTTCCCAATTAAACAATTCAGCAGGGAGCAAGCTTTTCCCTGCGTTTTCGAAACCTAATTCCGTTAGGCTTTCAACAGTTACGGGATTTAAATCGATATCGACTGGGTTGGACAATAAAAAATGGGCTATAACACCGCCAATGACTGCCCCTAAAACGACAACCAGATTCCATTTTTGAGACTTCCAATCGAAGTCAAAAAAGTCAGATTTTTTCCCAGCCCCAGCAATTGCGCAAAGTGTCCTCAAATTAGAGGACATGCCAAAAGTCTTGCCGAAATAAACAAGTGTAAACATGATGATGGCAAGTAGTGGGCCTGAAACATACCAAGGCCAAGGTTGTAATATATATTCCATTAAATTAATTTTTTTGCAAATGTAAGTGTACTTCTTCAGATTTGTAAGGATTGTACCTCAAAAAATATTAGATATCTCCTGGCTAAATCAACATCCATCAAAATTCCATTTTTTAAAATGTCTTTAATCGTTTCCTGAAAGAAGGTTTTGGAGATTGTTTGGTCAAATTGAAGGAGGAACTGAATGAAAATTATTCGTCTATAATAATTAGAAAGTAAACATTTTTAAATTTGAAATAAATTGTTTGGTACTAATTTAATAAAAGTGTTATATTTGCACCCACTTTATAAGGCCTTGCGGTAATCTGAAGCAATTTCAAAAAGATGATTAGCACGGCCGTAGATTAAAGTAAGCAAAGGCCTCGTGGCGCAACTGAATAGCGCACTTGATTACGGCTCAAGAGGTTACAGGTTTGAATCCTGTCGAGGTCACTTTTAGCATCTTCAAAGGATGTCAAAACCAAGCAAGTTTTAGGAATTGCTTGGTTTTTAGGTTTTTATGGGTTCATTTGAATTTATATGGTTCGAATTAAAATGGTGGCTAAAAGGGGACCTTTTTTTTAAAAGAGACCTCGGGTCTCTTTTAAAGAAAAATAACTAAATTTACTTGGTATAGTTGATTTGACTTTCGTCTTAAAGGATTGTTTCATTTAAAGACGACAACTATGCGTACTTCAAAAACATTTAGCATCCGCTTCTGGGCGAACCCCAAGAAAGCGAAAAACAACAGTGCATTACTTTATGCCCGGGTAACGGTCAATCAGAAAAGAGTAGAAATCAGTTTAAAGAGAAAGGTCCCCCTCGATTTGTGGGACGGTAAGAACAAGAAGGTTTTGGGCCATTCTTCCGAAGCCAAACAGATCAATCATTACCTTGAGGAAACACGGGTACTGCTCTTTCAGATATATCAGGACCTAAAATTTCAAGGTGAGCTGATAACAGCAAAGAAAATCAAGACCATATTTCTTGGCGAAGATGAGAACTCCCACACGTTACTTGAACTTATTGACTACCATTCAAGGAAAATAGAAAACACGCACGCCGCTGGATCGATCAGGAATTATGCGGTTACTGTGGGGTACATTAAAAAATTTCTTAAAAAGGATCGAAAAACCACAGATATTTTCTTAAAGCAACTCAACTATAAGTTTATTTGTGATTTCGAGCGTTTTCTACGCGCTTATTACCCAAAGGGCCACGATAGGGAAATGGGACATAATACGGTCATGAAGCACATCCAAAGACTCCGTAAGATGGTTACCCTTGCCTATCATCTGGAATGGTTGGACAACGATCCGTTCAGACGCTGGAAAATGAGTTATGAAAAGAAGGAACGTGATTTTTTGTCGGCAAATGAACTTTCGAATCTTGAAACCTACGAGTTTCCAGTTGGTCGCCTTGAAAGAGTAAGGGATATTTTTCTTTTCAGCTGTTACACCGGGATCAGTTATGCAGATATCAGAACGCTTAAGCCAAAACATGTCTTAGAAGGTATGGATGGTAATAATTGGATTGTCACGCATCGCCAAAAGACGAAAACCAAAATAAAAGTGCCTTTGCTTGACAAGGCGAAATACCTCTTGGAGAAATACCACGACCATCCTATGGCCGCCAACACCCAAACCTTGTTTCCCGTAATTAGCAATGAGAAAATGAATCTGTATCTTAAGGAAATTGCCTCTGAAGTGGGGATTATAAAAAATCTCACCTTTCATATGGCTCGCCATACCTTTGCCACAACCGTTACCTTGAGCAACGGTGTTCCTATTGAGACGGTTTCTAAATTGCTTGGCCATACCAAAGTGACCACAACCCAAGTTTATGCGCGTGTATTGGAGGAGAAACTAAGTAAGGATATGATTGATTTGCAGAGGGTGCTGAATGATAAACAGAAAGAGAAAAGGGATTGATTAATAGCCCGCGTTGATAAGGTTAATTTTGTTTTGTAGGATCTATTTTGCCCATACGAGATGATTTGCTTTGCCATGGTTGACCATAGGATTGGCATCAATCTCAGTAAATTTGTATGTTTTTATAATATTAGAGATCAAATAAACCTGGTAACCACAAGCTTAATTCAGGAATATAGGTGACCAATAATAATGCAATAATCATCGCTAGGAAAAGAGGCAGCAGGGGCCTGAATACTTTTTCGATGGTGGTATTTGCAATTCCAACGCCCACAAAAAGTACGGAACCAACGGGTGGTGTACATAGCCCGATACATAAATTCAAGATCATCACAATACCAAAATGCACAGGATCCATTCCTAATTTCATGATAATAGGCAAGAAAATGGGGGTAAATATCAATACTGCGGGGGTCATGTCCATAAATATACCGACCAGTAACAATAGGATATTGATGATAAGTAAAATCACAATTGGGTTATCACTCAATCCTAGCAACAAGTTGCTCATGTCTTGAGGGATATTCTCATAAGACATAACCCAGGACATGCTCATAGAGGCACCAATCAACAACATGACGATGGCTGTTGTACCAACAGACTCCAAAAGAATTTGTGGTAATTTTTTGGTTTTGATCTCTTTGTAGTAATACCCTAAAATGAGCGTATAGAGTACTGCGATCGCAGAAGCTTCAGTTGCTGTGAATATACCAGCCACAATGCCCCCAATAACCACAACCAAGAGCATCAAACTTGGAAAAGCTCTTACAAATGTTTTGGCGACTGCTTTCAAGGAACTTCTTTCACCTAATTTATATTTCTTCTTTTTTGCATATAACGATGCCACAATCATTAAAAAAAGACCTGTTAAGATTCCAGGAATATAACCTGCCAAAAATAAAGCGGCAATAGAGACACCGCCACTGGCCAATGAATAAACAATAAGCACATTACTTGGGGGAATAATCAAACCGAGGGTTGATGAAGTCACATTTACTGCCGCACCAAATTCTTTGGAATAGCCTTCTTTTTCCATTTCTGGGCCTAAAATACTGCCCATAGCGGAAGCTGATGCCATCGCTGATCCGGCAATGGCGCCCATCAGCATGGCAGCCACTACGTTAATAAGTGCCAATCCACCTGGCAAGGCACCAACCAGGGTTTTCGCAAAATCGATGAGGCGATGCGCAATGCCGCCTCTGTTCATTAATTGTCCCGAAAGCACAAAAAACGGAATGGCCAATAATGCAAAACTATCCAATCCGGTAGCGATGCGCTGGGATACAGTGGTCAATGCCGGAAGCATTGAAATACTGGTCATCATGGTCAATAAAGACGAGATGGCAATGCTCCATGCCACTGGAACGCCAATGAGCAATAATCCGATAAAACTAAATATTAGAACGTAGATAGGTAGATACTCCATTAGAATTGTTTAAGATAAATGTCCGATATTTTATAGTAGATAATAAGGATGCCACTGATAGGTATAATTAAATATACCAGAGCTAAAGGAATTTGTAGTGCTGGCGAATGCTGGTCAAGAATATAGGTAATATAGACCAATCTTAAACCGCCGACTACCAAAGCCCCAAAGCAAAAAAGTATGATGATAAAGTTCACAAACTTCTTGAGCTGCACTTGTTTTTCCTTACTCAAACGGTTAGGTAATATATCTATGGCAACGTGCATTCTTTTTCCGGAAATGTAGGCGGCGCCCAGGACCCCAACCCAAATCATGAGGTATCGGGCAAGCTCATCAGTAAACGAACTTGGAGATCCCATAACAAATCTTGTAAACACCTGCCAAAGAACGTTTATAACCATAATACCCATAATAAGGGCAAGAACATAACCTAAATACAGGTCTATTTTTCTTCGAATTTCCATATTGTTTGATTATCGATTATTAAAATGATTACTGTGTTATATTATAGGGTTGAAAATTGTTCTAATTGGTCTCTTGAATTCTCTTAATGAGACTGTATATTTCAGTATTGTCCCTATAAGAATCATAGACCGAGGTTACTTTTTCCATAAATGGCGTCTTGTCAGGTCTTGAAATGGTGACACCAGCTTTTTCCACTGCCGCAAGAGCTTCCTCTTCAGCATTAGCCCAAAGTTTTCTTTGATATTGAACTGAAGCATCAGCCGCCTCTTGCACCCAACCTTGCTCTTCTTCATTAAGTGAATTCCAAAGATGCGTACTCATAATAAGGACGTCAGGAATGGTGGTGTGTTCATCTAACGAGAAATACTTACAAACTTCATATTCCCTGGTCAAGTAAAATGTAGGGGGATTGTTTTCAGCACCATCCACAACGCCTTGCTGTAACGCCGTATATAATTCTCCAGAAGAAATTGGAGTTGGCGCGCCTCCCATGCTCTTGATCATATTCATGGCGGTGACACTTTCCATGACTCGAATTTTCAATCCTTTCAGATCATCCGGTTTCTCAATAGGTGACTTCACGGTATAAAAACTTCTGCTCCCAGCATCATAATAGCCCAAACCTTTTAACCAATATTTTTCACCACCATCCAAAAGCTCTTTTCCAATCGGGCCATCTAGAACCCTAAAGGTTTGTGCACGATTCTTGAACAAATATGGTAATCCAAACACTTTCATATTTGGTGAAAAGTTTTCCATAACGGCGGCGGATACCTTGGTCATTCCCAAACTTCCAATTTGCAGAAGTTCCAGACATTGACGCTCTGAACCTAATTGTTGATTTGGATACACGTCGATTTTTAAAGTACCTTCAGATTTCTTTTCCAGTTCCTGGCCCATAAATACCATAGCTCTGTGTACAGGATGTGTTTCATCCAGACCGTGAGCCAACTTGATTGTTTTGGTTTCTTCAACCGATTGGCAGGACACGAGTCCAAAAAACAGAGCAATCGCAAAAAACGTATATATATATTCCTTCATATTCAAATAGTAATTAATGTCTTAGGGATTTGATGGTCTCTATTGTCCAACGGACTTGTTCTTCCAGCTTTTTAAAATCCTGTTGATCCACTATGTCCTTAGTAATCAGTTGAGAACCCATGCCCACACATGTCGCTCCGGCATCAAACCATTCCTTAAGATTTTCTTTATTTGGCGATACACCTCCAGTAGGCATGATGTTGGTCCATGGTTGCGGACCTTTGATGTTCTTTATGAATTTTGCACCAAAACTATCGCCAGGGAAAAGCTTGACAATTTCACAGCCCATCTCTTCGGCCTGTGCAATTTCTGTTAACGAACAACATCCAGGAGACCATAAGACTTTACGTCTATTGCAAACAATAGCAATGTCTTTACGAAATACGGGCGTTACGATAAAGTTGGCGCCCAATGCCATGAATAAAGAGGCAGATGCCGCATCTGTTATGGAACCAACACCCATGACCATTCCTGGTAATTCACTAATGGCATATTTGGTCAGTTGGCCAAAGATCTCATGGGCAAAATCCCCGCGTGCCGTAAACTCCATCAAGCGTGCACCACCATCGAAGCAGGCTTTAAGAATTTGCTTGCTCAACTCTAAATCCTGACTGAAAAATAAGGGCACCAATCCTGTTTCTTTCATGATATTTGCGACCTCTATTCTTGAAAACTGTGCCATAAATTATATTTATTTTTTACCCTGTTTTATATAAATTATCGAGAAACGATTCCTGAGGCATCTCCTTTCGCTATCGTTTCTACTTCTTCTTTTGTGACCAAATTAAAATCGCCCGAAATGGTATGTTTCAGGCAACAGGCTGCAACTGCAAAATTGATTGTGTATTGAGGATCAAAAGGGGTTTGCAACAATCCATAAATAAGGCCTCCCATGAAGGCATCACCACTTCCAACACGATCAACTACCGGAGTGACCTCTCTAACGGCAGCGGTATACACTTTCGCTCTATCATAAAAAACACCGCCTATCTGTTGATGGGACGCACTTATGGAATAGCGCATGCTAGTAGCCATATATTTCAAATCGGGATACTGCTCAAAAAACAAATTATAATACTGAGGCAAACTGTCTGTATTTTTATAATCAAGGTTGAGCTTATCCTTTCCGGTCATCATAAATGCCGTGTCAAGATCACCCAAGATGACATGGCTATAATTTAAAAGCTCTGGCATAATGTCTTTCGGTGCCTTACCGTATTGCCAAAGCTTTGATCTATAATTTAAGTCAGTGGTAATTAGAACTCCCATATCTTTGGCAACTTTAACCGCTTCCAAACACACATCAGCTGCATTTTGGGATATAGCCGGTGTAATGCCGCTCCAATGGAAGACACTTGTATCTTGAAAGACCTTTTTCCAATCGATCATACCAACCTCAATATTAGAAATAGCCGAATGATTCCGATCGTAGACCACTTTACTGCCACGTGTTCCTGCACCAGTTTCTAAAAAGTAAATTCCCAAACGTTCGCCACCGTACACAATGTTTTCTGAAGATACATTTTGTTTGCGTATTTCCATCAATGCTGATTGCCCAATATCGTTATAAGGAAGTCTGGTTACGAATTCAGTGGGAACACCATAGTTGGACAGGGAGACAGCGACGTTAAACTCGCCGCCCCCATAATTGGCCATGAAAGAATTGGCTTGGGAAAATCTTAAATGATGCTCCGTAGATAGGCGTAACATGATTTCTCCAAAGGTGACTACTTTTTGCATTTATTGAATATTGTTTAATTAGAACTTGATATAAAGTCTTACTCTTTTCTTGTTTCTATCCATAACTTTTCTTGGGTGCGGGTCTTTAAGGTTATTGGACAGTTAAGAGCACTAATCTAAAGTAACAGTCATTGGACTTTTTATTTGTTTTGAAAAGCGGTCCAAATAGGCTTCCCATAATTCCTTTGTTGGATACTGCCCTGATTTTTTCCAAGCAAAACCGGCATAATAGATGACTCTTTCATCTAAAACCTCAAGATGGGCATAAGCATTGCTTAAATCGGTAACTTCGGTGTCATACGTTTCGTAATCGATAAAGTACTTTTTAGGTGCAACAATGGCAGTTCCTATTTCAGTATCCGCAATAGGTTGCCAATAGCTTACCCATCCCTGATCTTTATCGCCACTGACCACACCGTCTTTTTCGTGCAGGGTCAATCCAGCCGAAATTTTGTCCACACCTTTAATACTGGTGTCATACTTTGAGAGATTTTGACCCAGGTCCAAACTAATTACTTTGGATTCGGTGATTTCATTTCCCGCAGCATCCCAATTAGCGTATTCCAAATAAAAACTTGTTCTGAGTGGACCAGTAGTAATGGTACGCCATTGGGTAAAGTTTTTTGAAATATAGTATGCTGTATCCACTTTTACGGCAATGCCACCAACGCCACGGCTAGGCCCGACATGAAAGTTGTCAAGGCCTTCACCCGTATCTTCATGATAGCTTCCTGTACCGTCTGTAGCTTTTTGGTACCACTTGTTGATAATTGGATACTCGACTCGTTTTAACCAAGCATCAACACCGCTGGATAGAGTGCCACCGGGAATATTCTGCTCAATCATTTGTTGTGCCACAGGGCCATAGACCCTAAAAGCGACTTTGTCATTTTCCCACGCATAATCATCGGTACGTTCCGGTACAAAGCGCGAGTAGCACAATTCCGGTGCTTCAGGGCGCTCTGCCTCGGTAACAGTCACAATTTCAAAAGATTGTTCACTATTGGCTTTGATTTCCGGTTGAAAGATGATGAGGTCTAAAATCCCATCTCCATCAGTGTCAATGGTCTGTGTAACCAACAATGTCTGGGTATCGATATTTTTGATACCCACATTAGAAAGATCATCCACTTTTAAAAAGTCTTTGGTTAATTCAACCGTTTCGAAAGAGCGATCCATGTCCAAACTGTTTTTTACAGTAAATGTTTTCGCTTTTTCTTGATCAGCACATGAAGCCATCAATGCGAATAAAGTAATAAACAAGGCGTATTTACGAAGGTGCAACATCATTTTTTATTTTTCGTTAGAAGGTTTTCCGATGGTCGCCAAAATTCCGCCATCTACATAAACGACATGGCCATTGACAAAATCACTGGCTTGGGAGGCTAAGAATATAGCAGTTCCTTGTAGGTCTTCGGGATTTCCCCAACGCCCGGCAGGAGTTCTCCCAATGATGAAATCATTAAAAGGATGTCCATCAACGCGAATTGGTGCGGTTTGGCTTGTCGCAAAATATCCAGGACCGATGCCGTTGGTTTGGATATTATAGCGCGCCCATTCTGTAGCCATACTTTTGGTCAGCATTTTTAAGCCACCTTTTGCAGCGGCATAGGCACTTACAGAATCTCTGCCCAACTCACTCATCATTGAGCAAATGTTTATGATTTTTCCTCCACCTCTGTTGATCATACTTTTGGCAACGAATTTTGAAACGATAAATGGGCCCACAAGATCCACTTTTATGACTTCTTCAAAATCGACAGTTTCCATTTCTATAATTGGTGTTCTTTTGATAATCCCGGCATTGTTGACCAAAATGTCAATTGGTCCAACTTCGGTTTCAATTTTCGTGATGGCGGCTTCGACCGCTTCCGTATCCGTCACGTCAAAGACGTAACCATGAGCGTTTAAGCCTGAATTCTTATATTCCTTAACCGCAGCTTCCAAAGAATCTCCAGAATGGTTGTTCACTACAATGGTGGCGCCTGCATTTCCGAGGCCTTTGGCCATAGCCATGCCAAGACCGTGAACAGCACCTGTTACCAATGCTACTTTTCCTGTTAAATCAAATAATTTAGTTGACATAATATAGTATTTTATGAGTTTATCTTAATTCGTTTATTTTGCAATGGTCCATGTCGCCATAGTCTAAGTTTTCTCCTGCCATCCCCCATATAAAGGTATAGCTGCTCGTTCCGGAGCCAGAGTGAATTGACCAAGGAGGGGAGATGACCGCTTGGTCATTGGCCATCCAAATATGCCTTGTTTCGTGTGGTTGACCCATAAAATGACAGACTGCTTGATCTTCCGGAACTTCAAAGTAGAAATAGACTTCCATGCGTCGGTCATGTACGTGGGCAGGCATCGTGTTCCATGAACTACCTGGTTTTAGTGTAGTCATTCCCATTTGTAATTGGCACACGTCTACCACAGTATTGACTATGTACTTTCTTAGTGTTCTTGCGTTGGCAGTTTCTGGTGCTCCCAATTCAATAACTTCAACATCATCAGTACCTATTTTTTTGGTAGGGAATGCTTTATGGGCAGGAGTGGAGTTCAAATAGAACTTAGCAGGTTTATTGGCAGATGTACTTGAAAAAGTGACATCCTTGTTGCCTTGTCCTATATAGAGGGCTTCTTTATGGTTCAACACATAGTCTGTGCCATCAACCGATACCGTACCTTGCTCGCCAACATTGATAATACCTAATTCTCTTCGTTCCAAGAAGAACTCGGATTTTAGAGCATCAACAGTCTCTAACTTTAAGGGTGTGCTTGTTGGTACTGCACTACCTGCCATGTACCTATCATAATGTGTATAAACAAAATGGATTGTATCTGGCTTCATTAGTGAGTCGATCAAGAATTCATCACGTAATTTCTGGGTGTCGTAGGATTTTACATCATTCGGAGACGCCGCATATCTTACTTCATAGGTCGTTTTCATAACTTCAGTATTATTTATTAATAAAATTTTAGTTGTTCTAAGAATTAGAATTGTAAATGTAACAAAATAAAAATACAATCGATTGTATTTTTATACTTATCTTTGCTATAGGAGTTTTATCTTTAGTAAAAGAAGCTTCTGACATTGAAAGCGATCATATAAGTTGAATTTTGATTAATTTAGAATTTTTCAAAACACACTATATTACCTTAAATTTTGTTCCATTTACGCTATGAGCCCCGATAAAATAACCATACACGATATTGCTCGGATTCTAAATGTTGATAGTTCTACCGTTTCACGGGCACTTAACGACAGTCCCAGGGTAACTGAAAAAACTAAAAACAGAATTATTGCCAAGGCCCATGAATTGGGGTATCAGCGGAATGATTTGGCCTCAAACTTGCGCAAAAATAAAACCAATACCCTGGGTGTTATTGTGCCTCGTATTTCAAGGCATTTCTTTTCTTCTGCCATTGCGGGAATTGAAGAGACGTCTTATAATCTTGGGTATAATGTTATTATTTGTCAATCCTTGGAACAATTGGAACGCGAGCATAATAATATCAATACCTTAGTGGCGAATAGGGTAGATGGTGTTTTGGTATCCATATCTATGGAGACGAAAAACTACGAGCATTTTGAAGGCCTAAGAAAGCGAAAGATCCCATTTGTTTTTTTTGACAGGCATCTTGATATACCCGATACGAGCAGTGTCCTTATTGATGATTTCCAAGCTGGTTTTGATGCTACAGAGCATCTTATAATAAAAGGATGTGAAAAAATTGCCCATTTTTCTGGGCCCATGCATTTGGAAATCTATAAAAACCGTTGTGAAGGCTATAAAGCAGCACTTCTAAAACATGATATGGAGTTTAGTGAAGAACTGATTTTTAGTTCCCGCCTAATGGAACAAGACGGTGTGGACAATGTCAATAAAATTATAGAGTTACCTTATAAGGTAGATGGTATCTTTTCAGCAAATGATGTTGCCGCCATTAGTGCCTTGCAACAGCTCAAAAGAAATGGATATAAAATACCTGAGGATATTGCCATTGTAGGTTTTAGTAATGAAGCTATATCTGCCGTGATTGAGCCGTCGTTGACGACTATCAATCAGCCTGGGTTTGATATTGGAAAACGGGCTGCTGAACTTTTAATTTCTCAGATCACTAATTCTAATAAAAACTTCATCAATGAGAAAATTGTTATTCAGGCGAGTCTTGTAGAACGAGATTCTTCCCAGCATAATATGGCCTTTTAAGAAAGGAGACTAAATAGACTTAAAATAAAAAGGCTTACCCGAAATTTCGAGTAAGCCTAATTGTGGTTGCTATTAATTCAAACTATTTCACAAGAAATTTAACGGTTGCAATTTGGCCTGTCATTTTTTCAAACACTTTCAAAAAGTACAATCCAGATGACAATCCTGCAGTATTTATTACTGTTCCTTTTGCTTTTTGGTGACAGGTTCCTAAAATATCGTATACTTCAAAAACGACATCATCCGAAAATCTTGACATCTTGAAATTTAGATGATCACCTGAATTCACAGGGTTTGGATAGACAAATACCGAGAACTCTGATGGATTGGAATTAACTGGAAGATCTTCCATTCCGAGAGTGGTATTGTCCAAGTTTCCTACATTGAACTCTGAGACTTGAATGGTGCTCCCTGAGTTAACATCCCATCCGGTAATTACTAATTTGATATAACGGTAATTCACCTCAGGAAATGACACTTTAACCTCAGGAACATCAGTTGCAATTGCCACATCTTCAACGATTGGATCGAATGGCCCATCTTCTGAATCACTACCATAGAAAGACACTGAAGAGGCTCTTAAAATGCTAAGGCTATTGTCCGTTCGGTGTCTATAGACAAAGAAACTAATATCTTGCTCAGTTTGCATGTCGATGGTAAAGGATGGCTCATAATCCGAATCAGCCGTAATTCCTCCAAAAGTCCTTCCTGGCTTTACAAACAAAAAGGCAGTTTGTGTATTGTCATCTATAATATACTCTGGCTCTGAACCTCCCACAACCGTATCCGTAGGTCCTTCTATTGAAGTTTTAATGATCCAGCCTGACTTATCCAACAAAGTTTCTTTGCCTGGGTAAAGCGGTGAGTCTTGGTTAATATTAAATCTTAGGGACTGCCCTAAATGAGGGTTGGAAGCGCTATAAGTGATTAACCTTGGCTCTTTGACTTCAGAGGTTACTACACCCAAATTAATCGGAATTGTTCCATTTTGTGGATCTGCAACATAGATGATCGCTTCGGCTTGATCTACATCTTTGGCCAGCACTACACAACCTGCATCAGCTTCTATCGCAAAGTCATTATGAACGAATTTCGAGGCTTTATGAAACACCAAGCCGTAACTTTTTTGTGCTTTATGGTAAACGGCTTGTAAAGAATCAGAATTCACCAAGATTTCAATATCTGAAATCGTATAAAAATCTGCTTCTGCCTCTGAAACTCCTGGAACAATTACGTAAGCGTAGGTGTCTTCCGTAGGATCGACACCATGGTCAAAGGCTAATGTGAAAACGTCTTTTACAACCGTAGGCTCATTTGCATAATTGGTGTTTATACTTGACCATAAACCAGTTTTTTGCTGCGCCGATAGATTGATGTTGCCATGCTCTGGAAAGTAATAGGCTACTTTATCGTGATATACCCAATCTAAGTTGCTGTAATCATAATCGCCTGAGGTTATGGAAGATTTTGTACCACCGGAAGACACGGTGATATTCCCCTCAAGAAGGTTCTGATTGACGGTTGTATTTACTTTTAGACCTGAAGTGGATTGAATGCTGTTTCCTAAACAAACAATTTCATTATCAAAAAAGAACCATGCTTTATTCGCAGAAGTATTGATTCCACTGTAAGTGTCGTTATATTGATAAGCTGAAACGGTATTTAAATTATCGGTTACTCCACCAACAAAGTCTGATGTTCCTTTTTGAAGATAACTTGATGCTTGGGGAATAGAAGTGTATTCTGGAGAAGTAACACCAGGGATTTTAGACCAGTCCCACACTGGAAAAATATTATAATACTCATCGCCATCAACAAAAATTCCAGTAGCACCATCGGACAAAAAGTATTGTTTGATGCCCTCTCCGTTATCGCTTAGGTATTCATTGCGAACCGTTCTATTGGAAACCATGCGTAAATCTACTGTATAGGCTGGTTTGTTGTGTAATGTATAATCGGAATGGTAATAATGAACGCTCGAAGGTGTGATGCCATAGTTTGGATCTTCGGCTCCTGTTAATCGAGAAATTACATTATCGTAAATTGCCGCATTTGCAGGATCAAGACTTTTCATTCGTTCAAAGATACTTGTATCCCCTGTCTTTTTTGTGGCGTTAGGTCGGGTAGAAGCCCGTCCTAAAGGGTTGAAAAGCATATATTCACCTCTAAATATAGTTGCATAGGAATCCTTTACCAAATTACTTAGAATTTGCAATCTATCAGATGGAATGGCATATTCTGTGTCTACAGCATACATGCTTGCCTTGGTAATTCCTGTTAGAAAAACGTTTCCATAGGAACCAGTATACAACTGGCGTCCGTGTTGTGTGTAAGAATTATCATATTGTATCCCTTCACTTCCTGTTGTTAGCTCAATAGGCGAATAGATATAGGTCATTGCCTCGTTCAGTAAATCGGAATCTTTGGTAAGACAAGCTCTATACATATGGTGCAAAGCCACATCAATGCGGTTGGCACCAGTTTGAGACGAAGGGTTTCCTCCATTATTGCTTAGGCGTGCAATAGCTGTGTTCAATAAGACTTGCGGGATTCTTTCACTCCCTAGATAATCCATTAGGATAAGATACTGCCCCATTAGTTTTGGTTCTCCAATTTGGTTATAATACCAATTGTTTGAGCTTGGTTGCTCGGTTTGCCAATATTGAAGCATTGTATCCATCTTTGCTTTTAGGGAAGTATCTCCATAGTAGATGCTTCCCTCATCAGTGTAGGCCAGCCCCATATCCATTAAACGGTCTAAATGCACTAGTGGAGGCCAGTCTGTTCTGGCGGTTGATGAATAATCGACATCCGGGAATGCACCATCTGATTGCAATTGAGCCAAGTAAGAAGCAACATCTGCATCTCTTTGACTAACATCTTTTGATTTCTCTTGTATGAGGTCTGCAACAATACGCTCTTTAAACAGGTCAAATACCAACCTGTCCAAGACCGTTACTTGACAAGTTGCTGTAATCGATGGGTCATCTATGGCTATGGCCGTTATAGTCACGGTACCTAGAGCGAGACCTTTAATTTTATTGTCTGAAGTAATTTCTACGATAGACCCATCACTAGATTCCAACGTAAATTCTTTATTGGCTACAAAAATTGGAGAGAAGTAAACGTTTAAAGTTTCAATATCATTTATCACAAGATTGTACTCTTCATTTTCGAAGGCTATTGCCGTTGGAGTTACTGCATTGCCTATTGCCATTATTTTGGTGTCAAAATCTACGGGACTTGAGTACTCGCCCTGCATCCAGACGATATCTAAAGGAGCGTTTTCAGGCAGATTTTTTACTCGCCTTGGACGTATGTTCACTTGGCTGGAACTTGTTCCTGAAGTTAAAGTTTCTGCCTCTTGCCACGTGCTTCCTGAATCTGAGGTGGTATATTTGTAGATCTCGAAAACACCTTGCTCACTTCTTTTAGATAAATAAACTGTTGATAAGTCGTTGGCAGCAAAGTTAAGACCTCCTGAAGAAAAAGAATGTGAAGGAAACCGCGATTGGTTTGCAGAATAGGCAGCAGTATGCAGACCATCACCTGCGTCAGCTATTTTTGTGGTTACCCATTGGTTGCTGACACTGTCCCAACGAGCCTGATGGTAAACATGTTCTGTACCGTCAGGGGTCAGAACT
>NZ_BJKB01000015.1:0-528 GCF_010725055.1 Gelidibacter japonicus | reverse complement strand
CGTGATACAAATATAATGATTCTATTTTGTAACTGTCCTTTTTTTGGTGATACCTAAAATTTGAATCAGATCTAAGTAGGAGAAATCTGCTCAATTATGTTTACTAAGCATTTTAATCATCCAGAATTGATTTAGATAAAGAAGAACTGCTCCAATTCATGTAATACAATGATTAACAATTGGTTCTGTGTTACGATAGTTGTGAGTCTGTGTGTGAGTCTGTTAAAAACAAGAGCTTATGCGTTTCTTTTTTGAGAAATATAAAATTTTAGATATTTACTTGAATTATTTGAGTACAAAATATTATATGATTTTGGATTTTCTCTTCATATAAGACAATAAGGTGATTGCCTTAAATTTAATAATAATTGATCATTGTCGTTAACTATTTTAAGATTCTTTTGAATAAGTGCAAAAAACGGGCATAGTATACCACCTCCAGCGGATTAAACTGAACATAGCGCAGCGGGCGAAAGTGAACCACCTTGAGCGGATGAAAGTGAACCACTAAAAATCGATTCTATTTGT